>CAVZVY010000001.1:0-224965 GCA_963778835.1 uncultured Alphaproteobacteria bacterium
GACAACGTCGATCCCGGTATCACGAAGCTGAAGGACCTCTACAAGAAGAACAAGGCCGGCACGATCAACAACGTCGAGCACACCCACCAGCTCCTCGTGTCCGAGGAGGTCTGGATCTGCCCGCACTTCGGGCCCGGGTCGAGAAGGCGGCGGCGGCCGGCGCGCCGGTCGAGTTCGTCATCCCGGAGGAGGGCGGCCTGAGCTTCATCTGGAACACGTCGATCCTGTCCGGCCGGCCGAAGGACAGCACCGAGCTGGCGGAGAAGCTCGTCGCCACGACCTTCGACCCCGAGCGGCAGATCGCCTTCGCCCGTCAGACCGGGTATCCGCCGACCAACCTCAAGGCGATGAAGAACCTGCCGAACGACCTGAAGAAGCTCGAGCTGTCCGAGGCCCAGGTCGGCGGCCTTCGGCAAGATCCAGCGCAACTTCGACTACATGGCGATGTTCGCCTTCCGGGACCAGATCAAGGACCGCTGGAACAAGGAGGTCGTGGGCAGCTGATCGTCCGCTGATGGCCGAGCCGATCCTCGAGCTCCGGCGCGCGCCGAAGCGCTACGGCGCCACGCTCGGCGTCGGGCCGGTCGACTTCGTGGTCCAGGAGGGCGAGTTCCTGCACCTCCTGGGCCGAGCGGCTGCGGCAAGACGAGGATGCCTCGACGTCATCGCCGGCCTTCTGTCCCGACGAGGGCGAGGTGCGGCTCCGCGGCCGCGACATCACGCGGCTCGAGCCGCCCTCACCGGGACATGGGCGTGGTCTTCCAGAACGACGCCCTGTTCCCGCACAAGACCGTCTTCGACAACGTCGCGCTTCGGCCTCCGCATGCGCCGGGTCGCGCGCGAGGAGATCGTCCGGCGGTGCGCCGATGCTGGAGCTGGTGGCTGCCGGGCGTGGAGGCCTGGTTCCCGACCAGCTCAGCGGCGGCCAGCGCCGAGCGAGTGGCCCTGCCGCGGCGCCGTCATCGAGCCGACGGTGCTGCTGCTCGACGAGCCCTGTCGAATCTCGACGCTGTCCTGCGCAAGCGCATGCGGCTCGAGCTGCGCGACCTTCAGGAGCCGGCCCTCGACGACGACGATCTTCGTGACCATGTACGAGGACGAGGCGTTCGAGACGTCGGACTGGGTGGTCTGCTCAACCACGGCGCATCGAGCAGATCGGGACGCCGGAGGAGCTCGACGACACCCCGGCCAACTGCTTTCGCCGCCGAGTTCATCGGCGAGACGAACCTGATCGAGGGCGTGGTGGCCGGCGTCGACGGCGACCCACATCAGCGTCGAGGCGGCCGTCGGCGGCCGCTACGACGCCCTGGCTCGCGACGGGCGGCTCCAGGCCGGCGACGGCGTCTACCTGATGGTGCGCCGAGCGCATCGACGTGGGACCGACCGGACGGCCGGCGCGCCGGGTCCTGCCACGGTGACGAAGCGGGTCTTCGCCGGGGACCTCCTGACCTTCGGCCTCCGGACCGAGCAGGGCTCGAGCTCCGCTGCACCAAGCCGAGCCTGCCCGCTACCGCGACCTGGTGCCGGGGACCAAGGTGTCGGCGGTGGCGGGACTGCCGCGCCTGCCTCGCGAGCAGGTTCCCGGCCCCCCCCCCCAGTGGGTGGGGGAGGGCCAGGCTGAAGGCGGCCGGGTAGGCGGGAGGTGAACGAGTCGGCTATCGGGCGGCTGCTGCTGGCGCCCATCAGCTGCTGTACGTGGTGGCCTGCTCGCGCCCATCAGCTTCTTCCTGGTGATGAGCGTGTTCCGCTACGAGGCGCTCGACGCTGTGGATCCCGACCGTGACCGGCGAGAACTTCGTCCGGCTCTTCGGCGACGCGTATCATCGGACGATCATCCTGCGCACGCTCAGGATCGCGCTGCTGACGACCGTTGGGACGCTCCTGCTCGGCTACCCGCTGGCCTACTTCCTGGCCCGCACCGCGCAGCGCCTGGCGCGGTGCTGATGTTCCTCGTCATCGCCCCGCTCATGACCGGGGTCATCGTCCGGACCTACGGCTGGATCGTCCTGCTCGGCTCCGAGGGCACGGCGAACAAGGTCCTGGTCGGGCTCGGCCTCGTGGACTGGCCCGTCCAGATCCTGCAGACCGAGCGGGCGGCGCTGATCGCGCCGTCCACATCCTGCTGCCGTACATGCGTGTTCCCGATCTTCGACGCTGGCCGGCCAGGACCCGAACCTGGTGCGGGCCGCCAGCACGCTGGGCGCCGGACGCTGGCGGGCGTTCCGGAGGTCACGCTGCCTGAGCCGTCCCGGGATCCGATGGGCTGGCGCTGGTGTTCACCCTGACCCGCGGGCGGTGCGTGACTGCCGCGCGCTGCTCGGCGGCAAGGACGTCGCAGATGCTCGGCCAGACCATCTACGAGCTGCACCCTCTCCACGCCGAACTGGCCGCTCGCCTCGGCCGTCGCCTTCGTGCTGGTGGCCTGCGCAGTTCTGCATCCTGCTGCTCTACTTCCGCGCGGGCCGCCGCCGTGCCGCCTGAGGGACGGCGGACGGGCTCCTCGGCCGGCTCGGCGCCGGCCTGTTCGTGGCCGCCGTCTACACCTTCCTGCTGGCGCCGATCCTGATCATCGTCTTCGTCTCGTTCAACCCGACCGAGGCGAACACGTTCCCGCCGTCGGGGTTCTCGCTCCGCTGGTACGCGCGCTTCCTCGCCACCGAGGGCTTCGTGGCGGCGTTCCGGTTCAGCCTGTGGCTCGGCTTCGTCGCCGCCGTCGGGGCCACCGCGGTCGGCTTCGTCTCGGCCTACGGCATCGTGAGGTTCCTGGGGCGGCGGCGCGAGCTGGGACAGTCGCTGGCCCTGCTCCCGATCATGATCCCGCACATCCTCATCAGCCTCTCGCTGCTGCTTGCCCTGGTCGTGGTGCCGATCCCGGAGCTGAGCGGGCTGATCGTGGGGCACATCCTGATCTGCCTGCCGTTCACCGTCGCCGGCATCATCGCCAGCCTCGAGTCCGTGGACGAGCAGCTCGAGCTGGCCGCCCTGACGCTGGGCGCCTCCCGGCTGCGGGTCCTGTGGGAGATCGTGGTGCCGCTCGTCGCGCCGGGGCTCCTCTCGGCGCTGATCTTCGCCTTCATCGTCTCGTTCGGCGACGTCTACATCTCCCTCTTCCTCTCGGGACCGGGCCGCACCACGCTGCCGATCGAGATCTTCTCCTACATGCTCTGGGAGTCCACGCCGGTCGTCGCCGCGATCACCACGGTCCAGATCCTGCTGATCATCGTCCTGGGCCTCGTCATCGAGCGCCTGGTCGGCCTCCGCCGAATCATGCGAATCTAGCAGGGGACCGTGCCTGAAGGCACAGGGGCGGGTGGCGCCGGGTCCCGCTCCCGGCGCGGAGCATCCCGGTGTCTAGGACCACGCGGAGAGTTCACGCGTTGGGGATCACGCCGGCGCGCGGGTTTCCGCGCGCAGGATGCGAGCACCGGGAGCGGGGCCCGGCGACAGGACCCGCCCGGCGAGCCAGACCGCACAAGGGAGTCACAAGTGAGCCGGAAAGCCGATCGGATGCAGGTAGGGACGGCAAAGGCGGACGCGCCCGGCGTCCACAAGGGCGAGCTGCGGGTGGGCGACCTCCCCGCCGGCGAGCCGATGACGATTCCGGTGGTGATCGTACGGGGAGCCGCCGACGGCCCCACGCTGTGGCTCCACGGCTGCGTGCACGGCGACGAGTACTGCGGGGCCTTCATCCTGCACGAGCTGCTGCGCACCCTGGATCCCCGCCAGCTCACCGGCACCGTCGTGGCGCTGCCGGTCCTCAACGTCACGGCCTTCCACAAGGGCCAGCGGATGAGCCCGTTCGAGCACTTCGCCAAGGGCGACCTGAACCGCTGCTTCCCCGGCAACCCCGAGGGGGCGACGACCGAGCAGATGGCGCACGCCATCTACCAGGAGCTCCGGCGCCACGCCGACTACTTCGTGGACTTCCACACGGCACTGACGCCCGACGTCCGGTGGGCCCTCTTCGCCAGCGCCGAGGGCGACGTCGGGCGCAAGGGCGAGGGGCTCGCCCGCGCGTTCGGCTTCAAGAGCACGCTGCCGGCGCCGATGGACATCCTGGCCGGCTCGGCGATGATGACGGCGGCCCGGGACGGCATCCCGAGCCTGATCGTGGAGGCGGGCGGCATCGGTCCCGCCTTCGAGCGGGCGACGGTGCTCGAGGGCGCCGAGCGGCTGCGCAATGTGCTGCGGCACCTGGGGATGCTGCCGGGCCCCGTGACCGACTACGGGCCGCTCACCTACTTCTCGAACTTCGCCTGGGTCAACGCGACGCGAGGCGGGCTGTTCCAGGCCGCCGTGCGCTGCGGCCAGCGGCTGGAGAAGGGCGACCTGCTCGGGCGCTGCTACGACGCCCACGGCGACGTCGTCGAGGAGGTACGGAGCCCGCACCCCGGCATCGTGCTGGCCATCAACCCGGGGCCGCTGATGCCGAGCGGGGACATCCTCGTCCACATCGGCCTCGACCCGCGGGAGGTGTAGCGCGCCATGAAGCGGATCGAGATCGGAACGGCGGTGTCCGAGGGTGCCGGCGTCGTGAAGGGATGGCTGAGGGTCGGCGACATGCCCGACGGGCGCCCCATGCGCATCCCCGTGCTGATCGCGCGCGGCGCGGCCGACGGGCCGACGCTGTGGCTCCACGGCGCGGTCCACGGCAACGAGTGCTGCGGCGTCTTCGTCCTGCACGAGCTGATCCGGACGCTGGACCCGGGGACGCTGGCCGGCACGGTCGTGGCCCTGCCGATCCTGAACATCACCGCGTTCCACCGGAAGCAGCGCATGAGCCCCTTCGAGGGCTTCAGCGGCGGGGACCTGAACCGGTGCTTCCCCGGCCGCCCCGACGGGACCCTCACCGAGCAGATGGCCCACCACGTCTACGCCGGCCTCCGGGCGCATGCCGACTACTTCATCGACCTCCACACCGCGCTGACCGACGACACGCGCTGGGCGCTCTTCGCCGCCGCCGGTGGGGACGTCGGGTCGCGGGCGGAAGGGATGGCGCGCGCCTTCGGCTTCGCGAGCACGCTGCCGGCGCCGATGGACATCCTGGCCGGCTCGGCGATGATGACCGCGGCGCGGGATGGCATCCCGAGCCTGATCGTCGAGGCGGGCGGCAAGGGCCCGGCGTTCACGCCCGCGCTGGTCGCCGAGGTGTGCGAGCGGCTGCGCAACGTCATGCGCCATCTCCACCTGCTGCCCGGCGCCGTCACCGACCACGGCTCGCTCACCTACTTCTCGAGCTTCGCCTGGGTGCGCGCCTCGCGGGCGGGCTGTTCCAGCGGGCGGTCCGGTGCGGCGACCGGCTCGAGAAGGGGACCGTGCTCGGCCAGTACTATACGCTGTGGGGCGATCCCGACGGCGAGGCGGTGAGCCCGCATCCGGGCATCGTGCTGGCGATCCACCCGGGCCCGGTCATGGCCAGCGGCGAGACGCTGGTACACATCGGGCTCGACCCGCGGGCGGCCTGAGGTGGCGACCCTCGCGATCGTCGGCGGCCAGGTGATCGACGGCACCGGCGCCGAGCCCATCCGCGACGGCCTGGTCCTGATCGACGGCGAGCGGATCGACTTCGTGGGCCGGGCCGGCGCCCGGGCCGTGCCGCGGGACGCCCGCACGGTCGACGCCGCCGGCGGCTCGGTGCTGCCCGGCCTGATGGACGTCCACGTTCACATCTCGCTGAACGCGCCCAGCGACCTCGTCCGGGAGGTGCTGGGGCGGCCGGTGGGCGAGGCGGCCTTCGACGTCGCCCGGAACCTGGGCGAGACCGTGGCGGCCGGGGTCACCACGATCCGCACCGTGAGCGACCTCGCCCACCTCGACATCGCCGCCCGGAACGCGGTCCGGAGGGGCACCATCGTGGGCCCGCGCATCCACCCGTGCGGGCGGGGGCTGACCGCCACCGGCGGGCATGGCGAGCTGGTGCCGCACTGGCTCTGCCGGACCGACGGCGACATCAGCGAGGTCGTGGACGGCGCCGACGCGATCCGGGCCGCCGTGCGCCGCCAGGCCCGGGCCGGGGCCACCTGGATCAAGCTGTTCCAGACCGGCGGCGTGATCGACCCCCACGGTCGGATCGACGCCGAGGAGTTCGCCCCGGACGAGTTCGCGACCGCGGTGGGCACGGCCACGATGCTGGGCCTGCCGGTCGCGGTCCACGCGCACAACAAGGCCGGCATCCTGCGGAGCATCCGCGAAGGCTGCCGCTCCGTCGAGCACGGCATGCACTTCGACGACGAGTGCGCGGCCGCCGCCCGCGCCGCCGGCACCTTCCTGGTGCCCACGCTCACCGTGATGGACCGCATCCTCGCCCACGGCGCCGAGGCGGGGATCCCTGAATTCATGATCGAGAATGTCCGCCAGCGGACCGCCTCTCACCGCGAGTACGTCAAGCACGCCTACGAGGTCGGCGCCGGCCTGGCGAGCGGGACCGACGCCGGCTCGCTCCTCACCCCCCACGGCTCGGCCGGGCGCGAGGTCGTCCAGCTCACGCGGTGCGGGCTGTCGCCGGTGGCGGCGATCCAGGTAGCCACGCAGCACACGGCGCGGCTGCTCCGGGTGGACGACGCCGTCGGCACCCTCGCCCCGGGCAAGCTCGCCGACCTCATCGTGGTGGACGGCGACGTCGGCGCGCGCGTGGAGTCCCTCGAGACCCGGACCGCCATGCGCCACGTCCTCATCGGGGGGCGCGAGGTCGCCGCGGCCGGGCGGGTCATTCCCGCCTGAGCCGACTTCCCACCGGCCTCCGCGCGCTCGGAGAGCGGGACTACCGCGTCTACTACGCGGGCAACCTCGTCTCCCAGGTCGGCACCTGGATGCAGACGGTCAGCCAGTCGTGGCTGGTGCTCGAGCTGACCGGCTCGCCGCTGCGGCTCGGCCTCATCTCGACGCTCCAGTTCGGGCCGATCCTCCTGCTCTCGGTCTTCACCGGCGTGCTCGCCGACCGCGTCACCCGGCGCCACATCCTGGTCACCACCCAGGCCATCCAGGCTGGCCTCGCGCTCACCCTGGGCCTGCTCGTGTGGAGCGGGCACGCGGCGTACTGGCACGTGACCATCCTCGCCGTCCTCTGGGGCGTCGCGAGCGCCCTCGACCAGCCCGCCCGGCTGTCCTTCGTGATGGAGCTGGCGGGCCGCGAGGGGGTGGCGAGCGCCGTCGGCTTGAGCGCGGCCTCGTTCAACGCCGCGCGCATCGTCGGCCCCGCCGTCGCCGGCGTGCTCATCGCGCGCGTGGGGCTCGCGTGGGGCTTCCTGCTCAACGTGCTCGCCTTCGCCATCGCGATCACGACTCTGCTGCGGGTCCCTGCGCGCCCACCACGCCCCCGCCCGCCCGGGACGAGCTTCACCAGCGAGCTGGCCGAGGGGCTGCTCTACGCCGCCCGGACGCGGATCGTGCGGCTGGTCCTGGCGCTCCAGGTCATCGTGAGCTTCTGCGTCTTCAACTTCACGGTGTACGTCCCGCTGCTGGCTCGCGACGTCCTCGGGCTCGGGTCGGAAGGCTTCGGGTTCCTGATGACCGCGCTCGGGATCGGGGCCGTGCTGGCCGGTCTCACGCTGGGCGCGCGCCAGCCGCCGCCGGCCGGCATCGCCGTCGCGGCCGCCGTGGCCCTCACGATGCTCCTGGGCCTCGCCGCCGCCCGCCACTTCTGGGTGGCCGCCGTCCTGCTGGGGCTGACCGGCTTCAGCGGGACGCTGGTGATGGCCGGCTGCAACAGCTTCCTGCAGCTCACGGTTCCCGAGGCGCTCCGGGGCCGCGTGATGAGCGTCTACATCGTGCTCTCAGGTCGGGATCTTCCCGATGGGCGCCTTCTTCATCGGCCTCGTCTCCCAGGGCTGGGGCGTCTCGACCGCGTTTGCCGTGAACGGCACGCTCGGGCTGTGTGCGCTGGCGCTCTTGCGCCCGTGGCGGGCACGTTTCGTTTCCGTGTCCTGACCCGACGGTCTATCCTGACAGGGAGATGACGAGCCGGGTCCAAGCAGGCGTGCTGCTCCTCGTAGCCCTGGCACTGCCTCTGGGGTCTCCGGCTGCGACTCCGGCTTCCCGCGTGGCAGTGGCACGCCAGGTCGTCGACGAGGCGGTCCGGGTGGCGGCGACGATCCGGGATCCGAAGGAGCTCGGTGTTCTCAGGGGTCTGGCAACGGCTCAGGCGCGGCTAGGCGACATTCCCGGTGCCTTCCAGAGCATGGCGGCGCCTCCCGGCGATCACGTCGACCTGCAGGCCTCGCAGTCCGCCTGGAAGGCCATCGCCGCCGCGCAGGCTAGCGCCGGGGACCTGGCCGCGGCGCTCCAGACCCTCGGCCGGGCCCCGTTCGCATCTTCGGGGGACGAGGCGATGGCCATCATCGCGATCGGGCAAGCCGGCTGGGGGGACGTGAGCGGGGCCCTGACGACGATGAGCTCGGTGACCGACCTCACGGGACAGGCCGACGCCCTGATGGAGATCGCGCGGAACCAGGCCCGTCGGGGGGACGTCTCGGGGGCGCTCAAGACGGTGGCCCCGCTGGCACGCACGCTGGGTCCCGGGCTGGCCGAGGTCACCGCGCCTCTCCACGCCCGTCGGGGAGACGTGGCCACGGCCTTGCGTCTCGCCCGCGCCATTCCAAGTCCGGGGAAGCGGCCCATCGCCTTCATGTTCGTGGCGGCCTATCAGGCTCGGGCGGGAGACGTGCCGGGAGCGCTCGCGACCGCGCGCCAGGTGCCCGAGGGGAAGTGGCGCGACCTCGCGGTCTTCGGCGTTGTGGCCGGTCAGGCGACCGCCGACGACTTCGCCGGGGCCCTGGCGACCGCGGCCGGCCTTCCCGACTCCTCCTGGCGCGATCCTGCGCGGGCGCTCGTCTTCGAGGTGCAAGCGCTCAGGGGTCACGCGGCCGCCGCCGCACGCGCGCTGGCCAGCGCGTCGCTGGACGAGGAATTTCGCGTTCCGGTGGTCGCCCTCGTCGCGGCCGCGCAGGCCAGGAGCGGCGACGCTGCCGGGGCGCACCGGACGGTGGGTGGGCTCGCGAACTCGTTCAGCCGGGACGACGCCCTCGTGCGGGTGGCCGAGGCCCAGGCCGGGGCCGGCGATCTCGGTGGCGCCGTCGCCACGACGACCCTGATCGGGGACGACATTGCCCGCCGCCTGGCGCTCTGGCGAATCGGGATCGCTCGCGCCCGGAAGGGTGACGCGAGCTACTTGCTGGGCGCCGCGAACCCGACCGGCCCGTCCCCGCACCGGCGGGTGGCCGACCTGGTCGCCGCGGCCGAGGAGCTGCTCGACGACCGTGTCCTCGACACGAGCGACCCCTGGGTGTTCCTTGGAAACGACCCGCTCCGGTTCCGCGGGTAGTCGGGCCGGGTCCCCGCCCTAGCCGCTGGCTCTCCGCGCTTCGCCGAGCAGGTCGTCGGCGGCGGCGAGGAGGCGGTCGATCTCGCCGCGGTCCACGTTCGTGTTCGTGATGCCGTAGGCCCAGCGGTACCGGTCCTGGTCGAGGACGGTCTCGAGCGGGACGTCGGCGACGAGGTCGAAATCGGCCGTCGGGGGCAGGTAGCCGAGGTAGTCGTTGCAGTAGCCGAGCACGGCCGTCGTGGGGAACGGGCTCCGCTCGCGGACGGCCCGCCCGGGCCCGCTGAACAGCTCGAACGGGAGACCGACGAGGGCGTTCTCCCCGACGGCGAGCACCTGCACCTCGGCCTCCAGCGGCACCTCCTGGCGCCGGCGCATGTCCTGGTACATCCGGAAGGCGCCGCGCTGGTAGTGGAGGGGGAAGCGCTGGGCCGAGGTGGCGGTGTGGACGCCGTCGGGCCAGGCCACCGGATACGCCGGCTCGGCCTCCGCCGCCAGCCGGCGCTCCATCGCCTCCAGCTCGGCGTCGCTCCAGGGCAGCCGGCGGCGCCGCAGCGGGACCACGCGGCTCGCCGCTGCCAGCGCGGCGTCGGGCGCCGTGCGGATCGTGGGCAAGAGCCGCTGCACCTCGACCGCGAGCCCGGTGCCGACGCGGTCGCGCGCCGGGAAGCCGTGGGGCACCGGCTTCTCGTTGCCGAACCAGTAATCGAGCGGGGCGAGGTCGCCCGCGCACGCCTGGAGGAAGAGGCACTCGGCGGTCGGGACCGCCGGCCGGAGCGCCTCGCGGAGCGCGTGAGGGAAGTCGGCGTTCCAGCTCAGGGTCTGGCCGGCCACGCAGGTGCAGTGGCACGCGAAGGCGACGACGACCGCGACCGGCCCGCGCGCCCCGTCCACCCGCAGCACGGTCACCGTGTCGTCGACGGGCCGCTGCGGATCCACGCGGTTGATCGAGTCCCGGAGCGCTCGCCCGACGCCGCTCCCGATCGACACCGGCTCGAGGCGCGCGCTCGCCCCGTAGATGGCGCCCGCGAGCCGCTCGGGGAGCGTGGCGGCGTAGCGCTCGAAGCCGCCCATCGCGATCAGCGCCCGGATGCTGCCGGGATCCGCGAGCACCGGGGCGCTGTGGTTGTGGGAGGCGTTGAGGAGGACGGCCTCCGGGGCGATGCCGGTCAGCTCGTGGGC
This sequence comes from uncultured Alphaproteobacteria bacterium, assembly GCA_963778835.1. Classification (GTDB taxonomy): domain Bacteria; phylum Pseudomonadota; class Alphaproteobacteria; order Rhizobiales; family Methylopilaceae; genus Flaviflagellibacter. The sequence goes on from CAVZVY010000001.1 coordinate 10,499, forward strand.
GCGCTGGCGGGTGGCGGTGGCGAGGCCGCGCGTGATCGAGAGGAGGTCGGTCGAGACGACGGCGACGCGGCGCCGGCCGTCGTCGAGGACGAGCGCCTGGGCCAGGAGCGGCTCCGCGACCGCATCGGCCCGGCCGGTGCGGAGCCGCCAGGCGCCCGGCTCCAGGCCGAGCGGCGGGGTGATGTCCACCGCGCACACCCCGCCGCTGCAGCCGGCCCATGCGTCCGGTCAACGGAACAGGTTGTCTTGCTCGACGTAGGGCAGGATGCCGACGGTCTGTCCCAGGCCGTCGACCATCTGCATGGTGCCCATCCCCCGGCCCTGCCGCAGCCCGATCAGGATCGCGATGATCCCGTTGGATTGTCCCTCGAACACGATCGTGTTGCTGGTGCCGTCCGTGATGCTCATCGTCCCGACGCCGGGCTGGGCCGGGGTTTCAGGCAGGAAGAAGCTCACCTCGAAGATCACCTCGAAGAACGCCCCGCCTCCGGCCCCGCCGCGGGGCGGCTTCACTTCCAGCGACTTCACCACCACGCCGCCGTCGCCGATGGAGTGCACGGGGATGGATCGCTGCGTCGCGGGGACGAACAGCCGCATGTGCGCGGTGTGCCCGTCACCCAGGCGCACGGGACCGGCGCTCAGGAATCGGACGCTGCCGTCGCCGGCGGCGGCCGGGGCGGCGGCGCCGAGGGTGCCCAGCAGCATGACGGAGACGAGTGCTACGGCAAACAGGCGGGTCGACATGGCGAGTCGGCTCCTCTCGAGGTGCTCGGCGGCATGGTGCCTCGGGCCGGGCGGCCGCCGATCGGTGGACGTGCCCGAGCTGCGGACTGGATCATACTCCACGGTGGCGGTCGGTTCCACCACGGGCCGTCCGTCAGCCGTTGTCCTGCTCGATGAACGGCAGCATGTGGAAGAACGCCTGCCCCTCGCCGCCGGAGGATCTGCAGGGTCGCCATCGGCGCCCGCGGCATGACGGCCCCGCCCCGCGGGCCGGCGGGGCTCAGGAGCCCGATGAGGATGGCGATGATCCCCTGCGAGCGTTCGTGGAAGAGGAGGGTGTTGCTCGTGCCGTCGGTGATGTCGGTGATCCTCAGCGCGTTGCCGTCGTAGGCCGCCTCGACGACGACCTCGAAGAAGGCCTCCGCTCCGGCCGGCGATTCGACGTCCACGTGTCCCAGCTCGTGTCCCCCGTCGCCGAGGAAGGTCGGCCGGGCCGGCCGCCCGGCCGGCAGCCACAGCCGCGCGAGCGCGGAGCCTCCTGGCGCCAGCCGCACCGGGCCGGCCACCCAGGACACGCCGACGTCGCGCACGGCCTCCGCGATCGTCGGGGTCGGCACCGACCAGCAGCGCGGCGACGGTGAGGTTTCGGGTGAGGCTCCAGATCGTGCCGGGCTTCCGCATGTGTCCCTCCCTGTGTCCACGACTTTGGCGGTCTGACCGCTCCGGCCCACGCGGGGGCACGCCGGCCTGGTAGTGCACGGAGGGTGCCACGGGGAACGACCGTGGGAACGCGCACTTGGACGGCGGGCCGGTCTCGCGGGTGGTGGTGCACGCCGCCGGTCCGCCAGGTTGCGCCGTCGCCGGCGGCCGGCCTATAGTGCGGCCCGTGATCTCACCCGAGACGGACTTCACGCTGAGGGTCGGCATCCTCATCGATGGCCGGGGCGGCCCGCCGCTCCGCGACGCGGTCGTGCGGATCGAGCACGGCCGGATCGCCGCGCTCGGCCCCGAGGCGCGGCCCGCCCGGGCCCGCCCTCGACTTCCCGGGCCACGTCCTGCTGCCGGGGCTCGTCGACGTCCACGCCCATCCCACGTTCCCCGCCGACCGGCGGGACCTCGAGGCGTAGCCTCGCCGTGCCGGACGAGATGCTGGCGCTGACTGCGGTCCACCAGCTGACGCGCCATCTCGAGTCCGGCGTGACGACCGTCCGCGACTGCAGCGCCGCGTGGCCAGGTGATGTTCTGGGTCCGCGAGGCGATCCAGCGCGGCTACTTCGCGGGGCCGCGCCTGCAACTGGCCGGCCGCGCGATCACCCACAGCCGCGGACACGTCCACTGGGCCGGCGGCGTCGCGGACACGCTGGACGAGATCCGCACGCAGGTCCGGGTGCTGGTCGCTGAGGGCGCCGACTTCATCAAGATGATGGCGTCCGGGCGGCGGGACTCAGGGCGGCATCCCGTACCTGGCGTCGTACACCACCGACGAGCTGCGGGCTGGCGGTCGAGGCGGCGCACGCACTGGAGCGGCGGACCGTGGCCCATGCCCGCGCCACCCAGTCGATCGAGAACTGCGTCGACGCCGGCATCGACGTGATCGCGCACGTGGAGTTCCTGTCGCCCGGGCGAGATCGTCGACATGGGCGGCGCCGGCGCCCCGACCGGCCTGCCGAAGATCGACGAGCGGGTCGCCGAGAAGGTCGCGAGGCCTCGTCGGCCTACCTCGATCTGAACCCGCAGTCGAGCGGCTGGGACACCCTGCTCCGGCTCCGCGCGAAGGCGGACGCGAGGGTCTGACCCCGGCCGAGCGGCGCCAGCTCGAGAGCCTGGAGCGCTACTTCGACCACTTCATCCCGGTCATCAACTAGCTGCGCGAGCTCGGGCTGGTCGATCGGATGGGCTTCGGCAGCGACGCCGGCCCGTACGACACCGAGTTCGGGCACCTGGAGTACAACGTCCACATCGCGCGGCTCTCCGGGCTCTCGCCGATGGAGTCGCTCCAGGCGGTGACCCGCAACGCCGCCCGACTCGCTCGGGCTGGAGGCGCACGTCGGCACGATCGAGGTCGGCAAGGACGCCGACCTGCTGGTGCTGGACGCCGACCCGCTCGACGACGTCGAGAATCTGACCCGGGTCGCCGCCGTGTTCAGGCGGCGGGTGCGCGTCCGCTGAGCCGTTACGGAGGGCCGGGCGGCGTCCGGCGTGTCCCCGCTTTGCGCAGCCTCGCGAGCGCGTTGACGATCCCCTCGGAGCCCAGCACCAGGACCAGCGCGACCGCCGCCTGGACGATCCTCGCGACGAGCGCCGGGTAGAAGTCGCGGGCAGCCTTCGGCTCGAACGCGCTCAGGGCTCGATAGACTGTCACGTGGCTCGCCAGGCCCGACAGCGACTGGAACAGGAGGAACACGCCCAGCAGCGACATCCCGATCCGCTCCAGCATCACCGCCCACTCGGGATCGGCGCCGTTCGGGGGAAGACCCGGATGGACGATCGTGTTGGCCACCCTGGCCGGGAAGAGCCACAGGAAGCTACCGAACAGCAGGGGCAAGAGGGGGTCTATCAGGAACGTCATGTCCATCGGCACCGGGCTGGTGTAGAGCGACGGAAGGAGCCGGGCAGCGTCGCCCACACCGCCGACGACCAGCCAGAGGCCCAGGAGCTTCAGGGCCAGCGTCACGATGCCCCGGTAGTCGACCATCGGCCCCTCCCGCGCTCAGAACAGGCAGACGATGCCGTCCAGCTCGCTTCCGAGTTGACGAGGTCGATCACGCTTGGCGGCGATCCGCCAGCCGTCCGCCGTGCGGCGGAGCCGGTGCTCGACCAGGGCGCCCCAGACCCGCTGGCGCTCCTGGCGGTACTCGACCAGGACGAGCGTGGAGGCGACGCGCACGCCGTCCGCGCTCTCCTCGAGGACCTGCGGGTTGCCGACCTGGTGGACGGTCCGCGGGGCGGGGGTGCGGGCGTGGGCCCGGGGATGCTGGAACTGGCGGACCCGCACCTCCAGGAGCCGCCGGTCGTCGTAGACGATGGACGAGGTGGTCAGCGGGTCCTTCTGGTCGCGCTCGAGGGGGATCCAGTACGTCGCGTCCTCGGTGAAGAGCGCGAGCCACTCCTCCAGCCGGCCCTCGTCGAGCAGGCACGCCTCGTGGTAGAGGAAGCGCTCGACCTCGCCCGCCGTCAGGCCGTCAGGTACTCGAGCCACGCGGCCAGCTGGTTGCGGACGTGGACCTCGCTGGTGCCGGTCCCCCCACGGAGGGTGCCGTCGCGGTCGGGGACGTCGCCGCCGTGGCCGCGCCCCAGGTACACCCAGTCGGCGCGCTGGGAGGTCAGCCCGCGCTGGACGCGCTCGTAGACCTCGAGGTCGTCGGTGAGGACGGGGGAGGCGGTCCCGTTCACGATGTTGGCGAACGCGATGGTGTCCCGGAACATCTGCTCGGGGGCGCCCACCAGGCGGAACGAGTACGTGTAGACGACCGTCCGGTCCACGGCGCAGCGGGTGGACGATGCGGAGCTGGCGGAACTGGCTCATGAACGACGCGTTCGGGTAGACGATGCTGTTCCAGCGCAGCTCGCCGAGGACGCGCGTCGCGCCCTCCGCCCCCAGCCGGCGCGCGAGGGCGCTCGCGATACTCGGCGAAGACCGGGTGATCGAGGGCGGCCACCAGCCGGCTGTCGTCGTGGTAGTCGCCCATCCAGGAGTGGCCGTACCGCGCGGTCCACAGCCCGGTGCGCTCCCAGACCTCCGGCGGCGCGCCGTTCTGGAGCATCTGGCGGATGGCGATCTCCGAGTAGCCCCCGGCTCGCCGGACCGGCTGCTGGCGCGCCGCCCAGATGGAGGACGCGTGGACCGCACGCGGGGTGGATGCGTCGTTGTGGTTCTCCAGCACGAGCTTCCAGTTCCCGCGGTACGCGTGCTTGAACACGCCACCCGCCACCTCGACCTCGCCGCCGGGCGCGCGCTCGACGAAGTCGTCGAACGAGGCACGGAGCGGGCCCAGGAACTCCGCGAGCGTCGGGCCGTCCGCGGCGAGCGACGCGAACAGGAAGCCGCGGTACCGTCGACGCGCGGGACGCGCGCGCAGCGCGCAGCTCGTCCGTCCCGGGGAGCGGCCGCTCGTAGCCGTCGGGCAACGGCACGGCGCCGCAGGCGCCCGTCGGTCCCGTAGGTCCAGCCGTGGTACGGGCAGACGATCTGGCGGGCGTTGCCACAGCGCGGCCTCGCACACCCGCGCGCCCGCGGTGCGCGCACCGGTTGACGAGGACCTGGACCGAGCCGTCGCTGTGGCGGGTCACGATGACCGGCTCGCGCCCGAGCCGGGTCGTGAAGAAGTCGCCCGGCTCTGCGGACCTGGCTCTCGTGGCCGACGATCAGCCAGGCACGGCCGAAGAGACGGTCCATCTCCAGCTCGAACAGCGCCGGGTCGGTGTACACGGCCCGGTGGACCCGGTCGGGCTGGACGAGGCCCTTGATGGGCTGGCCGTCGAGCGCCGGCATCGCCCTCCGAGCATACGGCGGCGCGCGTCTCCTTGTCGAGTCTCGTGGCGGCGGTGCCCGTCGCGCAGTTTCTGCTTGACAGGGTCTCTACATGCAGCCCGGATGTCGTCGAGGCCTTGCCCTCGAGGCCTGCGGAGCGACGCGCGCAGGCCCGACGTGCTACAGGCGGCCCCTCGCCCACCGAAAACGATTCCTGTCCTCTCCGCGGCGTTCCTGCGGCCTCCCGGGTGGCCCGAAATTCGGGTGGTACAGTCCGGGCATGGAGGGACCCACCATGAACAGCCTCATGAATGCCGCCTTCCTGCCCACACCTCCGCACGTGGCAGGCGCTCGAGCGCCTCGGCGACGAGATCGCCGAGCTCTCGGCGCACCTCGACGCCGCCACCGCCCGGCTGCTGGAGCTCATCCGCGAGTTCGACGCGCGGGGTGGGTGGATCGGCGCCCGCTCCTGCGCCGAGTGGCTGAGCTGACTTTCTCTGGTTCATGTCAAGCGATTTTCTCGGGGCGCTGCCGCAGCTGCTGCCGCGTCATCGTCGCCAGATGGTACTGCTCGTCATAGGGGACCTGGCGTTCCCACATGACGAAGATGATCTTCAGCCATTTCGCGCCGAGCGCGCGGAGCGCCTGACGGTGCGAGTGGCCCCGTGCCCGCTGTTGGTCGTAGTAGGCTCGCGCCCACTCGCTGGAAAGCAGCGAGAGCAACGCCACCTGATCGACCACGTACCGCAACGCCTTGTCGCAGGCGAAGCGGAACAGCACGGCCCGGTGTTTGCCGCTCCGCTTCGTCACTGGGACAGCGCCGGCCTGCGCCTGCAGATGCCGAAACGACGTCCACCGTCCGGGCGCATCCCCGAGGCGGGCCCAGAGCGTGGGCGCGGTGATCCCGTGCTTACCGATCGGCAGGCTCCGCGCCCACTGCGCCGCCGGCATGCTCGCGAAAAAATCCTCGATCGCCTCCCGGTACTGCCCGACGGCCGCCACGACCGGCTCGAGCTGCGCCACCAGGGTGTGCATCAGTCGGGCCTTGGCCCGCACCACGTGCGCCGGCACCGGTAGTTGTGGCTGGTGGAGGATCTCCCAGAGCTTCTGCGCCCGGGCCTCGCTCAGCCGGTGCGCGCGGGCCCAGCGCCGCCACTGACGTTCCGTCAGGCCGGTCACGGCCTCGGGGGTCGGATACGCTCGCAGGAACTCCGGCGCTAGCTTCGTCGTCAGCTCGGCAATCTCCAAGGCCCGGGGGTAGTAGGCCTTGAGCGTGTTCGTCAGCTGGTTGACCAAACGGGTCTGCTGCCGGGATCTGCCGCTGGTAGTCCTCCGTGAGGAGTTTGAGCTCTTGGGCCGCTTCCGAGCTCGGTTGCACGGCGTGAAGGTGCGCGTGATCGGTGCGGAGGAAGTCAGCCAGCACGCGCGCGTCGAATGGATCATCCTTCGCCCCGCTTTGCCGAAACCGGTCGCGGGCCCGGTCCAGGGCCTTGGGGTTCACGGGATAGACCACGACGCCGTGGTCAAGCAGAAAATCCACCACCCGGCCCTCACGCCGCTCAATCGCTGCCCACAACTCGATCCCCTGGGCCCGCCACTGGTCGAGCTCCCGGCCCCAATGGCTCATCCCCTCCGCCGTATGCGGTACCGTGCGAGCCAGGACCTTCGTCCCCACCTCATCCACGACCCAGAGCGCATGCGTCTGATCCGCCCAATCGACTCCCAGGTGGTACCGCACTCCTCCTCCCTTCTGGCCCTCGCACTCGCGGCCGCGGAGCGGGAACGGCGAGGTTGGCCATATACCAGCCCTCCGGGGGGCTACTTTCTCTTGAACCTCTGGCGCCGTTCTCTTGCCGACCGGGACAGTCAGCTCATGAGCCTCCTGGGGCTCGCGAATCGGAAGTCCTCTGGTCGGCAAGCTCCTGGACGCGATGCTCGGTCCTTGTTCTCTTCCGCTCTGTTGCTTGGGTCGGAGAGCCTTCTCTCCCAGTCCAAGATCCGGGTCGGAAGGAGTATATGGCGCATCGGGCTGGACCTGGGGGCGGCGCGCGAGCGGGTGCGCGTGGCCCGGGCGCTGGGCAGAGCTGCCGCTGCTCGCCGGCGGCCCTGGCGCGGGGGGAGCTGTCGTACTCGAAGGTCCGGGCGCTGACGCGGGTGGCCACGCCGGAGACCGAGGCGCGGCTGCTGGCGGTGGGGCGGGCGGGGACGGCGGCGCACGTGGAGAAGATCGTGCGGGGATGGCGGGTCGTCGATCGGCAGGTGGAGAACCGGACGGCGGCCACCCGCCACCGGAGCCGGTCGCTCCAGGTGTACACGGACGCGGACGGGATGGTGGTGGTGCGGGGGCGGCTGACCCCCGAGGCGGGCGCGGTGCTGGTGCGGGCGCTGGAGGCGGCGCGGGAGACGCTCTACAAGGAATGCCGGACCGTGGGCGTGGCGGCGGAGTGGCCGGTCGGGGACCCGCCGACGTACGGCCAGCAGCAGGCGGATGCCCTGGCGCTGGTGGCGGAGACGGCGCTGGAGCACGGGCTCGCCGCCGACCCGGGGAGCGAGCGGTACCAGGTGGTGGTGCACGTGGACGCCGCGGCGCTGGCCGACCCGGCCCAGCCGGGGCAGTCGGTGCTGGAGGACGGCGCGCACGTTTCCGCGGAAACGTCGCGACGGCTGGCGTGCGAGGCGACGCGGGTGGAGTTACGCCACGGGGCGAACGGCCAGACGGTCGACGTGGGGCGGCGGACGCGGACGATCCCGCCGGCGCTGCGGCGGGCGCTGGAGGCGCGGGACCGAGGATGTCGCTTCCCGGGCTGTGGGGTCCGTCGGGCGCAGGGCCATCATATTCACCACTGGGCGAACGGCGGCCCGACGCGGCTCGAGAACCTGGCGCTCCTGTGCGGCCGGCATCACCGGGCGGTGCACGAGGAAGGCTACACGGTGGTCCGCGACAAAGACGGCCGGCTGTGCTTCAGCACGCCGCGGGGCTGGCCAATCCCCGAAGTCCCGGCCTGCCCCGGCGGTGCCGCGCGAGCCGTCGCAGGCGCTCGTCGCGACGAACACGGCGCACGGTCTGGCGATCCACGCGCGGACGGGGCTGCCGAGCTGGTGCGGCGAGCGGCTGGACCTCGGCTGGGCGATCGGCGTCCTGCACCCGCAGCCAATCCGGCTGCCTACCGGTCTCCGAGCGGGTGAGCGCGGGCGACAAGCCCGAGGCCGAGCGGACCGTAGAAGGACCACCTCGTCCACCATTTCCCGGAACGGGTACGTCTCCCTAGGGGACTGCCTGAACCCCCGTCGGAATCGGAGCATGGAAAGCCGACGGGGTCGGGTCTATCCTCACAGTCTCTAACGGTCGGGTCCGCGCGGTGGGAGTTGCCGAATGCGTACCTTGAGGAGTTTGGATACGCGCGAGGCCGAACAAGGGCCAGCGTGGTGCTGGTGCCGGCAACCGACCTTCGTGCTCCCGCCGATCATCGGGGAGAAGTAGGATGGACGCACCCGCCCACCTTTGCTCATGTGGCCACAGTCGCTACTGGCACGCGCCGAACTGTCGGTTCGGGACGTGCGGGTGCCGGGAATTTCGGGGACGAGTGACCTGGCGGAGTATCGCCGGATCGCTCGGACCACCCCGGTCCCGTTCCGACCCAGGTAGTTCATGGCGATGGCGCGCTCGCGGTGCGGGACACCTATACCCTTGAGCATCGCCGAAAGGAGATTTCCGACTTCTGGTTCGTCGTCCGCGACCGGTCCGGCGCCTCGCTCAGCGAGGGCACCGTGCCGGCGCAATTCGCAAACATCGGCAGCGCGCTCGACGGCGTCGGCCAGGCCCGGCTCGGCAGCAACCTTGGCGACGGTCTCTCGACGACCGCGCGCATCAAGTGGATGTCCTCGTCCGCCGGCGAGGTGCAGGTCCTGACCGGCTCCGGTGGCAGCATCCCGCTCCGCCGCATCATATCAGCCTCGCTCGGCTTCTTCGCCACGTCGATACTGCCGCTCATCGCGCTCACCACGCTCGTCACTTACCTCGCGACGCCCATCGTCGTGCGCCGCGCATTCAAGGGCGTCGGCGCCGTCGCCGCCCGCGCCGAGCAGATCAACGCCGAGCAGCGCGGCACGCGGCTTCCGCTCGATGACGTGCCGAGCGAGATCGCGCCGCTCGTCGCCGCCGTCAACGATGCGCTGCAGCGGCTCGACGACGGATACGAGCAGCAGAAGCGCTTCTTCGCCAACGTCGCCCACGAGCTGCGCACGCCGATCGCCATCCTGCAGACGCGCCTCGACGGCCTCGCCCCCAGCGCCGACAAGGTCCGCCTCCTGGAGGATGTCGCCCGCCTGTCGACACTGGCCGAGCAGTTCCTCGACCTGCAGCGCCTCAACCATCACCTCGCCCTGGCCCCCGTCGACCTCGTCGACATCGGCCGCCGCGTCACGTCCGACCTTGCGCCGCTCGCCATCGCCGCCGGCTACCAGCCGGCATTCGAGACCAGCGAGGCGCGCATCGAGGTCACCGGCGACCGCGCAGCGCTCGAGCGCGCGGTCACCAACCTCGTGCAGAACGCCATCCAGCACGGCGGCCGCCACGGCATCATCATGGTGCGCGTCGACCGCACCAGCGGCATCACCGTCACCGATGAAGGCGACGGCGTTCCGGCCGAGGACCGCGAGCGCATCTTCGAGCCCTTCCATCGCCTCAAAGCGCGCAGCGCCCGCGGCTTCGGCCTCGGCCTCAACCTGGTGCAGGAGATCGTGCAGCTCCATCGCGCCACGATCAGCGTCCTCGACGCGCCCGGCGGCGGCGCGGCGTTCCGGATCACCTTCCCGGCCGCCAACGGCGTAATGTTCGCACAATCCGTGCGCGGCACGGTCCGCTCCATGGATCGCGGAAACCACCGCGATCGCCCCCCGAATGGAGCAACCATGCTGCATCCCGACATCGTCCTCTTCGCCAGGCGTTCGCGGCCTCCCCGCGTCTCGTCAGCGCGATCGCGCCCTCGGGCCCCGTCCTCGCCGAGCTCATCACCAGCGAGATCGACCCATCGCCGCGGCCCCGTCATCGAGCTCGGCCCCGGCACCGGCGTCTTTACCGCGGCGCTGATCGCGCGCGGCGTTGCCGAGAGCGGATCTGACGCTCGTCGAATACGGCTCGGATTTGCCCGCTGCTCGAACTGCGCTTCCCCGAAGCGCGCGTCGTGCTGGATGGATGCGGCGCGCCTCGCTGCCCGCCATCTTTTCGCCGGACTCCAGGCCGGCACTGTCGTCAGCGGCCTGCCGCTCCTCAACATGACCGCCGCGCAAAGTCGCCGCCATACTCATCGGCGCCTTCGCCAGTTGCGGGCCGGCGGCGCGCTCTACCAGTTCACCTACGGCTCGCGCTGCCCGATCCCACGACCGCTGCTCGACCGCCTCGGTCTCAAGTCCAGCTTCGTCGGCCGCACGCTCTTCAACGTGCCGCCGGCCGCGTCTATCGCATCACAAGGCGCGGCCCGCTCCGCCTGATGACCGCCTGATGGAGGCTCTCGCTTACATGCAGGGTCTCGTTGCCGCGCTCGCAGGCCTCGGCGCCTTCGGCTTCGTCCTCTGCGCGCTCGTCGAAAAGGTCGTCCCGGTCCTGCCGTCCTATCTGATGCTTGTCGTCCTCGGCATGACCAGCGTGACGGACGGGCACGATCTCGCCATCGCGGCGATCGCCTGGACCATCGGGTCGACCCTCGGTTCGCTCGGCTGGTATCTGATGGGGCGCTGGCTCGGCGCCGAACGTGGCGAGGCACTGGTGGCTCGCTTCGGGCGATACGTCTTTTTCGACCTGCACCAGTACCGCCGGCTGACCGGTTCCTATATCCGCGACCGGTTCTGGATCACCTTCGTCGGGCAGACGATCCCGGCTGTGCGCATCTATCTGGCGTTTCCGGCCGGCGTGCTCGGCCTGCCGCTCGCCGGTTTCGCCGCCGCGACCTTCCTCGGCGCCCTCGCCTGGAATACGCCGCTGCTCGCGCTGGGTTACGCGCTGCGCGGCAGCGCTATCGACCCGGTCACCGCGGCGGTCGGAACCATCATGCGGGCCTGCTCGTCATCGAATTCGGTCTCGTCGCCTGCCTCCGGCTCAGCCGCTGGCTCCGCCGCGATCGTCGCCGCCACGGCCGGACGACGGGACCTGACGCGTCACCACAGCGGCTTCTTCGCCTGCACCTCGGTATATCTTCGCCGTGCGTCGGCGATCTCGCCGCCGTGCTCGGTCGTCCATTGGTAGAGCGGCGCCAGCGGCACGATCAGGGTCCGCCCGAGCTCGGTGAGCTCATAGTCCACGCGCGGCGGGATGGTCGGGTAGACGGTGCGGCTGACGAGCCCGTCCTCCTCCAGCCCCTTAGCGTCAGGGTCAGCATCCGCTGCGAGATGCCCTCCACCTTCGCGGTGCAGCTCCTTGTATCGCAGCCGTCCGCCCGACAGCGATCCGACGATCAGCACCGTCCATTTGTCGCCGATGCGCGCCAGTATGTCGGCGAAGCCCCGGCAATCGGTATGGCTGACCTCGCCCTCGGCGATCGCGGCCGGTTCCGTGCGAACAGATTTGTGCGCGGCGTCCAAAAAAGTGCCTCCTTGCGAGCTTTGCGGCAGGCTGCATCTTAGCCTGACGTACAAATTGTGCCTAGGCACCTGTTTGATACCTAGTCAGCCGGGCCGGTTTGTCGATCGCGAAACCAGGATCGAACCAATGACGCTTCTTCACGTCAACTCGAGCATTACCGGCTCCGAATCCGTCAGCCGCAAGCTCACCGCCGACATAGTCGCCCATCTCAAGGGCCAGCGCCCGGATCTGCGCGTCGTCTACCGCGACCTCGCCGCCCAGCCCGTGCCGCACCAGTCGGAGGCGCTGCTGATCGCCAAGTCCGGCGCCGGCACGCCCGGCATCGACCTCCAGGCCGCGATCACCGCGACCGACACCGCGCTCGACGACTTCCTCGCCGCCGAGATCGTCGTCATCGGTGCGCCGATGTACAATTTCAGCGTTCCGAGCCAGCTCAAGGCCTGGATTGATACGCTCGCCGTGCCGGGCCGCACCTTCAATTACGGCGCCAACGGCGTCGAAAGGTCTCTGCGGCGACAAAAAGCTGGTCATCGCCTCGAGCCGCGGCGGCTTCTATTCGCCGCCCTCGCCCGCTGCCGCGATGGATCATCAGGAGACCTTCCTGCGCGGCTTCTTCGGCTTTCTCGGCGTCACCGATATCAGCTTCGTGCGCGCCGAGGGCGTTCGCATGGGTCCGGAGCAGAAGGAGCAGGCACTCGCCGCGGCCCGCTCCGAAACCCAGGCGCTGCGTGCCGCCTGATTGGGGGCGCACCATCGGGAACACCGCGTGGGCCGCGCGCCTTGCGGCCCACCGAGACGCCCGCTAGTCTCCCCGCCGCGCGGGCGTAGTTCAGAGGTAGAACGTCAGCTTCCCAAGCTGAATGTCGTGGGTTCGATTCCCATCGCCCGCTCCAATTATTCCATTTTGTTTTCAGCACCTTGGCGAAACGGGCGACTCTGATTTTGAGCCATATGGAGATGGCACGCCGATCACATGCCGCTGCTCCGGCAAGGGTGTGGGCCGGAGCGCGTCCTCGCCCTCATCCTTTCACCTCGCCGGCGTCCTTGGCCGCAAGCCCGCCGATCGCCGACCAGTCGAGCCTCTCGCCGCCCTGGGCCAATAAGGTCAGGAACCGGTCGCGCAGGAGGCTCGCGAGCGGCAACGGCACCCGCAATTCGTCGGCGGCGGCGAGGGTGAGGCCGATATCCTTGTAACCGAGAGGGGCCGCGAAGCCGGCCGGCTCGAACCTCCCTTCGGCAATCAGCCCGCCATAGAGTCCTGTAGGCGGGAGCGCCGAACAGAGTCGAGGTCAGAATATCGAGATACTGCTTCCGGTCGATGCCGCCCTTGGCGACGAGGGCCATCGCCTCGCCGAGCAACTCGATCACCGAAGCGAGCAGGAAGTTGCCGCTGAGTTTCACGAGATTGGCGGCCTTCGGTGTCTCGGAGACGACAAAGGTCCTTTTGCCGATCGCGTCGAACAGGGGGGCGGCCGATTCGAGAGCCTCATGGGAGCCGGCAGCAACGACGAACAATTCGCCTGCCGCCGCGACGTCGGGGCGTCCGAAGACCGGCGCTGAGACGAACCGCTGTCCGGCTGACACGTGATCGGCCGCAAGCCGCTCCGACAAAGCGACGCTGATGGTGCTGGAAGAAATGTGGATCGCACCTTGCGCAAGGCTCGCGAACACGCCTCCGCGCCCATACATCACGCGTTCGACAGCGTCATCATTGGCCAGCATTGTGATGACGGCGTCGCCGCGGCAGGCATCGACAATGCCAGCGGCGACCGTCGCGCCGCGCGCGGCGAGTGCGTCGGCTTTTGCCCGGGTCCGGTTGTAGACGGTCACATCGTGGCCGACCTTCAAGAGGCTGATCGCCATCCCCGTGCCCATGTTCCCGAGGCCGATAATGCCAACTCTCATCACTTATCCTCTCGTTCACGATTGATGCCGGGCGGATCAGCCATGGCCCGCGTTCTTCATGGTGTGGGACGTAGGAATAGATCCGGAGCGCTGGACGTCGCGACAAGGATGAAGCTGGACCTGGCCCTCGCCGCCTGGAACCATCCTCAGGTTTGGATGATCTAACCAAAACCGAGCAGGCGTGGAGATCGACGAGCTTGTGGACGCGGTGACTCTGCGCATCTCGACGAGGGCCACGGGTTCTGGTCAGACAGGTCCCGGCCGGGCGGCGGCCGGCAGTCCCAGAGGTCGTGACGGCTGATCCGAGGTAGTCGGGATGCCCGCTAAATTAATCAGGCATTGAACCTGACCCTGCGGCTCAGCAGGGCGGTAAGCTGCTTGGTCCCGGCCTCGTCCAGACCCGTAATGGCCGAAAACATCTCGGCTGATGCCTTCATCATGGTGGCCCGCACCTTCAGGCCCTTGTCGGTCAGGACCAGTCGCTTTGCCCGGCGATCGTCCGGATCCGGTTCCCGGCGCAGCAGGCCCGCCGCCTCAAGCCTGTCGACGATCGCGGTCACGCTGGAAGGGAGGCATCCGAGCGTTTCGGCGATCTCTCCCATGCGCATCGGTTCGGCCAGATAAGCGAGCAGCAATTTTTCGGGATGCGAGTAAGCCGCAAAGCGCTCGTCTCGCTCCAGCTCACGCTGCAGCACGGCCTGGGTCTCATAGATCGCAAACATTCCGGCAACTGAGTTTGGTAGGCGGCTCAAATGGTTATCTCCAAAGTCGGCCTCACCATAACACATATTTCATTGTCACGTCATTTCATCTATTGAATGTTTCATTTAATGAACTAATATGATGTGCATGCGGTTCGGATAGAGAGTGACGGAGATTGCGATGTCCACTTCGGCCAAGAAATCGGTTGCCATCTACGGTGGCGGCGTCGCCGGCGCGGTCCTGGCCAACAGACTCTCGCGCGACTTCGACGTCGTCCTTGTCGATCCGCATGACTTTTTCGAAGTCCCGATGGCGGTGCCGCGCAACCTCGTGCAGCCGGACTTCGCCGAAGCGGCAATCGTTCCGTTTGCGCAGGCAATGCCTTCGGTCCGGCATGAACAGGCAAAGCTCGTGAGGATGACGCGCCGCGGTGGCGTCATCGAGTATGGCGACGGACACATTTCGCAGATAACCGGCGACGTGTCGGTCCTCGCGACGGGCAGCCGCTTTCTCAATCAGTTGATGCGGGCCTACGAAGGGTCCGCCGATCACAGGAAAGAGTTCTATCGAGGCTACAATGCGCGCTTGCGGCTCGCGCAGCGTGTGCTGATCGTTGGCGGCGGCCCGATCGGCGTGGAGACCGCCGGAGAGATCAGCGAGATCTTCCCAAACAAATCCGTGACCATTCTGGAGGGTGGGAACCGGCTGCTTATGGGGACTTCTCCGGAAGCCGCGGCGCACGCCGCCAGCGTCCTTGCGGCGCGCGGCGTCGACATCGTTACCGGAGAGTGGCTGGAGGGCAGCGAGCGAGCGACCGACGACATATTCGGCGACGGAGGCGAGGCCATTACCAGCAGCGGCCGCGTCATTTCATACGATCTGATGATCTGGTGCACGGGCGGGCGTCCCGACACCGCCTACATGACCGATGAATTCTCCGAGGTTCTGGACGCAAACAGCCGGATCATGGTGACGCCGGGGCTGACGGTCGTCGGCCAGCAAACGCTCTTTGCCATGGGCGACGTTACAAACCTTCCCGAGAACAAGATGGCGCTTCATACGAAGGGGCACGTGAAGGTCGTCGAGACCAATATTCGCCGGTTGCTCCAGGGATCGCCGTCGGCGCGGATGACGTCGTACGTGCCGCAGACCGACAATCCACTGATGGCCGTAACGCTTGGAAGCAGGACCGGCGTTTCACATTTGCCGCTTCTTGGAGTGGTGCGCTCGGCCTGGCTCAACCGAAAGGTCAAAGCCGAAAAAATGTTGGTCCCGCAATACCGCAAGGCAATCGGCGCCTGAGGGTCGGCCAATCATCCAGAATGAACTCGAGGACAGTGCAATGCGCCGTACCCTTTCCGACGTCTCCTGGACGATCGTCGTGTTCTACGTCGCGGCGATCCTTTTGCGTCCCGTCGGCATCATTCCGGCGAACCTGAATGCTCCCCTGGGCGCGCTCCTGCCGCTGGTGTTCGCCCTGATCCATGGCAGCAGGCAATATGGCTGGCGCGGCATGCTGGCCTTCGCGGTGCTCTGCCTGGTGGTCAGCAATGCCTTCGAAAACCTCAGTATCCTCACCGGCTTCCCGTTCGGCCACTATCACTACAGCGATACTCTCGGACCGAAGCTCTTTCTCGTTCCATTGCTGATCGGGTTGGCCTATCTGGGCATGGGCTATCTATCCTGGACGGTGGCGCGCCTGATCCTCGAAGGCGTACGGCCCGCCGCAGACCGCATCTTCGCTCTGCCGGTACTCGCCAGCTTCGTCATGGTTTCGTGGGATCTGACTTTAGATCCTGTCGCTTCGACAATTGGCCAGAGTTGGATCTGGCACGACGGCGGCGCGTATTTTGGTGTTCCGGTCAGCAACTTTCTTGGCTGGTATCTGACCGTCTTCGTGTTCTTCCAGTTGTTCGCCCTGTACCAGAGCCGACGCCCGGCCCGCCCTCAGTCTGCGGCTTCGGAGGCGACCATTGAGTCCAGCTTCTGGTGGCCGGCGCTGGCAATGTATGCCGCAACGGCATTGCGGCCGATCGTGACCGTAATGTTCCCACCCGCCGGAGCGGCGACCATCATCGATCAGGCCGGCGTGATCTGGAATGTCGAAGCCCTCTACGGCGTCTGTGCCCTCGCGAGCATCTTTACGATGGGCGCTTTCTCGATGTTGGCTCTGCTGAGCCTCACCGAGAGAGTTCGCGGGGTACCTTCGAAAGGTCGGCCCGCTGAAGGCTCTCTGGGAAATCGCCGCCTTTCGTCGGTGGCTGAAGTTCCAACCAAGAGTTAGCCACGCCGAGCGCGGGCTGTTCCCGCGTCATGCACTTCGCGTCTGCCAATCGACCCAATCGACCTTATGCGTCTTCAGGTAGGCGGCCACGGCGGCACCGATCGTCGGGAAAAAGGAATCTTCGCCAAACTGTGACAGAAGTCCGAACCTTTTGAGCTTGTCTTTCACCGGGTCCTTGAGCTCTGCAAAGCGCAACTCGATGCCCCTGGCCTGCAAAGTACTCTCGAGTTCGGCCAGGGCATCCGCCGCGGTGACGTCGACGCTCGTGACGGGTTCCGCGGCGACGACGAGCCATCGGACCGGCGTGGGCGCCTTCTCCACGGCTTCAAGGATGCGTTCCCGGAAGAACTCGGCGTTGGCGAAGAATAGGGGTGCGTCCCAGCGAAAAAGGACGAGCCCGGGGATCTGCCTGGCATCTGGATAGCGGGTGATGTCATGGTATCCCTGGACGCCGTCGGCGCGGCCCAGCACCGCGGAGTAAGGACGCCAGCCGTCCCAAAGAAACTCGATGACGGCGATTACGATCGCGATGCCAATTCCCGGGATTGCGCCGAAGACGGCAACTCCGACGAAACAGACGATCGACAGCCAGAATTCCCATGGCTGCATGCGATAGATCCGGATGAGGTCCTCGATCTCGATGAGGCCGATCGCCGCCGCGATCACCACTGCGGCCAGGGCGGCCGATGGCAAGTGCTGGAGGAGATTCGGCGCGACCAACAGCAACAGCGCGACGGCAAGCGCGCCGACGACACCCGTCAGTTGCGTACGGGCGCCCGCTGCCTCGGCCACGGGCGTTCGCGATGAACTGCTGCTGATCGGAAAGCCCTGGAAGAACCCGGCGGCAAGATTGGCCGCTCCGAGACCCACCATCTCCTGATTGGGGTTAACGGCAGTGCCGGTTCGCGCGGCATAGACTCGCGAGAGCACGCTCGTGTCGGCGAACGACACCATGGCGACCGCCATGCCACCAATCACGACCGGCACGATGTCCCCGTAGCCGATCCACGGAAACGAAAAGTGAGGCAAGCCCTGAGGCAGTGGGCCCAGTACCGCCACGTTTGCCCGCTCGCCGAGATCCAGCAGGCTCACCACCAGGGTCGCGCCGACCACTGCAATGAGGACACCCGGCAGCCGCTTGTTCCCCTTGAGCAGGAGGATCAACGCCAAGCTGCCAGCTCCAACCGCAAGCGCGGCCCAGTTCGTTTTTCCGCTCAGGATGGAGTCGCCGATCGCCAAAAGGTTTCGCAACGGCCCATCGCTCTCGATCGAGAATCCGAAAAGCTTCGGGAGCTGGCTGATCAGGACCGTGAGCGCGATGCCGTTCATGTAGCCGTAGCGGATGGGCTTCGAGAGCAGTTCGGTGATGAAACCGAGGCGCGCCACTCCCGCCAGAATGCACACGCCCCCCGAAACAATGGCCATCATGGAGGCCAGAGCGATGGCCCGATGTGGATCTCCGCCGGAAAGCGGAAGGACAACTCCGAGGATGATGGCGGCCAGGGATGAGTCCGGACCCAGGACCATGATGCGGCTGGGACCAAACAGGGCATAGGCCAACAGGGGCACGATCGTCGCGTAGAGGCCATAGATCCCCGGCACGCCCGACGCCACTGCATAGGCGATGCCGACGGGCACCAGCATCGTAGTCAGGACCAGGCCGGCACCGATGTCCCGAGGAAGCCAGGCGAGTTCGTACTGCCGCAAGGCTTGAAGCCCCGGCATCCAACGCGTCCAGCCCGGCTTATCGAGACCGCTGGGAGCGTCGCGCGCAAGGGTCACGGGTGCGTAATTCCGGCACCCAGTTACGAGCAAAGTCGCGCTCGACGTATCCTTCAGCCTTCTGACGCTTGGGGAGTTTGATGTCCTCCAGCGGCACCTCCTTGTAGGGAATGGAGTTCGAGCAGATGCGATATGATGTTCAGCCGGGCCCGCCTCTTGTCGTCTGAATGGACCGCGAACCACGGTGCAAATTCCGTATCGGTCGCGGCGAACATGTCGTCGCGGGCGCGAGAATAGTCGAACCACCGGCTGTAGGACTTCATGTCCATCGGCGACAGCTTCCAGATCTTGCGAAGATCAGTGATGCGCGCTTCGATCCGCCGTGTCTGCTCCTCGGGCGAGACTTCGAGCCAGTACTTGAGGAGAATGACGCCGAAGTCGACAATCGCCTTCTCGACGCCTGGAACGACTTTGAGGAAATGCTTGGCCTGATCTTCGGTGCAGAAGCCCATCACCCTTTCAACGCCGGCGCGATTGTACCAACTGCGGTCGAAGATGACGATCTCGCCTGCGGCAGGAAGAAACGGCAGGTAGCGTTGGACATACATCTGGGACTTTTCGCGTTCGGTGGGCGGCGGCAGGGCGATAACGCGGAAGGTACGCGGGCTCACACGCTCCATGATGGCCTTGATGACGCCCCCCTTGCCGGCGGCATCGCGACCCTCAAAAATGATGCAGACCTTGGCCCCCGAGTGCTTCACCCACTCCTGCAGCTTGACCAACTCGACGTGCAGCTCCTTAAGCGCCCGCCGGTAGTCATTGTTCTTCATCTCTTCTCGGGCGGAATCTTTCATCACGGCCTCCCATCGCTACCAGCTTAGGAAGAAGGCCACATCGCCCGGCAGGCCGGCGGGCCACTCGACGACCATCGCCTTGAGCTTGAACTTGGCCGGCTGGAGATGTTCCCGCCAGAATTCATAGGCCTGTCGCGGCCGACCCGTCAGTGTCTCCGGCCAGTCTGCTTCCGCATTGTTGATCGCTCGGCCGCGGTCAGAGCAAAGCCGGTTCGGGAACCGCATCACCATCACCTCGGACTCGCCCCGTTCGGCGGCAGCGCGCACCTTGATCATCAGGGTCTGCTTGATCTCGGCGATCTTCTGCGGAGTGACCTCGATGTGTTCTTGCAAGCGATCGCGTAGCTCATTGCGTGCCTGCTCGGCCTTGGTCTGGGCGTCGAATTCGCCCGACAATCGCGCAATCTGCATCTGCTTCATGTAGTTGCGAAGATCGTCCGCGGACATGAAGCTCTCGTCGCCGAGGGTCTCCGTGTTGGTTTGTGCAGGGATCGCGTTATCCGACATCGTTTCGCTCCGACATGCCGCAATGATAACTTCCGATTTTTCAGTATCGCACGCGCGCTTGTTGGCGCCAATCGAATTCGGCGCCGATTCCGCTAGTCTTCTTATCTGACGATGATCTTGGCCACCCTGCTTGACGGCAGAAGGTGTATGATCGGCTGCATGCGAACGTACGGTTGCATCCGAGGCTACCGCCATGCACCTCTTGCTCAAAGAAATCCGTCACAATCCCCTGCTCTGGTTACTGGCGTTTGTGCCCGTGCTGTTCGCCGCGCAGATGCTCAAGCCGGAAGCGCACACGCTGCTGTTTGTGCTGTCCGTCCTGGCCATCGTGCCACTGGCCGCGCTGCTGAGCCACGCCACCGAATCCGTGGCGGCGAAGACGGGCGACACGGTCGGTGGCCTGCTCAACGCCACCCTCGGAAACCTGACCGAACTTGTCATCGCGCTGACTGCGTTGCACGCCGGGCAATATACCCTGGTGAAGGCATCCATCGCCGGGGCGATTGTCACCAACACGTTGTTCATGTTGGGCGCGTCGTTTCTACTCGGCGGCCTCAGGCACCACGTGCAGGAATACAACAGAGGCAACGCCCGCATGCAGGCGAGCCTGCTCTTTCTGGCCACGATCGCGATCATGATTTCCTCGGCGGTCGCTGAAGCCGATTCCACAACGGGGTCGGAGTTCGTCGAGAAGTTGAGCATCGGCCTGTCTGTACTGCTCATCGCCGTCTACGGACTGGGCCTGTTGTTCTCACTCAAGACGCATCGCGAATTGTTCGGCGGCGCGGAGCACGCGGAGACCGGCGAAGTGCCGTGGCCGTTGGGCTTGGCCCTGGCCACGCTGGCCGGCGTCACCGTACTGGTCGCGCTGGTGAGCGAGGTGTTCGTCGAGTTGGTGCAGGAGGCGGCGGTAGCATTCGGGATGACCCCCGCATTCGTGGGTTTCATCATTGTGGCGCTGGTTGGCGGTGCGGCGGAGATGGCCTCGGCGTTCTCTGGCGCGCGGAAGAACCGGTTGGACCTGAGCGTGGGCATCGCGCTGGGGAGCGCAACGCAAATCGCGCTCTTCGTCGCTCCAATGCTGGTACTGCTCAGTTACGTCCTCGGTCCAATGCCGATGAACCTGCAATTCTGGCCGGGCGCGGTAATAATGATGCTCATCGCCACCATGACGGTGTCCCTGGTGACCAACAGTGGGCGCTCGGCGTGGTTTGTCGGCGTGCTCATACTGATGGTGTACCTGATTTTCGCCATGACGCTGTACCTGTTGCCGCCCCGGCTACAGTGAAAGGACCATGTCTTGAAACACTGCTGAAAGCTCTATTCACCGCGCACGTACTGGGCACAAATTCAGGTCACTTGAACTGCCGCTCCGGAAATCGAAAAGCCGATGAGCATTTAGATAGACTGATATTGCAGCGAGCGCTGAATTGCTTTTACTCTGGGTCGGTCAGACCGAAATAATGGTCCGCATCGCTGGAGCGATCTGCATGTTGCGCCAAATTCTCGTGGGTTCTGGCGTCAGTATTTGCAATATTGCGATCCATGCATTGTTGATGGTGGTCGTAATATGGGCGGCGCGCAGCGCGGGTGCCATTGCAACGTCGCGTCAATCGCTTCGATTGATTGCCGTCATGATTGCGACCGTGTCATTCTTAATGGCTGCGCATTTGGCCGAGGTACTCGTTTGGTCATTGGCTTACGCAATCGTCAATGCTGCACCTGCTGGCACGGGTCTCATCTATTTTGCCTTTGTGAACTACACAACGCTTGGCTACGGCGACGTGACGCCCGTGGAGCGCTGGCATTTGCTTGGGCCAATGACGGCGATGAACGGCGTGCTGTTGTTTGGTTGGTCGACCGCAGTCATTTTTGAGGTCCTGCGGAGAACTGTGATGGCGAGCTGGACCGAAGAGGTACCGCGGGAGAAAGGCGTCTCTTCCGGATAATGCACGCATTCCTTCGACCGGATGAGCCTCACCGTTTAGCTGCTCTATATCCGAAGCCCGCGGGACGTCGGAAATGACTACGAAGACGTTTCGCGGATCATCTAGTTGATCCTTTATCTGACCACCAAAGCGTCGCACGGCAGCGATGTAATGATCTCTTTCGCGGTACTTCCGAGAAATGCCTGAGCGAACGCGCCGCGCCCACGTGTTCCGAGCGCGACGAGGTCCGCCCTGCCGCTTGCCACATAGCGATGGACGATCTGGCAAGGTTTTCCCTGCTCAAGGATCACCCGCGGCCGGGGGCGATCGCTCCACAAGAAGTCAAGACCATGGAAGAATTCCGCTTCCTGACGGGCAGCTCGCCCCCGACAAAGTTCGTCCAGTGCCACGGCATCGTCCACAAAAGTAGATTGCGACAACTGATAAGCATGGAGAACGCTGAGCGTTTGCCGTGGAAAGAACGATGCTGCCGCCTCGAGTGCCGGTCGGGAGAGCTCGGAGAAATCGCTGGCGACCAATACGCTCCGATACTCTCCCTGAACGGGATCGCGAACGATCAGGACGGGAACTCGGGTTTGGCGAAGCAAGCTATCGATTGTTCGGCCGAGACTATAGCCGACCGTCGTTTGGGCTTTAGACACATTGGTTACGATGAGATCGCATCCACGCGTATCAGCAACATTGAGGATCGTAGCGGCCGGATCGCCGTCCTCGACGATCAACTCGCAGTCGGCGATCTCATGCGCACGAGCGAGGAGATCGCCGGCTGCAACTCGCCGGCGGTCCTGATGGGTGCCCGACCAAGACGTCGACTGCTGATTATGGCTGAGCTCGCTAGGTGCCTCATCCTCCAAAACGTGCAGGACAGTGAGCTTGGAACCCCATAGCTTCGACAACGACTTTGCGCGTACGCACGCGTGGTTGCTCTGCGACAGTTTACTGGCACACAGGATTGCTTTCGGACTGGCCCAGACTGGCATCGCCAACCTCGCTACGTCGCGGCAAGGCAAAATGGATGCGGATCAGTTCCACCGCATCGCGCTCCGCGCCATTCTTCGCTGCGCTGCGGATTTCGATAGTGTCCTCTGGTGCAGTAAACGGCTCGGGACGCTTAGACGGCGATTACCGCGACCATTATCGAGCCCCACATCGTCAGCAATATGTGTCCCACCGGATATGCCGATGTGTACCCTAGCACAGCCAACGAGCTTCCGGAGCGGTCCTGCACGGCCGCCATAGCCGCGGTTACCGTCTGCGCTCCGGCCAGCGCGCCGAGCAGGATGATCGGGTTCATCCGCAGGACGTAGTGACCGAAGGCGAGGCCGACGAACATTGGAAGGAGCGTCACTACCGCTCCGCCCAGCAGCAGTCCGGGCCCGGTTTCCTGCACTGCCGACAGAAAAATCGGCCCGGCGTGAAGACCCGTCATACCGACGAAAGCGGCCAGACCGAGGGAAGTCATCAGCGACACGGCTTCGTCGGGTATGCGTCCGAACAAGGGATACCGAGTGCGCATATGCCCGACGAGCAGGCCGGCCACCAGGGCGCCGATGCTCGATCCCATCGAAAGGCGAATTCCGCCGACAGGGACCGTGAGAAGCACGCCCACGGCGCCACCCAGAAAAATGGCAAGGCCGAGCACGACGAAATCGATCGCGGCCTTGGCGGTGACGACGGCGCCGATCCGCTTCGCTGCGACAGCCACCGCATCGTCCGGACCGACGATGCGCAGGATGTCGCCCCGCTCGCATGTGATACCGGCGGCAACCGGAATGTCCTGACCGCCCCGGCTCACCGATCGAAGGTAGACGCCACGCGTCCAGGATTCCATAGCAAGGCTGAGCAGGTTTTTGCCGGCGACATGCTTGTCCAGCACGACGACGTCGACCATGGCAATCGGCACGTCCAGGAGTTCGAGATCGTCCACCTCTTCGGCATGCGGGTCGACCAATTCGAGCACCGCCTGACGTGGACCGGAAAGCGTGATGACGTCGCCCTCTCCCAGGATAGTACTCGGCTCGGCATTCAGCATGACATGCTTGCGGCGAATTCGATGGATGAAGATCCGATAGTCGGGAATGCGTGACTCGGCCGCTTCCACGCTAAGGCCGATCAGCGGAGACGCCGGCGGCATCCGATAGGCGCGCAATTCGAACCGGCGCCGGCCCGACGTAACACCCGGCTTCTCGCGCACGATCCCGAGTTCCTGTTCGAGCTTGAGGGCCTCGGCTTTCAGATCGATCCGCAGAAGGGCCGGAGCGATGACCGTGCAGAAGATGATGACACCTGCCGCGCCGAACACGTAGCAGACCGCGTCCGCGACGGCGACATGCGCCACCAGCCGTGCGCGTTCGGCTTCCGGCAGAGGCAAGGCGTTTATCGCTTCCGTGGCCGTTCCCATCGCCGGGCTCTCGGTCAAAGCTCCCGACATCAAGCCGGCAGCCAGACCGGGGTTCAGTCCGAGGAA
This sequence comes from uncultured Alphaproteobacteria bacterium, assembly GCA_963778835.1. Classification (GTDB taxonomy): domain Bacteria; phylum Pseudomonadota; class Alphaproteobacteria; order Rhizobiales; family Methylopilaceae; genus Flaviflagellibacter. The sequence goes on from CAVZVY010000001.1 coordinate 34,660, forward strand.
TTTGGAGATGACGATCGATGCCGCGAGCCCGGTGAAGCAGCAGACGAAGGTAAGGAGGATGGGCTTCGCACCGTCGCGCTTCAGCGCCTGCATGAATTGAGGACCGACCGAATAGCCGATGCCGAACAGAAAGAGCAGGAAGAGGAACGACTTCGTCATGGACGATGTCGGAACTTCCGCGAACTGGCCAAGGAGTATTCCGGCAAACAGCGAGCCGGTAACGGGACCCAGCCCAAATCCGCGGAACTTCAAGTTCCCGATCACGTAGCCCGCGCTGATCACGAGGAACAGCGAGAGCTCGGGATAACGGATGAGGAAGTCATGGAGCCACGACAGCATCGCATGAGCCTCCTCATCGTTGTTATTGGGCGAGCAACATCGCGAAGTAGCCAAAGATCGTCAGAAGCACGCCGGACACGGCATAGGCGACGGGGAAGCCGATCCAAGGCACGTTCGACTGGATCTCCACGGCCGCCTCGCGGCATGGTCCGCTGTGGCTGCGGGCACCCGCAACGCCGCCCATCAGAACCGCGGGATTCATCCGGAACACATGGTACCCGATCGCCCACACGATGATCGGCGGGATCGAGCAAGCCACGAAGCCGACAATGAAAATCTTCAGCGCCAGAGATCCGGTCAGCTGAGCCAGCAGTGAGTTGCCGGCGTTGATGCCGACAATCGCCACGAAGACGATCAGGCCGAGATCCTCGAGGATGTTGCGCGCGGCGGCCGGCGTGTTGCCGAAGAAGCGAAGCCGGGCCGCGAACGAGGAAACGATGACGCCAGCAACGAGAAGTCCGCCTGCATTTCCAAGTCCGACCGTGGCGCCGAACGCGGGGAATTCGATTTTTCCAATGAGGAAGCCGAGTATCATCCCGAGCGCCAGTGTCAGAAGGTCTGTCGCTGTAGAGGGACGCACGATCCGGCCGAATGCCGCGCCTATTTCGGATACGGCACCCTTCAGACCGGCTACGGTGACGATGTCCATTCTCTGCAGTCTGGTATCGTCGCCAATTGGAATGGGCACACCAGAGCGTTCCAGGCCCACGACCTGTATCTGATCGGCACCAGGCAAACGCCGCCATTCCTCGCGGGTCTTCTTCAGCATTTCCCCGTTCGTGACGAGGATTTCCGCCTTGTCCAGAGGCAGGTCGAGGGCGATCTTGTCGCTCACTTCCGGACCAACCAGACCCATCTTTTCGGTCATCGCCTCGCGGCGACCGCCAAGTGCGATCACGTCACCTTTTCTGAGCGGAGTCTCCATCGGCGTCCCGAGGGCGACGCTGTCCCGAACAACGTTCACGACACGGTATTCCGGATGCTGACGCAGCAAGTCGGTCAGCGTCTTGCCAACCCACTCCTCGTTTTCCAGCCGGTATGCGCGGAGACCGCCGGCCGTCCAGCCGGACATCGAGGGCGCGTCGCCGCTCGCAACACCGTGCTTTTTCTCGTAGTCAGCCGCCGCCTGCCTTGCATCGACGCCCCACCATTGCGGCAGATACTTCGTGATCAGAATAATGCCGACGGTACCCCAGATGTAGGTGATGCCGTAGGACAGGGCGATCATCGCATTGACCTGCTCCGGCGTGGTACCTTCGGGTGGCGTCACCGCACCAGCGATCACGGCCTGCTCAGCCGAGCCGATCGCAGCGGACATCGTTTGCGAACCCGCCAGCATCCCACCTGCCGCGCCCATGGGAAGGTCGAAAAGCTTCGCGCCCATCACGACCAGCGCCAGGCCGGCGATGCAGCTGACGAAGGCCAGGACGGTGAATTTGATTCCGTCTCCGCCGAGGCTGTTGACGAAAGAAGGGCCGACACGGAGGCCTACGCCGTACATGAACAGGTAGTAGAAGAGGAGGCGGGTAAAGTTGTTCAGTTCGAGCTTCGTCCCATAGGCAGATGCCCAGACCGACAGTCCACAACCAATCACGATTGCCGAAGCGACCATCCCCAACCCGTATCCCGCGATCGTTTGGCGACCGAGCCACACTGACGCCCCGACGGTGAGGAAAAGCAGGATGTATGGATTGGTCGCGAGGAATTGGAAAAAGGTCTGCATAGCGACAGTCCTTGGCTCAGCGGGATGACTTGGACGAAATGGCATCTGGCCTTAACAGCTTGAGTCCGCGGTCTTTTTCGTAACCGTGGATCTCCTTGACATCGAGCTTCCTCATGAAGTCGACGGTTTCCTGCGTGAGAACCTGCCCCGGAACCATGATCGGGAAGCCGGGCGGGTAAGGGATGACAAAATTGGCGGACACCAGCGCCGGCCCCTCGCGCAGACGCCGGTCGCATTCAGCGCCGAACAGCGGGACGTATTCGCTGAGTTCTTCGTGATAGGCGGAGAAGAAAGCGGTGCGCATGTCGCCTTCCACGGTCTTCTCTCCCGCATCCGAGCGGAACGCATCGTGGAAGTAACTGAAGTTGGGCAGGTCCGGCACGTCCGTCATGAGCGCCTTCACCCGGGCGGCGAAGGCGTCGCGCTCGATGTCGTTGCCGTCCTTCAGTCGCTGATCGACGGAGGCCGCAATCTCGGCCAGGACGCGAATGAGATTGGCGACATCGCTGCGTGAGTTGTTGATGTTCGACTGCAGCAGCACGCTGTTTCGCGATGTCTTGTTGAGCTGGATGCCATACTCATTGGCGAGCAGTCCCTTGAACTGGGTACCGTCAAAGCCGGCTTCGCCGCACACCAGCGTCATCCGCGTCGGGTCGAGATAGAATTCATCCTCTCGCATCGCCCGAACGACATCCGCCCATGTCGCGCCCGGAGCGAAATAATCGACGAACCCGGACTGCCGGTATTCCTCGGGGATCAGCTCGTCAGCGCCCAGTATCTTGAAGTATCGGGAAATCAGCGGATGGCTGTTCACGGCCTGCCGTATCTTGAAGGCGATCTCGATCGCGTTCATCACGAGGCCGTAGCCTTCGAGCTCCATCTGGCGCCGCGCGATGTCGAGGCTGGCGATGAGCTGCTGGTTCGGGCTTGTCGAGGCGTGGGTGAAGACGGCCTCGCGGAACTGCGCCGCGACCTTGTGGAAGTCGACGTCCTTCACAAGGAGCATCGAACCCTGGCGGAAGGCCGACATGGATTTGTGCGTTGAGTTGGTCTGATAGACGCGCAGGCGCACCTGGCGAGGATCGGGGATCAGCCTCGTCGCAAGCAGCACATCCAGGCTCGGCTCTTCGCCGAGTTCTTTCTGCTGCGCCTCATATGCGTCCACCGAGGCGGGGTCTCTAAGCCATTCCTCGATCGCCGCCGCCGCTCCCATGGCGGTTCGCGGCCTGAGGAATGGTGAGAACCGGGCGAACCCTGACCAAGCCTCATCCCAGAGGAAGATCAGGTCGGGTTTGATCGCGAGGCATTCCTCCATCACCCGGCGGACATTGTACATGTGGCCGTCGAAGGTGCAGTTCGTCAGGTCGAGCAGTTTCACCCGATCGAGGCGGCCTTCCTCGCGCAAGGCAAGCAGGGCTTCCTTGATGGTCTTGAGCGGCACCGCGCCGTACATCGAATATTGCGTCAGCGGGAACGCTTCAACGTACAGCGGCTGAGCGCCGGACAGCACCATCCCGTAGTGGTGGGACTTGTGGCAATTGCGGTCGACGATGGCGATGTCGCCGGGCGCAAGCAGCGCCTGTACGACCATCTTGTTTGACGTCGACGTGCCGTTCGTAACGAAGAAGGCGTGATCGGCACCGAAAGCGCGAGCTGCCAGTTCCTGCGCGCGCTTGATGTTGCCCGTCGGCTCAAGAAGGCTGTCGAGGCCGCCGGTGGTCGCGCTGCTTTCGGCCAGGAAAAGATTGAGCCCGTAGAACTCGCCCATGTCGCGGATCCAGTCGGACTTGAAAACCGACTTGCCACGGGCGATCGGGAGCGCATGGAAGGTGCCTATAGGCCGTTTGGCATAACGCTTCAGATTGTCGAAGAAAGGCGTCTCGAACCGCCCTTGCACGCCCTCGAGGATCGACAGGTGAATTTCGAGCGGTTCTTCGACCGAATAGAACACCCGGCGTATACAGCTGGCCGCTGGATCGCCGGCGATGTCCTCGACCCGCTGACCCGCGAGGAGGAACACATCCAGTTCAGGGCGGATGTGCTTGAGCGCGCTGGCTAGCGCCAGTGCGGACGGCTCCTGATCCTCGCCTATGCCGAGCGTCGTCAAAACGGATCTTAGAACTGGCGCGTCGTATCGTGACCTGAACGGGAAGTCGTCGGGTATGACGACGGAAATGATCTCCGGATTGACCGCAGCCGCGCAGAATGCGTCCTCGAACGAACCCACGAAGACGGGCTCGTAGATGAAACCATCCTCGGTGCGACGCAAATATCTGATCTCATCGATCAGCGCCGGCCAACGAGCCGCAGGCTGTGCCGACAGGAAGAGAGCCTCGAAATATGGCCGATGCTTTTCGCCCTCCTGCAAGCCGGGCGGCAGGACGTCCGACACCTCGTCGGAGGCCATGTCTTCGCTAATGTCCCACTCGCCCGACCGATGGCGATAGGAGTTCGTCAGAAGGGAGTTGGAGATCCGCCGCGCCAAACGGCGCGCGTCACTACTGTCGTTCGCGGCGACCCGGTCGCGCAGAGCGCTGAAAAGCTTCTGCCCGGGGAAAGCATGATAGCCCTCCACCGGCTCCATCGCCGAAAGCGCGGCGTCGAGCTTTTCTCGTCCGACCTTGCCGGCTTCCCAGCTTGCGGCAAGGACAGCAATCTCTCGCCAATTATCCGGCCGGGCTGAATGCATGAGCAAAAACTGATCGATGCGTGCGGACTCTCCGAGCATGGCGTATCCCTCGGTAGCGGGTATTCCTGAGAAACTGCGAGACCACCTAAGAACGGATCCGCGTACCCCTGATTGGGCGTTCACCCTGCTCGGGAACGAGGCCCGTGAGTGTCCCGCGGCGACCGTCTATGAAGCGCCTCTCCGGTGGAATGCTGCCTCTGTGGTTACGCTACCCAACAGGCACAGCACCGGCCATTGACCCAAGAGACAGTGTACCGAAGGACAATGCCTGAGAGGACAATAGGCGGGGCCAACAAAGCCGCCTCAGCGCCATGTGCGGTGGCCGACTCACCCGTCGAGAAGCGATCCGGGCTCAATAGGACATGAAGAGCGGCACCGGAGCGGACTTCAGCAGTGATTGCGTCACGCCGCCCAGCACGACTTGCCGGATCCACGAGTGCGCGTAAGCGCCCATGACGAGCATGTCGATCTGTGAGCTGTCTATATGCTCACGTAATATCGCTGCTACATCGCTGTACTTCGCCGGCACATTGACCGCCGTGGCCCTCACTCCATGCGCGGCGAGAAGATGCTGGATCCGTTCTCCAGACGTCGCGCCGTCGTGATCCTTCTCGCCCGAAACAGAGATGACTTCCACCAACGTGGCCGCCTTCAGAAGGGGGATCGCGTCGTGAACCGCGCGAGCCGCCCTCCCCCCTCCGTCCCAGGCTACAGCGATCCGATCGCCACGAAATGCGGCCGTTTCCGGCGGGACGATGATCGCCGGGCGCCCCGTCTCAAACAGCGCGCATTCGATATAGCCACGATCGATGGACGCCGTCTTGGACGCCGCGTCGAGAACCGTGAGGTCATGAACCCTCGCCTGCGCCACCAGCTTTGCAACGAGTTCGGGGTATCTCAGGTGGGAGGTCTCAATCGCGCAGTCCACGCCCAGGCGACTTGCTTCTCCTCGCGCGTTCTCGACCGTTGCCGCCACCAGTTCTTTAAGCCGCTTGTTCTCCGAGGCAGCCATCCCCGATGCCATGCGGCTGGTGGCTACGCCGGCACCCGCCACTTGTATGGACGATGCGTGAACGGACAGATGAGCGCCCGCTTCCTTGGCCAGAGACAGGCCATATGCGAACGCGTGAGAACTTTCCTCGATGACCGGCTCATAGGCGATGCCAACCAGAATGTTCTTGATGTCGGATATCATCGCGAGCCTCCGTTCTTGGAAGATTTTTGACCTTACCGTCCGCAGCGTTTGTATTCGTCGCCGACACGATCGCCGGCGTCGAAATAGCGGCGAAGCGTGCCGCCGGTTTCCAGGGACAGCAGGGCTACTATTGGAACCGTCGTGATGGGTGTCGTGCACGACAGCGACAGTTCTCGCCGCAGCTCTTTATTGGAGATCGCCACGATCTGGCATGATGCGTTGGCCGTGCTGAGCCGATCGCCGGTTATGATGAAAGCGGACGTGAACAGGTCCCTCTGATTGGGCCGGAAGCGCGATTGTCCGTTATCGGTGACGTAAACTTGATCGCAAGGCACCGAATACTGAATCCAGGCTCCCTGCAGGTCCGAGATATTTTGTGCCGTGGCAACGGTTTGATCGACGAAAGATGATCCTACGAGGACTGCCAAGCCAGCGATCAGCTTCGGGATCAGACAGTTCATATCGAGCGGCTCTGGGTTAGCGCGTCGTGACGTCCTCGCCGGGCCGATGCCACTTCGCACTTGGAGTGTCCGCACGATAAGGCGGGCACTTGCAGCCCTTCTATTGTCCTCGAAGACATTGTCCTTTGGGACAATTCACGTCGATTGGATTTGTTATCTGATCACCAAAACAAGTGGCAGTTTCACTAAACCCTCGCCTTGGTTGTGGTACGGTGCTAGCTTACGACCTCGGGCAAAGTCTGGCGGACGTGACTCATGTCTCGGAATCGCTTGACGCGGCGATTCGGGAGAGCAGTCGCCGCCGTATTTTGCTGCCTCGCGCTCCCGACCTCAACGATGGCTTCGCCGTCGCGCCCCATCCTTGTTCTTCAGCCCAGCACTCCGGAAGCGGAGCCGGTCAGCCTTGTCTTCGAAAATTTTGATCTCGTCCGGTTTGGCGACCCTGAAAATGAGGCAGGTCTGAAACGACACTTTCAGACGAAGTATCGCGACAAGATCGGGGTCGATGGCGAAGAGATCGCCCACCTCAACCTTCGTGCAGGCATCACCGAGATCAAGGCCGCCCCTCAAAATCTTCCGGCCGACGGCGAAGTTCTTTTCAAGCCTCCATTCCTACGGGAGGCTTCTAGAAATCAGATCCTTGTCATCGCGGCTTTGTTCGTTCTGCAAACCGGCCTGATCGCGGGTTTTTTCTTCGAGCACCGGCGCCGCCGCTTGGCGGAAACTGAATCCCGTGAGCGTATGTCCGAGACGGCGTTGATGAACAGACGATCGACCGCCGGCGAGCTTTCCACATCTATCGCTCACGAACTCGCACAGCCCTTGAGTGCCATTCGCAGCAACGCGGAGGCCGCGGAACTGATCCTGAACTCTACATTTCCCGACCTTAAAGAAGTTAAGGCAATCGTCGGCGACATCAAGAAGGACGATGAGCGCGCCACGCTTATTATACAGCGAATACGGAAGCTTCTAAGTCGCGCTCATGTTGAAGTAAAAGAGATCGATATAAACGATGCCGTCGAAGAAGTTCTGTCACTCGTATCTGACAAAGCTATCGAGCGAGGGGCTCCGGTGGCGAACCAATTGTTGCCGGATCTGCCAAAAGTGGACGGCGACAGAATACAGATCCAGCAAGTTGTATTGAATCTCGTCGTAAATGCGCTGGACGCGGTCGCGACCAGAACCGAGGGACGTCGGGAGGTTTCGTGCAGCTCCGACCTGCTCCCCGACGGTTACGTGCGAGTATCGATCATCGAACTCGGGACCAGGAATACCGACGGACAAGCTGGAAGAAATTTTCGAGGCGTACTATACTACCAAAGATCATGGCATGGGGATGGGACTTGCGATTTCTCGCAAGATTATCGAGGCCCATCACGGCCGCATCTGGGCAAGAAACCGGTTCAGTGGTGGTGCGGAGTTCCACTTTAGCCTTCCAGTAGCCAACGGAAGAGGAGGTGGCGCCAATGGCTCCAAAAATAAACATCGTTGACGATGATGAATTGTTTCGCGCAGCGCTCGCAAGACTTCTCCGAGGCCTTGGCTATGACGTCAATACGTTTGCGTCCGCATACGATCTGCTGGAACAACTTCCAGCGAGCGATGACATATGTTGCGTTTTGCTCGACGTCCGAATGCCCGGTCTTAATGGGTCCGAGTTGCAGGACCGGCTCTTGTCCCTCGGCTCCACGGTACCGATCGTATTCCTCACCGGATACGGCGATATTTCCCTGAGCGTGAAAGCGATCAAGGCTGGGGCGGACGATTTTCTGACCAAGCCCGTAGATACCGACAAACTCCTCAAGGCACTCGACCACGCGCTTGCCCGCCATCAACGAACGAGGCAGGACGACGCGGAGTTCGGCGAATTGCAGCGCCGGATCAGGGCGCTGACGCGCCGCGAGAAGGAAGTGTACGATCTCGTCATCCGTGGTCGGATGAACAAGCAGATCGCCCATGATTTGGGGGTGACGGAAAGAACCGTGAAGGCGCACCGTCACAGCATCATGGAAAAGACTGGCGCCATGTCGGTCGCGGAGCTTGTATCGGTGGCGGAGCGTATCGCAGCTCGCGCGCACCCAGCGCACCGCTTCTAGCGCCCTCTCCCGCTCTCAGCGGATTGTCGGACCCGTTGCCCTTATGGGCAGTATACGGTGCGACGCTGCGTGCGTAGATTGTCATTCGTATGTCACGCGAGCTACAGCTCGGCGCCGTCATTCTACCAGCTCTCGCGATGATCTCTGCCCAAAAGATCCATCCGCACAATGGATCTCAATGCCCGTGCGCGTGTTTGACCACATACCGCGGTTTTGTCGGAAAGTGCTAAGCTATGGTCCCCGCGCGCATATTGATCGTTGACGACGATTTGCCAGTTCGAAAAAGCCTCGAACGTTTGCTGGCGGCTTCCGGTTTCTCCTTTTCAAGCTTCGCCTCGGCCGAGGAGTTCATGGAGGACGCCGAGCTTGATCACGCGCAGTGCCTGATCCTCGATATCCACCTGCCGGGCCAGTCAGGCATTGATTTGGCTAAAGAGATTTTGAGCTTGGGCCACGCGATCCCGACGATTTTTCTCACCGCCGACGACAGCGCCGAAACCCGCGCCCGAGCGCGATCCACCGGATGTGCAGCTTTTTTGATGAAGCCGTTTTCCGGCGCTCTACTCCTCGAGGCATTGAGAAGCACGAGCAAATGAGTCCGGTTCCCTAAGCACAATCGGACCAGGACTACCTCGCGGCCGAAGCTGCAGGCACGCCTTCTCAACGCGGCGCGTGACGAACGTCGGATGACGTTTTGTGTAGCCGGACTGCCCCAAAGGACAATGTCTCTGAGGACCGATCGGGCGTTGCATTGCCCCTATCGTTTCGAGAAATCGAGGCGCGCCGGTCCTTGGCTAGAGGGTAGGTCTCAATAACCTCGTTTCCCGCCGGCATGCCCAGTGCGCCAACTTGGAACACGGGAGCGCCGACAACTTTAGCAGCACGCCAACGGGCTAACGAGCGCAAGGAGAGACGTGCGATCTGCCGGCAATCTCCTCCCGGACCGGATTTGGACAAGACGAGACAGAAGGCGGCTTAAGTCTAACCAATAAGGCAGGAGGATCTGATGAAAGCAGTTCCCGCAATGCGGTCGATCAACAGAACCACCCTTAGGACAACGGCAGCAGCTCTTTCGATCGCGACGATTGCCTGGGTCGCACCTGGCTATGCACAGGATGATGCTGACGCTCGGAAAATCCTCAAGCAGATGTCCGACTACGTTTCCGGCCAGCCGTCAATTTCATTGGCGTACGATACGGATATTGAGGTGATCACGTCAGAGCTTCAGAAAATCCAGTTCGCGAGCTCGGGCACAGTTCAGTTGAACCGCCCGGACAAGCTGAAGGTCACTCGCACCGGCGGCTATGCCGATGTGGAAATGGTTTTTGACGGCAAGACGCTGAGCATCCTCGGCAAAAACGAGCATGAATACGCTCAGATCGACGCTCCCGGTTCTACCGATAAGCTCATCGACAGTCTGAGAACCGAGGTCGGGATGGCCGCGCCCGGCGCGGACCTCCTTCTCTCAAATGTCTACGACGCGCTCATCGAGGATGTTCTGGAGGCGAAATATGTCGGCCAAGGAGTGATCGACGGCGTCGACTGCGAGCACCTGGCGTTTCGTAACGCCGAGGTCGACTGGCAGCTTTGGGTGGAAATCGGCGCGCGCCCTGTTCCGCGCAAATACGTGATCACGAGCAAGTCTGTGACCGGAGCTCCCCAGTACACGCTTCGGATCAAGGAATGGCGGTCGGACACTCCTGCAACCGCTGACGCCTTCACCTTCCAGATGCCGCAGGGCGGAAGCAAGGTTGCCAAGGATGCTCTCGCCGATCTCGACGAAGTTCCCCCGGGGCTGGTCATTGTAGGAGGCAGAAAATGAGGCAGAAAATTCGCTTCGTGATGCACGGCCTGATCGCGATTGGCGTTGGCGGCATCGCTCTCCTGTGGAACGGAGAGCTCCCGACGAACGAACAAAGCGCGGTATCGACCGCCGAAGCCCGTGTCGGCCGCCCAGGGACGCCGATGAGCTATGCCGGAGTGGCGCGACGCACCACGCGCCGGGCCGTAGCGGTCGGCGCGACGGGCGTCGCTGTTGGGGCTGCGGCAGCGGTGGCAAACAATTGCTCTCAGGTTGTCGATAGCTACGGACGCGTCACCACCGTATGCCGCTGATAGCTGCTGAGAATCTGCATGCCCGGCCTATACCCTCGGGCATGCAGTCTGCTCGCAAGTTGAGAGTAGATGGGACTTAAGCTTCACCGCGGGGACCCGCTCCGCGAGACCAATTGCCGGTACTCGGCGACAGGCAGGCCGCCGACGCCCCAGCTATCCATCTCAACCTCTTCGATGATGACGAAGGTCGTGTTTCGTGACTTTCCGAGCACCTCAAAGAGGAGGTCGCTCACTCCCTTGATGAGCGCGGCTTTCTGTTCCGGCGTCGTGCTGGACGCACCCGGAGCCGTGCCCTCGCGGGTCACCTTGATGTTCACATAAGGCATTGTCGTTCTTCTTGGGGCTGGACGATTACCAGTGGCCGGCATGCTGGCCGCCGTCGACGTTCAGCGTCTCGCCGGTGACGAAGGCCGCCCGTTCGAGATAAAGGATCGCGTCGACGACGTCCTTGACCTCGCCCATGTGACCCATGGGATGGAGGGCGCCCAGGAAATCATGCGTTTCGGGGGCGTGCATCGGCGTCCTGATGATGCCGGGCGCGACGGCATTCACGCGGATTCCGCTTTTTGCATATTCGATCGCCAGCGAGCGAGTGACTGCGTCGAGTCCGCCTTTTGTCAGGGCCGCCAGACCCGACGGCACGGCGGCGATCGGCTGGTCGACGAGCGTGGTCGTGATCTGGACGATATGTCCGCTGCCCTGCTGCAACATCCGGGCGATGGCAAGCTGGGTCACGTGGTAGAAGCCGCGTACGTTCACGTCGAGGACATTGCTGAAGTCGTCCAGAGTGTAGTCCGTGAACGGCTTTGCGATGAAAATGCCGGCATTGTTGATCAGCGTATCGATCCGGCCGAAGCGCTCGATCGCCGTGTTGACCACCAGTTCCGCCACGTCGCGATCGCCGATATTGCCGGGAACCGTCATGATGCCGTTGTCGGCCGAGGATTTGATGCTGCGCGAATTGGCGACGACGGCGTAGCCGTTGTCCCGATACGCTTGGGCGATTGCGGCGCCGATGCCCTGCGAGGCACCGGTGACGATCGCGACTTTCTGTTGTCCGCTCATGGTGTGCTCCCTCGGCGCTCTGGCTCAGAGGCCGTGTGCGCAGGTCGATGTTGTCGGAGCCATTGAATAAGGTCGTTCACGCCTGCGAAAAATTCGCTAATCTCGCTCAATGGCTGAGCAAAAACGCACAGAGCCGGACTGGCAGGATCTCCGCGTTTTCCTCGCCCTCGGCCGGCACGGAAGCCTGTCGGCGGCAGCGCGGACGCTCATGGTCAACCACGCGACCGTCGCGCGGCGGATCAAGGCGCTAGAAGCATCATTGGGGGAAAAGCTCGTCGAACGGCGGCCGGAGGGTTACGTCCTGACGCCGGCCGGGACGCGGACGCTCGAGGCAGCCGGCGACATGGAAGCAGCGGCTCAAACCGTGAGACGTGGCGGCACGGACGATTCTCCCCGAGGCCTCGTGCGGGTGAACGCCCCACCGGCGCTCTCCCAGGGCTTCCTGATCGCCCGTCTGGCGAAAATTCCGGTCGAGTATCCCGGGCTCGACATCGATCTCGCGACGGACCTTAGGGCTGTGAGCCTGGAGCGGCATGGAACGGACATCGCCGTTCGGCTCGACCGTCCTCAGGACAGTTATCTGATCGCCCGCCAGCTCGTGACCATGGGATACGGCTTCTACGGCACGCCTTCCGTCTGTGAGCAGGTCGAGGCAGGAGCCGACCCGGTCTTTGTCGGGTTCGACGAGATCAATGCCGACATACCGGAGGCGGCTTGGCTGTCACGCCAGTTCCCCCGTGCGCGCGTGTCATTTCGCGCGAACAACCAAATCGCGCAGGCCACCGCCGCCGCATCGAATGCCGGACTCGCTTTGCTTCCTCATTATATCGGCCGGACGGAAGAAAGCCTGCGGCTCTGCCGACTCGGACCGACCCCGCCATCGCGCGAGGTCTGGATCTTGACGCGACGGCAGGACCGAAAGGATCTGCCGATCCGAACAGTGGTCGAGCACCTCGGCGAGATGTTCGCCAAGGAGCGCGCTCTGTTCGAAACGAGCACCGAGTAACCGGGCGAGAAGACTCAGATCGAGGAAGCCCACTTGCGCCGCCCTTTCTCCGCCGCGACCTCATCCCGCCCGGTAGCATCGAGAAGGTTGTCGCGCAGGGCCGAAACGGCCTTCTGCAGCTTTGCGAATTCCTCGGCCGACAGGTGGGTCTTTTTCACTAGCGTCCTGTTGAGCGCCTGCTCGCGCAGGCGGCGGCCGGCCGCGGTAAGGCCGACGCGAACTACCCGTTCGTCCTGCGGATCGCGGCGCCGGGTCAGGTATCCCATTGTCTCCAGCTTCTTGAGAATGGGGGTGAGCGTATTGGACTCAAGAAACAGCTTCTCGCCGAGACCGCTCACCGTCTGATCGTCCTCCTCCCAAAGCGCCACGATCGCGATGTACTGGGTGTATGTCAGGCCGAGCTTTTCCAGGATCGGCTTGTAGGCGCGGCCAAAGGCGAGGTTGGCGGAATAGACCGCAAAGCACAGGAAATCGGCGAGCCTCGGGCTCGGCGGATCGACCGGATTGGTGGGCTTCATCCTCAACCTCTCTCAAACAAAAATCGACTTTCATACCTAGATATATCGCATCCGATTAAATCGGAAGTTGACTTTCTCCGCGTCGGTCTATTTATAACTCGCATCCGAATTAATCGGATACGAGTAAATAAGAAAGGGCAAACCATGAGTCAGATCGAGAAGGTGCTTTATACCGGCAAGACCCACACCTCGGGCGGCCGCGACGGCGTATCCCGCAGCCAGGACGGCCGGCTGGACATCAAGCTGTCGTCGCCCGGCACGTCCGGCGCCGGCACCAATCCCGAACAGCTGTTTGCAGCCGGCTGGTCGGCCTGCTTCATCGGCGCCATGGGGATCGAAGCCGGCAGACGGAAGATCGCCCTGCCGCCGGATCTTGCTGTCGATGCTGAAGTCGACCTCGGCGCCGGTAACGGCGGCTTTTTCCTGCAGGCTCGCCTCAATGTCAGCCTGCCCGGCATCGAGCGTAACGTCGCCCAGGGGCTGGTCGATGCCGCGCACCAGACCTGCCCCTATTCGAAGGCCACGCGCGGCAATATCGGCGTCGAGATCAACTTGGTCTAAGCCCGACCCCCGCCATGTCGCCCGACCATTTATAGCGGATGCGCTTTGATCGCATTCGCTAGTAATTCGACAACCCAAAAGGAGATGAAATGAACAGCATCGCAAAATTCGCCCTGTTTGCCGGAGCCGTCGCCGTGGTCATCGCCTGCTGCGCCGAGGCCTTTGCCGATCAGCAAACTGTTCCAGTTGCACAGGAGGTCCAACAGCCAGCCGGGACGCTTGTCGCCCGGCCCGTCTTGGTCGCCACGAAGCCCGCTTGAAGATCATCCTGATCGAGAAAGGACTTGCGATGTCAGACGCGTTCAATCCTCTTCGCCGCCGCTTTTTCGGCACCGCCGCTGCGACCATCGCTGCCGCCCAATTCGGGATGGCCGGGCTGGCACAGGCACAGTCCGGCAGCGCGAAGCCGGCAAATCTGCCCGTGATCAAGCCCGGGACGAACACCTCGTTCGGCCCGCTCAAGCAGATCGACGCCGGCGTCCTGAACGTCGGATATGCCGAGGCCGGTCCGGCCGACGGTCCGCCGGTCATCCTGCTGCACGGCTGGCCCTATGACATTCATGCCTTCGTCGAAGTCGCGCCACTGCTGGCATCGAAGGGCTATCGCGTGATCGTGCCCCATCTGCGCGGCTACGGAACGACGCGCTTCCTGTCGGGCGACACGCTCCGCAACGGCCAGCAATCGGTTGTCGCCGTCGACGTCATCGCCCTGATGGACGCCCTCAAGATCGAAAAGGCGCTCATCGCCGGCTTCGACTGGGGCGCGCGGACAGCCTGCATCGTCGCCGCCCTCTGGCCGGAGCGTTGCAAGGCGTTGGTCTCCGTCAGCGGCTATCTCATCGGCAGCCAGGAGGCCGGACGGAAGCCCCTGCCGCCGAAAGCCGAGCTCCAGTGGTGGTACCAGTACTATTTCGCCACCGAGCGCGGCCGTGCCGGTTACGCGGCCAACCGGCATGATTTCTCGAAGCTCATCTGGCAGATTGCCTCGCCGAAATGGAACTTCGACGACGCCACCTTCGACCGTTCGGCGGCGGCCTTCGACAATCCGGACCACGTCGACATCGTGATCCACAACTACCGCTGGCGGCTCGGCCTCGCCGAGGGCGAGCGGAAATACGACGACCTTGAAAAGCGGCTCGCCGCCTTCCCGGTCATCACCGTTCCAACGATCACCATGGAGGGTGACGCCAATGGCGCGCCGCATCCCGATCCCGCGACCTATGCGAAGAAGTTCTCCAGTCACTACGCGCACCGGCTGATCGACGGCGGCATCGGCCACAACCTGCCGCAGGAAGCGCCGCAGGCCCTCGCCCAGGCGGTCATCGACGTCGACGCCTACTGATCGCCCGACGCACGCCCATCCCTGATCCAACGCACCGATTTCGGTGAAGGAAAAGCCATGACCCTGTTCCTGTTGTCCTATGTGGCCGGCGTCCTGACGATCCTCAGTCCGTGCATCTGGCCCGTATTGCCGTTCGTCTTCGCGCGTTCGGACAGGCCGTTCCGCCAAGGCCTGCTGCCGCTCCTCGCCGGAATGGCGCTCACCTTCGCGATCGTCGCGAGTCTCGGGGCAGTCGCCGGAGGATGGGCGGTCGCGGCTAACCAGTATGCCCGCGTGGCGGCCGTGGTCCTGCTCGGCCTGTTCGGAGCGAGCCTGCTGTTTCCCAGCCTGTCGGAACGGCTGACGCGACCGCTCGTATCGCTTGGCGCGCGGATCGCAGGCGCGGCGGAAAGCCGGAGGCATAGCGGGGACTTGGCCGTGTGGCCGAGCGTGCTCCTCGGCGTTGCCACCGGCCTCCTCTGGGCGCCCTGCGCGGGACCGATCCTGGCGCTGATCCTGACCGGCGCCGCGCTTCTTGGGCCGAACTCGCAGAGCTTCCTGCTTCTCCTCGCCTATGCCGGCGGGGCGGCGACGTCGCTTTCGCTCGCATTCCTCGCCGGTGGTCGCCTGTTCGCCGTGCTGAAGCGCAGCCTCGGCTTCGGCGACGAGCTTCGCCGGGTGGCGGGGGCGCTCGTCCTTGCTTCCGCCGTCGCGGTCGGTCTCGGCCTCGACGCCAGCCTGCTGGCGCCTCTATCGGCCGCCGGCACGACGCGCATCGAGCAGAAGTTGCTCGCCCTGCAGGGTCCCAAGTCCGGCGCCGGGACGCGTCAGACCGCGGCGGCAAGCCTGCCGGTCGAAAGCGTCCTGCCCTCGTTCGCGGGCGCCAACGAATGGCTGAACTCGCCGCCGCTCACCCCAGAAGGCCTGCGAGGCAAGGTCGTCCTCGTCAACTTCTGGACCTATTCCTGCATCAACTGCCTACGCACGCTGCCTTACATCCGCGCATGGGCGGAGAAGTACGAGGACCAGGGACTGGTGGTGATCGGTGTACATACGCCTGAATTCGCCTTCGAAAAGAGCGTCCCGAATGTCCGCAAGGCCACAAAGAATCTCGGCGTCGGCTATCCGGTCGCCATCGACAACGACTTCTCGGTCTGGCGGGCCTTCGACAACAGCTATTGGCCGGCGCTCTATTTCGTCGACGCCGAAGGCCTCATCCGCCACCACCAGTTCGGGGAAGGAAACTACGACGCCTCCGAACGCGTACTCCAGGCACTTCTGGCCGAAGCGGGCAATCGGGAAACTACGGCTGTACCCTACAACCCTTCCGGGGTCAGGCACGCAGGCCCCGGCGGATCCCGCGAACCTTCGCTCCGGCGAGACCTATCTCGGATATCAGCGGGCGGCCAATTTCGTCGCGGCCGGTAGCCTGATCCGCGACAGGAGCGCGACTTACCGCGCCCTCCCCCGTCAGTTGAACGAGTGGAGCCTCGATGGACTATGGACGGTTCGCGGTGAACGCGCCGAGTTGGACGCACCGGGCGGCGCGATTAGCCTCCAGTTCCACGCCCGAGACCTGCATCTCGTGCTCGGCCCCAAGGCAGACGGCATGCCGGTCCGCTTCCGCGTCACGATCGACGGCAAGCCGCCGGGCGATAACCGGGGCAGCGATGTCGACGTCACGGGTCAGGGCGTTGTGACCGACCACCGGCTTTACCAGCTCGTTCGGCAGAGCGGCTCCGTGCGCGATCGGGACTTCAGGATCGAGTTTCTCGATCCCGGAATTCAGGCATACGCCTTTACCTTCGGCTGAGAACGCGATCAGTCCTCCACCTCGGGATAGGGCTCGCCCGGTTCGCGGAGCTCCGGCCTGTCGCCTTCGAATGGTAGGCGGTCGGCGTAGACCGGCAGATAGGAGGCGGGAATCCGTCCCGCCACGGCAGGCACTCCGGCACGATGTTCCGTGTCGAATGGCCTGTACATATCGCTTGCCGTGGCGATCGCGGCTCCCAGCGCAAGGAGGCCGACGGCAATGATGGAGACATGGTTCGCTTCCATCGCAATCTCCTTCCGGATGATGCGACCTTATATTCCGCGATCGTCGCAATCATTCGCCAGGGATCGCCTGATTGGTAATCGAATGTACCGGCCCGGCCGGAGAGGACATTTCGTTACGATCGCCAGGCAACGCCACGTTCAGGCGGCCACCGCCGTCGGGCACGCGGCGAAGCGCTGCCAGGATTCGGGCGACAGCCCGATAACGCACACGCTCGACGCGGCCACTTATCCGGCTACTTACCAAAGTGTAAGCGCCTCATTCTCAGGAATACTGGAACTTTCGTCGCAAGCACCTGATCTAGCGCGCGAATTTCACCGAGGAGCAGTCATGAGCACGATCACCACAAAAGACGGCCTCCAGATTTTCTACAAGGACTGGGGCCCGAAGGACGCACAGCCGATCGTCTTCCATCACGGCTGGCCGCTCAGTTCGGACGACTGGGACAACCAGATGCTGTTCTTCCTCGGCAAGGGCTACCGCGTCGTCGCCCATGACCGTCGCGGCCACGGCCGCTCAAGCCAGGTCTGGGACGGGCACGACATGGACCATTACGCGGCCGACGCCGCGGCCGTGGTCGAGCATCTCGACCTCAGGAACACAATCAATATCGGCCATTCGACCGGCGGCGGCGAGGTAGCGCACTACGTCGCCCGCCACGGTCAGCCGCAGGGCCGCGTCGCCAAGATCGTCCTCGTCGCCGCGGTGCCGCCGATCATGCTCAAGACGGCGGCCAATCCGGGCGGTCTTCCGGTCGAGGTGTTCGACGGCCTGCGCAAGGCGCTCGCCGACAACCGGGCGCAGTTCTATCTCGACCTTCCCACCGGTCCCTTCTACGGCTTCAACCGGTCCGGCGTGACGGCGATCCCGGGCGTGATCCAGAACTGGTGGCGGCAGGGCATGATCGGCGGTGCCAAGGCGCATTACGACGGCATCAAGGCCTTCTCCGAGACCGACTTCACCGAGGATCTGAAGATCATCGACGTCCCGGCGCTCGTGATGCACGGCACCGACGACCAGATCGTCCCCTATGCCGATTCCGGACCGCTCTCGGCCAAGCTGCTGAAGAACGCCACGCTCAAGACCTATGAGGGCTATCCGCACGGCATGCTGACGACCCATGCCGACGTCCTGAATGCCGATATTCTCGCCTTCATCAAGGGCTGAGACATCGAACCCGGCGGCGCTGGCGGCGACGTCGGCGCTGCCGGAGCATGCTTTTGCGGATGATGGCCGCAGCGCCGTGTCGGCCAACCCGGTTTCAGCTATCCCGGTTGAGGTCCGCCAGTTGTTGGGACGACTTGCGTTCGACTTCGCGCTCGATCGTGTCGAGCGTTTGGGCCAGGTGCAGTTCGGTCTTCAGCGAAACGCCCTCGCGGTCGCGAACCCGGTAGAGCGCAAGAAGCTCTTCATGGTCGCGATTGTTCATCTCGATGATTTCCGGCCGCGCGAACATCGACAGCACGACATAGGGCGAAGCCGCGTGCGCGAGGCTGTAGACGATCCCCGACAGGCGTCCGTCCTGCGTCTCGCCCCCGGTCAGCGCCGCGTGGAATTCCTCATTCAGGCTTGCCCAGGTTTCCGGCGATGCCGTCGCGCACATCCGTCGATGAAGCGCTTCCGCCCTGGCGATCTGCTCGTCGGTGACGTCGTCGAAGGTCCGCTCGGCGAGCAACGGTTCGAGGCGCACGCGCATCTGGTAGATCTCCTGCACGTCGCTGAGCGTAAGCGCGCGCACGACGGCTCCCCGATGCGCATCGAGAGAGATGAGCCCCTCGGCGAGGAGATCGCGAAACGCCTCCCGGACGGGCGTCGTGCTCACATCGAGCCTCGCTGCGACCTCCTCCTGCCTCAGCCGCGAGCCGGGCTGATGGCGCCCGTGCAGGATTTCCCGTCTCAGAGTTCCGACAACATACTGGCGCGCCGTTCTGGGCCTTTCCCGAACCTTCATCGCTCCCCACTGCGTCCCCAGCCGATTCCGATCGGCGGCAAGATCATAAAGCGCGTCATAGCGGGAAGGAAATCCCACTTCTGACGGCAATCCATGCCGCGAATTCTATGCATTATGCATAATATACGAACTACTGATTTGGCGCAGGTCGAGCCACAAAAACGGCAGATCGACAGCACTCTCAGGCGCCATATGTCGTTGTTTTAAAAGATATAACGCCAATCGATTGAGCCAGATCAAAAGCTGGCACGGACATTGCGGTTCACCCTGAAACGGAGGACGCGAATGTCTGAGCCGCAGATCCAGCTGAGTATCCGCAACGTGCGGAAATCGTTCGCCGCGAAAGGTGGAGAGGTTCCGGTCCTCGATGGTCTGACCTTCGACATCTACGAGCGCGACTTCGTCTCGATCATCGGCCCGAGCGGCTGCGGCAAGACGACGGTGTTCAACATCATCGCCGGCCTGCTCGACGCCGACACGGGCGAACTCGTCTATCGCGGCGTCCCGGTGGACAATCTCCGTGGCCGTATCGGCTACATGATGCAGAAAGACCTGCTGTTTCCGTGGCGGACGGTGCTGCAGAACGTCCTCCTCGGCCTCACCGTCCGCGGCGTGCCAGAGCACGAGGCCCTCGATACCGCCCGCGAATATCTCTCGACCTTCGGCCTCTCGGGCTTCGAACAGTCCTACCCACGCACGCTCTCGGGAGGCATGCGCCAGCGCGTGGCACTGATCCGGACCCTGATCATGGATCCGGACATCCTGTTGCTGGACGAGCCGTTCTCCGCGCTCGACTACCAGACCCGCCTCTATCTCGAAGGCGTGCTGATGGAGGCGGTCGAGACCTTCAACAAGACGGTCATCCTCGTCACCCACGACATCGACGAGGCCGTCGCTCTCTCGAAGCGCGTCGTCGCGCTCAGCGGCCGGCCGACCAAGGTCAAGAACGTCCACACGATCGACATCGAACGCTCAAGCCCGGTCGAGGCCCGCAGCGATCACCGCTTTTCCGACTACTTCCACACGCTTTGCGGTGAACTCGACATCCAAACCACAAAGAAGCGGGTGAGGGCATGACCCAGGTCACCGCTCTGCCCTCTCAGGAGGCTCAATCCGCCGCCGCTCCTAAGGCCGGGACCAGGTCGAAACGCGCGCGCTTCTCGTTCGACACAGGCGTTGGCCGGATCGTGCTGCAACTCGCCAGCGTGTCGGTATTCTTTCTGGTCTGGGAATACGCCGCCTGGATGGGTTGGGTTTCGGAATTCCTCGTCGGCCGGCCGTCGGGAATCTGGAAGGCGCTATCCATGCGCTCGCTGGACGGCTCGCTGTTCGTCGATATCGGCTACACGCTTTTCGAAGCGCTGCTCGGTTTCGTCATCGGCACCGTGGTCGGCTCCGCCGCCGGCCTTGCCATGTGGTACTCGCCCTTCGCCGCCCGCCTGGTCGAGCCGTTCATCGTCGCGCTGAACAGCGTTCCCAAGATCGCGCTCGCGCCGATCGTGCTTCTGTGGTTCGGAACCGGCCTCATATCGAAGGTCGTGCTGGTCGTTTCGATGACGGCGCTCGTCGCGCTGATCGCCGCCTATCAGGCGGCCAAGGACGCCGACAAGGACCTGCAATCATTGATGCGCTCGATGGGCGGCACCAAGCACCAAGTCTTCTACCGCGTGATCATCCCCTCGTCGCTGCCGGCGATCATCGCGACCTTCCGCATCAATATCGGCTTCGGCCTGGTCGGCGCGGTGGTCGGCGAGTTCATCTCGTCCAAGCGCGGCCTCGGCAACATCGTCTACACCGCGTCGAGCCTCTACGACCTCAACACGGTCTGGGTCGGCCTCTTCACCCTGATGCTCGTCGGTTTCCTTCTCTACCACGGCATCGACTTCCTGGAACGCCGCCTCCTGCCCTGGAAACAGGACCTCGAGCGCGCCCACGTCCAGCTCTAACCGCTCCCATCCAGCACAAGAAACTGATCGTGAAAGGGGATGTGTCATGAGGTTTATCGGAAAAGGCATCTGCGCCGCCTTGGTTTCGGCGTCGTTGATCGCAGCGCCGTTGCCGGCTTGGGCGGCCGGCAAGAAGGTCGTCATCTCGCAGGCCTTCCAGTCCATGCTCTACCTGCCCTTCTACGTCGCCTTGAACAAAGGCTTCTTTACGCAGCAGGGCCTCGACGTTCAGAAGGAATCGGCCGGTTCGGGCACCAATGCCCTCTCGGCCGTCCTTTCGGGCAGCGCCCAGTTCTCGATTCACGGCCCTGAATGGACCGCGATCGCCGCCTCTAAGGGCGCCAATGTCGGCATCATCAGCAATGTCGCCAACGGCGCCGCCGTCTGGATCGCCACCACGCCGGATTTCAAGTTCGACAGCGTCAAGGATCTGAAAGGCCAGAAGGTCGTGACCGGACTGATGCCGACGACCTCGACCTCGCTGTTCATGAAGCTCCTGAAGCAGAACGGCATGGACCCGAACACGGACGTCGACATGGTGCCCGTCCAGATCGGCTCGGAGCCAGGTCCCTTCCTGGGCGGCCAGGCCAAGGTCGCCGTCCTGTACGAACCCGGTCTCGACCAGGTCGCCGCGCAAGGCATGAAGGTCGTGCTCGGCTTTCCGCAGGTCTACGGCGCCTACGCCTTTTCGTCGGTCACCGTCAGGAAGGACGTCGATCCAGAGGACGCACAGAGCGTTGTCAATGCCATGGAGCTTGCCTTCCGCTTCATCCAGTCCAATCCGGATGAGACCGTCGCCATCGCGCAGAAGGAATTCCCCTCGCTCGACCCCAAGGTCGTCGAGGCGGCCGTCCGCCGGATGATCAAGGAAAACGTCTATCCGAAGAACACGGAGACCGCGCCCGACGCTCTCAAGGTCGCGATGGACACGCAGATCGTGCTGGGCAATCTTCCCGCTCAGCCCAATTTTGCGACGTTCGTCATCCAGGATTATTCGAAGAAGGCACTGACGCTCGCCAATTGACGATTCCCCGCCGGCCGCCACCCAGCGGCCGGCATTTTCCCTCCACTCCAATATCGGCCGATCATGTCCCGTTCCCTGAGCCTGCTCGAAGCCCGCCTCGCGTTCAGCGAAGGCCGCCTCCCCCCCGCGACTACGTTCTCGCCTGCGTGGCGAAAGCCGACGAATGCGAACCCTGGCTCAAATCGTTCGTCACCCGCATCCCGCCGAATCTTCTGCAGGTCGCCGACGACGGGCCCCTTTCCGGCATCCCCGTCGGCGTGAAGGACATCATCGCCACCGCCGGCATCCTCACCAACAACGGTTCGGCCGCTCATA
This sequence comes from uncultured Alphaproteobacteria bacterium, assembly GCA_963778835.1. Taxonomy (GTDB): domain Bacteria; phylum Pseudomonadota; class Alphaproteobacteria; order Rhizobiales; family Methylopilaceae; genus Flaviflagellibacter. The sequence continues at coordinate 57,041 of CAVZVY010000001.1, forward strand.
CGACGAACGTGCCATCTGAGGATGCAGCGATCGTCAGCCGGATCAAGTCGCTCGGTGGCACCATTTTCGGCAAGACCGTCACCACCGAGTTCGCCTGGCGCCATCCCGGCCCGACCGTCAATCCGTGGAACCCGGCGCACACGCCCGGCGGCTCGTCCAGCGGCTCCGCCGCGTCCGTCGCCGCCGGCATCGTGCCGCTGGCGCTCGGAACGCAGACCGTCGGTTCGATCGTCCGCCCGGCCGCCTATTGCGGCGTCGTCGGATTCAAGCCGAGCTACGGCATCGTCCCGCGCGATGGGCGTCTATCCGCTCGCCGGCACGCTCGACCATGTCGGCTTCTTCACCCGTACCGTCGACGACATGGCATATGCATTTGCCGTACTGGCCGACGAAGTCGTCGACCTGCCGGCGGTCGATCCGCGCACCGGCATCGAACCTGTCTCCAGGCCCAGGCTCGCGATTGTGCGGCCTCCGTTCTGGGACCGCGCGAGCGAGGAGCAGCAGAATGCCTTCCGGTTCGCCGTCGAAGCGCTGGAGCAGGCGGGCACCCCTGTCGAGGTGCTGACATTGCCCGAGCGCTATTGGCAAAGTGCCGACGCCACCCAGGCGATCCTTGCGGCCGAAGCCTCGGCCATCCATCAGGCTTTGATCGCTGCCTCGCCGGACAAGGTCAGCTCGCGCCTCAAGGATCTCGCCGCCGAGGGGCTTGAGGTGAAGGCAGTCGACTACATCAAGGCCTGCGAGCTCCAGATCGAGCTGCGCCACGATTTTACCGAGCAGATAGACGGCTTCGACGCGGTCCTGACGGTCCCGGCCGCCGGCGAGGCGCCGGAGGGTCTGGCCGAAACCGGCGATGCCAGTTTCTGCGCGCCCTGGACCTTCCTCGGCGTGCCCGCCCTCAACGTCCCGGCGGGTCGTTCCAAGAAAGGCTTGCCGCTCGGTGTCCAGGTCGTCGGTCCATATCTCGAGGATGCTCACACCCTGAAAGCCGCCAAATGGATTGAGACGATCCTCACAGCGAGCCAGACAACACCGGAGCCGACGTTCGCTCTTGCGGGAAGCTAGACCTCAATCCCGGGGCCAGCGGGATATGCGCTGCCGCGGTTCGCGGCAGGCGCCCCGAAAGACGCGGATCGTCGGCGACCTCCACCATCTGCGCGTAGGGCCTGAAACCCGAGCGCTGGTAGAAGCCGAGGGCCTGCGGGCTGTCGAAGGTGCAGGTGTGCAGCCAGAACCTTTTGATCTGCTGCGACCATGCCCTGGCGATCATATGGCTCATCAGGAACCGCCCGCCGCCCTGCCCGGTTGCGTCGGGCACAAGGCCGAACAGGCCGAGCTCGCATTCGCCCTCGACGCTGAAATCGAGCTCGGCGAGGCCGATCGCGCGCTTGCCGTCGCGCAGCACGTAATTCTCGACCAGCTTGTGGCTGAGCTTCGCCCGGAGTTCCTCCTCCGGCATGACCAGCCGGGAGAACCATAGCCAGTCCTCGCCGATGGCGCGGAACAGCGTTCGATAGTCGTCGAGCGGCGGGTTCTCCCAGCGCTCGACCAGCATCGGTCGCTCCACCGGACGCATCGCCTTGCGCGGCGGCTTCTCCGGCATTTCGAGGCAGGTAACGACAGTGGCGAGCTTGCCCGGAGGAACCGGCGAATAGCCGTCCGGGATCGGCGGAAGATCACTCAGCATGGCCGGTAGGAACCGCGCGCCGCGATTTCTGTCAATCGCCGCGGCTGGATCGTCAGCCCTGCGACAGCGCCTCCAGCAAGGCCTTGTGGAACTCCTCAGGCGCCTCGACCTGCGGCGAATGGCCGAGGCCGGGAAATTCGACGAGTTTGGCATTCGGAATCGCCTTGGCGGCACGCCGCCCGAGCTCCGGATAATTGCCGAGCCGTCCCGCGATCTCCGGCGATGCGCGATTGGCGCCCGGCGCGGTCTTGTCGGTCTGGCCGATGAACAGGGTGGTAGGTGCCTTGATGCGTACTAATTCGTGCACGACTGGCTGGGTGAAGACCATGTCGGAGGTCAGCGCCTGGTTCCAGGCCACCGCCTCCCTGCCCGGGCCCGCATACATGCCGGCCGCCATCTCGACCCAGCGATCGAATTCGGGCTTCCAGGTGCCGTTGTAGTAGAAGCGGAGTTGGTAGGCCTTGATCGTCTCGAACGAGGTCTTGAGCTCGCTCTGATAGGCCGCGTCCACCGGCGCGTAGGGCACACCCTCGGCCTGCCAGTCCTCCAGACCGAGCGGGTTCACCAGCATCAGCCGCTCGACCGCCTGCGGATATTCGATGGCGAAGCGTGCCGCCAACTGGCCGCCCATGGAATGGCCGATCACGATCGCCTTCCCGATCCCGCGCGAGGCGAGCAGATCGCGGGTGTTTTTCGCAAGCTGCTGGAAGCTGAACTGATAGGCCGCGGGCTTCGAGGATTTGCAGAAGCCGATCTGGTCCGGCGCGATCACCCGGTAGCCGGCCTCCGACAGCACCTTGACCGTCGCGCCCCAGGTCGCAGCACAGAAGTTCTTGCCGTGCAGCAGCACGACTGTCTGTCCGTTCGCGGTGCCGGTCGGCGCAACGTCCATGAAAGCCATTTCGAGCTTCTGGCGCTGTGTGGTCAGGCCAAAGGTCTGGACTGGATACGGATACTCGAACCCCTGGAGTTCCGGGCCGTAGGTTGGTCGTTTCTGCGCCTGCGCGGCGGTCGAAATCAGAAGGAGCGACAAGGCAGTCGCGAAGATTTCTCGGCATGGATCGATCCCTGGAAATGTCGCGGTGCGAAACGCCTGGCGCGGTGGAGTTATGATCGTTACCTAAAGTGGGAACGATATGGCCGGCCGGTACGGCGCGACCATTGGCCCCGAGGCAACGACGAGAGGTTCGATTGGAAGGAAGCTCCAGCGTTCCCACCCGCAGCTCGGCGAAAGCCGCTCCCGCCCTCGTCTGGCTGATCATCGGCCTGTTCTTCATCTGGGGCGGCACGACCAGCGTCGGCGGCGCCATCATTCCGGTCATCACCGGCGGCCTCGCCGACGCCTCGACCATCGCCACCGCGCTGATCGTGCCGGTCGTCTGCTATCTGATCATCTCGGGCTTCGGCCTGTTCGCGAGAAAACCGGTCGCGGCGTGACGACGACAGCGGGACCGCCATGCGCGGTCCCGCTCCGTTTCTTCAGCGCATGCCGCCGGCGGCGATGATCGACTCGCCCGTCAGCCAGCCAGCGTCCTCGGAAGCGAGGAAGACGGCGACCCGACCGATATCCTGCGGCTGACCCACACGGCCGAGCGGCGTCTGCGCCACCATTTGCGTCTCCATTTCGCTACCCGCGACGCCCACTGTCGCATAACCCTCGGTGACGACCGGACCGGGATTGATCGAGTTTACGCGGATCTGCCTCGGGCCGAGCTCTTTCGCGAGACTGGCGGTGATCGCATCGACCGCGCCCTTGGTGCCGCTGTAGATCGCGCTCTGGGGCGGCGTGATGCGGCTCGCGACCGAGCTGATATTGATCACGCTGCCGCCTTTGTTGCCGAAACCCTTCACCGCCTCGCTCGTTGCCAGGAGGAGCCCGAGCACATTGGTGTTGAACTGCCTGTGAAACTCCTCTTCGGCGATATCCTCGATCGCGCCAAACGAATAGACGCCGGCATTGTTCACCAGAATGTCGGCCGCGCCGAATGCGGCGGCGCTTTCCTTGAACAGCCGCGAGACATCCGCGGCCTTGGAGACGTCCGCCTGTACCGCGACCGCTTTGCCGCCCGCTTTGGTAATCTCGGCCACCGTCCGCTCGGCGCCTTCCTTGCTGCCTGCATAGTTCACGACAACGGAAGCACCCGCCTCGGCCAATGCCTTGGCGATGCCTGCCCCAATTCCCTTGGATGCGCCGGTCACAACCGCGACCTTGCCTGCCAATTTGCTCATTACTGTCTCCGTGGCCTTCGCCAATTCGATGATGATCGAATTGAGATCTGATCGATAAGACAGTTTTACAATCATCGAAATGATGTGCCGGATTGCCGCAGGCGGTCGGCCAATTCAGATTGTCGACAGCCGCGCCAGATAGGCGTCGAGCACGTCCCGCTGCAGGACGAGATTGGCGAACTTGCCGTCGCGCACAATCTCGACCAGCCCGGCGATCTCCAGTTCCTTCATGTGATGAGACATCGTCGCCGCGCTGATGTCCTGCATCTCCCTCAGGGCGCCGCACGCCATCGGTTCCTTGCATGCCCCGATGGCCTGAAGGATCTGGACACGGCGCGGCTCGGCGAGCGCGCGGCCAATCTGGGTGAATTGCTTGTCGGTCAGTGTGACCGGGGAGGAAGAGATCATGGCCAGCATTTACGCCCAAATGGGCATGGCACGCCAATGTCGCCAGCGGCGTCATCGCCGAGATGCGTCCCCATCCATCGCGCTCTACCAAAGGCGAATTGGCGCGTATCGATAGCTTCCTATCTATTCGGCTATGAACGATCTGCCCACGGAAGCAAGGTTTGGTGTCCTCCTGATCCGCGTCGCTCGCGCCTGGCGGCGGGAGGCAGACCATGCGTTGGCCACCACAGGTCTATCCGAGGCCACGGCGCTGCCGCTGCTCGTTCTCTCCCATTCCAGCGGCGAGAACATTCGGCAGGGTATGCTCGCCGAATGCATGGGCGTCGAAGGCCCGTCTTTGGTCCGGCTGATCGATCTGCTCGAGGCGGAAGGCCAGGTCATGCGGCGGGAAGATCCGACCGACCGCCGCGCAAAGACGCTGCACCTGACTGAGAAAGGCCGCGAGACGGCCGCGAAGATCGAGGCCGTGATGCGCGTCGTCCGCCGCCGCCTGGTGGCGGAGATCGCTGCCGAAGATCTTAAGACTGCGGCACACGTTCTGGAGATGTTGGAGCGGCGGCTGTTTCCGGCCGACGAAACGGAGCATCACTGATGTTCGTCCGTCCGCGCCTCGACGAGATCGTGTTCTCGGTGAAAAGCTTCGCCGGGGCCATGCTCGCGCTCTACATCGCGCTCTGGATAGACCTTCCACGCCCGGCCTGGGCGATGGGCACGGCCTATATCGTCGCCCAGCCGCTGTCCGGCGCAATCGCGTCGAAGGCGGTCTTCCGGGTCATCGGCACGATCATCGGCGCCGTGGTCGCGGTCGCGATCGTTCCCAATCTGATCAACGCCCCGCCCCTGTTCGCGCTCGCCTTTGCGCTCTGGGTCGGGCTCTGCCTCTTCGTCTCGCTGCTCGACCGCACGCCGCGCAGCTACACCTTCATGCTCGCGGGCTATACGGCCGCGATCATCGGCTTTCCGAGCGCATCCGAGCCGGCCGCGGTGTTCGACACTGCGATCGCTCGTGTCGAGGAGATCACGGCGGCCGGACCATACTCATCGACGCTGGGATAGGGGGGGAGTTCCCGGACTTGCCGCGGGCCGGGCAGTGGGCCCAGCGACTGGAGGCCGCCGGCATCGATCTCGCATCCGTGACCGACGTGATGCTCACCCACATGCACATGGACCACTGTGGCGGGCTGCTCGCCGACGGGGTGAAAGAGCGGCAGCGTCCGGACCTGCGGGTCCACGCGGCGGCCGCCGAGGCCGAGTTCTGGGAGTCGCCCGATTTCTCCCACGTCTCCATGCCGCCGGGGTTCCCGGACGCGCTTCGGCGGACGGGCAAGCGGTTCTTGAAAGAGTACCACAGCCAGCTGCGGACGTTCGAGAACGAGTACGAGGTGGCGCCGGGGGTGGTCGTCCAACGCACCGGCGGCCACACCCCCGGGCACAGCGTGGTCCGCCTGGCGTCCGGCGGCGACCGGCTGATGTTCGCCGGGGACCTTGTGTTCCAGGTCGGATTCGAGCACCCCGACTGGTACAACGGCTTCGAACACGACCCCGAGGAAGGCGGCCCGCGTCCGGGTCCGTCTTTTGCGAGAGCTGGCGGCGAACCGCGAGTCGCTGGTGGCCACTCACCTGTCGTTCCCGTCCGTCTGCCATGTGGCGGTCGCCGGCGACGTCTTTCGTTGGGTACCGAGCCCCTGGGAGTACTGACCGCTTGTTAGGTTCGGGCCGAACTAGACGACCGCATGCGTTTGAACAACTGGTCGATCGCCGCCTCGTACGACGCTGCCCGTATCTTCGGATTTATGAGTACGCGCCCTAAGCACTTCTATTCGACATACTGCGCCACGCCGTTTCCGAACGACCAGTCCTCCGGCCGCACCTCGACGAGGTTGATGAACACGTCCTCGCGCCGCAGACCCGCCCGCTCATGCACGCCGTCGGCAACGGCTTTGTAGAACGCCTTCTTGACCTCGACGGTACGCCCGGTCGAAAGCGTCACTTGGATCAAGATCGCGGCCTCGCTTCGCTCGATCCCAAGATAGTCCGGGTCGATGATCAGATCGGACCTCGAATGCTCGGTGATCACCTGGAAACGATCGTTCTCAGGCACGTTCAACGTGGCGCGCATCGCCTCATAGATGGTGTCTCCGATCGTGCGGCGGACATCGGCGCCCATTCCTTCAGGCACGTCGATACGGACAAGCGGCATACTCGGCTCACTCCTTCAAAGCCCGGCCTTGCGATAGAATTCGCCGACGTCGACGGCGAATTCAGCCCTGGCCGTCGGGTCGAAATAGAACATGTGCCCGCCCTTGTAGGTCCGGAGCTCCGTCCGCTCGGCGATGCCGTCCGTCGGCAGGTGGTCGAGCACGTAGCGGCTCACTGCGTAGGGGGTCACGGCATCGCTATGACCGTGCGCCACGAACACCGTCAGCTTGGGGTTCAGCGCCAGCAGCTCCCTGAGATCGTGGTCGATGCTCGCCGCGCCCATGCCGCCACGGCCCCATTCCCATTTCCCCGCGACCTCGCGGTTCAGGAGATTGAAGGTCATGTCGGTCTTGAAGCCCAGTTCGTCGCGCATATAGCCCACGGAGAGGCCGCCCAGGGCCTGGGTGAAGCCGTCGAGCACGGGGTCGGAACCGGTCTCGTCCGCGTCTCCCGGGAAGGGATCGGGCGCCACGAAGCCGGCATCGTAGGAGCTTGTGATCGTCCCATCCTTCGCCCGCTTCCGGAATTCGTCGCCGACGAAGCCGCGCGTCCGCTCCACCACGTCGTAGGGCACACCGGTCAGCGCCGAGACCTTCTCGAAGAATGCCCGTCCCGCTTCGCCCTCCGGCGGCTTGCCGGCGAGCGTGGACAGGTAATCGCCTAGCGCGAACCGCTCGGCCTCCGCCAGCTTCTCCGGTGAAAACGTCTTCGTCCGGTCCATCTCCGCCGCCGCCAGAGTCGGCAATTTCAGCGCCGCCTGTAGAGCGAACCGGTCGTCACCGAACATCAGCCGTCCCTCCAGGAACGGCGACAGCATGGTGATGCCGGAGACCAGGATCCCCTGATCCTCCTGCAGCGCCTTGGCCACCTTCACGCTGCGGAAGCCGCCATAGCTCTCGCCGAGCAGGTATTTGGGCGATCCGCCGCGGCTGTTCTTCGACACATAGAGCGCGATCACCTTGGCGATTGACGCAGCGTCCGCCCCGACGCTCCAGAAATCGGAGGCTTTGTCGGCCTTCGCCGCGCGGCTCCAGCCGGCGCCGACGGGGTCGATCAGCACGAGGTCGGTAAAGCGCAGCCAGGTGTCGGGATTGTCATGCAGCCGCGCCATCGCGGCGTCGGACGGGTGCGAGAAGTCGACCACTTTCGGCCCGACCACGCCGAGATGCAGATAGGCCGAGGACGCCCCCGGCCCGCCATTGAACACGAAGGTCACGGGCCGCGAGCCGGCGTCCGCGCCCTTGAGCACATAGGCGGTGTAGGTGATCGCGGCGGAGCGGTCGCCACTCTGGTCGAACAGGGAGAAGGTGCCGGCGGTCGCGGTATAGGTCAGCGCGCCGGTGGGAAGGTCGAGCCTGTGCTCGGTCGTATTATCGGCCGGCAGAAGCGCGAGGACGCCTTCCTTTCCCGGTCCGGAACTGTCGGGCCGCTCCTGCGCGAAGGCAGGCGACACGACAAGCATGAGGGCGAATGCGCCCGCGATGGCGGACCGGAATACGGAAAAGACCATGCATGCTCCTCTTGCCCCGCAGCCTTATGTGGGGAGGAGCGTCGGCCGCGCCAGTACTGCGCGTCAGGCCTTCTTGGCGGGTTTCTTCTTGGGCGCCTTCGGCGGCGCGGCGTTCGCGGCCTCCTCGGCTTCCTTGGCAAGCCGCATGGCGCGGAGCTTTTCGGTACGCTTGGCCATCTGCACGCGCTCGTCGTGATACTCGGCCATCGCCTTTACGCCGTCCTGGGACTGCTGCTGGCGCATTTTCTTGCGTTCCTCGGTGACCTCAGAGGCCATTACTCATCCTCCGGCTTCAACGGCGGCGGCGGCTCCGTTGCCACCTTCTTGCGCGCGTCGAGCTCATATGACTCGGCGAGATTGGCCATCAGCGAGCGGTGCTCCGGCGTGCCGGTCTTCGCCTGCTCGCGATAGAAGTCCGCCTGGTCCTGAAGGCTCTTTTTCTCGCTCAGCTCATTCACCCCACTCGGCAAGCAAAAAGGCCCGGGCGAAGCCGGGCCTTCGTTTCGTCAGGCGGTCTGCAGACTCGCAGCCTTGGTCTTGCCGCGGTCGCTGACGACCTCGAACGAAACCTTCTGGCCTTCGCTGAGCGTGTAGATGCCAGCCTGCTCGAGCGCGGTTGCGTGTACGAACACGTCCGGGCCGCCGCTCTCGGGCTGGATGAATCCAAAGCCCTTCTGCGAGTTGTAGAACTTGACGATACCTGTCTGAGCCATGTGATGGCCTCCGTATTACGCGCTTGAGCGCGTTGCCTATCTTACGAACATTCGGGACGTGACTTGATGCACACCACCGGTAGGCGCGTACGGACAAGGCAAACCAAAAGTGTCGGCTCAGCACAACCGAGCGGAGAAAAGATTTTCTCCGCTGGTTTTATTCGGTTCGATTGAGCCGGAAATGCGTGCTGCGCTTTCGCAATATGGACCTGTTCGGCCGAAAATCAAAGGGATGCGCCGATTATATTTTCGTGATAGGTCTGAAGAATGCATAAATATTCTGTCGGACAGTCGGTCCTTTTCACCGGCGAAGCCGGCTCGCAGAACGCGACCGGACGCTATGAGATCACTCGCCTATTGCCGGAAAATTCGTCGGGCGAGCTGCAATATCGCCTGCGCAAGCTGCCCGAAGGGCCCGAGCGCGTGGTGCGCGAGCACCAGCTGACCACCGAGGCGCTCTGAACCATCCCGGGCCGGAACCCGCATCGCGGGCGCCCGGACACCGACACTGCCTCCGACAGCGGCAGTGCTGCGACCCGTCGACGGTCGGTCGAGTATGGGATTCTCTCGACCCGATCTCCTGGTTGCTCTGATGGCGCCTTCCGTCCCCGGCCAGTAACCGGCGCGGTGACCCGTCGAGAAGAGCCCGTCCCAAGGCGGGCTTCTTTTTGCCCGCTCTCCCCTGTTCATTCCTCCCGCAGCGCCGCGATCGCCGCGCGCCCGGCATCGCTTTCATAGGCATCGCGGATCTGCCGGTGGTCGAGCGAGAGCTCGCCGCATTCGATCGAACAGCGGATCAGGAGGTCGCTCTGCTCCTCAACCGCATGGCGCACCGCCATCGCGAGGCTCGCGAAGCGCCGATAGGACGGCGGCCGCCCCATCGTCGTCGATTTCCGCCGCGTGTAGAGCCCGGCCGGCTGCTGAAAGTCCATTCCCTGCAACTCCATCAAGAATGCCGTCGCAGCGCGAGAGCGATTGTCCAATTCTAGCGCCGCCCGGTGACAGGACGGTCGGCCATGTACCGGAACGTCCGCCCGTCGCGGTCGCGGCCCTGCCAGCAGGCGCGTTCCTGGTCGAAATCGTGGGAGGGATGGCTGCGCGCCAGCCGCTCGGCCTGGTTCTGGGCCTGCCAGAGCGTGTCGAAGCGGTTGATCGTGCAGGCGATGGCGATGACCGACGGCCCTTCGAGCTCCACCCGGGTGACGATGTAAGGCATACGCACCTCCTGACAAAGAAACGCGCCCGCGCGTCAGAGCGCGAGCGATAGCCGTGCGGGTTCGAGCTCGATCCGGCTCGAAAACAGGACGCCGTGGGTATGGTGCCGGCCGTCGCGCCAGCGGCCGAGCTGGAAGCCGGAGATCCCGCCGATCCCGACCAGAAGGTTGAGCTTGCGCACGAGCCGGTTCAGGCCGCGCAGCCCGGCGGGCTCGACGGCGAACAACTGCTCGAAGCCACCGCCCTCATAGGAAGATGAGCGGGTGGCGGGGTAGCCGGTATTGTCGTTGTCGCCCGCAAACCTGTAACCGTTTGGGGACGACACGGCGGTCATCTCTTGCCGACGTCCGGAGAGAACATCGTGTCGCGCCGCGACGGCGCGCCATTGCTGGGCCGCGAGCAGATTTGAGTCTCGCTGACCACGCGCTCGGTCAGTTCGGATTTGCTCTTGATGCGATATTGCAGTTCGCCGTCATGCCCTTCCGGCATCTGGCGAACCACTTCGTAGAGGCCGCGCTGCACGTTCAACGGCGCCTTGATCCACTCGACCGTGTCCCCCGGGGAAAATTCGTGTTTGTGTTGCATCCTTCATAAATGGAATTTTTCGGTCGAGAAGCAAGGGCATGCGCTGATTAAGCCCACGGCCCCGACGCCCCGGACGCGATGCGCTTTCCCGACCGGAAAGGCCGCCCCGGAAAGTCTCGGCGCGCAGCATCGACACCCGAACTCCAGCGCCTCCTCCACGCCCGCGACGACGACGAATTCCGCCGCCAGACCTTCGAGGTGTTCAGGGTGATGCTGCTGCATCGAGAAGCTGGAAGAAGAGGTTGATCGGCAGTCGGGGCCGACGCCTGCTCGGAGGGCTTGAGGGGCCATCCCGAGGCACACCTGCATTCCGAGTGAGCACGTCGACATGACGCCTCACCCCCAGTTGCGCCCAGCGATTGCAAACGACTAAACACTTCAACTTCGGCTTCGTCTCTGGGGGGAGACATGGACGATTCGGTTTCGAAGCATGCTGTAAAGCGCGGATACACGCGTAAGACGCTCAAAGTCCTCTTCGGGCTATCTCGAAATCAATGCGCCGCGCCGGGTTGCTCACAACCCTTAATCGCCCCATCCACCGATGCCTCTGATGAGGCCGTGATTGGCCACATGGCGCATATTTTCGCAGCAAGCGTCGACGGCCATCGAGGCAAAGTCGGGCTAACTCAAAGTGATTTGAACCAGCCTTCGAATCTCATCCTGCTTTGCCCGACACATCACGCGTTGGTCGACGCCCAACACGAGTCATATTGGGATTGAGATTTTTGGCCGCGGAGGAAGCGGCCGGCGAGAAGAGACTTCGAGCCACGGAGCGCTGACGCGCATCTGGACTCTCTCCCCGACGAGGGAGAGAGCGAACTCGGGCCGGGAACCGGCCGAGCCGAGTGAGGGGGGACGCCGTCAGGCGTTCAGAGACACGGCACAGCCTGGCCGCTATGTCCCCCTCAACCCGCTCGCTGCGTGCCGCAGCGAGTCGACCTTCTCCCTCGTTGGGGAGAAGGAAAGATCCCCGCCATGCCCCCGCCGCCGGGCAGTCCTTCGACCAAAGGCGTGCGACAAACCTTCCTTCTCGCGGACGCAATGTGTTAGAGTGTTCTCGTACATCCAGGAGAAGCCGCTCGCGGCTACCGAAGGCGCAATCCCGAAAACGCTCAGGTCCCGTTACTGGATGTATGTGGAATGATCTGGAGAGCGCCGGCGATTTCGCGGGCCGCCGAAGGGGCAAGTGGTTGGCCGGCAAATCTCTCAGGCAAAAGGACAGATCGGGGAGGAAGACCCTGACGATCCTTTTGGGAGAGAGACCCCATGCGCGTATTCGTTCTCGGTGCCGGAGTGATCGGCACCACAGCCGCCTGGTATCTTCACAAAGCCGGCCATGACGTCACCGTTCTCGACCGCCAGGGCGGCGCCGGCCGCGAGACTTCGTTCGCCAATGGCGGCCAGATCTCGGTGTCGCACGCCGAGCCCTGGGCCAATCCGTCCGCACCGCTGAAAGTGCTGAAATGGCTCGGCCGTGCCGACGCCCCGCTCCTGTTCCATCCGCGCCTCGACTGGCGGCAATGGCGCTGGGGCCTCAGCTTCCTGCTCGAATGCCTGCCGTCCCGGACGCGCCACAACATCGAGCAGATCGTCAAGCTCGGCACCTATTCGCGCACCGCGCTGCAGGAGCTGCGCCAGGAAGAGCAGATCCGCTACGACCACCTCGAAAAGGGCATCCTGCACTTCTACACGAGCCAGGCCGAATACGACGCCGCCCAGGCTCCGGCCGAAGTCATGCGCAAATTCGGCTGCCAGCTCGACATGCTGACGACCGACGAGGTCATCGCCATCGAACCGGCATTGGCCACGGCGCGGGACAAGATCGTCGGCGGCTCGATGACGGAAGCCGACGAGAGCGGCGACGCCAATGCCTTCACCAAGGAGCTTGCCCGGCTCTGCGCGGTGAACGGCGTCGAGTTCCGCTACAACACCACGATCCTCGGTCTCGACCGTGACGTCGACAAGATCACCGGCGTCCGCGTCCGCCAGGAAGACGGCTCCTACGCCACGCTGAAGGCCGACGCCTATCTCGTCTGCCTCGGCGCCTATTCGCCGATGCTGGTCGGCGAGCACGGGATCGATCTCGATATCTACCCGGCCAAGGGCTACTCCGTGACCATGCCGGTCAAGGACCCGGCCAAGGCCCACACGGTCAGCCTGACCGACGACGAGTACAAGCTCGTCTTCTCCCGTCTGGGCGATCGTATGCGCATCGCCGGTACGGCCGAGATCAACGGCTACAATCTCGACCTCAACAAGGTCCGCTGCGACGCCATCGTGAAACGGACGCAGGAACTCTTCCCCGGTGCCGGCGATCCGGACCAGGCGACGTTCTGGACCGGCCTTCGTCCGGCTACTCCGTCCAACGTTCCGTACATCGGCAAGACGAAGGTCAAGAACCTCTTTCTCGACACCGGTCACGGTACGCTGGGCTGGACCCATGCCTGCGGTTCGGCCCGTGCTATCGCGGATATCATCTCCGGCAAGAAGCCCGAGGTCGATTTCGCGTTCACGGGCGTCTGATTGCCGCGCGTTCCGATGCGCCATTTATTTGGCGGGATGACGTGCTAGAGGGACAGCCATGAAAGTTCGTCCCTCCCTCGTCCTCGGCCCGGTCCTGTTCCTGGTGGGCCTCCTCGCACTCGGAGCGGCATTCGTCGCCTTCCGTCCGCAGGTACCGACGGCGCAGAGCGTGGGTGCAGCGCTGGTCGGCGGGCCGTTCAAGCTGGTCGATCAGTCGGGGCAGAATTCACTGACAAGACGGTCGCCGGAAAGCCGTTCTTGGTCTTCTTCGGCTTCACCCATTGCCCGGATGTCTGCCCGACCAAACTGTTCGAGATCTCGCAGGTCCTGAACGCGATGGGCGACAAGGCGAACGACCTCCAGGTCCTGTTCGTCACCGTCGATCCTGAGCGCGACACGCCGGACGTGATCGGTCGCTATGTCTCAAGCTTCAATCCGAAGATCCGAAGGCCTGACCGGAGACCGTCCGTCGATCGACGCGATGATCAAGGCCTATCGCGCCTATTCGAAGAAGGTGCCGACCGAGGACGGCTCCTACACGATGGACCACACCTCGATCGTCTACATGATGGACAGGAACGGCCAGTTCGTCGCCCCGCTCAACCTCGACCGCGCGGCCGACGAAGTCTCGAAGGATCTGGAGCGGATCGTCTGAAGAAGCCCGAGCCTTCGGCGCTCGCGGACGTTCGCGCGAGTCCGTGCTCGGTCTTCTCCCAGACGTGCGGCGCCCGGATCAGCCGCCACACTGCCCGCCACGCGGCGACCGAGCTGTCCGCAGGGCCCTCATCAGATCGCCGAGACAGCGACTCTCCCGATAGAGCGGGACGAGCAGCGTGTAGATCGGCAATTGATCGTCGGGAATGCGCGCCGCAGGCGGCTCCTCGACCAGGGCGGTCAGCGCGACCAGACGCAGAGCGGTGATGGCCATGAACAGCGCCGCGAATGCAAGGTCGAGCACCAGCGGCTCGTATGCTGCGGCGATCAGGGCCATGACCGAGCATAGAACCAGGGCTTGCGCGCCGTAGCGTGCGGGAATGCCGGATCCTGCGCTGAGATGGGGATCGATCGCCGCCGACCCGCTTTGCGCGTATTCCGCCAATGCGGCTCCAGCAACGTCGACGACGTAGCGCGTGAAGACCCTCGGGGCGCTCAGCAGGATATTCGCTGACCGTTCGAGCGATCGCGAGAAAGCAGCAAGTCTGGTGACCCGACTTGGCCCTCGCAGCGACGAGAACGCGGCCATCCGACAACTGCAGCACACCACTCCGGAATGCCGACAATGGAATGCCGACAATGCCTCTTGGACGCTCAGTGACCCGGCAGGGCCGTCCATTCGCTCGGCCATCCCGACATCGAGTTCAGCAGCGAGGCGGGAGACCAGCATCCCTTCATCGACGCGGGTATAGGCAAACAACGCATCAAGAGGCGGAACGCCTTGGACCTTTGCGCAATGCAGGGCCCGCATCACGACGGGTGTTGGCGCTAGTTCGGCAAGAAGAGCGATATCCTCGGGCGTCGAGACGACAGCGGAATCCCGGCCCGAGCGTGGCGGCCGCAAAGGCGCACGCGTACCCGCATCAGTCCGCGTAGCCCCCGCCATGCCGACCCCGAAATTTACGGACCGCTCTCGCGGCCCGCCCCGCATCCAACTATAATGGCACGCAAATCAATCCATGCGAGTCCTTTGCTCGATGCGTCTAATGGTTGCGACCTGCGCCGTCGCCGTGATGCTTTTGTCCTGCCTGCCGCCGCTCGGCCAAGCCGGGGCTCAGCCTGCGGCGGGGCTTCCGCGCCTGCGCACTGCCGGCAGCGAAACCTCTGAGCCCGATCGCGCGCCGAAGAGGCTCGTGCGGTTTCTCACCTCGGCGGATTATCCGCCGTTTCAGTACGTGGCTCCCGACGGCAACCCCGCGGGCTTCAACGTCGATCTCGCACGTGCCATCTGCAGCGAGCTCGGCTTCTCCTGCACGATCCAGGCTCTGCCCTGGAACGATCTTCTCGACGCGCTTCAGAATGGCCGCGCAGACGCGCTGATCGCCGGAATGAAGCCAACTGAAGACGTCCGTGGGAAGGCGGAACTGACGCGGCCCTATTTCCGTGCGGTTGCCCGGTTCACCGCCCCAAAGACATCGCCGCTAAAGGACACAACGCCCGAGGTCCTCACGGGCAAGCGTATCGCCGTCGTGGCCGGCACCGCGCACGAAGCTTTCCTCAAGGCCTTCTTCGCGAAATCCGATCTCCGTGGCTTCCCGGATGCCGAACTGGCGCGTGCAGCGCTGAAAGGCGGGCAGGTCGATGCGATGTTTGGCGACGGCGCGGCGCTGTCGCTTTGGTTGGGTGGTTCCGCGTCCGAGGATTGCTGCACATTCGCCGGCTCCGCCTATACCGAAAGCCGGTATTTCGGAGAGGGCATGACCATCGCCACCCGCAAGGGCGATCTCCGTCTTCGCGACCAGATCGACACCGCGCTGGACAATATCGAAACCAAAGGCGCCCTCTCCGACCTGTACCTTCGCTGGTTCCCTATCGGCATTTATTGAGCGCAGGGGGTTTGACGGGCTGGATTGACGCCCCTAGTTTCGCGCCGCTCCAGGAGATTTGTACCCAATGACCGCCGTTTCCGGCATTCCAAGCCATGTGATCGAACTCGCCCAGGTGTCCACTGCCTGGCCGTTTGAGGAAGCTCGCAAGCTCTTGGCGCAGCTGGAGAAAAACGGCAGCGACAAGGTGCTGTTCGAGACCGGTTACGGTCCGTCGGGCCTGCCGCATATCGGCACGTTCGGCGAGGTCGCTCGCACGACCATGGTCCGGCACGCCTTTCGCGTCATCACGAACGACAAGGTGCCGACGCGTCTCCTTTGCTTCTCAGACGACATGGATGGCCTCCGCAAGGTGCCGGACAACGTGCCGAACCGCGAGGACATGGAGCGCTATCTCGGCCTGCCGCTGAGCCGCGTGCCCGATCCGTTCGGAAGTCCCGAAGGCTCGTTCGGCGCCGCGAACAATGCCCGCCTGCGCGCCTTCCTCGACCAGTTCGGCTTCACTTACGAATTCGCCAGCGCGACTGCCTATTACACGTCCGGGCGCTTCGACGAGACGCTGCTGAAGATGCTCGCCGCCTACGACGAGGTGATGGACATCATCCTGCCGACGCTCGGCCCGGAGCGCCGCGCCACCTATTCGCCGTTCCTGCCGGTCTGTCCGCGCACTGGCATTGTATTGCAGGTGCCGATGATCGACCGCGATGTCGCGGCCGGCACCATCACCTACATCGATCCCGAGACCGACGAACGCATGACGACGCCTGTCACCGGCGGCCGCGTGAAGTGCCAGTGGAAGGCCGACTGGGCGCTGCGCTGGGTGGCGCTCGGCGTCGACTACGAGATGGCCGGCAAGGACCTGATCGACTCCGTCACGCTGTCGAGCAAGATCGCCCGCGCGCTCGGCGCCGAGCCGCCGGAGGGCTTCAACTACGAGCTCTTCCTCGACGAGAACGGACAGAAGATCTCGAAGTCGAAGGGTAACGGCCTGACGATCGAGGACTGGCTGCGCTATGCGTCGCCTGAAAGCCTGTCGCAATTCATGTATCAGAGCCCGCGTTCGGCGAAGCGGCTGCACTTCGACGTCATTCCGAGGAATGTCGACGACTACCTGAACTTCCTGGAGAAGTTTCCGAACCAGGAAATCAAGGATCAACTGCACAATCCGACCTGGCACATCCATTCCGGCAACCCGCCGCCGCCCGAGCGGATCGGCGCGGAAGAGACGCAGCTCGCCTTCTCGATGCTGCTTAATATCGCTTCCGTCTCGAATGCCGAGACCACCGAGCAGATGTGGGCCTATATTCGGCAATATGCGCCGGGCGTTGGCCCCGACACGCATCCGCGTCTCGGCGCGCTCGTCGGCTATGCCGTCGCCTACTATCATGACTTCGTGAAGCCCCAGAAGGTCTTCGCGGCGCCGGACGAGACCGCACGCGACGGCCCTTGCCGCGCTCGATGCGGCCTTGGCTGCAATGCCTCATGAAGCGACCTCCGACGTCATCCAGACCGCTGTCTACGAGGTCGGCCGTACGTTCTATCCGGACACGTCCGGCAAGGCGAAGTCGCCCGACGGCCGCCCGGGTGTCTCCCAGGCCTGGTTCGTCACGCTCTACAAGACTTTGATTGGACAGGAACGCGGACCGCGCTTCGGCTCGTTCGTGGCCGTCTACGGTATCGACGGGACGCGCGGCCTGATCGCGAAGGCGCTGGCGAACGAACTCGCGGCCGCCTGAGCCTTACTGGCTCGACCAGAGAATCCGCTGGATCCACGCGATGTCCTTCGTCGCGATCACCCGGTCCGGATGCTCGGGATTGAAGGAACGCAGCTCGACCGTCTTGGCCGTCTGCCGCTTGAGCTCCTTCGCGAGGACTTCGCCTTCCTTCGTCTTGACGACGACACGGTCTCCCCGGCGCGGCTTGGCCGCCGGCGAGACCACGATAATGTCGCCGTTGCGATAGAGCGGCAGCATCGAGTCGCCGAAAATCTCCAGGGCATAAGCCTGATCGTCGTCGATGTCGGGCAGGCTGACCTCTTCCCAACCGCCGCCGACCGGGAAGCCGGCATCGGTGAAGAAACCGCCACCGCCCGCCTGCGCCATGCCGATCAGCGGGACGGTGCGGTTCGCTCCCTTGCCACGGCCGGCGACGATATCGAGGAAGCTTTCGAGCGAGCTGCCGGTCGCCGCGAGGATCTTCGAAACCGATTCGGTCGACGGCCAACGCGGACGTCCGTCGGCGGCGACACGCTTGGAACGATTAAAGGTCGTCGGATCGAGACCGGCCCTCTTGGCGAGGCCTGATGCGGACATGCCGTGAGCCTCCGCGAGACTATCGATCGCGGCCCAGATTCGGCGTGCGTCAGCATATTGCCCTCGACGGGAAGGTTAGAAGAGTAGTAGGAATTAGTACCTTCGACTACTTTTGTCCAGCGAACTTTGCAGCTTTCTTGATTGAAGCGGCCGAGGCTTCTAAAGCTCGGCAGGGATGATCAAAACTATCTATAAAATACTGCCCGCCGAGATGTGGGAGCAGGCCCGGCGGGAGGGCCTTTTCCGTGGCGCTCCGGTGGATCTCGCGGATGGCTTCATCCACTTTTCGACCGCCGAACAGGTGGCCGGAACCGCCGCGAAGCACTTCGCCGGACAGACTAACCTGATGTTGCTCGCGGTTGATGCGACTGCCCTCGACAATTCCGTGTTGAAATGGGAGCCGTCGCGCGGCGGCGCATTGTTTCCGCACCTTTACAGCGACATGGACGTCTCGGCGTGCGATGGGCAAGACCCCTGCCCTGGAACGGCACGCACCACATTTTTCCGGAGCTCGGACGATGATTGGTGCCGGTTGGCCGCTCCTGCGCGGTGTCTTTCAAACGATTGATCCTGAACGGGCGCATGAGCTGACGCTAGCCGCGCTCGAGCGAGTTCCTCTACCGCCAGTTCGGGCGGACGATCCGCGCCTTGCCGTCGAGGCGTTCGGGCTGACATTTCCCGAATCCGGTCGGTCTTGCCGCGGGGTTCGACAAGGATGCGCGCGTTCCCGATGCGATGCTGAAACTCGGTTTCGGTTTCGTCGAGGTCGGTTCGATCACTCCGACTCCCGCAGTCCGGGAATCCGAAACCGCGCATATTCCGGCTGCCCGACGATCAAGGCGTCATCAATCGGCTCGGCTTCAACAACGGAGGCCATGAAGCCGCGCTGCGGCGCCTCGCCAACCGCAAGCGCACCGGCATTCTCGGCATCAATGTCGGCGCCAATAAAGATGCTGCCGACCGCACGGCGGACTATGTCTCCGGCATCCGCATCTTTGCCACCCATGCCGACTATCTGACGGTTAACATCTCATCGCCAAACACGCCCGGCCTGCGTGATCTGCAGGCGCGTGGCGCACTCGACGATCTTCTGGCGCGCGTGGTCGAGGCGAGAGACAGCATGGCCACCCGCAAGCCCGTTCTTCTCAAGATCGCGCCCGATCTCGCTTTGGGTGATCTGGACGACATCACCGAAGTGGCGCTCGCACGCGGCATCGACGGCCTGATCGTCTCGAACACGACCATCACCCGCCCGGCCGGACTCGGCGGCGAGCATATCAAGGAGACCGGCGGACTCTCCGGCGCTCCCCTGTTCCAGCGCGCGACATGGATGCTGGCAGAAACCGCGAGACGTGTTGAGGGACGGATTACTCTCGTCGGGGTCGGCGGCATCACGTCGGCGGAAACGGCTCTCGCGAAGATCCTGGCGGGGGCTAGCCTGGTTCAGCTCTATACGGGACTGACCTATGCCGGTCCGGGCCTCGTCAGCGACATCAAGCAAGGCTTGCTGGCGATGATAGGGCGCGAGGGGTCGCTTACGTCTCTGATCGGCCGGGATCGGGATGCGATCGCGGCCGCCGGTCCGGGCGTTTAGGCGCGGTTGCCGAGCCTCAGCAGCCGGCTCAAGAGCCAGAGCGGAAAGACGATCACCGCACCGAGCAGGAACCAGCGGAACACGGTCTCGACCGCGTCCTAGATATTGTCGAAGAACTCGAAGAACAGTTCGCGAAGACCGCGCAGGATCGCGAACACGTCGAGATCAAGTACCGCGAGCAACACGCCGATCACCACCGAAAGCATTGCGAGCTTCGCCAACACCCACAGCGGCGACCCGCCGAAGAAGCGGGTCAGCGGATCCGCAGCAGCGGGCCTTGCCGGAATAGCGGCGGGTTCGGCCTGCGGGGACGAGTTGGAGGGTGCGTCGGTCATGCCCGAATTTCTAGCATGTCGCCCAGTGTCCGCCAAAGCGGCGAGCTACTTCTCTTCGGCTATGACCCGGATCGAATATTCCGACTGGGGCGTGTCGGCCACTCCCGAGACCTCGTAGACGTGGCCCTCATATTCGACCTCGTCGCCGGGGATCGGGGCATAGAAGCCCTCCGGCACCACGCCCTTGTCGAGCCGCTCGGTCGATCCGTCCTTGTGAAGGACAACCACACCGACCCGACCGGTCGGACCTGACCGTTCCGGCTTTTCGAAATGACGCATGGGCAAATCTCCAGGCTGCGGACCACATTCGAGGCCGACTAACCAACCCGGAAATGCTTCGAGAGTTTCAGACCCTGTGCTTGGTAATTCGACCCAAGGTCGGCCCCATAGAGGCGCTCCGGCAATGCCGCGAGGCGTTCATAGACCAGGCGTCCGACTGTCTGGCCATGCTCCAGGATGAACGGAACCTCGTGACTGCGCACCTCAAGCACGGCTCGCGAGCCGCGCCCGCCGGACGCTACATGGCCGAAGCCCGGGTCGAAGAAACCGGCGTAGTGAACGCGGAACTCACCGACGAGTGGGTCGAACGGCACCATCTCCGCTGCATACGCCGGCGGGACATGAACCGCCTCGCGCGAGGCGAGGATGTAGAATTCGCCCGGATCGAGGATCAGGGTGCGATCGCGCGCTGAGACCTCTTCCCAGAAATCTTCGACCGCATAGCCATTGACGTTGTCGACATCGATCACGCCGGTGTGCCGCTTGGCGCGATAACCGACCATGTGCTTGCCGCCGAGGCCGGACAGATCGACCGTGACGGAGATACCATCGCGCAGATCGGGCTGATCGGTATCGACCAGACGCTCTGCATCCTGAAGCGCGCGCATCTCCGCTTCGTCGAGCCCGACATGCCCGCGACGGAAGCGGATCTGCGACAAGCGAGAACCGGTGCGCACCAGAACCGGGAACGTGCGCGGACTGATCTCGGCCCAGAGCGCACCCCGATAGCCGGCCGGGAGAACGTCGAAACCGCGCACACCGTCGGCAATGACGCGAGTGAAGACGTCGAGGCGACCCGTAGAGCTCTTCGGATTGGTCGAAGCCTGCACGTCGGCGGGCAGGTCGAGGCTCTCGAGCAAGGGCACAAGATAGACGCAGCCGGTTTCGAGGACCGCGCCTTCTTCGAGGCTGAACGCGTGGATCAGCACCGCGTCCAGCCTTTCCCGGACAGTCTGTCCTGGACCAGGCAGGAAGCTCGCGCGAACGCGATAGGCTGTCCTACCAAGACGAAGATCGAGCGATGCCGGCTGGATTTGCCGATCGATGACCGGCGCCTCCAGGCGCACGATCCCTGCATCGATCAGCGCACTGATCGACTGCGCCGGGGCGATGCCGGTGCCGAAGTCCGCGCCTTGAGCCATGGATGTCCGCCGGTCCAACACACTCTGTCAGTAGCAATCCAGCGGATTGACGCCAAGCGGAGCGAGGAGTAGAGCCTCGATTTATCCCGTGGTGATTTGAGCCGGCCGGCTTGCAGCCACGTAAAACAAGTCGCTAAAAGGCCGTGGCGCGAGTGACTTAGTCTTGTCGCGCGGCGGCCCTGTCATCGAAGGTGCCGCGTGTCGAAGAAAGCCCCCCTCCCCGCCCGCAAGCTGAAATCCGCGACGATTGCCGTGCACGAAGGTGCGCTGCGCAGCCAGTTCAACGAGACAGCAGAATCGATCTTCCTCACTCAGGGTTACGTCTACGATTCGATGGAGCAGGCCGAGGCGCGGTTCAACAACACCGATCCGGGCTTCCAGTACTCCCGCTTCTCGAACCCGACCGTGACCATGTTCGAGAACCGCATGGCCGCGCTCGAAGGCGCCGAGGCCGCTCGCGCCACCGCGACCGGCATGGCTGCCGTCACCGCCGCGATCCTGAGCTTCGTCAATGCGGGCGAGCACATCGTCGCCGCGAAGGCGCTGTTCGGCTCATGCCGCTACATCATCGAGGATCTGGCGCCCCGCTTCGGCATCACCTCGACGCTTGTCGATGGCGCCGATCTCGACCAGTGGCAGAA
This sequence comes from uncultured Alphaproteobacteria bacterium, assembly GCA_963778835.1. Lineage (GTDB taxonomy): Bacteria > Pseudomonadota > Alphaproteobacteria > Rhizobiales > Methylopilaceae > Flaviflagellibacter. The sequence goes on from CAVZVY010000001.1 coordinate 78,953, forward strand.
GGCCGTTCGCCCGAACACCAAGGCCTTCTTCCTCGAAACGCCCACTAATCCGACGCTCGACATCATACGATATCTCGGCCGTCGCGGAGATCGCCCACGCGGCGGGCGCCAAGCTGATCATCGACAACGTGTTTGCGACGCCAGTTTTCCAGAAGCCGCTCGCACTCGGCGCGGATGTTGTCTGCTATTCGGCGACGAAGCACATCGACGGCCAAGGCCGCACACTTGGCGGCATCGTGCTCGGCACGGAGGAATTCGTCACCGGTCCGCTGCAGATGTTCCTCCGCCAGACCGGCCCGTCGCTTTCGCCGTTCAACGCCTGGGTCATGCTCAAGGGCCTGGAGACTTTGGCGCTCCGTGTCGAGAAGGCAGCCGCGAACGCCGCGAAGATCGCAGACTTTCTCGCCGATCACCCGAAGGTGACCAGGGCGATCTATCCGTTCCGTCCGGACCACCCGCATGTCGACCTCGCCAGGAAGCAGATGACGGCGGGCTCCACGCTCGTGACCTTCAACGTTAAGGGCGGCAAGGCGGAGGCTTTCCGCTTCGGCGGTGCCCTGGAAATCGTCAAGATAACCAACAATCTAGGCGACGCGAAGAGCCTGATCACCCATCCAGCGACGACGACGCATCAGCGCCTGACGCCGGAAGCCCGCGCGCGAGCTCGGCATCGGTGACAGCATGCTGCGCCTGTCGGTTGGTATCGAGGATGCGGACGACCTGATCGAGGATATTTCCATCGCGCTGGACGCAATCTGACGCACCCAAATAGCCGCGTTTCGGGTTATCCTTGAGCCATGTACAGCGCGACGACACGCGACATTCAGATTACGGTCACTCCGAAATTCCTGACCCAGGAATCGGAGCCCGACCGCGCGCATTTCGTCTGGGCGTATTCGATCGACATCGAGAACCATGGAAGTACCCAGGTTCAGCTCCTATCGCGCTACTGGAAGATCACCGACGCCTCCGGCCGCGTGCAGGTCGTCGAGGGTCCGGGCGTCGTCGGTGAGCAGCCGATCCTCGGTCCGGGAGAGGTCTTCTCCTATACGAGCGGCGTGCCGCTCACGACTTCCTCGGGCTTCATGGTTGGCCACTACGTGATGGTGACCGACGAGGGCGAGAAGTTCGAAGCCGACGTTCCGGCCTTCTCGCTAGACCGGACCGAAGAGCGCCGGGTCGTTCATTGATGGGTTCGAGACCGTCGCCTCAGGTCGTGTCGATCCTCGAACGCCTCGTCGCGTTCGACACCGTCAGCTCGAAATCAAATCTCGAACTGATTGGTTGGGTGTGAGAAATATCTGACCGATTGCGGTCTCGCGTCAGCGATCATACCCAGCGCATCGGGCGACAAGGCCTCCCTTCTGGCACGCATCGGGCCTGACAACACACCAGCGATCGCCCTCTCGGCCCATACCGACGTCGTACCGGTCGCGGGACAGGACTGGTCGAGCGACCCGTTTACGCTCGTCGAGCGCGACGGCAAACTCTATGGCCGCGGCTCATGCGACATGAAGGGCTTCGTCGCCCTGATGCTGGCGGCCGTCCCCACGCTGATGGAAAAACCGCTGAAGCGTCCTGTCCAGCTCGTCCTCACCTATGACGAGGAAACGACCATGGACGGGGTAGCGGAATCGCTCCGTCATATCGGTCAGGAATGGCAGCGCCCGGCGCGCCGTCATCGTCGGTGAGCCGACCAGCATGCAGGTTGTCGATGCGCATCTGTCGATCGGCGGCGTCCGCATGGTGATCCACGGCCGCGCCGCGCATTCCAGCCTGCCGCATCTTGGCGCGAGCGCGATTGATCGCCGCGCATCAGGTCCTCGGCGAGCTGATCCGCATCCGTGAGGAATTCGATCGCCGCCGGTGACCCGACAGGCCGGTTCACGCCACCGCATTCGACGCTGAATGTCGGCCGCATCGAGGGCGGGCAGGCGCACAACATCGTCGCCCGTCATGCATGCTGGAATTCAGCATGCGCGGCGTGCCGGGCTCCGACATCGAGGGCGCGATCGAGCGCGTCATCGCCTTCGCCGAGGGACCAGTGCTGAGCCGCATGCGGGCGACCGCCCCCGAGGCACATATCGAGGTCGAGCGTTGGCTGCTGGCGCCGTCGCTCGGCCCGCGCCCCGGCTCCGAGGCCGAACTCCTCGCCATGCGGCTTGCGGGCACGAACAGCACGACGACGGTCTCGTACGCCACGGAGGCCGGCCATTATCAGCGCGCGGACATCCCGACCGTTGTTTGCGGGCCCGGCTCGATCGATCAGGCGCATGCGCCCGACGAGTTCATCGAACTCAGCCAGCTCGCCGCCGGCGAGGCGTTTATCCAGCGCCTGATTGAGGAATGCAGGGCCTAGCTGTCGGCGATTCCGACATCGAATGGCGACAGCGTGTATTTCCGCGAGCAGAACTCGCAGGTGACGGTGATCGCGCCGTCGTCGCCGACCATGTCGCGCCGCTCTTCATCCGAGAAGCTCTTGAGCATTCCCAGAATCCGCTCCTGCGAGCAGCGGCAGGATTCCCTTACGCCCTGGCCGTTGAAGACGCGGACGCCGCGCTCGTGGAAGAGCCGGAACAGCAGCTGCTCGCTGGCGATGGTCGGATCGATCAGTTCGTGATCCTCGATCGTTTCCACGAGCGCCTGAGCCTCGGTCCAGGCATCGTCATCGTCCGCTGGCGGCACGATGAGGTCTTCCGGCGCATCGCCGGGGTGCGAGGTCTTCGTGCGAACACGCTCGCCGGCAGCCGGTAGAAACTGGACGAGCAGGCCGCCCGCACGCCAGGCTGGGAGCCTCCCGAACCATTCCGCCGAAGGCCTCGGCGACCGCGAGCCGGACCGCGTCGGAATTTGCTCGGACTGGCGGAAATACTGATGCGCTGCCTCTTCGAGGCCGTTTCCCTCAAGCGGAACCACGCCCTGATAGCGATTCATGTCGCCGCCTGCATCGATCGTCATCGCCAGATGGCCCTTCCCGAGCAGATCACCGGTCGCGGCGCTCGGCATCTCGGCGGAGACGGTCCGGCATCATACCGTGCATAGGCACGCAGCCGGTCGGGCGTCTCGAAATCGACGACCAACATGTCGATCGGCACCGTTGAGCGGGTCTGCAGCTGAAAGCGGCCGTCGATCTTCAGCGACGAGCCCAGCAGGACGGTCAGCGCCACGGCCTCGCCGAGCACCTTCGACACAACCGGCGGGTAATCGTGGCGATTCAGAACGCTATCGATGGACGGACCGAGGCGCACGACGCGCCCCCGCACATCCAGACCCTCGACTTGGAACGGCAAAATATGATCGTCGGTACTCTCGAGCATCGACGCCTCTAATAAGGGTCAGGCCTGGATCGCGTCGAAGCACCAGGCAAGGACGCCCTTCTGCGCATGAAGCCGGTTTTCGGCCTCGTCGAACACAGCCGATTGCGGTCCGTCCATGACCTCTGCGGTGACTTCCTCACCTCGGTGCGCAGGCAGGCAGTGCATGAAGATGGCGTCTCGGGATGCCACCTTCAACAGCTTGCTGTTCACCTGATATGGCTGAAGCAGATTGTGGCGGCGTTCTTTTTCGCCATCCCCCATCGAAACCCAGGTGTCGGTGAGGATGCAGTCGGCGCCATCGGCTGCCTCGAATGCATCGCTGGTGAGTTCGACCGCCGCGCCCTCTCCCTTTGCCCAGGCCACGAGTTCGTCGCTGGGTGCGAGTTCCGGCGGAGTGGCGATACGAAGTGTGAAATCGAGCCGAGCCGCGGCATGGACCCAGGAGGCAAGGACATTGTTGGAGTCACCGGTCCAGGCGATCGTCCGGCCCTTGATCGAGCCGAGCCGCTCCTCGAACGTCATCAGGTCAGCCATCACCTGGCAGGGATGCGAAGTCTTCGTCAGGCCGTTTATCACCGGCACCGTGGCGTAGCGCGCGAGTTCCTTCAGCGCATCGTGCTTCAGGATGCGGATCATGATTCCATCGACGTAGCGCGACATCACCCGCGCGGTGTCCTCGATCGCCTCGCGCTCACCGAGCTCGATCTCCTTGCCTGTCACCATCAAGGGCGAGCCGCCGAGTTCGCGGACGCCGACGTCGAAAGACATGCGGGTACGGAGCGATGGCTGCTCGAAGACGAGCGCGATGACCCGGCCGTCCAGCGGACGGTCCTTCGCGGCCTCAGGCGTGCGGCGGCGAGCTTTCATCGCCTTGCCGGCGTCGAGAATGGTGCGCAGCGTCGATCCGGTGAAATCCGACAGATCGAGGAAGTGGCGAGGAGAAGTCACGGTCGGTCTTTCTATTCAGCCGCACTGAGGCCCTGGGCGAGCCTCTTGTCGAGAGCGTCGAGGGCTTCGTCCATGCGTTCGACGGCAAGCGCCATCTCGTCGTCGCTGATGATCAAAGGCGGGAGAAGGCGCACGACGTTGTCGCCGGCCGGCACCGTCAGCACATGCGCATCGACGAACGCCGAAACCACCTCGCCCGGAGGGATCAGGCATTTGAGGCCAAGCATCAGGCCCTCGCCGCGCAGTTCTTCAACGACGTTCGGGTGGCGGTCGACGAGCACACCGAGCTTTTGCTTCAGCACCAGCCCCTTGCGGCGAACCTCTTTGAGAAAAGCCGGTTCGAACACCACGTCGAGCACGGCATTGCCGACCGCCATCGCGAGCGGATTGCCGCCGAAGGTCGTACCGTGCGAGCCAGCGGTCATGCCGGAGGCCGCTTTCGACGTGGCCACGCAAGCGCCGACGGGGAATCCGCCGCCAAGCCCCTTCGCAAGTGCCATGATGTCCGGCGCAACACCCGACAATTCGTAAGCGAAAGCATGGCCGGTACGGCCGATGCCGGTCTGAACCTCATCATAGATCAGCAGCAGATCGCGCTCGTCGCAGATCTCGCGCAGCCGACGCAGGAAGGCGGCGGGCACCTCTCGAATGCCGCCCTCGCCCTGGACCGGCTCGATCAGGATCGCGGCCGTCTCGGGAGTGATCGCCGCGAGCAGCGCCTGCTCGTCGCCGGGTGCGACATGATCGAAGCCCGCGACTTCCGGGCCGAAGCCGTCGAGATGCTTAGGATTGCCGCCCGCGGAAATGGTCGCCAGCGTCCGGCCGTGGAAGGCACCGTTGAAGGTGACGATCCGCCAGCGTTCGGGATGCCCCGACGAGCTTTGGTACTTACGAGCCATCTTGATGGCCGCTTCGTTCGCTTCGGCACCCGAGTTCGTGAAGAACACCGTATCGCCGAAGCTCGCCGCGACGAGACGCGTCGCCAGCCGCTCACCGTCCGGAATCTTATAGAGATTGGACGTGTGCCAGAGCTTGCCGGCCTGCTCGCGCAGCGCCTCGACAAGATGCGGATGGCAATGGCCGAGCGCATTCACCGCGATACCCGCGCCGAAATCGAGATATCGCTCGCCCGTGGTGGTGGTCAGCCACACTCCTTCGCCATGCTCGAAGGCAAGATCGGTCCGGGCAAAGACAGGCAGCAAAGCGGAGCTCACGGGCGCCTCGGTAAAGTGTGGCCTAAAAAGCGCAGAGGCGCCGCCCAACAGAGCGGCACCTCCGGAAAGCGCCAATTTTACGGGCCGACCGTGCAGTGTCAATGACGGCTAGAGCCCTGATTTCTCAGGCGATGAAATGAAATGCGCCGCCAGTTTTCCCTGCCTGTGGGGAAAACACCCGTTCTCCTTTCGAACTCTTGCGGCCGAGTCAGCCGATCATGTAGTTTACCAATCGTTAAGCACGATATCTCGTGTGAGACGGAATCTCAGGTACTATGGACGGTATATCCGGTCCGAGCTCGGTGCTGAACCGGCTGGGCCTACCCGTTCGGATTCCGCCTCACCGACACAATGGAGCCGCGCTGATGAACTGGACGGACGAGCGTGTTGAGCTTCTCAAGAAGCTCTGGGGCGAGGGGTTGAGCGCGAGCCAGATCGCCGCTGAACTCGGCGGCATCACGCGCAATGCCGTCATCGGCAAGGTACACCGGCTTGGTCTTTCGGGCCGCGCAAAGGCTGTCCAGAGCGCCGCCCCCCGCCCGCGCAAGCCGCGCGCGCCCTCGCATCCGTCGATGGTATTCCGCACCGCCGGCGCGACCGCACTGGCCCCGGTCCGCACGGTCGATCTCGACATCGAGCCGATCATCCAGCGCGCACCGCGCCCGATGCTGGAGCCGGTCTCCTGCGAGCGCGTGACCATCATGGATCTGCGCGAATGCATGTGCCGCTGGCCGATCGGCGACCCCGGCAGCGAGAGCTTCCGCTTCTGCGGAACTCGCTCCAACATGGGCTCGTCCTATTGCAGCTATCACGCAAGCGTCGCCTATCAGCCGGCGAGTGATCGCCGCCGCCGTGCAGTCGCCTGATCGCGGAGAGCAGAACCAATAAAAAAGGCCGCGCACTGCGCGGCCTTTTTCGTTTCAGAAGAGAAAATCAGCCGGCGCGCGCAAAGCGCTCGTCGAAACTGTAACCGGAGCCGCGCACGGTGCGGATCGGGTCCTGGCGGCGGCCGCGATTGATCACCTTGCGTAGGCGACCGACGTGGACGTCCACCGTGCGTTCGTCGATATAGACGTCGTGACCCCAGACACCGTTGAGCAATTGCTCGCGGGAGAAGACGCGGCCGGGCGTCTGCATCAGGAATTCGAGAAGACGGAACTCGGTTGGACCGAGCTCCAGCTCGCGTCCGCCGCGGCGAACACGGCGGGTTTCGCGGTCGAGCTCGATATCGCCGGCCTTGAGCTGCGAGGCGATATGATCCGGCTTCACGCGGCGGAGCAGGCTCCGAACACGTGCAACCAGTTCCGGTACCGAAAATGGCTTCACGACATAGTCGTCGGCGCCAGTCGCAAGGCCACGCACACGCTCGGTCTCTTCGCCGCGCGCGGTTAGCATGATGATCGGCAGACGTTCCGTCTCCGGGCGAGCACGGAGGCGACGGCAAAGCTCTATGCCCGAGAGGCCCGGCAGCATCCAGTCGAGCAGAACGAGATCCGGAACCCGTTCACGAAGCCTGGTTTCGGCCTCGTCGCCGCGGGCGACGCTTTCGACGTCATAGCCTTCGGCTTCGAGATTGTATCGGAGGAGGAGCGTCAGCGGCTCCTCGTCCTCCACGATCATGACGCGTGCGGACATCCTGTTCCTAATCCTCGCCGAACGTGATCGTCGTGGTGCTCGTCAGATCACCCTTCGGACGCTCATCGACCAGCGGCTCGCCGACGGCCAGATAGTGGATCGTCTCGGCGATGTTGGTGGCGTGGTCGCCGATGCGCTCGATGTTCTTCGCGCAGAACAGGAGATGGGTGCAAAACCCGATATTGCGCGGGTCTTCCATCATGTAGGTCAGTAGTTCGCGGAACAGCGAAGTGTAGATCGCATCGATCTCGCCATCGCGCTTCCAGACCTGGAGGGCGCGGACCGCATCGCGGCGGGAATAGGCGTCCAGCACTTCTTTAAGCTGGCCGAGCACCAGTTCGCCCATGTGGTCGACGCCGCCGGCAAGCTTCGGCGGCTGAAGCTGCCCCTCAAGGGCGACCACGCGCTTGGCGATGTTCTTGGCCAGATCGCCGATGCGCTCGAGATCGTTCGAAACACGCAGTGCGGCAACGACCTCGCGGAGGTCCACGGCCATCGGCTGGCGCTTGGCGATCGTGAGAACCGCTTTCTCCTCGACCGCGTGCTGCAAACTGTCGATGACACGGTCGCGCTCGATGATCCGTTGGGCGGCAGCAAGGTCACGGGACAGCAGCGCGGAAATCGATTCCGCGACCAGCTGCTCGGCGAGGCCACCCATCTCCGCGATCATTTCGCTGAGGGACTTCAAGTCCTCGTCGAACTCTTTCACGGTGTGCTGTGTCATCATAACGCCGGTTCCCCTAGTGCCGCCCTCTTAAGAGGGATCAATGACGCTTCGATGACATCGAGGGAAGCGTGATTCGCGCCTTCCGTCACTCATCGGCGCGGGTATTCAGAACCGCGGTAAACCGCGAACCACCGCCGGACGGGCTTTCGATCAGGAGCCGACCGCGGTGGCGGGCCATGATATGCTTGACGATGGCAAGGCCGAGGCCCGTCCCGCCCTTCTCCCGGCTCTCGCCAACATCCACCCGATAGAAGCGTTCGGTCAGGCGCGGCAGATGCTCCGGCGGAATGCCCGGCCCATAGTCCTGCACGGCGATCCTGATCTCCGGCCCGGTTGCGGTGACCGAGACATCCACCCGCTTTCCCGACTGGCCGTATTTGATACCGTTCTCGACGAGGTTCTCGACGACGCGGATCAGTTCATCGCGGTCTCCCGGCACGGACACGGCAGTACCAGGAAACGACGAACGGATTTCCACGCCGCGCTCTCCGGCCAGAGGCGAGAGGCTGTCGACGACGCTGCGGACGATCTCGACCGGATCGACGGGCGTCGACGGCCTCAGATGCTGCTTCTGTTCGATCCGTGACAGCGACAGCAGATCGTCGACAAGGCGCGACATGCGGGCGGCCTGGCTGCGCATGATATCCAGGAAGCGCTCGCGTGCCGAAACGTCCGCCTTCGCAGGCCCTTGAAGAGTCTCGATAAATCCGAGCAGCGCGGCCAGCGGGGTGCGCAGTTCGTGACTCGCATTGGCGACGAAGTCGACGCGCATGCGCTCTGCCCGGCGGAGATGCGTCAGGTCATGCAGGACGAGCAGGACGAATTGCGGATTGCCCCGTTCGCGGTCCGCCTGATCCAGCCAGACGGGTCCGATCCGGGCCTCCAGCCAGCGGTCGACGGGCACGCGATCGGCATATTCGACCGTCCTTGCCGCGGCGCCTGTGCCGACGGCGCGGACCGCATCCAATATCTCGGGGACGCGCAGCGCGAAGGACACGGGATCGCCGGTCCGCAGATTGCCGAAAACATCGATCGCGGGAGCGTTGAACTCATGCACGATACCGCGAGCTGTGAGCAGGATCGCCGGCTCATTCAGCGCTTCTAAAAGAGCGACTGCCAGCGGATCGGCGTCGCGTTCGGCCTGATTGACCGGCGTCGCGGCGCGATCATCCAGCGGGGTGAAAGCCGTCGCGAGTGGCACGGCGATGGCGCTGAGCGCCGCGACCCAGAGCGGAAGCAGCCCAAGACCCCAAAGTACTGCCAGCACGAGCAATGCCGCACCAATAGCAATCCGGCCCCTTTTCAGGCGTCGCAGAAACACGCTTCCTTCCACTGCGTTCGCCTTGCCGTCCCAAACCAACGTCATGGCCGGTTCCTCACTTTACTGCGACAGGGCCACGGCCGCGTGACAGTGACATGACATCAGTATTTCCGCCATGTCACAAACGCTCAACGGCCACCGGGTGCACCAATCCTTTTGCTCGGCACTTTCAGCGCCTTGCCGCGTTTAGGAACGTCGTTCCAGCGCGGAAGCCCGATGTCTGTATTTCAACAAGGTCACAACGTCTGGCATGTCGAGAGAGCCCATCGGGCATCGGTTCTGATCGACGGCGCGGCCTATTTCGGTGCGGTCCGCAGCGCGCTCAAGAAGGCGCGGAAGACGATCTTTATCATCGGCTGGGACATCAACAGCCGGGTCAGACTCGTCGGCGAGAGGGGCAAGGCCGAGGATGACCTCCCGGAAGAACTCTGCCAGTTCCTCTGCGCGCTGGTCGAACGCCAGCCGGGGCTGACGATCAATCTTCTGCTCTGGGATTTCTCGATCCTCTATTCCACCGAGCGGGAGATATTTCCCTCGGTCAGCCTCGGCTGGAACATGCCTTCCTGCGTCCGCCTTTGCCTCGACGATGCTCTGCCGCTCGGCTCGGCGCATCACCAGAAGCTGGTCGTGGTCGACGATTGCATTGCATTCTCGGGCGGGCTCGACCTGACAGTGAGGCGTTGGGATACGAGCGATCACAGCTTCGACAATCCGTTGAGGAAGGACGCGTCGGGAAGCTCCTACCGCCCGTTCCACGATGTCCAGATGCTGGTGAACGGCCCCGCGGCCCGGCGCATCGGAGAACTGGCCCGTACTCGCTGGGAAAGAGCCACGTTCGAGCGCTTGCCCGACGTTCATCCCGAAAAGGAGCGGTGGCCCGACGGAATCGAAGCGCATTTCCGCGATGTCGATATCGGCATCGCGCTGACCCAGCCGGTCTACGACGCCATTCCGGAGGCCCGGCAGGTCGAACAGCTGTTTCTCGACGCGATCGACCGAGCCGAGCGCCACATCTACATCGAAAACCAGTTCCTGACGCGCCTGCCAATCGCCGAGCGCATCGCCGCGCGAATGCGGGAACGTCCGGAACTGGAAACTCTTATCATCGCCCCTCACACCCACGAATCCTGGATCGAGGGCCGTACTATGCGGACGGGGCGGATCAATTTTCGCCACCGCTTCGAGGAGGCCGGCGTTCATGATCGCGTCCGGTTCTTCTATCCGTCCGTCGAAACCGAGGATGGGCGCGTCGACACAATGGTCCATTCGAAGGTGATGATCGTCGACGACCGCTTCCTACGGGTGGGGTCCGCCAATCTCAACAATCGGTCCATGGGCACCGACACCGAATGCGACCTCGCCCTGGAAGGCGGGACATCCGAGGCCCGTGAGCAGATCGAGACGCTGCGCAACACGTTAATCGGCGAGCATTGCGGCGTCTCGGCTACGAAGGTTGCTGCCGCGATCGCGCAGGAAGGGTCCATGCTTCGCGCCGCCGAAATCCTTCAAGAGCGCGGCCACCGGATGCGGCCAATCGAGGACGGCGACCCCAATCCCTCCGACATTTCGCGCGGCATCAGCGCGGTCGCCGATCCCGAAAGGGCGGTCGGAATAGAAGAATTCATCCATCGCATGGTCGGCGCAAAAGTGCCTTACCGGCAGCTCTCGCATGTTTTTCAGATAGCGCTGGGGTGTCTCCTCGTCGTCGCACTCACTCTGGTCTGGCGCTACACTCCGTTGTCGGAATGGACCGATCCGCGGACACTGCGCGACGTCGCCGCAACTTTTTCCGGCAGCTATTGGGCGCCATTGATCGTCATCGGCGTCTTTGTAGCCGCCGGATTCGTCCTTTTCCCGGTGACGATCCTCATCGCGGTCACAGCTGGCGCGTTCGGCCCGGTTCTGGGCCTTGCTTATGCCGGCGCCGGCGCGCTCGTGAGCGCCGTGGCTACCTATTTCGTCGGCCTGAAGCTCGGACGGGACGCCCTCAGACGGCTGATCGGACCGAGGATGAACCGAATATCGCGGAAGGTCTCGGACAAGGGTGTGATCGCCGTCGCCGCGGTGCGCCTCGTCCCCGTCGCCCCATTCACCGTCGTCAATCTCGCCGCGGGCGCAAGCGGGATCAGGGTCACCGACTTTCTCGCCGGCACGGCATTGGGGCTCGCGCCGGGGCTCATCGTGCTGTCGACGCTTGGTGACCAGATTTTCCAGGTGATTTCGGATCCCAGCGCGACCGAAATCGCGATATTCCTTGTTCTGGTCATAGCCTGGATCGGCCTGTCCTTTGGCGCACAGGTCGCCGTGACCAAATTCCGGAAAACCCGCGCATGAAAAAACCTGCGGATTCCGTGCGGGTTTTGACATGGAATATTCACGGCGGCGTCGGGCCGGATCGGCGTTTCGATCTGCACCGCATTGTCGATCTCATTCAAGGCTGGGAGGCGGACGTGATCGCGCTGCAGGAAATCGATTCCCGCAGGAGCCCGCAAGGCTCACCCGCTTTTTCCTTCTTGCTCCAATCCCTTGGCGGCCACGGTGTGGAAGCGAAATCGATCCTCGCCCGTGATGGCGACTATGGGCAGATGCTCATCAGTCGTTGGGCACCGAACCGCACGGAGATCCACGACATTTCCGTTCCGCGCCGTGAACCGAGGCGCGCGATCGACACCGAGATTTCGACGCCACATGGCCTGCTGCATGTCATCTCCACCCATCTCGGCCTCAGCTTCCGGGAGAGGCGCCGACAATCGGCGAAGCTGTGCTCGATCGCCGGCAAAAGCCCGGCGACATCGATCATCATGGGAGACTTCAACGACTGGATTCGCGGTGGGGCTGTAAAAAGATCGCTCGCCGGATTTATGCCCGAAGCAACAAGCTTCAGAACCTGGCCGGCGCGCTGTCCAATGATGAAGCTGGACCAAATATTCTGCCGCCCCGCGGGCACTTTGATCCAGAGCCGCATAGACCATCGGGCCGCCACGATGTCGGATCACCTTCCGGTCATCGCGGATCTGAGAATTTTCAAGTAGTCTCCCGCATGAACCTCGATCGATCCTGACGCGACAACTTGATTGTTGTCCGATGTGGAATCTAGGAAAATGCCCTCGCGGGGCTGGTGGGAAATGGCCGAGAACGAGTTCATCGTATTGCTGGAGGATGGCCCGGAGCGCCGTCCTACAACTGTGTCGCCGCGCTGGAAGGTCGCCGTAATCGACGACGATCCGAGCGTGCACAGCGGCACGCGCTTCGCGTTGCAGAACTACGAGCTTTACGGCCGCAGCCTCGAGCTCCTGTTCGCGAGTTCCGCCGCCGAAGGCCGCGCCCTGCTCAAGGCCAACCCCGACATAGCCGTCATCCTCCTCGACGTCGTCATGGAGACCGATTCCGCCGGCCTCGATCTCGTCGGCTTCATCCGTGAAAGCCTGAAGAACGAGCTGACCCGCATCATCCTGCGCACCGGCCAGCCCGGTCAGGCGCCTGAACGGCGGATCATCGTCGACTACGACATCAACGACTACAAGGCGAAGACCGAGCTCACCGCGGACAAGCTTTTCACGTCGATTACGGCGGCACTGCGCAGCTACGAGCAGTTGAAACGACTGATCGAAACGCGCCGTGGTCTCGAGATCATCATCGAAGCCGCATCGACCATGTTCGATTTCGGCTCGATGCAGAGGCTGGCGGAAGGCGTGCTGACACAGCTCGCTTCGCTGCTCGATGCGGAATGTGCGGGTATCCTCGTGCTTCGCGAGGGCCATGAGGACGAAGACTTCCTCGTTCTCGCCGGTTCCGGCTGCTATCGCGATTTCACCGCTGCGGAACGCCAAACCCAGATCGATGCAGAGCTTCGCGGCCTGATCGACCAAGCGTTCGTCGAGACCAGGCACCAGTTCCTCGACGGCCGCACCGTTCTTTATCTCCGCACCGCCAGCGGCCGCGAGATCGTGGTCCTGCTGGAGTCCGCCAAAAGCCTGTCGGACACCGACCGCTCGCTCGTCGAGGTGTTCTGCAGCCGCCTGTCGATCGCATTCGACAACGTCATACTCTACGACAAGCTGCAGGAGGCTAACGCCCGCCTTGAGCAGCGCGTCGTCGACCGCACGCGCGAACTCAGCGCCGCGAACGAGCGGCTGCAGGGGCAGTGGGCGCGGCTGCGCAGTTCCGACGCGTTCAAGAGCGAGGTTCTTGGCACCGTCGCGCACGATCTCAAAAATCCGCTCAGCGTCGTGCTCGGCCGGGCGGAGATGCTGACCGAGTTCATCTCCTTGGAGCCGGTCGCGGTCGAGGGCGCGCAGGCTCAGATCGATCACATCCGCGGCGCGGTGAACGGTCTGATCGAAATGGTCGACAGCCTGATCCGCGATGCGATGGCGGACGCCGACGACATCTCAATCCGTGTCTCGAATTTCGATCTTGCGGAACTCGTCACCGAAGTTGTCGAGGCGAACCGCACTCTTGCCGACCGCAAGGAACAGACAATCGCCCTCGACGTTAAGCTCGGGCTTATCGGCTGGGGCGACCCCGACCGCCTCCGCGAGGCGATCGACAATCTGATCAGCAACGCGGTGAAATACGCGCCTCGCGGCGGGTCAATCCAGGTACAGGCCGTTCGAGATGGACTTGGTAGCCTTGTCCACGTGACCGACAGCGGACCCGGATTTTCGCCGGAGGACGAGGCGAGACTGTTCGGCCGCTTCCAACGGCTCTCGGCAAAGCCGACGGGCGGCGAGACGTCGACCGGCCTTGGCTTGTCGATCGTCAAACGCATCGTCGAGCTTCATCAGGGGGGTGTTTCTGTCGCTAACCTGGATGAAGGCGGGGCGCGCGTCACCATCGCTCTTCCTGGACCGCCCGTACGATGACCCAGAACCAAACCGCCAAGATTGTCGTCGTCGACGACGAAGCCGCCGCTCGTGAAATGTTCGGCGACTATCTGAAGCTTCACGGCTTTTCGGTCACACTCTGCGAAGGCGGCGCTGCGCTGCGCGCGGCCGTCGCCAAGGAAACGCCCGATCTCGCGATCCTCGATCTCAACATGCCCGAGGAAGACGGCTTGTCGCTGATCCGCTACCTCAAGCAGGAAAAGCCGCACGTCCCGATCATCATGCTCACAGCGACCGCGAGCCCGATCGACCGCGTGGTCGGCCTCGAGCTCGGCGCCGACGATTACATCGCCAAGCCCTGCGAATTGCGCGAACTGCTGGCCCGTGTCCGCTCGGTGCTGCGGCGCGTTACGGCCGCGCCCGCGAAGGTCGCGGCCGGCGGCTCGGACGAAACGGTCAAGATCGGCACGAAGTGGCTCGATCTTGCCAGCCGCATGTTGCGCGACGAGGACGGCAACGAGCATCCGCTGACGAACTCCGAGTTCACTCTGCTGAAGGCGTTCACCGACCATCCGCGCCGCGTGCTGTCGCGCGAGCGTCTGCTCGATCTTGCCAATGCCCGCGACGCCGACGCCTTCGACCGGGCGATCGACGTCCGCATCACCCGCATCCGCAAGAAGATCGAGCCGGATCCCTCCCGCCCAAGTGTCATCCGCACAGTGCGCGGCGCCGGCTATGTATTCTCGCCCGACGGCAAGGATATCTGAGGCTTAGTCCCCTTTGTTTCGTCGCGGCGGCCGCGACGAAACATTTCGCGCAACGTTGAAACCGCATTTTGCGAACCACGCAAAAAGCCGGAAATGCGCACCCCTTAAAACCTCCATCATCAACAACGGGCCGGAACAACGGTCCTGGAGGTCGGGACAAATGCTTACCCTCGCCAAGAACTCCATCGTGCGTGCTGCCGCTGTGGCCGCCCTTTGGGTCGTGGCATCGGGAGCGGCCCATGCCGAAGAAGCCGACATGGGCAAAGCTCAGGCCCGCCATCCCGCGATGGCGATCGACCAGGCCTTTGCTCCCTTCCAGACCGTGAAGCAGGCCAAGGCCGAGCTTCGCCACACGATCGGCGCGCCGAAGGGTGATCTGGTCGTGTCCGCCGCCTGCGCGGGTCAGTCCTGGCCGTATATCTCGGCCGAGTGCCTGACTGGTGATGCACCGGCTCGCAAGGTTGTCCGCACGATCACGGTCGAGCGGCGCACGGCCGAAGGCTCCACTCTGAACCGCGTTCCCGCGGTTCTGCAGATGGCGCAGCGTTAACGAGTTTCGCCGCGCGGACACCCGCTCGGCACAGAGGATTGAATGTACGGATATTGGATGGCTCTGGTTCTCGTCTCAGCTCTCGTCCTTCGGGCGGGTGTGAGGATCTACGGCCAACTATCCGAGACTGTGCACGGATCGGCACCTGGCTTTACCCTCGAAGCCTTGAAGCTCCCTGTGCACGACGGCGAACCTGCTCCGGCATCCCCCCCGCCCCCCCAGCCGGAGCAGGTTCCGCCGCCTCCCTTTCCTTTCCCACTGCTATCGAGAGGCGAATTGATCCCCGCCTCCGGCTTCGTCTAGACGCCGGATGGGGGGCCGGGTGAGCATCATCCTTAATGATTTGACCGCACAGGAAAGCCGCGTCCTCAGGGGCGCCGGACTGCGTTCGGCCGAAGCCCTATCGGTGGTTGCACCATGGCTCCGCCCGAGCGATGGTGGTGGCCGTGGTTGGGCCGATATGCGTATTGGGCTGAAAGTCTTCCTGGTCGGAGCCATTCCGATCGTCATCGCGGCAGGCATCGCGCTTGCCGCCTGGATGCTTTTGGCCGAAGCGGACCGCGCGCGCCACGCGGCGGTGCTCGCCAGTACCTTCTACCGAAACCTCGGCATGGCGATCGCGGCGCGCGACGATTACGTCGATTCCGTCGGCGAGGACCGCAGCCGGCATCATTATGTCTTCGCGTCGCACGCCAACCAGGCGTGGACCGATATGAACGCGCTCGCGCCCTATGCGTCCGATCCCGAGCAGGCAAGGGCGATCACCGAAGGACGAGACGATCTCGCCCTGCTTCATGCGGCGCATGGCGGAATTCGTACAGACCACCGAGCGCAACGATCTCGCCGCCAAGAACATGGCGGCCCGCGCGACCTCGTTGATATCGCTCAGCGACCAGGCCCGTGCGCGGCAGCACACGTCGAACAGCGAAATCATGACCTCGATGCGCGAGGACGACCGCAAGCTCCGCTTCGCACGCGAGATCGTCGACCGTACCGAGGAAATCAGGTCCGCCCTGAGCGCGCTCGAAGTCGAGGCTGCGCATGCCGGCGGCTTCATCGACACCCAGCAGAGCCACCTCAATGTCGCTCGTTTGCGAAACGAGGCGCGCGATCTCGCGCCGCTCCTCCGCGATGCCGGCCAATCCGCTCTCGCAGTGGAGCTTCCATGGCTGGTCAATTCCTACGAGGAGCGGCTCCGCGAGGGCGACCAGCGTGCCCTTGCCGCGCCACGACTGGCGGAATGGCTCGACCGGCTCCTGAAAGTGCAGCGGACCCAGCGACAGGCGCTCCATGACGAGGTCGCGTCGCTGATGAATTACTCGGTCGAGTCCAGCGAGACCGACCAGGCGACCCAGAACATCGCGATCGAAGCGTTGAAGCTCGGCCAGACAACCGAAAAGGCGCTCGCCGGCCGCGACGGGCCGGCGATGATGACGATCCTCGACCAGAGCAATGCTCTGTCTCGCCGGGTCGCCGCGCTACCGATTTCGCCGCTGATCCAGTCCGAAATGGTCGACGCGATCGACCAGTGGAGGCAAGGATTGTCCGCGATCTCCGGCGCCCTCAAGACGCAAAGTCAGATGATCGCCGACATGGACGCGAGCGCGCATTCCTTGCTTGAGCGCGCGGGTTCGCTGAACGACATGTTCACGGCCTATGCGGACCGGATTGGTGACGTCGTCCGCAAGATCCTTGTCGTAGGCGCCGCCGCGGCCCTGTTCCTCGGCGCCATCCTCGCCTTCTACGTCGCGCGCTCGATCACAAACCCGCTCGGCCGTCTTAAAGGCCGTATGCTGGAACTGGCGCAGGACCCCTTCGCCGGGCCGGTGGCCGATGCCGACCGACGCGACGAACTCGGCGAGATCGCCCGCGCCGCAAACTTCTTCGTCACCGAGATCGGCCGGCGCGAGCATGCGCTGCGCCGTGCAAAGGATCGCGCCGACATTGCGCTGACCGAACTCCGCCGCACCCAGGACGATCTCATCCAGTCCGAGAAGCTGGCCTCCCTCGGCCAGCTCGTCGCCGGCGTGGCGCACGAGATCAACACCCCGTCGGCATCGCATTGACGACCGCGACTTCCATGAGCGACGAGGTCAAACGCTTCGGCGAGGCGGCTTCGGAGGGCAAGCTCAGGCGCACCGAATTCGAGCGCTTCGTCGCCCGCGTGAACGAAGGCTCGCAGCTCCTCTACACGAACCTGAACCGTGCCGCCGAACTGGTGCAGAGCTTCAAGCAGGTCGCGTGTGACCAGGCGAGCGGCGAGCGGCGTAGCTTCGATCTCGGTCACTGGCTGCACGAACTCTTGACCAGCCTTGGCCCCGTGCTCCGCAAGACAAAGCACGAAGTGACCATCGAGTGCCGTGACGGCGTCGTCATGGACACCTATCCCGGCGCGCTCGCGCAGGTGTTGACCAACCTCCTGATGAACGCCGTGATCCATGCTTACGCGGAGGGTGAGGTCGGGCGGATGGTTCTGCGCGTCGAGGAACCCGCCGAGGGCTGGCTGCGCCTCATATTCGCCGACGACGGCCGCGGCATCCCCGCAGACCATCACGACAAGATCTTCGAGCCGTTCTTCACGACCGGCCGCGCGCAGGGCTCGACCGGCCTTGGCCTGCACATCGTCTACAACCTCGTCACCAACAGCCTTCTCGGCCGGATCGATATCGAAAGCGAACCCGGCAAAGGCACTCGTTTCATCCTCGATCTGCCGCAGAGCGTGACCTCGGTCCTTCCTCAGAAGCACTTCGCAACCGCTTGAGAGTCCCAATGATCCGCAAGAGCCAACTGACACTGGCCCTGATGCTCTCGCTGCGCTCGCGATTCGCCGGCTTCAGCCAAGACGCTCGTCTTCTGCTCGGAAGGCAATCCGGAAGGCATGAACCCCCAGATCGTCACGACGACGACCGGCATGAATGCCGTCCGCGCGATCTTCAACACTCTGGTCGAGTTCGAGCCCGGCACCACGGTGCTGCGCGCCTCCCTTGCGGAGAATCTGGACGATCTCCGAGGACGGAACGGAGTACACGTTCCACCTGCGGAAGGGCGTGAAGTTCCATTCGAACGCCTCGTTCACGCCCTCACGCACGATGAACGCCGACGACGTGCATCTTCTCGCTGGAGCGCCAGTGGAAGACCGACCATCCGTTTCACAACGTGTCCGGCGGCAGGTACGACTACTTCAAGGATACGGGTATGCCGCGATCTCCTGAAGGCGATCGAGAAGGTCGACGATTACACGGTCAAGATCACGCTGACCCATCCGGAAGCGCCGTTCCTGGCCAATCTGGCGATGAACTTCAATTCCGTCCTGTCGGCGGAATATGCCGACTCAGCTGCTGAAGCAGGGCACGCTCGAAAAGCTCGACGAGGAGCCAATCGGCACCGGCCCCTTCTCGTTCGGCAGCTACCAGAAGAATGTCGCGGTCCGCTATCGCGCCTTCCCGGACTATTGGGCAGGGAAGCAGCCTATCGACATGCTGATCTTCTCGATCACGCCGAACCCGGCGGTTCGCCTGACGAAATTGAAGGCCGGCGAATGCCATGTCATCGCCTTCCCCAACCCGGCCGACATCGACAAGATCAAAGCCGATCCGGACCTGCGCCTCCTCAGTCAGGAGGGCATGAACATCGGCTACATGTCGATGAACGTGACGAAGAAGCCGTTCGACGACGTCCGGATCCGCCGCGCCATCAATATGGCGATCGACAAGGAGGCGATCCTGACCGCCGTCTATCGGGGCGCGGGCATCGTTGCCAAGAACCCGATCCCGCCGACGCTCTGGTCCTACAACGACGACGTGAAGGACTATCCCTATGACGTCGAGGGGGCGAAGAAGCTGATGGCCGAAGCGGGCTATCCGCAGGGCTTCGAGAGCGAGCTCTGGTACATGCCGGTAAGCCGCGCCTACAACCCGGATGGCCGCCGCATCGCCGAAATGATCCAGACGGATCTCGCCGCGCATCGGCATTCGTTTGACGTTGGTCACCTATGAATGGAACGCCTATCGCGCGAAGCTCCAGAACGGCGACGCGCCCATGGCTCTGTTCGGCTGGACCGGCGACAACGGCGATCCGGACAATTTCCTCGACGTCATGCTCGGCTGCACTGCTGCGCGCCCCGGCGGCAACAACGTCGCGAAATGGTGTAACCGCGAGTTCGACGATCTCGTCACCAAGGCCAAGGCGATCTCCGATCGCGGCGAGCGCACGCGTCTTTATCGTGAGGCGCAGGAAGTCGCGAAACGCGAAGCGCCTTGGGTGCCGCTCGCTCACTCGGTCGTCTTCACCGGCATCCGGAAGAATGTCGTCGGCTTCAAGCAGGATCCGCTCGGCCGCCACCTGTTCGAGAATGTCGGCGTCGACAATTGAGAGCCCGCGCTAGAGCAGGCTCTCTTCGTAGCGAACGGTACCGTCGACGAGCAGTCGCTTGAGCGCGGCGCGCCCGTCCTTGCCGACCGCAACATCGACTTCCATCCGCTTGTCGTTGCGCATCTTCTCGAGCTCCAGCCCCTCTCCTTCCGGCACGAAGAACTTCTCGAGATTGTATTCGACGCTGTAATTGGCGCAGTGCTCGCCGGTACAGTTGTCGGTCCAGCGGATGTTCTCGATCTTGCCACGCAGCGCCATCCGGCCTTCGGGCATCGCGTGGTGAAGCGCGACCGCCTTCCACTGATCCCCCTCCTGGGCAAGTTCGACAAAGACCGGGTCCTGATAGCTGAAGGCGTCATCGCCCCCGAGCTCGGCCGCCGCCAGCTGCGATTGCGGATAGGACAGCACGACATAATCGCCGCGCAGGAAGTCTCGCGGGTCGACCGGCACGACCGAAAGCCGGATTTCCTGCCCGTTCGTGATCAGCATCGCCCGGTTGGCGATCATGTATCCGAGCAGCGCAGCCTGGACGACAAAGGCGAGTGCGAAGCCCCATAGCGGAAGACGGCGGGTCATGCTGCGGCTCCTGCCTGACGAAGCGTCAGCCGGCGGTCGAGCCGAACCATGACGATAGCCATCGCGATGAACAGGACACCGCCGATCAGGAAGGCGATCGCCGTATCCATCAGGCTGCCGAGCGTGACGCTGTAGAGATACAGAACCTCGGCGCAGAAGATGACCATGCCGAACTTGCTGTTGAGCGGGTGACCGGCATGTCCGAGCGACATCCACCACAGCGCGCCGGCCAGGACCAGGCTACCGGTCGCCAGACGAGGCGCGAGATCGTCCGTGTTGGGCTCGATCCAGAAGGCGAGTGCGAGCGAAGCGCCGCTGATCAGGATCAAGGCTGCGAGGTCGGCGAGGCGAATGGTGCGCTTCTGATGAGCCCATATGCCGAGACCGATGGTCACGATGAGCGCTGTCAGGAGAATCGGCAACCAAGTGGACTGCGTTTCCTGCTCGTGAGTAAGGAACAGCGCCACCTGTGTCATCGCAAGTGCCAGCAGCACGCCGAGAAACGACGGCATCTCAGGATCGCGACCGAGAGCGGCGAGCCGCGGATAGGAGCGCGCCGTACCGAGCACGAGACCGCCGGCCCAGAAGGCGAGACCCGAGAGGGTAAGAAGCGCGAAGCCAGCACTCGCAGGCCAATTCGCCCGCATATCGAGCTGGTAGACCGACATCACCATCCAGACCGCCAGCGCCAGCATGGCGCTGCGACGTGCAAGACGGCTGTCCACCCAGGTCGCCATTCCCACAGCGAACAAAATGGCGACGAGACCGCCCCAGTGGATCAGCACACCGCTATCGACCACCGTCGATGTCCAATAGACGGCGCCGACCAGGAAAATGACGATCGCTGAGATCGACCGCGTCGCGAGGATCGCGACCGCCATGCCGACGAGCCAGAGCAGGATCGCATCGGAGAATTCACCCGCCAGATGATAGGTCTGGCCGACAAGCGCGATCGATGCCGCGAAGACGAACCCGGCGATCAGGACCGCCACGTCGGCGAACCAGATCATGTCCCGGCGGCGGAGCTCTGCGGCGCCGCCATATGCCAAAGCGAGCGCCAGGAGAAGAAGCCCGAAACGCACGACACGGGGCATGTAGTCCCAGTTCGCGCCGACGAATGCGAAAACGCCGAAACCGAGCAGGATCGCGCCCAGAAACGCGATCATGGTCGCCAGCGTGACGCTCATTCCCTTCCCGGCCTCGACGGAGGCAAGAATGGCGGCGGCTCCGTCATGGCTGACCCAGCCCTGTTCGCGCCAACGCGGAAGATCTTCCGCCAGCCTTTTGCGGTATTGCCCGTCCAGCATCGTCGTCCCCTCAGCCGGCAGCTTGCGGGGCCGCGACCTTGTTTTCCTTGAGGCGTTTCTTGGCGACGCTCTCGATGTGCGCGCCTACATCCGGGTGAGACGCGATGAACGAGTTGAAGGTTCGAGCGTCGAGACGAAGAAGCGAACAATAGGCAATTGAAAAGACGTCGGCCGTGCGCGGTTCGTTGGTCAGAAGCGCGAGTTCGCCAAAGACGTCGCCCGTGCCGAGGCGGATTTGCCGGGAGCCGGCTCGCACCTCGACGGCACCGGATGAGATGAAATAGGCCGCGTCACCGCGATCACCCTTCCTGATCAGCATCTCGCCCGGCAATGCGAAGACCGGAGTCATCAGCGAGCGCATCTCCTCGACCTGCTCTTGCGTAAAGGACGAGAACAGCGGGAAACGTTTCACGAGTTCGCAGGTGTCCAGGCCGAGGTCGAGCGGCGGCCGGCGGTCGATCTTCTCACGCTGGGATGCGATGCGCAGCTTCAGGTCGCGATGCAGTTCCGGGCCGATGATGCTCTGCTCGAACAGACTCTCATATTCGAGCTCCTCCCGTCGCAGCGCGGTCCTCAGGACGAAGCTTCGCTTGAGCGCTTGCGAATATTCGGGGAACTGGAGATTCAGGCCGTCGAGAGCGCGCTGGATCGCCTCCAGGCGCTCGGCCAGAAGCTCCTCCGCCCGCCGCGCGACTTCCTTACCGAGCACGGGTTCGATCGTGGCGTGGATAAACGGGGTCAGCTGCATCAGAACGATGCGGCTCGCGAGGATGATCTCGAACCGATCCGATAGCAGACGCGAGAAATAGGTATCGACCCCGAGCCTGCGGTGGATGCCATGCGCGAGCTTCAGCCGGGTCGTCAGGCCCAGGCTCTTGCGAGCGGCCTCGACATAGCCGTGCTCGCCGCCGGTGCGGGCGCGGTCGATCAGCCGGGCGCTGTTGGCGAGCATGTCCGAAACGATCGAAAATGAGATCGTCCGTTCGCGGAACTGTTCGAGGATCAGTTCGCGCTCCTGCCGCGCCAAGGTCACGAGGCCAAGTGAGATGCGATGATCGCGATCGAAGCCGGCGAAATCCTCCACCCTCTCCCGGGCTTCGGCCATCGCTCCGCTGATCTGCATTTCCGGCAGTTCATAGAGCGACGCAGACTTGGCTAGCTGGTCCTGCACATTGAATTGCGCAACGCTCAGAACCTGCAGGCGCAATGCCTCGTCGAGCGGCGACAGGCGGTCTAACCCGACCAGGCGCATCAGGACGTGCAGCGTCGTGCCCTGGATGAGCACCGTGAACAGGACGAAGCCGGTCGCGAGAACCGCGATGAAGCGCTTCACTTCCAGTGAGACGTCCGGATTTTCGGTGATCGAAAGGGCCAGCGCCAAGGTCAGTGCGCCGCGAAGGCCGCCCCACAGGATCACCAAGCCGTACCGCGCGCCGATCGCGGTCGACAAACGGAACCGCGACATCAATGGGAGGGCAACGAACAGGATGACCGCGCGGGCGGCAATCGCCGCGAGCACCAGTACCATCAGGAGGCCGAGATCCCCCCAGGTCGCGCCGGCCAGCAGCTTGGGGATCAGAACCGAGGCAAGGATGAAAACGAGCGAGGTCGCCCAGTAGTCCAACTGCTCGGCGATGGCATGGAACTGTCCCCAGCCGACCGGCGAAGCGTAGGCCGGCCCGAACAGATTGAACGTGATGCCGACACTGACGACCGCGACAACGCCCGACACATGCAGCATATGCTCTGCGAAGATGAATGCGAGGTAGGGCGCGGCGAGGAGAAGCGACACCTGCGCCATCGGCCTGTCGCTGACGAGCGACGTCAACACGCAAATCGCTCGCCCGACGAGATAGCCGAACACCGCTCCGCCACCGGCGAGAAGGAAGAATGTAGTGATGGTTCCGCCGATATCGACCGGTTGCGGTTCCAGCACATAGCCGAGGAACAGGACGAACAGCGTGATCGCCGCCGCGTCGTTGAACAGAGCCTCGCCTTCCAGGATGCGGCCGAGGCGCGAGGGTGCCCCGATATCGCGGAAGATGCCGATGACGGCGACGGGGTCGGTCGTCGCAACCACCGCGCCGAGTAGCAGGCACGCCATCAGCGCGAAGCCCGAGACCCAATGAACGACGCCGCCGATGAAGAAGGTCGTGAGGATCACGGCCACCACGGACAACACCAAGACCGGACCGGCATCCTCGGCGATCTGGCGCACGTCGATGTTTACCGCGGATTGGAACACCAGGATCGGCAGGAACACGAAGATGAAGATGGAGGACGCAACCGGCGGCTTGACGATGAGTTCGACGACACCGTTCGGATCGAACGCATAATGCTGCTGAAGAAGCAGCGAGACCAAGCCGATGCCGATGCCCAGCAATGCAAAGGCGACGCTCGTCGGTACGCGCAGCCGAGCGGCGATCGGCTCGACCATGCTGACCATGGTCAAGAGGCCGGCGACAATCAGGACGACCGCTGGAACGAGCATGATGCTTCCGACCGGGTGGCGTCAGGGACCGGGCGCGCTTCCTGCCAGTGCCGAAAGCCTGGCACGGGCATCGAGCGTGACCGTCATCTCCTCGCGGGCAAAGAATGCATTGGGGAAGCGATCCTGCAAAGCCCGTTCCATCTCCAGCAGGCGCTCATCGTCATATTCCGGCGCATGATGGAAACAGGCGAGCCGCTCGAACTCCAGCCAGGCTCGCAAGTTCCGCACCGACCGCCCAGGTCGAATGGCCCCATCCTTTGAAGCGCGGATAATCCAGTACATCCCAGGTGGCGTCGTAAACTAGGAGACCTGCGCCCCGGCAGAACGCCGCGAGCGCCGAATCTGCCCGGTCGGACGCGTGTTCGACATCAGTGAGGACGACCGCGGATTGCCCCGCGGAATCGAAGCGGTAACCGGTCGCCCCGCCCGGATGATTGAGCGGACAGGTGCTGACGGTCACGCCACCGAACTGCAGGACCTCGCCGGCATTAAATCCGATGAACCTGACCTTCGCCGGAAGATCCTCGAACGTCAGCGGAAACAGCGGTGGCGAAAACAGGCTTCGCAGTGCGGTCTCGGCGGTCGCACCGTCGAGATTGCCGCAATAGAGGTTGACGGTTGCACCTTCGACGAAGAGCGGCGCGAACGACATCAGCCCAACGACGTGATCGTGGTGCAGATGCGTGAACAGCACGTCGAAGTGATCGCCGCGCGAAGGGTTTGGGTTCAAGCTGTCGCTCAACGGCAGAATACCCGTGCCGGCATCAATGATGAAACGCCGCCCGGCCACCAGGACCTCGATGCAGGCAGTGTTCCCGCCGAACATCCGCGTCTTCTGCCCCGGAACCGCGATCGACCCGCGAACGCCCCAGAAACGGACGCTCATGCCGCGCGAATTGTCAGTGCTGCCGTTTGTCAACGCTTGGCCCACCCAATCGAACCTAATTCCTTGTACGCGGATCGTGGCGGCGGAATAGAGGCCGCCGCTACTTGTGCGCAAATTCCGTCACGCCGTCCCATTCCGCGGTTGGCGGCTCGGCGCCGAATTTCCGGCTGACCTCGACATAGTAGTCGTAGAGACGCGACAGGCCGTCGAATCTCGATTTCGAGAGCATAACCGCACGCTCGGCCGCTTCCCCGAAACGACGCGACCGAAAAGCGTCGATCATCGCCGCATGCTCCGTGGCGTGCCGACGAAACTCATCGGCATTTGCCACGGTCGCATCTCCGACGAGCGTGAAGATGCGCACGGCCTCCGTCTTGCCCTTCACGCGGACGGCATCGACTTCGAGCCAGGCAAAATCCTGCGCGGCTTCCCGCGTCGGCTGCGAGGCCAGAATTTCGACGCCATAGGTCTTGCTTGCGCCCTCGAGACGAGAGGACAAATTCACGTCGTCACCGAACGCCGAATAGTCGAATCGGCGGAGCGATCCGAAATTGCCGACGGAGCAGCTGCCCGTCGCAAGTCCGATGCCGAAGCGGACCTGTTTATGGGCACGTCCAGCCGCGTCCGCTTCCTGCTTCCAGCGTGCATTGAGTGCCGCGAGCGCGATGATCATGTCGAGTGATGCGCGCGCCGCGTTCGATGCATGATCCGGATCGTTGAGAGGCGCGTTCCAGAAGGCCATGATCGCGTCGCCGATATATTTGTCGAGCGTCGCCTTGCGATCGAGACACACCTCACTGAGCGCCGTCAGATAGGTGTTCATGAACGTCGTCAGTTCGGCCGCATCCATGCCTTCCGAGATCGTCGTGAAACCGCGAATGTCGCAGAACATCACCGTGATCGTTCGCGTCTCGCCACCGAGAACCAGGCGCCCGGGATCCTTGGTCAACTGTTCGACGACAGCGGGCGCCACGAACCGTCCGAATGCCTCGCGCACCCAGCGCTTCTGCTTCTGTTCGGCGCGATAGAGCGACAGCACGCCCGACAGATAGACCGCAGCGACAGCGATCGTCGGAAACAGCGGATCGAGCAGAACACCGTTGTGCGAGAACGCGTACCAGCTGCCGCCGATTACGATCGCGATCGCGGCGAGGCCGAGCGCCGCCGTTCCAACCGCCTCGATACGCGGCAGCAAAATCGCGATCGCAAGGCCCGCCAACGCGGCGATCAGAAGCTCCAGACCCACCGCCCAATCGGGGCGGACCAGGGAATAGCCTTCGACGATATGCTCGATGAGCTGCGCATGGACCTCGACACCCGGCACCGAGGCATCGACGGGCGTCGCGCGCTGATCGAGCAATCCCGCCGCACTCGTGCCGATGAGAATGATGCGTCCCTGGATTTCCCCCGGATCGACGGAGCCGTCGAAGAACTTCCAGGCCGGCACGAAACGCGCGCCCTGGGTGTGGGAGAATCTGACCCGGATTTCGCCGCGCGGGTCGGTCGCGATTTCCTGCGCCCCGACCTTGATCGCATTGATACCCGTCCGAGCGCCGAACGTGGTCTGGCCGCTCGCATTCGATGCGCGGATTACGAACGTCGATGCCGATTGCGCGACGCGAAGCGATTCCATCGCAAGGCCGGGAACAATCTGGTTGCGGACGCGCAGCACAAGCGGCACGCGCCGAACCGTCTGGTCGCGATCGGGCAGCCAATTCAGCGCGCCGATGCCAGCGGCTTTCTCGACCAGAGCCGGCAAAGGCAATACCGCGCTTGAGAAATGCGGGATGAAGGCCAGCGGGTCGTCGCCCGCGCTCGCGATACCGAACTTGACCGGATAGGCGACCTCCGCCGTTCCTCTGGTCAAGATGCTGCCCAGCACCACCGGCGCGGTACCGATCTCGTTGGCAAAGGTCTGGTCGTTCCCCGGAGTGGCGGCGAGTTCGCGCTGGATCAGGCTCTTGCCCGGCGTCTCCGGCAATAGCGGCAACACGTTTTCCGGACTGGTCCGATCCGCCTCCGAGAAGACCATATCGAAAGCGACGGCGGCGGCGCCCATCTGTCCGAGGCGCTGCACGAGTTCGCCAAGTCGCGGTCGCGGCCACGGCCATTGGCCGACCCTTCGGAGGGATTCATCGTCGATATCGACGATCCTGACGGGCGTCTCCGGATTCCAGGGACGAGGCGACAGGCGCTGATAGGAATCGAAGATCAGGTTGCGGACGTCGTCCAGCCGCGACGCCTGCGAAAGCCCCAGCGCAAGGATCGCGAAAAGCGGGACCAGCACCGCCGCCAGATAGGACCAGCGCCCGAGCATTCAGCGGCCCTTCGAAGTGCGACCGGAATCCAAAGCCGTCTGCCGGTTTAGCCTTCGATGTGTCACCCGTAAACCGCCGCGCCAGAACTACAATCCAGAGTCGGCTTCCAGATACATGGAATCTTGTTGCGTGTGCAATTGAGCCGCACTAGGAGGGTTTCGGGGCGCTGGCAAGTTTGCCAAAAACTTGGGAGCGATCATGGCTGAGAAACCGGGCATGCGAGCCACGCTGCTCGCGGTCGCCCTTGCGTGCGGCCTCGTGGAAGGCGCCGGCGCACAGGGAGCCGCTCAGACCCAAAACCGCGAGGCGATTTTCGCGCAGATGCTGCGCGATCCCGGCAACGTCACCCTCGCTTTGCGCTACGCGAAACTGAGCAACGACGAAGGCGATCTCGAAGCCGCCATCGGCGCGCTCGAACGCATCCTGTTCTATAATCCGAGCGAGCCGAACGCCCGGCTCTATCTCGGCCTGCTCTACGCCAAGCTCGGCTCGAACGACATGGCCCGTGGCTATTTCGAGTCAGTGCTTCAGCATCCAGCCACGCCGGGGCCGATCCGCGCCCGCGCAGAAGCTTTGCTTGCAAAGGCGAACGAGCGGCTGAGCCCGCATCAATGGAACAACTACATTCGCACCGGCGTCCGTTATCAGAGCAACGCCAATGACGAGCCGGACGGTACCTATCAAGTGTTCGACCAGCGCGCCGGTGCACCTTCGCCGAATCCTTTCGATGTCGAGGGCAATCCGAGCGACGACTGGAACGCCTATGTCCAAACCGGCACGTTCTACAGCTACGATTTCGGCAACCAGCGCGGCGACCGCTTCGAAGCGAGCCTGACGACATACAACACCCGCAACGCACGGTTCGACGACTTCAACTACAACATGGCCGAAGTGACGGCCGGTATCCGGTTCGGGCTGCCGATGGAGAACGGTTTGGCTTCGGTCAAACCGTATGTCATCGGAACGGCCGCCCTGCTCGACGACCAGGAGTATTTCCACGGCGGCGGCGGCGGCATCACCTTCGACATCCCGGTCGGCACGATCTTGGTCTCGCCGTTCGCC
The DNA here is from genome assembly GCA_963778835.1 of uncultured Alphaproteobacteria bacterium. Taxonomy (GTDB): domain Bacteria; phylum Pseudomonadota; class Alphaproteobacteria; order Rhizobiales; family Methylopilaceae; genus Flaviflagellibacter. Next base: position 107,269 of record CAVZVY010000001.1, read on the forward strand.
GAAGCGGTGTGGCGCGAATACGAGGACAACGACGAGATCAATATCATTGGCGGGTCACAGTTCGAGGACCGGAGTGGTGTCACGACCACCGCCGGCTTCCGTCTCGCTACGAACACCTATGCGGCCTACCGCTTCAACTCCCGCTTCGCCTACGAGACGCGCGACGCCAATCAGAATTACGAGAGCTTCGAGCGCTTCCTCGCCGAGATCCAGTTCCCCTTCGACGTGGACGTGAGGGGTCACCAGCTTCTCATCACCCCGCTCCTCGGCATCCGGTATACGAACTATGACGCACCTGACCCGACCGTTCAGGACATCGCTGCCGGCGATGACGTGACGCGCGAGGACCTGGAGTTCCGGGTCGGCCTCGCCGCCGATTACGCCATCAACGACTGGGCGGGCGTTGGTGCGCAGGTCCTGTACCGCACGACGGATTTCGAACCTAAACGCATACGAAACCGACAACTGGACGGTCTCGTTCGGTCCCAATTTCCGGTTCTGAGGAGAAGACGATGCCGATCTTCAACAGCCGCATGGCGGCCCGCATCTCCGCTCTCCTTGCCGGCACGGCACTGTTCACCGTGAACGTGCAGGCACAGAGCGTCGGTACCGCCGCCGCCGTCAACCCGACGACGGAAGGCGTGCGTCCCGGCCAGGCCGTACGCGTGCTCCGCCTAGGCAGCGACATCATCAGCAACGAGCGGATCAGCACCTCGCCTCGGGGCTCGACGCAGATCCTGTTCGTCGACAAGACGACACTCAATATCGGCCCGGGTAGTTCGGTCGTGATCGACCAATATGTCTTCAATCCGAAGACCGGCACGGGCCAGGCGGCGATCACGCTCGGCAAGGGCATCATGCGCTTCGTCGGTGGCGAGATCAGCCACAGCGGCGGCGCGACGCTGAAGACACCGGTCGCCACCGTCGGCATCCGCGGCGGCATGGGAACGATCGAGCACACGGCCAACGGCGGGACGATCTATCTGCACCATTACGGCACGGCGACGATCAGCAATTCCTGCGGTTCGGTGACGATCAACCGGCCCGGTTTCTCCACCAGCGTCGAAGGTCCGAACCAGTGTCCGACCGATCCGGAGAAGTCGTCGAAACCGGCCATCGACCGCGCTCTCGCGCTGCTGACCAGTGGTCCCGGCCAGTCAGGCGGCGGCACGTTCACCGGCCAGGGACCGGAGACGGTCGATGCGCCGACCTATGATCTGCCGCCGGACCTTCAGAAGGATCTCGACGATCTGGTCCGCGAGGCGCAGGAGGACGTCGTGACGGGTGATCAGCACTACGAAGGCATTCCGCCATCATGCACTGGCTCGTGCACGGATGGTGGGAATTAAGCACTGGTCAGGCGCCTCAGATCTTCGATCGCGGCGTGATAGACGGCTTCGTTGGCAACGTCCCGGTTGAAGCTGTTCTCGCCGAGACGAAACTTCTGAATGCAGCGGTGATTGAACAGCGCCGAGCCCTCGCGGTCGCGATGTACGATCACCGTTCCGCCGCCGAACGTGAAATCGGGACGCAGGGCACCCATCGAGAACGGCCCATACGGCGTGAAGCCGTACGGCACATGCGCACTTCCGAGATATCGAACGGGTTCAATAGGTTCGTTCCGCGCATGGGCGAGGTGCAGCCAGGCGAGACGGAAAGTGTCTTTGTCTCCGAAGACGTACTCGTAATAGACGTCCCGGCGTTCGTTGAAGTGAACCGTCAGGCAGAGCTCAGGCCAACAACGGGCCTTGTCGATCAATAGCTGTCCGCTCTCGAACTCTTGGCTGTCGTTTGCCGGCACGTTGAAGACCTGCCAGACGGGCGCGTTCGGCCGCCAACGCAATGCCTGCCAGATCGACATCATGTCGTGCCAGAAGAGACTTCCTTTCTCGACATAGCCGGGGTCGTCGAACAGGAAGGACGGGTCCCGGATCGGAAAGCAGTCACTGTCGATCCAGAGGACTTCGCGAAACGCGCTGCGCTGGATGGCGATAGGCTTGATCGCGAACGGACGTTTGGTGGGTCCGTCCAGATCGTCCTCGATCACGCGCAATCGAAGATTTAGAGGTAGGCCCGAAAGAAGCGCAAGGTGCTGATCAGAGACTTCCCCCGGCCGATGCCAGGCCTCGACCGGCAGATCCACGCCCAGCCGGACCAGTTCGTTGAGCAGAACCCAGCACGATGGAAACTCGGCATCATAGACACCGGTGACGATGCCCCTGCCGCTCATCCCAGCCGGCGGCGCGCCACACCAGGCAATCGCAGCTTTCTGTTCGGCGTGGAGCGTCGCGATATCCGTTTCTGACAGCTTCAGGACCATTCATGACCTTCCCACCATTGGGTGGAAGGTGTCTCCCAGATCAATCGCCGGTTCAAGTCGCGACGAAACGCACCAAATGACTGCTGGACCTTCGGCGTAACGCTTTCGCCAATGATCCCGGCCGCGGCCATGGCGCTCTCCTTTGTCGCCATCATCATCAACGCGTCACGGCTTCGCCGCATAAGGCTCCGATCCTACGGACGGTACGTCTATTGCTTGTCTAGGGGGACTGGACCGGCAAAGATGGATCGGGGCCACCACTGCCCGATCTGTCGCTAAAGCCTGCGGAGAACCCGATGCTGACGACGCTTGAGCATGCCTCCTCCTTCGATGCCGAGAACATCAGCGAGGAACAGGCCATTGCCGATGTGAAGAGCGCGATCCTAAACAAGATGTCGCTCGCGGTCGGCAAGGATGCGGCCTACGCCACCGACCGCGACTGGTTCGTCGCCTGCGCGCTCGCCATCCGCGACCGCATCGCCCATCGCTTCCTCTCCGGCAAGCGCAGCTCGACATCCGACGGCAAGAAGCGTGTCTATTATCTCTCGCTCGAATTTCTGATCGGCCGCCAGCTCACCGACGTGCTGTCGAACATGGAAATGCTCGACGTGTTCAAGCATGCGCTCGGCGATCTCGGCGTCGACTATGAGCGTATCCGCAACGCCGAGCCGGACGCCGCGCTCGGAAACGGTGGTCTCGGCCGACTTGCCGCCTGCTTCATGGAAAGCATGGCGACGCTCTCGATCCCCGCTTACGGCTACGGCATCCGCTATGAGAACGGCCTGTTCCGCCAGGCGATCAAGGATGGCTGGCAGCAGGAATATCCGGAAGACTGGCTCGCCTTCGGTACGCCGTGGGAATTCAGCCGTTCCGACGTGATTTACGACATCAAGTTCGGCGGCTCGGTCGAGACGAACCGCAACGAAGCCGGCAGCATGCGCTTCACCTGGCACCCGAGCGAAGTTGTCCATGCCGTCGCCTACGACACTCCCATCGTCGGTTGGCGCGGCAAACATGTGAACCCACTGCGCCTCTGGTCCGCCCACACGATGGACCCTTTGCGCCTCGAACTTTTCAACAAGGGCGACCACGTCGGCGCGCTGTCCGATCAGGCGCGCGTGGAATCGATCTCGAAGGTTCTCTATCCGAGCGATGAGACGCCGGCGGGCCAGGAACTGCGCCTGCGTCAGGAATATTTCTTTGTCTCAGCGTCGCTGCAGGATCTCGTCAACCGCCACAAGCGGGTGTTCGGCGACCTCTACTCCCTGCCCGACCGCGCGGCGATACAGCTCAACGATACGCACCCGGCTGTCGCGATTCCGGAGCTGATGCGCATCCTCATCGACGAGCATGGCCTGCCCTGGGACGAGGCATGGCGCATCACCTCGAACACTTTCTCCTACACCAACCACACGCTGTTGCCGGAAGCGCTGGAGACTTGGCCGCTGCCGCTCTTCGAGCGCTTGCTGCCGCGCCACCTTCAGATCATCTACTTCATCAACAGCCTGCACCTCGAAGGCGTCAAAGCCGCTTTCCCGAACGAGCCGGCGCTTTTGACCTCGGTGTCGGTGATCGACGAACAGGGCGGCCGCCGGCTCCGCATGGGACAACTCGCCTTCATCGGCTCGCACACGATCAACGGCGTTTCGGCGCTACACACCGATCTGATGCGCGAAACGACGTTCCGCGATCTGCACCGCGTCTACCCGAACCGCATCCAGAACAAGACCAACGGCATCACTTTCCGCCGCTGGCTGCACCAGTCCAATCCCGGCCTCACTAGCCTGCTGCGCGAGGTCTGCGGCGATGAGATCCTGGACAATCCGGAAGCAATCCATCGTCTGATGGAGCACGCCGACGATGCCTCGCTGCAGGAGCGCATCTCCAAGGTCAAGCACGGCAACAAGACGGCCCTCGCCAGATTGATTGCCGACCGCACCGGCGTCCGCGTCGATCCGACCGCCCTCTTCGACGTCCAGATCAAGCGTATCCACGAATACAAACGCCAGCTCCTCAACCTGCTCGAGACGGTTGCGCTCTATGACTCGATCCGCGCCAACCCGACCAAGAACTGGGTTCCGCGCGTCAAGATCTTCGCCGGCAAGGCGGCGGCGAGCTACGTCAACGCGAAGCTGATCATCAAACTCGCCAATGACATCGCCCGCGTCGTCAACTGCGATCCGAGCGTCCATAACCTGCTGAAGGTCGTGTTCCTGCCGAACTACAATGTGAGCCTGGCAGAATCGATCATTCCGGCGGCCAATCTATCGGAGCAGATCTCGACCGCCGGCATGGAGGCGTCGGGCACCGGCAATATGAAGCTCGCGCTCAATGGCGCCCTGACCATCGGCACAATGGATGGCGCCAATATCGAGATCCACGATCATGTCGGCGCGGAGAACATCTTCATCTTCGGCCTGACCACGCCGGAGGTCGAAGATCGCCGCGCCCACGGCCCGTCCGCTCAGGCCTCGATCGCCAAGTCGCCGATGCTGGGCCAGGTGCTCGATGCGATCGGCGACGGTCGTTATTCGCCGGACGATCGCAGCCGCTTCCGTCCGTTGGTCGACGGTCTGCGTAACAACGACCGCTACATGGTGACGGACGATTTCGACAGCTATTACGCGGCGCAGCGCCGGGTCGACGAGACCTGGGGGAAACCGGATGTCTGGAACCGCGCCGCCATCGCGAATATCGCGAATATGGCGTGGTTCTCGTCCGACAGGACGATCTCGGAATATGCCGAGCAGATCTGGAAAGTGCCGGTGGGCTGACGCCGTCGGGCGCGTTCAGCGCGCCCCCTCCGATCGAATGAATGATCCCGGACACCGTCCGGGATTGTTCTTATCGGTCGCGGTTCGCGACAAAGCGGGCCGCTTCGCGCAGCACATCGGCCTTGTCGCCGAAACCGTGCAGCGCGTCTTCCGCATCCGCGACGAGGTCTGCGAGACGCTTGCGTGCCGCCTCCTTGCCCCACAAACGGACGAGCGTTCCCTTGCCCTTGGCGGCATCCTTGCCCGTGGCCTTGCCGACGGTGGCGGCATCCGCCTCTTCGTCGAGCAGGTCGTCGGCGATCTGGAACGCCTGGCCGAGTGTCCGGCCATACCGTTCGAGCGATGCGCGGTCGGCCGCGCTCGCACCGGCGATGATCGCGCCCATCTGACAGCCAGCGAGCAGCAACGCGCCGGTCTTCATCGCCTGCAGCTTCAGGATTTCGACGTCGGTCAATTGCTGCGGACGTCCGTCGCCGAAACGACCCTCGGCGCCGAGGTCGAGCAGCTGTCCGCCGACCATGCCGCCCAGACCAGACGCACGCGAAAGCGTCTTGACCAGCTCGACGCGCACCTTCGCATCGGAATGGGTGGGCTCGTCGGCCAGGATGTCGAACGCATAGGTCAGCAGCGCATCGCCGGCGAGGATCGCGGTCGCCTCGTCGAACTTCTTGTGCGTCGTCGGCTGGCCGCGACGCAGATCGTCGTCGTCCATCGCCGGAAGGTCGTCATGAACAAGGCTATAGCAATGCACGCATTCGAGTGCGGCGCCGGCCCGCATCACGCCCTCGCCTTCGACGCCGAAGAGCTTCGCCGCCTCGATCACCAGGAACGGACGGAGCCGCTTGCCACCTGCCAAGGCGGCATAGCGCATGGCTTCGACGACACGATCGGGACGTTCCAGCTCGCCGGGAAGCGGCTTCGACCCGAAGAGATCAAGAAGCACGACGTCGACTGCCTTAATGGTCGCCGCCAGATGTGCGTTAAAGTCTAAGGGGATCAACTCGATACGCCTTTCGAATAAGGAAGGCCAAATGGTAGACACATTTGCGTCGCAAGGGCTTGTCGCGTACGGGGACGATCAACGGGCTTGATCGAACCGTAGACAAAGCCGGCAACGGCAAGAGTTTCATCTCAATCCGGTGCCCGGGCAGGGCGGAGTATCCCAAATGAAGAAAATGGGCGAGCGCATTCTTTTGGCCTGCGCGGAAATCTGCGCGCGGCGGCCATGGCTTGTCCTTTTTGTCGCGGCGATCCTCACCGGCCTGTCGATCTATGCATCAACATTCCTGACGATCAACACAAATACCGACGAAGTTCTGTCGCGTGACCTGCCGTTCCGGCAGGTCGAGCAGGAATATCGGAACTCGTTCCCGAAGGAAGACTCGATCGTCGTTGTCATCGATGCTGCCACTCCGGCCGATGCCGACCTCGCGGCCGACAACCTCGCGGTTCGTCTGCGTGCCCGTCCCGAGCTTTTCCTCGACGTGCAAGTGCCTGGCTCGTCGCCATTCTTCAACGACAACGGCCTGCTCTATCTCGACCAGCCGAAGCTCAAGACCTTCGTCGACCAGATCGGGCAGTCGAAACCCGTATTGCAGCTCTTCGCGCGCGATCCGAGCCTGCGCGGCCTCGAAAGCTATATCGAAGCCCAGGGCGACGGCGGCGCGGACGCCGAACGCTTTGGCCAGACCCTCGCGGGACTCGGCGACACGGCGCAGGCCAATGCGGATGGCGACGATAAGCGCACCGACTGGCTCTCCATTTTCGGCTTCCAGCGACCCGAGGGACGCCCAGGGACGCGCCGAATGGTCCTGGCCAAGCCGAAGCTCGACAACAGCTCGATCAACCGTGCCGGTCCGGCGCTCGATGCGCTGCACGAAGAGATGAAAGGCGTGCAGGAAGAGGAGGCCGAAGGCCTCCAGATGCACATCACCGGCGACCCGACGCTCCGCCAGCAGGAACTCAACGACGCCTTCTCGGGCGCCATCGCGGCGTCCGGCTTCTCGTTTGTCCTCGTCGCGCTCAGCCTCATCATTGGCATTCGCTCCGGACGCCTGATCGCGGCGCTCCTGATCACTCTCGTCATCGGCTCGATGTGGACAACGGGTCTCGCGGCGATGTCGGTCGGCCGGCTGAACCTGATCTCCGTCGCCTTCATGGTCCTGTTCTTCGGCCTCGGCGTCGACTTCGGTACTCACCTTGGTTTGCGCTATCTTGAGGAGCTTAAGAAGAAAGGCACGTTCGAGGCGGCGATGAAGGAGTCCATGCTCGGCGAAGGTCCGAGCATCGCACTCAGCACGCTCTGCGCCAGCCTCGCTTTCCTTTCCTTCGTGCCGACCTCTTATGTCGGTCTGGCCGAGTTCGGCATCATCTCTGCACTCGGCATGGTCGTCGCGCTCGTCATGACCTTCACGGTGCAGCCCGCGCTGATGGCCGTGATGCCGCCAAGGCTGAAGCCCAGCCGCAGCTTCGACATCGGCATCGGCAGCTGGGTGCAGAAGCACTACAAGGCCATCCTCATCGTCTCCGCGGTAGTGACGTTCGGCTCGCTTTACGTCGCCCGCGATGCGCGGATCGACGTCAACCCGCTCAACCTGCAGAACCCGACCGCCGAGCCGGTGGTGACCTTCCGCGACCTCGCCAAGGACCCGTTGACCTCGCCCTATGCGCTGAACGTCGTCGCGAACAATCTCGACGAGGCCCGTGCGCTCGCCGAGAAGATCGATGCGGCGCCGGGCGTCGAAGGCGTGCAGACCGCCGAAGTGTTCCTGCCGAAGGACCAGGCGCCGAAGCTCGCTTTGCTGGCGGCTGTCCGCAACTCGCTTGGTCCGGATTTCTTCGATCCAAATGCGACACGGCCAGCGCCGGATGACGCCGAACTGACCCGCGCATTCCAGCAGCTTCGCGACACAGCGTCCTCGCTTGCGCAGAGAGGACCCGAAGCTTCTCCGCTCCGTACCGGAGCGGAGAAGCTGCGCGACGGCCTCGCCGCCTACGCCGAGAAGCGCGGCACCGACGCTGAAGCTCTGAAGACGCTTCAGGACAATCTCGTCGGCAGCATGCCCGACATCGTCGACGCGCTCCGCACCCGCATCGGCAACGCCAAGGAGCTGACTCTGGCCGATCTTCCGCCGGAGATCGCCAAGGACTGGATTGCGCCGGACGGCAAGCTCCGCCTGCGCGTGATGCCGACAGGGGATATCGCGACCGCGGACGCGTTCCGCACCTTCGCCGACACCGTCCAGGCCATCGCACCAAAGGCGAGCGGCGTGCCGATCAGCGTGACGGAAGCAGGCAACGAGATCCTCTGGGCATTCGTCGAGGCCATCATCTACACGACGATCGCGATCGGCCTCGTCGTCATTATCATGCGCCGCCGCATCTCAGACGTTCTGTTGATACTTGCCCCGCTCGCCGTCGCCGCGCTGTGGACAGTCGCCGCCTCGGCGCTCCTCGACCTGCCGTTCAACTTCGCGAACGTCATCGTCATTCCGCTGCTGATCGGTCTCGGCGTCGCGGGCAGCATCCACATCGTAGTCCGTGCCCGCGAAATGTCGGATGAGCACCACGCCCATCCCGATAGCCCACGCGGCAACGTGCTCGACACGTCGACCTCGCTTGCGGTGCTCGTGGCGCAGCTCAATACCGTCGCGGCCTTCGCGACGCTCGCAATTTCGCACCATCGCGGCCTATACAGCATGGGCATGTTGCTCGGCATTTCGATCTTCTTCGTTGTGATCGTCTGCCTCGTGGTGTTGCCGGCCGCGATGATCGCGCTTAATCCGAAGCATCGTCTGGAGCCGGTTGACGCGGACGACTGACGCTGGGTTGGATGGGGGACAATGTCGCGTGTATTGGTGACTGGCGGCTGCGGATTTGTCGGCCGCCATCTTGTGAAGGCATTGCAGGATCGCGGCGACGAGATCCGCGTCGTCGACCTCGCTACGCCGGCTGCAGGCGCGCCACACGCGGAATACATTCGGGGATCGATCATCGATGCGACGCTGATGGATTCGGCCGTCAAGGGCGTCGATCGCGTCTATCATCTCGCCGGTATCCCTCATTTGTGGGCAAAGAACCGGCAGGGCTTCGACGTCGCCAACCGCCAGGGCACCGAAACCGTCATGGCGGCCTGCATGCGCGCGAACGTTCCTCGTGTCGTCCATTGCTCGACTGAATCGATCCTGCTGCCGAAAACCAAGCGCGAAGCCGTCGACGAGACGCTGACGCTGCAGCTTAAGGACATGCCGGGCCCCTACACCCGCTCGAAGTTCCAGGCGGAAGCGGCTGCGGTGAAGGCTGCCCGCGAAGGACTGAACGTCACGATCGTCAATCCGACTGTGCCGGTGGGCGCGGGCGACGACAACATGACTCCGCCCGCGCAGATGCTGGCGCTGTTCCTCAAAGGCGGTACGCCATTCTTCCTCGACTGCGTGCTGAACCTCGTGGACGTTCGCGATGCTGCCGACGGCATCATCCTAGCCGGCGACAAGGGTGAAGTCGGCGAGCGCTATATTCTCGGTGGCGAGAACGTCCGGTTGCGAGATCTGCTGCGACTGCTTGAGGAGGTTTCAGGCCGCCGCATGCCGAAGCGCACGATTCTGCCCCATTTTGCGCTCGCTGCAGGCGTAGTGTCCGAAATCATCGCAAACAAGGTCACGAAGACCGCGCCCTCAGCAACGCTGGAAGGCGTATTGCTTGCTTTGCGCTCCGGCGCATTCGACAACTCCAAAGCACGCCGGGACCTGGGTTATTCGCCCCGTCCGGTCGACACTGCACTGCGCGCGGAGCTGGAATGGCTTGCGAGCAGAAATAAAGCCGAATAACCGACAAGCTTTGGACACGAAGCTTCGGCTAAGTAACGCCACGAATTCTCAAAAGAGGACGTGCGCATCATGAAGCTACCCATGCTCGCCCTCGCTGGGCTCCTATCAGCAGCTGGAACCGCCAATGCAGCCACTGTCACGTTGATCATAGACGGCATCGATGTCGGCAAGGGCGTTGTAAATGTTGCGTTCTGCGACAAAGGTCCGCTCGATCAGTGCCGCCAGTTCAAATCGAACCAGCCGGCGAGCGCCGATGCCGTCGGCTTCCGCTTCGAGAACATCCCGGCCGGCAATTATGCGTTCGTCGGCTTTCAGGACATCAATTCGAACGAAACATTCGACAAGAACTTCGTCGGCATGCCGAAAGAGCCTTTCGCGCTCAGCAACAATGCCGGCGAGAAGCTGTTCCCGCCTCCGGGTTACGAAGACCTCGCGATTCCGGTTGTTGAAGGTCAGGACAACGTGATCAACATCACGCTGCAGACGATGGGCGGAAAGAAGAAGCAGCAGTCCGCGGCGGCGAAGACATCGATTGAATCGATGCCGATGATCACCGTGCCGAACCCCAACGTTGCGAGCGCACCGGCGCTCAGCACGGCGCGGTCGAGCACGGCCGCAGCCCCACCCGCTCGCAAGTGAGTTGCTGCAACTCGATTAAGGTTGACGCCATTTCAATTGCCCGGCTTTTCGCCGGGCAATTGCATTACTGCAACAAGTCCAGATAACAAGATTTCAGACTGCGCCGCCGACTCGACCCCGGAGCGCCGACATGACATAGCTTCCTGCTAATGCTCTCGAATTTCATCGATGACATGAAGTTCGCACTAGCGAGAACAGGAGTGTGCGGCACCGCGCTGAACTCAGTTTGTCACAGCGCCGCAGGACATTGGCATGAACGCAGCGGCAACTGGTCGCGGCGCACATTGCCGGTTTCGCCCCACTTAACCTGTCAGAATGGAAAGTTGAATCCGTTGCTCGAGCCGGCACACGAAATGCTCTGGCAACAAATGTGCATTACCCATCCCTCCGCGCTCCGGCGCGGTGATCGGTTCGCCTGTTCGGCGTTCCGAGACCAGACAAGCGCTTCGGCGCAGAAGTAAAGGAGCCGCTTGTGGGCATCCCGCTGAGACAGATCATCGACGTCGGCAGCTACATCGTGAAGAAAGAGCTATCGGGTGTGAAGCGATACCCGCTCGTACTCATGATGGAGCCGCTCTTCCGCTGCAATCTGGCCTGCGCCGGCTGCGGCAAGATCGATTACCCGGACGAAATCCTCAATCAGCGCATCTCCTATGAAGACGCGATGCAGGCGGTCGACGAATGCGGCGCCCCGGTCGTTGTCATCGCGGGCGGCGAACCGCTGATCCACAAGGAGCTTCCGCAGATCGTTCGCGGCATCATGGCGAAGAAGAAGTACGCTATCGTCTGCACCAACGCGATCCTGCTCGAGAAAAAGATGGATGAGTACGAGCCGAGCCCGTACTTCACCTGGTCGATCCATCTCGACGGCGACAAGGAGATGCACGACAAGTCGGTGTGCCGTAACGGCATCTACGACAAGGCCGTCTCCGCGCTGAAGGAAGCCAAGCGCCGCGGTTTCCGCGTGACGATCAACTGCACCTTCTTCCAGAACGCCGATCCGGACCGTGTCGCTCAGTTCTTCGACGAAGTGACAGCTCTCGGCGTCGACGGCATGACGGTTTCGCCGGGCTACGCCTATGAGCGTGCCCCGGACCAGCAGCACTTCCTGAACCGCCAGACCACGAAGAACATCTTCCGCAAGGTGTTCAGCCAGGCGAAGGGCAAAGGCTGGCAGTTCAACCAGTCTACCATGTTCCTCGACTTCCTGGCCGGCAACCAGTCCTACTCCTGCACGCCGTGGGGCAATCCGACCCGCACCGTGTTCGGCTGGCAGAAGCCCTGCTACCTCCTCGGCGAAGGTTATGCGAAGACGTTCAAGGAGCTGATGGACGACACGAACTGGGACAATTACGGCGTCGGCAATTACGAGAAGTGTGCCGACTGCATGGTCCATTCTGGCTTCGAGGCATCCGCCGTGCGCGACACCGTTCGGCGCCCGTGGAAGGCCGCCATGGTCTCGCTGTTCGGCATCAGGACGACCGGCCCGATGGCGCCGGAAATCCCGCTCAACAATCAGCGCCCGGCGGAATACGTCTTCTCGCGCAACGTTGCTGCGCAGATGTCCACGATACGCGCCAACAACAAGTCGACTACCGTCGACACCGAAGACCATCAGGACCTGCTCCGCACGCCGGAGCCGGGCCCGTCGAACGACCAGAACGTCTCGAGCGCCGCCTGAGGTTTCAGCAGTCCAAATGAAAAGCCCGGCATTCATGCCGGGCTTTTCATTTTCGGGGCGTCTGCCTCAGTGGATTGCCGCCAGATTATGCGGCTCCCATTCATCGCGCGGAATGGCATCTCCCACTTCGAACGCAAACGAGACCACCTTCGCGTGGTCCAGTGAAAGTCCGCAGCGGAATCTGAGACGATACCAGTTCCGGTTGCTTCGAAATGCGGCTCCGTCGGCAACGAGAATGTCACCGTCCTCACGGGTATCTGACATAGCGAATGAGACCAGCCTGTCCGGTCGGTAATCCGGTTTCCATGCCTCGATCTGTTCGGACGCTTCGATGGCGCATAACTGATCGATACGGTCGGCCTCGACCATCCGGCCCATCGCTTTCACAGCCTGCTGGCTTTGAGGGCGCTCCAGGTTTCTCTGTGCCGACATCGTGGTTGCCTGAACCATTCCGGAACGCGGAGCCACAATTGCCGGTATGTCGTCAGGCGGCGAATCCGCTGATGGTGCAGGCGCCAGACTCGGCTCCTGCGATGTCGTCGAGGGTGGCGCCTTACGCGCGGTCAGCGCATCGAATTCGCTGCTGCTGAGGACCTCGACCGATACTTCCTAGGGTGCGGGGACGGGCGGCGGAACTGGCCACATCGCAAGCGCGAAGAACAGGAGGGCGTGGAGGCCGATCGAGGCCAAAACCCGCAACGCCCGGATCGCCTGATCGGGTGGCTCCAGCTTGACGGCAAAGGAGCCATCCGCCGCGATCACAGCGCGGCCGTGCCTTTCAGCGCCCGTTGAAGGCCCTTGCCCATCCCCGCCCCTCGGTTCCCCGATGGGCAGTTTTCACCGCGACAAGGCATTTTGATGGAGCCCGAGGCTACCGATCAGCTGAAAATCGCACGCCAATTGGCCGGCACATAGCCTAGCGAGCGGAACGCGATCGAGGCATCCCGGCCGAGACGGATCAAATCCATGATCTGACCCGGGCGACGGGCCAAGCTGCCGAACACGCCCGGTAGAGAAATGCTGCCGTCCGGTTTCAGCGCGGTCGCCACAAGATCCGGCAGGCCGCGATGAGCCGGGTCGCAGACGACGCGGATCGCGGCAAAGGGCAGGCCGTGCTTTGCGGCGTATTCGGCCGCGATATGGGATTCCATGTCGACCGCAGCGGCGCCCGAATTCTTCCAGGTGTTCCGCTTGCTGATCTTGCAAACCAGCGCCAGGTCGACGCCCGCCAGCGGCGCCTGGATCGCGCGCAGACGACTGTCCACGTTGAAGGCATTCTGCAGCGTCTCGTTCAGCGCCGCGTCGGCCGTCCATTCGCTGTCCTCGGTGACGACCTTGGTCGCCAGCACGATGTCCCCGGGATGAAGAGCTGGATCGAGACCGCCGGCGACGCCGAAGCTCACCACCGCGCGGCAGGCCGGCTCCGGGCGGGCATCGAGCATCGCGCGGAGCCGCGCGGGCACGCCGCCAGAGCAGATCGTTTCCACGGATGGGCCGGTCGCGATCTTCGCCTCGCGCGCGACACCGGTGACGACGAGGACCGGCGGCAGCGCGGTCTCAGCCGGTATCGCGGCCGCAACGATCTCACATACCGAAGGCGACATGCCGGCTATTGCCTTTTTTCAGATTGCGGTAGCGGGCCATCGCCCAGAGCGGGAAGAACTTCGCGTAGCCGTGATAGCGGAGATAGAACACGCGGGGGAAGCCCCCGCCCGTGAAATATTCCTCCGGCCACAGACCGTCTTTCTGCTGCGTTACTGCGAGCCAAGCGATCCCCTTCGCCACGGCCGGATGATCGTTCTCGCCGACCGCCTGCAACGCAAGCAAGGCCCATGCCGTTTGTGACGCAACCGACGGCGCGCGTTCGTAGCCGCGATATTCGAGCTTGTAGCTGTCGCAATCCTCTCCCCAGCCGCCATCGGGGTTCTGGATAGCGAGCAGCCATTGCACGGCTTTCCGGATCGGCACGGACTGGTGATCGACGCCCGCCGCGTTCAGCGCACAGAGCGAGGACCATGTGCCGTAGATGTAGTTGACGCCCCAGCGGCCGAACCAGCTGCCGTCCGCTTCCTGGTCCTTGATCAGGTAATCGACGCCGCGCTTCATGGGTTCGCTGTTCTCGACGGTTTCACCGAGCTGCGCGAGCATGGAGATGCAGCGGGCCGAGACGTCCGCCGTCGGCGGGTCAAGCAGTGCGCCATGGTCCGCGAATGGGATCTCGTTGAGATAGTAATACTGGTTGTCGGCGTCGAACGCCCCCCAGCCACCGTTCTTCGACTGCAGGCCGTGGATCCATTCGCGGGCGCGCTCGATGCCGGTATCATAATCGGCGTCCGGCGCGCTGCCTTTGATGCGGTCCATGCCCATGACGACCACCGCGGTGTCGTCGACGTCGGGATAATGCGCATTGGCGTACTGGAACGCCCAGCCGCCCGGACGCACGTCCGGCCGCGCCTCAGCCCAATCCCCCTTCACATCGAGGATCTGGTGCGGCTTCAACCAGTCGAGCGCCACGCGGGCGGCCTTGTCGGCCTCATCGCTTCCTGCCTCGAGCAAGGCGTGGCTCGCGAGCGAGGTGTCCCAGATCGGCGACAGGCACGGCTGGCAATAGGCCTCGTGCTCCTTGACGATGAGCAGTTTCTCGATCGAGGCGCGAGCAATGACGACCCGCGGATCGTTCGGCGGCACGCCGAGCACGTCGTACATTTCAAGCGCATTGACCATGGCCGGGAAGATGGCGCCCAGGCCGTCCTCGCCGTTCAGGCGCTCATCGACGAATTCGACGATCTTCTTGATCGCGCGTTCCTGCGGCCGCTTCGGGAAGAAGGGAACGGCAACCTTCAGCACCTTGTCGAGGCTGATGAAGAACTTCTTCCAGTACCATTTCTGATGGGCGCCGCCGAAGGTCCACGTCTTCACTTCGAAGGCGGGTGTCGTGAAGAGTTCCGGAATGCCGATGCCGAGCTTGTTCTTCGCGAGCGGCTTTTTCAGCATCAGCACGAACAGCGGCACCATGACGGTACGCGCCCAGTACGATACCCTGTCGAGGTGGAACGGGAACCACTTCGGCAGGAGGATGATCTCGACCGGCATAGTCGGGACCGCCTTCCACGGCACCTGGCCATAGAGCGCCAGCAGAATGCGCGTGAAAACGTTGCTCTTCGCCGCGCCGCCGTGCGCGAGGATCGCGTCGCGCGCCTTCTCCATATGCGGAGCGTTGATGTCGTCGCCGATCATCTTCAGCGCGAAATAGGCCTTCACGCTCGCCGACATGTCGAACGCGCCGCCGTGGAACAGCGGCCAGCCATTGTGCTCGCCCTGTATGCGGCGGAGGTAGACAGCGATCTTCCGCTCGAGCTCGTGAGCGATCGGCTCGCCGCGGAAATGGCGCATCAGGACGTATTCGGCCGGAATCGTCGCGTCCGCCTCGAGCTCGAAGCAGAAATGCCCGTCGGCCTTGCGATAGCCGAGCAGCCCTTCGATCGCGTGCGCGATCTTGCCCTCGAGCTCGTCCAGCCGGATTTCCGGCGCGAGATCGCGCAAGGGAGTTGCCTCGTTCAAGACGATACCCCTCAAGCCGCCGTGCGGGCGGCCGTACCGGCTGATTTCCAGAATGGCCTTGGCGGCGGCATTGCCCGAGCGGATCGCGCCTTCCATGCACGCTGGAAGGCCCGTGGCGGTCCAGTCGCCGGCGAGGAAGAGGTTCGCGAACTGCGTCTTCGGGCCCGGACGCTTCGCGGCTTCGCTTGGAATGGCGGCGAACGTCGCGCGGCGCTCGCGGTTGATCTGCCATTCCGGCAGTTCCGGCGGCAGGCCGGTGACCTTGGACACTTCGGCCCAGATCTTCTCGGCAAGCGACTGGCGGTCATGCGTCATCAATTCGTCGGCGGCGCTGATCGTCACCGACAGATGGTCCTCATAGGCGAACAGCCATTCGGACATCGAATTGACGAGGCCCATATACATCGGGTGACCGGCCGGCGGCGCGATCTTGAAGTGCAGGTTGACGATCGCCTTGAACTTCTCCGGCGTGATCAGGCCCGGCACATAGGCGCGAGCGACGACCGGAGGAGCCGCGAGAATGACGATGTCCTGCGGACCGACCGTGATCTTCTCTTCCCCGAAATCGAGCACGTTGGCGCGCTGGCCGTCATATTCGACGCCGCGTAGGGTGCGGCCATAGGTGAAGGTCGCGCCGCGCTCGGTCAGGTACTTGATCGCCGGATCGATATAGGCCGACGACATCCCCTTGTGCGCGATGATCGGGCGGCAGGCCTGGCCGCCGGCACCGAACGTCTCCTTGAAGAGCGTAATCGCCATCTGAGCATCGGCCTCGGCCGGCTCGACGTTCAGCGCCGCCAGCATGACCGGGCGCCACAGCCGGTCGTAGAGGGTGGTCTTGGTGTCCATCACCTCGCCGACGGGGCGCGACGCATTAATCGCGCGCAGCAGACCGAGCGGCGCGAGGTAGTCGCTGGCCTTCGTGCCCGGGACGCGGCGCTTGGAATCGAGGATCCACCACGGAACACGGCTGGAATTCGGACGCAGCGTCCAGCGCTCACCGCTGGCGAGATCGGCGAACGGGATTTCCGCCTCGCACTGCGTCATCTCCTTCAGACCGTCGATGCGCTCCAGGTAACGGACCGCGGCATGGTTGCCGGAGAGCAGGAGGTGACTGCCATTGTCGACGACGATGTTCAGCACCGTGTCCATGAAGGAACGACAGCGGCCACCGGCAGCCTTCGCCGCCTCGTAGAAGGCGATCTTGTACCCGGCATCCGCGAGATCGACCGCAGCCGAGAGACCGCCGAGACCCGCGCCGACGATGTGAACAACGCCTGACATTCAGACCACTCCATAGCGAAGGAACGCGCCGATCAGGGTGAGCTTGCTGACGCCGACGCGCGTACGTGGCGGCGCCCAGCCCTGGGCGAGCAACCGTTTGAGAACATTGTGATAGGCCGCGCCCATCAGGCGCGGAGCGCGCACAGCGGTGCGGGGGGCGGCTGCCATAATAGCATTTGCCTCGTCGAAATGCTGCTGCGCCCGGGCGGCGACCACACGGCAGGCCCGATCGAGGCCCGGATGGTCGAGCACGGAACGCGGGTCCGTCAGCTCGGTCATGCCGCTGTTGTGCAACTCTTCGCGCGGAAGGTAAAGACGGCCGATCGCCGCGTCTTCATCGAGATCACGCAAGATATTCGTCAACTGAAGCGCGCGGCCGAGGTGATGCGACAGCTTTCCACCAGAGGCAAAGTCCATCCCGAAGACGGGAACCGACAGACGACCGACAGCACTCGCGACGCGATCAACATACAGATCGAGTGTCGCCCAGTCGGGAGCCACGATCGGTAGGCCAACATCCATTTCCATTCCGTCGATGACATCATGGAAATCCTGGCGGCGCAGGCCATAACGATTGACAGTATCGCTCAGAAAGCTTGCAACACCGGCCGGGCCGCCGCGATAGAGGCTGTCGATGTCGCGGCGCCAGCCCTCGAGGCCCTCGCGCTTCTCGATATCGGTGCCGCCCTCGTCGGCGATGTCGTCGACCGCGCGACAGAAGCCGTAGACCGCGAACATGCCCTCTCGGCGCTCACGCGGCAGGATGCGCATCGCCGTGTAGAACGAGCTGCCCGCCGCGGTCGGCGGTGCATTATTGGGCTCGACCGCCATCGTCATAGCGCGCCCTGCTTGGCCGGAGCGGAAGAACGGCGAAAGGCGCGGCGGATCATCGTACTGGTGACGGCCGTGAGCGTGGTCGCGGCGAAGCCGACCTTGCTGAAATGCACTTTCTCGCTTAGCGGGTCGCGATGCTGCAAACCGCGGATCAGCGTCTGTGCGAGGTTGTAGATCGCGCTGAGTTCGGCGGCGAGACGGATGTCCTGGACGAGATCGGGAAGCGCCCGGCCCTCTTGAAGAAGCTTCTCGGTGCGGACCGCAAGATCGGCGATGGCCGCCTTGAGCTGCGGGGTGCGCTTTCGGCGCGCCGAGATCCTCGATCCTGGCGCCATGCTTTTCAAAGGTCTCGGCCGGGATGTAGACGCGGTCGATGCCCGTGTAATCCTTCCCGCAATCCTGCAGGTGATTGAGGATTTGCAGCGCGGCGCAGATCGCGTCGGAGGCTGCCCAGGTAAGCTGCGGATCTTCGCCATGGACGTCGAGCACGAATTGGCCGACCGGCATCGCCGAGAGCGAGCAATAGGCCATCAGCTCGGAGAAATCGGCGTAGCGGGACTTCGTTGCGTCGAGGCGGAAGGCATCGAGCAAATCGCGCGCGTGACGAGGCGTCAGGCCGCGCTCGGCCAGCGCGCGGCGCAGCGGCTCCGCTTCCTCGTCAGGCGGCCCCTCGCCGGTCAACGCAGCGTCGAGGCTGTCGAGCAGCGCGAGCTTCTGATCCGGCAGCAGGGTGGGATGATCGGCCACGTCGTCGGCCGCGCGCACGAAGCGGTAGAACGCGAGGATCGGCCTGCGATGGCGCTTCTGGATGAATTTCGCGACGGGGAAGTTCTCGTCGGTATGGCCCTTGCCGGAGCGGAGTTCAGTCGCGGTGCTCATGCGCCCTCCCCGGCCGCGGCCTGATAACGGCCCTTCCAGGCGCCGCCCTTTCCACGCCAGTGCTGGATCGCCGAATCGACGGTGAAGGCGAGGTAGAGAGCGGCGATCGCCGGCAGCGCGATACCCCAGAGTGGCGAGCGCTGATAGAGCCGGGAAATCGGCTGGAACGAGAATGCCATCATGATCCAGGTGCGCGATTCCGAAAAGCTGCGGCCAGCCGCTTGCAAGCACCGCGAAGAGGGGAGGCACGAGATATGTGACGAACATCCCCGCGATCGCGCCGAGAAGACGTAACGGCGAATAATTAAGCTCGGCATAGGCCGAGCGCGAGACCATGCGGCGGATATGGTCGAAATCTTCGTAAGGCCGGATGCTCTCGACCGCCTCGGTCAGGCCGAGGAAAATGGGCCCGCGCTTCTTCATCAGCGCTCCGAGCGCGCAATCGTCGATCAACGAGCCGCGGATCGCCTCGATGCCGCCTGCGACCTTCAGCGCCTCATAACGCACGAGCATGCATCCACCGGCGGCTGCCGCCATCCTCTTGCGCGCGTCGTTCACCCAGGCGAACGGATAGAGCTTCTGGAAGAAGAAGACGAAGGCCGGGATCAGCAGACGCTCCGCGAGGCTGTCGCAACGGAGCTTGACCATCAGCGAGGTCAAGACCGTACCGTGCGCCTCGGCGCCGCGAACGAGCCTCTCGATCGCCTTCGGATCGCGATAGCCGATGTCGGCGTCAGTGAAGAGGACGTAATCGGTGCCGCCGGCTCTCTCGACCGCGCCGACCCCTTGGCTCATCGCAAACAGCTTGCCGGTCCAGCCGGCAGGCGGTTCCGAGCCGCGGATCACGATCAACCTGTTGGCCACGCCGAACCTGTTCGCGGCTTCGCGCGCGATGTCGCCGGTGCCGTCGCTGCTCTGATCGTCGACGAGCACGACCGCAAATGGACCTGGATAGGATTGGCTGAGAAGCGAGCCGACACTTTCGGCAATCACGTCGGCCTCGTTGCGGGCGGGAACCACCGCCACAACGCGTGGCCAGACCGCCGGAGCGGCCAGATCGTCAGGCGCAAATCGGGTGTCGCGTTCGGCGGCGCGCCAGAACGCACCTCTCCCCACGAGGAGATATATCCAGATCGCGAGTGACGCGATCGAGAGTATGGCAACGACCAATCGGACGATCCCTGCTTCCCGCAACCAGCCTTCAGCCCAAGGCCGGTGCGGCGGCCGTCAGGCCCGGTCCTTCACCGCCTGGGGTGTCTTCTGCAGCACTTCGAACACTTTGCTCACGATGCCCTTCGCATCGAGGCCGGCATTCCCATACATGCGGTCAGGCTTGTCGTGATCGGTGTATTCGTCGGGCAGGACGAGAGAACGGATCTTGAGGCCCTCATCGAGCGCGCCGCGATCCGACAGAAGCTGCAGGACCTGGCTGCCGAAGCCGCCGACCGAACCTTCCTCGATTGTCAGCAATACGTTGTGCGTACGGGCGAGCTTGAGGATCATCTCCTCATCGAGCGGCTTGGCGAAGCGTGCGTCCGCGACCGTGGTCGAAAGCCCACGGGACTCGAGTTCCTCGGCAGCCTTGAGCGATTCCTGGAGGCGCGTGCCGAACGACAGCAGCGCCACCTGATTGCCTTCGCGGACAATGCGGCCCTTGCCGATTTCGAACGGGATACCTTCCTGGGGCATCTCGACGCCGACACCCTCGCCGCGCGGATAGCGGAAGCAGATCGGACCGTCGTTATAGGCGACGGCGGTGGCGACCATGTGGACGAGTTCCGCCTCGTCGGCGGCCGCCATCACGACCACGCCCGGCAGGCACGACAGAAACGCCGTGTCATAGGCGCCCGCATGCGTCGCGCCGTCGGCGCCGACATAGCCGGCACGGTCGATTGCGAAGCGGACCGGCAGGCCCTGAAGGGCCACGTCGTGGATAAGCTGGTCGTAGCCGCGCTGGAGGAAGGTCGAATAGATCGCGCAGAACGGCTTGTAGCCTTCGGTCGCGAGACCGGCGGCGAAAGTCACCGCATGCTGCTCGGCTATGCCGACGTCGAAAGTGCGCTCCGGGAAGCTCTTGCCGAAGATGCCGACACCGGTGCCGTCCGGCATGGCGGCCGTGATGGCGACGATCTTGTCGTCCTTCTGGCCTTCCTTGGCGAGGCTGTCGCCGAACACCTTGGTATAGCTTGGGAAGTTGGCCGCGGCCTTCTTCTGCGCACCGGTGACGACGTCGAACTGAACGACGCCGTGATACTTGTCGTCCGACGCCTCGGCCGGGGCGTAGCCCTTGCCTTTCTGCGTCACGACGTGGACCAGAACCGGGCCATTGCCGGCGTCGCGGACGTTCTGGAGCACCGGCAGCAGATGGTTCAGGTCGTGGCCGTCGATCGGGCCGACGTAATAGAAGCCGAGTTCTTCGAAAAGCGTGCCACCGCCGGCGAGGAAACCGCGAGCGAACTCTTCCGCCTGGCCGACCTTGGAGGTGACAAAGCTCGGGAGGTTCTTCGAGAGCTGCTTGGCCGTCTCACGGATCGAGCGATAGGTCTTGCCCGACATCAGACGCGACAGATAGGCCGAGAGCGCGCCGACTGGCGGAGCGATCGACATCTCGTTGTCATTCAGGATGACGATCAGGCGCGAGTTGAGCGCGCCGGCATTGTTGAGCGCCTCGAAGGCCATGCCGGCCGACATCGAACCGTCGCCGATGACCGCGACGACATTGTTGTCACCGCCGGATAGATCGCGGGCGATGGCCATGCCGAGGCCGGCCGAGATCGAGGTCGAGGAGTGCGCGGCACCAAACGGGTCGTATTCGCTCTCGGAACGTTTGGTGAAGCCCGAAAGGCCACCCGGCTGACGCAGAGTGCGGATGCCGTCGCGGCGACCGCAGAGGATCTTGTGCGGATAGGTCTGGTGACCGACGTCCCAGATCAGACGATCCTTCGGCGTATTGAAGACGTAGTGCAGCGCGACCGTCAGTTCGACGACGCCGAGGCCGGCGCCAAGATGACCGCCAGTGACCGAAACGGCGTCGATGGTTTCCCGACGAAGTTCGTCGGCGACCTGAGCAAGCTTCTCTTCCGGCAGCTTACGGAGGTCTTCCGGAGTGCGGATCGTGTCGAGAAGCGGCGTCACATGAGCCATGTTCCGTCTTTCACAAACGAGGGGCCATGAAGGCCCAGTCCAAACTGCCGCCCCCACGAGACATCAGCCATACTAAACTGGCAAGCGTCGCGGTTGGTTCGGCTCGAATCCTTGCATTAATGCTGAATGACGGTGACTTCCCCGCCACAGGGTTGTCATGACCATCGTTCAGCATCCACCTCTCGAAGGTCGTAACTTCGCCCTTCAGAATGGTCGCGCTTATGAGCCAAGAGGCTCAAAACGCGAGACGCGACAACATCCTGCCGCCTCACCAATGTCGTGCTTTGGCCGAGCTTTTGAAGAGGGTGTCAACCAAAGGCCGACCTGAATGGTGCGCGGCGCGCTCTATAGCAATATAGGGCACTCAATAGAAGCCCCGCGGAAAACGCGGAGCTTCTCTGTAATCGGTGTAGTGAGAGGAAAAAATCGCGGCCGTCAAACCGGTTGGCGGCTCAGCAGCACCGAAATCCCGAGGCTCGTCAGAACCGCGCCTGAACCCTGCCGGAGACGGCGAACGATGTGCGGACGCCGGATCAGGAGCGTGCGCGCCCGGGAGGCGGCGAACGTGTAGACCAGATCCGCCACGACGTTCAGCGCAATCGACGTTGCGCCGAGAACGAAAAATTGCTGGCCGACCGTGCCGCGCGACGTGTCGATGAACTGCGGGATTAGCGCGAGGAAGAACGCCGCCGTCTTCGGATTGGTCGCCTCGACGATGATGCCGTCGCGGAATGCGCGCCACGCACCGCCTTCAGAGGACGACGAGAGGTCGATTTCGGCCTGGCGCCCCGATCTCCAGGTCTTGATGCCGAGGTAGACGAGATAGACGCCGCCGATGACCTTGAGCGCCATGAATGCGGTCGCGCTGGTCATGATCAGCGCCGACACGCCGACCACACCTGCGAACACATGCACGAAGCCGCCGATCGTCGTGCCGAGGATCGACGCATAGCCGTCGACGCGTCCCGCCGCGATGGTCCGGCCGACGATATAGAAGATGCCGGGACCAGGCATGAAAGCGAGGACAAGCGCCGCCGCAGAGAATACGGCGAGGGTGGACAGATCGGGCATGAAGATTCCTTGGAACGGAGGCCCGATGTCGGCGATTGATCTGGTAAAATCAAGGCGAAGACAGGCTTCGGTCGTAAAGCGCGAGAAATAAGGGCGCTTTGGGCCTCCAAAAGGGCGCAAAATCAGTCGAGTGAAGCCCGCCCCAGATGGTCGATTACCGGCCAATCGCCTGAATTTATCGGGAGGTCCCCCTGATGATCCGCTCTCTTATCGTTGCCGCTGCCCTTCTTACCGTTCCGAGCATCGCCTTTGCCAACAGGGCCGACGCCGATGCTTGCGCCGCCAGGCTGACCGGCCAAAGCAAGGTGATCTATCGCGCATCTGTCGGCTATGCCGTCAGGGGCGACTCGCTCGAGCAGGCCATGACCAAGGCTACGAAGCCGAGGGTTCAGTCCGGTCGCCTCAGCGAGGAACAAGCCCGCAGGTTTGCCCGCGAAGCCGCCAATTGCGTCCGCCTCGTTTATCGCAAGGCATGATCCTGCCTGGATTTTCCGTCGGGCCGGCCCAGAGCCGGCCGCGATCTGTTTCAGCCCCGGGCGCTTCGCACCGAGCCACGTCCACGGCGATTGATCACCGTCGCCAGACGATCGGCCGCCTCGCCCACCATTTCCGGGCTCTTCGCAAAACATAGCCGCAGGAACTCCTCGCCGCCCCGCCCGAACGCCGTACCCGGCGCGAGGCCGACACCGGCTTCGTCGATCAGATCGAGCGCCAACTGGCGGAGTCCGAGACGCCATCGACGCGGAAATAGGCATAGAACGCGCCCGGCGGTGGCACGAGATCTACCACCCCGGTCGCCGCCAACCTGTCGCAGATGATCTTGCGGCCTTCACTGGACCGCGCGACCTGTTCCTGGATAAAGGCCTCTCCCTCGGTGATGGCGGCCAGCGCGCCCCGCTGCACGAATACCGGGACGCCCGAGGTGGAATACTGAACGAGGTTCTCGATCACCGGCGCGATGCAGGGCGGCGCTTCGATCCAGCCGACGCGCCAGCCGGTCATCGCCCAGTTCTTCGAGAAGCTTTGGATGAAAAGGACGTCGTCGTCCTCGCGCATGACATCGCGGACCGACGGCGCGCGATTGTTGCCGACCGTCAGCCTGTCGTCGTGGACGAAGCGTCCGTAGATCTCGTCGGCGAGAATCCAGAGCTTGTACTTGCGGGCGAGCGCCAGGACGCCTTCTAGCTCGTCATAGCTCGCGGTGAAGCCGGTCGGGTTGGACGGCGAGTTGATGACGATCGCGCGTGTATGCGGTGTGATTGCCCGAGCGATTGCGTCGAGGTCGAAATTCCAGCCCGCCTGCCCGTACAGCATGGGCACTTCGACCGGCGTCGCGCCGAGCGTCGTCATCGCACCGATGAAATTCGGCCAGGCCGGTGTCGGCACGATCACTTCATTGCCGGCGCCGGAAATCAGGCGCAGCGACATCAGGAGCGCGTGCATGCCGCTCGATGTCACCGAAAATCGGTTCGGATCCCAACTGCCACCATAGAGACCGTCGGTGTAGGTCGCGATCGCCTGTCGAAGCTCGGGCAGGCCTCGCTGGGCCGTATAGTAGGTCTCACCCGCCTCCAGTGACCGTGCGGCCGCCTCGCGGATGAAGGCCGGCGTCGGCAGGTCGCCCTCCCCCGCCCAGAGCGGAATGATGCCCTCGCGGTCGCGTCCGTAATTGAACACTTCGACGATGCCGCTCGACGGTGCGAACTCCGCCTCGGCGCGAATGGCGGGCGGCAGAACGGAATCGGTCATGAAAATGTGGTCCGCAAATCGGTTCGGGCGATCGCGCCGATATTGGCACCCCCCGGAGGGAAAGCCTAGTCGGTGAGGGCGACTTCGGCGGAGCGGGTGCCGTGGCTGACCGCTGGCACCAGAAGAGCGAGGAGCAGGGTCAGCGCGGAGATGGCGAAGACGCCCCAGAAGGCGAAATGCAGCGAATGGTCAAGTGCGGCGCGCGCGACCTCATTGGCCGCTGTCATACCCGGCTGCTCAAGCAATTGCCGGATCTGATCGATCTCGACCGGCGCGACACCTCCGCCTCCCGTGGTCAGGGTGACGTTGAAGATCACGCCGAGGGCGGTCGCACCGAGTGCGCTGCCGAGATTGCGCGAGAAGATGTTCGAGGCGGTCGCGGCACCCCGCTCGGCCCAGCCGACGCTGCCCTGGATGATCACGATGGCAGCGGTGCTGAGGAAGCCCATGCCGAGGCCCATGATGATCGAGCCGAGGCCGGCGATCTTGGGCGACGAGCCGGGATCGAGCGGTCAGGAAGAACAGCGCGCCCAGCGGCAGAAGCGTGGCACCGAACAGGAGCGTCGGGCGCAGGCCGAAGCGGTTGAAGTTCTTCGCGGCGATCGTCGCGCCGACGGGCCAGCCGAGCACCATGACGGTCAGCGTCAGGCCTGCGATCAAAGGTGACTGGTTCAGCACGCCCTGGACGTACATCGGCAGGAAGGTGGTCAGGCCGATGATCGCCATGCCGCTGAGAAGCGTCGCGGCATTGGCCGTCGCGATGGCGCGGCGCGACCACAGGCTCAGCGCCATCATCGGATCGCGCGCGCGGCGCTCCTGCAGGATGAAAAGAACGGTCGCGACCGCCGAAATGCATGCGGCGATGATCGCGGTTGTATCCGCTCCAGCACCGAGCTCGGTCAGCGCGATCATCAGCGAGGACACGGCCACGGTGAACAGCACCGCGCCGGCGATGTCGACGCTCCGTTGCTCCTTCTCGACGCCCTCGTGCAGGAAGGTGATGAAACCGATCGCGGCGGCGATGCCGATCGGGATGTTGATCCAGAAGATCCAGGCCCAGCTCATGTGCTGGATGATGAGCCCGCCGGCGAACGGGCCGACAACGGAGGAAATGCCCCAGACGCTCGCGAGATAACCCTGGATCTTGCCGCGCTCCTGCACCGAATAGAGATCGCCGATGACAGTCAGGCCGACTGGTTGGATGGCGCCGGCACCCACGCCCTGGATGAGCCGGAACAGGATCAGGCTCGGCATCGACCAGGCAAAACCGCAAAGGATCGAGCCGATGAGGAATATCGCGATGCCGACGAGAAGAACCGGCTTCCGCCCATAAAGATCGGCCAGTTTGCCGAACACGACCGTGGTCGCGGTCTGCGTCAGCAGGAACGAGGAAAACACCCAGGCGTAGAGATGGAGATCGCCGAGCTGCCCCGCGATCTGCGGCATGGCGGTCGAGACGATGGTCGCTTCGATGGCGATCATGGCCATCGCCGCCATGACCGAAACGAGGATCAGCGGGCGGCGTAATTCGGGAAGCGCGGAGGACATGCGCCCGTATCTAATTTAGCGATCGCTAAAAACCTACCGCCAACAATGGGGGACTTTGGTCTTATTCGGAATTTTTATAGGCGTGATCAGAGACCAAAATCGCCGAGCAGCTTGCGCGCGGACTCGCGGCGGCGGCGATCCTCGTCGTCCATCGGCTCGGGTTGGTCGAATATCTTGATCAGTTCGCCGCGCTGGCTACTCGCCCCGGCAATCGCCTTCTCTTCCGTATCGGCCGGAACCGAGCGGATCTCAATGCGGTCGATCTCGCCGTCGAAGAATTCGAGCGCCTCTCCGGTGGCGAAGAGATTGGCTGCGGCAAGACGGGAAAATGCGCGATGAACCGTCCTGGACTGACTGCTGAAAACACTCGCGACAAACATCTTCTGGCCTCCTGTGGCACTTACAGCGCCGAAGCCGGGATTTCGTTCCAATCAGATGTAGAGTTGCCGGCGAATTTTTCGACCGGTGACAAAGCCGTCACAAAGGAGCGACGGACTGGAATCTCAGGCGCTTCCGGCCGCTTTGTTGATGCGGTCCAGCTGATCGGCCGCATCCGCCAGTGCCTCGGAAAGACTGCGCAACTGCGCAGGATCCAGAGCGAGCTGGAGCGCGGGAACGGGATCGCCCGCCTTCACCGGCGCGGCGATCTCCAGCCGGAGGCCACCGCGCTCATTGGCGAAAAGAGCCGTCGAAAAGGCGGCCAGCGGCCAGACCTTCAGGCGGCCCTGTTCGTCCTTTTCCCAATCGGCGAATGCCGTGCTCATGCCGCCTCAGCCCGCGTCGCAGGCCATGTCCCCGAGTTCCTTCGGGCCACCGGTCGCGCGAGCCGTCGGGCTCTTCGCTTGGGCGATCAGATGGAAGGCCTCGATGACGGCCGGGCGAAGCCCTTCGGCGCCATGCTCGATATGCGCGCCGAGATCGCGGCGCATCACCGGCGACCAGAACTTCACGACGTGGTTCTGGACACCCGCGATCGCCTCGTCATGCGTATAAGGCTGGAAGAAGTCCGCGATCTGGTTCGCCATGCGAACCAGGGTCTTGGTGTTGTCGCCGGCCATCTCTTACTCCGCCGCGTCCAGGATGCGGGTGAGGGAGATGTCCTCTTCCAGGAACTTCTCCTGCCAGTAGGACGGCCCGTTGGTCTTGCGGACCTGGACGGCCGTGACCTTGTATTCGGGGCAGTTCGTGGCCCAGTCGGAGAATTCCGTAGTGATGACGTTCGCGCCGGTCACTGGGTGGTGGAAGGTCGTGTAGACGACGCCCGGCTGCATGCGCTCGGAGATCTTGGCACGCAGCGAGACTTCGCCGACACGGCTTTGGATCGCCACGAGGTCGCCATCGCGCAGGCCGCGGTTTTCCGCGTCGAACGGATGGATCTCGAGGATGTCCTCCGGATGCCAGGCGGTGTTGTCCGTACGGCGGGTCTGCGCACCGACATTGTAATGCGCGAGGATGCGGCCCGTGGTCAGGATGAGCGGGAACTTCGCCGTCGTACGCTCGTCGGTCGGGACGAACTCGGTCAGCATGAACCGGCCCTTGCCGCGGACGAAGCGTTCGACGTGCATCAGCGGGGTTCCGAGTGGCGCCGCCTCGTTGCACGGCCACTGGACGGAGCCGACCTTGTCGAGCAGGTCGTAGCTGACGCCGGCGAAGGTCGGTGTCAGACGCGCGACCTCGGCCATGATCTCACCCGGATGGGCATAGTTCATCTCGTAGCCGAGCGCCTTGGCGAGCATGATCGTGACTTCCCAGTCGGCGTAGCCCGGCAGCGGCGCCATCACCTTGCGAACGCGATTGATGCGGCGCTCGGCGTTGGTGAAGGTGCCATCCTTCTCAAGGAAGGAGGTACCCGGCAGGAAGACGTGCGCGTACTTGGCCGTCTCGTTGATGAAGATGTCCTGGATGACGACGCATTCCATCGCCGCGAGGCCGGCCGCGACGTGCTGCGCGTCCGGGTCGGACTGAACGATGTCCTCGCCCTGGATGTAGATGCCCATGAAGCGGCCGCCGAGGGCCTCGTCGAGCATGTTCGGGATGCGCAGGCCCGGCTCCGAAGAGAGCGGACGGCCCCACATGCTCTCGAACATTTCGCGCGTGGCGTCGTCGGAGACGTGGCGATAGCCCGGCAGTTCGTGCGGGAACGAGCCCATGTCGCACGAGCCCTGAACGTTGTTCTGGCCGCGCAGCGGATTGATGCCGACGCCCTCGCGACCGATATTGCCGGTGGCCATCGCTAGGTTCGCCATGCCCATGACCATGGTCGAGCCCTGGCTGTGCTCAGTGACGCCGAGACCGTAATAGATCGCCGCATTGCCGCCGGTCGCGTAGAGGCGAGCCGCTTCGCGGAGCTTCTGGGCCGGGATGCCGGTGATGCTCTCCGAAGCCTCGGGCGAGTTGCGCTCCTCGGCGATGAACCGTGCCCAGCTCTCGAACTCGGCGAGGTCGCAACGCTCGCGCACATACTGCTCGTTGACGAGGCCTTCGGTCACGACGACATGCGCCATCGCATTGATGAAGGCGACGTTCGCGCCCGGCTTCAGCTGCAGGTGATAGTCGGCCAGCACGTGGGGCGACTTCACGAGGTCGATCGAGCGCGGATCCGCGACGATCAGCTTCGCACCCTGGCGGATGCGTGCCTTCATGCGCGAGCCGAACACCGGATGGGCGTCGGTCGGGTTGGCGCCGATGACCAGGATGACGTCGGATTCAGAAACCGAGGCGAAGGTCTGCGTACCGGCCGAGGTGCCGAGCGTGACGTTGAGGCCATAACCCGTCGGCGAATGACAGACGCGGGCGCAGGTGTCGACGTTGTTCGTGCCGAAGGCGGCGCGGATCAGCTTCTGAACGAGATAGGTCTCTTCGTTCGTGCAGCGCGACGAGGTGATGCCGCCGACGGAGTCGCGGCCATACTGCGCCTGGATGCGCTTGAACTCGGAAGCGGCGTGGTTGATCGCCTCTTCCCAGCTCACTTCCTGCCACGGATCGGTGATCTTCGCGCGGATCATCGGCTTCAGCTTGCGATCCTTGTGGGTCGCGTAGCCATAGGCGAAGCGGCCCTTCACGCAGGAATGGCCCTCGTTCGCCTTGCCGTCCTTGTAGGGAACCATGCGGACGAGCTTGTCGCCGCTCATCTCGGCCTTGAACGAGCAGCCGACGCCGCAATAGGCGCAGGTCGTGACGACCGAATGCTCCGGCGTGCCGATCTCGATGACCGACTTCTCCTGGAGCGTTGCGGTCGGGCAGGCCTGCACGCAAGCGCCGCAGGACACGCACTCGGACTCGAGGAACGGCTCGAACATACCGGGCGAAACGCGGCTGCCGAAACCACGTCCCTCGATCGTCAGCGCGAACGTGCCCTGCACTTCCTCGCAGGCGCGGACGCAGCGATTGCAGACGATGCACTTAGCCGGATCGTAGGTGAAGTACGGGTTCAACTCGTCCCTCGGCAGGAACAGGTCCGAGCTCTTGTCGAAGTGGCTGAGGTTGTCCATGCCGTAGCGGACTTCGCGGAGACCGACGGCGCCGGCCATGTCCTGAAGTTCGCAGTCGCCGTTCGCCGAGCAGGTCAGGCAGTCGAGCGGATGGTCGGAGATGTAGAGCTCCATCACGCCCTTGCGGATCGTGTGAAGGCGGTCCGACTGAGTGTGGACGACGATGCCGGGCGCGACCGGGGTCGTGCACGAGGCCGGCGTTCCGGCGCGTCCTTCGATCTCGATCAGACAGAGGCGGCAGGAGCCGAAGCTCTCCAGCATATCGGTGGCGCAGAGCTTGGGGATGGTCGTACCCATCTCCATCGCCGCGCGCATGATCGACGTTCCCTCCGGGACCGTGACCTCGTTACCGTCGATGGTCAAAGTGACCATCTTCTCGGACTTGGACTTCTTCGTGCCGTAGTCGATTTCGTGGACGAGCGACATGGTCGTTATCCTTACTCAGCTGCCTGAAGCGTCGGCGCACGGCCGAAATCTTCGGGGAAATGTTTGATGGCGCTTTCGACCGGGAACGGCGTCATGCCTCCCAGAGCGCACAGCGAACCCAGACGCATGGTCTGGCAAAGGTCTTCGATGATCGCGAGGTTCTTCTCGACATTGATGCCGGCGGCGATCTTGTCGAAGGTCTCCTTGCCGCGGGTCGAGCCGATCCGGCACGGCGTGCACTTGCCGCAGCTCTCGATCGCACAGAATTCCATGGCGAAACGCGCCATCTTGAGCAGGTTCACCGTGTCGTCGAAGAGCACGATGCCGCCATGGCCGACACCCGCGCCGATCGCGGCGAACGCCTCGTAGTCGAACAAAGTGTCCCACTGGTGCACCGGCACATAGGCGCCGAGCGGTCCGCCGACCTGCACCGCGCGCTCCGGACGACCCGACAGCGTGCCGCCGCCGAAATCGTAGACGAGCGAGCCGAGCGTGCAGCCGAAGGCGATCTCAACGAGACCGCCGTATTTCAAATTGCCGGCGAGCTGGACCGGCATCGTGCCGCGCGAACGGCCCATGCCGAAGTCCGCATAGTATTTGCTGCCCTCCGAGAGGATGATCGGCACCGACGCCATCGACATCACGTTGTTGATGACGGTCGGCTTGCCGAAGGCGCCGACGAGAGCCGGAAGCGGCGGCTTAGCTCGAACAAGGCCGCGCTTGCCTTCCAGCGATTCCAGGAGCGAGGTCTCCTCGCCGCAGACATAGGCGCCCGCGCCCATGCGGACTTCCATGTCGAAATCATAGCCAGAACCCGCTACGCCCTTGCCGAGCAGACCGGCCTTGCGGGCGACCGCGATGGCGTCGTTCATCGCCTTGATCGCGTGCGGGTATTCCGAGCGGGTGTAGACGTAACCGTAGGTCGCGCCGACGGCGAGACCGGCGATCGTCATGCCCTCAATGAGGACGAAGGGATCGCCCTCCATGATCATGCGGTCGGAGAACGTGCCCGAGTCGCCCTCGTCGGCATTGATGACGATGTATTTCTGGTCGGCCTTGGCTGCGGCGACCGTCCGCCACTTGATGCCGGTCGGGAAACCCGCGCCGCCGCGACCGCGAAGGCCGGACTGGAAGACCTCCTCGACCGTCGCCTCGGGGCCGATCGAAATCGCCTTTTCGAGGCCCTTGTAGCCGCCGAGCGCGTTGTAGGCTTCGAGCGAACGCGGATCGGTGATGCCGCAGCGCGCGAAG
Organism: uncultured Alphaproteobacteria bacterium; assembly: GCA_963778835.1. Lineage (GTDB taxonomy): Bacteria > Pseudomonadota > Alphaproteobacteria > Rhizobiales > Methylopilaceae > Flaviflagellibacter. The sequence continues at coordinate 138,747 of CAVZVY010000001.1, forward strand.
GTGAGGCGCTGCTGCTTCTTGAGATAGGGATGCTCGTCGGTGAGGCCGATATGCAGCGTGTGGCCGCCTTTGCCCTCGTGGAATTCGGCATCAAACAGAGCCGGCACATCGGACGGCTCGACCGGGCCGAACGCGACACGACCCTTCGCCGTCTCGACCTCGACCAGCGGCTCAAGCCAAAGCATGCCGCGCGAGCCGTTGCGGACGATCTCGACTGGCAGGCCGCGCTTCAGCGCTTCCGTCTGGATGGCCAGGGCAACTTCGTCGGCGCCGACTGCGAGGGCAGCAACGTCAATCGGGACGTAGATCTTGATGGTCACGACTGCGCCTCCGTCAGGAGGGCGTCGAGCTTCGCCTCAGTGAGGCGGCCGACCATGCGGTCGTCGACCTGGGCCGACGGCGCAGTGGCGCACAGGCCGAGACAATAAATCGGTTCGAGCGTGACGCGGCGGTCCGGCGTCGTTTCGCCGAGCTTGATGCCAAGGCGCTTTTCGGCGCGCTCGGCCAGCGCATCGCCGCCCATGGACTGGCAGGCCTCGGCGCGGCAAAGCTTCACCACATGGCGACCCGGCAGCTCTCGGCGGAACTCATGATAGAACGTGACGGTGCCGTAGACCTCTGCGCGCGACAGGTTCAGCGCATCGGCGATCATCGGGATCGCGGCTTCCGGCACAAAACCAAAGGCGTGCTGAATCTCATGGAGAATCGGCATCGTGGCGCCTTTGACGCCGGCGAACTCTGCGATGATTGCCGCGGCCCGCTCACGGGTCCACGGCTCAAAATGCGACATGGTCCTGTCCCACGCTAACTTTCGAACGTCTCCAAAATGGAATTGTCCGAAGGTTAAATCAATGCAGCGTTTCCGTTGTCTGATTAGATATCGCTATCAAACGGAAATAATGCACTAAAGCGCGGTGCGGTTCTGACTTTCGAACGAGGCGACCGAACTGGTCATGGCGAGGACTGGCGCGAGCCGCTGTGCCTCGGTCCAGAGCGCGGCGGTGAGTGGTTTCAATGGGTTACGGTCGACCACGATCAGGCCGATCGTGTGGACAAGCTCCGGCTCGACCAGCGGGAGGGAGCGTACGCTCTCCGGAAGGTCGAACATGTCGGCGAACTTCTTCGGCATGACCGTCGACCAATTGCCGGTCCGCACATGGGCGACAAGCGCCGTGACGGAATCGGATTCCAGGCTCGTTTCGGGTTTGGCTCCCACCAATTCCAGCGTCTTGTCGATGATCCGGCGGTTCTGCATGTCCGGCGACATCAGGCAGAGAGGCAGCTTGCCGGCCTGCTCCCACGTCACCGTCCGCGCCGAGCCGTAAGGGCCGTCGACCGAGGTCAGGAGCTGATATTCCTCGCGGTAGAGCGGCAGCGTCCGCATCCGCCCGACCGGCTCGTTGTCGATATAGGTGATACCGACGTCGACTTCGAGATTTTCGAGCAGCGTCAGGATCGAGACCGAGGTCCGGGAAATGATGTTGAACGAGACGTCCGGATGACGCTGGCGGAAGGGCGTCGTCAGCGCCGCCACCATCGGCAGCGCAGTCGGGATAGCGGCAATGCGGAGCTGACCGGAGAGGCCCTTTTTCAGCGCGGACACATCTTGTCGCATCGCCCGACTGTCGGCGACGATACGGCGCGCCCATTCGAGCACCCGCTCGCCTTCCGGGGTAAACCCCTGAAAGCGCGAACCGCGATCGACGAGGCGCACGCCAAGGGTCTCTTCGAGATTCTGGATCCCCGATGAGAGCGTCGGCTGGGTGACGCCGCAGGCTTCCGCAGCCTTACGAAAATGACGCTCGCTGGCCAGCGCAAGCAGGAACTCAAGCTTATCGATCACGTGGGCTGCAAAATCCTGCGTTCCGTCCGCGTGAGACGGGTCATCCAAACATTATACCATAATCGGTCATTGTCGCGTCAGTGGCAGGATCGCAAATCGACCGCGACCCTGCGTTCAGGCTTGGCGGGACAAAGAACGGTCGATTGCGCGAGGCGAGGAAACGAAGCGGGGCGCCGCGGGACCGCGCTCCCAGCGGACCGGAGGCGCTGTGATTGACGTTGACCCCAGGAACTGGCGCAGGGCAAGCCGCAAGACCTCCGAACGGTTCGGCTTTGGCTCAGGCTGCTGATCGATCCATCGATCGACCGCTTTGCTGAGATCGGGCGGCAGCTGCGCCGCGATCATGTTCTGGGTCGGCTTTGAACGCTTCCGTGGCATGGCCAATCCTCAAGCCAGGGCTTCGCGAAGGCGAGCCGCTCGCTGACGGCACTCAAGCTCTTCCTCGCGAAGGCGCATGCACTCGCTGTGGGTATTGGCCGCTTCAGCCAAAGCGGCCAGCCTGGCCGCTTCTTCCTCGAGGAGTTTGATCGTCTCGGCGGACGAATTTTCGAGCTCGAACATGAGGACCTCGGAGTTGGTTGTTATCCGAAGTAATTACACGCAAACATTGTATCAGTGGCCTAATGCTCGAATTTACCTAAAGAATTAGCCTTAACGACGCACACGTTCGCACAGCTGCCCGAACATCTCCCACAGCGGGTCATCGCGTGGCGGACGCAGGGACCGGTTGGCCCTCGGACGGCGCGGCGGCCGAGGTCATTCGTGACTGGCCACGAACTGCTTGCCGAAATCATACACCAGAGCGGTCTTGGTGGTGCCGAGATGAACCCATTCCGGCGCGCGGGTCTGGATAGCCTTGAAGAATTCTTCCGAGCGGGTGCGGGCCTTGAAGTGCAGCGTGTCGTAGCGGTCGAACTTCGCCTGGAAGGCGAACTCGCCGACGATGGAGGACCCCGTCGAGCGGTCGCGCCACACTGCTATGGTGGCTTTCGCCACAAGCCCATGGCCGAAATCGAAACTGCCGACGTTCACCTGTACCTCTTCCACCGGTAGATTGTTGACCACCGAAATCGGCACACCCTTATGCACCGGGCAATGATCGGCGAGCGCGGGGAAGAAGGAGGCGATACGCTCCAGCCCTTCATCGAGGGCGAGGCCGGGGCTGAGCAGTACGCAATTGTGCGAATACAGCGAGCGCATGCCGCCGAGACTGTCCTTCGCAGGTAGCAGCTCTTCCTTGAACTTGATGTTGGCGGTGCCGTTGAGGTGCGGGGTGACGTCGACCTTGGCCGCCACGTCAAGGTCCGGGTGGCGGAACTTGAACGTGAGCTCATGCTCGGGCTCGGGCCAGCCATCGGTGTAAAAGGTGCGTTTGCGCAGGATGAAGGCGTTTCGGTAGAGGTCGTACTTCGGGGTGTCGTAGAACAGTACTTCGCGGACCTGGCGCTTGAAGCCATTCTTGTTCGTGACAACGTCGACCTTAAATTCCGGCGCGATCAAGCAGATCTTCTGCCAATAGACCTCGAATTGTTGCGCATCGAAAAACCGCTCCGGGCGGAGCAGGATCTTATATTCACGGTGGGAAATATCATCCATCGGAAGCCTCGCAGCAGGCGGGCCAACTGACCTTCGGTTCTGGGCAAAGCTAGTGGGGACGAACCTTTGCCTTGGGAATGAACTGGGCCGGCAGTAGCTGTCCTTGAATTATCCGAAGGTTTCAGCAACCCAACCAAAACAAGAACCTCTGGAGTTCGCGGCCATAGCGGAGGAGGCTTGAGGGATAGCCCTACAAGGGCGGATGCCCGGCTTCCGAAACTGAAGCTCATGGTGCCGAGACGCCTAAGCGATCGGGTAGAACTCAGAGGATAGCGGCTGGTGCGAGATGCTGATGCTGTGGCCGCCGCGGCGGATAAACCCGATGCGGTTCGGAATAAGAGCGCAAGCATCGGCAATTAGAGAAGCAGACGATTAGTTCAGTGGAGCGCCAGCTTCGAAGCGCCGGTGCCACGGAATGAGAGAACCTGGTCTCCCGTCCGCCCCTAAATCCTGATGTCGATCGGTTCGTCGGGTTCGACCAACAGCAACACGGCGCGAATAGCAGCTTCCAGGGTGGCGAAGAGCTTGGGCCGGCTGCATTCTTTCCGAACGATCCAATGATGCCCTTGGGGCGTCACGTAAACCAACCGATCAGACATTTTACCCACCTGCGAACGCGAACTGGATCGCAGCATGTGGCAGTTGTATTACGGAAAAGAGACAATCTTTGCGAGCGCGCGTCAAAGGCCTCGGCGTGCCCGACGCCGAAAAACTGGCGTTCGGCTTAAGCTACCGAAACCTATGGATGATTTAGAGCTGGGGGAGCGTCCACTAGCTTAACCGGCGAGAGCAATGCCCCCCCAATGGTTGCTCTCATGAGCAGGAAGCCCCGCCGGCGGGGCTTCCTGCAACCCCTTGAGCACAGATCCTCTACCTAGGGGTCGCCGATCTCGGCAAATCGCGCCTGTCGTCCCGAAAACGGTTTCGAATCGGAACACCCCGCCAAGCGCTACAGCCCCTAGATAGCTGAATGTAAAAGAGAAAATGGCGCGCCCGAAAGGATTCGAACCTCTGACCCTCAGATTCGTAGTCTGATGCTCTATCCAGCTGAGCTACGGGCGCGCATGCACCGGAGGCGATGCCGTCCGGGCGAGCGGGTTGATTAAATAAACGGGCTCGGGATTGCAAGCGCGATCGACGCATTTTTTAGGCGCGGGCGCGGGCTGCCGCTCGTTCGCGCAAATCGATCGCGCGATCAGGAATGGTGATGCGGAAGGTCGCGCCAATGGTCCCGTCGATCAGGCGAATATCGCCGCCGTGAGCACGGACAAGTTCAGCCGCGATCGCGAGGCCAAGACCTGTTCCCCCGGGCTTGGTCGAGCCCTGGAAGGGATCGAACAATGTCTCCTTCGTATGCTCGAACACTCCAGGGCCGGTGTCGGACATCTCGATGACGACAGTCGCGCCTTCGCGGCGGCCGACGATTCGGATCTGGTCGCGGCTGGGATCTGTCTTGCCCTTCGACTCCAGCGCCTGCCTGGCATTGCGGCCGAGATTGAGCAGAACCCGGAACAGCTGGTCAGGGTCCGCGTCGACGGTCAGATTCTTCTCGATGCTCTCGACCCAGCCAATATTCGCATCGTCCTCGATGCCTATCGCCTCGCGGAGGTCAGAACTCAGCTCCTGGACATCGACTGGCCGCCGTTCGGGCGTCGGCTCCTGCGCCGAACCGTAGGCGAGCGTCGACTGGCAGTAGGCCACCGCCCGTTCGAGGGTGGAAACGAGCTTGCCGGAGAGGCGCTTCACGGCCGGATCATCGGACATCGCAAGACGCTCAGAGCCGAGTTGGGCCGCTGTCAGCAGGTTGCGCAGGTCGTGGCCGATCTTCGAGACCGCAAGACCGAGCGAAGCGAGACGCGCGCGATTCTGCAGATGTCCGCGCAACTGGCCCTGCATTAGAGCGAGCTGTCGCTCCGCCAGCCCGATTTCGTCGGTTCGACCGGATTCGCCCTCGGCATCGATGCGGTCCGGATTCTCGCCGAATGCCGCCATGCGCTCGGCGAGCCTTCGTACCGGACGGACGATGATGCGGTCGAGTGACAGATAGACGAGCCAGCCGGTGATGCCGGCAACTATGAGGGTGACGAGAAGTACGTTGCGCGAGAACGAGAGCATCGCCTCCTTCAGCGGCGCCTCGTCGAGCAGGACCTCGATGAACTGCCCCTCCCCCGGCGCGTCGCCGATCGCCCGAATGATGCCATCGCCGTGCAAAAGGATCGAGAAGGCGTCGCGCACCGAGCCGATGCCCTGCGGCGTGCGTAGATCGACCTCGCGCGACACCGCGGGTGGCGAATCCGACGAAGCGAGGAGGCGGCGGCTGTCGCCGGTCTGCAGCACGATCAGCCGGGCGCCAATGCTGTCGAGAAGCTGGCGTGCCAGTGTTTCCGGCACCATTCCGGAGGGGGCTGCGTCGAGGACGAGGGCGATCGAATGGGCCCGCCCGATGCGGTCGGCAAGCCAGCGCTCGTAGAAGGTCGCGACCGACGGCACATAGACCAAGACGACCGCCAGCATCACGAACATGCTGGTCAGCGTCAGCAGTTTGGCCGAGAGACCGCGGCGAACTTCGCTTTGGCTTTGGTCCGAATCCGTCATGAACCGTCCTTACGGTTCCCCATTACGGGACGATTGCGCACGAAAGATGGTAACACGACAGCGGCTTTGTGGGGTCAATCGCGTTGACTTCGGGTCTGGACTGTCCCTATAAGCGCCCCGAACCGGCTGCCGCCACCGTGCGAGCGGCCTTTTTCGCTCATTTACGGCCTTTGGCCAAAACCGAATTCGCGGCTTGGCCGCGACGGAGGATGACCCGTGAAACGGACCTATCAGCCGAGCAAGCTGGTGCGCAAGCGCCGCCACGGCTTCCGCGCCCGCATGGAAACGGCCGGTGGCCGCAAGGTTCTCGCAGCTCGCCGCAAGCACGGCCGCAAGCGCCTCTCGGCCTGACCCTTGTGGCGCTCGAGCGCCCGCATGACGTCGCGCCCGAGCGTCTGAGACGCCGGGCGGAGTTCCTTGCGGTCGCGAGCGGCCAGCGGGCGCATACGCCCCTGGTCACCCTGCAAGCCAGAAAAGATGCGGACCGCCCGGACGCTAGACCGCGGATCGGGCTGACCGTCACCAAGAAATGCGGCGGCGCCGTCGAGCGCAATCGCATGCGCCGCCGCCTGAGGCAGGCCGTGCGGCACGTCGCCTCTTCCGCCGCACTTACCGGACATGACTATGTGATCGTGGCGCGATCCGGTGTACTGGACGCGGCGTTCGATCATCTCATCGCCGATCTGGAGGCCGCGTTCCGACGCGTGCACACGGCAAAACCCGGCAATCCGAAGACCAAAAGAGCGGATTGAATAGGCCGACCCCAATGATGGAAAACCGCAATCTGTTCCTGGCGATCCTGCTGTCTATCGGCGTGCTCGGCCTGTGGGAGTATTTCTACGGCGCCCCGCAGCGCGAGAAGGCGCAGCAGATCGCGGAACAGCAGCGCATCGAGCGCGGCGTCGACCAGAACGCTGCTCAGGGTGGCGCGCCGGGAGCACAGGTTCCGTCGAACACCGCGGGTGCACCGACCGCTCCTGCTGTCGTCGCCAATCCGGGTGTAACCCGCGAGCAGGCGATCGCCGAGACCAAGCGCATCCCGATCGACACGCCGCGCCTCAAGGGGTCGATCGATCTGACTGGCGGCCGCATCGACGACATCGCGCTGAAGGACTATCGCGAGACGGTCGAGCCCAACAGCCCGAACATCGTCCTCCTGACGCCCCCCGGCGGGCCGCAGCCGTTCTATGCCGAATATGGCTGGGTCGGCGCCGCCGGCACGACCGCGCCGCTGCCTGGCGCCAATACGGTCTGGACCCAGGAAGGCTCGGGCACGCTGACGGCGACGACGCCGATCACGCTTTCATGGAACAACGGCCAGGGACTGACCTTCAAGCGGACGATCTCTGTCGACGTGAACTACATGTTCACGATCGCCGACCGCGTGGAGAACGCCGGTTCGGCGGCAGTCACTCTGCATCCCTACGCGCTCGTCTCGCGCCACGGCCGACCGCATGTCTCCGGCTACTACATCCTCCACGAGGGTCTGCTCGGCTGGCTCGGCGACGACGGCCTGCAGGAGATCAAGTACTCGACGATCGAGGAAGAGAAATCGGTCTCCCACCGCGCCAAGGAGGGCTGGCTCGGCATCACCGACAAATACTGGGCGACAGCACTCGTCCCGCCGCGCGGCGAGGAGTTCACCGGCCGTTTCTCGGCGGTGACGAACCAGGTTCCGATCTACCAGACGGACTATCTGCTGAACGCCCGCGAGATCGCGCCCGGCGGCTCGACCGAGGTGAAGGGCGAACTGTTCGCCGGCGCCAAGGAAGTCCGCGTCATCAACGACTACCAGAACAACCTCGGCATCCCGCATTTCGAGCTGATGATCGACTGGGGCTGGTTCTACTTCCTGACCAAGCCGATGTTCTGGCTCATCGACTTCTTCTTCCACCTCGTCGGCAATTTCGGTGTCGCGATCCTGATCGTCACCGTGCTCGTCAAGCTCGTCTTCTTCCCGCTGGCGAACAAGAGCTACGAGTTGATGTCGAAGATGAAGAAGATTCAGCCTGAGCTGACCGCCATGCGCGACCGGTTCAAGGACGACAAGGTCGCCCAGCAGAAGGCGATGATGGATCTCTACAAGAAGGAGAAGATCAATCCGGCGGCCGGCTGCCTGCCGATCCTGATCCAGATCCCGGTCTTCTTCTCCCTCTACAAGGTCATCTTCATCACGATCGAGATGCGGCATGCGCCGTTCTTCGGCTGGATCCAGGACCTCTCCGCTCCGGACCCGACCACGATCTTCAACCTGTTCGGCTTGATCCCTTACGATCCATCGACCGTCCCCGTGATCGGGCACTTCCTGATGCTCGGCGTCTGGCCGCTCATCATGGGCGTCACGATGTTCCTGCAGATGCGCCTCAACCCGCTTCCGCCGGACCCGACGCAGGCCATGCTGTTCACCTGGATGCCGGTGTTCTTCACCTTCCTGCTGTCGTCCTTCCCGGCGGGCCTCGTGATCTACTGGTCGTGGAACAACACACTGTCGATCCTCCAGCAGGCAGCGATCATGAAGCGGCAGGGCGTGAAGGTGGAACTCTGGGACAACATCAGGTCCTTGTTCCGACGAAAGCCGCGAACGCAGGAATGAAAAAAGGCCGCCCGATGGGCGGCCTTTTTGTTGCCGGCAGACGTGGGGGTTAGAAGCGGTCGCCGCCGATGTCAGATAAACGCCACAAGCAAGGATGTGAACGCACAGCAAAGGCATAGGCCGAGAGCCGAGATCAACATGGAGATTTCGAAATCGCTGGACATCGCTTTCTTCCGTGACCGCTTCTCGCATCACCGCTGACATCAAGGCTAGCGCGCTGGCTCGGGTAGGCAAGCTGAACATTGACATGACAGGCTCGCCCGGGCGACAGACCCCGATCTAATCTCCTGGAAGGATCGAGGACTCTTTATGACCGACGTCGCGCTCGAAACTGCAATTGAAGCTGCCTGGGAGCGTCGCGCCGAACTCACCCCTTCGACCAAGGGCGCCGACCGCGAAGCTGTCGATGCCGCACTCGATCTGCTCGATTCCGGCAAGGCCCGCGTCGCCGAACCGAAGGATGGAGGCTGGGCCGTCCATCAATGGCTGAAGAAGGCGGTTCTGCTGTCGTTCCGGCTCAACGACATGTCGGTCATCCCGGGCGGCCCGGGTGCCGCGAACTGGTGGGACAAGGTGCCGTCGAAGTTCGACGGCTGGGGCGAGAACCGCTTTCGCGAGGCAGGCTTCCGCGCCGTGCCGGGCTCGATCGTCCGCCGTTCGGCTTACATCGCTCCGAACGTCGTGTTGATGCCGAGCTTTGTGAACCTCGGAGCGCATGTCGGTGAAGGCACGATGGTCGATACCTGGGCCACCGTCGGCTCGTGCGCCCAGATCGGCGCGCACGTGCACCTCTCCGGCGGCGTCGGCATTGGCGGCGTGCTCGAGCCACTGCAGGCCGGCCCCGTCGTTATCGAGGACGATTGCTTCGTCGGCGCCCGGTCCGAGGTCGTCGAGGGCGTCGTCGTCCGCAAGGGTTCGGTCCTGTCGATGGGCGTGTTCATCAGCTCGACCACCAAGATCGTCGACCGCTCGACAGGCGAGATCTTCGTCGGCGAGGTGCCGCCCTATTCGGTCGTCGTCCCCGGCTCGCTGCCGGGCAAGCCGCTGCCGGACGGCACACCAGGCCCGTCGCTCTACTGCGCCGTCATCGTGAAGCGCGTCGACGAGCAGACGCGGTCGAAGACCTCGATCAACGACCTTCTGCGCGACTGATCGCGGAGCGCGGCTCGCATGACCCGGTTGATGGACTTCTTCTTCCGGTTCCGCGGCCGCGTCAGCCGCTCCCGCTACTGGTTCGGAACCCTGGCCGTGCTGGCCGCCTGCCTCGCGGCGTTTCTCGTCGTCGTGGCATTGGCGCCCCGGTTCGGATGGCAGTTCGACGACGAAGAGATCGCCACGCTCGGCGTGCCGTTCATCATCGTCTGCGTGGTTTCGACCCTCGCTTTGTCCGCGAAACGGCTGCACGACCGCAACAAGAACGCGTGGTGGCTCGTCGTGTTCTACGTGCCGCCGCTTCTCTCCGACCTCATTCTCGGAGCAACCGCGGAAGCAAATCTGATCTCGACCTTCTTCTCGATCTGGGCACTGATCGAGATGGGCTTCCTGCGCGGCACCGACGGTCCGAACCGGTTCGGCCATGAACCTGTTCCCGCGACCGCGTGAGAGGTCAGCTTCGCACAGGGATCACGGATATAGAGAGACGCTAGAAGCTTCTCTTTCTCCGTGGTCGCAATGAACTGGACCTGGGTTTTCTTCAGCTTCCAAGGCCGGCTGGCCCGCAAGCCGTTCTGGATCGGTCTCGCAGCACCATTCGGGCTCGCCCTCTTCGGAGGCCTGTTCGTCTGGATCGTCGGGTCGGTAGCGGAAGCGTCGCCGCCCATCATCGCATTGGAAATCGCCTTCGCGATCTCGATCTCCGTCCTCTGTCTGGCTCTGGGGTCCAAACGATTGCAGGACCGCGACAAGAGCGGCTGGTGGGTCCTGCCCTATTTCTTCGTGCCGCAGGCGATCGCCGGTGCCGCTTTGGCCCTGCCGGACAGCGCCGCCCCTGTCTTCATAGCAATCGGCATCGCGGTCGCGTTCTGCGCGCTGCTCGATCTCGGCTGCCTCGAAGGCACGCCCGGCCGCAACCGGTTCGGTGCGGATCCGAATGCGCCCGCCCTGGTCCAGAAGAAACCCGAGAAGGACGAATCGCATTTCGTCCCACCGAACGATGCCTGGCAGCCAAACCAGCCAGCCGGCGGGCCACGTACCGGTCTCGACAAATTCCTCGACGAGCCCGCCCGTCCGCGGCGCCGCGAAGCGTCCTGACCGGCAACAATCCTCTGGCGCGTCGCCGCGGCGCGTTTTAAGCCCGCTGAAACGCCGGGGATTTCCATGAATTGGGTTCTGCTGCTGACATCCTTCACCGGACGCATCAACCGCGCCCTGTTCCGGCTTGGCTGCGCGATCAACGGCGCCGATCCCCTCGCATCCCACACCACGGCTGCCGCGTGACCATCACAACCGTCGAACTAGCCCAGGCGCTGATCCGCTGCCGCAGCGTCACCCCCGATGACAACGGCGCGCTCGACGTCCTCGGAGACGTCCTGCGCGACGCCGGCTTCGACGTCCATCTGCCGGTCTTCTCCGCGCCGGACACGCCCGACATCCGCAATCTTTATGCGCGCATCGGCACCGAAGCTCCGGTCTTCGTCTTCGCCGGGCATACCGACGTCGTGCCGCCCGGCGACGAGACGTCGTGGACGGCTGGCGCCTTCTCCGGCGAGGTCCGCGATGGCGTTCTCTACGGGCGCGGCGCGGTCGATATGAAGGGTGGCGTGGCCGCGATGACGGTGGCCGCCCTCCGTCATATCGAAAAGCACGGGCTGGAGAACGGCTCGATCGCCTTCCTGATCACCGGCGACGAGGAAGGACCGGCGATTAATGGCACGGCAAAGCTGCTCGAATGGGCCGCCGATCGGCAGGAGCGCTTCGACCATTGCGTGCTCGGTGAGCCGAGCTCGACCGCCCAGCTCGGCGACGAGGTGAAGATCGGCCGCCGTGGCTCGCTTTCCGGCACGCTGGTCGTCCACGGTAAGCAGGGCCATGCCGCCTACCCCGCCAAGGCCGACAACCCGATCCGCCGCATGCTGCCGATGCTGGACGCACTGCTCGTTCCGCTCGACGACGGCACCGCGCACTTCGAGCGCTCGAACCTCGAAATCACCAGTGTCGATGTCGGCAACCCGACGGTCAATGTGATCCCAGCCAAGGCGACCGCGCGGTTCAACGTCCGCTTCAACGCCGCGCATACGCTCGACGGGATGAAGGCGCTGCTCAGCGAGCGCGTGAAGCAGGCCGCCGACACTGCGCGCTACGAACTCTCGTTCGTCGCCGGTGCTTCGTCGAGCTTCATCACCGAGCCCGGCGACTTCATCCAGATCGTCACGGATTCGGTCGAGGCCGAAACCGGCCGTCGTCCGCGTCTCGCGACAGGCGGAGGTACGTCGGATGCCCGCTTCATCAAGGATTACTGCCCGGTGGTCGAAGTCGGCATGACCAATGCGACCATGCATCAGGTCGACGAGCGCGTACCGGTCGCCGAACTCGAAGCCGTGACGCGGGTCTACGAACAGATCCTGGCGCGCTATTTCGCCTAGTAATCGACCCGCATCAGATACAGGCCACAGGACGGCGCGAGCGCGCCGCAGCGGGAGCGGTCGCGGGCTTCGAGCGCCGCCTTCAGGTCGTCCCCAGACCAGCGCTCCTCGCCGACGAGCTTGAGCGAGCCGGTGATTGACCTGACCTGATGATGCAGGAACGAGCGCGCCGAGACCCGAAGCACGACCGCGTGGCCTTCGCGCTCGATCTCGATCCGGTCGAGCGTCTTGACCGGGCTCTTCGCCTGGCATTCGGCGGCCCGGAAGGTCGTGAAATCGTGCTTGCCGACCAGGATCTGCGCCGCGGCGTGCATCGCATCATGATCGAGCGGGCGCGGCACTTGCCAGGCGCGATCCGTTTCCAGCGTCAGAGGCGGCCGCCGGTCGATCAGGCGGTATTCGTAATAGCGCCTGGTGGCCGAGAAACGGGCGTCGAAATCATCCGGCATGCGCTCGGCCGACAGCACCGCGACGGGCCATGGCCGCGCATGCGCGTTGATCGCGTCGCGCACCGTGTCTTCCGGCCAATCCTTCGACAGGTCGACATGCGCCACCTGGCCGCGCGCATGGACGCCGGAATCGGTGCGCCCCGCTCCGCCGACGGTGACCTCGTCGCCACAGAACGCGAGCACGGCGGCTTCGAGCGTGCCCTGCACCGACTGGCCGTTATCCTGCCTCTGCCAGCCGCAGAACGGCGTGCCGTCGTATTCAATCGTCAGTTTGTAGCGGGGCATTGGGAAGGGCGGAGAACGCCGGTGCGTAGCGGATCAGCCCGTGGGCGTAACGGCCGCGTTCCGTCAGCGCAAGCGCCTGCTGGTTCGGCCCGTCATAGGGCGTCTCGAAATTCCTGGCCTGTTCGGCGGTGAAACCGAACCTTCCGTAGAAGGCCGGATCGCCAAGGACGAAGATGACGTCCACCCCCTGGCCGTGGAGGATCTTGATCCCCTCGCTCACCAGAGCGGTCCCGACGCCCTTCCCCTGATAGGATTCGAGCACGGCCAGCGGACCGAGCGCGACCGCCTTCAGGCCCATGCTCTCGACGGCGGTCAGTCGCGAAAACAGGATGTGGCCGGCCAATGCGCCGCCGCGACGGGCGACGAGCGAGAGCACGCCATCGCCTTCACTCTGGAGATAGTCGACGAGTTCCGCCTCCGACCAGGTCGGAAACACCGACTGGTGGATCTTCCGGATCACCGGAATGTCGTGCTTGGTCTCAAGCCGGATGTAGAACCGACTGCTCATGCGAAGACGGTCCCGGCATCGAGCCGCGCCCCCCTCGCGAAATCCGCGAACGGCATCGGCCCCTTGCCGGCCCGCTGCACCGTGATGAGCCGAACTGCGCCCTCCGCGCAGGCGACGACCCCGGAGCTATCGATGAGCGAGCCGGGCGTGCCCCTGCGCTCGCAACTTTCGCTGCGGAGCACGCGCAGCCGTTCCGATCCCTTGCCGAGATCAACCTCGCACCACGCCCCCGGAAACGGCGACAGCCCGCGAATATGGTCATGAACCTGTTTCGACGGTCCGACCCAGTCGATCCGCGTCTCGGCATTAGTCAGCTTCTGGGCGTAGGTCACGCCTTCGACAGGCTGCGGAACGGCCGTCAGCGGACCGCGATCGAGATCGTTCATGACCTCGGCCATCAGCCGCGCGCCGCTGCGCGCCAGCCGGTCATGCAGTTCGCCCGCGGTCTCGTTCTCGCCGATCGCCATCCTCTCCTCTCGAACGACAGGACCGGTGTCGAGGCCCTCGTCCATCCGCATGATCGCGCATCCCGTTTCCGCATCGCCGGCCATGATTGCCCGGTTGATCGGAGCCGCGCCCCTCCAGCGCGGCAGGAGCGACGCATGGAGATTGAAGCAGCCGTCCGCCGGGGCGTCCAGAATGCTCTTCGGCAGAAGCAAGCCATACGCCACAACGACCGCGGCATGGGCGCGATGCGCGCGAAACGCCTCGGCGGCCTCGTCACCCTTCAGACTGGCAGGCGTGAAGACCGGAATGCCAAAAAGATCGGCCGCGATGTGCACGGGCGTGCGGCGCTCTGCCATGCCGCGCCCCGCGGGCTTAGGTGCCCGGGTATAGGCCGCGACGACGTCATGGCCCGCCTCGCGGATCGCGGCGAAAGTCGGCACCGCGAAATCGGGCGTCCCCATGAAGACGAGGCGGAGCGTCACAATTCGATGCTTTCGTCCCGCTTCTCGCCCTTGAGCTTCGGTTTCGGCAGGTAAGGCTGCGGGCCGCCGTCGCGCTTGGCCGTCTTCTGAAACTTCTTCCAGACCATCTCCCGCTTCAGCTTCGAGATGTGGTCGATGAAGAGCACGCCGTCGAGATGGTCCATCTCATGCTGGATGCAGGTCGCCAACACGCCGTCTGCCTTGATCTCCTGCTCCTTGCCCTCACGGTCGAGGTAACGCACGCGCACTTCCGCCGGCCGCTCGACCTCCTCGTAATATTCGGGGATCGACAGGCAGCCCTCCTCGTAGACCGAGATGTCCTCGGATTCCCAGACGATCTCGGGATTGATCAGGACGAGTGGTTCCTGTTCGTCGTCGCGCGATGAAACGTCGACCACCGCGAGCCGCTTCAGCACGCCGACCTGCGGCGCGGCCAGGCCGATGCCGGGCGCGGCATACATCGTCTCGAACATGTCATCGATAAGCGTCTGCAGTTCAGCGTCGAAGACCGTCACCGGTTCGGCCTGCTGGCGAAGGACATTGTCGGGAATGACGTGGATGGGGCGAATTGTCATGATTGTCGCGAGATAGTCTGGCACGTCACGCGCGTCAACGTGTTCGCATTCTGTTCACGGCCACCGAATCGAGATATTCAGAGGCAATGGACAATGTTCTTTTCGTGATCGGCCAGTTTCCTGTGACGGGCGGCATGCTGGCGCTTGCCGGCTTTGCCGTTCTCGTCGCGCTGCTTGCCGGTCTGCTGGTCTCGATGGCCCGGCAGAATCGCGAGAGAAGCCTCGAAGCACAGGCGCAGTTTGAGCGCCACCAGCGCACCGAGGAACAGGTCAACGCGCTGATGCGGGCCCAGATGGAAGTCTTCGGGCGGCTCCAGGGTGTCGGAGAAGTCCTGTCGAACAAGCAGTCCGAACTGTCCAGGACCGTGTCGGAACGCTTGGACGCAGTCAGCCAGCGGGTCGGCGAGAATCTGACGACCGGCGCTGCCGCGACCAACGAGCAGCTCAAGGCACTGGAAGCCCGCCTCGCCGTCATCGACGCCGCGCAGCAGAATATCGGCTCGCTGTCCGAGCAGGTCACGGGCCTCAAGGCCATCCTCGCCAACAAGCCCGCGCGCGGCGCGTTCGGCCAGGGCCAGATGGAAGCGATCGTGAAGGATGCGCTGCCATCCTCGGGCTATTCGTTCCAGCACACGCTCTCGACACGCGTGCGTCCGGACTGCGTGATCCATCTCCCCGGCGATGCCATGCCTCTGGTGATCGACGCGAAGTTTCCGCTCGAAGCGTTCGAGGAGCTC
Source organism: uncultured Alphaproteobacteria bacterium (assembly GCA_963778835.1). Lineage (GTDB taxonomy): Bacteria > Pseudomonadota > Alphaproteobacteria > Rhizobiales > Methylopilaceae > Flaviflagellibacter. Next base: position 154,438 of record CAVZVY010000001.1, read on the forward strand.
CGCCGTGCCGACAGCCCCGAGGCTGAGCAGCGTGCGGCCACTCGCATGCGGCAGGACATGATCACCCACGTCCAGGACGTGCGGAAATATCTGATCCCGATGGAGACGCAGGAGGTCGCGCTCCTCTTCGTGCCGTCGGAAGCGCTCTACGCGGAGCTCCACGAACGGTTCGAGGACATCATCCACCGCGCCCACAAAGCCCGTGTCCTGATCGTCTCGCCGTCTCTCCTGATGCTGGCGATCCAGGTCGTCCAGAGCCTGATGCGCGATGCCGCGATGCGCGAGAAGGCGCATCTGATCCAGAAGGAGGTCGGCCTCCTCCTCGAAGACGTCCGCCGCCTCGCCGAGCGCACCGGCAAGCTCAAGGCCCATATGGGCCAGACGGCGAAGGACCTCGACGACATCGAGACCTCGACCAAAAAGATCGAGGGCCGCAGCGTCCGCATCGACCAGATGGACTTCGACGGCCCGACGAGCCCGGAAGCTCGTCAGGGAACGCTGCTGCCGAACCCGATCATCCGTGCTGCTGAGTAGGCTGGCGGCGGACCACGGTCGACGTCAGCACGATCGCGGCGACGCCGATCAGCGCCGAATAGAGAAAGAAGGTGACATAGCCCGCTCCGAGTGCAGCCGGTGCAGACGCCCGCTCGGCCGCGCCGCTCGACGGACGATTCCGGCGTCAGTCCGCGCGAACAGAGCCTTCAGCGCCGCCGCCGCGCCGCCCTCCTCGGCCGACCGCGCCGCGCCCTCGATGATGCGGCCGGACTGCGAGGCGATGAGCTTTCCCGGCAGCGCGTAGAGCGACGAGAACAGCGCGTATTGCGTCGCGGTGAAGCCGCCCGAGGTCAGGCTCGACATATAGGCGATGAGGCAGGTGCCGGAGTAACCGCTGGCAAGATTGTCGACGCCGATGGCGAGGTAGAGCGCCGGCATGCGAATGGCCGACGGTCGCGAGATAGACGAAGACCAGATTGCTGATCGAACCCGCGAACGCGCCGATCAGCAGCGAGCGCATCAGCCCGAGCTTCACGACCGAATAGCCGCCGACGAACACCCCGAGCCATCGACGCCACCACGCCGAACACCTTCCGCACCTCGGCGATCTCGGTCTTGGTGAAGCCGAGGTCGAGGTAGAACGGGTTCATGATGTTCAGCACGAAGTCCGACACCCGGTAGAGGCAGATCAGCGCCAGGATCAGGCCGGCGGTGCCGGCATAGCGGCGGAAGAAGTCGGCCAGCGGCGCGCCGAACGAGGCGGCGAGATAGACGCCCGGACCGCGTCCGACGGCCGGGCAGCGGCGCGCAGCCGAGCCGCAATGATGACGAGGCCGACCACCACCGCGCCGACCTGCAGGAACGACGCTGGCGGACGATCCGCGCCAGAGCGCCGCCAGACCGAAGGCGTCCGTCCGAGCCGACGAGGCGCGCGAGCAGCGAGAGCGGCGTCGGATCGCCGGTCAGGCCCGCGCCCGCGATCAGCGCACCGAGCACGCAGAACAGCGCCGCGCACCATCCATTCCAGCGCAGCTCGCAATGCCGGGCGCGGCTGGAACGCCTCGGCGTGGATCGGCCGGATGGCATGGGCTCTGCTCGCGCGGCGCGCAACAGCACCGCCAGCACGCCGACGCCCATCAGGCCGGCCATGACCGCGTAGGACAGGTTCCAGCTATAGGCCTGCGCCAGAACGAGCGGCACGGCGCCCGCGACGATCATCGCGAGGCGGTAGCCCCACTGGTAGGCGGCGGCCATGATGCCCTGCTGGCGGTCGTCGGCGACCTCGATGCGCCAGGCGTCGATGACGATGTCCTGCGTTGCGCCGGAGAAGCCGACGAACACCGCGAACAGCGCCATCAGCCCGAGATGTGCCGACGGGTCCTGGCCCGAGATCAGCCAGAGGCCGATGATCACTGCGATCTGCGCCGCCAGCATCCAGGAACGGCGGTGGCCGAGCCATGCGGTCACGAGCCGGGCACCCGCGTGCGGTCGACCAGCGGCGCCCACAGGAATTTCGCGGAATAGGCGAGCGTCGCGAGGCTGAAGAAGCCGATGACGGCGAGCGACACACCGTCGTCGCGCAGCCAGGCCGACAGGGTGTCGAAGATCAGAAGGTTCGGCAGGCCGGCGGAGAAGCCGAGGCCGAGCATGACCAGCACGCGGCGCTGCAGGAAGTCGGCGATTCCGCCCTTCACCGGCGCTCCGCCTCGACGGCGTCAACGGTCTGCTCGGTCATCCATCCTCGCCGCGATCGGGCGCAACTTGGCCCGGACGGCGATTGCGTGCAAACGAAAAGGGCGACCCGAAGGCCGCCCGTTCCGCGAAGTCCGAGCGATCCTCAGACCGCGATGATGGTGACGATCTCGTAGCTCGACGGATCGATGATGACGATCCGACCGTCGGCCAGCACGATGTAGTTGTAGCCGTGATATTCCGGCACGATTTCGACGATCGCGACCGGCAGCGGCAGGACCCTGATGGTACGCGGCACGACGGCACCGATCGAGACGTTGAAGTCGACATTCACCTTCGTGACGTTGGTCGTCGAGATCTTCTGGCGAATGGTCGTGCTTCTGCTCGGTGGTGACCTCCTTGGACGCGGCAGCGCGGCCGCTCTCCATGTCGCCCTGCTTCGTGCCTTCCGCGCTGGACTTATTGGCGTCGGCCTTGCCCTCGGCGCTGGACTTGCTGGCGCCGGACTTCATCTCGCCCTGGCCCTGCGCGTTTTTCTGGGTCGGTTCGGTAGCAGCCCGGTTGCCTCCGCCCGCTTCTGACGGTGTGCCCGCAGCGCCCGAAGCGTCGTTCTTCGGTATCGGTTTCTGGGCGCTCGTGCCGCCCGAGGCGTCAGCGCCGCCCTGCATTCCGGCGCCGCCAGCGGAGCCCGAGCCACCGGTCGAAGCCGCCGGCGGAGGAACTGAATCGCCACCGGCAGCACCGCCGCCCACATTCGTCTGGGCCGAGGCCGCCGAAATGCCGATCACGAGGGCGGCCGCAGCCGCCGTATTGAGAAGAATGGTTTTCATTTCGAAGTCTCCCGGTTGTCCCCAGCGCCCTGCTGCGAACGGCCGCCGAGGCTTCGCAAGACGGTCCGTGGCGAGAACGTGCGACTAAAGTCCTCGTTCCACCTTGACGTGCAGGGAAAGCTCAAAAGGGAGTGCGTTGGCGTATCGCGGCCGAGAGCGTGCCTTCGTCGAGGTAATCGAGCTCGCCGCCGACGGGAACGCCATGGGCGAGACGGGTCACTTTGACGCCCGCCGACGCAAGGACATCGGTGACGTAATGGGCGGTGGTTTGCCCATCGACGGTGGCGTTAAGCGCCAGAATCACCTCAGGGACCGCCGGGTCGGATGCACGCTCGACGAGGCCCTCGAGGTTGAGGTCTTCGGGACCACGCCCGTCGAGCGGCGACAAAGTCCCGCCGAGCACGTGGTAGCGGGCATTCACCGCGTCGGCGCGCTCCAGCGCCCAGAGATCGGCGACGTCCTCGACGACTACCAGGAGCGACATGTCTCGCGTCTGGTCGCCGCAGATCGTGCAGGGGTCGGATGTATCGACATTCCCGCAGGTCGAGCAGATGCGCACGCTCTCGTTCGCCTTGGCGAAGGCGTCGGCGAGCGGTCCCAGCAGGGCGTCCTTTTTGCGAATGAGGTGCAGCGCCGCGCGGCGCGCCGAACGGGGGCCGAGCCCCGGAAGGCGCGCGAGCAGCTGGATCAGGCGTTCGATCTCGGGACCGGCGACGGCGCGGGGCATGGCTAACCCGAAATCAGCATCAGAACGGCAGCTTCATTCCCGGAGGCAGCGGCAGTCCGGCAGTCGCCTCGGCCATCTTCTCCTGCGCGATCGCCTCAGCCTTGCGCCGGGCCTCGGCGTGCGCGGCGACGATGAGGTCCTGGACGATCTCCTTGTCCTCGGGCTTCAGCACGTCCGGGTCGATCTCGACATTCTTCAGTTCGCCCTTGGCACTCAGCTCGACCTGGACCACGCCGCCGCCGGCTGATCCTTCGACAACGGTCTGTTCGAGCTCGGACTGCACCTCCGCCATGCGGGACTGCATTTCCTGAGCCTTCTTCATGATGCCCATCAGGTCCATGGATTACTCCTCGTCTGTGTCGGGCTCGTCAGGAACCGCTTCGAGCGATTCCTCGGCCGGCGAGCGGTGGTTCGCACCGCGACGATCTCGGCGCCGGGGAAGCGCTCCAGCACGGCCTGGACTTGCGGATGGGCCGCCACACCGCGCATCTTCTGTTCGCGCTCTTCGTCGGCGATCTCGCGGAGCGTGGGACCGCCCCTTCGGAGGAGATCGCAACGATCCAGCGACGGCCGGTCCAGTCGGACAGTTTGCGCTGGATCTCGGAAGCGAGCGTCTGCGGCGCTCCCGGGCTCGGCCGGAATTCGAGACGGCCGTCCTCGAACAGAACCGGGCGCACGTCGCGCTCGATCGCGAGCTTCAGGGTGATGTCGCGCTGCTCGGCGGCGAGCGCGACGGCGTCCTTAAGCGTTTCGAGACGGCGCAGCGGGACGGTCTCCAGCGGAGGCGCGGGGAGCGGCCGACGGAATCGGATCGGCAGTCCGCGAGGCGATGGCGAAGGCCGCCGATCCCTGCGACGACGGTGCGCCCGAAGGCGCCGATGACTGCATGCCGCCCGTCGGAGCCTGACGCGGCGACTGATCCTTCAGCGCGCGCAACGCCTCGTCCGGCGTCGGCAGGTCGGCGGCGTGGGTCAGACGCACCAGAACCATATCGGCGGCCTGGGCGGGCTTCGGCGCGGCCTGCACCTCGGAGATGCCCTTCGACAGGATCTGCCAGGCTCGCGACAGCACCTGGTGCGAGAGCTGGTCGGCGAAGGACTTGCCGCGCTGGCGCTCGACCTCGGTCGCGGACGGATCTTCAAGCGCCGCCGGCGTGAGCTTGATCCGGGTGACGTAGTGGACGAATTCGGCGAGGTCGGCGAGCACGACCGCCGCGTCCGAACCGCCGTCGTAAAGTTCGCGGAAGACCGCGAGCGAGCCGGCGGCGTCGCCCTTCATCACCGCTTCGAACAGATCGACCACCCGGCCGCGATCCGACAGGCCGAGCATCTGGCGAACCGCCTCGGCCTCGACCGCACCGCCGCCATGGGCGATCGCCTGATCGAGGATCGACAGCGCATCGCGCACCGAACCCTCGGCGGCGCGGGCGACAAGAGCCAGCGCCTCGTCGTCGGCGTTGAGGCCTTCCTTGCCGATGATGTTGCGGAGATGGCCAGTCAGCACCGAGGAATCGACGCGGCGTAGATTGAAGCGCTGGCAGCGCGACAGGACCGTGACCGGAACCTTGCGGATCTCGGTGGTCGCGAAGACGAATTTCACATGCGGAGGCGGCTCCTCCAAAGTCTTCAGGAAGGCGTTGAACGCCTTGTCCGAGAGCATGTGGACTTCGTCGATGATGTAGACCTTGTAGCGCGCCGAGGCGGGCGAATAGCGCACGCCGTCGAGGATTTCGCGGACATCGTCGATGCCGGTGCGCGAGGCCGCGTCCATTTCCAGCACGTCGACATGGCGCGATTCCATGATCGCCTGGCAATGGACGCCGATCTCGTCGAGATCGACCGTCGGTCCGCCGGTGCCGTCCTGCCGCTCGTAATTCAGGCCTCGGGCGAGGATTCGCGCCGTCGTCGTCTTGCCGACGCCGCGCACTCCCGTGAGCATCCAGGCCTGCGCCACCCGCCCTGTCGTGAACGAATTCGTCAGGGTGCGGACCATCGCCTCCTGACCGATCAGATCGGCGAAGTTCCAGGGCCGATATTTCCGCGCGAGAACGCGGTAGGCGCCACCCGTGGGTTCCCCCGCAGGGCGGATGTCGAGTTCATCCATCGCGATGATATGGCAGGGTGAAAGGCGCGGGCGCAAGTGCGCGAGTAGGAGGTTGGACGACGACCCGAGACGGGCTCGTTAGGGCTGCTTCCTTCCGGACCTGACCCGGTTGGCGAGTGGCTCGTCCACCGCCAACCTCCCAACCGGTATATGGGACAGGCGACCCCGATGATGCAAGTCCGGATGATTCGATGACCGACAGCTTCTCTCTCGACCCTCGTCTGCAGGCAGATACCGCGCCCGTGGGCGATTTGCCGCTCTGCCGAGTCCTGCTGATGAACGATGCCCGCTTCGCCTGGCTTGTCCTCGTCCCAAGGCGTGATGGCATGGTGGAAATCATCGACCTCTCACCCGAGGAACAGGTGATGCTCACCGGTGAGATCGCACTGGTCTCCCGCGCGCTGCGGGCGTCGCACCCTGCGACAAGCTCAATGTCGGCGCGCTCGGCAATATCGTGAAGCAGCTTCACGTCCACGTTGTCTCGCGCGTCGAGGGCGATCCGGCCTGGCCCGGCCCGGTCTGGGGATCCGGCGCGGCCAAGCCTTACGACGACAATTGGCGAAACGGACTGATCGGCGCGATCAGGACGGAGCTTGGGCTGTGACGACCGGCTTTCGCCCCGGTATCGTCATCGCGATCACGCCCGCGACCACACAGACGAAACCGATCCAAGCCGTAGAGGTCGGCACTTCGCCGAGGAAAATCACGCCGATGGCGACGCCGATCGGCACGCGGACATAGGCCTGCGCCGTCGCGCCCACCGAACCGAGCGTGTGGACGAGGCGGAAGTAGATCGTGAAGGCGATCGCAGTCGAGAAAACAGCCAGCGCGACGAGCGCCACAGACGAGTTCGTCGAAGGCGAAAGCGTCCACGGCCGATCGACGATCAGGCTTGCAGCGGATCAGCAGCACCGCGCCGCAGATCAGCGAACCGGCAGCCGGCATCATCGGATCGAGGCCCTTGAACCCCTTCCCGAAAATCGCCGCTCCCGCATAGCTGATCGTCGCGACGATCACCGCCAACTGGGCCAGCAATTCGTGGCCGATACCCTCGAACGCCTCGAAGCCGATGATCAGGCAGATGCCGACCATCCCGGCGATGACGCCGAACAATTTGCGCTAGGTCACCGCCTCGTGACGGACGATCAGGGCTGTCAGCAGGAAGGTGAAGATCGGCGTCGACGAATTCAGGATCGCCGCGAGACCGGCATCCACGGTCTGCTCCGCCCAGGCGATCAGCGTGAACGGGATGACGCTGTTGAGCACGGCCTGGAACAGGAAGCGCCTCCATGTCTCGCGATCCGTCGGCAGTTTCAGCCCGCGCGCCGCGGATGACCGCGAGTAGAGCAGCCCACCGGCGATCAGGGTCCGCGCCGCGATGAACGTCAGCGGCGGGATCGTCTCGACGCCGATCTTGATGAAGGTGTAGGAGGCGCCCCAGAGCGTCGCGAGGACGACGAGCAGGACGAGGTCGGTCTTGAGCGTGTTCGACTGTGGTCATGGTCGCCGCACTCGCTGTAACCGGAATGACTGCTCGCTTGTAGCCCGCACAGTCATGGGATGTTTCGGCCGCGACCGAAGTGTTCCGGCCCGAAAAGCGGCTATCCTTGCCCAATGACATCGCTTCCGCCAACACCATCGCCGAAGTCGCCTCGCTGATCGGCGATCCGGCCCGCGCCAACATCCTCTCGGCGCTGATGGGCGGGAGGGCGCTGACGGCGGGTGAACTCGCCTGGCATGCCGGCGTCAGCGCCCAGACGACGAGCGGGCATCTCGCCAAGCTGACCGAGGCCGGGCTTCTCGCCGTCGAAGAAGCAGGGCCGCCACCGCTATTACCGCCTCGCCTCGCGCGGAGATCGCCCAGGTGATGGAGGCGCTGATGAGCGTCGCCGCGACCGGACCGAAACGCCACCGCCCGACCGGCCCGAAGGACGAGGCGATGCGCACGGCCCGCACCTGCTACGACCACATGGCCGGCCGGCTCGGCATCGCGATGGCGGACGCGCTCTGCGAGCACGGGCGGCTGATCCTATCCGACGGATGCAGGGATGGTCACCGAAGACGGCCAGCAATTCTTCTGCGAGTTCGGCATCGACCTCGCAGCCGGCGGCAAGCGTGCCCTCTGCCGGACCTGCCTCGACTGGAGCGAACGCCGCCCGCATCTGGCAGGACGGCTGGGCGCGGCCTTGTTCGCCCGATCGCTGGATCTAGGCTGGGTCCGGCGGGTTCCCGACAGCCGGGCACTGACGATCACGCCCCCAGGACGACTCGGTTTCGCTAAGACGTTCGGCCTGCCGTCGGACTGGCGAGCGCCTCGGGCGTCGTCCTCCGGCCTGACGGGAGGACCCATTCGGAAAGTTCGTCTGGATGCTCCGGTCAAGCCGGAGCATGACGACTATCTAGCCCCGCTTCTTCCGCTCCGCGAAGCGGAACGGATGCGCCGGGTAGACGCCGAGGATCTTCACTTCGGCCGAGAAGAAGGCGAGTTCTTCCAGCGCGAGCCTGCACATTGGCGTCGTCCGGATGTCCTTCGACATCGGCGTAGAACTGGGTCGCGACGAATTCGCCTTCGAGCTGGTAGCTCTCGAGCTTCGTCATGTTCACCGAATTGGTCGCGAAACCGCCCATCGCCTTGTAGAGCGCGGCCGGGACGTTCCTGACCTTGAACACGAAGGTCGTCACGCACGGGGCCGTTGCCAGCTGGCGCCCAGTCCGGCTCGCGCGACAGGATGATGAAGCGCGTCGTGTTGTGGTCGGCGTCGGCGATGTTCGCGGCGATGATGTCGAGGCCGTAGATCTCGGCCGCGAGCGTCGAGGCGATGGCGGCCTTGGTCGGGTCGTTCGCCTCGGCGATGCGCCGCGCGGCGCCGGCCGTGTCGGCGGCGATATGCGGCGCGAGGCCGAGCTTTCGCAGCGATGCACGGCACTGGCCGAGCGCCATGCGGATGGCTGTAGGCGACCTTCACCGTCTCCAGGGTCGCGCCCTTCACCGCCATCAACTGATGCTGCAGCGGCAGGAAGAATTCGCCGATGATGTTGAGGCCCGGAGGTCGGCATCAGATGGTGGATGTCGGCGACGCGACCCGCGATCGTATTCTCGATCGGGATCATCGCGAGTTCCGCCGAACCGTCGATCACGGCCGCGAACGCGTCCTCGAAGCTCGGCTTGTCGACGGCTTCCCAATCCGGAAACACCTCGGCGCAGGCGATATGCGAGTTCGCGCCGGGCTCACCCTGATAGACGATCTTCTTTGGACTGCGGGGACACTTCGGAACTCCGGATTACTACTGGTCGCGCGGCGAGGACTGCGCGGGCACGTTCGAGATCGTGAGGGGTATCGACGCCCAGAGGCACGTCGTCAACGATTGCGGCGTCGATGCGCATGCCGGCCTCCAGCGCGCGGAGCTGTTCGAGCCGCTCGCGCCGCTCCAGCGGAGATGGCGGCAACGTGACGAAACGGGCGAGCGCCGCGCGGCGCCAGACATAGAGCCCGATATGGTGGATCAGCTCGCCATCGCCCCACGGCGCGGTCGCGCGGGTGAAATAGAGCGCCCGGCGATAGCGCCCCTCGCCCGAGCCGACGAGCTTGACGACGTTCTGGTCGGTCTTTTCGTGGTCGCGGGTGATGACGGCGCCGAGCGTGCCGATATCGACGTCCGGATCGTCCAGCAACGCGACGGCCGCGCGGATGATCAGGGGATCGACGGTCGGCAGGTCGCCCTGCACGATTGACGATGCGTCGCGATTTCCCGTCCGGATCAATGCGCTGAAGCACCTCGAATATCCGGTCCGAGCCGGAGGGATGGTCGGCGCGGGTCATCTCGGCGTGGCCGCCGGCTTTCTCGACCGCCGCGACGATCTCGGCCGAATCGGTCGCCACGATCACCGGCCCGACTTCGGCCTCCATCGCGCGGCGCCAGACCTGGACGATCATCGGTTCGCCGCAGATATCGGCGAGCGGCTTGCCGGGCAGGCGGGTCGAGGCCATGCGGGCGGGGATAAGAACAAGAGAGGACATGGAAAAACTCTAGAAGTCGCGCTAACCGCCTCCATTCGGCGGCAAAAAGTAGCAGCGCACCCGCTCTATACGAGTTGTCATCTTTACACGAAAGCGATTAGGTTCCGCCCGCTTCGCGGAGCGGCTTTTTCCGCCCGTTTTTGCGTATAGTTTTCACACCCCGCCTCCGGAGAACGGGATGGATTCGTTCGAGGTCAACAAGATGCTCGGCGCCGTGCTCGGCACTCTTACCTTCGTCGTCGGCCTGTCGATCGCATCCGAGATCATGTTCGAGCAGCATGCTCCGGAGAAGCAGGGTTACGACCTTCCGGCCCCGGTGGAGAACGCCCCGGCGCGGCGCGCCGCGCGGCTGCCGCCGTCGAGCCGATCGCTGTCCGTCTCGCCAGCGCCGATCCGGCCAAGGGCGAGGCTCTCGTCAAGCAGTGCCAGTCCTGCCATTCGCTTCGAGAAGGGCGGCCCGAACAAGGTCGGCCCGAACCTCTACGGCGTCGTCGGCAATCATCACGCCCATCTCGAAGGCTTCAGCTATTCGAGCGCGCATGAAGGCCAAGAGCGGCGAGCAGTGGACGTTCGAGGCGATCGACAACTTCCTCGAGAACCCGAAGGCTGCCGTTCCCGGCACGGCGATGTCGCTATCGCCGGCATCAAGCGTCCCGACCAGCGCGCCGACGTGATCGCCTATCTGAACAAGAATTCGGACAGCCCGCTGCCGCTGCCGGCTCCGGATGCTGCCGATGCCGCTCCGGCGGAAGGCGCCGCTCCCGCTGGTGGCGCTCCTGCTTCGGATGCCGGTCATGGCGCCGCTCCGGCCCCGGCGCGCCCGCCGCTCCGCACTGATCGGATCGTCGTCTAGAGTGTAAAAGGTGGTGCCGGCTGTATCGCCGTCGCCCTATGCGCTCACGGTCTGGGCGACTATTTCGAAGTGCATCACGGGTGAGCGCACCGCCGACTGGTCGGCTGGCCCATCGCTACCCGGCACCACCGGTCCAATAACCCCTCAAAATCGAGCGGGTTCCCGCGGTGCGCGCATTCCGCGTACCAGCACGGGTGGCAGAGCACCGGTTTTGCGACATAATCTTCCTCGAGGTTTACGCTGACGCCAATCCGATCAGGGAGATGCCGCATTTTGACGATCGTTCAGCGCCTTGCCCGCGTGCCTTGCCCTTTCGCTCGTCGGTCACCGCCGCCCACGCCCAGACCGAACCGCCGCCCGCCGGCGAATGGAAGCACGGGCTCTCGCTGTTCGACTCGGTCAAATATCCGGCCGATTTCAAGCATTTCGATTATGTGAACCCAAATGCGCCGAAGGGCGGTCTCGTCCGGCTGTCCGCGTCGGGCGGCTACGACAGCTTCAACATCGCGATCCCGCGCGGCGTGGTCGCGGCGGGCATGACGCAGATCTACGAGACCCTGATGGTCGCGTCATCGGACGAGGTCTCGACCGAATACGGCCTCCTCGCCGAGGCGGTGAAATATCCCGCCGACTATCTCCTCGGTGACCTACCGCCTGCGCCCCGAGGCGCGCTGGCAGGACGGCAAGCCGGTGACCGTCGACGACGTCGTCTGGTCGTTCGACGTGCTGAAGAACAATTCGCCGATTCTACGCCTAGTACTATCGCAACGTCTCCAGAGCCGAGGCGACCGGCGAGCGCGAGGTGACCTTCATCTTCGACGAGAAGGGCAATCGCGAACTGCCGCAGATCGTCGGCCAACTCAGGTCTGCCGAAGCACTGGTGGGACGGGCACGGGACGCGGACGGCAAGCCAGCGCGACATCACCCAGACGACGCTTGAGCCGCCGCTCGGCTCCGGCCCCTACCGGATCAAGCCGGGCTTCGCAGCCCGGCCGGACGATTTCCTACGAGCGCGTGCCCGACTATTGGGGCAAGGATCTGCCGGTCTATGTCGGCCGAACAATTTCGACGAGATCCGCTACGACTATTACCGCGACAGCGACGTCGCGCTCGAAGCCTTCAAGGCCGACCAATACGATTTCCGCGTCGAGAACTACGGCGAAGAACTGGGCGACCGCCTACGACTTCCCGGCCCGCCAGCAGGGCAAGGTGGTGGTCGACACCTATCCGATCCGCAATTCAGGCGCTGATGCAGGGCTTCGCGTTCAACACGCGGCGCGAGAAGTTCCAGGATCCGCGCCTGCGCCGCGCGTTCGACCTCGTGATGAACTTCGAGGAGATGAACAGACGCTGTTCTACGACCAGTACACGCGCATCGACGAGCTACTTCGAGAACACCGAACTCGCCTCGAGCGGCCTGCCGCAGGGCAAGGAACTGGAAATCCTGAACACCGTGCGCGAACGAGGTGCCGCCGGAGGTCTTCACCACGCGCCTATTTCCATCCGTTCGAGCGGCGACACCAATGGCCCAGCGCGAGAACCTGCGCGAGGCGGTGCGGCTTCTCGGCGAGGCCGGCTGGACGGTGAAAAGCGTCGGCGGAAAGCGGGTGCATGACCAATGCCAAGGGCGAGCCGCTGACGGTCGAGTTCCTGATCGACCAGCCGATCTTCGAGCGCGTCGTCCTGTTCTACAAGCAGGCGCTCGATCGGCTCGGCATCGATATCGCCGTCCGCACGGTCGACGACGCACAGTACGAGAACCGGGTCAACGCCTTCGACTTCGACGTGATCATCGCAAGCTGGGCGCGAGTCGCTGTCGCCCGGCAACGAGCAGCGCGATTTCTGGGGCTCGGCCGCCGCAGACCGCGAGGGATCGCGCAACTATGCCGGCATCAAGAACCCGGCGGTCGACAAGCTGATCGAGCGGCTGATCTATTCGACCGACCGCGACGATCTCGTCGCCGCGACCAGGGCGCTCGACCGCGTCCTTCTCTGGAACAATTACGTCGTGCCGCAACTGGACGCTCGACAAGACCCGCTACGCCTACTGGAACCGCTTCTCGCACCCCGAGAAGCTGCCGGAATACAGCCTCGGCTTCCCGGATGTCTGGTGGTACGACGGACCAAGACCGGCCGCGGCGGGAGCGCGCGCAGTGAAGGCGGAGCACGATCGCCGCACGTCCTGGCTCTGACCGGTGCGGCGGCCGCCACCGCGCTCGCCGGCTTTCCGGCTTTCGCGACAGGCGCAGACGAGGCGCCGCTCGGCGAGGACCGGCACGGCCTGTCGGCGTTCGGCGACCTGAAATATCCGGCGGACTTCAAGCACTTCGACTACGTCAGGCCGGACGCGCCCAAGGGCGGGCAAGATCTCCTATTCGCCGAGCCAATGGGCGTTCAACCAGAACCCCAACACCTTCAACACGCTCAACACCCTGATCCTGAAGGGCGACGCGCCGGTCGGGCTGACGATGATCTTCGCAAGCCTGATGACGCGGGCGCTCGACGAGCCGGATGCGGTGTACGGCTATCGCCGCGCAGTCGGTGAGGATCGAGGACGACGGCAAGCTCTATCGCTTCAAGCTCCGCCCGGAGGCGAAATTCCATGACGGCTCGCCCGCTGACCGCCGAAGATGTCGCCTTCTCGGTCGCGACGCTGCAAGAAGGACGGCCATCCGATGATCTCGCAGCAGATGCTGGAGGTCGAGGGTGCGGAAGCCGTCTCGCCCGACGAGGTCACGATCCGCTTCAGCGGCCGGCAGGCGCGCGACATTCCATTGATGGTCGCCGGCCTGCCGATCCTGTCCAAGGCCTATTATTCGAAGCAGCCGTTCACCGAGAGCACGATCGAACCGCCGCTCGGCTCGGGCGCCTACAAGGTTGGCAATGTCGCGTCGGCCGCTTCATCGAATACGAGCGGGTCAAGGACTGGTGGGGCGACAGCCTCCCGGTCTTCGCGGGCCAGAACAATTTCGACGTCATGCGCGTCGAGATGTTCCGCGACCGCCAGGTCTCGCTCGAAGGCTTCAAGGGCGGCGCCTACTGGTTCCGCGAGGAGTTCACCTCGCGCTTCTGGGCGAACAGCTACGATTTCCCGGCGATCAAGGACGGCCGCGTCGATCCGCTTCGAGCTGCCGCGACGAGCGTCCCTCGGGCGCGCAGGGCTGGTGGATCAATACGCGGCGGGAGAAGTTCGCCGATCCGCGCGTCCGCGAGGCGCTTGATCCTGCGCCTTCGACTTCGAATGGACCAACGCGAACCTGATGTTCGGCTCCTATATCCGCACGGCCTCGGTGTTCGAGAACTCGCCGATGAAGGCCGAAGGCCGCCCTCGCCCGACGCCGAACTCGCGCTGCTGGAGCCGTTCCGCGGCAAGGTGCCGGACGAGGTGTTCGGCGAACCGTTCTCGCCGCCGGTCAGCGACGGCTCCGGACAGGACCGCAAGCTGCTGCGGCGCGCGACCGAACTGCTTCGCGCGGCCGGCTGGACAGGTGCAAGGACGGCGCGCTGCGCAACGCCAAGGGCGACGGTTCACCGTCGAGGTCCTCGACGACGATCCGATCTTCGAGCCGCATGTCCTCGCCTACATCAAGAACCTCAAGCCTGCTCGGCATCGAGGCGAATTTCCGCGTCGTCGACGCGGCGCAGTTCCAGAGCCGCCAGAACGGACTTCGATTTCGACCTGATGCCGCGCCGCTAGGCGCTCTCGCGACGCCGGGCGACAGATCTGCGGCTGTTCTTCGGCTCCGCCGACGGCGAAGATCGCCCGGATCCAACAACATCTCGGGCGTCGCCGATCCCGCGGTCGATGCGCTGATCGACCACGCCGATCGCGGCCGAAGACCCGCGACGAGCTGACCATCGCCTGCCGGGCGCTCGACCGCGTGCTGCGCGCCGGCCGCTATTGGGTGCCGCACTGGCACAAGCCGACCCATTGGCTCGCGACCTGGGACGTGTTCGGCCGTCCCGACGACAAGCCGCGCTACGATCTGCCCTTCGACACGACCTGGTGGTTTGATACGGAAAAGGCGGCGCGGCTCGGCATACGCGTCTAAGCTGCGCTAGAGCTGACCCATGTTCAACTACATCGCCCGCCGCCTGCTGCTGATGATCCCGACGCTGCTCGGGATCATGCTGGTGTCGTTCGTCATCGTGCAGTTCGCGCCGGGCGGCCCGGTCGAGCGCGTTCTGGCGCAGCTTCAGGGCTCCGACAGTTCGGCGACCTCGCGCTTTTCCGGATCCTCCGGCGGCGATCTCGGCGCCGGCGCACAGCCCGGCAGCGCGCTGGGCTCAGTTCCGACCCGATCACGTCGCAAATATCGCGGCGCGCAGGGTCTCGATCCGGCAATTCGTGAAGAGCCTCGAAAAGCAGTTCGGCTTCGACAAGCCCGGCGCCCGAGCGCTTCCTGATGATGCTGTGGAACTATGCCCGCTTCGATTTCGGCGAGAGCTATTTCCGCGACGTCTCGGTCGTCAGCCTGATCATCGAGAAGATGCCGGTGTCGATCTCGCTCGGGCTGTGGATGACGCTTCTCAGCTACGGCATCTCGATCCCGCTCGGCATCTCCAAGGCGGTGCGCGACGGCTCCCGCTTCGACGTCTGGACCTCCGGCGTCATCGTCGTCGGCTACGCGATCCCGGGCTTCCTGTTCGCGATCCTCCTGATCGTCCTGTTCGCCGGCGGCTCGTTCTTCGATCGTGTTCCCGCTGCGCGGCCTGTCGTCCGCGAGACAACTGGATGACCTGCATCGAGTGGATCCTCGGTCCGCGGGATCGCTCGACTACTTCTGGCACCTGACGCTGCCGCTCGCCGCGCATGACGATCGGCGCCTTCGCCACGACGACGCTGCTGACCAAGAACTCGTTCCTCGACGAGATCCGCAAGCAATACGTCCAGACCGCGCGCATGAAGGGCCTGACCGAGAACGGCAGGTGCTCTACCGCCACGTCTTCCGCAACGCGATGCTGATCCTGATCGCGGGCTTCCCCGGCGCCTTCATCGGCGCCTTCTTCACCGGCTCGCTGCTCATCGAGACGATCTTCTCGCTCGACGGGCTCGGCCTGCTCGGCTTCGAGAGCATCGTCAACCGCGATTATCCGGTCGTGTTCGCGACGCTCTACATCTTCGGCGCTGATGGGCCTCATCGTCGGGCTGATCTCGGACCTGACCTATACCTGGATCGATCCGCGGATCGATTTCGAAAGCCGGGAGGTCTGATGACCGGCGCCCGCCCGCCCCTCGATCGCCCGACACACCCGAAACGGTGCCGACGCCCGACCGGCAAGCCGCTCGCGCCGCCGCCATCGACCGGCGAGACCGCGCCATCGACCAGGCCGGTCAAGCGCGGCTGGCTCCTCCGCTCGCCGCTCAACCGCCGCCGCTGGCGGAACTTCCGCGCCAACAAGACGCGGCTACTGGTCGCTGCAGATTTTCGTCGCGCTGTTCGTGGTCTCGCTGTTCGCGGAGTTCATCGCCAACGACAAGCCGTTCCTCGTCACCTACGACGGCGGCTATCTACGTGCCGGTGCTGAAATCCTATCCGGAGACGGCGTTCGGCGGCGATTTCGAGACCGAGGCCGACTATCGCGATCCCTATCTGCAGGACCTGATCGCGGCAGAAGGGCGGCTGGATCGTCTGGCCGCTCATTCGCTACTCCTACGACACGATCAATCTCAACCTGCCGGTCCCGGCCCCCGCCCCGCCGACCTGGATGCTGACGCCGGACCAGTGCGAGAAAGCTGGCAAGGGTCGCGACTGCGCCGGGATAGAGACGAACTGGCTCGGCACCGACGACCAGGGCCGCGACGTCGTGGCGCGGCTGATCTACGGCTTCCGCCTGTCGGTCCTGTTCGGCCTCGTCCTGACCATCCTCTCCTCGCTGATCGGCGTCGCGGCGGGCGCCGTGCAGGGCTATTTCGGCGGCTGGACCGACCTCCTCTTCCAGCGCTTCATCGAGATCTGGACCTCGATCCCGTCGCTCTATCTGCTGATCATCCTCGCGGCGGTCATCACGCCGAGCTTCTGGGTCCTGCTCGGCATCCTGCTGCTGTTCTCCTGGGTCTCGCTGGTCGGCGTCGTGCGTGCCGAATTCCTGCGCGCCCGCAATTTCGAATATGTGCGCGCCGCGCGCGCGCTCGGCGTCTCGAACTGGACGATCATGCGCCGGCATCTCCTGCCGAACGCGACGGTTGCGACGCTCACCTTCATGCCGTTCGTGCTCAACGGCTCGATCACCACTCTGACCTCGCTCGATTTCCTCGGCTTCGGCCTGCCGCCCGGCTCGCCCTCGCTCGGCGAGCTGCTCGCCCAGGGCAAGGCCAACCTGCAGGCGCCCTGGCTCGGCATCACCGGCTTCCTGTCGATCGCGGTTACGCTGTCGCTGCTCGTCTTCGCGGGCGAGGCGGTGCGCGACGCCTTCGATCCACGAAAGACGTTCTCGTAATGGCGCACGATCACCACGATCATTCGCACGGCGCCAGCGAAGCCCGGCTCGGCATCGCGACGCTGCTGACCGGCGGCTTCATGATCGCCGAATTCGCTCGGCGGCTATGTTCTCCGGCTCGCTGGCGCTGTTCGCCGATGCCGGCCACATGCGGCATCGACTTCGCCTCGCTCGCGCTTCGCCTTCGTCGCGATGCGCGTGGCCCGCCGCCCGGCCGATTCGACGCGGACCTACGGCTACGACCGGTTCCAGATCCTTGTCGCCTTCGCCAATGGCGTGATCCTGTTCTTCGTCGCGGCCTGGATCATCTGGGAAGCCGCCTAGCGTCTGATGGAGCCCGAGCCCGTTGCTCGGTCCGCTGATGCTGTGGGTCGCGGCCGGCGGCCTCGCCGTCAACATCGTCGCCTTCTTCGTCCTGCACGGCGCCGACAAGGAGAACGTGAACATCCGCGGCGCGCTGCTGCACGTGCTGGGCGACCTGCTCGGCTCGGTCGGCGCGATCGTCGCCGCCATCGTCATCATCTACCACCGGCTGGACGCCGATCGACCCGATCCTCTCGGTGCTTCGTGTCGGTCATCATTCTCGGCGGCGCCTGGCGGCTGGTCCGTGACTCCGGGCTCGATCCTGCTCGAGGCCGCTCCCGCCAACATGGATTCCTCGGCGATCGCGCCCGCCATCAAGACGGGCGTCGCCGCCGTCGACGGACGTCCATCACGTCCATGTCTGGTCGATCACCGAGAAGTGCAGGATGGTCACGCTGCACGCCTGCGTGCCGGAAGGAACCGACGGCGCCGGCGACGATGCGCGAGATCAAGGCCGTGCTCGTCGAGCAGCTTCGGCCTCAGCCACGCGACTGTCGAGATCGAATACGGCGAATGCTCGGACCACGCACAGGATTGCGGCCACGACCACGATCATTGCACGCGCACGGCCACGATCACGCCCACGAGCCGGACCACGGTCATTCGCACGATCATCGACCATGGTCACGCCCACAGTCATACGAGCGGCATTGCCGGCATGAAGGCCGACGCCGAGCCACTTCTCTCGGTCCGCGATCTCTCCGTCGTCGTTCGTGCAGGACGGGCGGGAGACGCTCGCGGTCGACCACGTCTCCTTCGACATCAACAAGGGTGAGACGCTCGCCCTCGTCGGTGAGATCCGGTTCCGGCAAGTCGGTCACCGCGCTCTCGTCCTGAAACTCCTGCCCTACCCGCAGCCAGCCATCCGTCCGGCCAGATCCTGTTCCGCAGCGAGAACCTGCTCGACCGCGACGAGCGCGATCTGAGGACGCGTGCGCGGCGCCGACATCTCGATGGTGTTCCAGGAGCCGATGACCTCGCTCAACCCGCTGCACACGATCGAGCAGCAGGTCGGCGAAATCCTCGACGTGCATCGCGGCTGGTCGAAGACGAAGATCCGCGCGCGCGTGCTCGAACTCCTGACCCAGGTCGGCATTCCGAACGCCGGACGAGCGGCTCGACGCCTATCCGCACCAGCTTTCGGGCGGCCAGCGCCAGCGCGTGATGATCGCCATGGCGCTGGCCAACGAGCCGGACCTCCTGATCGCCGACGAGCCGACCACCGCGCTCGACGTCACCGTGCAGGCGCAGATCCTCGACGCTGCTCAAGGATCTGCAGGACGAACTCGGCATGGCGCATGCTGTTCATCACCCACGATCTCGGCATCGTCCGGAAGATCGCCGACCGCGTCTGCGTGATGACCAAGGGCAAGATCGTCGAGAGCGGGCCCGTCACGCGCGTCTTCTCCGATCCGGCTCACGCCTATACGAAACACCTCCTCGCCGCCGAGCCGAAGGGCAATCCGCCGCCGGCCGACCCCTCGAAGCCGATCGTCGTCTCGGCGGAAGGCATCAAGGTCTGGTTCCCGATCAAGCGCGGCTTCTTCCGCTCGACGGTCGGCCACATCAAGGCGGTCGACGGCGTCAGACGTCTCGGTTCGGGCCGGCGAGACGCTCGGCGTCGTCGGCGAGAGCGGCTCCGGCAAGACCACGCTCGGCCTCGCGATCCTGCGGCTCATCCGTTCCGAGGGTCCGATCGTCTATCTCGGCAAGCGCATCGACGGCGCCACAGCGCAAGCAGATGCGGCCGCTGCGCAAGGAAATGCAGGTCGTCTTCCAGGATCCGTACGGCTCGCTGTCGCCGCGCATGTCGGTGGCGCAGATCGTCGAGGAGGGCCTGCTCGTCCAGGGCAAGCTCGAAGTCCGCCGACGAGCGCCGCGCCGTCGTCGCACAGGCGCTGGACCGAGGTCGGCATCGATCCGGCGGCGATGGACCGCTACCCGCACGAATTCTCCGGCGGCCAGCGCCAGCGCATCGCGATCGCCCGCGCGATGGCGCTGCAGCCGAAATTCGTCGTCCTCGACGAGCCGACTTCCGCTCTCGACATGTCGGTGCAGGCGCAGATCGTCGATCTGCTGCGCGACCTGCAAGCCAGGCACGGCCTCGCCTACCTCTTCATCTCGCACGACCTGAAGGTCGTGCGCGCGCTGGCCAGCGAGATGATCGTCATGAAGGACGGCCAGCGTCGTCGAACGCGGACCGGCTAAGCAGATCTTCGAGGCGCCCGAGACCGCCTACACGAAGGCGCTGATCGCCGCCGCGCTCGATCTCGACGTCGCCGGCTCGGCTCGCCAGTGAGCATCCTCATCGCCACCGGCTCCTGGGACCCTTCGCCGTGGCGCGAGCGCTTCGCCAGGCACTTCCCAGACCGCCAGATCGCCGTCTGGCCCGACGTCGGTCTATCCGTCGGAGGTCGAGCACGCCGTCTGCTGGAAACCCGAGCCCGGCCTGCTGTCCCGTTTCCCGAACCTCAAGGCGATCCATTCGCTCGGAGCGGGCGTCGATCATCTCTTCGCCGACCCGGACTTGCCGAATGTGCCGATCGTCCGCGTCATCGATCCCGATCTGACGAATCGGATGTCGGAATGGGTCGCGCTCAATGTCTTGCTGCATCACCGGCAGACCCTGACCTTCTCGAACAGCAGCGCGCCAGGCTCTGGAAGGACCCCATCGGCACGCCCGCCGCGCGCGATATCCGCGTCGGTGTGATGGGCATGGGAGAACTCGGCCGCGACGCCATCTGGAAGCTCCAGATCCTCGGCTACGACGTTGCCGGCTGGAGCCGGAGCGGTGAAGGGCTCGACGGCATGGACACCTATTCCGCCGCGGCTCTCGACGAATTCCTTGCGCGCACGGACATTCTGGTCGTGCTCCTGCCGCTCAACTCCGTCGACGCGCGGCATGCTCAACCGCGACCTCTTTTCGAAGCTGGCGAAGCACAGTCGGCTGGGTGGTCCGGTCCTGATCAATGCCGGCCGCGGCGGACTACAGGTCGAAGCGGACGTGCTGTCCGCCCTGGCAGGACGGTATATTGACAGCAGCCTCGCTCGACGTCTTCGAAACCGAGCCCCTGCCCGCATCGAGCCCGTTCTGGAACCATCCACGCGTGCTCGTCACCCCACATGTCGCGGCGGAAAGCGACGCGGAAGCAGTCTCGGCCTTCATCGCCGGGCAGATCAGGACGATCGACGAAGGTGGCACGCCGGAAGGCGTGGTCGATCGCGTCGACGGCTACTAGCCGGCGACGTTCCGGACGCAGAGTCGCCGGACACTGGTGACGGGACTCCCCGCCGCAGCAATGCGCGCGATGGCGCCCGCTGCGTCCTCAATCGCCACCGCCATGTGATGTGCATTGGCGTGAATGATCGTGCCGTCGCCGCGCGCGATGGCGACATGGCCCTTCCAGAAGATCAGGTCGCCGCGCTGTAAGATTCGCCGGCGCCGTCGAACGCTACTGGCTCGCCGATCCCCGCTTCCTGCATGTCGCTATCGCGCGGAGCATCCATTCCTGCCGCGTCGAACGCGACCTGGACGAGGCCCGAACAATCGAGCCCGAGACTGGTCTTGCCGCCCCAGAGATAGGGCGCGCCGAGGAAGCGCTCGGCGACGGAGACATAGTCGTTCTCGTCCGCGTCAAGCGGCGCGAGGTGTTGCCTCGGCACATAGCCGCCGGTCGCGAGCACCGCGAACATCCCCTCTTCCCGCTCGACGATGACGTGGCTGCCGAGGGTCAGCACATCGTCCGGCGGCTGCTTGATGCTCGGCCCCGGGGAAGATGAAGGTTCGCAGCGCAGAGACACGATGCGTCGGCTCGCCCGCGACCGGGCCGAGCGCCCATTCCGGGAGCCAGCCGACATAGCGGTCGGTTTCGAGCTGCACCCAGGCCCAGCCCTCATGGAGGTCATAGACGGCGACAGGCTCGCCGAAGATCGCCTCCGTCAGTTGCGCCGCGTCCGGACGCGATTCGGCACGCAGCGGAGCCGAGCCGACTGCGATCCGCATCGACAGCGCCGGCACGTAGTTCTCCGCCTCGATCGTGCCGCGCAGATGTTCGGCGGCAAGGTCGCCGCGGGCGGGCGTCAGGCGTGGGTCGAGGTCTGTCATGCTGGCAGGTCCTTCGCTGTCTCGATCAGCATATCGCCGAGTTTCTCCACAAACAGCGCACCTTTCACGGTGCGCTGAATGACCACGCTCCGCCGGTCGGCCTCGTCGCGGCGGCGCGTGACGAGATCGAGCTTGCCCATGGCGTCGAGCGCCCGGGTGACGACAGGCTTCGCCACACCAAGCTTGGCGGCCAGCCCCCGCACCGTGTGCGGCGGCGGTTCGAGATAGATCGTCAGGAGGATCGCAGTCTGCCGGGCCGAGAGGTCGGCATCGCTGTCGCGCACCTGCGCAAGACTGAAATCGCTCAGAAGCTTGAGCGCCTGGGACGGTCGGAACGCGAAGGGCATCTTGCGGCGATGTCTTTCACGCCCGACCGGCGCGGGCAAGTCCTCAGCCGTAGCGGTTCTTCAGCAGCGCATAGAGCGCCCGGATCGACTGCGCCTCGCCGCCCTCGGAGCGTCCCGGCCGTGCTGACGGTGTCCAGGCGAAGATGTCGATATGGACGTAGGCTTTCGCCTTCTCGACGAAACGGCGGAGGAAGAGCGCGGCCGTGATCGACCCGGCATGGCCTCCTCCGGGTGCGTTGTTCAGATCGGCGATGCGGCTGTCGAGCATGCGGTCGTAGTTCGACCAGAACGGCAGCCGCCAGAGCGGATCGTTCTCGGCACGGCCGGTCCGCACGAGGTCGTCGGCCAGCGCATCGTCGTCGGTGATAGATCGGTGGCAGTTCCGGGCCGAGCGCGACGCGCGCCGCGCCGGTTAGCGTCGCGAGATCGACAAGCAGGTCCGGTTCCTCCGCATCCGCCAGCGCCAGCGCATCGGCCAGCACGAGCCGGCCTTCGGCGTCGGTATTGCCGATCTCGACGGTCAGCCCCTTGCGGCTGCGATAGATGTCGCCGGGCCGGAAGCTCCTGCCGGAAACGGCGTTCTCGACGGCAGGGATCAGGACGCGCAGCCTGACCTTGAGTTTCGCGTCCATGATCATGTGAGCGAGCGCCAGCACATTGGCCGCACCGCCCATGTCCTTCTTCATGATCAACATGCCGGCCGACGGCTTGATGTCGAGGCCGCCCGTGTCGAAGCAGACGCCTTTGCCGACGAGCGTGACCTTCGGATGCGTGTCGTCGCCCCAGCAGAAGTCGATCAGCCGTGGTTCGCGCGGGCTTGAGTAGCCGACCGCGTGGATCAGCGGAAACTCCTTGGCGAGATCCTGACCCTTCACGGCCGGCGCGAACAGGGCGCCATGCCGGTCGGCCAGTTCGTGGGCGACGGCTTCGAGTTCGTCGGGTCCCATATCGTTCGAGGGCGTGTTGACGAGGTCGCGTGCGAGCTTCACGCCCTCCGCCATCCGCGTCACCTCCGCCCCGTCGACGCCCTCCGGCAGAACCAGCTTCGCCGCTTTCGTCTCGGCGCTCTTGTAGCGGTCGAATTTGTAGTGGCCGAGCAGGAAGCCCAGCGCGGTCAAGCGCGCATCGGCGAGCGGTCCGTCGAAGCGATAGATGCCCGCCGGCAGATCGCGGGCGAGATGAGCCGCGATGAACGGATCCCGAGTTTTCGCATCGCCCGCCTCAACGCCGAACAGCACGCCGGCCAGACCGCCGTCGCCATTAGGAACGACACTCACATGTCCGACACGCGCGTCATAGGCGGTCGCCATCGCCCAGGCTCGCGCGGGCTCGGGCAGGTTCTCGCTGGCTTGTTCCGCGGGGAACGGGCCAGATGGGTGTTGCGGGCCGGGTGTCGTACGCCAACAGGGAAGGATGCACGCGAAAAACCTCGAACTGAGTCGTCAGGGCGATGGTCGTCGCCTTCGCCTGATTTACCAAGCATTAGGGTTAACAGTCCAAAAAGGGTAGCAGGTTGCCGGGCTTGCCGGCACACGAACAGGTCGGCCCATGTACCGCTGCCGCGTTAGCCGTTCGCCTCGCCTCTCGCTTCTGATCGCCGTTGCGGCGTCGGCCTTTCTCGCGGGTTGCGCCACGAAGAACGGGCCGACCACGACCGGCTCGATCGGCGGCAGCCGCGGCTTCTCGAGCCCCTTCGCGAGCAAGAAGGAAGACCCTTCTGTTCATGCCGCGATCGCACAGTCCAGATCACTGCGCGCCGCCGGACAGAAGGACCAGGCGATCTCGGTCCTGTCCAAGGCTATCGCACGCAACTCTAATTCGAGCGCCCTTCAGGCAGCCTATGGCCGGGCTCTGGCGGATGCCGGCCGCAATGACGAGGCGCTCGCCGCGCTCGCCAAGGCGGACGATCCGAAGCGGCCGGACTGGCGCATCCTGAACAGCGAAGGCGCGATCCTCGATCAGCTCGGCCGTATGGACAGGCGCAGAAGGTCTACGCCCAGGCCCTTCAGCTGGCGCCAGACGAGCCGACAATCCTGTCCAATCTCGGCCTCTCGCAGGCCTTGTCGAAACGCCCGACCGAAGCTGAGCAAACGCTCCGCCGTGCCGTCGCGAGTCCGCGCGCGACGGCGAAGATGCGCCAGAACCTAGCTCTCGTCCTCGCGCTGCAGGGAAAGCTCGCCGAAGCGGAAGAATTGGCGAAGCAGGACCTACCGCCGAAGGAAGTCGCCGAGAACCTCCGTTATTGGAAGCAGGCGGTAAAGGAGCAGCGGTCGAAATCTGCTGCAGCACCCGCAAAAGCGGCTCCCGCGGCCCCGCCAGCCGCATTGAACACTGCCGATCTCGGAGAGCTTCGCGGCAACTGAACGAGCGGCGGCCGCAAACGATTCACCGCGCTCCTATTCCGCTATTTCCAGATTTCGAAGACACTGATCATCGCCGGTCCGAGGATGACCACGAACAGGACCGGCAGGAAGAATATGATCATCGGCACGGTCAGCTTCGGCGGCAGCGCGGCCGCCTTCTTCTCCGCCTCGTTCATGCGCTGGTCGCGACTTTCCTGCGCCATCACGCGCAACGCCTGCGCCAAGGGCGTGCCGTACTTTTCCGCCTGGATCAGCGCGCCGCAGACATTCTTGACCGCCTCGACACCTGTGCGAAGGCCAAGGTTTTCGTAAGCGAGCCGTCGATCCTGCAGATAGGACATCTCGGCGCTTGTAAGCACAAATTCCTCAGCGAGCGCGATCGACTGCTCGCCAATTTCGGTCGACACTTTCCGAAAGGCGGCCTCGACCGACATACCTGACTCGATGCAGATCAGGAGAAGGTCCATCGCGTCGGGAAAGGCGCGGCGGACCGACAACTGCCGCTTAGTGATCTGGTTGGAGATGAATATCTGCGGCAGCTTGATGCCAAGAAACGCCGCGACGATGACGATCAGCAGTTTGATCTGCCACGAGAGGTCGATGGCGCCGATCACGAAGAGATAAAGACCCGCGAGCACGGCCAGCGTTATCGGCGTGGCCGCCCGAAAGAAAAGGAATGTCGCCATCGGACCCGGACCGCGATAGCCCGCCATGACGAGCTTTTCCTTCGCGTCATCGGTGCCGAGATGTTTGGCGAGGTCGTAATCCTCGACGATCCGCTTGATGAGAGCCTTCGGCTCGCGCCTCAGATTGACCGCCTGGCCACGCGCCATGCGCTCCCTTTCGCGCGCACGCATCTTGTCGCGCTCGAGCGCGACGGACTTCATCCGTTTGTCGAGGTGGTTCGACGACAGGAGCGGCATCGCGAGCGTCAGTACCGTCATGATCGCGGCGAGGCCGGCGAAGACGGAGATCAGGAAGTCGCGATCTGCGAGGCGCTCGGCCCAGTACTGAACCATCTGTGCCTCCTCAGAAGTCGAAATTGATCATCTTGCGCATGCTGAGGATGCCGATGAGCATCCAGAACGCGGAGAACGCGAGCAGCATCTGCCCCACCGGCTTGGTCCACAGCGCGGAGACGTAGTCCGGAGAGATGATCGACACGATCCCGCCGACGAAGACCGGCAGCGAACCGATGATCCACGCCGACGTCTTCGCTTCCATGCTCATCGCCTGGATCTTGCCCTTCATCTTCTGGCGGTCGCGCAGGACCCGGGAAAGATTGCCCAGCGCCTCAGACAGGTTGCCGCCCGATTTCGACTGGATCGCGATGACGATGGCAAAGAAATTCGCCTCGGGAAGACCGACGCGGGTGTAGAGGCGCTCGATCGAGTCGCTCAGGATCATGCCGACATTCTGCGTATCGACGATCGCGCGGAACTCGGACCGTACAGGCTCCTGTGATTCACTCGCGACGATGCGCATGCAGTCGCCGAGCGGCAGGCCCGATTTGACGCCGCGGACAATGATGTCGATGGCGTTCGGAAATTCCTTGATGAACGCCTGTTGCCGCTTCTTGCGACGATAGCCGAGAAGCCAGCGAGGCAGTCCAAGACCGCCGATGAACAATCCGGCCAGTCCGAGGAGCGGCATGCCCGTCGCGATGAAGAGGCCAAATCCGAGAACAACGCCCAATACTAGGCTGAGCACATGGAAGCGCTTGACCGGCCAGTCGAGGCCGGCCTGTTCCAGCCGCACCGTGAGCGGCGGGTTCTTGACGTTCTGCTGCCGCTTCTCGAGTTCCTTGAGGCTGTCCGCCACGGCCGCGCGGCGCAACGCGACCTCGGTTCGTCCGGAGGCCTGTTCGCGAAACTTGGTGGCACCTTCGAAAACCGATTTCTGGCGTTTCTCCGCGCGGTCGCCACCGGCGACCAGCGGATAGGCGACCGCGTAGAATCCGCCTCCGACCGCAAGTGCGACGAGGATAAAGATAAGGAGTTGCTGGCCATCCATGGTCAGGCCCGCAACGGCTCGGCCAATTCCGCGGCATCGATGGCGGCGGCGAGGTTCTTGTCCTCGCCATAATAGCGCGCCCGCTCCCAGAACACCGGTCGCGCGATTCCGGTGGTGCGGTGACGGCCGATGATGCGGCCATGTGCGTCCTCGCCGACCATCTCGTAGACGAAGATGTCCTGCGTGGTGACCACATCGCCTTCCATGCCTATCACCTCGGTGATGTGAGTGATGCGGCGCGAGCCGTCGCGCAGGCGCTGCGTCTGCACGATGACGTCGACCGAGGTCGCGATCATCTCGCGGATCGTGCGCGCGGGCAGGCTGAAGCCGCCCATCGAGATCATGCTCTCCATGCGCGACATGGCCTCGCGTGGGGAGTTGGCGTGCAGCGTGCCCATCGAGCCGTCATGGCCAGTGTTCATTGCCTGCAAAAGATCAAACGCCTCGGGTCCGCGCACCTCGCCGACGATGATGCGTTCGGGTCGCATACGCAGACAGTTGCGGACGAGATCGCGCATCGTGATCTGGCCCTCGCCCTCGAGGTTCGGCGGGCGGGTCTCGAGACGCACAACATGCGGCTGCTGGAGCTGAAGTTCCGCCGCGTCCTCGCAGGTGATGATGCGCTCGTCCTCGTCGATCGCGCGTGTCAGGCAGTTCAGCAGTGTCGTCTTGCCCGAGCCCGTACCGCCCGAGACGACAACGTTGCATCGCGAGCGGCCGACGATGCGAAGGATTTCCGCTCCCTCGGGAGTGATCGTGCCGAAGCGCACCATCTGGTCGAGGGTGAGCTTGTCCTTCTTGAACTTACGAATGGTGAGCGTCGGCCCATCGATCGCCAGAGGCTGGACGATGACGTTGACGCGGGAGCCGTCGGGCAGACGGGCGTCGCAGATGGGCGAGCTTTCGTCGACACGGCGGCCGACCTGGCTGACGATGCGCTGGCAGATGTTCAGAAGCTGGGAATTGTCGCGGAAGCGGACATTGGTCAGCTGGATCTTGCCGCCGACCTCGATGTAAGTCTTGTCGTAGCCATTGACCATGATGTCGGCGATGTCGTCACGCGACAACAAGGGCTCCAGTGGCCCATAACCGAGAACGTCGTTGCAGATGTCGTCGAGCAGTTCCTCCTGCTCGGCAATCGACATCACGAAGTTCTTGAGACCAATGATCTCGTTGACGATGTCGCGGATTTCCTCGCGCGCGCTTTCGGCGTCGAGGCGGGCAAGCTGGGCAAGATCGATCGCCTCGATCAGCGCCGAGAAGATCGCGCTCTTGGTATCGTAATAGGCATCCGGCCTGCGCGGCTCGGGAGCGGGCGCCGGGCGTACCGGAGAAGGAGAAGCGGCGGCCGGAGTGTTGAATGAAGGCGCAGATGCTGGCGCAGCCGATGGCGTCGCGGCAAACGAAGGTTTGCCGAACTCGACCTCGGTGGTGCCGCGCTTGCCGAACATGGCTTCGCTCTATCTCCTCAGGCGCGTTTCAGAAACCGCGAGACCAGCGGGTCCAGAAGCGTCTTTTTCTGTGCGCGCGATTCCAAACGCCCGGTTACCGTGCGGGCGATCTCAAGGAAGCTCTCATTGGCCTTATGGCTTGCCGACACCTCAGCGATCATCTGGCCGTTGTTCGATGCCGTGCCGAAACCGTGGGGCTCGAAGGCGATCGTAGCCGACGCTTCGACGTCGAGTGCTTTCATGAACTCCGCGGGCTTGATCTCAGGCCGCTTCGGCATGCCGACCTGGTTCAGCACGAGACGCGGCGGTGCATCGTGCGGGCGCTGGGCACGCAGGAGGTCGATCATGTTCTTCGCGTTGCGCAGATTGGCGAGGTCCGGCGCCGCGACGATGACGATCTCGTCCGCATTGGTCAGCGCACGTTTCGACCAGGACGTCCAGATATGCGGCACGTCCATGACCACGCATGGAATATTGCTGCGCAGGATGTCGACCAGAGTGTCGAATGCATCGCTACCGAGATCGTACACCCGATCGAGAGTCGCCGGCGCCGCCATCAGGCTGAGATTCTCGGTGCACTTGGACAGCAGGCGGTCTACCAGATTGCCGTCGAGGCGATCGGGCGAGAAAACCGCCTCCGAAATGCCCTGCGGCGGGTCCTGGTTGAAATCGAGGCCGGCCGTGCCGAAGGCAAGGTCGAAATCGGCGACGACCGTCGACATGTCGAGCGACCGGCCGATCGTCCAGGCGACGTTGTGGCAGATGGTCGAGGAGCCGACGCCGCCCTTGGCCCCGATGAAGGCGACCGTCCGGCCCACCGGCTCGGCGTCGGGAGCACGGAACAGGTCCGACAATGTGCGAACGAGATCGAGGGTATGGATCGGCGCGACCAGATACTCACTGACGCCACGCCGCATCAGTTCGCGGTAGAGATGGACGTCGTTCACGCGCCCGATGACCACAACCTTGGTGCCCGGATCACAGACCTCGGACAGCTTGTCTAGGCACGCGATCAGGGGCTCCCGGCTGCCGTCATTCTCGATGATGATGACGTTCGGCGTCGGCGCGTTGCGGTATGCTTCCACCGCCGCCGGGCCGCCGCCCATCTGCACGCGCACATGCGCCCGCTCCATCCGCCGGTCGGCAGCCGTCGCGCGAATGCTTTCGGCGAGGTCGGCCGTTTCGCAGAATGCCTGGATCGACACCCGCGGCAGCGGGGCAATCTGGGCGTTGTCAGGCGAGACGTCGGGAGCGTCGGTCATCCTCAGTTGTCGTCCTGCGTCGACACGTTGTCTTTAGGATAGGTCGTAACCGTCGGCTCACCCCTTTGATATTTGCCGATGACGGTCGTGCGGCGCGTAGCGCTTGCCGGCGCCTCGGCTCGGGGCCGGATGAAATCTTCGGGATCCTCGACCATGGCAGCCATGTTCTGCTGCTGGGCACAACCGAAGTTCCAATATTGGCGGTTCTCGGCTGGCGTGCCGGGACCGCCATACCCGAGATCGTCCGGCCATTGGCCGCAATCATGCGGCACACCAGCTTCCAGCATCGGATAAGATAACCGCACCGGCGCAAGATGTGTCGGCCCGTTGGCCGCGTATGTTGTCT
The DNA here is from genome assembly GCA_963778835.1 of uncultured Alphaproteobacteria bacterium. Taxonomy (GTDB): domain Bacteria; phylum Pseudomonadota; class Alphaproteobacteria; order Rhizobiales; family Methylopilaceae; genus Flaviflagellibacter. The sequence goes on from CAVZVY010000001.1 coordinate 183,848, forward strand.
GGACGATAGCGCGCGGCGACACGCCAGCGTTCAGGATGGCGGTCTTGATCTCCCGGGCTGCATGTGCCGACTGCACGTCGGTACTGCCCCCTTTCGGGATTTCGATGGCGATTTGGCCCCGTCCCTTGGCCCGCCATTGTCCGGCGAATTCCGAGATGTCGGCAACCTGCCTGTCGGTCAGGCCGCCAGGCCCTCCGCCGGGCAGGAAATCCAACGTAGCCATCCCTTGGGTGACCAAGATCGGGTGACGGACGGCATGGTCGTCGGAGATCGAGCCGGTGATCGTCGGATCCGGCTGCCGGACGCATCCGGAAAGCGCACCCGCAATCGCCAGCGCGGCGACCCCCCGAACGGAAAGCAAGAACACGGGGCGCATGATCACTCCACGATGTGGCCGATGGGGCCGCGATATTCACCAGGTCCGACTTTGATGATGCCGGCAGGCGAATAGATCTTATTCAACCGTCCCAGCAGGATGGCTTGCATGTCGGTCGGGGTCTGCAGATTGTCGTCCGGGCGGGCGAGCTTGTCGCGACCCGCAGGCTTGGCGATGTACGGCGTGACGATGATGACGAGCTCGGTCTGACCACGGGTGTAATCGCGGCTCCGAAACAGCGCACCAAGCACGGGAACGTTCAGGATTCCTGGCAGACCTTCGAACGCCTGGCGCGTATTCTCCTGAAGCAGGCCGGCGAGCGCGAGCGAGCCACCGGATGGCAACTCAATGCTGGTGCTCGCGCGGCGAACGTTCAGGCCCCTGACGGAAGTACCCAGAATGGTCACTCCTTCGGAGTTCGGCTCGCTGACCTCCGTGCCGACCTGCAGGCTGATCCGACCGCCGGATAGCACGACCGGGGTAAAGGTGACGCTGACGCCGTACTTCTTGTATTCGATGCCAATGCCGTTATCGGTCGGGACAGGAACGGGGAACTCACCGCCAGCCAGGAAGTCGGCCTTCTCGCCGGAAATCGCAGTGAGAGTGGGTTCGGCCAGAGTGCGAAGCAGGCTGTTACGCTCAAGCGCCTCGACATTCGCAAGAACCTGTCCGCCGGACCACTGATGGAATATACCGAGGCCGTTGCCGTCGACATTTTGTTCGATGCCGGAGGTCCCGACGACCTCGTTGAAGACTGACCCTGGCGAGGCACCCGTTATCGGATAGCCGGGGTTCGAGCCAAACCCAATGCTTGTGCCGCCGATCTTCGACACGTCCCACTTTACGCCCAACTGCTTCATCGCCGAGCGATTGACTTCGGCGACAGTGACCTTGAGGAGAACTTGGTCACGCCCCTCAATCGCAAGCGCATTCACCACCTTGTCAGGACTTCCGACGAGGTTAGCGGCGATGTCCGTGGCGGTTTTGGCCTCTGCCGCCGACCGGACCGAGCCGGTGAGCATCACCAAATCTCCGACCGCGTCGGCATTGACCGTCGCATCCGGCATCGACGTCCGCAGATTGTTACGTATCGGCGAAAGATCACGGCCGACCGAGACCGCGAGATTGCGGATCTGGTTGCCGTCGGCGTCGAAGAAGATGACGTCGGTCTCGCCGATTGCGACGCCAATCACATAGGCTTTGCGCGACGAGCGGACGACGGCATTGGCGACCTTCGGGTCGGCGACGAGCACTTCAGAGGCGTCGCGCGGAAGGTCGACGACATAGGACTTGCCGACGCCGACCTCGACGACCTGTCCGGAAGCGCCGGAAGCAATGTCATACCGTGCATCGGCGCCGAACGACGCTTCCGCCACAAGGAGAGGCAACAGTAGCGCCGCACACCGCGCCAGAGACCTCATTGCCGCCCGGACCATGATCACGTGTCCCCTCGCCCTTAGGCCCTTAGTTCGTCGCTATTCCGAAACGGATGATGCTGGTGCGGTTCGAATTTCCGCCGCCCGCGGAATTGTCCTCCGGCAGGCCGGGCCCGCCGGGATTGGCGTCGGCCAGCGACCGGAGAGCCAACGAGATCGTCCCCTCTTGCCGGGCGTTCGAGACGATCTCGGTCTGGTGCGGCAGCAGTTCCAAGGTCGCGGTCTTGCCCTCGATGGTCTGCTGCCCGTCCTTCTCGGATAGCGTCTGGTCGATTGCCAGCACGCGGACATTGGTCAGGATCGTCTGGCTTTCAGTCTTGCCGTTCGAGGTCCTGGTCGTCAGCACGACGTCGACCCGGTCGTTCGGCAGGATGAAGCCACCTGCTCCGTCCACCGCCGAAACCGGCGTCGCGACGGCTCGCATGCCCGAGGACAGCATCGCCGACATGAAGCCGCCTTCAGAGGGCTTCACCAGTTTCTGCGGGTTGACCGGTTCGTTCGCCGCGACGGGTTGGCGGGCGATGGAGCCAGAGAATTTCTTGACAGCATCGGCATTGGCGGTCTTCGAAACGAAATTGCCCGCGCTCTGCTTGGGCCAGAGGCGCCAGGCCAGATCTTCCGGCTTCACCACCACGCCCATCGGAACGGCGTTCACGAAGACGAGGACTTCAGAGCTTTCCGTCTTCTCGACGACGACAACCGGCGCCGGCTCAGATTTCCTGCCGCTGACGAGAACAGCAGCCACGCCGCCCGCGACGAGGGCGACAGCCAGGACTGCGATGCGCGCGACATTCATACGAGACGACCTCAAAAGGCGCGGCTCTACAGTCGGATGGCCGCACCTGCATTTGAGGCGACATTCGTCAATGCATGGTTAATGGAATGTATAGAAGCCCAATGGTCTAAAGACCAAGAAGGCGGTTGAAGATCGCGGTGTCCGGATAGATCACGAGCCCGGCAGCGGCTAGCGCGACGCCGTACGGAATGCCGCTATCCCGCGAATGCAGACGGGCGATCCATGATTGGCCGGCAAATGCGACGGGCAGGTGGAACCGGCGCAGGATCAGAATCGTGACGGTCAACACGCCGCCGAATGCCGACATGATCAGCAGCCAAAGGAAGACCAGCGAAGGATCGATCCAAAGGGCCATCGCGGCCGCGAGTTTCGCGTCACCGCCGCCAACCGCGCCGAGTGCGAAACCGGCTATTCCGATGGTCAGGACAAGGAAAGCTGTCAGAACTTGCCAGCCGGCGGACGACAACGGCAGTCCGGAAAAGAATGCCACAAGCGGAAAAGCCGCCACGAGCGCGAGCGTCAGGCGATTGGAAATCGTCATCGTCGCGAGATCGGACGCCGCAGCGAGAATGATGAAGGCCGGAAAGGTCGCCGCCAGCAAATATTCTAGACCGATCACGATGGTAATCTTCCCGAAAAGTGCGAGCCGCCTTCACCGAAGGCGGCTCGCTGGATATCAGTGGCTTACGGCGCTACAGGGGCAGACGCGGTCGCGCCGACAGCGTTGTTGTTGTCGAGGGTTTCAGCGACGTTGCCGAAGGTGGTGATCAGCGAGTCCCTGAGCACCGGAAGACCGGCGATAATGCCGATTGCGAGAACGGCAGCGATCAGAGCGTATTCGATCGCGGTAGCGCCGAACTCGTCCTTCAGAAAGCGCGAAAAGAGGTTCATGTGACGTGCTCCATTTGGGTCGTGTGCTTGAATGACGGATCCGAGTTGATCCCCCTCGAAACCTGAGATCAGCGTAATCGCCCCCTGTTGCTGCATCGTTAATGTTTGTGAGGGCTTTGGTTCAGTATCGAGTAAGAACTTAGAAACCAACAATATTGAGTTTTCGGAAATTTTTACTTTTATTTTTATCGAAAAGCCTTGATTCACAGCGCATTGGCGTTTTTCGGCATTTACGCTCGGCCGAAGTCATCGTTAGAGATTGATTCACCTTCTTGATGCATCACTGGAACGACGAACCGCGTATCTGTGAGCCGCAATGAACCTGTCGCGCGTACTGCTTGTGGCGATGTTAGCAGCGGCCTCCCCCGCGGCGGCTCAGGACGGTCCCATCGCGCCCCCCGATACAGATCAGGCGGCATCGGACAGTGTGGACTCCATGGACGTCGCGCTCGACCTTGCGTCGCTCCTGCATGTTCCACCGAAAACCTCCATGATTGTGATCGGCAATCCGTCGATTGCGGACACCACCGAACCCCGCAACGGCTTCGTCGTTGTGACCGGCAAGGGATACGGCACGACCAACCTCCTGGCGCTCGACACCTCGGGCGTAGTCCTGCTTGAAACCATGATCCACGTGCGTAGGGCCAGTGAGCGGACCCTGACTGTGCTTCGTGGCGCGGCCCGGGAGACCTACAGTTGTTCGCCCCGCTGTGAGCAAACGGTCACCCTGGGTGACGCCCCCGACTTCTTCGGCGGCAGTTCAGGTCAGATCGGCAACCGGGTCGGCCTCGCCACGGGCGGTGCCAGCGGGAGCGGTGGTCAGTCCGGCGGATCCCCGAATTAACAATCCGTTATCTTTTATCGATTGCGGGAAAATCTCGTAACGATCGGTCAAGCATTGTGGCGGATCGTGCTGGTCTATACTCGGGCAGCTCACGAAACCGACAGACATGGACCACAAAAACTCTCAAGGAAAACAACTGAAAAGCTTCGCCCGGAGCAACGACGGCGCGACAGCTGTCGAGTTTGCACTGATAGCACCCGTGTTTCTTTCTTTGATGCTCACAATCCTGTATGCGGGGATAACCTTGTTTGCGAACTCGGTTCTCCAGACCATGGTCGACAAAGCGGCCCGGGAGGTCAGGGTCGGCCAGTTGAAGAACGCAACGCCACAGCAATTTCTGGACGCGATCTGCAATTCGTCGAAAGAGATCCTGTTTTCCTGCAACAAGATCCGAGCACAATCTCGACCGCTGACGGAGCCCCTCGACCCCGCATGCTTCGACACGACCGCAAAGGAAGTTCCGGAGACGTGTTTCGACGAGGGAACCGGCGGAAACTCACCGTCAATGGTACTGGTTCAAGCAACGTATGATTGGCCACTGCCGCTGTCGATCCGCCTCTGGCCTGAGAAAGGCACGGACGGAAAAGAAATCCCGGCTGCTGCCGATAGCAAACTGGTCGCGACGGCGGTCATTCAGAACGAGCCGTGGTGATGCGCGCCATTTCCCGCACTTTCATCCGCGAAGAACGCGCGATCGCCGCGACCGAGTTCGCATTGTTGCTACCGACGATCATTGGGCTGCTTGTCGGCACTTTCGAGGTAGCGCGCGCGGTGTCGGCAAAGAGCAAAGTAACCCAGATGACCGGCGCGATCGGTGACCTGATCAGCCAGCAGGATTCCGTGACATCGACAAGGTTGAACGAACTGATAGACGGCACGCTGAACATCTTACAGCCGTTCCCGAAGACCGGCGCGACGATCCGCGTGCAGAGCATCGTCTACAACCCGTCGACCGAGGAATATGACGTCGATTGGTCGCTCGACAAAATAGGTTCGGCCAATGGGCAACCCGTGGGCTCCAATGTTGCCTACAATGGCGCTGCTCCGCCCGGCGCGGCGACCATCAAAGTCACCGTAACCTACGATTTCCAGCCGACGTTCTGGAAGGTCTATCAGGACATAAGCCCGTCGAGCGGCGGCAAGATCACGCTGAGCGAGACATTCTTCGCGGCCCGCAGCGGCGAGGCCGTTCCCCTAGAGTAATCAAGCCGCCGGCCGGCCGCCTCTACGAGCTGCCGTCCTGCGAATCTGGCCCAGTAGGTCGCGCGCGTCGGCGCGACGATGCTCCGAGAACTGGGCCTCGAAATCCGCCGCCGGCATCGGCTTTCCGAACAGATAGCCCTGGCCGTACTCGCATTTCTGCGACACCAGGAATTCGCGCTGCGCAATCGACTCGACGCCCTCCGCCACGACTTCGAAGCCGAGATTGTGCGCCATGGTCAGGATGGTCGCGACGACGACGCGGGCAGAACCATCGCGCACGCATTCGGAGACGAAACTCCTGTCGATCTTCAGGATGTCGAACTGCAGCCGCGTCAGCGAGGCTAGGTTCGAATAGCCGGTTCCGAAATCATCGATCGCGAGACGGACGCCAGCGGCGCGAAGCGGTGACAGTTCCCGCGCAGTGGCACGCGGGTCGAGCATCGCCACCGTCTCGGTGATCTCGATCTCGAGCATGCCCGCCGGAATGCCGGTCCTCTCGATCGCCCTCAGCACGCTCGCGGCGAAGTCAGGCTGCTGGCACTGGGAAACCGAGACATTGACGGCGATCTTCGGGAACAGGCCTATATCGGCCCAGATGCCGCATTGGCGGCAGACATCGTCGATGACGAAACCGCCGATCGCATCGAGCAGCCCAATCTCCTCGGCGATGTCTATGAAATCGGCCGGCCCCACCAACCCGCGCTGGGGGTGGCGCCAGCGCACCAAAGCTTCGGCGCCGACCATCGCGCCGTCATGGAGCACGACCTGAGGCTGGTAGAACACCTCGAATTCCTGGCGCTCCAGCGCTTGGCGAAGCTCCTGTTCGATGACGAGGCGGCGATAGGCGCGGCTGTTGACGTCACGGCGGGCGAATTTGAACGAGTTGACGACGCCCGCTTTCGCCTCGCTGAGGCCGCTTCCCGCCGTGCGCAGCAGGGAGGACAGGTCCATGCCGTCGTCTGGGCTGACAGCGATGCCGATGCTGGCGCTGACCGAGAGCGAATGGTCGCCCACCTCGAACGGAACCGCGAAGCCGCGCAGCACACGCGCCGCGACATGGCTCGCAGTGTCCTCATCGACATTGCCACTGAGGAGAATGCCGAATTCGTCGCCGCCGAGACGCGCAAGCAGGATTCCGGCACCGTCTCCGTTGTGATCGCGCTCGAACTGATCGAGTTCTTCGCGGCAAATCAATTGCAGCCGTTCGGCGATCTCGGCGATCGCATTGTCGCCGACCTCGATGCCGAGCGCCTCGTTCACCCGCTTCAGCCGGTCGATGTCGAGATAGAGCAGCGCAACCTGTTTGCCGTCCACGATTTGAGCGTCGATATGCCGGCGGAGCTGCTCGCGGTTGGCGAGACCGCTCGCTCCGTCCGTATAGGTCAGCCGCTCGACGGCCTCTGAACTGTCCCGCAGGTTCCGCGCCATCGCGGCGAAGGAACGGGCGAGCTCGCCGAGTTCGTCTTGCCTCTCCTCATCGAGATTGACGGTGTAGTCGCCTTCCGAAACCCGCCGCGTCGCCTGGATGAGCTTGCGCACCGGCGAGGTGATGTAGGTCATGCAGACCGCGGTCAACGGCATCGCGAAGCCGATGAAGGTCAACGCCAGCAGAAGATTGCGGCTCGCGGCCTCGGCGATGCGGTCGTCGAGGTCGGCGGTCGCGACCCCGACGCGCGCGACCGCGACAGGCTTGTGGTCGTGCAGCACCGGCACGGCGATGTGGATCATCCCGCCACCCTGCTGCAGCGCCGGCGTACGGCTGGTAACCGCCGCGTCCAGCGCGACCTTGGATTCCGGTTCGCTTGCCACCGTCTCGGGATCGTCATTCAGCAGGCTGCCACGGGCATCGAGCTGCGATACGAAGGCGTAGCGCGTGTCGTCGTTGAGACCCGCAACGTTGTCGAGGACCTTCTGCAGATCAAGAAAGCGCTGCTCATCTGGAAGGTCCTGCGCCACGCTGCCGACCAGCGCAAGGAGGTGCGAGGCCTGATCCTCGAAGCTCTCCTGGGCGGCGCGCCCGACCTCGTTATTGGTGAGGACGACGAAGGCAGCCGCCAGACCGAACATGATCGTGGCGACAAAGAGCGTGAAGCGCGCGGCCAAGCCGAGCGGCAGCTGAGAAAAGCGGTGCTTCAGCCAACCGATCAAACCAATAGTCCAGGCTCTATGCGTTGGGTCGTCGGCTCGAAAGCCTAATTTCGCAGCACAGCAGGATTATCGGTTTGGGCTTAAGCTAAGGTTAAAGTGACGCAGATCAAATCGTCTGGTTGTAAGCACCGACATCCGGATGCGTCCGAAGCACCGCGTCGACGGCGTGGAACATCTCGCGCATGCGGGCTTCCGAGACCGGGCTTTCGACGACGACGACGAGTTCCGGTTTGTTCGAAGACGCGCGGACCAGGCCCCAGGTGCCGTCTTCGGTGGTGACGCGCACGCCGTTGACGGTGACGAGGTCGCGGATCGGCTGGCCGGTCACCAACTCGCCCTTGGCCTTCGCGTCCTCAAAGTGCTTCACCACCTGCTCGACGATGCCGTATTTCGCCTCATCCGCGCAGTGCGGAGACATGGTCGGTGAAGACCAGGTCTTCGGCAGCGCGTCCTTGAGGTCCGACATCGACTTGTCAGGGCTGCGGTCGAGCATGTCGAGCACCGCGATCGCCGAAACGAGGCCGTCGTCATAGCCGCGGCCGACCGGCTTGTTGAAGAAGTAGTGACCGGACTTCTCAAAGCCGACCAGCGCGCCGGATTCGTTGACCCGGCGCTTCATGTAGGAATGGCCGGTCTTCCAGTAGTCGGCCTTCACGCCGTTCTTGATCAGTTCCGGGTCGGTCGCGAACAGGCCGGTCGACTTTACGTCGACCACGAAGGTCGAGTCCGGATAGAGCTTCGAGAGGTCGCGAGCCAGCATCACGCCCACCTTGTCGGCGAAGATCTCCTCGCCGTGATTGTCGACGACGCCACAGCGATCGCCGTCGCCGTCGAAGCCGAGACCGACATCCGCGCCCGAAGCGAGGACCGCGTCGCGCATCGCGTGCAGCATTTCGAGGTCTTCCGGGTTCGGATTGTATTTCGGGAAGGTGTGGTCGAGCTCGGTGTCGAGTTCGACCACCTCGCAGCCGAGATCGCGCAGGACACGCGGGGCGAACGCACCGGCCGTGCCGTTGCCGCAGGCGCAGACGACCTTGAGCTTGCGGGTCAGCTTGGGGCGGTTGGTCAGGTCCTTGATGTAGACTTCCGGGAAGTTCTCGACGAAGCGGTATCCGCCGCCGTCCCTCAGCTCGAAATCGGCGTTGAGCACGATCTCCTTCAGCTGCGTCATCTCGTCGGGGCCGAACGTCATCGGACGGTTCACGCCCATCTTCACGCCGGTCCAGCCATTGTCGTTGTGCGAAGCGGTGACCATCGCGACACAGGGAACATCGAGTGCGAACTGGGCGAAATAGGCCATCGGCGACAGCGCTAGGCCGATATCCTTGACCTTGACGCCGGCGGCCATCAGACCGGTCACGAGCGCCATCTTGATCGAGGCGGAATAGCCGCGAAAGTCGTGCCCGGTCACGATCTCCGGTTTCTTTCCCAGGCGATGGATCATCGTGCCGATGCCCATCCCGAGCGCCTGAATGCCCATCAGGTTGATTTCTTTCTCAAACAGCCAGCGTGCGTCGTATTCGCGAAAGCCGGTGGCCTTCACCAGCGGACCGGATTCGTACGCATAGGTGTTGGGCGTAAGGCTCGGTTGCGGCTTGGGATACATGAGAAAATTCCTCCGGGCGGGCGTCTCAGAGACGGGCGAGAGCGGGGTAGTGGGCCTTAGCTTGGAGCAGAAAATCGATGTAACGCGCGGATTTTCACTTGTCAGGGCGCGACAAGATGGCACGTTAGATGCACGGGGCCTGACATCGAGGGAACGATGCGGATCCTTACGAGCCTGATGTGCCTTCTCGGTCTGACAACGACCGCCGTCGCCCAGCAGCAGCGAACCGGCATGGTCGATGTCGACCTCGAACTCGTCCTAGCTGTCGACATTTCATACTCGATGGACATGGATGAACTACGACTTCAGCGCGATGGCTATGTGACTGCCATCACGTCGAAACCGGTGCTCGACGCAATCAAACAGGGCATCCATGGGAAAATTGCGGTCGTTTATGTGGAGTGGGCAGGCTCCAATCAGCAGAAAGTCATCCTCGACTGGACGCTGATCGATGGCCCGACCACGGCCGCCGCTTTCGCCGATAAGCTTGCCGAAACCGTGCCGTCCCGTGCCTATCGCACCTCGATCTCGACCGCCCTAACGTTCTCGGCACCGCTGTTCGACCAGAACGTCTTTAACGGCCTTCGCCGCGTGATCGACGTCTCCGGCGACGGCCCGAACAATCAGGGCATCCTCGTCACCCAGGCACGCGACATGGTCGTCGCCCAGGGCATCTCGATCAACGGCCTGCCGCTGTCACTCAAGGCTCCAAATTCGATGTCGGTCGATGTCGACGATCTCGAAGGCTATTACCGCGACTGCGTCATCGGTGGGCCGGGCGCCTTCGTCGTGTCCCTGAACGACAAGGCCAAGTTCGCGGAAGCGATCCGCGAAAAGCTCGTGCTCGAGATTTCCGATGCGATGCCGCCGCCGAAATTCATCCGCACGCAAGCCAAGCAGACAAATTGCGCAATCGGCGAGCAGATTTGGCGCGACCGTTATGGAGATGCAAACCCTGACTGGCAATGATCGGGGGTATGCAGAGACCCAATATCGCGCTGATCGCGCATGACCTGAAGAAAAGCGACCTCGTCGACTGGGCCGCGGCTCACGAAGGCAAGCTGGCGAGAATTCGACATCGTCGCCACCGGCACGACCGGCACCCGCGTGCTGGAACGCTGCCCGTCGCTGCTCGTCACCCGACTGAAAAGCGGACCGCTCGGCGGCGACCAGCAGATCGGCGCGCTCGTCGCCGAAGGCCGCATCCAGGGCATCATCTTCTTCATCGACCCGTTGACGTCTTTGCCCCACGACGTCGACGTGAAGGCGCTGATCCGGCTCGCGGCGGTCTACGACATCCCGATCGCGCTGAACCTCTCGACGGCGGAATTGGTCATAGAGAAACTGGGGCACTGACCCCCTCCCCGTTCACGGGAGAGAGGATCACGTCCCGCGCGGCTTTACACGACGGGTCGCCTCGGCCGTGCGCGGATCTTCCGGCCAAGGATGGCGCGGATAGCGGCCTCGCATATCAGAGCGCACAGATGCCCACGAACCCCGCCAGAACCCCGGCAGATCGCGGGTGACCTGTACCGGTCGGTGCGCGGGTGACAATAAATGCAGCACGAGCGGTACCCGCCCGCCTGCGAGTGCCGGATGCGTGTCGAGGCCGAACAGTTCCTGCACCCGAATTTCGATCGACGGCTCCTCGCCGGAATAGTCGACGGCAATACGCGAGCCGGTCGGCGCCTCGAAATGGGTCGGTGCCTCGGCATCAAGGCGGCGTGACAGATCGTAAGGCAGCAGGGTTTTCAGGGCTGCATCGAGGTCGGACGCGCTGATTTCGGACAGCGAAGCTTTTCCCGACAGGAAGGGCACAAGCCACGTCTCTGTATCCTTCGCCAGCGCCTCGTCTGAAACGTCCGGCCATGGCTCGCCTTCGGCGCGGCGCAGAAAACCAACCCGGTCGCGCCATTGATCGAGGGATTTTGACCGGGGCAGCCGGTCGATACCGACCGAGGCGATCCCGGTAGCCAGAGCCCTTGCCCCCGCCTCGTCCCGCGGCGGCGGCTTCGGTGCATCGGCGAGAACGAGGGCACCGAGCCGCCTCGTCGAACGCGCCCGCAAAGCCATCGCCGAGGTGTCGAAGGTGACCTCCTCGCCCTCACGGATCGCTTCCGCGAACATGGCTTCAACCTCGCCGCGCTCGATTGCGGCCGCGAGCCTGATCCGCGCCGTTCCGGCTGCACCCGCAAGTTCGGCGATCGCGATGAACGGCTCTCGCGCCAGCGCCTCGGCCGGCTCGATGCTCGCGCCGCGGCCATTCGCAAGGCGGAAATCACCCGGCCGGCCGCGCGCCTGGGCTACCCGATCCGGATAGGCCCGGGCGAGGAGCGCACCGACGCTTGGCGGTTCCGCCGCCCGGCGGTCGTTGCGCATCAAATTTGCAGATTCCGAGGCCCAGGCCTTGGCAAGACGACGCGGATCCTCGGCTCTGCCGGATCGATCGCGCCGGAAAAGGTCGAGACGATGCGCGAGATCGGTGCCGTCGCCGCCGAGGCCACGTTCGACAAGGAGGAGCGCGATCTCCGCCGCTTCCCTTTCCGCGCCTATGGACGCGGCATCGAGCACCATCGTGGCAAGACGCGGCGGCAGCGGCAGCCGACGGATTTTCGCGCCACGCGAGGTAATCCGGCCGTCGGCATCGAGCGCACCGAGTTCCGTCAGCAGGTTCCGCGCTTCGGCCACGGCCGGCTCCGGCGGCGAGTCCAACCAGGTCAGTTGCCGGACATCGGAGACGCCCCAGGCAGCAAGGTCGAGAACGAGGCCGGCAAGGTCTGCCGCAAGGATCTCCGGCTGCTGGAATGCCTCGAGGCTCCCCGTCGCAGCCTCTTCCCACAGTCGGTAACAGACGCCCGGCTCGGTTCGTCCTGCACGGCCGCGCCGCTGATCGGCCGCCGCACGCGAGACGCGGACGGTTTCGAGCCGCGTCAGGCCGAGCGCTGGCTCGAACACTGGCACGCGCGCCAGACCGGCATCAATCACGATGCGCACGCCCTCGATGGTCAGGCTGGTTTCCGCGATCGAGGTCGCGAGCACGATCTTGCGGCGGCCGGGCTGCGAGCCACGAATGGCGCGATCCTGTTCGCGCGGCTCGAGGCCGCCATGCAGTTCGACGATGTCGACCGGTCCGCCCGATTGCTCGCGCAGCCGTCTCCCCGGTGCGACGGATTTCCGCTTGTCCGGGCAGGAAGACCAGCGCGTCGCCGCCCTCCTCGCCGAGCGCGCGGCGCACAGCCGACGCCGTCTGGTCCTCGAACCGATCGCGCGGATCGCGGCCGAGCATAGACGCGTGGTCGACCGGGAAACTGCGCCCGAGACTCTCGACGACCGGCGCATCGTCGAGCAGCCTCGCGACCCGCGCACCATCGAGCGTGGCCGACATCACGAGCACGCGCAGGTCTTCGCGCAGGCCGCGCTGCGCGTCGAGCGCAAGCGCAAGTCCGAGATCGGCGTCGAGCGAACGTTCATGGAATTCGTCGAACAGCACCGCCGCGACGCCGGAGAGTTCCGGATCGTCGAGGATCATGCGCGCGAACACGCCCTCGGTAACGACCTCGATCCGCGTCCTGCGCGCTGATCTTCGAGCCGAGCCGCACGCGCAGGCCGACCGTCTCGCCGACCGTTTCTCGCCAGCGTCGACGGCCATCCGCTCCGCCGCGGCGCGGGCGGCCAGCCGGCGCGGCTCGAGCAGGATGATGCGTCCATCTCCACGCCAGGGCTCGTCGAGCAGGACGAGCGGCACACGCGTCGTCTTGCCGGCGCCCGGCGGCGCGACGAGCACGGCCGCGTTGGCCGCCTGCTCCGAGCGCTGCCGTCAGCGCGGGAAGGGCCTCGTCGATCGGCGGAGCGTCTGGTCGAAAGTCGCGCACCCGCCGCATGAAGCCCAGCGCGGGCGAAGAGGCAAGGCTCGGATCAGCTCGGTCGGCTGAAGCAGATCAATGCGCCGATGACGACCATCGCGACCGCGACGAGGATCAGCGTCGGCCCGTAGGTCGACCAGAGCTCGCCGATCGCCGAATCGCTCGGCACGATCATCGACTCTGGCGGATGGGTCGCCGGAGCCGCCGGAATGTCCGAATGGTGATCGGGATGCGGCATGGGTCCGGGAGCATCCGGCACTTCGGCCGGTGCCGAGACCAGATCGTGCTTGTAGCTTTTGCCGCGGCATTTTGAGCCGAAAGTTCGACAGGAGACTCTAGGTGCAACGCACCCGGCCTCCCTGTCGTTCCCGATTTCGGGATGAAGCCAGCTCTCACATCACTTCGCAGGCCGGTGGTCCGCTGGCACTCGATCAATCCGCCCCGGCATTCCCGCGCTTCGGTTTAGGCCGGTATTTCTTCAGTGCATCCCTGGAAGCGCGCACCGGCACTCCAGGCAGAACCAAGGGCGTGTTTCCACGCCTCTGCGCCAATGATGATCCGATATTGTCCGGTCTGTTCCAGCCCGTCGCGCTCTCAGTCCCGCGCGATTCTCATTGGCGGAAAGCTTAGCAAGCGGCTTAATCCGGTCAACAAAGCAAACGAACCGTTAACAGCATTTCCTGGACGCAGTGTGCTCGATCCGGCCATGGACGAACAAGAAAAGGCCGGGCAATGCCCGGCCTTTTCGCATTCTCGGAGCGGTTCGCGCTTACTCTTCGCTGCGCACGGAGGTCGCCTGACGGCCCTTCGGCGTCTCGACGACCTGCATCGACACGCTTCTGGCCCTCGAACAGGTTCGGCCATCTGCGAGCGCTGCACGGCGGAGATGTGCACGAACACATCCTTGCCGCCGTCGCCCGTCTCGACGAAGCCCATGCCCTTCTCGACGCTGAACCACTTCACGGTGCCGCTCATCTCGACCGAGGGACCGAGATCCGGCGGACCGCGCCGCGGGCGCGCCGCCACCGTAAGCCGCCTCCACCACCGCCGATACCACCGCCACCGCCGCGACCACGGTCGCCATAGCCACCTCCCGCCGCCAACCGCCGCCGCCACCGCCGAAACGGTCGCCCGCGGGGCGGCGGGGCGCTTCGGCCGTCGCCGTGGAATTCGTCCACCGAGACCACTTTGGTGATCTGGCGGCCTTTCTGGCCCTGGCCGACATGCACGCTCAAGGTCGCGCCCGGAGGCACGCTTTCACGGCCGACGGCCTGCAGGGCCGCGATGTGCAGGAAGGCATCGCCGGATCCGTCGGCGATCTCCGCGAAGCCATAGCCCTTCTCGGCGTTGAACCACTTCACCGTGGCGCCGACGGGATCACCGACCGGCTCCGGGCTGAAGCTCGGGCTGCGGCTGAAGCCGCCGCCCCCGGCTGGGCGCACCACCGCCACCACCATAAGGCGAGCGCGGCGGGGGAAAATCGCTGGGCGGCGGGAAATCGTCGTCAAACCCACGACGGTTGCCCTTCGGCCTGAAATCCTTACCTCTGCCCATTATGCCCGTCCCCCGTTTGCCGGGGTCCTGGCCCCCTGTAGTCCGGCTGCGCGCTCAACCGCTGCCTTCATCGTCACAAATCCTGCCGCGCATGCGCGCCCCGGCGGCAGCCGATCGTCAAGCATTCAACTATCCCAACGTGCAGTCGAGGTTACGATGATAACCGCAGGTCGCGTTCGGATGAAGGGGAAAATTCCACCAAAAGGGCACAAATGGGCGACAAATCGCGATAAATTACCTAGTCGTGATGAATGGGGCCGGTTCTGAGCGACTTTTTCTTGGAGCGCCTGGCCTTTTCATCGCGTCTTTTTCGCTTCTCGGAAAACGGAGTTCGCGTCGCCACACGCGGAGCTTGTGGAACTGCTGCCTCCCGAATGAGCGCGATGAGCCGCTCGCGGGCATCCTCGCGATTGCGCTCCTGGGTCCGAAAACGCTGTGCCAGAATGACGATAACACCCTCGCGGGTCAGTCTTCGGCCGGCCAGCCGCTCCAGCCGCGACCGCACACCTTCAGGTAGCGACGGCGAATTCCGCGCATCGAAGCGAAGCTGTACGGCGGTCGACAATTTGTTGACGTTTTGACCGCCAGGTCCCGCCGAGCGGACGAAGCTTTCGTCGAGTTCACCCTCGTCGATCGCGATCGTACGGGTGATCTGGATCATTTCAGGCGTGAGATCAACGCCTGCGCCGCATGGGGATTGCGGACTTTCGCGCCGGCGATGAAGTAGATGAAGCAATCGCGCTCTTTTACTTTCGGCGCGGGCTCGATCAGGTCGAGATCATCAGGCGCACCACCCTTGGCCCAGGTCTCCGCCCGCTTCGCCCATGCGTCCAGCTCCTTCGCGGAGTAGCCGGTCTCCTCGTCCTCGACGCTTTTCTGCAACCGGGCATAGACGAAATCGGCCGTCGGATCGGCGATCTCCGGGTATTCGTCGGAATGTGCGTAGACGAGCGCCGCATTGTGCTTTCGCAGCAGAGCCGGAATTCCGGACGTCTGAAACTGTCGTGCCGCAGCTCGATCGCGTGCCGGAGCTTCACGCCATCGGCCTCGTTCGGCAGCAGGTCCATAAAGGCAGCGAAGTCGTCGGGGTCGTATTTCTTGGTTCCCGCGAACTGCCAGAGAATCGGCCCGAGCTTCGAGCCGAGTTCGGAAATGCCGCTTTCCACGAAAGTCTCGATCGATTGCCCGGCCTCAGCCAGCACCCGTCGGTTGACCGCATAGCGGGGCGCCTTGAGCGAAAAGACGAAGCCTTCCGGCGTTTCATCCGCCCAGGACCGGAACGTCGACGGCGCTTGCGTCCGGTAGAAGGTGCCGTTGACCTCGATCGAGGTCAGGCTGGCGGCTCGCATGCGAGAGTTCGTCGTCGTGCTTCAGCTTCTCGGGATAGAAGCTGCCCCGCCACGGCTCGAAGGTCCAACCGCCAATCCCCACATGGATTGCCATAACTGCCGAACCTCCATATCCCGGGAAAGTTGCCTTCATCCGATGCCGTCTCGTGGTATGCAATATACGCATGCCACACCCGCGAAATGCGGCGTTGAACGGCGACAGGGCTGTTTACTATATTCTCCCCGTAGCGACAGTTTTGTTGCTGCTGCCCTCTTTGGGCGTTTCCTCCCTAGACTTGGGCCGTTCGCTCTTGCGGACGGCCTCTTTCTTTTCAGGGCTGCCGCGACGCGGTCGCCTCTCCCCCAAGCGCCCAATCCATCGTAAGAGCGATGTCCCCGGGTACGCCGATCATGCGCGTCTCTATCATCCCGCTCGTCGCTGCTTTGTCACCCTCTCTGTGCCCGCGCAGCGCAGGGCACGCCACCCGACATCGACGCGCGCGTGAAGCGGTGCTCTCCGCGGATGACGCTCGATGAGAAGATCGGCCAGCTCAACCTCCTCGGTGAGGATGTCGCGTGCACGGCGATCAGGTTGCGCGCGGCCAGACCGGCGCGCTGATCGGCTTTCCCGATACGCCGACCGTGGCGTGGCTTCTAGCAGCAGGCGCGTAATCGCCGACTCGGTATCCCGCTGCTCTTCGGCCTCGATATGCATTCACGGCTTCCGCACCCTCTTCCCCCTTCCGCTGGCGGAGGCCGGCAGCTTCGATCCGTACCTTGCCCGCAGGACCGCCGAACTCGCCGCCCGTGAGGCCTCGATCGCCGGTGCGAACTGGACCTACGCGCCGATGGTCGATTTCAGCCGCGATCCGCGCTGGGGTCGGATCATCGAGGGTTCAGGCGAGGACCCGCTGCTCGTCACGCCGCTTCGCCGAGGCCCGCGTCGAGGGCTTCCGCACGGGCGGCCTCGCGGTCAGCCTCAAGCACTATGCCGGCTATGGCGCGGTCGAGGCTGGCCGTGATTACGAACAGACCGCGATCCCGCCCGCGGAACTCTGGGACCTGCATCTGCCACGCCTTCCGGGCCGGCATCGAGGCGGGCGCGGAAAACGTCATGAGCGCACTGACCGTTCTCAACGGCATTCCCGTCCTCCTCAAACCACTGGCTGCTGAACGACGTGCTCCGCGGACCTCGGCGTTCGACGGCATGGTCGTCTCGGATTGGGCAACCGTGCGCCGGCATGCGTGAAGCCAGGGCCCGCCGCCAACGGTGCGGATGCCGTCGAGCAAGGCGATCATCGCCGGCGTCGACATGGACATGGCGAGCGGCTCCTATGACCAGCGAGCTGCCCGCGCTCATCGCAGTCTGGCCGCGTGACCGATGGCCCGCCTCGACGAGGCCGTGCGCCGGGTGCTGACGATGAAAGCCCGCATGGGCCTGTTCGAAAAGCCGCCCATCGACCCCGCGACCGCCGACAAGGCCGCAGTCACGCCGGAGATGCGCGCGGCCGCCCGCGACGCCGCCGCCCGGACCTTCATTCTCCTCCGCAACGACGGCGATCTCCTGCCCATCAGGCCGGAGACGAAGCGCATCGCGCTCATCGGCCCCTTCGCGGACAATCAGCTCGACCAGCTCGGCCCGCACGAAGCGCGCGGCCGCTCCGAGGAATCGGTGACGATCCGGACGGGCCTGACCGAGCGGGCGAAGACAGGCCGGTGCCGAAATCGTCTTGCCCAAGGCTGCGACGCCAAATGCGAGACCGAAAACGGCTTCGCCGCCGCCGTCGATGCCGCGAAAAGCGCCGATCTCGTCATCGCCGTCCTCGGTGAGAAAATGGAGCATTCCGGCGAGGGCGCGAGCCGCGCGACGCTCGATCTGCTCGGCAGGCAATATGCCCTGCTCGACGCGCTCATCGCGACCGGCAAGCCGGTCGTCCTCGTCATCAATGGCGGCCGGCCGCTCGACATAACCCGCTATGCCGACCGCATTCCCGCGATCCTGATGACCTGGTTCCCCGGCACCGAGGGCGGCAATGCCGTGGCCGACGTCCTGTTCGGCGATGTCGCGCCGTCGGCCAAGTTGCCGGTCACCTGGCCACGCAGCGTCGGGCAGGTGCCGATCCATTACGACCGCGTCGCTGTCGGCCGTCCGGCTTCGGATGGTGGCCGTTTCGTCGCTGCGCTACCTCGATCAGGATCTCACGCCGCTCTACCCGTTCGGCCACGGCCTCACCTATACCGGCTTTGCCTATTCCCGGACCTCACGGTCACGACGCCGTCACTGCCGGCGAGCGGCACCGTCGAGGTGACGGGTCAAGTTGACGAACACCGGCGAGCGCGACGGCACCGAAATCGTCCAGCTCTATGTCCACGACGAGGTGGCAAGCCGCGCCCCGCCGATGCGACGGCTCAAGGCCCATCAGCGCGTAACGCTGAAAGCCGGACAGGCACGCGGACGTGACGCTTCGCGTCCCAACGTCCGATCTCGGCTTCCATCTCGACGATGGCACCTATGTCGTCGAGCCAGGCCGCTTCAAAGTCTGGGTCGGCGCCAATTCCGACGCGACGCTCGAAGGCTCGTTCGAGCTCACCTCCGGCCTCCGCCGCGCCGCCAACGAAAATGGCGGCCCGTAGGCCGCCATTCCGTTTCCTCCCCTATTGGTGATTACGACGACGACCTCGAACCGATCGTCGTCGAGCTCACACCGCTTGCCGAAGCTTGCGACGAGCCGCTGAGACGTTCCTCGGCCTGCGAGACGCGCAGATTGTTCTGCACATGCGTTCACGCCCGAGATTCGCTCGGCGAGTCCTCGGCGCGACGACGCTGCAGGCGGCTGTCGACCGTGCCGCTCAGCGTCACCTCGGCGCTCGCCACCTTCACGTCGATCTCGGAGGCATCGATGAACGGATCGTCCGTCAGACGGTCGTTGATGTCCTCGCGGATACGGTCGTCGGAGCGGCGATAGCCTTTCGGCCCGCGACCCTGATGGCGCATGTCCTGACGGGCGTCCTCGCGGCGGCGGCGATCGGCCTCGTCATCGCCGAACCAGGACGAGATCTCGTCCGAGGCCCGGTCCCAGAGGCCACGCTCGTCGCGCGCCGATCACGGTCCGATAGCCGCGTTCGCGACCCCAGTCCGCCGGTTCCGGACGGAACTCGTATCCGTAGCCGAAGTCGCGGCCATAGCGCCCGGTCATACGCTGCGATAGCCGAGCGCGCTCGCGCGAAATCGCTCGGAAGTTGCGGCTCGTATGTCGCCGCGGCCCCAATCGGGCCGGATTGTCGCGGACGGCCGCCGAAACCGCCACGCGCCAAAAGGACCGCCGCAGTAGTCGTCGCGATCGTCGCCGCCATATCTGGGATAGCTGCTGCGCCGTAATCGCCGCTGGCGGACCGCCGACGCGAGGCTGCGCGCGCGGTAATTGGTCAGGCCTTCCTCGCCATAGCCGCGGCCATAATCGTCCTCGGAATGTTCATCACGGCGATAAAAGTCTCGTTCACCGCCGGGACGACGACGTGACCAGTCGCTGCGCAGGTCGTCGTTCCACCTGTCGCGATCTGCGGTAACAGCCTCCAATTCTGGATAATCTGACTCGGATCTTTGGGTGTGAGCAGCGTCCTCGGTGGGGACGCTCTCAGAAGTCAACGTCTCCCGTACGAGGGCGGGTTCCTCGCGAATCGCCCCTGATCACGACTTCATGACGCCGCTCGTCGGCGCCGTCTTATTGCGGATGTTCGATGTGCGCGGTCCGACGGGACGTTTCGTCGTCTCCGGCGTCTCGGTCGGCCGTCTCTGTCGTCTTCGGGGCCAGAGGACTTCGCCTCGCGAAGCGCGAGTTCCTCGTCGCTCACCCGGCTCGCCCCAGAGCCGTCTTGCGAACCTCGGCCGGAGAACTCAGTGCGGCTCTCCCTCGATCGAGAGAGCGAACTCGCGCAGAACGCGAGCCGAGAGAGCTAATGTCAGCTCTCGAAGTCCCCTCTCCCGCAGGGGACGAGGGAGCTCTACGGACTCGACCCAGCTGCCGCCCGCGAGCGCCGCGCGACGACGAAATCGAGCACGCGCTCGGCCAAGCGTATCGGGTCGGCATCCATCGTTCGGAGCCGCAGCTCGGGCTTCTCCGGCGGCTCATACGGCGCCGAGACGCCGGTGAAATTCGGGATCTCGCCGGCCCTCGCCTTGGCATAGAGGCCCTTCGGGTCGCGCCGCTCGCATTCCTCGATCGGCGTGTCGACGAAGATCTCGATGAACTCGCCCTCCTCGACCAGCTCGCGCACCATTCCGGCGCTCGGCCGCATAGGGCGAGATGAACGAGCACAGCACGATCAGGCCGGCGTCGACGAACAGCTTCGCGACCTCGCCAACGCGGCGGATGTTCTCCAGCCGCTCCGGCTTCGGTGAAGCCGAGATCCTTGTTCAGCCCGTGGCGGAGATTGTCGCCGTCGAGCATGTAGGTGTGGTGGCCGGCGGCGTGCAGCTTGCGCTCCACGAGCCGCGCGATCGACGACTTGCCCGAGGCCGGACAGGCCGGTGAACCAGAGCACCACCGGCTTCTGGTACTTGATGCTCGCACGCGCCGCCTTGTCGACCGCCAGGTCCTCGCGGTGGACGTTGGTCGCGCGGCGAAGCGAGCGGACGATCATGCCGGCCGCGGCGGTCTCGTTGGTCGCGCGGTCGACGAGGATGAACGCGCCGGTGCGGCGGTTCTCCTCGTAGGGATCGAACGCGACCGGCGTCGCCGTCTGGATCTCGCAGAGCGCGATCTCGTTCAGCGCCATCGACGACCGCCTGCCGATGCTCCAGCGTGTTGACGTCGATCTTGTGGGTGATGCCGGTCGACGTTCGCCGGCACCCAGCGGGTGCCGACGCGCATCATGTAGGAGCGGCCCGGCAGAGAGCCGCGTCTCGCTCATCCACAGCACATGCGCGGTGAAGCCGTCGGCGACCTCCGGCCGGTCCGGCGGTTCGCTCAGCACGTCGCCGCGCGCGATGTCCACCTCTTCGGCTAGGACGAGCGTCACCGCGTCGTTGCGCGACCGCTCGGTCGAGATCGCCGTCAGCGGTGACGATGCGCGTCACCCTCGTCGTGCGTGCCCGAACCCGCGACCACCACCGGATCGCCGGCACGGATGCGAGCCCGAGGCGACGGTGCCGGAGAAGCCACGGAAATCGAGGTTCGGCCGGTTGACCCATTGCACCGGGAAGCGGAACGGCGTGTCGACGAGGTCGTTGCGCGATGTCCACCGTCTCGAGATGCTCGATCAGGCTCCGGCCGCGATACCAGGGCGTGTTCGCGCGAGCGCTCGGTGACGTTGTCGCCGAACCGCGCCGAGAGCGGGATCGGCATGATCGAGGTGAAGCCGAGATTCTGGGAGAACGCCGAGAAGTCCGCGACGATGCGCTGGAACACCGCTCTCGTCGTAGTCGACGAGGTCGATCTTGTTGACCGCCAGGACCACGTTCCGCACGCCGAGCAGCGAGCAGATGAAGGCATGGCGCTTGGTCTGCACCAGCACGCCGCGGCGGGCGTCGATCAGGATGATCGCGAGTTCGGCGGTCGAGGCGCCGGTCGCCATGTTGCGGGTGTACTGCTCGTGGCCGGGCGTGTCGGCGACGATGAACGAGCGCTTCGGCGTCGCGAAGAACCGGTAGGCGACGTCGATCGTGATGCCCTGCTCGCGCTCGGCCTCCAGGCCGTCGACGAGCAGCGCGAAATCGATTTCCTCGCCGGTCGTGCCGTGCTTCTTCGAATCCTTCTCCAGCGTCTGGAGCTGGTCCTCCATGATCGTCTTCGACTCGTAGAGCAGCCGTGCCGATCAGGGTGGACTTGCCGTCGTCCACCGAGCCGCAGGTGATGAAGCGCAGCAGTTCGCCGTCGCCCGTGGGCATGCGACGGCGACAGGTGCGGTGTTCGGAGCGAGCGCGGCATCCATCAGAAATAGCCCTCGCGCTTCTTCTTCTCCATCGAGCCGCTCTCGTCGGTGTCGATCAGGCGGCCCTGACGCTCGGAGGTGCGGGCGATCATCATCTCTTCGACGATGTCCTCGACGGTCGTCGCATCGCTCTCGATGGCGCCGGTCAGCGGATAGTCGCCGAGCGTGCGGAAGCGTACGCGCCGCATCTGCGGCTCCTCGCCCGGCTCCAGCGGCAGCCGGTCGTCGTCGACCAGGATCCAGGTGCCCGAGCGCCAGACCACCGGCCGCTCCTTGGCGAAATAGAGCGGCACGATCGGGATGTCCTCGGCGAGGATGTATTGCCAGATGTCGAGCTCGGTCCAGTTCGAGATCGGGAAGACGCGGATCGATTCACCCTGCTTGATGCGGGTGTTGAACAGGTTCCACAGCTCCGGCCGCTGCAGGCGCGGGTCCCAGGCGTGATTCTGCGTTGCGGAACGAGAAGATGCGCTCCTTGGCGCGGCTCTTCTCCTCGTCGCGGCGGGCGCCGCCGAAGGCCGCGTCGAAACCCCATTTGTCCAGCGCCTGCTTCAGGCCCTCGGTCTTCATCACCTGGGTATGGACCTGAGAGCCCGACGCGATCGGGTCGATGCCACGCGCAAGGCCGTCCTGATTGATGTGGACGCGCAGCTCGAAACCGAGCCGCTTCGCCTCCGCCTCGCGGAACGCGATCATCTCCCGGAACTTCCAGGTCGTGTCGACGTGCAGGAACGGGAACGGCGGCGTGCCCGGATAGAACGCCTTCATCGCAAGGTGCAGCATGACGCTGGAATCCTTGCCGATCGAATAGAGCATCACCGGGTTGCGGAACTCGGCCGCGACCTCTCGCATGATGGCGATGGATTCGGCTTCGAGACGTTTCAGATGCGCGTGCACGGGCAAAACCACAGCCGCAATGTGAAGGAGCGGGACATAGTCGCTTCCTGCTCCACATGCAATCGTGCGGATTATCTAATTTATACAACGTTATATTTGTTGTTTTGCTCCGCAACGCCCGCATCTCTCGCTTCGCGAAGAGACGGAAAAACCGCTACCCGCCCTTCCGCTCGAAGATCAGTGTCGATAGCGGCGGCAACGTCAGGTCGAGCGAATACGGCCGGCCGTGACTTTCCATCTCCTCGGCGTTCACCCCACCGGCATTGCCGAGAGTTGGTACCGCCATAAAGACCCGCATCGACTGTTCAGCGCCTCGCGGTAGATAGCCGCCATGCGGCACGCCGATCCGGTAGCCCGGCCGCGGAACCGGGGTGAAGTTCGAGACGACGACGGCGATGTCGCCTTCCTTCTCGCCCTTGCGAACCCAGGCGATGACGCTGTTGTCGCTGTCGTCCGAGACGATCCATTCGAAGCCGGAGCTCTCGCAGTCGCGCTCATGCAGCGCCGGGATCTCGCGGTAGACGCGGTTGAGGTCGCGGACGAGGTTCTGCACGCCGGAGTGAACCGGATATTGCAGCAGGTCCCATTCGATCGAGCTGAATCGTGGTTCCATTCGCGGCCCTGCGCGAACTCCTGCCCCATGAACAGCAGCTTCTTGCCGGGGTGGCCCCACATGAAGCCGAGATAGGCGCGGAGATTGGCGAAGCGCTGCCATTCGTCGCCCGGCATGCGGCCGAGCAGCGAGCCTTTGCCGTGCACCACCTCGTCGTGGCTGATCGGCAGGATGAAGTTCTCGGAGAAGGCGTAGAGCAGGCCGAAGGTCAGGTCCTGGTGGTGATAGCGGCGATGGACCGGATCGCTTTGGATGTAGCGCAGCGTGTCGTGCATCCAGCCCATGTTCCACTTGAAGCCGAAGCCGAGACCGCCGGTATAGGTCGGCTGCGAGACGCCCGGCCAGGCGGTCGATTCCTCGGCGACCGTCATCACGCCCGGCGCAGTGCGCCGTAGGCGGTCTCGTTCATCCGGCGCAGGAAATCGATCGCCTCGAGGTTCTCGTTGCCGCCGTAGCGGTTCGGGATCCACTCGCCGGGCTTGCGCGAATAATCGAGGTAGAGCATCGAGGCGACTGCATCCACGCGCAGGCCGTCGAGGTGGTAGCGCTCCAGCCAGAACCGCGCGTTGGCGACGAGGAAGCTCGCCACCTCGGCGCGGCCGAAATTGTAGATGTAGGTGCCCCAGTCCTGGTGGAAGCCCTGGCGCGGATCGGCGTGCTCGTAGAGATGCGTTCCGTCGAACTGGCCGAGGCCATGGCCATCGACCGGGAAATGGCCCGGCACCCAGTCGAGGATGAGGCCGATCCCGGCCTCGTGGGCGCTTCTCGACGAAATAGCTGGAAATCGTCCGGCGAGCCGAAACGGCTCGTCGGCGCGAACAGCGAGACCGGCTGATAGCCCCAGGAGCCGTCGAACGGATGCTCGGTGATCGGCAGAAGCTCGATATGGCTGAACCCCATATCCTTCACATATGGGATCAGCTTGTCGGCGAGTTCGCGATAGGTCAGCGAGCGGTTGTTCTCTTCCGGCACGCGCGCCCAGGAACCGAGATGAACCTCGTAGATCGTGATCGGCTTCTTGCGTGGGTCGCCCTGGCCGCGCTTGGCCATCCAGGCGGCATCGGACCATTCGAAGTCCGGATGCGCCGTACAGGACGGACGCGGTGTCAGGCCGCAGCTCGGCCGCGAACGCCACCGGGTCGGCCTTCAGCGGCAGCAGGTGGCCGCTCGCGCCGAGATGATCTCGAACTTGTACCGGCTGCCGAGCTTAAGGTCCGGGATGAACAGTTCCCAGATGCCGCCGTCATGGCGAAGCCGCATCGCATGGGCGCGGCCGTCCCAATTGTTGAAGTCGCCGACCACGCTGACGCGCCGCGCATTCGGCGCCCAGATCGCGAAGGAGAATCCGGTCGCGCCCTCGTGCGTCGCGGTGCTGCGCGCCGAGGACACGATAGGTCGCGTCGCTTCCGACTTCGCGAAGCTGGCGGACATCGCCGTCGCGCAGCACCGCGCCGAAGCGGTAGGGGTCCTGGACAGATCCGTCGCCGTGCCCCAGTCGATCTGCGGAGCCGATAGTCCGGCCGCTCGCGCGACGAGAAGCGGGCGACGAAGAAGCCGTGCCGGATGCCGTTTCTCCATGACTTCGAGCACGGTCACCCCGTCATGGACGACGACCGCAGACGAGCGCGCGTCCGGCAGCATGGCCCGGACCTCCCAGAGGCCCTGGCGCGATCTTGTGCGGGCCGAGCACCGCGAACGGATCGCCGTGGCGCGCCTCGGCAATGGCATCCACCGCGGCGGCGGGCAGGCTCCCGATCTCGGGCCCGGCGCGGCGAGCGGCTCTCAGTGCGTTCGCGACTTCGGTCATCTCACCCATGCGTTCACCTCAATCGCTCCTGTTCCAGCACAGACGAGAACGCCGCGCACCGGGGTTCCGATCCAGTCCGGCCGGTGATCGGCCTCGTAGGCGATCTTCGTAGAAAGCCTTGCCAAAGAGGTGGAGCTTGAGAAGGTTCCGGCGAGTGGCGCGATCCTCGATCCAGACCGGGCTGCCCTTTGGCGGTCGTCGTCGTAGGCATCGAGGAACGCATGCGAAATGAGCTTGCGGAAGTCTTCCGCCGTCGTGCTTCGACGCGATCCGCGCTTGTCCGGCAGCCGGGGCCGACATCGCCGCCGCCGTCTCGGCGAGATAGGCGAAGGAACGCAGCATCCCAGCGACGTCGCGCGGGGCGAGACTCTTCAGTCCGGCGTTCGGCCGCCGGCCTCGACGGCTCGCCCTCGAAATCGACGATGAAGATGTCGCCGTCGCCGACCAGGACCTGACCGAGATGGAAATCGCCGTGGATGCGGGTCTTGATCGCGCCTTTCGGCGACGCGACCAGCCGGTCGATGGCGGCGAGGCATTCTCCTCGGAGATCGAGCAGCTGCTGGACGTCGGCGCTGACGACGCCCGCTCGGTACGCGGTGGAGCCCGCTGAAGCGCTCTCCGACTGATGGCGCGCATCGTCCGCCGCCGCGCTGCATGTCCTCTTCGTCAGCGGTTCGGCGGCGAAAGCGGAATCCTCGGTCGGCGTCGCAAAGGCGCGATATGCAGCTCCGCCGTGCGCGCTGCCGAGGATCTGCGCGTAGCGGAGATAAGGCGCGAAGCACCTCCGCGATCGGGGCCGCGGTGTTCTCCGGCACCAGCGCATAGGTCTCCAGTTCGCGCTTCAGCGCCTCGAGCGTCTGCGTCCAGGCATCGCCCTGGTTCGGCACGAAGCTCTGCAGGACCGCGAGCGCGGTCGGCGTGCCGTCCTGCGCGATGTGCTCGACCGAGCCGAGCAGCGCCGGCGCATTCTTATAGCCGACCTCGGTCAGGAACCGGCCGACCTCGACCTCCGGATGCACGCCCGGCTGGAGCCGGCGATAGAGCTTCAGGATCGCCTTCTCGCCGAAGAGGATCGAGGTGTTCGACTGCTCGCCGCGCAGCGCGTCGCGGACGTTCTCGCCGTTGACAGATCACCGACTTCGGCAAGGACCTCGGCGAAGCGGTCGGTCGTCTCGAAGTGGATGCGCCCACCGTCGCGGGTCGAGAAATTGGCGCCGCGTTCGAGCGCCGACATGCACCGCCAGCGCGAATTCAGGCGAGGCCGCTGCGTCGTAAAGCAGGCCGACGCGCGGCCCCGCCGCACCCGCGCCAGCGCGCACGGAGCAGCGCTTCACTCTCCTTCGTGCTCGAGGGCGAGCGGCAGCGAATAGATCTGGCGCTCGCCGTTCTTCAGGTCGACCGCGATGCGCGGCCAGGTGAAGCGTGTCGGCGTCCGTTTCGGTCGCGCATCACGGTGTGGTCGAGCACCTCGCACCGCGGCGAGCGGCGAGCTCTTGCCCGCGAACCAGCGCTGGAACGGCAGGAACGCGGGCGCGGCGGTGTTCTCGAACGCCGTCTGCTCGCGACCGCGGAACAGCGAGTCCGGGGTGCCCTGGATGACGAGCGTGAACAGAGCCGGCGCCACGCGCGCGGGCGGCGCGGTTTACGCCGGCACGGTCGAGGCAGAACCAGTAGAAGCCATAGGCCGGCAGCGTCAGCAGGTAGGACAGCTCGCCGATCGCCGGGAAGGCGCGTGCCGCCGGTCAGCTCGATCGGGACGCGACCGTTCATGTCGGCGAGATCGAGCTCGACGGCCTGCGGCGCGCGCGAGAAATTCGCGACGCACAGGATCGTCTCGCCGTCGAATTCGCGGAGATAGGCCAGCACCTTGCGGTTGTTCGGGATAGAGGAAGCGCAGCGTGCCGCGGCCGAAAGCCTTGAAGTTCTTGCGGATCGCGATCAGGCGGCGGAGCCAGTTGAGCAGGCTCGCTGGGCTGCGCAGCTGGGCTTCGACGTTGACCGCCTCGTAGCCATAGATCGCGTCCTGCATCGCGGGCAGGAAGAGCCGCGCCGGGTCGGCCTTCGAGAAGCCGCCATTCCGGTCGGGCGACCATTGCATCGGCGTGCGCACGCCGTCGCGGTCGCCGAGATAGATGTTGTCGCCCATGCCGATCTCGTCGCCGTAATAGAGGAACGGCGTGCCGGGCATGGAGAACAGCAGCGAGCTCAGCAGCTCGACCTTGCGGCGGTCGTTTTCCAGCAGCGGCGCGAGACGGCGGCGGATGCCGAGATTGATGCGCGCGCGCCGGTCGCCGGCATAGAAGGTCCAGAGGTAATCGCGCTCGCTCTCGGTCACCATTTCGAGCGTCAGCTCGTCATGGTTCCGCAGGAAGATCGCCCATTGGTTGCCCTCCGGAATGTCCGGCGTCTGGCGCATGATGTCGGTGATCGGGTGCCGGTCTTCCTGCGCGATGCTCATATACATGCGCGGCATCAGCGGGAAATGGAACGCCATGTGGCATTCGTCGCCGTCGCCGAAATAGGGCGCGGTCTCCTCCGGCCATTGATTGGCCTCGGCCAGCAGCAGGCGGTCCGGGTAGGTGCGGTCGAGCGCCTGGCGGATGCGCTTGATGACCTGATGGGTTTCCGGAAGGTTCTCGCAGTTCGTGCCGTCGCGCTCGATCAGATACGGGATCGCGTCGAGCCGGAGCCCGTCCACGCCCATGTCGAGCCAGTAGCGCATCACCTGCAGCACCGAGGCGAGCACGCGCGGATTGTCGAAGTTCAGGTCGGGCTGGTGCGAATAGAAGCGGTGCCAGAAATAGGCCCCGCGCCTCGGCGTCCCAGGTCCAGTTCGACTTCTCGGTGTCCAGGAAGATGATGCGGGTGTCGGCATATTCCGTGCCGGTGTCCGACCACACATAGAAGTCGCGATAGGGCGAGCCCTTCTTCGCCTTGCGGGCCCGCTGGAACCAGGGGTGCTGGTCGGACGTGTGGTTGATGACCAGCTCGGTCAGGACGCGCAGGCCGCGCGCATGCGCCTCGCGGACGAAGCGCCGGAAATCGCGCATCGTCCCGTAAGCAGGAGTTGATGTCCTTGTAGTCGGCGATGTCGTAGCCGTCGTCGCGCAGCGGCGACGGGTAGAACGGCATGACCCAGAGCGCCGTGACGCCGAGATCCTTGATGTAATCGAGCTTCTGGGTGACGCCCTCGAAATCGCCGATCCCGTCATTGTTCGAGTCGAAGAACGACTTGACGTGGATCTGGTAGAAAATTGCGTCCCGGATACCATTGCGGGTCGCTGCGATCGATCATGGGAGACTCTCTTAGGGGACGGCGGAATCAGGCGCCAGATGACAACGGGCCGGGTGACCGGATCGAGGGCGATCCGCTGGGTTCTTGCTCCGCAGCGTGAATCGTCCTCCACCGAGCAAATCTTCGGCCTCGATCGTGGCATGATCGGGGAGGCCGAACTCCCAGAGCGGAATTTCGAAGTCGACATCCTGCCGGCTCTTGGTGTCGAGGTTGACGAGCACCACGACGCAATTGTCGCGCGACGGCGTCAGCTTCGCAGTAGGCGATGACGTTGTCGTTCCAGGCATTGAGGAACGACATGTTGCGGAAGTCGTGCGAGACGCCGGGTTTTCGCGGCGGATCGTGTTCAGCGCGGCGATGTGGTCGCGGATGTTCCCGGGCCGGTTCCAGTCCCAGGCCTTGATCTCGTACTTCTCGCAGTCGAGATACTCCTCCTGGCCCGGCAGCGGCGTCGCCTCGCACAGCTCGAAGCTCGAATAGAGGCCCCACGCGCCGGACAGGGTGGCGGCGAGCGTCGCGCGGGCGATGAAGCCGGCGCGGCCCGACGGTCTGCAGCGGGATCGGGTTGATGTCCGGCGTGTTGACGAAGAAATTCGGCCGGTAGTACTCGCCCATCTCGCCCGCCGAGCTCCGTCACGTATTCCGTCAGCTCCGCCTTGGTGTTGCGCCAGGTGAAGTAGGTGTAGCTCTGCTGGAAGCCGATCTTGGCCAGCGCCTTCATCATCTTCGGGCGGGTGAAGGCCTCGGCGAGGAAGATCGCGTCGGGATATTCGGCGTTCACCTCCGCGATCATCCACTTCCAGAACGGCAGCGGCTTGGTGTGCGGGTTGTCGACGCGGAAGATGCGCACGCCGTGCTTGCGCCCACAGCAGGACGACATCGCGCAGCGCGTACCACAGCGAGGGCAGCGCGCCCTTGTTGTAGAAATCGACGTTGACGATGTCCTCGTACTTCTTCGGCGGGTTCTCGGCGAATTTCAGCGTGCCGTCCGGCCGCCAGTCGAACCAGTCCGGATGGTCCTTGATCCAGGGATGGTCGGGCGAGCACTGGATCGCGAAATCGATCGCGATCTCCAGCCCGTACTCGTGCGCCTCCTCCACCAGCCGCCGGAAGTCCTCGAACGTGCCGAGCTCCGGATGCAGCGCATCGTGGCCGCCATCGTCCGAGCCGATCGCGTAGACGGAGCCGAGATCGCCGGCGCTCCGGCCGTCAGCGAGTTGTTCTTGCCCTTGCGGTTGGTCTTCCCGATCGGATGGATCGGCGGGAAATAGAGGACGTCGAAGCCCATGTCCGGACGTAGGGGAGCTTCCGGATGACGTCGTCGAAATTGCCGTGCCGGTTCGGGTCGTCCGACATCGAGCGCGGGAACAAGCTCGTACCAGGCGGAGAAGCGCGCCGCGAGACGATCGGCGATGACGGTCAGCTCGCGGTCGATAGCGCGTGAGATTGGCGCGTTCGGCGGCGCGATCGATGACGACGCGCGTTGAACGGATCGAGCAGCACCGCAAGCTGTTCGTCCGAACCGTCGACCTCCTTTCGGCCGCGCGACTGGATCTTGCCGCAGCGCCTTGGCGTCCGACTTGTCGGCGTGCTTGCACCGCCTTGTCGAGGATCGCGACGCCTTCGGCGATTTCCGAAAACACCTGCTGGCCCGCCGCCTTCTTCTTCTCGACCTCGCTCGTCCAGGAGCCGAACTTGTCGCGCCACGCCTCGATGGTGAACACGTAGCGGGTGTTGCGCTCCAGCGGGAAGCTGCCCTTCCAGCGGTCGTTGTCGACCGGCACCATGCGTCACGCGCGCGCCATTCATCCTCGTCCTGCAGGCGCGGAACAGCAGCTCGGCGCCGATCTTGTCGTGGCCGTCGGTGAAGATGTCGGCCCAGACCTCGACGACTTCGCCGACCACGCGCTTCACCGGCGTGCGGCCCGCCGTCCAGCTTCCGGCCAGACGCTCTCGATGATCGACGCGGCCCTCGCCGTCCGGCTCGGTATGCGCGGCCTTTTCCTGCGGCACGGCGCGGGCCGCCGCGAAGATGCGCACCTCGTCCGGGCTCGATCGTCGAGCGGCACGCCCGGCGCGAAGTCCACCGGCTCGACGCCCGGCGTCATGTCGGCGAAATGGCCGAACCCGCCGCCCGAGCGCGATCAGGATCTGCGCGGCATCGACCGGTTCCGGGAATGTTGCCGGTATTGGTCAGCACCAGCGTCGCATAGGTCGCGGACGCCGGGTGGCCGTTGTCGATGCGGAGCAGCGCCAGAACCGGGCTGTCCGGCGCGCTCGCTCGCCATTGCGCGCCCTCGACATTGCAGGGCGGCAGGTCGGCGCGCAGCCGGTTGATGGCGGTGACGAAATCCGAGATGTCGACGCCGGTGTCCTCACGGTCGGCAGGCGTCGTCTTCACGACGTGCAGCGCCCGGCGGTAGCCCCATTCATAGCCCTGCGGCATCAGCACGCCGGCCGAGAAGAAGGCCGCGAGCGCGTAACGAGCCTTCAGCTGCCGCGCCACGAAATCCGGATCTTCCGGAAGCTCCGAGGCGAGCCGCGCCATATCGTGGTTTTCGGGGAAGGAGATCGAGGGGGCGACGGTCCTCAGCGCTTCATATTGCTGGAGCGCCCAGGACGACTTGAGGTCCCACCACGCGAAGCTGTTGAACAGGATAATCGAAGCCCGCTTCAGCGACGGCCTTCGTCTCGTCGAAGGTGCAGCCGAGCGTTTCCGCCGCGAACACGCAGTTCGGATCGCGGCTCTTGGCGGCCGAGATCAGCTGCCGTCCACACCGGCGCCGGCACCTTGTAGGCGGCGTCGCAGCGGAAGCCCTTCACGCCGAGCCCCTGCAGATGGGCGATATAGCGGTCCCAATAGGCGGTCAGGAATTCGCGCGCCTCGGCGCGGTCGTAATCGAGCTCCGCCAGATCGCCCCAGACCGTGCGGATCGGTCGGGTCGACCGGATCGACCGCATAGGGGCTCTCGATCTCGCCGTTCTCGTCGCGTCGGAACAGGTCCGGCCGCTCGATGCGCGAGGTGGCGTCGCGGGCGGTGTGGTTGACGACGAGGTCGGTCATCACCTTCAGCCCATGCGCGGAGGCGTCTTCGATGAAAGCCGCGATCTGCGCGTCGTCGACGCTCTCGTGGCCGTCGCGGAAGCGTTCATCGAGCACTTCGGGGTTCTTGACCGCGTAGAGGCTCCGCGAGCCGCCGGTCTCGTGGAACGGGTTCACATAGACCCAGTCGAAGGCCATCCCGGCGATGCGCGGGCAGTTCGGCCCGCCAGCCGAGAACGGTGCCGGAAAGCAGCGGAAAGAGGTTGTAGATGCGGGGGCCGGCAGGCCGTGTCGAAGCGCCGTTCCGTCCAGGCTGAGGTGAGGGCGTACCGGGGCGTTCATGCAACCTTCCTTAGAGACAGCAATCGGAAAGCGCGGAGAACAGTTCCCCGGCAGGGTTAGCGCCCTCGGAAAGTTCGACCTCCGGCCGGTCAGGACATCGCGCCATTTGTCCGGCGGGCACGGCGAAGCTGTCGTGTCGCCCCAGTCGGATGCGTCGGGCAGACTTGCGTCGCATCCTGCGTCAGCCCCGCGACAAGCCTCGGCACCGCGACAGCAGCGCCTCGTCTGACCAGCGCCCGGGTGAAGGCGATCACATGCTCGGCCTTCGCGCCCTCGGGCGTTAGCGGCGAGTAA
The DNA here is from genome assembly GCA_963778835.1 of uncultured Alphaproteobacteria bacterium. Classification (GTDB taxonomy): domain Bacteria; phylum Pseudomonadota; class Alphaproteobacteria; order Rhizobiales; family Methylopilaceae; genus Flaviflagellibacter. Next base: position 216,115 of record CAVZVY010000001.1, read on the forward strand.
TCGCCCTCGGCATAGAGCAAGGGCGCATCGGCGCGGTCGGCGAGCAGGCGGGCAGGACGAACTGCTTCACGGCTCCGCTCATCCAGTCGCCGAGCAGCTTGTCCGGTCTCTTTCCGACTGCGAGCGCGGCTTCCCGCGTCGCGATAATCGACCGGCCGCCGGTTGTCGGGATCGACCAGCGAGAAATCCCAGAATTCGGTGCCCTGATAGATGTCGGGCACACCCGGCAGCGTGCTTTCAGCAGCGGTGCGCGACGAGGCCGTTTAGCGCTCGCGAGCCAGGCCAGCCGGTTCGCGAGCGGCCGGAATTCGGTGAAGAAATCGCCGCCCGGGATCAGCAGCTCGTCGAGGAAAGTCGGCGACCGCGCTTCTCGTATTCCTCGTCGGTGTTCACCCAGCTCGTATAGCGCTTGGCCTCCCGCAGCGCCTTTTCGGCCCAGGCCTTGATGCGGTCGCGGAAGGCGTCGGCCTCGTCGGCGTCGTCGCCTTCGAGAAGTTCCATCGGCCACGCGCCGAGCAGCGATTGCAGGATCATCGCCTGGTCGTTGCCGTCCGGAACGTCCTCGGCGTCGATCCGGCCGAGCATGCCCGTCACCACATCGCGCCAGTCATCGAGCGCGCGCGCCCATTCGTCGGGCAGTTCCGACAGTGCATTCAGACGCGCCCGCGCGTCCTCGCCGCGCTTGGTGTCGTGCGTCGCGGTCGCGATCATCGCGTTCGGCCAGCTTTTCGGCGCGCGCCTCGTTCAGCGCGTGGAATTGCTCGACCGGGATGCCGAAATGGTCCGGATCGCCGCCGACCTCGTTCAGCGAGATCAACCGCACGTAGCGATAGAACAGCGTGTCCTCCAGCGACTCTCGGCCATCACCGGGCCGGTGAGCTGCTGGAAGCGGCGGCGGAAGCGCGCGACGTCGTCCGGCGCCGGTCGTCCCGGCCCTTCAGTGTCGATGCTCGCCGAGCAGCGCCGCGCCAGCACGAAATCATGCACCGAACGGTCGGGCAGCGTGCTCCAGCGCTTGGCCTGGCTCAGCGGTCCTTTCGAGCAGCGTCCCGGTCCGCCTCCTCCGGCTCGCCGTCCGAGCCGACATAGGTCCGGTAGACCGGGAAGCGGGCGATGATCTCCGTCACCGCGCGCGCAGGAGCGCCAGCATCGTGATAGTCGCGCGTGCTTCGCTGTCGACATTCGCGACGCGCTTGAGATCGGAAACGAGCACTTCGAGTTCGCTCGCGAAGCGCGTCTCCAGCGATCTCTTCCTTCGCCGCGCGAAGCTGCCCGCCGTAGCCCGCATCGAGCTCGCTCATGTCCGCGATAGATCGCGTCGAACCGCGCGGCGTTTCGCCCGTCGACGAACACGCCGTCGATCTGGTTCAGCACGTCATAGCCGGTCGTGCCCGCCACCGGCCACGGCCGCAGCTCTTCGCCCGGTTCGAGGATCTTCTCGACCACGACATAGAAGCCCGGCCCGACCGCCGATCCTGCAGCGCGCGGGCATAGCCTTCGGGATCGGCAAGGCCGTCGATATGGTCGATGCGGAGACCCTGGATGCGGTCCTCGCGCACCAGCCGGAAGATCAGCTCGTGCGCGCGCTCGAACACTTCGGGCTTCTCGACGCGGATGCCGCCAAGCGAATTGATGTCGAAGAAGCGGCGGTAATTGATGTCGCTCGCCGCGACCCGCCAGTGCGCGACCCGGTAGTTCTGCTCTTCCAGCAGCCGGTGCAGCGAGCTGAAGCTTTCCGGCTGGCCGGCGATGCCGTTCATCAGCGTCACGGCCCGGTCCAAAGCCGTTTTGACGTCCTGCTGCGCCTCGGCCGCCACGACGATGCGCTGCTTCAGCACTTCCGCCTCTTCGGGGAAGCTGGCGCGACGCTCCGGTGCCGTTTCGAGCGCCATGGCCCGTAGACGCTCGCTGACGGCGAGGATCTCGGTGCGTCCGCCGTTTCTCTCATCCGGCAGGGCCGCGAGCGCACGGTCGAGGATGTCGGGATAATTCGAGCGGACAGATCGGCAGCTTGTGCTCCCAGTGCCAGACCGCGAATTCGCCCTTCTCCGCATCGAAAGTCAGCTTCAGCTCGCCGGCTTCCAGCGCATCGCCGTAGCGATTGCCAAGAAACGGCACGACGAGCTTCCCACCTGCCCCGAGGCGGTGCCAGTCCACGTCGAACGTGCTCGCCAGCGGCGAGGCCTCGCCCCATTCCAGCACAGACAGCCACGCCGCATTGTCCGCGCCGCCGACGCCCATATGGTTCGGCACGATATCGAGGATCAGCCCGAGATCGTGTTCCTTGAGCGCTTCGGACAGGCGGACGAATGCTTCCTCGCCTCCGAGTTCGACGTTGATCGTCGAATGGTCGACGATGTCGTAGCCATGCGTCGATCCCGGCCGCGCCTGGGCGATCGGCGAGGCGTAGACGTGACTGATGCCGAGCCTGGCCAGATAGGGGACGATCTCTACCGCATCGTCGAAGGTGAAGTCCTTGTGGAATTGCAGCCTGTAGGTCGCCCGGGGCGGCGGCACTGACAGGCCGCTTACATTAGGGCGCGCCCCGCGGCCCTCCTCCACGAGGGCCGCTGCGAGTTTGGCGAGTTGGCTTCCCGGAGCGACAATATCCTCGACATCGACGGAAAGCCGCCGCTGCCAGTTCGGATGGCCCTTGTCGAGGCCGGGCAGATTGGCCTGGTTGAGCTCGCCCGCCACGTCCTCGAACTGGATCGAGGTCAGCGCCGACGAGGCGCGCGCGAGATAGCGGACGCAGGCTTCGAGCGGCGGCTCCAGCGGCGGGGTCGGATCGCTGAGCAGGCCCTGCTCGACCAGTGCCTCGCAGAACTGCCCGATTTCCTGGCGGCGCGCCTCGCGCTCGCGCTCCGAGGTCTCGCGGTCGAATACGCCGAGCGTCTGCCGGAGATCGACGTCGAGCCCACGCCACCAGCCGCGAAGCGTCGGCAGATCGTGCGTGGTGAATACCGACATCGCATCGCGCGGAAACGTGTCCGGCTTCTTGAACCGGCCATCCTGCTCGCGCTCGAAATAGATGACGCGATAGCTGAGTAGCCCCGCATCCATGATCGCGTCGGAGAAGCCCTCGGGCGCGGTGCCGAGGTCTTCGGCGATGACGAGGCATTTGTGCCGATGGCTTTCCAGCCGCAGCACCGCGAGCAGCGCCTCGAACGGATAACGACACGTAAGCGCCCTCAGCTGCCGTCCCACCTGGCGGGATCAGGAACAGGCGGCGAAGCTGGAAGGCATGGTCGATGCGGATCGCACCGGCATGGCGCATGTTCGAGGTCACCAGTGCCCGGAACGCCGCAAGGCCCTGCCGCTCCAGTGCCAACGGGTCGAACGGCGGCAGACCCCAGTTCTGACCCTGGGGTCCGAGCGGGTCCGGCGGCGCGCCGATGGATAAAGTCGGCGAGAAGCGTTCCGGCGCGGCCCACACCTCCGAACCGCCGCGATCGGCACCCACCGCGAGGTCGCGATAGAGCCCGACCGTCATTCCGGCGTCGCGCGCCTTCGCCGATGCGGAGGCGAACTGGATATCCGCCTGCCATTGCAGCCAGGCATGGAAGGCGATCTCCTCGCGCTTCTCCTCCCGGAAAAAAGCGACCACCTCCGAATTCGGCGACTGAAAATCCTTCGGCCATTCACCGGTCCACCACCGCCCCTCGGCGCGGAAATGCTCCGACAGAGCCTCAAACGTCGCATGCAGTTCGAGTTGCTCGCCCAGCTCGGCCCGGAAGGCATTGAAACCGGTATCCTCGCCGCGCTTCGAGAAATCCTCGAACAGCGCATCGAGCAAAGGCCGCTTCAGTGCCCAGACCGCCTCATGGTCGACGAGCGTTCCACCGCGAAGTCTTCGCCAGTTCATTGGCATACTGCTCGCTCTCGTAAAGCGTCGCCGCTTTGCTTCCGGCAAAGCCCTCGATCGCCGTCGGATCGATATGCAGGCTTTCGAGGAACAGCCGCGACGACGGCGAATACGGCGAGTATTTTGACCGGTCCGCCGCGAATAAAGCATGCAGCGGCGATAGACCGAGGAAGCTCGCGCCAAGCGCGCCTGAGCCGCTTGCCGCGTCCGTGATGTCCGTGAAGTCGCCTATGCCCATATTGCGCGGCGAGGTCAGTCCATAGACCTGCGCGGTGACGCCCCAGAGCTTCGCGCCCTCGCCGATCTCGTCCGGCGCCCAGCAGCGCGGCGGCGCGGAGATCAACGTCGCCGACACCTTCGCGTCGCCGCAAACCGCCTCGAGCGCGTAATAACCCGGAGACAGCGCCGGCAGCGTGAACCAGCCGTTCTCGATGGCTGCCCGATCTTCACGAACCGCGCCGGATTCGTCAGTCAGTTTCCACTCGACCTCGCCCGCTGGCGGATTGCGGACCGGAATTCCACCCGGCTGGCCGGAGGTCACGACCGGAAGCGGCGAGATCAACCCACACCGCAGCTTCTCGACAATCGCCAGGCTGTGCAGCGCCTCGGCCTCGGTGCCGGTCGGCAGCCCGAAGCCGTCCAGAACCGCTTGCCGGGATTCCGGCGAGGTCCGGACATACTCGCCGGTCTGCCCGTAATAGCCGTCGGCGATGCCGACAAGATCCGAAAGTCTGGCCAGCAGTTCGTCCTTGTCGCTCATGCCCCGCCCTTGATGATGGTCCCTGTCCAGCGCGGCAGGTGCACGTTCGTGCCCGCGACCACGCTATCGGTGCTCCGCCACAGAAGCCGCTCGTCCGGCGCAAGTTCCGCTTCCAGAACGTCGTCGCCGAAATTCGCAAGCAGTCTCAATCGCCCACCATCGAACAGCCATTCGACGGCAAGCGCCAGATCGTGCGGCAATTCGTAACTGCCGCCGCGAAACGGCGTCTTCAGAAGCGGCACGATCTCCTCGGCGCGGACCCTCAGCAGATCCTTCGTCTCCGCGCGAGAGGTCGCATGCGGCTTGCGATGCACCTCGTCCCAGTCGATCCGCGATCGCTCGAACGTCTTCGGGTCGGTCGGGTCCGGAACGCGGCCCTTGTGGTCCTCGAACGCCTTGAACTTCTTGAACTCGGCGCGCCGTCCCTCGCGCACGGCTTTCGACAGCCCCTTGTCATCCGAGAAATCGACGAAGAACTGGAACGGCGCGGACGCATCCCAGTCCTCGCCCATGAACAGCATCGGGATCTGCGGCCCGAGCAGCAAAGCGGCGCGCGCCAGCTTCAGCTTCTCGGCCGGTACGATATGTGCGAGCCGCTCGCCGAGCGCGCGATTGCCGACCTGGTCGTGGTTCTGCAGGAAAGCGACGAACGCCTGCGGCGGCAGATGCCCGGAAGCCTCTCCCCGCGTCTTGCCGAGATGCCTGGACTGCTCGCCCTGGTAGCAGAACCCCTCGGCCAGCGCCCGGCCGAGCTTCTCGACCGGTCTGTCGGCGAAGTCCTCGTAGTAACCCTCGTCCTCGCCGGTCAGCAGCGGATGCCAGCAATTGTGAATGTCGTCGGCCCATTGCGCGGTGTGGAAATGCGGCTTGCCGTTCGTACGCTCCAGCCAGCGTGCCTCGTTCGCTTCGTTCTCAAGGATCAGATGGATTTCGCGGCCGGGAAACGCCTCGCGCACCCGCCGCGCCAGTTCGTCGAGGAGATGGCGCTCGCTGTCGTCGAGGATTGCATGCACCGCGTCGAGCCGCAGACCGTCGAAATTGTATTCGTCGAGCCAGTAGAGCGCGTTGTGAACGAAGAAGTCGCGCACGACTTCCGCGCCCTCGCCGTCGACATTGATCGCCGCGCCCCACGGCGTGTGGTGCCGCTCGGTGAAGAATGTCTTCGCGAAGGCGTGGAGGTAATTGCCCGAGGGTCCGAAGTGGTTGTAGACGACGTCGAGCAGAACCATCAGACCGTGTCTGTGCGCGGCGTCGACGAAGTGCTTCAGCTCGTCGGACGTGCCATAGGCGGCGTCGGGCGCGTAGATCAGCACGCCGTCATAGCCCCAGTTGCGCTTGCCCGGAAAATCGCCGATCGGCATCAGCTCGATTGCGGTAATGCCGAGATCGGCAAGCTCGGGCAGTCTTCTCTCCAGCGAGGCATACGTCCCTTCGGGCGTCGCGGTGCCGACATGCACCTCGTAGATCACCGCCTTTTCCCAGGGCCGGACCGTGCCAGCCTGAGACGGTCCATTGTAGGCGGCCGGGTCGACGACTATGCTCGCGCCATGCACATCGTCCGGCTGGAAGCGCGAGGCCGGGTCGGGCACCGTCAGGTCCTTACCGATACGGTAGTGGTAGCGGCTGCCGGCCTTGGCCTCAGGATCCGTTACCTCGCGCCAGCCGCCGCCGGCATCGGCAAATCGGTCTCCCGCCCGTCGACCACGAGCGTCACATGCTTCGCCGTCGGCGCCCACAAGGCGAACCGCACGCCGCCGTCAACGATCTGCGCGCCGAACGGCATTGCGTGCGCGCGCGGCATCGTCAATGCGCTCCGGGAATGGTCGCGTGCTGGAACAGAACGAGCGTGCGCGACGCCAGCTTGAAGGTCTCACCGGCGCGAAGCGTGATCGGCTGCTCGCCGCGCACGAGTCCGTCCGGGAGATTGCGTGTCGAAGATCTGCACCCACACCTCCCCGGGCAGCATATCGGCCAGCTTGAAGTCGACCTCTTCGTGCCAGGCGTTCATCATCAGGAGGAAGCGCTGGCCGTCGGCGGCATCGTTGCCGAACTGGAAGCCGATTGTCCGGCGCAGGCCGTTGCTCCAGTCGCCGGGCGTCATTTCCCGGCCCTCCGGCACCAGCCAGTAACTGTCGCGGAGGATCGATCCGGGAACCTGCGCGCCGGTCAAAAACGAACGGCGGCGGAACGCATCGTGCGTCTGCCGGATATTGATCGCGGCCTGCGTGAAGGCGAAGAGGTCCGGATCGGCCTCGGCGGTCTTTCGCCAGTCGAACCAGTTCGTATCGTTGTCCTGCGCATAGGCGTTGTTGTTGCCGTTCTGCGTGCGCGACTGCTCGTCGCCCATGAGCAGCAGCGGCACGCCCTGCGAGAACATCAATGTGGCGATGAAATTGCGCTTCTGGCGCGCGCGCAGCGCATTGATCTTGGGATCGTCGGTCGGACCCTCGACGCCGCAGTTCCAGCTCAGATTGTGCGAATGGCCGTCCTTGTTGTCCTCGCCGTTCGCCTCGTTGTGGCGGTCGTTGTAGCTGACGAGGTCGTTGATGGTGAAACCGTCATGCGAGGCGATGAAGTTGACGCTCGCCCAGGGATGGCGGCCGGTCAGCTCATAGGTTTCGCGCGAACCGGCGATGACGCGTCCGAGCGCCGGAAGCTGCGCGTCGTCGCCGCGCCAGAACGCGCGCACCGTGTCGCGGTACTGGTCGTTCCATTCGCTCCAGCCCGCCGGGAAATTGCCGACCCGGTATCCACCGCCTCCGACATCCCACGGCTCGGCGACCAGCTTCACACGCGAGAGGACAGGATCCTGCCCGCAGGCCTGCAGGAAGCCCGAGCGCGGATCGAAATCATAGGGGTCGCGCGCGAGCGTCGGCGCCAGATCGAAGCGAAATCCGTCGATGTGATAGTTTTCGACCCAGTGGCGCAGCGAATCCATCACCATCTGCAGGACGCGCGGATGCGACAGGTCGAGCGTATTGCCGGTGCCGGTCGAATCCCAGGAATGGCGCGGGCTTTCCGGCGGCAGCTTGTAGTAGACTGCGTTGTCGATGCCGCGGAATGAGAGCGTCGGGCCGAGATGATTGCCCTCGCAGGTGTGGTTGTAGACCACGTCGAGGATGACCTCGATCCCGGCATCGTGCAGCGCCCGGATCGCGCCCTTGAAGCCGGCGACGCCGGCCTCGCCGAGATAGCGCGGCTCCGGCGCGAAATAGGCGAGCGTGGAATAGCCCCAATAGTTCTTCAGACCCTTCTCGACGAGGAAACGGTCGTCGACGAAGGAATGGATCGGCATCAGCTCGATCGCGGTGATGCCGAGCTTCAGCAGATGCTCGATCACCTTCGGATGGCCGAGCGCGGCATAGGTGCCGCGCATCGCCTGCGGGACGTCCGGGTGGAGCTGCGTCAGGCCCTTCACATGGGCTTCGTAGATGATCGTCTCGCTCCATTCGCGCCGCGGCGGCCGGTCGTCGCCCCAAAGATGCGACGGGCTCCGCGACCACGCATTTCGGCATCATCCGCGCGCTGTCGCGGCGGTCCATGGTCAGGTCGGCGCGCTGCGAACCGAGCCGGTAGCCCCACATCGCGTCGTGCCAGCGGAGCTTGCCGGAGAGCATCCGCGCATAGGGGTCGATCAGGAGCTTGTGCGGGTTGAAGCGATGGCCGCGCGATCGGATCGTAGGGGCCGTGGACACGGTAGCCATAGAGCTGGCCGGGGCACAGGCCCTCGACATAGACGTGCCAGATATTGTCGGTCCGCGCGGCAGCTTGATGCGGGTGATTTCGCGCTCGCCGGTGCTTTCGAACAGGCAGAGTTCGACCGCCGTCGCATGTTGCGAAAACAGCGCAAAGTTGACGCCCTTGCCGTCCCAGGTCGCACCGAGTGGGAACGGCTGGCCGTCATCGATGCGGTGCATGAGGAGGGTTCTCGCGATGGCGTGCTGCACAGACCGCGCAGTGTCGCTCAACGCACGAGCCCAGGAGGTGGGTCCGGAGGTCAGTATGTTTTTCATCCCATCGACGTTTGGTCCAAGAGTGCAACAACACCATGGCGTTGCAAACAGTGGGCCGTATCGCGGGTATGACTATCGCACGCACGCAAGCCGAATGCCCGAGGGACCAACGGATCGGTCGCCTCGGGCAGCGCGTCTTACGTACGCTCGTGCTCGGCTCGTCCCTACGAGCCCTGGATATTGACGAGATGCGGCCGAATGCGGCGGTCTTTG
>CAVZVY010000002.1:0-185999 GCA_963778835.1 uncultured Alphaproteobacteria bacterium
ACGGATTTGCCTCAAACCTGAAACTAATTGATCCGCCTCGGCTAATTCGTACTCAACATCTCGCACCGATCATCGGAGCCGACTTAGACAGCTTCAGAATCTCCGTGCGGGGGAGTCATGCAAAGTCTGGCAACGAACGAGTACATCGATTCCTTGCGGCAGAAGCCATTGCTGACGCCGCTTCACGACTACGACGGCGATCTCGAAAACAATCCGGACTTAGCCCGGTTCGTTCCCAGCGAGGACGCCGAGCACAACGCGTTGGTCCGCGATTGCGAAGATCTTCGCCGACGTCTCGAAGCATCCACAACGGCGCGCGTTTCCGGTCTTCGAGCGCTCTCGAAGCTCCGCCGCGCGAACGAGGACATCCAGAATTCATTCGCCGCATTGGAAAAATGCGCTGAGGCTACGACGGAGCTCGACCTCGTTCTCGCTGATGAGCCGCATGCGCCGAGGCTGACGATTGGTCTCAACGGAGCGATCGATGGGATCGCCCAGGTCCTGCCGGTCAGCAGCGCGGGAATCTCGGCGATCGAGCTTTTTATCAGCGATGTGCGCTATGGGGTCGGAAGCCGGCTCCGGCTCTATCTGGTCGGTCGCGAGGACCATCACGTCCTCGACTGCTGGACCCTGGATCCCGACAAACTCGAAGTCGGCTGGAATACGTTCAGCCTGAACCGCGCCATCACCGGAGCGAGCCGTACCCTCGAGCTGCGGATCCACCTCGAAGGCAATGCGGGACTGACATTCGGCCTCGGCGCGATGCAGCCCGTCCGCCTATTCCAGGCACGCGTGGGAGAGAATTGGTCGGCGCGCCCGAACGGGCTGGCGCTGCGGATCTGGGCCGGATCGCCCGATCCGAGTCGAACCGTGTGGACCAACGTCATCTCGGCGGACGACCGTTCCTTCGTGCCCGGCCGCTTTTCCTCGGCAGCATTGTCGCCGACGCTGCTGGCCAAGGTGAGCCTCGCGAAACCGGGCGATACCAATATGGAATTCCCGGCGGTTTCAATCACTGCGAACGAGGCAACGGTCGGCTGCCACCCCTCATCGCATGGGGTGACGATCGGCCAGTTGCCGCTTCCGGCCGGCCGTAAAACCATCGCGGTGTCGGCGGACGCGATCGTCGCGAACGCCGAGGCCGACCCGGTCGAATTCGCGCTGGTCCTCGCGCAGGATCTGACGACGGCGACGAAGATCCTGGAGACCGGTTTTCCGCCGGCTGCCGCCGAGGCGTTTTCCGGCTGGATTCGGGCAACCCCCGATGACGGCGCGGTTGTCATCGCGACATCGGCCCAGCCGGTCGATCGCCGCACCAAACTGTTCTTCGCCACCCGCATGGAAACCCCGGGAAGAAGCGACTTCGCCTGGGCGCGTCTTCGCAATTTCACGTTGAGAACGGTCGTTTGAGCGATCGTTTTCAGAGCATCTCCACAGCGCCGGCCGACGTTGCCGCCGACAGCCCGACATGCAGGAGCAGATGATGAAAAAGCTTTTTGTTCTGAATGGTGGCGCGGCCGTGAGGCCGAACAATATCTCCGCTTACCTGCATTTCGATGATCCGCTTGCCGCCTTCGCGAAGGAAGGCATCAATACGGGCGACGTGCTTGTCTACGACGCGACGCTCAAGGCGCTTTCGTACGACGAGATTTCGCAATGTCCAGTTCTCCGAAGCGACCAATGAAGCGCAATGGCCACAGGAGGACGACTACGACGCCACCGTGATCCGTGGCTCCAACTACCTTACGGAGACGGTCGATCTCGGCCATGTCGTGCCGCTCCTGAGGTCGCTGAAAGGTCCGGTCGTCGCTATCGGCGTCGGCGCGCAGGCGGGAAAATACAAGAAGTTGGAGGTGCCGAAGGGCACCGTCGAAGCGTGGAAAATCATCGCCGACAAGTGCGAGACGATCGGCGTTCGTGGCTTCTATAGCGCCGAGATCTTCAACGATCTCGGAATCAAGAATGTCCGCGTCATTGGCTGCCCGAGCTTCTATCGGTCGCTGCGGCCGTCGATCACGATCAAGCCCATCAATCCAGCGAATGCGCGGATTGGGCTGACGCTCAATAAATATCTATCGGAGGATTACGCCAGCAACGCAACGAAGACGAACCGTATGCAGCGGGCGCTGATCGATGCGGTCGCAAAGCGTCCCGAGAGCATGTTCTATTCCCAAGGCGAGCGGGAGGAGACGCTGGCGATCCTGTGCTCGGGTCAGGAAAAACAGGACAACATCAAGATCATTCTCAGCAAGTTCGGGCTGACCGGTCACACGGCCGCCGAATCCATGCTGAACAACCGGATGCGCGCATTCTTCGACATCGACGAATGGGCCTCGGACGCGGCCGGCAACGTCGATGTCATGGTCGGCTTCCGGCTCCATGGCAACGTCGTCGCCCTGCATCAAGGGATTCCAGCGATCTTCTTCACCTATGACTCGCGCATTCGCGAACTGGCGTCGCTCTTTGCCGTTCCCTCGGTCGAGATCGAGGACTATCTGCCGATCAATCTCGACCGTCTCCTCGAGACTGCCGATTTCTCGAAAATGGAGCAGGTCTACCGGCGGAACTACGCTGAATACCATCGCTTCCTGACCGAGAACAAACTCGACCACGTCCTTAGCAAGCCTGTGGCGGAGCCGCCGGAGAAGCCGCTCGCGACGCCAAACCTTGTCCAAGTCCCGCACGATCTCAAGGAGATCATGGCGTGGTACCGGAGCGAGGTCGATCACATGACCCAGGAAGTCGAGACGCTGCGCGACCGCGCGTGGAATCTCGAAACCGTGCTGCGCAAGGAGCGGGCCGCGGCACAAGAGCCGCGACCGGCTGTATCGGCCTGAGTTCTGCCGATGCCACGTCGTCTCCCCATCGATCGACGCTCGTTTCTCGGACTGATCGCCGGTACTGCGGCCGCCTCCTTCGGCGGCACGCTGCGTGCCTTATCGGCCGTCGGTGACCTGCCTGCCGCGCTGGACAACTCGCTGGACGAGTGGACGCTCAGTTTTCACGATGATTTCAGGAACCACACCGAGTTCGAGCGGCGCTGGCTGAAGGTCACGGAATGGGCCGGGGAAACACGATCCGTCCGGTTGCCGCAAAACGTGGCGCTGACGGGCAACGGCCTCGATCTGCATCTAGGGCGCAATCCCGGGAAGCCAGACGCCCAGCGCCCGTTCTCCGCAGGCTATGTCCGGACGCGCGAATTCCGGCAGCGGTACGGCTATTTTGAGTGTTCGATGCGGATCGCGCGTGAGCCCGGCGTCAATAATGCGTTCTGGCTGACATCGGTGCCGGAGAGCGAGGGCGACGTCCATTTCGAGCTGGATGTGGCGGAGGCAAAGTTCCCGCGGGATATCCAGGTCGCGGCGCGCCGGTGGCGCCCGGAACGCATCGTTCTTGCCGCCAATCACCGACCCGATCGCAAGCTCGCTGATGCCTTTCATCGCTACGGCATGCTGTGGAGCGAGCAATCGTTCGACTTCTTCTTTGACGATCAGCCGATTTTCCGGATCGGCAACGACTTCGCTCACACTCCTGCCCAGCTTCTGTTCAGTAACGCGGTCGCCTCGTTCGCCGGGCGCAACGACGGTGAAATCGACGGCGCAATGACGTCGATCGCGGAAGTGCGGGTGTTCCAGACAAAGCGGAATCTTCAGCAGTGACGAGAGGGAATTCATGCTCGCTCTAAGTTCGGTCATGCCTGGCGTCTTGCCTGCGAGCATGGTCTCCCGGCCGATCGTGGTGGCGATCGATCCAGACATGGATGCGCTGCCTCTGCCGGAACCGGATCTCTGGTGTTTGTCGGGATTCGATAACGCCGACCCGCTGGTGACCGTCGGTGCCGATGGTCCGATCCAGATCCTGCGCGATCCGCCGACGCTTCCGGTGGCCATCGCTACCGCGGACCCGTCCGGCCGCAACGTCGTCAAATTCCTCGATTGGCTCACCGCCCGCGGCGCGTCGCATTTGCCCCCCGTGATCGAGTGGCGCCGAGGCACAGAGAAGGCGGCGCTCCGTAAGTTCGCGGCGGAACTCGAAAAGCTCTCGTCGGCCAGCGCAGCTCGCGAAAGACAGGTCGCGGCGGAGGTTGAGCGGCTACAGATGGTCAATGCGGAGCTTGAACATTACCGCGCCCTGGCGGAGCAGTCGCTGCAAAGACGGGACGCCGTGCCGTTCGAGTTGGCCTTCGCGAATGAGCCGGTGGCTGACGCATCGCAATGCGTCATGCTGAGCGACTTCGAAGCCGGCGTGTCGCAGATACTCCCGCTCGGAAGCGTCGGCGTTGCGGCCGTCGCCGTGCATTTCGAGAATGCGGCCGAACCCGGGACGACCGGTCATCTTCATGCGGCGCTGGTCGGGCTCGAGGACGGTGTCATCCTGGAACAATGGGTGATCCCGTCGTCGAAGATCCGGTCGGGCTGGAACATGCTGGCTTTGCCCTCGGCATTGGCCGGTCTCAATCGCACGCTTCAGCTTAGGCTCGGCACCAAGGATACCGACAGGCTGCCCGCACTTTCGCTGGGAGGCGCGCATCCCATCCCGAACTTTCAGCTCTCCGACGTCTCGACCGGACGGCCCTGTCTGGTCAACAGCCTCGCGATCCAGGTCTGGCGAAGCCTTCCATCGACGGCGTTGCCCGGGTCGATATCCGCCCATCTCCCGTTGAGCCCGCGGTCGCTTCGCGGCGGCTTCGTTGACGTACCGATAGCCCGGTCCGCGCTGGAAAGTGCGGAGCACGCCAATTCCGATACTGTATCCTTCGATTTTCCGGCCGTTCAGGCGCCGTCGGGGGAGGGGGAGATTGTCTGCCATCCGCCGGGACGGGGCGTCACGATCGGTCGCATCCCCGATGTGCAAATCCGCGACGCCGTCCGGGTTTCGGCGATCGCCTACATCAACAACGAGAAATCCAAGGACGTCGATTTCGGCATCGTCGTCGCGACCGACCTCGAACGGGCCCGCTACATCATCGAGGGCCGCGCCACCCCCGGCCGTCGCGAGGCGTTCTCGGGCTGGTGCCGCATCAAGCATGGCGAAACCCGCCGCATCAGCGCCTTCCGCGACGGGGGCAACGGCGATCACCAGAGTCTTTTCATCGCGACCCGCATGAGCGATCCCGGTGACAACAGCTACGCTTGGGCCCGTTTCAAGGACTTTCGCTTTCTCTCGCCGGCATGAGGATCGATATGCCCAATCACGTCGTGAAGAATCCGGGAGCCGCAGGCTCTCGAAGCGCCGGATTTGCACCAAAGGTCGTCGTGGTGATCCCGGTTTTCAAACACCCTGGACTGCTCGCGGAAGCCGTTGAGTCGGTCCTCGCCCAGCGGGCGAATTTCGACATCGCTACCGTCATCGTCGACGACGGATGCCCGTTCCCGGAAACCGCGGATGTCGGGCAGGCTTATGCACTCGCTCATCCGAACGCCTTCTATACGCGCAAGCCCAACGGCGGCCTGAGCTCGGCCCGCAATCACGGCATCGAATACGCGCTGAGGTATTTTCCCGAGCTTGAGGCGATCTATCTTCTCGATGCCGACAATCGGATCACTCCATCTGCCATCAAGGCGTTGATGGATTTCCTCGTGGCCCGGCCGGGGATCGACTGGGTCTATCCGAACATCGACAAATTCGGCATCGCGTGGGCGGGCAACTACACGGCCGAGTATTCCCGCCTGCTGCACCTGACCTTCGACAATATTTGCGAGGCCGGCAGTCTCGTGTCGCGGCGCCTTATCGACGCCGGTATCAGATTCGATGAGACGATGAAGGCCGGGTTCGAGGATTGGGACTTCTGGCTTCAGGCCCTGGGCAAAGGCTTCCGCGGCGCCAACCACCCGTATTTCGGGTTCGAGTATCGCCAGCGGGCCGAGAGCATGCTGCGGGATTCAAACCGGACGAGAGATGCGATCCTCAGCTACATCAGACAGAAGCATAAGGCGCTCTTCGAAACGCAGTCGCTTCTCGCCTGCGAGCATTCCGAGGCACCACGCTACGGTCTCGTCAATGTCGGGACATATCTGGTCGAGGCCTTCACCGACCCGAACGTTGAGCACGAGTTGTTCGGGCTAGACGAATTCGTGAGGCGCTTTTGGGCGGCGAGGAGCGCGCCCGATACCTACGGCATACCGTCGTTCCTGACCTGGATTGCCGATACCCATCGCCGGGCTTTGACGCGGCTTGGCCTGATCCACAACGTGTTCTGGCAAGCCGAGCAACTCGCCGAGCAGTATAATTTCGTCGCGATCCGCTTCGAGGTCGCGCCGTCCAAGATCGAGTTCAAGCTTCGGGCAATCGATGCTGACATGCCCCTGCGCGGCAAGATCACCGGCTGGGTGACCTCCAAGCGCATTCTTCAGGCATGCGTCGATGATCCGACCGATGACTGGGCGCGTTCGCTGAGAAACGCGCAGCCATCGCCGAGCGTGGTCGAGCTTGTCATCAGCGCGCCGTTCAATCTCACCGAGGTGCAGAGCACGCCTCTGTCCCCTACCAATACGTTGCTCGCGACGCTCGGTGCCTTGCGGGATTCGAGCTTCCGCAACGCCCGGCCGCAAAAGTGGATCTGGCGGGAAAGCTACTTGCCGGAGCGCTCCCGCTATTACGAGCTGACGCGCGCCGCGGCCGGCGCCTCACCGCTGATGCCGCGCCTGAGCAGACCGGACAAGAAGTTGAAGGTCGGCATGCTTCTGCCGATCGCGAGCTTCGGCGGCGTCGAGAAAGTGGCCTATGCGCTCGCGCGCGTTCTGAAATCAAGCGGATGCGAGGTGCATCTCTTCATTCTCGGAAGGCCGGTCTATGACCGCCACGCCGACAATGACGACGTGTTCGCATCGATCAATTTCCTGGCGGCCGATTATCCGCTCTGGGGCGGTCCCCACACCTATGCCGGGCACGACCTCCTGATGGAAAGCGATGCCAGCGCGCAGGCACCGCGCCTCATGGGTCTGCTGTCGGGCCTGGACGTCGTGATCAACAATCAGGTCGCGTCGGTCAATTCCGTGCTCGGAAGTCTCCGGCGCCAGGGCGTAAAGGTGCTCAACTACGTCCACGTCCTCGACCGGTCGCAGCATGGACGCGACGCGGGCCATCCCTATCTGTCGCTCGCGTTCGAGCACGTCTATGACGCGATCCTCACCTGCTCGCGCGATATGGTGGAATGGCTCCACGCAATGGGCACGCCGGCGGCGAAGCTGATGCATGTCCGCAACGCGCCGAGCTTCGACGTTCCAGAAGCCGAGTGCCGCCGTATTCAGGACCATCGCCGCACCCGCACGGCCGGAAACCTTCGCGTCCTGTTCCTCGGCCGCTTCGATGCCCAGAAAGGCATCGAACGCCTGCATTCCATCGCGCGGGAATTGCAGCGCCGCGATGTCGGCGTCGAATGGCAGGTTGTCGGCAAGGACGTGATCGACGCCGGAGCCGGCACCGACTGGACCCGGCGCTTCAAGGATATCGGCATCGCGGTCAAGCCGCCGATGTATGCATCGTCCGACCTCGCAAAGGCGTTCGCCTGGGCTGATGTCGTCGTCCTGCCGTCGCGGTGGGAGGGCGCCCCGCTGACGATTCTGGAAGCGCAGCGGCTCGGCTGCGTGCCGGTGGCAACCGCGGTCGGCGCAGTGGAAGAGCTTATCGACCACGACGCCGACGGGCTTCTTGTGCGCGCTACGAGCGAAGGGCGGATCGTCGACGAATTCGTCGACTTCCTGTCCGGGCTCGCGCTCGACCGCGCCAGCCTCGCGCGCCTCTCGGACGCCGCCGCGGCACGGACCGCCAAGCTCGACTGGAAAGCGACGACGCAGCCGGTCCTCGATCAATTGGCGACCTGGTTCCCGGATCGCTTCGAGCGCGCCCGCAAGCAGGGTCCGCGTCTGATCAGGATCGAGTCCGAGGCGCGGAAAGCGGCGGCGCCGACCCTTGTCGATCGGGATGCGCAAGGAGATCGCGCGCAGGCGTGATCTCCGTTCTTCAGGCGAATGTCAGATGGCGAGGGGCGTCGCTGCCGCTCGCCGCGCCTTGATCAGCGCTCGATAGCAATCAAGATGTTCGCGGGCCGTGACGACCTTGTCGACGGGCGCCCGGATGCCGTCCTTCAGGCGTTCCCAAAGCGCCGGCTCCTTCGCGTGCTGCAGCCGCTGCGACAGGCCGCCGGCGTCGCCGACATCGAAGGTCAGTCCGTTCCGGCCGTCGACCACCTTTTCGGCCATTCCTCCGATCCGGCTGGCGATGACCGGCCGGCCGTGCCGGAATGCTTCCTGAATGACGATCGGCGAATTCTCCCACCAGACCGACGGCACCACGACCCAGTCGATATCGGCCATCAGCGAGGGCAGGTCGTCGTTTCGATAGGCGCCGTGGAACCGGGCACGCGGCGCGGCCTCGAGGATCTTCGCCTGCATGCGCTCCTGAAATGCCGGGGATTGCTTGTGCAGGTTGCCGCCATGGATCGCCAGCGAACATCCCTCCCAGGCTTCCTCCGGCACGGCCGCGATGGCATCGAGAAGGATATCGAGGCCCTTGAACGGCGTGATCTGTCCAAAGAATCCGAACCGGCCGCGTATCGACGGCGCGGCTAGTCGTGGCCGGCATCGCGGCCGCGGTGGGGATCGCGTTTTCGATCACCGACATACGCGAACTCGGGCAGTCCCCAGTCGATGTAGCGGCGGGCCAGGAACCGGCTCGGCGCGATGTAGCCGTCGGCCAGAAGCAGCAGCGACCGCAATGCGTGCTCACGGCGCAGGAAGCTCGCCGCGGCAATATCGGGGAAGCAGCCATGGCACTCCGTGGAGCTCGCACGGTCGCAGAGCGTCTCCCCGTCGGTCCGCACCATCTGTCCCTGGTGATGGCAGATCGCGACGAATTCGTGGAACGTCACGACCATCGCCGCCGACGGAAAGCGCTCGCGGATGGCGAACAGTGCATCCGCGCCGAAACCCAGGATGTGGTGGAGATGGATGACATCGGGATCGAAGCTCGAGAGCATCGCCATCAGCCGGCTGAGATCCGCGGGATCCGAATTGCTAAGCCGGAACGGGTCGAGCGATCCCGATTCCAGGAGCCGCTCGCTGCTGCCTTCCTCGATCGACGCAGCGCGTCGCGGCGAGCCGCAGGCAATGTGCAGCGATGCCACGCCGCCGGCCTCGCGCAGCGAGGTGTGGAGCGTGTGCGCGGCAATTTCGGCGCCTCCGGACGAGAACCGCGGATGGCCGTGGGCAAGGATCGCGACACGAAGCGGGCCGGCCATCAGACCGCATCCCGGAGTTCGAGGCGTGCGCCCAGTTCGGACGCCCGGAGGTCGGCGCGACGCGCAAGCCGGGACCAGGCGCGCGGGATGACCGCTTCCTCGGTGCCCGCGATCAACTCGACCTGATTGACGGTCACGGTGGGAATGGCTGCGCCCGCGGCGCGGCGCGCGAAATCCATAGCCTTGCTCACCGGATCCAGGAAGCGCGCGGAGAAGCCGCCGATCGTGACGAAGTCGGATCTCGACAGCAGGCGGCAACCGAATCGCTCCTCGTCATCCGGTTCGGCCGGATCGTCGTTGACGATCGTCGGGCGGACGATGGCCGCGCCGTGCCGCCGCCGCGCGGCGACCAGTTTGGTCAACCAGTCGGGCGTGCGCGGCAACACGCCGGCCTCCATGATGCAGACAAGCTCGGTGTCGGTGGAAGCCACACCGACCGTGACGGCGTCGAGCGCATCCTCGACCGCCTCGGCATAGGCCAGACGGACCGAGAGGCCATAAAATCGCGCGGTGCGGATGATGTCGCCGGAATGGGCCGAGAGCTCCTCGGCCGGCGCGGCGATGACGATCGGCAGCCGCCGCGTGGCGGGATAGGCTGCGAACACCGAGCAGAGCAGGGGCACGTCGGCGCACGAGCCGAAGCACCCGATCACGATCGACAGGAGGCCGCCGCTTTCGAAGTTCACCTCCTCCGTCGCGGCCAGCCGCGGGCGCGGACGGATCGAGGCGATCACCGGAGCGAGATGACGGTCGACGATGTCGATCGAGGTCGGCAATGCCGGATCGATCATCATCAGAAATCGGCGCAGCAGTGTTGCCGCATTCCCGGTCCTGACCGCGACCGGATAGTGAAGGGGAACGCTGCCGGCGACGTCGACCGTGAGATATGGGTCGCCCTCACCGGAAGTCTCGGGGATCAACGCCGCGAAGCCGTGGCAATGGTGGCGGGTCGGATAGCCCCTGAAGCGCGGATCCGCGGCAAAGCTGTCGGTGACGTCGCGCCTGGGCTGGCGGATCCATCCCTGGTCGATGCGCCGGGTGCCGGACGCATCGACGAACGACACCTTGCGGACCAGGCCTTCCGGATCGAAGAGCCAGCCCATCACGATGACACCTGCGCCGTCGAAGGCGATGCAATCGTCGATGCCGATGCGGACGGGGATTGGCGAGCTCGACACAGTATCGATGCCCTCGTAACGCTCGACGATCCGCGCCAGCCGCTCCTGCGCATCGCCCGCGGATCCGATCGACATCGCCTCGCGCAACAGTCCGACGGCCTGCTTCAGGTCGGGGAACAGCGCGCCATCGTAGACGCCGAGACGCGATCGCCGATCGTTGCCGAGCACGATCCCGCGGATGTCTGAGGGCGTTACCGGCGCCGCGAGTTCGACGATTCCGCTGAACCCGCTCAACGGGCCGACATCCGGCCGGTCGGACCACGTCGCCCAGAGCTGTCCCTGGACGGCGTTGCCCGCCGTGAAGACCGCGACCGTCGATCCGGACGGCGGGCGCTCCCTCGACCAGCCGCTGACAAAGAGTTCGGCGCCCTCGATCTGGCCGATCTGTTCGATCGTGCCGATCAGAGGGCCGGGGGACCGGACCTGCCTGAGCGAGGGCGAGGCGGCGGTGATGTTCACTGGAGCGTCTTTTTTCCGGGCAGGGTTGCTGCCGGGACCGCGCCCTTGCGCATGACGAACACCCGCGGGGAACGGACCGGCTTCGGCCTCACCGGCTGGCGCACGCCGTGCTCAAGGGCCAGGCCCTCGAGGTAAAGCCCGTATTCGCTGCCGCGCATCTGCGAGGCGCGCCGGCGAAGCGCATCTACGCCGATCAATCCGCGCCGATAGGCGATCTCTTCGGGACATCCGACTTTCAGCCCCTGCCGTTCCTCGATCGCCTGGACGAATTGGGCGGCCTGCAGCAGGCTGGCCGGTGTTCCGGTGTCGAGCCATGCGCAACCGCGGCCCAATGTTTCGACCGCAAGCTGACCGTCCTTGAGATAGCTGCGGTTGAGATCGGTGATCTCGAGCTCGCCGCGAGGGGACGGGAAGAGACGCGCCGCCCGGTCCGGCGCCGTGCCGTCGTAGAAATAGAGGCCCGTCACGGCGAGATTGGAGGGCGGCACGCTCGGCTTTTCGATGATGTCGAGCGGACGCCCATCGTCATCGAGGGCGACGACACCGTAGCGCTCGGGATCGCGCACGGGATGGACGAAGATCGTCGCCCCCGCCTTGTGGACCCTACGGGCGGACAGCTTTTCGTACAGCAGGTCGCCGTGGAAGAGATTGTCTCCGAGGATGACCACGCAACCTTGGCCGTCGAGGAATTCGCGGCCGATCAGCAGCGCCTCGGCGATGCCGGCCGGCCTATCCTGTTCGGCGAAGCGGACCGGGACACCGAGATAATCTCCGCCAAGCAGGGTGCGGAACGCCTCGGACTGGTGCCGCGCTGTAATGACAAGGAGCTCGGTCACGCCGGCCGTCAGCAGCGTTGTGATCGGATAGAACAGCATAGGCTTGTCCCACACCGTCAGCAGCTGCTTGCTGACTACGGAGGTGGCGGGCCAAAGCCGGCTTCCGGTGCCTCCCGCGAGGATTATTCCTTTCATGCGGCTTTCTCCGATGTCGCAATGAGCGCGCGGACGGTGCGGCTTATGCCGTCCTCCCAGGCAGGAAGTGTCAGGTCGAGACTTCGGCCCGCCGCAGCGATGTCGAGCGCCGAGTAGACCGGGCGCTCGGCAGGCTCCGGCCACGATGGCGCGCTGATCTCGCGCACGAGACCCTGCGGCGCTCCGAATGAATGCCGGACCGCCTCGGCGATTTCGAACGGGCTGGCCGCTCCCTGTCCCGCGAGGTGATAGGTGCCGGTCGCGGGACGGGCGCCGGCCATCAAGGACGCTAGCAATGGCATCAGGCAATCGGCGAGATCGTCGACCGATGTCGGCGACGCCCAGCGATTGTTCAGCGCGAAGACCGTCTCGCCCTTCCTCAGCCGCCGCAGCACTTCGCTGACGAAGCAACGCCGCGTCGTTCCGTGGAGCCATGAGACTCGGAAGATCAGGTGACGGGGCGAGATCACGCGCACCTTTTCCTCGGCCTGAAGCTTGGTGGCGCCGTACCAATTGGTCGAATGCGTCTGATCGGTTTCGACAAGCGGGCGGCGGATGTCGCCCGGGAAGACGAAGTCGGTAGAGAAATGGATCAGTTGTGCGCCGATCCACGCCGTTGCGCCGGCGATGTTCGCGGCGCCGCCGACGTTCAGGTCGGCCGCTGCCGTCCTGTCTCGCTCGGCGCCGTCCACCGACGTGTAGCCCGCGGCGTTGACGACCACGGACGGCCGGATCGACAGGATGTATTCGCTGACCGCGGACGTATCGCGGATGTCGAGCGACGTGCTCGGCGGGGCGACGACGGTCAACCCACCGTGCAGCATGCGGCGCATGAGGGCGGAGCCGAGAAGGCCGCTGGCGCCGAGGATGAGTGCCGGGCCGTTCATGCCGTCAGTCCCAGGCGCTCGCCGGCATAGCGCGTCGCGCGGATGCGGCGCCACCAGCCCTCATTGGCCAGATACCAGGCGACGGTCTCCTCGAGCGCGCTTTCGACGGTGCGGCTCGGTCGCCAGTCGAGGCCGAAATCGGCGTCGGTGATGTCGACCGCGTAAGCGCGGTCATGTGCAGGGCGATCCGCGACCAGCCTGATCAACCGCCTGCGGGATCCCTGCGGGCCCGTGCCGCGCATGCGGTCGATGTGGTCGCAGATCGCGTGGACGATCTCGAGATTGCTGCGGCTTTCTCCGGGACCGATGAGCCAGCACCGGCCTGCCGGTTTCGAGGTGGCGGCGAGGATGATGGCGCGCGCATGGTCGTCGACATGAAGCCATTCGCGCCGCTGCTGGCCATCGCCGTAGATCGAAATGGGCTTGCCTTCGATCGCGTTGGCGATCGTCAGAGGGATCAGCTTTTCCGGGAATTGCCAGGGGCCGAGCGTGTTCGATCCGCGCGTGATCGACACCGGCAAGCCATAGGTCTCGCCATACGCCCGCACGAGCAGGTCCGCGCCTGCCTTCGTCGCTGCATAGGGCGAGTTCGGCATCAGCGGCGAGTTCAGATCGAACGCCATGCTGTCGGCCGGCAGGGATCCGAACACCTCGTCGGTCGAGACCAGATGGAATTGGAGCTGGCTTCTTGCCGTGCGTCCCTGCCATTGCCGACGGATCGCTTCCAGCAGGACGGCGGTCCCCATCACATTCGTCGCGACCGAGGTCAGCGGACTATCGATCGAGCGATCGACATGGGTTTCCGCGGCCGAATGGATGACCATATGGGGATCGAAGGCCCGGAAGACGTCAGCCACCGCGCCGGGATCGGTGATGTCGCTCTTCGACAGCGCGTAGCGCTCTCTCGGAAATCCGGACGGGCACGGATCACCGACCGCGGCGTAGCCCAGCTTGTCGAGATTGACCACCGACCAGTCGGTGGTCGTGAGAATGCGGCGGATGATCGCCGAGCCGATGAATCCGGACCCGCCGGTGACGATTACGCGCATCGTGCGATCTCCAATGAAGGGAACGACGCCGAAAGGGTCGGAATGGCGTCGGCGAGAAGTGGCAGCGCGCTGTCGCGTTCGGACAGGACCGGCTCCCGATCGAGACCCCAGTCGATGCCGATCGTGGGATCGTTCCAGCGCAGTCCGAGCTCGGCGCCCGGGTCATAGGGATGGTCGACGCAGTAGCTGACGCGGGTGTCGGCCGCGCAGGTGACGAAGCCGTGCGCGAAGCCCGCGGGCACGAACAATTGCCGCTCCTCGTTGGCGGTCAACTCAACGGCCGCCCATCGGCCGAACTGAGCCGATCCCGGCCGAACGTCGACGACGACGTCGCGGATCTTGCCCGACAGCACCCGGACGATCTTGGCCTGCGGCACCGGTGGGAGCTGCAGATGGAGACCGCGGATGGTGCCCGTCCGGATCGACACGGATTCGTTGATCTGCGCGATCCTGAAATCGATGCCGACGAGCGAGAGGGCATGACGATTGAGCGTCTCGACGAAGCTGCCGCGCCTGTCCATGTGCCGCGTCGGCGTCAGGAGCAGCGGGCCGTCGATCCCGATCGTTTCGAGATGGAGCGCCATCGTCAGCTCGCGATCATCACGATGATGGCCCCGGCGACGAAGCCGGAGATCACCGACAGGAGGAGGACGAGCGGCTTGATTTCGTGCTTGCCGACCGCCTGGAGGTCGACGAGCCTGTTCTCGAAAGCGCCGAGAGTGCCATCAAACCGGGCGAGAAAGACCTCGATTGCACTGACCCGCTCGGCGATGCCGGCGTGCGAGGAGGCGACGTGGCTTGCGGTCGACTCGATCATGCCGCCTTCGGAGCAGAGGGTGTCGAGCCGCGCGGTCAGGTCCTTCATCGCCGTCGCGGTGTCGCGCTGGCCAATGTGCAATTGACGCTGCGCCGCGACGAGCACGTCCAGCTTTTCAAGCACCCGCGCGAGCGGCACCGCCACGGCGGCCTCGGCGGCGAGTTCGCCGGTGGAGGGCACGCGAAGGGTTTTCGTCTCGCCGGACGGCGCGCGGACCCTGACCTCGACATCGCCGGAACTGTCGGCGAGCTCTGGCGGCAGTTCCAGGTCGAATGCATGCGAGCCGTCGCCGATGCCGTTCCTGCGGAGATCGATACGCGTGCGGTCGGCGGTCGCGGTCGCGACGACGGTGCCGTCCAGGATTGCTTCGATCGTGAGGCGCTCGGTCGGCTGTTCGCTGTTCCACGCCCAGCCGAGGATGCGCGCGCCCTCGAACGCATCGACCCTGCCCTGGATGTTCACGGAGGCAGGCGAAACGACCTCCACCACGATGTTCTGGACGATCTGGCTCATCATGCGATCTCGCGGGCTGCGGTGTTTGAGAAGAGCGCCATGTGCTCCGAGGCGCATCGGTCGATGCCGGGATGCGCGGGTATGGCGTCGGCGAATTTCTGCTTGAGCGACGGCTCGTCGATCGCCCGGCGCATGACGCGCGCGAGGTCCGACGCGTCGCCCGGCTGGGCGTGCAGGCCGGTGACGCCGTCCTTGACCATTTCGGCCATGCCGCCGATGCCGCTGACGATCAGCGGACGGCGATGCTGCAACGCCTCCTGGATGACAAGCGGCGCGTTCTCCCACCAGATCGACGGCACCACGACCCAGTCGACCGCCGCCATCAGAGCCGGAATGCGGTCGCGCTCGTAGGAGCCGAGCCGCACCAGATTGCCGTCCAGTTCCTCGCTCAGCGCGACAGCGCCGAGGTGAAGGCCTCGCTCTGGAACGGCGCGCCACCGTGCAGGCGCAGCTCGAAATCCATGCCCTGGTCGCGCAGGCGCTTGGCGGCGTCGAGCAGGACGAGCACGCCCTTCCACGGGTTGAGATTGCCGAAATAGCCGAAGGTCGCGCGCCCCGGACGGTTGAGCCGGACCGGTGCCGGCTCAACGGCGGGGCGGGCATTGGCCACGACCGCGATCTTGTTCGTCGGCAGGCCCCATTGCACATAGCGGTCGCGCAGGAACTCGCTCGGCGCGATGAAGAGGTCGACCGCGCGAAGCAGCGTCTTGAGGTTCTGCTCGCGCAGCAGGAAACGGTCCGCGGCGATGTTCGGGAAGCACGCATGGCAGCGCGACGGGCTCGCGCGGTCGCAGCGCTCGTCCGTCTTGTTGCGGACCATCAGCCCGTCGCGATGACAGATCGGATAGTAGTCGTGAAGCGTCATCACGATCTTGGCGTTCGGCAGCATCCGCCGCGCCAGGAACGGCAGTTCCGCGCCGATCAGCAGCAGGTGATGGATATGGATGACGTCGGGCCGATACTCGCCGAGCAGCCGCGCCATGTCCTGCAGCGTGCCGTAACTGTCGATCTGGCTCATGTAGAAGCGGTCGAAATGACCGCCCCAGAGCACGACCTCGTCGGCCGACGGGCCGATGGTCTGGAAGCTCGTCCCCGGGCGCGCGTCGCGGTGAGCGAGTTCGTCGCCGCGAGGAACAACGCCTCAGCTCCGGCGCGCTTGTAGGCGCCGAACAGGTCGTGCGCGAAGATCTCCGTCCCGCCGGGATGCAGATCGGGATGGTTGTGCGCGACGACGAGGATCCGCATCACGCACCCTGCCCGGCTTGGTCGCGACGATGATGTCCTGGTAGTGGGCGGCGCGGGTGCCGCGCCAATGGCCGAGACTGCGCAGCTCGATCCTGAATCCAGCCTCGGCCAGGACGGATTCGAGCCAGCCATCGTCGAAGGCGACGGCGGCGAGTTTCGCGGTCTGATCGATATACCAGTCCGGCCCGTCGCCGAACCTTTGAAGTCGCACCGCGGATCCTGCGCCGGGCGCCTGCGCGCTCGCATCCATCAGGAAAGCGGTAATGAACAGGCGGCCGCCGGGCGCGAGCACGCGGAAGGCCTCGCGCGCATAGACAGTCACTTCTTCGGGCGGCAGATGCGTCGCCACCGAGACCATGAAGGCGAAGTCGAAGCTGTGGTCGGCGACCGGCAGGACCAAAGTCTCGCCGCGATGAGGCCGTTCGGATTGTAGAGCGCGTGCGCGACGTCGAGCTGCTGGAAGCGGAAGTGCGGATAGGTCGGCGTCACGTGCCGCTGACACCACGCAATGCCCTCTTTCGCCGGGTCGAGACCGAGATAGGTCGTCGTGGCCGAAAGATACTGGGTCAGCGGCACGGCGATCCGGCCGATACCGCAGCCGATGTCGAGGACGCGATCGTCGGGCTGCAGGCCGCCGATCCGGACGAGATGGCCGAGGAACTCGGCGCCGATCGCGCGAAATCGCCGTCGCCGACGAAGACTCTGGCGCGGATCCGGCTCGGGCAGGAAGCGGTTCTTCGATACGGCTTCCTGCAGCCAGTCGAGGCGCGCGTCGGCCTCGGCGATGTCCTGGGTTTCGGGGATTTGAAGGCGCAACGACGTCATGCAACCCTCAGGGTCTGCGGCTGCGCGGCGAAGCTGGCCATCAGATCGCCGATGGCGTCTTCCCAGCGCTCCGTCTGGAGCCAGGAGTTGTATTGGGAGGCGACGCCGCGCATGTAGTCGGCGCTCTCGCGCATCGACTGGCGTTCGAGATGGTAGAGTTCGGCCGCGGGACGTAGAGGATGTCGTGTCCGAGCGTGCCGGATCTTCAGGCAGAGGTCGCTGTCCTCGTAATCGCCGATGACATAGTCCTCGGTGAAGCCGCCGACCTCCTCGAAGAGCGCGCGCCGCATCACCATGCAGGCGCCGGTGATGCCGGGGACCGAGCGCTCCCGTTCGGCCGGCGCATAATGGCGCGGCATGCCCTTGTGAGTAATGATGGTTGAGCCAGCGTCCGCGATGGTCGCGCGCGAAGAACAGGCCGGCATGCTGGATCGAGCCGTCCTCAAAGAGCAGCTTGGGGCCGACCGCGCCGACGCGGCGGTCGTCGAGCCGCTTCGCCAGCGTTCCGCAGCCAGCCGGGTCGATCGGAATGACGTCGGAATTGACCAGCGCCAACATCGTCCCCGCGCCAGCGCCGCGGCGCGGTTGCAGGCGATCGCATAGCCGCCATTGCGGTCCATCACCACGAGCGTCATCGGCAGGCCGTAGACGAGGTGGAGGCCCCCGAGCATGTGCTGGACCTCGGCCGCCTGCTCGGGCGAATCGAGGACGTAGATCAGCTCGCAGCGGCGGGCGAACTAGGGATCGGCCGCAAAGGCCGCGATCTGGAACGGCAGGAAGTCGAGCACCCGGTAGAGCGGGATGATGATCGACACGCGCGGCCGGGCGACCGGCTTGCCGATCTGCTTGACGATGGGAGCGCCGACGCTCGTGCGGACTGCCTGCTGCAGCGGAGCGAGCGTCGGCGCGAGGCATTGCGCGATGACGTCGTCGTTGAGGGCCTGCGGGGGGACAGCCCTCAGCGCGGCCGCGCGTGCCTCGACTGGATCAAGCGGTTGGGGACCCGGGACCAGAAGATGGCGGGCCCCAGATCTCAGCCTCATCAGGAAGCGCGGCTGCAGCAGCGGCGCCCCCGTCTGCGGAACGAAACTGACGAAGCCGGTCGCGTGGAGCTCATCGCCCTTCGGGCCGGCCACGCGGCCGCGGAATTCGTGACGCGCCTGATCGAACGAGACCGGCTCGCCGTCGCGCGTCGATGACATCGAAACCCTCGATGAAACGCGAGGGATCACGATACCAGCCGCTGACCAGAAGCCCTGTCGGGCCGCTGAGCGCGAGTTCGATCTCGGCTCCGGGCAGCGCCGCGTTTCCGACAACCGCGGCGGCGTCGATGGGACAGCGGAGCTGAAATTCGAGGGCAGCGGCGCGGCTCGCCGGTGAATGCAGGTTCAGCAGCTCGATGCATTCCTGCCGAAGCGCGTCGTCGTGTTTCGGCGTGTTGCGCCACCAGCGTTCGAGCGATGGCCCGCGCTGTCCGGTCGGCCACTCGCGAACGAGAACGCCGTTCGCGCCGCGGATCAGCACCAGATGCGGATCGCCCGATGGCCGTTCACAGAGGAAGCGGCGGGTGCCTCGTGTCCGATCGGACGCCCGTTGCGCCATCGGCCTGGTCTTGAGGGACTGCACGCCGCGCGGAGAAATGAGCACCATGCCCCTGAGGCCGCCCAGCCGGTTCGGCACGACGGCCTCGACGATCAGGGCGTCGTCCGTGCCGGCCATGAGCGCGACGCGGCGCGAGGGGCCCTCGGGCGCCTTGAACAGGGCCGACAGTGTCTTCGCGAAGCTTGCGCTCCGCTGCAGGCGAAAGAGTCCCGGCCACGTCGTGGTCAGGGCGGAGACGAGGTTGATCCGGTCCTGTGGCGCGAGGCCTTCCAGGAGTTCCTCGACCGGAGCCGGCGCGCCGCCGTTCGAGACCTCGGCATGGAGGTCGTCGGATTCGATCGATGAGATGATCAGCCCCAGCGCATTGAGCGACGCACGCGGCAGCGCCCAGACGATCCTGGTGCGACCGTCCGCCTGCTTCAGCTTCAGACAGCTGAGGGGCGAGGGCTCGTCGCCCGATCGGTCTGTGATACGAACCGGAGAGCCCGCACTCTCCGGTCGTACACAGCAAACGATCGCGACTTCGTCGCAGAGGACATGACAAATGACCTCGTCCAGCGTCTGCATCAGGACCGCACTCCCTGAAGTTGATGGACAAAAAGGCAAAGAAAAACCGGGGAGCACCGCACAGTGCTCCCCGGTACTTCGTCAGGTCACTGAGAAGTAAGCGTCTGGATCGTCGTTGATGTCGTCGAGGCTCACGCCCTTCAGCATGACGGTATCGCCGTTGCCGAGGTTGATCAGCGTGTTGTTGCCGACAGCAACAGCGTGGGACGCAACATCGGCGGCCGACGCGATGCCGGTGCCGTTGATGTCACCCTCGATCTGCAGGATGTCGTCGCCGACCTTGAAGTCGATGATGACATCGTTGCCGCCGCCGCCGCTGAAGACGAAGACGTCCTGGCCGGAGCCGCCGGACAGGATATCGCCACCAGCGCCGCCATCGAGGATGTCGCTGCCGACACCGCCCGTCAGGACGTCGCCGCCGTTGCCGCCGGAGAGGTAGTCTTTGCCTTCGCCACCAAGGAGGACGTCCGATCCGTTGCCGCCGAACAGCAGATCGTCGCCGAACGAGCCATCCAGGACGTCTTCGCCGTTGCCGCCGTCGAGAAAGTCGTTGCCGAGTCCCCCGAACAGCAGGTCGCTGCCGTTGTCACCGTACATGATGTCTTCGCCGGCTTCGCCGAACAAAGCATCCTCACCGTTACCGCCCATGATGAAGTCATTTCCGCCGTGGCCGAAAATCGCATCACTGAAGCGGCTACCCAATAAGGTGTCGTCGAAGGCACCACCCTCTAATGTAGCCATTGCCGTTCTCCTTGCTAGAAACTGAAGCACAGTCTTCTTTGCGCGTAGTTTGCGAGCCAGCCGCACATGCCGGCGATTGGTATCCTAGTAAATGTGCGGCGCGATACAACAAAAATTTGTTTATATGAACTAGTGTAACAATTTATGTGTTTTCACTGACGTTCAATATTGGCAATCTGAGGTGGAACTATACTAAAAATTACTATTTTTATTCTTCATGAAAGGCGCGTGACAAGCTATCCGTTAGCGGCGCCAGCAGATAATCGATGGCGAGCCTCGGCCGGTTGAGAATCAGGACCTCGGCCGGCATTCCCGGATAGAGCGTGACCTGCGGCGCCTCCTGGAGCGCCTCGTCGGAGATCTCCGCGCGGACCACGTAGAACGCCGTCTGGCTCCGCTCGTCGACCTGCTGGTCGGCGGCGATATAGGTGAGCTTTCCCGCCAGCGGCGCGATCTGCCGCGCGCCGTATGCGGTGAGCCGGACCATGACATTCGCCCCGACACGGGCGGAATCGATGTCGCGGGGATCGATGCGCGCTTCGATGATACGCGGTTCATTCTCCGGCACGATCTCCATGATCGTCTGCCCCGCCGGGATCACGCCGCCCTGCGTGCGCACCTGGATGTTCGTGACGATACCGTCCTGGGGTGAGGTGATGGTGATGCGGCGGAGGATGTCGGACGCGGCGACGATCTGGTCGCTGACGGCGTTGAGCTCGAGGCTCGTCGTCTGCATCGAGTCGGCGATGTCGCTCTGCCACTGGCGCTGGAACTTGGCGATCTCAAGTTCCGCGCCGGCCTTCGCTTTCTCGGCCTGGGCACGGTTGGCGCTGTATTCGCCGCCATCGCCCATGATGACGCTGAGCTTGCCCTGGAGGTCGATCAGCTGAGCCTTCGTTGCGTAGCCCTTGTCGGCCAGGATCTGGATCGAGTTCGATCTGGCTCTGGATGAGTTCGCGCTGCCGCAGATTGGCGGTTTCCTGCGCCGCGGCGGCGTCGGCCGCGGCCGAATGCTCCTCGATCTGCTTGCGTTGGACCTCGATCGTTCCCTCGACCGTGTCGCGGCGCCGTTCGAATAGCAGTCGTTCGTTGCGCACGACGTCCATCCGGAACTGGTCCGGCGATGTCAGCAGCTCTTCCGGGAAGGTCACCTCGGACGCGCCTTCCTGCTCGGCCCGGAGCCGCGCGAGCTTCGCCAGCTGGCCCACCCGGCGGGAGCGAAGCTGGCCGAGTTCGCTGCGGGCCTTGGTATCATCGAGGAGTGCCAGCGCCTGCCCCTCGGCGACGGTGTCGCCTTCATGGACGAGCAACGTCTTGAGAATGCCGCCTTCGAGATGGCTGACGGGCTTGCGCTTGGTGTCGACGATCACCGCTCCGGTGCCGACCGCGGCGCTGTCCAGCCGGGCCGTGTAGCCCCAGATCGCGAAGCCGCCGAAGCCTATGGTGATCGCCATGACGCCGGCGATGACGTCGTTGCGAAGCGATGGCGGCGGATCGTCGTCGGTCGCGAGCGCGTGCTTGGACAGGATGTGGGTTGCCGTCATCTCAGGCGCCTCCCGTGACGGCAATGCGTTCGGAGCCGCCGATGATTCCGGCGATCGCCGACCGCTCGCCGAACTGCCATGTCTGGTCCTTCTGCAGGACGAGCAACTTGTCGACCGCCTGCAGGATCGCCGGGCGATGGGTGACGAGGATGACGATCGAGCCGGTCGCCTTGAGCTCGGCGATCGCCCGGACGAGGCTTTGTTCGCCCTCGGCATCGAGGCTGGCGTTCGGCTCGTCGAGGACGACGAGGCGGGGATTGCCGTAGACGGCGCGCGCGATGCCGATGCGCTGCTTCTGGCCGCCCGAAAGTGTCAGCCGCGAGTCGCCGGTGAGGGTGTCGTAGCCGAGCGGCAGGCGACCGATCATCTCGTGAATGCCGGCCATCCGGGCGGCGGCGATCACCGCCGCCGGATCGTCGTCGTTCAGCCGCGCGATGTTCTCGCGGATCGTCCCGTCCAGTAGGGCGATGTTCTGCGGGAGGTATCCGACCGCGCGGCCGAACGAACCGCGTTCCCAGGTAGCGACGTTGTGGCCGCCAAGAAAGACACCGCCCGAATTCGGGCGGACGATGCCAACCAGAAGGCGCGCCAATGTGGACTTACCCGCGGCCGATGCTCCAACGATGCCGAGGATTTCTCCTGGTTCGAGATTGAATTCGAGATTCCTGATAAGCGCCGTCGAGTTGCCGGGAACCGCATATACCAGCCGCTCGACGACAAGCCCGCCCGTCGGCAGCGGCAGGGGGGTCGTCTCGCGCTCGGTGCTGTCGCTCTCGATCAACGTCTGCAGGCGCGACCATGCCGAGCTGGCATTTCGCCATTGGCGCCAGTTCTCGATCATCGAGTCGAACGGCTGCAACGTGCGCGCCATCAGGATGCTCGACGCCATCATCGCGCCGGGCGTCACGCTGTGATCGATGACTAGGATCGCGCCGACTGCGAGCGCCGCCACCTGCATGCCGTAGCGCACGGTCTTCGAGCAGGCGGAGATGAACTTGTTGCGGCGCATGCCGGTATCGAACAATGCGTCGGCGCGGTTCTGCGCCCGCTGCCACCGCACCCCGATCCGCGGCAGCATGCCCATCGCGTCGATCGCCTCGGCCTGGCGGAGGCTGCCGCCGACGGAGGCGATCACCTCGACGCGGGCGGAGGTCGCGTCCATCAGCGTCGCTTTCGACAGCAGGTCGCCGACAAGGCTCAGGCAGACGATCAGCGCGGCGGAGATCAGCGCGATCAATCCGAACAGGGGATGGAATGCCGCCAGCACCAGCATGAAGATTGGCGACCACATCGCCTCTAGCGGGGCGCCGGCGGCGCCGGACGAGAAGAAGTCGCGGACATCCATGATGTCCCGCAGGCCCTGGGACGTCTTTGACGAGCCGCCCTGCAACGATGAGCGGAGCGACGCATCGATCACGGGCATGTTCAACGTCCGCACGAACCGCGCGGCGAGCGTCAGGAAGGTCGAGGCGCGGATGTATTCGAGCAGGCCGTAGAGAAGCAGTCCGCCGCCGACCAGGATGGTCAGCAGTGTGAGCGTGTCCATGCTCTGGCTGCTCAGCACCCGGTCGTGGACCTGGAGCATGTACAGCGGGACAAGGAGTTGCAACAAATTGATGAAAGCTGTCAGCAGGCCGGCGTAGATCAGCCCCTGTAGAAAACTTCTTCGCCCGGCGACCGACACAGATGTGCCGCCGCTCAATGGTTTACCACGCAACATGCCGCACCTCATGTTACTTGAGCAATTTTAGCGTCTTTTTTTATTCTATTTGTTACTGTTGTTACCGCTCGAAATACTCATTTATTATTTCGCAATACAAGGCAAGCATCTTTTTCAGGAGAAGCTTCTGCGCCGCATATGGATCGGCGGAAAGGTTACCGGGCGTGGCGAAAATCCTGTTCATTCACCGACACGGTCCGGCGCAGTTCGTTCATCTGTCCACGCGTCTCGCCCGCGCCGGTCACGAGGTGACCCTTGTCTGCGAGACATCCGACAGGCCGATGCCCGGTGTCCGCGTCCTCAAGCACCGCGCGCCGGAGCACCGTCTGCGCGACGGCACCTCGACTCCGGACTACCATCTCAGGATGGGGATGCACGTCGCCGAGGTGCTCGAAGCGCTGAAACGGCAGGAGGGCGCGCCGGACGTCATCGTCGGCCATGGCGGCTGGGGCAGCCTGCTGTTCACCAAGGACGTCTTTCCCTCGACGCCGGTGCTTGGCTATTGCGAGTTCTTCTACCAGCCCGTCGGCGCCGATGTCGGCTTCGATCCCGAATGCCCGACGACCCTCGACGACCGGCGCAGGCTGAAGGCGCGGAACTTCGCCCAGACTTCGACCCTGCTCGCGATCGACGCCGGCATCAGCCCGACGCTCTGGCAGCGGAACCTCTATCCCGACGAATTCAAATCACGGATCGGCGTCGTCCACGACGGCATTGACATGCGGTTCTGCCGTCCCGATCCGAATGCGCGCTTCCGCTTGCCGAACGGGCGGGTCCTGACGCCGGGCGAGAAGATCGTCACCTATGCCTCGCGCGATCTCGAACCCTATCGCGGATTTCCGCAATTCATGCGCGCCGCGGCCGAGCTGGCGCGGCGGGATCCCGACATCACCTTCGTCGTCGCGGGCGGCGACGGCGTGACCTACGGACGGCATAGGCCGGACGGCAGGCCATGGCGAGAGGTCACGATGCAGGAGACGGGCCTCGATCCCGCGCGCATTCATTTCGTGGGGACGCTGCCGCATCCAGAGCTGATCCGGATGTTCCAGGTCTCGGCCGCTCACGTCTATCTGACCTATCCGTTCGTGCTCTCCTGGTCGATGCTCGAAGCCATGGCCACAGGCGCGCTGGTGGTCGGGTCCGATACGCCATCGGTCGTCGAGTTCATTGAGCACGGCCGTAATGGCCTTCTTGCCGGCTTCTTCGATCGGGACGGCCTCGTGGCGGCGGTCGGTGAGGCGCTGGCAAACCCAGCCCGCCATATCGCGCTGCGGTCGGCAGCGCGCGAGACCGTGCGCAAGCGCGCGGCGCTGGAGACATGCCTGCAGTTGCAGTCGCGCGCGATCGGTCGTCTTCTCGGCCGGCACGTGTCGCGTCCCCGGCCTCGCGCGGCGACGACCGGCACCGGCGCAAG
Source organism: uncultured Alphaproteobacteria bacterium (assembly GCA_963778835.1). Taxonomy (GTDB): domain Bacteria; phylum Pseudomonadota; class Alphaproteobacteria; order Rhizobiales; family Methylopilaceae; genus Flaviflagellibacter. Next base: position 24,771 of record CAVZVY010000002.1, read on the forward strand.
TCTTCCGGGTCTTCCGGCCGATCTCTGACGCGCCCCGCCTGCGACCAAGTCGCCCGATCGCCGAGACGCTTCTGATACCAAAGGAATTTTTGACGTTCTCTTCATTTCCGCGAGGTCAGGCTCCGCCGCGCATATCGCGGGGACATCCCGCACGATCGGACAGGAGAATGATGCAATGACGGTCCTCGTTACCGGCGGCGCCGGCTATATCGGCAGCCATATGGTCCTCGACCTGCTGGATCGCGGCGTCCCGACGGTCGTGCTCGACGACCTCTCGACGGGCTTTCGCTGGGCGGTGCCGCAGGGCGTGACCTTCGTCGAGGGCGATGCCGGCGACACGCCGTTCGTGGAACGGCTCATCAAGGAGCACGGCGTCCAGTCGGTCATCCATTTCGCCGCCAAGATCGTGGTGCCGGATTCGGTCGCCGACCCGCTCGGCTATTACCGCGCGAACACGATGAAGACCCGCAACCTGCTGGAGGCGGTGGTCAACGGCGGCGCCAGGCGCTTTGTGTTCTCCTCGACCGCGGCGGTCTATGGCAATCCGCCGGTCAACCCGGTGGGTGAGGACATCGCCCCGGCGCCGATGTCGCCCTATGGCGCGTCGAAGCTGATGTCGGAATGGATGCTGCGCGACGCCGCCGCGGCGCACGATCTCCATTACGTCGTCCTGCGCTATTTCAATGTCGCCGGCGCCGATCCCAAGGGCCGCTCCGGCCAGTCGACCCCGAACGCCACCCATCTCATCAAGGTCGCGGTCCAGACCGCGCTCGGCCAACGCGAAGCGCTCGAGGTCTTCGGCACCGATTACGAGACTCGCGACGGCACCTGCGTCCGCGACTACATCCACGTCTCGGACCTGATCGCGGCTCACGCGCTCGCGCTCGATCATCTCGAAAACGGCGGGCATAACCTCACGCTCAATTGCGGCTACGGGCAGGGCTATTCGGTGCTTGAAGTCATCGACGCGGTGAAGCGTGTCTCCGGCGTCGATTTCAGGGTCAATCTGTCGCCCAGGCGCCCGGGCGATCCGGCGAAGATCGTCGCCGCCGCCGACCGCATTCGCCGAAACCTGCACTGGGAACCGTCCTATGACGATCTCGACACCATCGTCGCCCAGGCGCTGGCCTGGGAGAAACATCTCGGCGCACTCGGCTCGACGGGGAATGCCCGGCGCGGCTGACTTAGAACCGCCGGCGGACGCGGGAGAATTGGCATGCCATGATCGGACGATGGCATCAGAGCGCATCCTGGTGGCCATACTCATTGGCCTATCTCGCATTTCTGGGCCTAGTCGTTCAGCCGGCATCTGAGCTCCGATCATGCGGGTGCTTTGGGACTAGGTCTTGATGCTTCTGGACATAGTGCCTCCCCAACGCCGCGCGACTTAAGCGCGAGAGGCAGGCCCGATTCCCGCCTAAGCGGTGCGGCAAAATCGTCGCTTAACGCGGGGCGAGGCGGGGTTTCTTGCTCGCCATGGCAAGGTCAGAGACGCATTCTGTCAGAAATTTTAGCCATGGCGTCGCGTTGACGCAGGAGAACCCGGGCGGCGTAAAGTCCGATGAAGCTTCCGATAACGCTGGCCACCGCAGTCGAAAGTCCGGCAACGCGTCCTGGAGCCCAATTCTGGGCGTATTCAAGAAACCCAGCTAGTATCGTGAAGAGCAGACAGCCTACCCACAAAGGCGACCTCCGCAGAAAGCTCAATCCGACCAACAGAGCCGTTCCGCCGTAGGCAGCAATGTGCTCGATCTCCTTCGGAAGGCCACTCCGGTGTATTGAACCGGCTGGAAGGACCGAAAGGGTAACTACCGTCAAAAGCGAAAGGACGGCCAGGGTCGAGATCACGGCCCTTAGTGTGGTGCTAGACATGACCCCATGATACCAGCGGCCGAAATGCGGACATGGGGGCAGAAGGTCACACAGCGGCAGCCGATGAGCCGGCGATGAAATCGCGGGAACTACGTTGTCGAAAGTCTCTCCGTGCCCGCTTAGGCAGTTAAGCTAAATTTAGTATTCCCATCGAGCTAATCGCGCATAACGTGCATAGTGTCCGCGACAACGGGGCAACTATGTTCGGGATTTTCAGGTCGAAGAAGACACGGCCGGCGTCTGCTCGACCAAGTCGCATTGACCGGTGTTCTCCTCAATTACGGGCGAAAATCGTCGGTCTCGATACCTCCTTTCACGGTCTCGTCGATGAGTTCATTCTAACCCGAGGGTTTGCCACGACTCGATTGTCGCTGGATGAATTGGCGGCGCGTCTCCGGCAAGCACAACCGCCAATAGATGTTGGTGCAGAAATGGAAGCGTTTGCGTAGAAGCTAACCCAGCACCGGGATCGAATGCGTCGCGAGATCGAAGACATCCTCGCCGAATGGTCGGATTTGCCCGAGCAACGGGATGGTCGAGCCGCGACAGAGCAGGCGATCGAGAGCAAGTTGGCAACATGGGAGCAGCAGATCCGATCGGCCGCCCGCGATCTCATGAATGCCGTCGCTGATTAGATAGCGCGCACGAGGCCATCGCGACCTCTGCTAACGCGGGTTCCTTCCGCGGGCGAGTTGGCCGCTATGGTTTCGCGAACGCGCTGCGTTACGTAACGGGCGGCCTTGCCTTCGCGGATGTCGTCTACAACACCTTCACACCGGCGATTTTGACGCGTCTTCGTCGGACACATCCTGACCCCGCCGATGGGATTGCGGGCATTGGGGCTTCGGGAAGGGCCGAAACGGGCGTCGGTAGTAGCCATGGGCACTTTTCGGCTTCGACATTCGACGCTCGTGCCGGCAAGCCTTTTCGATTAATGGATTGCGGACTCGTTTCCGCCCGCTCTGCTATTCGACCTCTACACACCGATGAATGAACGAACGAAAATTACGGCTGATCAGGATCCGTCGACGCTGTCGTCGCACGACGCAGAGCTTTCCGTTTCCGCGGCAATTTCGCCGGAACTAGATCGTCTCGTCGACGAGTGGATCAGTCAGCACCCCGACCCGAAGCCGTCGCGCTCGGACATCGTGCGACTGGCGCTGCAACGTTTCCTTGACCTGGATCCGTCAGAAGCGGGGTGATCCGCTCACCCCACGCTCCTAGCGCGCCGCCTCCGCAGCCTACTATCGTCGCTGCGGTGGCGATCACGGCGCGTGCGCGGATTGATGCAGACCTGCACAACGCCGGTCTCGTCGTCGATGCCCCTTCGTCGACGCCCTCGCGCCTCGCAGGCAACCGCCGCGCGGCACGAAGTCGCCTGGGGCAAGTTGACGGGGACAGACGGGCCCGTTGTAGGCTAAAGTTATTCCATGGTTGACGGAATTTCCGTTCTGAAGCCCGACTACGCTCACTTCTTCGACGAAGCCGTGGCGCGCCTGCATACCGAGCGGCGCTATCGGGTCTTCGCCGATCTCGAACGCGTGGCTGGGCGTTTTCCGCGTGCTCTCTGGCATCGGCCGGAAGGCACGAGCGAAATCGTGGTCTGGTGCTCGAACGATTATCTCGGCATGGGCCAGCATCCGGATGTCGTTTGCGGCGATGGCCGAGACCGCGCTGAAGTCCGGCGCCGGCGCCGGCGGCACGCGCAACATTTCCGGCAATCACCATCCGATCGTCCAGCTCGAGCAGGAATTGGCCGATTTGCACGGCAAGCCGGCGGCGCTCGTCTTCACGTCGGGTTATGTGGCGAACGAGGCGGCGATCTCGACGATCGCCCGCATCCTGCCGAACTGCCTGCTGCTCTCCGACGAGCTGAACCACGCCTCGATGATCGCGGGCGTGAAGAATTCCGGCTGCGAGAAGAAGATCTTCCGTCACAACGATATCGCGCATCTCGAAGAACTGCTGAAGGCCGAGCCGCGCGACCGCGCCAAGGTCATCCTGTTCGAGAGCGTCTATTCCATGGACGGCGATATCGCCCCGATGGAAGCGATCTGCGCACTCGCCGAGCGCTACGGCGCGATGACCTATCTCGATGAGGTCCATGCGGTCGGCATGTATGGTCCGCGCGGTGCCGGTGTCGCCGAACGCGACGGCGTGATGGACCGGATCGACGTCATCGAGGGCACGCTCGCCAAGGCGTTCGGCGTGGTCGGCGGCTATATCGCGGCCTCGGCCGCGATCGTCGATGCCGTGCGCTCCTACGCGGCGGGTTTCATCTTCACCAGCACGATGCCGCCGGCCGTCGCCGCCGCGGCGCGCACCTCGATCCAGCATCTGAAGGCGTCGAGCGCCGAGCGCGAGATGCAGCAGCGCCAGGCACAGGCGACGAAGCGGGCGCTCCTGGCGCGCGGCCTGCCGGTGCTGCCGGGCGAGACCCATATCGTGCCGGTGATCGTCGGCGATCCGAGTCTGGCCAAGGCCGCGTCCGACCGCCTGCTGCAAAAGCACGCGATCTACGTCCAGCCGATCAATTATCCGACGGTGCCGCGCGGCACCGAGCGGCTGCGCTTCACGCCGACGCCGTTCCACACCGACGATTTGATCGTCGAACTGGCAGACGCGCTCGACGAGACGTGGAGCGCGCTGCAGCTGAAGCGGATCTCGGTCGCCGCCGAGTAGGCTCAGGCCGGCCTGCGGGCGAGGAGGTCGCGGATCTCCTCGAGCAGCTTCTCGCTCTTTGGGATTTCGGCCACTTCGGCCGGCTTCGCCTCTTCCTTGGCGCGCAGCTTGTTGATGGCGCGCACCGCCAGGAACAGGATCCAGGCGACGATCAGGAAATTGAGGCCGACGGTCAGGAACTTGCCGTAGCCGATCGTGGCGCCCGCGGCCTTGGCGGCGTCGTAGGTCGGGGCGGCCGCGCCGGTGAGCTGGAAGAAATAGTTCGAGAAATCGAGGCCGCCGGTGATGAAGCCGATCATCGGCATCACGACGTCGCCGACCAGCGAACTGACGATCTGGCTGAACGCGGCGCCGATGATCACGCCGACGGCGAGATCGACGACATTGCCCTTGAGGGCGAATTTCTTGAATTCTCTCGAGCATCGCTTCCTCCCGGCGGGATGGTTCAGCTTCGCCCGTCAAGTGACGGCATCGCAAGGGCGCTTTCGATCAGCGGGTCACGACCTTCATTTTGCGGATGGCGTCGGAGATGCGCCTGGATTTGTCGACATCGACGAAATCCTTCGGGCTGAACGGCGGGTCGCCGCTACCGACGAACACCTTGAACCCGTCCTTCGGACGGCAACGACGTCGCCGCTTCTAAGCGTCGCGTCGTGCAGCAGCGGGACCATGAAGGGTTCAGCGTTTGAGACACCGGGCAGGCCGGCGCAACGGGTTGCGCAGGCTTCGGTAAGGGATTCTGACCGAGCGCGGCCCGGCCTTCGAGAAGCGGCGGCGGGGTTTCGGTATCGGCTTGGCGAGGACGATCGGGGTGAGGCCCGCGCCCGGTTCGAGTGTCTCGACGATCAGTTTGGTCGGTGAGCCGTTGCCGGCTGCGGTGCACATCAGCTCGGCATCCGGTGGTTCGGCTTGTTTCGGCATGATGCCGAGCGCGATCTCGGCGCCGTCGCAGATCCGCTGGCAGACCACACGCTCGAAATCGTGCGAAACCGGTGCCGCCGCCCGGCGCGGCGGGCGTTCGATGAACTTCCTGGGACCGAAGAAATCGAAGAGCCTGAAGACCGGCGGAGGGGGGCTTTCATATCGCGGCTGTGGTCTCGACCGGCGAGCCTGATTGAACAGGAATTCGAGAGGGCTCTCCGCACGGACGCGGCGCGTCGAGGAGGCCAGAAAGTACCAGGCCGCCAAGCGCGGCAGTCGTTGCGATATGCAGCTTTCCGGGTTTGCGCATCGGGGCCTCGTGGTGACCGATTGTTAACCCCCCAGATCCCGGCAAAGGTTCAGCCCTGGATCGCAGTGATGCCTGTCACATGTGCCGATAGAAGTTCGGTGACGAAGGGGATATTTCAGAGTTCAGGCGTATCGCTGAAAGCGTCGCCGCATCCCGCCGGGACGATTAAGGACCGCGCGATGCTCGCATGGCTGGATCGTCGTCACGATTGCCTTTGCCTATGTGGGCCTCTTGTTCGCCGTCGCCGCCATCGGCGATCGCATGGCGCCTTCGTGGCTGAACGGCTCGGCGCGCCCCTACATCTATGCCTTCTCGATCGCGATTTACTGCACCTCCTGGACGTTCTTCGGCGGCGGTAGGGCTCGCCACCGAGACCGGGCTCGAATTCATCGCGCTCTATGCTCGGGCCGATCATCGCCTTCACCGTCGGCGCTCCGCTGATCCGGCATATCGTCCGCCTGGCGAAGGCGCAGAACTTCACATCAATCGCGGACTTCATGTCCGCCCGGTTCGGCAAGAGCCAGCCGCTTTCGGTCCTGATCTCGGTCGGCCTCATAGTGGCCGTCCTGCCCTATATCGCGCTGCAGCTCGAGGCGATCGCGACCTCGGTCGACGCTCCTGCTCACCGGCGGCGGCACGCCTGCCGCAGGCGTGACCGATCTTCGCGCTCTGGATCGCGTTGATCCTCGCCGCCTTCGCGGTCTTGTTCGGCACCGGCCGTGCCGATGCGACCGAACATCAGAACGGACTGATGCTGGCGATCGCGATGGAGTCGGTGGTCAAGCTCCTCGCCTTCCTCGTCGTCGGCGTCTACGTCGATCTGGTTCATGTTCGACGGGCTGGACGATCTGATCCAGCGATCGCACGACAGCCAATCTCGTCCAGCTCTTCGAGCATCCGCCTCGGCTCGATGTCTGGGTGACCGTCCTTTTGATGTCGTTCGCGGCGGTGTTCCTCCTGCCGCGGCAGTTCCATGTGACCGTGGTCGAGAACTGAACGAGCGCGATGTCCGTCACGCCTCATGGCTGTTGCCGGTCTATCTGCTCGCATCGTCGTCATGATCATCCCGATCTCGCTCGCGGGCATGCTGATGTTCGCCGATGGCGCGGCTGTCGCCGGACATGTTCGTGCTGGCGCTGCCGATCAGCTCCGGCAACGATCTTCGTCACGATCGCGGCCTGTCGTCGGCGGCTTCTCGGCGGCGACCGCCATGGTGATCGTCGAGACGGTCGCGCTCGTCGATCATGATCTCGAACAATCTCGCGATGCCGGCTCTGCTCGGCCACCGGGAGCGCGGACTCGCCGATATGCGTCGCTGCTGCTGATCGTCGGCGCGTCTCGATCCTCGCGATCCTGATCCTCGCCTACGCCTATTATCGGCTGTGCGACGCGATGCCGGGCCTTTCGCAACATCGGTCTTCTGTCGCTGTCGGCGCGATCGCGCAGTTCGCGCCCGGCCTTCTTCGGCGGCCTGTTCTGGCGCGCTGCCACCGCCGCGGTGCCATCGGCGGCATCGTCGTCGGCTTGTCGGTCTGGGCCTACACGCTGCTCCTGCCCGGCCTCGACGGCGAGGGGCTGTCGGTCGGTCACATCGTGTCGGAGGGATTGTTCGGCCTCAACTGGCTGAGGCCGCAGTCCCTGTTCGGCGTCATCGCCGATCCGCTGGTCCACGGCGTGGTCTGGAGCCTCGGCCTGAATATCGCTCGTCTTCGTCTCGGTGTCTCTGACACGCGATCGGCTCGCCGCTGGAGCGGCTGCAGGCGAACGTCTTCGTCGGCCCGCAGGGAGACGATCATGGCGCAGAGCTTCCACGGCTGGCACACGCCGTCGAGGTCGGCCAGTTGCAAGCGACGGTCGCCCGCTATCTCGGCGAGGAGCCGCACGGCGCAGGCCTTCCAGAATTTCGCCGATGCGCGATCGGCACGCCCGCCGAAGCCGCGCGGAGCATGCCGACGTCCATATGCTCCGCTTCGCCGAGCATCTTCTTGCCTCGGTCATCGGCTCGTCGTCGTCGCGGCTGGTGCTGTCGCTGCTGCTGCAGCGCCGCGCGATGTCCAAGGACGCGGCCATGCAGCTGCTCGACGACGCATCGGCCGCGATCCAGTATTCGCGCGATCTGCTTGCAGACGGCGCTCGACCATGCCCGGAACAGGGCGTCGCCGTCTACGACCGCGATCTCCGGCTTGCGTTCTGGAATCGCGAATATCGTCCGCATCTTCCAGTGTCCGCCGGATTTCCTGCGCGACCGGCATGCCGCTCGACGAGATCATCCGCGTCAATGCCGAGCGCGGGCTCTACGGCCCCGGGCGCCCGGACGAGATCCTGGCCGAGCGGCTCCAGCCGTCTCGACGCCCGGCCAGACCTTCCGCACCACCTCTATCCGATGAACCGGGTGATCGAGATCCGGACCAATGCCGGATGCCCGATGGCGGCATGATCTCGACCTTCACCGACGTCACGCGAGACGGTCGAGGCCGAGAAGGCGCTGGAGCGCCGCGTCGATGAACGCACGCGGGAACTGACCGAACTCAACCGGGAACTGGCGCGCGCCAAGGCGGAGGCGGACGACGCCAACTTCTCGAAGACCCGCTTCCTCGCCGCCGCGAGCCACGACATCCTTCAGCCGCTGAACGCCGCCCGGCTCTATGTCGCGAGCCTCGACCGAGAGCGCGCGAGGACGGACGCATGCGACCCGGAACTCGTCACCAATGTCGATGCCTCGCTGCAATCGGTCGAAGAGATCTTCACGACGCTCCTCGACATCTCCCGGCTCGACGCCGGCGCGCTCACCCCGGACTCACGATCTTGCGGCTCGGCGACATCCTGCGCCAGCTCGAAGTCGAGTTCGCGCCGCTCGCGCGGGAGAAGAACCTCAAGCTGCAGTCATCGCGTCCGCGAAGTGTGGGTGCGGTCGGACCGGCGCCTGCTTCGCCGCCTGCTGCAGAACCTTGTTGTCCAACGCGATCAAATATACGACCGAAGGGCGGCGTCGCTCGTCGGCTGCCGCCGCCGGCGCGGCGGACGCGTCAGCGTCGAGGTCTGGGACACCGGTCTCGGCATTCCGGCGTCGAAGCAGATAGCTGATCTTCAAGGAGTTCCAGCGGCTCGAATCCGGCGCGCGGGCGGCGCGCGGCCTCGGTCTCGGCCTGTCGATCGTCGAACGTCTGGCGCGGGTGCTCGAACCACCCGTTGAAGCATGCGCTCCATGCCCGGCCGGGGAATCGATGTTCGCGCTGGAACTGCCGACTGCGCCCGACCGCCGCACGCAGTCGATCACCCACGAAGGTCGACCGGCCGAGCAGCCGGCCGCTGTCCGGCCCACGGGTGCTGTGCATCGACAACGAGGCCGCGATCCTCGAAGGCATGCGGATGCTCTGTCGCGGCTGGGGCTGCAAGATCGCGACCGCCCGCGATGTCGAGGAGGCGCTCGGCGTCGCTCGACGAATGCGGCGCCCGGACGTGCTTATGGCCGACTATCATCTCGACCAGGGCAGGACGGCCTGATCGCGGTGCGCATGGCTGCGCGAGCGCGCCGGCAGCGACCTTCCGGCGATCCTGATTACGGCCGACCGCAACCAGGCCGTCCGCGATGCGACGCGCGCGCAGGCGGCTTGGAGTTGCTGCACAAGCCGCTGAGGCCGGCCTCGCTTCGGGCCCTGCTGCGGCCAGCTCTCAGGATGATCCGGGCCCGCGCCGCGCGAGTGATAGCTTTAGTCGGCGATCGAGGCGCCGAGCCACTGGCCCGCCTCGATGCGCGAGGCGGCGATGACGGCCTGGGTGCGGCTGTCGACATCGAGCTTCTGCAGGATGGCGGAGACATGCGCCTTCACGGTCGCTTCCGAGACGTCGAGTTCGTAGGCAATCTGTTTGTTGAGCAGGCCGCTCGAGAGCATCATCAGCACGCGCACCTGCTGCGGCGTCAGCGTGCCGAGGCGGCGCACGAGAGCGGTGGTCTCGTCGTCCGGAGCCGCGTCGACAGCGAGATGTCCGGCGGCGTCCAGATGCCGCCGTCCAGAATCGTGCTGCACCGCCTGCCGCATGACCTCGACTTCGGTGGTCTTCGGAATGAAGCCCGACGCGCCGAACTCCATGCAGCGGCGGACGACTTCCGGCTCCGAATGCGCCGAGACCACGATGACCGGAATGCCCGGATATTGCGCGCGCAGCAGAAGCAGGCCCGAAAAGCCCCGCACGCCCGGCATCGCGAGGTCGAGCAGGATGAGGTCGGTCTCCGGCGCACGGTCGAGTTCGCGCGACCAGCGCCTCGATCGATCCGGCTTCCTCTATATCGGCGCTTCGGAAGGCCCCGAGGATGGCGGCGCGGAGTGCGCCGCGAAACAGGGGATGATCGTCGGCGATGACGAGGCGGAGCTTTGGGGACGAGTCGCATATCCATGGAGGTCACTATAAGTATCGGAATGCGTTCTTGTCCTCGCCAAAAGCGGCAACCGGCGATTGCTTGGTAAAGCAGGAATTGAATTGGGGGCTCAACAGATGGTGATCGCGTTCCTAGCAGCCCAAGGAACATCAGGGAAATGTCCGGTCATGCGGCGGGATGTCGATGCTCGATCAAGTAGAGCGGCCTGCCAGGTGCCAAGCAGCGGCGCGCGGCGGCCACCGGAATTGACAGCGAGGTCTGCGTCAGCAGCGACTTGATATGGGCTGGCATGTCGTCCGGCCCTTCCAGTCGTGTGGCGATAGCCGTGCGTTCTCCGGCGCCAGCCTCGAAAGCGAATCGAGCAGATCGGCCTGCACGTCCGGATCGGCATTCTCCTGGATCGTCAGCGATGCCGATGTATGCTTGAGGAAAAGCGTGACGAGGCCCTCCGTCAGCGCCGATCGCCCTTCAACCATTCGCGAACGAGCGCGTGATGTCGATGAAGCACCGTTCCGGCGTGCGACCTCGATTGCGCCGCGGCTGCAGACACCGAGTCGGCTATATCGGCGTCGACGGTCGCATCACTGTCGGGCGTGCTCGTGCATTCGATCGAGTCAGGCCTGTCGTTGGTCAAATCGCGGACCTTGTCGACGAGCGGCGGCACATGTCTTCCAGATAGGTCATCACGCCCTTGATCTCTTCCTCGCTCGGAAGCTTGAGCGTCGATCTCCTTGCCGCTTTTGTCGATGCCGGTCTTCGGGGTGCCGTCGGCGGACGCGATCTGCTGCTTCAGCTGGTCGACCTCGTTGGCGAGGCGATCGATCTCGTCCTGCAGCGCGGCGCGCTCGTCGGCTGGCCGGCAATCGAGCGACTGGCCATCGATGGTGCAGGTCGAGATCGCGCCGGTCTTGCGGTCGAGGCGAATGAACGTGTTGTCGCCCTGCCGCTCGATCTGGAACTGGGCGTCCGATTGTACGGACTGGGCGGATGCCGCGACGGGAGACGCGGCGATGAGCAATGCAATGGCGATCTGGCGCATGACGTCTCTCCTCGAGGCGGCGATGGGGTTCTCGACCAAAGGAACGCGCGAGCGGGTAAAAAGAAACACGGATTTCGCGACGCCGCGATGGCTTTCCGCACGGGCGTCGCGAAAAACATGCTTGACGGCCGTTAAGCAACCTTAACCCGGCATTTACCAAAATCGTCCGAAAACAGGACAACGAACTGGCCTGACGCGCGGCGGAGCAATTCTTTCTCAAGCTTGCGGGCATGTCCGGTTCGGTTTGCCGCACGGTCGGGCTCCGTCGCGGCGACCTGGAGGCGGGGATGTCGGCGAACGGCGCGCAAAGGCAGGCAAGGGTGTCTTACGAGGACGATCCGGGACGCCGCACGAGCACTGAGCGTAACGCCTATGAATGGCGTCACGAGCCGCGCAGCATATTCGCCCGCGCCGAAGCCCCGGCCCCGGCTATCGAGGACGCGCCGCCGCTGACCTCGTTCGACAGGCTGGCGTCGGTCGTCGGTCGTCTGCCCCGCAATGAAGCCCCGGATAACCACGGCGAAAGCCTCAGCGACCTGATGGAGCGCCGCCTTGCCGCCAAGCGCGCCCGCGCCGAAGCCGTCAGCGCAGGCCGCGCCGGGCCGCTGCGCGCCGCTCTGTCGCGTCTGGGCGGGCCGCTCGATCTGCCGGAAGAGGAAATCGTCGATGTCGAACCGATCGAGATCGCGCCGGAAGTCGCCCCGAAACGGCCGAAGAAGCCCAGCCTGCAGGACGCCATCGCGGAGATCCTCGCGCACCAGCAGGCGCTCGATAGGGAGCCCGTCGCCCAGCCGATAGAGCCGGAACCCGCGCCAGTTGTGGCCGCAATGCCGATGCCGGAGAAGCCTGCCGCCACCGATGAGAAGCTCATTCCGTCGTCGCTTCTCCGGACCACGATCGCATACGACCTCGCCGACCAGTTCCACTGGACGCCGGCTGTGGAACAGAATGCTTCGCCGTTGGCGCCCGAGCCGCCCCCGGCGCCTGCCGCCGACATCTCCAAGCCGAAGGCCGAGCCTACAGCGACAGCGTCGGACCCGATGATCGCAATGGAAGCGGCAGTCGAGCGCCTCGCTACTCAATTCGAACGCACGGCGACGAAGAGCTTCGACAATCTTGAGCACTGCCTGACCAAGGTCATGCAGACGATCGAAAACTCGCGCACGCTGTCTGTCGAAGCAGCCGAAGCCGCCGCCGAGCGGACGATCAAGGAAAGCCTCGGCGCGTTCGGCGACAAGATGGCGACGCGCATCGAGGATATCGCGCGCGGTATCGCCGAACTGCGGAAAGATTTCGAACGCCAACGAGAGCCGCACCCGGGACATGCTCGATGCGGTCCGCGAGACCCTGGAACAGGTGGCCGCGCGGCTGCCAGCGCAGGCCGCGGCCGCCGTGGAGGAGACCGGCTCCCAGCCAAGCCTGATCGAGCGCGCCCGCGCCGCAGCGGCCGAAGCCGCCGCCGAAGCCGCGGCGCGGTCGATGCATGAAGTACCGGGGCAACGCCGCGAAACGCCGGGCGCCGAACGCCAGCGCTATATCGAGACCGCGCGCCGCACGTCGAACGCCCGCAAGCAAGCGGAAACGCCGCTTGAGCTGACCAATCCGATCCGACAGGCGCCGAAGGCCAAGCCGGCGGTTCCCGAAAAGCTCCGCGGCGGATTGATGACCGGCCATTCGCGCACGGCGCTGATCGCGGCAAGCCTCGCCGCCGTCATGCTCGGCGGCGGTTATGCGGTCACGCAGCAGCTCGGCGGCTCGTCGGGCTCCGACAATCTCGCCGAAGTCGACCCGGAGACGGCGAGCCAGCCGGCAACGCAGTCCTTCACCACCGCCGAGAGTGGTGCTCCTTCGAGTTATCGCCCGTCCGACATCGCATCGCTACCGACCGACAGTGCCTATGGTGCGGAAGCCGATCCCGCTCCGACCTCGCCGGCTGCAAGGGCGAATGGCGCGCTTCAGTCCGCTCCGTCGCTTGCCGCCAGCAATTTCCAGCCGACCGATCTCGATCCGGCGATCACCGGTTCCATTCCGCCGAAGGCTGCTCCTGCACAACCCGCAGCCCAGGCCGCGGCACAACCAGCCCCGCAAGTCGCGACGGCCCCCGTCGATCTGCCGGACGGTATCACGGGACCTCGTCTGCGCGCGGGCGCCCTCGCGGGCGATGCCGGGGCGCAATACGAGATCGGCATGCGGCTCGCCGATGGCCGTGGAGTCACACGCGATCTGGCCAAGGCCGCCACATGGTTCGAGCGCGCCGCCGATCAGGGCATGGCTGCGGCCGAGTACCGGCTCGGCAGCATGACCGAGAAGGGGCAGGGCGTAACCAAGGATCTCGTGAAAGCGCGCGATTTGTACGAGCGCGCCGCCTCCGCCGGTCATGTCCAAGCCATGCACAATCTCGGTGTCCTGTACGCCGAAGGCGGGCTCGGCAAATCCGACATGGTGACGGCAGTCAGCTGGTTCCGCAGCGCGGCGGAACGCGGCGTGAAGGACAGCCAGTTCAATCTCGGCGTGATCTATACTCGCGGCCTTGGTGTCGCGCAGGACCTGTCGCAATCCTATCTATGGTTCGCCCTGGCGGCGGCGCAGGGAGACAAGGACGCGGCGGCCAAGCGCGACCAGGTGTCGGCGAAGCTGGACCAGAATCAGCTTTCCGCGGCGCAGCGTTCGGTGGCCTCCTGGAGGGTCATTCCGAAGGCTGCGGAAGCGAACGAGCCGGTGAAAAACTGGGACGAAGCACGCTCGACGGCACAGACCAAGCAGCCGAAGAATCTGGCGGCACGCTAATCCGCTTTCCCCCGAGAGCAGCGGTACGGCACGGACCGAACGCCCGCGCCTGATCGTCACATAATTTCCAACTGCGTACGCGAAGCGCTGGACATAAGGCCCGCGATCTTTCTATAAGGCCCCGGCTCGCGCCGGCTCCGGCCGCGCCAGATGCCCAGGTAGCTCAGTTGGTAGAGCAGCGGATTGAAAATCCGCGTGTCGCTGGTTCGATTCCGGCCCTGGGCACCATTCCTTTTCCAATGGTATCAGCGTCTTGGCTGGACCTGTCCCCTGAAAAGTGGGCCTTCTCCTGGCGTTCACCGATTCCGCGCGGTTCCCTCTGGAAAGCCGCGATTCCGGATCGTTCACGGCTAGTCCGGCGACACAGAACGCAACATGGGAACGGCAATTGGTCGGACGGACGCCTCAAGGACTGAAGTCCCGGGAATACTTTCAGCGCGACGTCCTTCCCCAGCGAAACGCTCGAGCCGGCGCTTGGTGTGCGGCGCCCGCCCGAAGTCGGGCCTTTTGCTTTTTTAGGCGCCTTCGCAGCAATCGGCCTCTCGGGCGGAAACGTGTCCAGGAAGCCTTTTGGCAACCGGAATCCCGCTCCCGTACGATGCTTCTCGGCCAGAAAGATCACGCCAAGCCTTTCGATAGCGCGCTGCACGGCGGCTGGCGCTTTTGCGGCGGGTCTCCGCAGGCAACCTAGCCTTGCACCCTGATGTGACTTCGTCATCACGCCCCGCCCGGTCGGAGCGGGGCTTTTTGGCGCTCTGCTGACCACCCATTCATCCATTCCGATTGCAGGCCACGAATGGAACGCCAGCGGGTGAGGGAGGGTCGCAAACGACGTTGATGCAGGTACTTATTGACGCAAGTTAACCTCACCAATTAATCAATCTTTAATGATCGCGTTTACGACTTTCGTCTGATCGGCTAGCCTAGGTTGCATCGCGAAGGCAACAAAACCTAAAGAGGCTGGGGAATGATACGGGCATCCGTGGCCCTGGTGGATGAGCACGCGCTCTTCCTTGCGGGCCTGTCGAGATTCTTTTCAACGCCAACGAGCAGTTCTCGGTCGTCGCGACAGGCATGTCAGCCGCCGACGCCGTCGAGATCGCTCGCCACCACAAGCCGAACATCCTGATCATGGAGACGTCTCTCTTCAAGGGCGACCCGATCGGTTCCATTCGTGAAATCTGCGCGCTCGGGACCGTCAAGGTCGTCGTGTGCACGGCGAGGAACGACATCGACGATGCCATTATGGCGCTCGATGCCGGCGCCCACGGCTACGTGCTCAAGGAAAGCTCCGGGACCGAACTAATCGCCGCCGTCGAGGCAGTCCTGCGTGGAGAGAACCTTTATCAACCAGTGCTTGGCGGCGAGGGTGATCTCTGAGTTGAGCCAGGCCGAGATGCTCAAGGGGGCCGCCAAGCAACGCGGCCTGAGCGGGCGTGAGCAGCAGATCGTCGAGCGATTGCTCCGTGGCCAGACCAACAAGGAGATAGCCCTGAGCCTCGGGATCACCGAGAAGACGGTGAAGCATTACATGACGATCATCATGCAAAAGATGCAGGTGCGGAACAGGCTCGGGGTGGTGATCGCCGCTCAGCAGCAACTGTCGTCCTCTGCATCCCTCTTCAGACAGGTGAGTTGAGCTTTCTCGCCGAGGGCTCGGCCCGGCGGGGGGTCATGCTGGATCCATCAGTCATGGTGGTGAACTTGCGCTCGACGGGCTTGCGGTGGCACGACGCAGAGGCCCGGCCGCTTCATAGTGATCCCTGGCCAGCAGCGCGGCCTCGACCCGGTTCTTGACGTTCAGCTTCTTCATGATCGACGTCATGTGGTACTTGACGGTCTTCTCGATCACCCCGAGTTCCATGGCGATCGCACGGTTGCTCCGGCCGAGCGCGACGAGGCGCAACGTCCGTTCCTCCTGCCTGGTCAGCGATGCAACAGGACTGACCTTTGCCTTCGTCTGCAAGGTCGACACGAGACGGTGGGCGAGGTTCGGCGAGACGAACACGCCACCCGCGGCGACGCTCTTCACGACGTCGATCAGATGCCCGGCCTCGATGCCCTTGAGGACGTAACCGACGGCGCCGGCCCCGAGCGCCCGGACGATCTCGTCCTCGTCCTCCGACACGGTCAGCATCACGATCCTCGGCCGGCGGGGAAGCGCGCTCAGGATCTCCGCCGCGGCCTCGATGCCGATGCCGGGCATGGAGATGTCGAGGAGGATGAGGTCCGGTGACAGGTCCTCGGCGAAGCTGACCGCCGCGGCGCCCGAGGAACCCTCGGCGACGACGCGAATGGACGTCGTCGAGATGCCGAGGGATTGGACGACCCCGGCGCGGAACAGCGAATGGTCGTCGACGACAACGATCTTGAGCAGGTCAGGCATCTTGCTCTCCGATGGTGATGGGAAGTCGGATCTCGATGGTCGAGCCGCTTTGGCCTGCCTCTATGTGAAAGGAGCCGCCGAGACTCTCCGCCCGTTCCCGAAGGCCGATCAGTCCGAGTCCCGGGCCGGGTGACGGGACGGTCGACCCGCCGCCATCCGTGACGCGTCAGGAGGAGGATGGAATCCTCGAGGTGGCAGGAAACCGTCGCGGGACCGGCGTGCGGCATGCCGGAAGGCGTTGTTGAGCCCTTCCTGGAGGAAGCGATAGGCGCAGATCTTCACCGCGGAGGAACGACCGTCGGAACGATCCCGAGCAGAACCTCGACATCCGTCCCGGTGCGGTCCTCGTGAACCCGAACCACCCGGTCGATGACCTCCGGAGAGCGAGATGTGCTCGATCTCCGGCAGCATCAGTCCCTTCGAGATGTGCCGGATGTCCCGGATGGCGTCGGCCAGCGCGGAGTTGATCGCCTGTCAGCTCGACATCCCGCGCTCGCGGCGGTCCGCGCCCGCCGCGCATGCTCGACCTTCAATGCCGCGAAGCCGACGAGTTGGGCAGGGCCGTCGTGCAGGTCGGCGCCGATCCGCCGGAGGTAGGCCTCGGTCATCTCGGCGATGCGGCTGGATGCACGCTGCGCCTTCTGCCGGAGGTCAGGTTTGCGACTCGAGACGCGCTGGATCTGCGCGATCCGGTCCTTGAGCTCGGCGCGCTGCGCGTCGATGACCCGGCTGCCGCGATAGACGATGCCGAACAGGCTCACCATGAGCAGCAGCGTCGGCGGCCGCGACGGCGAGCCAGCTCAGCAGGCGCACCCGGAACAGCTCGCGCTCCAGCGGCGCCGTCACCTCGTGAATCTCGGCGACGGCGATCACCCGTCCCGGAGAGGTGCTCCCGGATCGGGACGTAGACCTCGAGGTAGCGGGTGTCGAAGGATCGAACGACGTGCTCGCGGCGCTCGAGGTCAGCGTATTGCGCCGAGACCTCGCCCGACAGGGCGCGAGCAGTCCCGCGCGGAGGCGGGAAACGCATGCCGATCAATGCGGGCGTGGTCGAGTAGGCGATCGGCCCGCCTTCCTTCCAGATCTCCAGGTGCGGAAAGCGCCGCTTGAACGGTCTCGGCGCCGAGCAGGGCGTTCAAGCCGACGCGCGTTCTCGGGTTGCAGGACGTCCGCCGTCGCGAGTTCCTGGACGAGGGGCGCGAGGAAGCCGTCCATGAAGAGGGCGGTGCGCCGGCCGTGTTGTCGATCGTCGCCCGGGACACGATGGTCGGTCGTGAACACCCCGCCAGCATCATCGCCACCAGCATGATGGCGCCGCCGGTAATCGCGAACTGCCCGAGCAGGCTCAAGGATCGTCGAATTGAGCCCGTCTCCTCGCCCCATCGAATAGCAGCGTCGCGGTCATTCCGCAGCCGCGCCCCAGTAGATCCGGGCGGCAGCGATCGCCGACAGAGAGAAGAGGAGGGCACCGACGAAGAGGCCGACGATTTTACTGGACCTTAGGTCCTATGAACATTCCTTGGTTTTGGTGAAGCACCGATCAGACTTAACGAAGGGCCAAAATCGTCAGACCTTCTGCCGTTACGTCGTCCTCGTTCCGCGACGATCATGCCGCCGGAACGCGGGAAGCCCGCGCGCGGCGGCATCGTCGGCAACGGCTCCCGAGGCAGAGCCGAGGGAGAGAACGCATGGTGAAACTGGTCAAGCACGATCTGCAATTCATCCTGAACCAGATCGAGATCGCGGAAGCTCATTCGGCGGGAACGCCGCTCACCGAGCTGGTCGACACCACCAGTTGCTCCCGTACGGCCTGCGCACGGTCGACGGCAGCTACAACAACCTGGCACCGGGCCAGGAGCAGTTCGGCTCCGCCGACGAGCTGATGCAGCGGCTGCTCGCGCCGAAGTTCAACCCGGCGGAGGTCAGGCCTGCGGGCCTGCACTCGCCGCTCGGCTCCCGCCGGCACCACCCAGACGAGCTACGAGCAGACCTCCGGCAGTGTCTACGACTCCCAGCCGCGCGTGATCTCCAACCTGATCGTCGACCAGACGGTCGGCAACCCGGCGACCGTCATCTCGGCGCTGATCAATGCCGGGCATGCCGACCCGTACATCCTGCTCCGGCCCCGAGGCGAGCCCGGAGAAGGCGGCCTATGCGCTCGCGGTTCAGGCGCATGCGTACGACCGCGGCGACGCGGACGTCGTGGCCGACGGTCGATGCGGCCATCGCGGACGCAACCGAATTCGTCCAGGCGGCGACGGTGGCGCTGGAAGCGGCCCAGGAGCTCGGCATCGGCGTCGACGCCGCCCAGCTCCTGCTCTCTGCCGCCAATCAGGCGCTCGCGGAGGCGCAGAAGCCGCTCGACAAGGAAGCGGCCTACGAGAACATGTCCGAGGTGCTCGGCGTCGAGTTCGAGGGCGACAGCGTCCTCATCCCCAACGTCTCCGCCGACCTCGGCGACACCGCGCCGTTCAACGGCTTCTTCACGCTGTTCGGCCAGTTCTTCGACCACGGCCTCGACCTCGTCACCAAGGGCGGCAGCGGCACCGTCTACATCCCGCTCCAGCCGGACGATCCGCTCTACGTCCGGGCAGCCCGACCAACTTCATGGTGCTGACCCGCGCGACCAACCAGCCCGGCGCCGACGGCATCCTCGGCACCGCGGATGACGTCCGCGAGCACACGAACGAGACCACGCCGTGGATCGACCTCAACCAGGTCTACACCTCGCAATCCGTCGCACCAGGTGTTCCTGCGCGAATACGCGATGGTCGACGGCAAGCCGATCGCGACCGGCCACATGCTCGAGGGCGCCAATGGCGGCCCGCCGACCTGGGCCGACGTCAAGGCAGCAGGCGGCGCGCAGATGCTCGGCATCGAGCTGACCGACGCCGACGTCCTGCGCGTTCCCGCCGTGCTGACCGACCTCTACGGCGAGTTCGTGCGCGGCGCGAACGGCCTGCCGCAGCTCGTCACCGCCGACGGGCTCGGTCGAAGGCAATCTCGCCGCGCCCGTCGCGGCCGCCCAGGCGGCACTCGGCCGGCCGCGCCTTCCTCAACGACATCGCGCACACGGCCGTGCCGTCGGCGACCCTGGTCGACCATGACCGCAACCCGGCGACGCCGCCGGTCGCGGTGACCGCGGACGCCGACGACATCGCCGGCAACCCGATCATCCCGAACCAGTTCGGGATCGCCGACCACCTACGACGACGAGCTGCTCGACGCGCACGTACATCGTCGGCGACGGACGCGGCAACGAGAACATCGGCCTGACGTCGGTCCACCACGTGTTCCACAGCGAGCACAACCGGCAGATCGAGGAGATCAAGGACGAGCTGCTGACCGGACGAACGGCGACGTGGCGTTCCTCAACGAATGGCTGCTGCGTCGACGTGGCGGCGATGCCGACGACGCCAGGCGGAGATCGACGCGCTGGTGTGGGACGGCGAGCGCCTGTTCCAGGCCGGCCGCTTCTCCACCGAGATGGTCTACCAGCACCTCGTGTTCGAGGAGTTCGCGCGCGCCGTCGCGCCGAACATCGATCCGTTCGTGTTCTCCAACACGGTCGACATCGACCCGGGCATCGTCGCCGAGTTCGCCCACGTGGTCTACCGCTTCGGCCACTCCATGCTGACCGAGGACGTGTCGAGGCTCGACCTGCTGCTCGGCGAGACGGCGAGGTCACGGGCCAGCAGGCCGACGACATCGGCCTGATCGACGCCTTCCTCAATCCGATCGCGTTCAACGCCAGCGGCGTCGACGCCGATGCGGCGGCCGGCGCCATCCTGCGCGGCATGAGCCGACAGGTCGGCAACGAGATCGACGAGCACGTGACCGACGCGCTGCGCAACAACCTGGTCGGCCTGCCGCTCGACCTCGGCGCGCTCAACATCGCCCGCGCCCGCGAGACCGGCGTGCCCTCGCTCAACGAGGCGCGGCGCGAGTTCTACGAGCAGACCCAGGACAGCACGCTGCAAGCCGTACGAGAGCTGGTACGACTTCGCGCTGCACATGAAGAACCCGGCCTCGCTGATCAACTTCATCGCCGCCTACGGCACGCATGAGCACGATCACCGCTGCCGTCGACCTCGAGGAGAAGCGCGACGCGGCGACCCTGCTCGTGCTCGGCGGCACGGGCGCACCGGCCGACCGCCTCGACTTCCTCAACGGCACCGGCGCCTGGGC
This sequence comes from uncultured Alphaproteobacteria bacterium, assembly GCA_963778835.1. GTDB lineage: Bacteria > Pseudomonadota > Alphaproteobacteria > Rhizobiales > Methylopilaceae > Flaviflagellibacter. Next base: position 45,334 of record CAVZVY010000002.1, read on the forward strand.
GAACGGCGCGCAGGGCATCACGACGACCGGCCTCGACACGGTCGACTTCTGGATCGGCGGCCTCGCCGAGAAGAAGATGCCGTTCGGCGGCATGCTCGGCTCGACCTTCAACTTCGTGTTCGAGGTCCAGATGGAGCAGCTCCAGGACGGCGACCGCTTCTACTACCTCAGCCGCACGCAGGGCCTGAACCTCCTCAACGAGCTCGAGGCGGACACCTTCGCCGCAGCTCGTCATGCGCAACACCGACACCGGCGAGCACGGCGATCGCACATCAACGGCGCCGCGTTCCAGACGGCCGACTACATCCTCGAGATGGACCAGGCCAAGCAGTTCAATGCGGGCCTCGGCAGCGCCGATCCGACCGGCACCGAACCCGATCCTCGAGGCGATCAACCCGATGGTGATCCGCGAGGACCTGGACGGCGACGGGGATGGACGACTACCTGCGCTACACCGGCGGCGACCACGTCGTGATCGGCGGCACCGAGCGAGGACGACATCCTCATCGGCGGCGAGGGCGACGACACGCTCTGGGGCGGCGACGGCGACGACCGCCTCGAGGGCGGCTTCGGCGTCGACCACCTGCACGGCGGCGACGGCGACGACATCATCACCGACAGCGGCACCGACATCGGCGCGGCCGACGTCATCCACGGCGACGACGGCAACGACGTCATCAACGGCGGCAACGGCCTCGACCTGATCTTCGGCGGCGCCGGCAGCGACTTCATCTACGGCGGCACCGAGGGCAAGACCGTCTCGGCGGCGCGCGGCAACGACTTCATCCGCGGCGCCGACGGCCTCGAGCTTCCTGGCGGGCAACGAGGGCGACGACTGGATCGAGGGCGGCGACAGCTTCGACACGCTCGCGGGCGAGAACTCCGAGCTGTTCTTCAACTCGACCGATCATCGGCCACGACGTGCTGAACGGCCGCGGCAACGACACCGACTACGACGCCGAGTCCGGCGACGACATCATGTTCCAGGGGCCGGGAATCCAGCGCAACAACGGCATGGCCGGGCTTCGACTGGGCGATCCACAAGGGGAACACCCAGGCCGCCGACTCCGACATGAACATGTCGATCTTCACCAACCAGCAGGACGAACATCCTGCGCGACCGCTTCGACCTGGTGGAAGGCCTGTCGGGCTGGAAGCTCAACGACAAGCTGACCGGCCGCGACGTGGTGATCGGCGGCTACGACGGCGACGGCAACGCCGCGCAGGTCGACCCGAACGCGCCGTTCGACTCCTATTCGAACGCGCTGCTGGAGAAGAACGTCGACCTGATCGCCGGCCTGCGCGAGCTGACCAACCATCTCGAGCGCACCACGGTCACCGTCGCGGGCGTCACCGAGACCATCGTGATGGACACCTCCGACGCCTCCGACATCCTGCTCGGCGGCGGCGGCAGCGACCTGATCGAGGGCAAGGGCGGCAACGACATCATCGACGGCGACCAGTGGCTGAACGTCCGCATCCTGGTCAGCCCGGATGCCAGCCGCGGCCAGACCTTCGCACCGTTCAGCGTCGACTCCCTCGACCAGATCCAGGCGCGGATGTTCTCCGGCGAGATCAAGCCGAGCCAGCTCCAGATCGTCCGCGAGATCATCGACGGCGAAGAGGCCGGCGACGTCGACACCGCGGTCTACTGGGACGCGAGGGCGAACTACGCCTTCACCCGGAACGCCGACGGCAGCGTCACCGTCGAGCACGTCAACCCGTCGGTGGCCCCGATCGACCCGACGACCGGGAGGAACCGCGAGTCCGATGGAACCGACCGCCTGTTCAACATCGAGCGCCTGAAGTTCGCCGACGGCGAGTTCTCGGTCGGCCAGCTCTTCAACCGGGCGCCGACCGGTCAGCCCGCGGTCAGCGACACGAGTCCGACCGAGGGCACGGCCATCGTCGCCTCCATCGGCACCGTGCAGGACCCCGACGGCATCGATCCCGCCTCGTTCGCCTACCAGTGGGAGGCGCTGATCGGCGGCACGTGGACCGTGATCGCTGGGGCGACATCGGCAAGCTTCACGCCGACGCAGGCGGAGGTCGGGCGGCCATTGCGGGTCGCCATGAGCTTCACCGACACCTTCGGCACGGTCGAGACCGTGAGATCGGAGCCGACGACGGTCGTCGGCGACCTCTTCACCGGGACCGGGCTTGACGACGCCTTCAACGGCACCGACGGCGACGATGCCGCCAGCGGTCTCGGCGGCGCGGACAACCTCATGGGCGGTCTCGGCGGCGACACCCTCGACGGCGGCGCCGGCGCCGACGAACTCGATGGAGGCGCCGGGGACGACATCCTCCTTGGCGGCCTCGCCGCCGACCACCTCACCGGCGGGGAGGGCAACGACCTGCTCGACGGCGGGAGGCGCTCGACGCTGCCTACTTCGCCGGATCGGCCTCGGGCTACGCCTTCGGCAGCAACGGCACCGACCTCACCGTTGCCGACACGGTCGGGAGCGACGGCGCCGATACGCTACGCGGGATCGAGCGCCTCGACTTCGACGGCGTCACCTATACGGTGCGCCTCGGCACGGACGGGAGCGATCCGGCCCTGATCGGCACCAACGACACGAACACCGTCACCCTCGGCAGGGACGCCATCTTCGGCCTCGCCGGCGACGACGCCATCAATGCCGGCAGCGGCGACGACATCGTCGCGGCCGGGGAAGGCGCGGACGTGATCAACGGCGGTGCCGGCAACGACATCGTCCAGGGCGGGGCCGGAGCCGACACGATCAACCAGGTCGGCAGCACGGGCGGGCGCGACCTCGTCGACGGCGGGGAAGGGCGAGGATACCTACGTCCTGAACGGCTCGGTGGGGACCGAGACCTTCACGATCTACACCCGCGCCGCCGCGCTCGCGGCGATCGCGGGACTGCTCCTGGCGGCCAGCACCGAGATCGTCGTCGCCCGCGACGGGGTAGTGATCGCGGAACTCGACAACATCGAGGAGATCCGCGTCAACACGCTCGACGTCACGACGCCCGGCGGCCGAACGGCGGCACCAGCGGCGGCGACACCATCCAGGTGGTCGGCGACTTCAATGCCGCACCAGCCTGAACTTCAACACCATCACCATCGACGGCGATGCGGGCGACGACACCGTCGACATCTCCGCGCTCCAGTCGGCCCACCGCATCGTGTTCCGCTCCAACGGCGGCAACGACACCATCGTCGGCACGCTGCGGCCGCAGGATGTGATCGAGCTGCCGGACGGGGCGATCGCTCGCCGAGTACGAACGTCACCGACGACGGCGGCGTGACACGATGACCATCGCGCGCGACCCATACGATCACGTTCACCGGCGACGGCTGCCGACCAGTTCCACGAAGCCGGTCAACGATGACGAGGACGACGATGACGACATCCCGGCTGACGACGACGGCAACCGGAGTGATGACGACGACGACGACGCGGCGAGGATGACGACGACAACGTCACGCCGCCTGCCCGTCGCGGCACGGACGCTGTCGGCACGACCGGCCGGGACGTCCTGCTCGGAGCTGCGGCCGACAACCGATCTGGCGGGCGCAGGCGACGACGTCATCATCGGTCGCGGCGGCGCCGACGCGATCGTGCGCGGCGAGGCGGCGACGACTTCGTCAATGGCGGCGACGGCCGGGACGTCATCTTCGGCGACGACGGCGACGACGAACGTCCACGGCGGCGCCGACGCCGACATGATCTACGGCGATGCCGGCGAGGACCGCATCTTCGGCGACGACGGGCGACGACCTGATCACCGGCCGGCGCCGGCAACGACACCGTGGTCGGCGGCGCCGGAAACGACATCGTCGTTGCCGCAGCTCGGCGACGGCACCGACACCTACTTCGGCGACGAGCCGAACGGCGGCAGCGGCGTCGACACGCTCGACATGTCGGCGATCACCGCGGCAACCTCACCGTCGATCTGGGCAACGGCTATGAGCGCGGCCAGGTAGTGCCGGCGAGCGCCATCCGGAACGTCGACGCGCTACGGCTGTCGAGAACTTCGTCGACCGGTTCGGGCGCCGACACGATCACCGCCAGCGACGCGTCGTCAACGTGATCGACGGCGGTGCTCGGCAACGACATCTTCCGCTTCCTGGCCGCGGCGGCAGCCGATGGCGACACGATCGTCGGCTTCCAGCCGGGCGACAAGATCGACCTCTCGCAGATCGACGCCAATGCCGGGACGGCCGGCGACCAGGCGCTTCGCCCTGGTCGACGGGCCGGAGCTTGACCGCGGCCGGCCAGATCGCTCGTGACGCACGAGACCCGCGACGACGGCGACTACACCGATCGTCCGGGGCAATATCGACGCCGATGCCGACGCCGAGTTCGAGCTAGCGATCGCCGGAACGCACAACCTCAAGGCCGCCGACTTCAACGGCGTCTACCTAGCGAAGGACAGCGGACCGATGACCGATCGGCCCGGTCATCGGCCTCATTCCGCATTGCAACCAGCAACTTGGGCTGTTCGACCGCCATGACGCAAGACAGAGAATCGCGGCAATACAAGATCGAAGGGCTTCCGCGGCATCCTCGTCTATCTGTTCGGGATTTCCGGCATCATCAACGTGCTGGCGCTGACCGGCGCGTTCTACATGCTGCAGATCTACGACCGGGCGCTCACCAGCGGCAGCCTGCCGACGCTGCGTCGCGCTCTCGGTTCTGGCGATCGGGCTCTACCTGTTCCAGGGCATGTTCGACATCATCCGCTCGCAGATCCTGGTCCGTCTCGGCGCGCGGCTCGACACGCAGCTTGCACCGCTCGCGCACCAGGTGGCATCGACATGCCGCGCTACGGCTTCTCGACCGCCGAGGCGCTCGGAGCGCGGCCGCGACGTCGACACGCTGCGCGGCTTCCTGGCAGCCAGGGACCGGTCGCGCTGTTCGACCTGCCCTGGATGCCGATCTACCTCGTCTTCGTCTAGCTGCTGCATCCGATGCTCGGCATGCTGACGCTCGGGCGGCGCGGTGGTGCTGGCGCTGCTGACGCGTCGTTACGGAGGTGCATGACGCGGCGCTCACGCGCGACGCATCAGGCCGTCGATCACGCGCAACACGATCGCCGATTCGAACGCCCGCAACGCCGACATCCTGCAGGCCATGGGCTATGCCGGGCCGGGCCGTCGACCGCTTCGACAGCGCCAACGGCGAGCATCTCGAAGCTGCCAGACGCAAGACCACCGACATCGGCGGCACGCTTCGGGCCTTTCAAGGGTGATGCGCATGATGCTGCAGTCGGCGCTGCTCGGCCTCGGCGCCTATCTGACGATCCGGGCGAGCTGTCCGCCGGGTGCGATCATCGCCTCGTCGATCGTTACCGCGCGCGCGCTGGCCCCGGTCGACCTGGCGATCGCGCAACTGGAAGGGCGTCGTCGCCGCGCGGCGCAGCGTTCAAGCGCGCTGTCAGCGAGACGCTGGCCGTGCTGAACGACAAGCCGAGCAGCCGATCGAGCTGCCGGCGCCGACAGGCTCAGCTCAAGGTCGACAAGATCACCGTCGCCGCGCCGGCGACCGGCGCGGTGCTCCTGAGCGACGTCACCTTCGAGCTGAAGGCCGGCCAGGCGCTCGGCCTCATCGGGCCGAGCGGCGGCGGCAAGACGACGCTCGTCCGCGGCGCTGACCGGTATCTGGCCGGTGCTTCGCGGGAGCGGTCCGGCTCGACGACGCCGACCTCGGCCAATGGAGGGAGAGGCTTCTTCGGCCAGCTATGTCGGCTATCTGCCGCAGGACGTCGCGCTGCTGGACGGCGACGATTGCCGACAACATCTCGCGCTTCGCCGCGAGAACGGACGCCGCGCAAGATCATCGAGGCGGCCAGGGCGGCCGGCATGCACGAGATGATCGTGCATCTGCGCGACGGCTACCAGACCGCAGCTCGGACCGCATGGGCACTGCCCTTTCGGCGGGCCAGCGCCAGCGCATCGCCCTCGCCCGCGCGCTCTACGGCGATCCTTTCCTGGTCGTGCTCGACGAGCCGAACTCCAACCTCGACGCCGAGGGCGAGGAGGCGCTGACGAAGGCGATCATCGGCGTGCGCGAACGCGGCGGCATCGTCGTCGTCGTCGCCCATCGACCGAGCGCGCTTGCCGCGGTCGACATGGTCGGCGTCGTGCAGAACGGCCGACTCGCGGCCTTCGGTCCGAAGGAGGAGATCATCTCATCGCTGTCATCCACTCCAGGTGGCGCGAACGCCCCCGCTTTCCCGCGCAGAACCCAGTTGAAGGTGCCAGCATGATCAGCGTCAAGGCGACCAAGGCCGAGGACGGCAGTCCCGCATCCTCGCGCGAACGCTATCTCCTCAAGGCCGTGAGCCTGTCGAGGAAGCCGCTGTACCTCGCCGTCCTGCTGGTCGGCTTCGTCCTCTACCTGAAGACGTTCTTCCCCAGCCAGGCCAAGCAGCGGACGCACGAGGAGGAACCCGCCCCGGCGCCAGCGGAGGAACAGGGAGCGCCCGCCCCGATCGAGCTCGCCGCGATCGAGGAAGATCCTGCCCCGGCAGACACGGAAGAGGAAGATGGGAAGCCCGTCAGCTCCGGCAGCGCGTTCATCGAACGCGAGGACCCATCCTTCGTGATGCTCGATTCGCCGTCGATCATCTATCAAGCGCCCGTTGTCGCGGTGAGCGCCAGGAACGATGCGTTTGACATCCGACCGCGCGCCGGCAACGACAATCTGGGTCTTGCCTCGCCACGCGGGGGACCAAGCGGCGCGGGCGATGACCATGGCGGTGGCTCAGCAGGCCCCGGCAACGGCGAGGATAACGAAGACGAGGATGATGCGGCCAATCGCACGCCGCGCGTCCATGGTTCCGTCTATCTCGGCGATTTCGTCAGCGGCCATGCCGCCGTCATTGCCTTCGCGATGCTCTTGCAGAACGCCTCCGATCCGGACGGAGACCGACTGACCATCAGCAATGTCTCGGTCTCGTCCGGCACGCTGACGGCTGTCCCGGGCGGCTGGCTCTACACCCCGACGGAGGGCATGACCGGCTTCGCCTGGCTGAGCTATACGATCAGCGACGGCTCGGCGAGCATGCGGCACACCGCGCAGTTCCGCGTCGTGCTCCACCACACGGTCGAGGGCACGACGGCGAACGATATCCTGCTCGGCACGACGCATATGGACCAGATCGACGGCCGCGACGGCGACGACAACATCGACGCGCGCGCCGGTGACGACACGGTCTGGGGCGGGGGCGGCCACGACCACATCATGGCCGGGCTCGGCAACGACATCGTCTTCGGCGGTGCGGGCGACGACCTGATCGTCGGCGGCGCGGGCAAGGATACGGTGTGGGCCGGAGCAGGCGACGACCGCGTGTTCGGCGAGGAGGGCGACGACGTCCTGTTCGGCCAGGACGGCAACGACAGCCTGTCCGGCGGCGCGGACGACGACACCCTCGACGGCGGCGACGGCGATGACGAACTCGATGGCGGCGCGGGCAGCGACGCGGTCTACGGCGGTAGCGGCGCGGACGAGATCGCCGCAAGCCTCGATGCAGTATCCGACGTCTATGACGGCGGTGCCGATAACGACACCGTCGATTATTCGTCGACCACGATGGGTGTCATCGTCGACCTGACGACTGGAGAGGCCGTCGGCGTGGAAGTCGGTGCGGATCTCCTGACGGATATCGAGAACGTCATGGCGGGTGAGGGCGACGACGTCCTGAGAGGCGATGCCGAGGAAAATCTCCTCGTCGGTGCGGGAGGTGATGATGTCCTCGACGGCGGTGCCGGCGCCGATCAGGTGCAGGGCGGCGCGGGCGACGACCGCATCGTCGGTACCTCCGATGGCGAGGAGGATGTCTACGAGGGCGGCGCGGGTTCCGACACCGTCGACTACTCAGGCACGGCCCTCGGCGTGATCGTCGACCTTCAAACCGGAAAGGCCGTCGGCGTCGAAATCGGCACCGATCTTCTCGCCAATATCGAGGAGATCATGGGTGGCGACGGCGACGACACGTTCATCATTGCCGCGGCGCCGACCGAGCTTCACGGCGGCGACGGCGACGACGATTTTCACTTCACCGCGCTGGCGATCGGCATGCCGCCGGTGACGCACGGCATCCACGACTTCGCCGTCGGCGACCGCATCCACATCCCCGGCTACGTGATCTCGTCCGACGCCATGGACGACCTCGAGGACCTGTTCGAGGACATCTACGGCGACGACAGGGGCGGGGACAGGGACGACGGACCACGTCGCCACATCCGATACCAGAACGACCGCGTCGACGAGATGGAGCGGACCAAGATCGAGGCCGATCTCGACGGCGACACGGTCTACGAGCTCGCCATCAGTCTCGACGGTCACCACGTCCTGTTCATCGCCGAGAACATCACCTGAGGGACCCCGACATGCCGCGCATGGATTCGAACACCGCCGACACGGATCTCGGCTTTCACCTCGAACGTCGGATCGCAGCCGGCATCCTGCTGGCATTGCTTCTGGTCGTCGGCTGCGGTTCCTGGGCGGTGCTGGCTGAACTCTCCGGGGCGATCATCGCCACCGGATCGGTGAAGGTCGACCGCAATCTCAAGGCGATCCAGCATCGCGATGGCGGCATCGTCAGCGAGATCGCAGTCCGCGAGGGTGACTACGTCGGCGAGGGCCAGGTCCTGCTGCGGCTCGACGACGTCCAGACCCGGGCGGAACTCTCGATCATCCGCTCACAGCTCGCCGAGCTGACGGCGCGCCGCGCGCGGCTCGTCGCCGAACGCGACATGCTCCCCGAGGTGCGTTTCCCGCATGGGTTCGTCGAATCCTCCGAGGAAGCGGCGGCCTTCGCGGCGAGCGAGGCGAACCTGTTCCGCGGCAACCACACCCACCGCGAAAGCCAGAAGGAGCAACTCGAGCTCCGCATCTCCCAGAGCGAGAAGGAGATCGTGGGTCTCGATGCGCAGCGAGTCGCCAAGGTCGAGGAAATCCGGCTGATCGATTCCGAAAACACCAAGCTGAAGGACCTGCTCCAAAAGGGCCTGATCGAGAACGTCCGCGTCTACAACGCCGACCGCGAGGCGGCGCGCCTGCTCGGCAGCCGCGGCGAGGTCGAGGCCGGCATCGCCCGCGCCAACGCCACGATGAGCGAGATCCGATTGCAGATCATCGCCATCGACCAGACCAGCCGCACCGAGGCACAGCGGGAACTCACCGCCGTCGAGGCCAAGATCTCCGAACTGACCGACCGCCGGATAGCGGTCGAGGATCGGCTGTCGCGCACCGATATCCGCGCGCCGCTCGCGGGCTACGTGAACGAGCTCTCCGTACACACGATCGGCGGCGTCATCACCCCGGCCGAGCGGCTTATCACCCTCGTCCCCGACAACGCCGCGCTGAGGATCGAGGCGAAGCTGTCGCCGGCCGACATCGATCAGGTGGCGGTAGGGCAGCCGGCGCGGCTGCTCTTCTCGGCGTTCAACCGCAACACGACGCCGGAAATCCCGGGCAGAGTGGTCCACGTGTCGCCCGCGACGACCAAGGACACCGTGACCGGCGACATCTACTACGTCGCCGACGTCGAGATCGCTGCCGCCGACATGGCGGAGCTTGGAGGACGAAAGCTCGTGCCGGGAATGCCCGTCGAGGTGTATATCTCGACCGACCAGCGCACCGCTTTAAGCTATCTGACCAAGCCCTTCATCGATCAGGTGAAGCGTGCCTTCCGGGAGGAATAGCTCCATATGCGGATTGATCGGCTGGGGCTGCTTGCCATCGTTTCGGGGTTGGTGTTCGTGAGTTTGTTGGCCTGGGGGTTCTTAAAGAACTGACGATGAACCTTGGACCGGATCACGGATCAGCCATCGCTGACACGTCCCACTGAAAGATGTGGCGGCGTCTGCGCCAAGCTTTTCCAAAGGTCGGCCCACCACAGCTACTTCGGTTCGCTCAATCGAATGAAGCCCAACGTCTTGAGAGGCTCTCGCGAAAGGCCCGGATTTTGCGTTGACCGTGGATGCGTGGTCGCCGAGGAGGAATCCGGGAGGTCGACCTTTGCCCCCGTGACGAAGGCAGTGGATGAGCTGGGGTCGAATCCCGGGTCCCAGAGCGTATCGCCCGTGACGAAAAAGCCCGGCATCTCCGGTCCCGTGCGAAGTCGAGGCGGGTAGTCCGCTCGCTTTGGCGGGGATGAAGCCGAAGGACGTATTGCTGTCGATCGGCCCTGAGCGAATGGTCGTCGAGAACGACGTCATCGAGGGCGTTTTGGCTCTCAATCCGGGCCAACCTGTCCAGGTCACTTTCCTTCGGAAAGCCGAGACCCTAGTGGTGACGGTGACGCCGTTCGATCGTCGCTTGCGCTTGTGGATCTCCGCTCGTCTCCTCAGTGGCCGGCCCTCGCGGATTATTGGCGGCTCCTTGCCCCGGATTTTTCCCGGCAGCGGGTACACTTGCGAGCCTCCCTCTGGGGTCGCAGGACGTTTACCTGCCGGAGGAGTCCGCGGACGCCTATCTGCGCGATTTGCCCGACGTGGACGGCTTTATGCGGTGGTTTTCAGTCCACGCGGGCCGCATGGGGCTCGGTGTGCTGCTGGTGCTGACGGTCAAGCCGTCTCCGTGGCTGCTGAATGGCGTCGTCGCAATCGGGTTCGCGGCGTCGGCGTCGGTTCTGCCGAGCTGAACTAACCCCGGGATCGACGTAACCTCCCCCTAAAGTTTCCCCTTAAAAAAGGGCAAGTTCGAGGGACTGTTCAGGCTGGGAGGGGGCCGGCACGCTCTTGGCGCAAATGGCAGACTGAGGAGGTGCCTGACCCCATAGCCGAACCCGGCGCCCGCGGTTCAGGGCAGCAAATAATGGATCGCGAACAGGGGAACAAAGGTCACGAGCAGTAGAATGGTGAGCATGATCGGAACCGTGATGTCCCACCCGAGGGCGGACGGCCGCATCCCTCGCAAGGTGGATCGAGAGGGATTTGACGGACACCGGGGCTGGCGACCGATGTCATTGGTTTTTCGCAAGGAGCATGCGCGCTGGACGTTGGCATGACGCCCCGCGACTGCCAAAATCGGGGGCTTTCACGTCAGCTGATTTTGCGACCGGCCACCGGAATCCAGAGAACCCGGCTGGTGAAGGTCAACTCGTCGATCTGGCTGGGCACCTTCGCCTTGATCGAACCCAACATGGCCTGGCCATGTTCAACGGCGTTATCGGTAATCTTGGCGTCAATCGCATTGAACATGCGCTTCAGCATAGTCCAGCACACAGAACGTGGACCCTCCTGGGGTCGCTAAATGAGCACGACGCTCACGGTTCCGATATCGGCCTCCACTTATTCAGGTAGAAGGTGGCTACGCGCCGCAAAGCATTGCCTTCCCATAGCCCAACTCGACGTGGCTGAGCGGGACTATCCAGTTCTTTGGTTCCACCAGCCCTGCCGCCGGAATTTTTAGGCCTGCGGTTTCGCCGCCGGGATCTGATGCGACAATTTCGATGAGGTCTTCGGACGGGTCGTGTTCCGCGCTTCTGCCTGGTGAGTACCGAGCGTAGACATCCGATCCTTCAACGCATGATAGGAATTCGGGCGGACGTGGTGCGCGAGTCCCTCCTCCCAGATCTGATGGTTTTCCATGCCGTCTTCGGCGTGCGCCACGGTACCGGCGCCCAGGGCGACAGCGCGCTCGCAAAGCTGCAATCGTTAAGTCTTGCCGATTATCTCAGCTGAAAAGATCGAACCTAGTGCTGGTTGTTAAGCCCAGCATGTCATCGTCGAAGCATGTACCATTGCCGATCGGAAGTGCACGAAGTGAGACTGAACTCAATTCTCGATGGTGAGACAAACTCCTTCAATCTGGTTCGGCTCGCCGCAGCGCTCCTGGTGGTGATCTCTCACTCATTCGAAATCCCCGTGGGGCGCGGCGCCGCTCAACCGCTGGAATATTTGACGCCGTTCAACCTCGGCGCACACGCGGTGAATGCCTTCTTCATCATCTCCGGCTTGACCCTGTCGAACAGCGTGGCGACACGCCCCGATCTCGTCAGGTTCGTGTTGGCCAGGTGCCTGCGCATTTTCCCCGGCTTGATGGCCTTCGGCGTCGTTTTTGCCTACGTCCTCGGACCGATCGTCACGACGGCATCCCTCGGCGAATACTTCACGGACGCCCGCACTTACCTCTACCCGATAACCCTGCCGTTCGCCTTCGGAGACGCAATTCCACCTTACGGGGTCTTCGAAGTTAATCCTGTCGCGGGCATCGTCAACGACCCGCTCTGGACGATCCGTTACGAACTGGCGGCCTATCTCGGGCTGGCACTGCTCGTCGCCATCGGTCTGTTCAGGAGCGTGGCCGGCCTGGCCGTCGCCTGCGTGGCGGTCGTCGGATACTTCATTGTCTTCGAGATCTATCCGGATCTCGGTGGCGAGGTTCACGGCTTCGCCAGTCTGGCCCGTTTTGGCTTTTGCTTCATGCTGGGCGTCGTCGCATTCGCGCTACGGGACAGGATCGTGCTGTCACCGATCTTGCTTGGCTTTGGCGCCATGTTCCTTTGGTTGCTGACGGGCACCGCATTAGCCCGCCCGGCCTATCTCATCTTTACCGCCTATTTCGTTTTCGTCGTCGGATCTTACTCCTTTGGTGCGTTGAGCCGCTGGACCCGCCGCACGGACATTTCGTACGGGACGTACCTGTATGGTTGGCCGATCCAGCAGACGCTGGTCTTCGCCTGCCCGGGCATCGGCGTCGCGACACTGATGGGAACCACGTTGTTGCTCGCTCCGCTCGCAGGCCTCGCATCGTGGTGTTTGGTCGAGAAGCCAGCACTTTCTCTCAAGAGCGCGCGTCGCCAGGGGGCCCCAGAACAAGCGGCCCCTCAGGCTCCTAATTCAGACCAGGCAGATAATCCGACAGCTTGCTAACGATACCTCGATTAGCCAGCTCCTTTTCCTTACGGGCTTCGGCCAAGGCAGTTTCGAGTAGCTCTACGCGCTTGGTCAGATCCGATAGCTCCTGATCGCGGTCGCGGCTTCGATCATGGGCGACTTTGCAGTTCCAAGATCCCTGCTCGGCGCCACAGACATCAAACGATCCGCTCTGCGTGTCGAGGCGAACGACCTTGTCGTTGATCTCCATCAACTGGTAGCGGCCGCCTTCGGTCAGACTTTGTACTGGCGGCTTAGGTTCGGCCGACGCATAGGTGGTAGCGGACAACAAAATGATGGTTGTGAGCAATGCGCGCATGGTTCCCTCTTCCAGGTGCGTGGATCGCTTCGGGGAACGGCGGAAATGAGGCACTCTGATCGCAATCGTTGCTCCTGGTTCGGATAGCTGCGACTAGGCCAAAAAGGTTGGTGATACCGTAACTTGCTGCGACCAAAGGGACGCGGTCCCAATTGACCCGCTATTGTTGGCGCGCGGACCGTTTCGGATGTTGTTCCTTGGTCATGTCTCTGGGATATCGTGGACTGTCCTTGAATTGCCTCTCAGCCATCGAGGCATTGTGCTGTTCAATCAGGAGCAACCTTCTGCCTTACTGCTCGTCATCAATGGTTTTCTGCAGGCTCTTGATCGGGTGGGGGCTCGCCTTCTGCCTTACACCTATTTCCCCGGCGTCCAGTCAAGAGGTTGAGCTTGATCCTGCGGTATGGCCCCTTTCCTCGGTAGGGCGGGTCAATGTGATCACCGGCGCTGGTCGCAGGGGCCAGTGCACCGGCACTTTGATTGGCCCTCGGCATGTCCTGACAGCCGCGCATTGCCTCTTCGATAAACTGCGTGGGATGTGGGTGCATCCCTCTTCGGTTCACTTCGTGGCTGGATATGCCCAGGGCGAGTACAAGGCACATTCCGTGGCGTCCTCGTACGAAAAGCCAGACAGCTTCATGCCGACTGGTTCACCTAAGCCTGCTGCACTCTCCCAGGACTGGGCAGTGATCGAACTGGCTGAACCAATAGACCTCAAGCCAATCAGAGTCCGGGTTGAGGCGGTCAACGAAGCGGCCACCATTGTCCGGGCAGGCTATCGAGGCGATCGCTCCCATGTGCTGACTGTGCAACGGAACTGCTCTGTTCAGCCTGTATCGAAGCCCGTTCCGTTCCTGCTCCATAGCTGCAGCTCAGTTCAGGGGGAATCAGGCTCTGCGCTCCTGTCCTTCGCCGGTGACGAGCCTGAGATCGTCGGCATTCTCGTGGCGAGCTCCAAGCAGGAAAACAGGGTTCCTTCAGTTGGTGTTCCCTCGACCACTTTTGCAGGCGCCATCGAGAAGGCTTTGAGCCCCTAACCGACGCCAATTCTCGACGCTCGTCTCAACCGGCGCATGGGGTCGTTCGGCATCACTCGAAGTCAAACGCCGCGGCCTTTAGGGCCAGGCGAAGCCGCCACGGATCGATGAAGCGTGGTCTGCGGAATATCCCCAAGGTCTCGACGCTTTCCTGCCAGCGCAGGAACGGCAGAGCGCCGTGATAGTTCGGCCGGTTCCAGAAGTCATGCGCCATGATGATCGTGCCGGGCCGCGTCTTCAGGACGGCGGTCAACAGGCAGGCGAGGCGAAAACGGCCGTCGACGAAGACGAGATCTGGATTCGGCTCCGTCTGCCAGGGAGCCTCTGCATAGCGGGGCCAATTGCTGCGCTGCGAGTCGTCCTTCGGCCGCCCCCATTTTCCGATCGGACCGATTTCCACGTGAATGAGGCGCAGGCTCCCGGATGTTTCGGCGGCTTCGATGGCTGCATGGGAGCGCATCTTTCCGAGCCATTCCGGATCGGATTCGACCGCGCAAATTCTGGCTGATGTTTCGGTGACGCCGAAATAGGTGCTGCCGCCCGCGCCGAATTCGACGACGCGTCTAGCCTGCCTGTAATAGCGGGAGAAAGCGGCGAATTCCTCGTCGCTCAGTTCGGGCTTCATTCCCAGGGTCGTAGCGTGCCTAAGAGCGGGCGGCAAACATCGGGAGCGCTCGGGTGTTGGTCCCGGCGCGGTCGCGCCTTACAATCTCTCCAGGAAACCGGAGCCCCAGCGCGTGTCAGCACCGTCTTTCGATGTTCCGGGACAGACCTACCATCCCGCTTTGCGCATCCTGCACTGGCTGACCGCACTCTTCGTTTTCGTCGCCTTTCCGGTCGGCTTCGTCATCGATTATCTCAAGGACGAGTCGAAGACGGCCTTCTATCTCGTGCATGAATCGTTCGGCTTTCTCGTGCTGTGGGTAATGCTCACGCGGGTCGTCGTGCGCTGGATCTGGCCGCCGCCGCCCAATGCCGAGCTCAATCCGAAGCTGCATCTGGTCGCGACTTTGGTGCACGGCGCTCTCTATGCGGCTCTGATCCTTCAGCCGGTGTTCGGCTTCCTCGCGACCAATGCGTTCGGGTTTCCATTCAGCCTGTTCGGCGTGCTGCCGATCCCGAGCCCGATCGGCAAGGATCCTGCACTCGCGCCGTATCTGATGGGCGTACATGTCACGCTGGCATATTCGATCCTCGTCCTGTTCTGCCTGCATATGGGCGGCGTGCTCTACCATCAGGTCATCAGGCGCGACGCGATAGTGCAGCGGATGCTTTGACTTTCGTGCGTGCGACATCGCTCTGGATGACGGGACCGGGCACGGTCGAACTGCGTTCGGCCGAGATGCCGACGCCGAAGTCTGGCGAGGTGCTGGTGCGCACGCGCTATTCCGGCATCAGCCGCGGCACTGAGCGCCTCGTGCTGGCCGGGCGAGTGCCGGCAAGCGAGCACGAGCGCATGCGCGCGCCGTTCCAGGAAGGCGAGTTCGGCTTTCCGGTGAAGTACGGCTATTCGAGCGTCGGTGTCGTCGAAGATGGACCCACGGAACTCGCCGGCCGGGCCGTATTCTGCCTCCATCCGCATCAGGATCATTGCATCGTTCCTGCCGCCGCCGTCGTACCTTTGCCAGAAGACGTGCCGGAGGGCAGGGCGGTGCTGGCGGCGAATATGGAGACGGCCCTCAACGTGATCTGGGATTCGGGAGTCAGCGCCGGCGATCGCGTTGCCGTCGTCGGGTGCGGCGTCGTCGGTGCTCTCGCGGCGCACCTCGCGAAACGAGACGGCGCCGAGGTCACGATCGTCGATGTGAACGCCGATCGTGAGCGCATCGCCTCCGCGCTGGATTGTGCATTTGCTTTGCCGGGGGCGGCGCCAGGCGGTTGCGATGTCGCCATTCATACCAGCGCGTCGGCATCGGGGCTGGCGACGGCGCTCGATTGTGCTGCATTCGAAGGAACCATCATCGAGGCGAGCTGGTATGGCGACCAGCTCGTTCCGGTGCCGCTCGGCGGGGCGTTCCACAGCCGGCGTCTGAAGCTGATCTCGTCCCAGGTCGGACATCTCCCGCCGGACAAACGCGCCGACTGGACCCACCGGAGCCGAATGGAGAAAGCACTGTCTCTGTTGGCGGACGAAAGGCTCGACGCACTGATATCCGGCGAGACGGGTTTCGGCGACGCCGAGACAGACTATCCGGCACGCCTCGCCGACCCCAACACCCTCTGTCACCGCTTCCGCTATTTTTGAGGATCCATGTTCGCTGTCGAAGTTCGCGACCACATCATGATCGCCCATTCGCTGCCGTCGCCCGTATTCGGCCCAGCCCAGGGACTACACGGCGCGACCTATGTCGTCGACGCTGCGTTCTTCACGGAAGATCTCGATGACGACGGTCTGGTCGTCGATATCGGCCTTGCGACAACGGCTTTGGCGAGTGTCCTCGACCTCTACCGTTACAAGAACCTCGACGAGTTTGCGGATTTCAGGGGGCGCATCACAACGACCGAATTCATGGCGAAGGTCGTCGCGGACGCGCTGAAGGCAAAGATCGCGGCGGGTGAGCTCGGACCGATGGGACGCATCAAAAAGCTCCGTGTGATGCTGCATGAGAGCCATGCCGCGCGGGCCTGGTACGAGACCGATTTGTGAGGCGACTGACCTTCATCTTCCCCGGCGATCTCGACCGGCCCACCGGCGGCTACGCCTATGACCGGCGGATCATCGCCGAGCTTAGGGCGATGGGATGGGTGGTCGAGACTTTGTCGCTTGCCGGCGGTTACCCGTTTCCCAGCGATGACGAGCGGCGGGCGGCGGCCACGGCGTTCGCGACGATTCCGGACCGCTCGCTCGTCGTTGTCGATGGGCTGGCTTTCGGTGTCCTGCCGGAGATTGCCCAGAACCATGCAGGCAGGCTCGCGCTTGTTGGTCTCGTGCATCATCCGCTGGCACATGAATCCGGGCTGGACGCGGCAACGATCCGGACTTTGCATGACAGCGAGCGAGACGCGCTGGCCAGCGCCAGGGCAGTCATCGTGACCGGGCCAAAAACATCGAAGCTTGTCGTCGAGGAGTTCGGTGTCGATGCCGGCATCGTCACCGTCGCCGAGCCCGGGGCCGATCGCTTCGGACATGCTCCAGGCCGCGGCGACCCGCCGGTCCTGCTGACACTCGGCTCGCTGATTGAGCGCAAGGGGCACGATGTCCTGATCGACGCGTTGAAACGATTGACGGACCTGCCTTGGCGGGCGCGGTTCGTCGGAGAGGCATCAGATCCGAAATGGGTCGCGATGTTGCGAGAACGCGCCGCGAGCCTCGGCGAACGTGTCACTTTCGCGGGTGCGACCAGCAATGCGCATCAGGAACTGCTCGGCGCCGACATCTTCGTTCTGCCTTCTCGCTACGAGGGCTACGGCATGGCCTTTACCGAGGCGCTTGCTTGCGGCTTGCCGGTGATCGGCTGTCCGGTCGGTGTGCTCCCGGACGTGCTGCGCGATGGCTCGGGGACGATGGTTCCGGTCGGCGATGTCGACGCACTCGAGCGAGCATTGCGGGAATTGCTGAGCGATCCGAAGCGTCGGGTGGAAACCGCCAAAGCAGCCGCTCGGGCGGGCAGCCTGTTGCCGGTCTGGGCGGACACCGCGCATCGCTTCGCCGCTGCGCTGGAACGGGTCGCGCTGTGAGCGGATTCGACTCGGCCTGGCTCGATCTCAGGGTCACGGCCGATAATGCCGCCCGGGACGGGGAGTTGCTGGCCAAAGCGGTCGCATTCGCGAGTGCTCTGCCGAGCCCGCTGATCGTCGATCTCGGCACCGGGACGGGAGCGAACGTCCGGGTGTTGGCACCGCATCTTCCCGCCGCGCGCTGGCGGTTGATCGATGGCGACGAGGCGCTTCTGACAATAGCGGCACAGCGTTTCGATCATGCCGAAACCGTTCTGCTCGATCTCGCGTCCTCGCCCTTGCCGATCGAAGGCGCGCGCCTTCTCACCGCGTCGGCACTGCTCGATCTGGTTTCCGCCGACTGGATCGATCGGCTCGTGAGCGGTGTCGTCGCGGCGGAGGCCGCGTTCTATGGCGTTCTCAGTTTCGACGGGCTGATGAGCTGGTCTCCTGAGCATGCGCTCGACGAGCATGTCCGGCGTGCCTTCAATCGGCACCAGCGCATGGACAAGGGTTTCGGGCTTTCGCTTGGCGGCGACGCGGTCTTGCATGCGCGCGACCGCTTTGCCGATGCGGGTTATGCCGTCGAGGTAGCGGAGAGCCCGTGGCGGCTGGGACCTGACGATGCGGGCCTGATACGCGAACTCATCAAGGGCATTGCCTCAGCCGCCGAAGAGGCGGAACAGGCAGGAATAGCCGACTGGGTCGCGTATCGTCTCGACCATCTGGCGACCGGCGCCTGCCGGGTCGGCCATCAGGATTTGTTCGCCTCGCCCGTTTCGGGATGACGGAACGCGCAGTCGATGACGATCTCGCCGCCGAGATCGTAGAAGGTCGTGCGCGGACGCATGCAGTCGCGCAGGTGTGGTACGGGCGGAAGAGCGAGACCGGATGGGCCGTCGCCGATGATCAACGGCGACAGCGTGATGAGCAGGCGGTTGATCGCGCCGGCAAGCAGGAACGGTCCGAGTGTCCGCGCGCCGCCTTCGACGAGCACGCGGGCCAACCCCATTTCGGCGAGCGCGGTCAGGATCGTCCGGGGGTCGATCGTGCCGTCGGTCGCGTCGAGCTTGATGACGTCTATCCCCTTTGGCCGGTTCGCATCGCAGGACTGGATGACGACGCGCTTCGTCCCGTCATCGGCGAAGACGCGCGCGGTGTTCGGCACGCGCCCGTTCGGGTCGACGATCACACGGGCCGGATGCACGCCCTCCACCTCACGCACCGTCAGCCAGGGGTCGTCGTGAAGCACGGTGCCCGCACCGACGATCACCGCGTCCGAGAGCGCACGCAGGCGGTGCAGATGCTGCATCCCGGCTTTACCCGAGACGTTGCGCGCGTCGCCGGAGGAGGTGGCGACGCGGCCATCCAGCGACTGTCCCACTTGGCCGACGACGAAGCTTTCATCCTTCGAGGCGGAGGCTAGCGGCCAGTAGAGCGGGAGAATATCCGTCTCTAGATCGCGAAGAGCGGCGATCTCGGAGGCCGTCGCAATATCAGCGTCTGGAGCGAGGTGGCGATTCATGCGCGCCTCAACTTGATCCGGAACCGGAGAATGCGGCCACAAATCTCTTCCGGAACTCTTCCATCGGCCATGCCTCGACATTCAAGCTGGGATGCATGCCGTTTGTCCATCTCCAGCCGTCAATTCTGGCCAGTATGGATGGGTTCCCCGCGATGATGTGAATGGGAACGGAATGCCCGACTTCCTGACCCGCGACCCAGGGAATCGGCTGATGGTCTCCGACGATGACCACGACCGTGCGCTCATTGCCGAAGCGCTCGATCCAGGAGGAGAGCGTGGCGAGCACATATTCGACCGAGCGGAGATAATGGTCGCGCACCTGATCCGGGCTGCGCCAGACCGTGTCCGGGGGATCACCCGCATCGACCTGGGCGTTGAAGATCGTGCCGTCGCCGATCTTCTCCCAGTCGACGAGTGAGGGCAGCGGTGCCCACGGCATGTGGCTCGACAGCAGAGTGATCTGCGCCATCACCGGCCCGTCGCCCTTCAGCCGCTCGAAGCTCTCCAGCGTGAACTGGTCGGGCATGGTGATCCAGTCGAAGCTCTTGCCGCGATAGCCAAGATCCTTCGCCGCCATCACCCGGTCGAAGCCGAACCACTGGCCTTCCGGCCAGGGCATGGTGATCGCCGGCATCACGGCTTCGGTGGTCCATCCGGCCCGCCTGAAGTCCTTCACCAGAGTGCCGTGGGTGCCCCGGACGAGCGCCTGATAGCGGCGCTGATTGTCGATCCTGAGACCCGAGAGAAGCGTGGAATGGGCGAGCCAGCTTTGGCCGCCGAGCGTGGTCGAAGTCAGAAACCCCGAGCCGGCGGCCATGCCCTTGCGGGCGAGCGCCTCATCGAACTTCGCGAGAGCCGCTTCGGTCCGCGGCTTGAACACGGGATCGGTAAGGAGAGTGCCGCCATAGGATTCGAAGAAGACGACGTAGACGTCATTGCCGGCCAGCGCGGCGAGGAGGTCTGCGGGCGGCTCGTCGGTCACCGGATCGGACGCCGCTTCCTTGCGGAATGCGCTGAGATCGACGGCGCTCTGCTGTGCCCGGGTGACCTGGCCGATCAGCAGGTTCGACGCATTCGCGGTGACGCCGGGCGTACCGAGAATGAAGCTCGCGACAGCGAGCGCCGAAAACGCCGCGATCGCGCGCCGCCAAGAGCCAGACGTTTGCGCGAAACGTCCGAGCGATCGCAGCGACATCCAGATCAGACAGAGCAAGCCGAACAATGCAGTGATCAATGCGAAGATGCCGAGAATGGCGAGGAAATCCCCGACTGTACCGCTCATCAAATTACGGACTGCGCCAAGCAGATCGAGGTCGAGGACGAGATCGAAAGGACGGCCGGATGCGAAATACATTCCAGCATTAGCGAGTTTGGCGACGAGCAGAAGAAACAGCGCGATTGTCACCAGGCTTCGGATGAACGTACCCGTTGCGCCTCCCGCCAGAAGGAGCAGCAGCAAGAGGACAGGCAGTTCGACCGGTATGCGGGCGAAAGCCGTCGCGTTCATCGCCTCCAACCTGTCCGGCACGACGAGCAGAGACCAGACGAATGCAAGCGCGAGCAGCACGCCGACGAAGCTTGGCCGAGGGGAGACGGTCGGCTCGGTCATGCCGCCAGCCTTGCGTAGATGTCGCCGGACGAGCGGCTGCTTCCCAGTAATTTCAGGTGCTCGATCATCGTGGCCGCCGGCACCCAATTCTCGGACGCAAACGCGAAGTTCTCGCCGCGAACGCGATTGAAGCGGTAGTCACCCAATTCCGCGATGAGATTCACGCAGGTTTCCGCGCGGTCGAGAACGGCGGGAAGGTACTCGAAGGCAATCCAGGGGATCGGCTGGCTCAGTCCACGCAGGACGTCCGGCTCGAAGCCCTCAACGTCGATCTTGCAGAAGCCTGGCCGGCCGTGTTCCGCGATCATCGCATCGAGCGTCGTGATCTTGACACGGTGCATGCCGTCCCAACTGACCGCGCCGAAACCGGGATCGGTTTTGACGCTGTCGATCCAGCCCGCCGACAGCGTCGAGACGGTCGGGTGCCGCGATGAGATGCGCAGGTTTGCCTCCCCGGCTCGGGCACCGACGGCATAGTCGCGCAGGATGACGTTCGCCGGCTGGGTCTTCGTCAGGAAACGAAAGAACAAAGGCTGGGGTTCGACGGCGACCACGCGCGCGCCGAGTTTGCTGAACACGCGCGAGCGGCTGCCGACATGCGCGCCGATGTCGAAGACGAGGTCGCCCGGCCTGATCATGGAGCTATAGAAGCGGCGTGCCGCGCGCGTCTTCCAGGGCTGGCCGTAATAGATCGCGATCGAGCGGGCGAGGCCGAGGGTTTCGTTCAAGCGCGCCATCAGAGGGCGAGCGCGGTCCTGCGCAGCAGCCAGACCGTATCGATCACGAAGGATACGATGAGAGCGCTCAGGGCGATGGCCCCGATCGCACTCGCAATTTGCGGTTCCAGGACAAGCATGACGATCAGCGCAGACACCTGAATGACGCAGACTGCTTTACGGCGGAAGGATGGAAAGAGCGGAGCGGTGAGCGCGGGCCATGCCATGCCGGCGATGACGAAGGCATAGCGAAGGAGACCGGAGGCAAGGATCCACGCGCCCGCCTTGCCAAGCACAAGGCAAAGCGCCGACAGCACGAGGATGAGCAGCGCATCGACCTCCATGTCGAAGCGCGCGCCGAAATCGGAGATCGTGTTGGAGCGCCGCGCGATCCAGCCGTCCAGGCCATCCGTCGCCAGCGCTAGAGCGGCAATCGCGAAGGGCAGGGCGCCTGTGTCGGGTTCGGCCATGGTCGCGATCTGCAAGGAAAGGCCGGCCAGCAGGCTGGTGAGGATCGCTCTGAATAAGGTGACCGCATTGGCGAGGCCGAGCGGCAACCAAAGCGGGACGGCGAGACTGATCGCAATCCCCACGCCGACGAATACGAACAGGCTGGCCAGAAGCCCGTGAACGGCGAGGCCCGAGAACGCTCCCAGCAGGAGAGTGGCCAACGCCCCGATGGCAAGCGCCGCTCCAGCGGACAGGTCAGAACTGCTCGGCTCGCTCGCAATGGTCATGAACTCAGAACACCCATCTCTGCGGGCCGCTCGAAAATGGCCGCGAGCTAACCACGCACAGATACGAAGCTCAACGCGGCGCGGATGTGGCTGCGGAGAAAAATCTCCCGTGGATCAGGACGATCCCGGCACGAGACGAACTCGCTCGTAAGGGCGTGCGACAGGAGGACGGCAGCGCCGGCCACCAGGCCGGGGCGTTCGCGTTCAGGTGCCGCGAGCGACGGGTTCCGCTTTCGGCTCCGCTTCGGGCTTCTTGCGCGGCTCGCCCATCAGGGCCGGCTGGAACAGAAGCGCCGAGGCGAGCGTGCAGGCGAACGAGAGCGCCAGCAGCTTGCCCATGCTCGACGTACCGGGATGGACAGAGAACCACAGGCTGCCGAAGGCGATGGCGGTGAGAAGCGCGCTGAAGAACACCGCGCGCGTCAGCGTCGACTGCAGGAAGTCGGTCTGACCGCGCTGCCAGGCGACGATGTAATAGATCTTGAACGCCACGCCGACTCCGAGCAGCACCGGCAGCGCGATGATGTTGGCGTAGTTCAGCGCGAAGCCCGTCAGCCCACAGATCTCGAACGTCATCAACGCCGCCACGATCAGCGGGACGAGCGTTGCCGCGACGTCGCGGATGCTGCGCAAGACGATCCAGAGCAGGATCGCGATGCCGAGAAGCGCGAGACCCGATGCCTGGGCGAAGGCCGTGATGATCGCACGGCCCCAGTTCAGCGTATCGACGGCAGGGCCAGTCGCGCGGGAATCGACCTTCTCAATGGCGCGAGCGAAGTTTAGGAGCGTTTCGTTGTTGTTCGGATCGCCCTTGGGCAGGATATCGACGCGATAGCGGCCGTCCGGCGTCACCCAGTCCTGGGCGATGACCTTCGGCACCGAATTGGCGTCGACGGGGCCTGCCGTCAGGAGAAGGCGTAGGTCGTCCATGTTCTGCTGCAGCGGAACGAGCACGGCCTCGCCAGCCTTGTTGCGATGTTCCTCGTCGGCGGTGGCGAGATTGCGCAGATCGCCGGCCAGCCTTTTGGCCGCCTCGGCGCCGGGGCCGGTCTTGCCATTGGCCGCGCTGCTAAGTTCATCGGCACCCCTGTTCAGCGCGGCGACGTTTTCCTGATCGCTCGGGGCGGGCTGTTTCGGTCCGTTGATCGACTGATCGAGCACCTGCGCGGCGTTCTGGATGTAATCGAGCTTCTTGGCCTGATCCTGCATCGGAACCAGCGTGTCGAGCGTGCGCGTGGAAGCGACTTCAGGCAGCTCCTTCAGTCGCGCCGCGAGGGCGACCGACTCGTCGTGGTCGTTTGCGAGAATCTGGGCGCTCTGAGCGCCGACCGCCGGATCCTTGCTGAGCTCGACGAAGGTCTTCACCGCTTCCGAATTCGGATCGCGCAAGTGCAGCGGGTTGAAGTCGAACTGCAGCTTCATCAGTGCCGGAGCCCCGGCCAGCACGATCAGCGAGGTGAGCGTCACGACCCAGAGGCGGTGACGCTTCAGGAAGTTGTCGACCGGGATCAGGAATGGCTGGGTGAGCGAATGCGGCTCTTCCGGAGGGCGGACGGCCCTGAACAGGGCCGGGAGCAGGACGAGGCTCGCGACATAGGCCACGATCATGCCGCCACCCGCGATGATGCCGAGCTGGGCCAAGCCGGCATAAGCCGTCGGCATGAAAGACAGGAAGCCGATCGCCGCCGCGCAAGCCGCCAGCGTTAGCGGTGCGCCGATCTTGCCGGCGGTCGCGACCAGCGCCTTGCGGGTGTCCTTCAGTTCGTACCGGTTCTCGCGATATTGCATCCCGAACTGGATGGCGAAGTCCGCGCCGATACCGACGAAGAGGACGGCGAAGGCGATCGAGATCGGATTGAACGCGCCGACCATGGCGATGCCGAGCGCGGCCGTGATGATGAGGCCGACGCCGAGCGTGAGACAGACCGCGAAGACGAGGCGGAACGAGCGAAGCGCCAGCCAGAGGATGATCACGACGAGCGCGCCGGTGATCGCGCCATTGACCGCCGCGCCGTCGTTCACGCTCGAAAATTCGTCGTCGGTGATCGGCACCGTGCCGGTTAGCCGGACATCGGCGTGATATTTCCCGGCGAGGTCGAGGTCGCTGATCGCCTTTCGGACCGCACCCGTCGCCTTCGCGCCCGGTTCCAGCGCGCCCAGATCGAGCTTGGCGGTGAGGAGCAGGATGCGGCGCAGGCCGTTCGGCTGGCCCTCTTGCTGCGGGAGCAGGCGTTTCCAGGAGAAGGTTGGGAAGCCATTGGCTGCCGTGGTCTCGACGGCGTCCGAGGCCGAGTTGAGCAGCGGCGCCATTCCGTCGAGTGTGACGTCGCCGCCCTCGATGCCGTCGAGGCCTTTGCGGAGCGCTTCCATCAGGCCGCGGATGCTGGGATCGGTCGCAAACGTGCCGAGCAGCGGCTCGGCGTCCATCATGTTGTTGGTGGTCTCGCGGACCTTTTCGACCGGCAGGAAGAGAAGGCCGTTCTTGCGGAAATAGGCGTCGCCCTGCGCGTCCTCGACGGCGGTGAAATGGTCCGTCTGCTTCGACAGGTCGTCGACCAAAGCGGAGGTCGCGGCGCTGGTCAGTTCGGCGGTGGTGGCCTGGATGACGACGATGATCTGGCGCGGCCGCTGCGGAAACGCCTTCTGGTAGGCGAGCTGTTCCTTACGCCAGGGCAGTTCGGCCGAGAGCAGGTCGTTGATGTTGGTGTTGATGCGGAAATGATGCGCCGCATAGACGCCGCAGCCGCCGGCGATCAGGAGCGCGGCGAGGATCACGAGCGCGGCACGGCCAGTGAAGATCTCGACGGCGCGGGCAATGAAGCGATTCAGCATCGAACAGATATCCAGAAAAAGTCGCCGAACCGATTGGGGCGGATTACGGCGATCTAATGCTTTGATGCCCGTAAAAGATGATGGGGCGCATTAGACATTCGGCTATAGGTTGCGGCGGCGTGGCCGCGATCGGGCTCCGAAGTCCGTATCCGTTGTGTCATCGGCCAGGCGCTAAACTCACCGCCTCGAAGTCCGCCGCCTGGCTCCTACAATCGCGCGGGGATCAAGTCGAAAGCGAGCGGGATGCAGGACGCCCTCTGGTGGCAGCGCGGGATTGTCTATCAAGTCTATCCGCGGTCTTTTCAGGACTCCGACAGTGATGGCGTGGGTGATCTCGAAGGCATCCGGCGGCGGCTCGACCATCTCGTTTGGCTCGGCGTCGACGCGCTCTGGATCTCGCCGATCTTCGTCTCCCCCATGGCTGACTTCGGTTACGACGTTGCCGATTACTGCGCGATCGAACCGATGTTCGGATCGCTCGAAGACTTCGACCGGCTGATCTCGGAGGCGCATGCGAAGGGGCTGAAGGTCATCCTCGATTTTGTGCCGAACCACACTTCGGAACAGCACACCTGGTTCAGCGAAAGCCGCTCGTCGCGCGATAATCCGAAGCGCGACTGGTACATCTGGCGCGATCGAGCGCCGGATGGTGGCCCGCCGAACAACTGGATCTCGAATTTCGGCGGCAGCGCCTGGCAATGGGACGAGGCGACCGGGCAGTACTACTATCACGCCTTCCTGGTGCAGCAGCCGGATCTCAACTGGCGCAATCCGGACGTCCGCGCGGCGATGTACGAGGTGCTGCGCTTCTGGCTGGATCGTGGCGTGGACGGCTTCCGCGTCGACGTGATCTGGCATCTGATCAAGGATGCCGACTTCCGGGACAACCCCGACAATCCCGGCTACCAGCCCACACATCCGATGATCGGCCGCTTCCAGCAGACCTATTCGGCCGACAGGCCGGAGGTGCACGATGTGGTTCGTGAAATGCGCGCGGTTCTGGATGACTATGACGAGCGGGTGCTGATCGGCGAAATCTACCTGCCCGTCGAGCGCGTCGTCACCTATTACGGCGAAGGGCTCTCCGGCGCGCATCTGCCGTTCAATTTCCAGCTGCTCGAAACGCCCTGGGATGCGCGGCTTCTCGCGGGGATGATCGAGCGCTATGAGGGCCTCTTGCCGCTGGACGGGTGGCCGAACTGGGTGCTCGGCAATCACGACCGTCAACGCATCGCGGGGCGGGTGGGCGAGGAGCAGGCGCGTGTCGCGGCTCTGCTGCTGCTGACGTTGCGCGGCACGCCGACGGTCTATTACGGTGACGAGCTAGGCCTGCCTGACGTCGCGATACCGCCCGAACGCATTCAAGATCCCTGGGGCATCAACGAACCGGGACTTGGGCTAGGCCGCGATCCGGTCCGCACGCCGATGCAGTGGAGCCGCAAGAACTTTGCCGGGTTCAGCGCGACGGAGCCGTGGCTGCCCCTCTCGCCCGACTGGGCCGAGCGGAATGTCGAGACGCTGCGATGCGATCCGCACTCGATACTCAACCTCTACCGAGAACTCATCCTGCTTCGCCGCGCTCACCCGGCGCTTGCGATCGGTGGCTTTAGGGCGATCGAGCGAGAGGGCGATGTGCTGGCCTATGAGCGAGAGGCCGACGGCGAATGCCTGCTTGTCATCCTCAATCTCGGCCATCAGGAGAGGGCAGAAATCCTGCCCCAAGGCGACTTTACCATTTTGCTTTCGACCTATCTCGACAGAACCGGAGCGGTGGTCGGGACCGTCACGCTCCGGCCTTCGGAAGGATTGGTGCTGGCGGCATGATAGGGCGAACTTCAGACGCTCGGGACAAGTAGGACGGCTGCATCAAAGTCGTGTTGAAGCCCGCGATGCAAGGGTTGATCAGCACCGCGAAAATACTCCTATCCGAACCGGAACGCGAACACTCCTCCAGCGGTTGAACGTGCATCTGCGGGCGCTCGTCCCACAGGCCCCTTGGACCTCAACCGCGAGGATGCCATGAGCAATTTTCCATCTACCGACAGCCCACAGTCGTCGGGAGGCACGTTTGCCGACGCGCGGGACGACGCCGCGCGTTCGTTCGACGACATCCGTAGCGAAACCGACCGTCAGGTCGGCGCCCTTCGTGATCAGGCACAATCCGCCGCAAGCGACGCGAGCTCGCAAGTTTCGAGTCTCGCCGACGATGTGAGACATCGCGCCAAGGACTATGCGAACGAGAGCATCGGCGCCGGCGCCGACCGCCTCGTCAGCATTGTCGGAGCGGTGAAGCGCGCCGCCGCTGATCTCGAACAGGAATCGCCGCAGATTGCCAGCTATATCCGCGGCGCGGCTGACAGCGTGGAGCGCTTCTCCTCCAACGTGCGGCAGCGCAATGTCGACGATCTCATCCACGACGCGCGCGATTTCACCCGGCGCAATCCGGTGCTGGTCTTCGGTGGCGCTGTGCTCGCGGGTGTGGTGCTGTCGCGCTTCCTGAAGAGCTCGACCGAACGCCGTTCGGCGAGCGACGATCTCGACCGCTCGACCCGCCGTTTCGCCGACAATCGCGGTCAGCTGCCGCTCGGCGAAGGGGCTGAACGTTCCGATTATGAGATCGGACCCGGCATCGGAGGAACGCGAAATGTCGGCAACTGATCAACGATCCGATACCCGCTCGGTGCCCGGACTGATCGCCGACCTGTTCCAGCAGTCGACCGCTCTGTTTGGCAAGGAGCTTCAGCTCGTCCGCACCGAGTTGTCCGAGAAGGTCACGCAGGGCGTGGCCGGGCTCGGTCTGATGATCGGCGGCGCGGTGCTTCTCATCGGCGCCGTCAACGTGCTGCTCGCGGCGCTGGTCGCGACCCTCATCGAGGTCGGAATCGCCGCGCCGTGGTCCTCGCTCATCGTCGCGGTGGTGATCGGCCTCGCCGGCTACCTCCTCGTCAATCGCGGGATCAGAAACCTCAAAGTGTCCAACCTCGCGCCGTCTCGCTCGACCGGTCAGGTCAAACGTGACGCCGCCTTGCTCAAGGAGCAGGTGAAATGACCATGCAGGACAACAGGTCCAGTGCCGAGATCGAGCGCGATGTCGAACAGACCCGAGCAGGCGTCGCCGACACGCTCGATCAGCTCCGCAGCCGCATGACACCCGGTGAACTCGCCGACGAGGTCTGGGATTATGCCCGCAATGGCGGGGGCGGCGAATTCGTCCGCAATCTCGGCCGGGGCATGCGCGACAATCCGATCCCGGTTGCTCTCGTCGGCGTCGGTCTCGCCTGGTTGATGACGGGACGCGGCGGAAAGCTGCCTAGACTGTCGCGGGATCAGCATCCGAGGCGCCGTGACCTGTACGACTATACCGGTTCGACCGGGGGTTACAGTTCCGTCGACGACGAGGCGGACGAGCTCCATTCCGCGCCGTTTTCGTCGGACTACCAGTCGGGCGGGCAGAGTTCGGACAGCCTCCTCGGCAAAGCCCGCGAGGCCGGACATCGGGCCTATGATGCGGTTGCCGGTGCCGGCGAAAGCGTTGCCGAAGCGGCGTCTCACGTCGGTGATCGCGCCAGCGGGCTTCGACACCAGGCAAGCCGCCGTGGCCGCGAACTCGGGCATCGCGCCTATGTCGCCAGCCGCGATGTTCGTCGTACGGCGACCGATTTCGCCAACGAACAGCCGCTCATCGTCGCGGCGGCAGGTCTCGCAATCGGCGCGGCGCTCGGCGCCATCATGCGCACGACCGACGCCGAGGCACGCCTGATGGGCGAGGCGAGCGACCGGGTGAAACACCAGGCCCGCGAACTGGCGGAACAGGGCTACGAGCAGGCGGCCGCCATTGCCGAGAACACCTACGAGCAAGTGAGGGACGAGGCGAAAGCCCAGGGCCTCACGACGGAGGATGCCAAGGACGCTGTCGGCGGTCTCGGCGATCGGGTCAAGGCCGTGGCGGAGCGCGGCAAGGAAGCGCTGCGGGAGGAGATTGGAGCAGCTGAGAAGGCCGCGGAGAAGCAAGTCGACGAGAATTCACCTTACGCGGGCGCGTGAAGAGTAGAGAGGCGAGGCTCCGGCCTCGCCTCTCTAGTGCAGAAATGGAAACGTTGTTTTTCATTAGTTTCCATTTATGCGCGATGCGGTGTTTCCTAACTTAGCGCCATGCAAACGCCGGCACCGGCCGGCGCCATGGAGATCACCGCTATGAGCGCTTCTGGAATTCATCACGTCACCGCCATCGCGGGCGCCGCGCGCCGCAATGTCGAGTTCTACACCCAGGTCCTCGGCCTGCGTCTGGTGAAGAAGACCGTCAACTTCGACGATCCCGGCACCTACCACCTCTATTACGGCGACGAGACCGGTTCTCCCGGCACGATCCTGACCTTCTTCCCGTGGGACCACGTGGCGAAGGGCCGGGTCGGTGTTGGCGAGACTCAGGAAACCGTGTTCCGCGTGCCGGAAGGTTCGATCGGCTACTGGACGCATCGCTTCATCGACAAGGGCGTCGAGCATGAGCCGCTGGTGAAAAGGTTCGGCGAGCCGATCCTGTCGTTCCGCGATCCCGACGGCATGCGTCTGGCCCTGGTCGGTGTCCCCGGCGTCGAAACCGAAACCGCCTGGACCGGCAGCGACATCCCGGCCGAGCATGCGATCCGAGGCTTCCACAGCGTCAACCTTCTGCTCGCCAAGTCCGCTCCGACGGCGGCAATCCTGACCGACGTCCTGGGCTTCACCGAGGTCGCTCGCGAGGGTTCGCTGATCCGCCTGAAGGCGGGCGATACCAAGAATGGTGGCATCGTCGACCTGCATGAAGTCGGTGGCTTCCTTGCCGGCCGGGCCGGCGGCGGCTCGGTGCATCACATCGCCTTCCGCGCGGCCGACGACGCCGAAGAGGCGGCGATGGTCGAGAAGCTTGCGAAGAACCACGGCATCCGGACGACAGAGCAGAAGGACCGCAACTACTTCCGGTCGGTCTACTTCCGCGAACCCGGCGGCGTGCTGTTCGAGATCGCGACCGACATCCCCGGCTTTGCCGCGGACGAGCCGGTGGCGAAGCTCGGCGAGGCGCTGAAGCTGCCGAGCTTCCTCGAGAAGCATCGCGAACGCATCGAAGGCGTGCTCCCCGAGCTCGTCTGATCCAGTCGAACCCTCTGTCGAAGGGGGAGCTGGTGGCCGAACGGCCGCCGGCTCTCCGGAGCATTCCCATGTCCACGACAACCGAACTTGATTTCATCCACCGCTACGAGCCGGAAACCGTGATCGGCTCGCCGCCTCTGCTCATGCTGCATGGCACGGGCGGCAACGAGCACGACCTCGTCGAGGTCGGTCGCGTCATCGCGCCGGGCTCGGCCATTCTCTCGCCGCGCGGCAAGGTGCTGGAAGGCGGCATGCCGCGCTTCTTCCGTCGCCTCGCGGAAGGCGTGTTCCACGAGGACGATGTCCGCCGCCGCGCGAACGAACTCGCCGATTTCGTCGACGAGGCGCGTGAAAGATACGGCCTCGCCAAACCAGTCGCGGTTGGTTTCTCCAACGGCGCGAACATCGCCGCTGCCATGCTTCTGCTCAGGCCCGGCACGGTTGCCGGAGCGGTGCTGCTGCGCGCGATGGTGCCGCTGAAGGAGATGCCGAAAGCGGACCTGCACGGCACGCCGGTCCTGATGCTATCGGGCGCGATGGATCCCATCGTCCCGCAGGAGAACTCGGCGCGGCTCGCGCTCTCTTTGACCGAGCGCGGTGCCGAAGTCGACCATCGGCTCCTGCCTTTGAGCCACGGCCTCGGTCAGGCCGACCTCGCTCTCTCCGATGAATGGATTGCGAGGCTTTGACGACAAAACGGGGAGATAGCGGCATGATCCGAATCCCAACCTGGATTCGGCATGCCGCATCTCCCCGATTTCGAAGCCTGGGCGATTTTCGCCAAGGTCGCCGAGCACGGCTCCTTTTCGGGGGCCGCGAGCGAGCTCAATCTGTCGAAGGCGACCGTCTCAAAGGCGATCACGCGCCTTGAGTTTCGGCTCGGTACGTCGCTCTTCCACCGCACGTCACGCAAGCTCTCGCTGACCGAAAGCGGCCGCGCCTCGCTGGAGCGCGCCTCGCGCATCCTTGCGGAAGGGGAGGCAATCGAGGAGGAGATCACTGAAGGGGCCGCCGTGCCGCGCGGTCTCGTCCGGCTGTCCGCGCCGATGTCGTTCGGCATCCAGCATCTCGGCCCGGCACTCGCGGCCTTCTTCAAGGAATATCCGGAAGTCTCGGTCGATTTGAGGCTGAGCGACACCCGCACCGACCTCGTCGCGGAAGGGATCGATGTTGCGCTGCGCATCGGTGTGCTGGCCGAACTCGTCGTTCCGGGCCCGCCGTCTGTTCGCTGTTCGCCGCCCGCTCGTTGCCTCGCCGGACTATCTCGCGAAGCACGGAGCGCCCTTACATCCGCGCGACCTCGAAAAACACAACACAGTCGTCTTCTCGCACCTCGCCACGCCAACCTCGATCACGCTGCACCATCCGCATCAGGGCGAGTTCATTGCTCGCATTCAGGGCTGCCTCACGGTCAACAATGCCGATGTCGTCGTGCCGCTGCTGACCGGCGGGCTCAGCATGTGCTTGATGCCTGAATTCCTGATCTGGCGGGAACTGCGCGACGGCAAACTGGTCGAGGTCCTACCTGATTGGTCGTCGGAACTTCTGGCGCTCTACGTGCTGACGCCGCCCGGAACGGTGCGTCCGGCGCGCGTCAGCGTGCTGATCGACTTCCTCAGCAAACGCCTGTCGAAGGCTCCATGGGCGCACGAACTGCCGAAGATCGACTGATCAAAGGACCGGGGCGGGAGAGGCCTGCTTCGCGTGGCGGTCGTGCTTTTCGCCGCTGAGCCAGTCCGACAGGCGGTCGAGATAGAGATAGACGACCGGCGTGGTGAAGAGCGTCAGCGCCTGGCTGACGAGAAGGCCGCCGACCATGGCGTAGCCGAGAGGTTGGCGCAGCTCCGAACCCGCGCCCGAACCCAGCATCAGCGGCACGCCGCCCAGCAACGCGGCCGCTGTCGTCATCATGATCGGCCGGAAGCGGAGCAGACAGGCGCGGCGTATCGCGGCCTCGGCCGAAAGCCCCTCGTTTCGCTCCGCCTCGATGGCGAAGTCGACCATCATGATGCCGTTCTTCTTCACGATGCCGATGAGCAGCACCACGCCGATCAGGCCGATCAGGCTGAAGTCGAAGCCGAACAGCATCAGCATCGCGAGCGCACCGAGACCGGCCGACGGCAGCGTCGACAGGATGGTCAGCGGGTGGATGTAGCTCTCGTAGAGGATGCCGAGGATCAGGTAGACGACGACCAGCGCGGCCGCGACGAGCAGGGGCTCGGACGCGAGCGACGCCTGGAACGCCTGCGCGTTGCCCTGGAACGAGCCTGAGACGGAGGCTGGCGTTCCGATCTCGGCCTTGGCCTGCTCGACGATCTGCGTCGCCTGACCGAGCGAGACGCCCGGTGCAAGGTTGAAGCTGAGCGTCACCGCCGGGAACTGGCCCTGATGGCTGATCGAGAGCGGCGCGATCTTCTGCAGCGTCCACTTGGCAAAGGCGCCGAGCGGCACCTGCTGGCCGGTGGTCGAGGATTTCAGGTAGATTCGGTTCAGCGTGTCCGGATTGCGCTGCAGCTCCGGAGTGATCTCCAGGACCACGTGGTAGCTGTTGATCTGGGTGAAGTACTGCGCGATCTGCCGCTGTCCGAAAGCGTCGTAGAGCGTCGCGTCGATCGTGTCCGGCGTGATGCCGAAGCGGGCCGCCTGGTCGCGGTCGATGTCGAGCGTCAGCGTGCGGCCGTCAGTCTGCTGGTCGGTGCCGACGTCGCGGAGCTGCGGCAGCGTCTTCATCTTGTCGAGCAGCTTCGGCGCCCATTCGTTCAGCTCGGCCAGGTTCGGGTCCTGCAGCGTGTACTGGTAGAGCGTGCGCGCCGCGCGGCCGCCGACATTGATGTCCTGGGCGGGCTGCATGAACAGCGCGATGCCCTGCACCTCGGCGATCTTCGGGCGAAGCCGGTTGATGATTTCGGTCGCGGACGCGTCGCGCTCGTCGTGCGGCTTCAGCGCCATGAACATGCGGCCCGTATTGCGCGGCGCCGCTCGTGCCGATCGTCATCGCGACGCTGTCGACGTCCGGATCCTGCATGACGACGCGGCCAACCTCTTCCTGCAGCTTGGTCATCGCCGCGAAGGAGATGTCCTGCGAGGCTTCCGAAGTGGCCTGGATCATGCCGGTGTCCTGCACCGGGAAGAAGCCCTTCGGGATGTAGTAGAAGAGGGCACCCGACGCGCCGACCGTCAGCGAAGAAGACGAGCAGGGTCAGCCGCTGATGCCGCAGCACGCCGTCGAGGCCGCAGGCATAGCCCCGCAGCATGGCGTCGAAGCCGCGCTCGACGATCGTGTAGAACCGGCCGTGCTTCTCGCCCTCGTGGTCCTTCAGGAAGCGCGAGGCACATCATCGGCGTCAGGGTCAGCGAGACGATGGCCGAGACGACGATCGTCATCGTCACGGTCACGGCGAACTCGCGGAACAGGCGGCCGATGATGCCGCCCATCAGCAGCAGCGGGATGAACACCGCGATCAGCGACAGGCTGATCGAGATGATGGTGAAGCCGATCTCGCCCGCGCCCTTCAGCGCCGCCTGCATCGGCGTCTCGCCGTCCTCGATATGGCGGACGATGTTCTCCAGCATCACGATGGCGTCGTCGACGACGAAGCCGACCGCGATGGTCAGCGCCATCAGCGAGAGATTGTCGAGGCTGTAGCCCACGACGTACATCACGCGCGCAGGTGCCGAGCAGAGCCAGCGGCACGGTCAGGCTCGGAATGACGGTCGCCCAGACATTGCGCAGGAAAAGGAAGATCACCATCACGACGAGCGCGATCGTCAGCATCAGCGTGAACTGCGACGTCCTGCGACCGAGGCGCGGATCGTCTGCGTGCGGTCGCTCAGGATCTTCACGTCGATCGCCGGCGGGATCGCGGCCTGCAGGCGCGGCAGCTCCGCCTTGATCTTGTCCACCGTGTCGATGACGTTCGCGCCCGGCTGCTTGTAGATGATCAGGAAGACGCCGCGCTTGCCGTTCGCCCACGCCGCCTTCTTCGCATCCTCCGGCCCGGAGACCGCCTGGCCGATGTCGCCGACGCGGATCGGCGCGCCGTTGACGTAGGCGATGATCGCCTTGTTCCAGTCCTCGGCCTCGGTCAGCTGGTCGTTGTTGTAGATCGTGAAGGTGCGGCTCGGCGCTGTCGACGCTGCCCTTCGGCCGGTTGACGGTGAGGATCGACAGGTCGGAGCGCACATCCTCCAGCGACAGCCCCTTGGCGGCGAGCCTTGCCGGATCGATCTGGACGCGGATCGCCGGCTTCTGCTCGCCGCCGATCGACACCTGTCCGACGCCCGGGATCTGGCTGAGCTGCTGGGCGATCTTCGTATCGGCCGCGTCGTCGACATCGGTCAGCGGACAGCGTGTCGGAGGTCGCCGATAGCAGCATGATCGGCGAGTCGGCCGGGTTGACCTTGCGATAGGTCGGCGGGCTGGGCAGGTCGCTGGGAAGCTGGCCACCGGCGGCGTTGATCGCGGCCTGCACGTCTCCGGCGGCGGCGTCGATCTGGCGATTGAGATCGAACTGGATTGCAATCGAGGTCGAGCCGAGCGAGCTCGTCGAGGTCAGCTGCGTCACGCCGGAAATCTGCGCGAACTGCCGCTCCAGTGGCTGCGCGACCGAAGATGCCATCGTTTCGGGGCTGGCACCGGGATAGTTCGCCGAGACCTGGATCGTCGGGAAGTCGACCTGCGGCAGCGGCGCGACCGGCAGCAGCGGGTAGGCCAGGATGCCCACGAAGACGAGCCCCGCCATGAGCAGCGAGGTCGCGATCGGAAAGCGGATGAACGGGCCGGACATGCCGCCATTCGCGCCGCGTCCGCCTCCGCCGCCATGTTCCGGCTCGGGCGGTTGTTTCGGCTTGCCGTTCGGCTTGTCGCTGACGCTCGCATCCTCGAACGAAACCGGAGGATCTATCTCCGTTGCGTTCTTCGGTTCGTCCCCAGGGCGGATATTCATGTGCCCTGGTCCTTCGGAGCGGCAGTTCCGTCGGCGCTCTTGGCCGTCGCCGGATCAGTGGCCTGGACGACCGTGTCCTGCCTCAACCGGTACTGTCCACCGGTGACGACCGTCTCGCCGGGCTTCAGCCCGCTTTCGATGGCCATGCGACCGTTGGCGAAGGCGCTCGTGGTCAGATTGCGGACCTGCGCCTTGTTGTTCGCATCGATCACGAAGGCATAGGCGCCCTTAGTGCCTTGCAGGACCGCTTCCGGCGGGACCGTCGTCGCGTCCTTGATGGTGCGGACGAGAACACGCGCGCTGATCGATTGCCCCGGCCAGAGCGCGAGGTCCGCATTTGCGAACTCGGCCTTCAGCTTGATTGTGCCGGTCTGGGTGTCGACCTGATTGTTGAGGAGGAGCAGCTTGCCCTGGGCGAGATCGGTTTTGCCGTCCGGAGTCACCGCCCAGACATCGACCTGACCGGCGCGCTCGGCCTCGGCCAGCGGCTTCAGATCCAATTCCGGCAGGGTGAATTCGGCGGCGATAGGCTCGAGCTCGACGATCTCGACAATGCCTGTCGTGTCGGTGGCATGGACGATTGAGCCGCGGTCGACGAGGCGGAAGCCGGTGCCGCCCGTTCAGGGGCGAGCGTATCGTCGAGTAATCGAGCTGGAGTTGCGCCGTCTCGATTGCCGCCTGATCGGCCTCGACGAGGGCGGTGAGCTGATCGACCAGCGCCTTCGCCGTGTCCTGCTGCTGCTTGGTGTCGAAGCCGCGCGAGGCGAGATCATTGGCGCGGCCGAGATCGAGCTTGGCATTGGCGAGCTGGGCTTCGTCCTGCGCCCTCTTCGCGGTCGCCTGATCGACAGCGGCCTTGAACGGGCGCGGGTCGATCTGGGCGAGCACGTCGCCTTGCTTCACGAACTGGCCTTCGTTGAAATTGACCTGCTGAAGCTCTCCGTCGACGCGGGTGCGGACGGTTACCGTGTTGTAGGCCTGGATGGTGCCGACGCCGGTCAGATAGACGGGCAAGTCCTGAGTGGACACTTGCGTAACCGTGACCGGAACTGGCGGACCCGCATGATGCTGGGCGGCAGCCTCCTGCGCGGTTTGGGAGGAATGCCACCACCAGATACCGACACCCGCGAGGAGGACGATCAGTCCCCCGGTGATAAGCGGTCCCTTGCCTCTGCTCTGATCCGTCATCATTGTCGTCCGGAATCGCGGCACTACCCGCTTCTACGGGCAGAGTTCGGATTTAATTGTAGCCGAATAACGGCGTAACCTGCTTTTGCTTCTCATAATATTGCATGCGTGCGTTGCCAAAACAGATCGACTACTACTTTATGCCTACTCCATTGGTCGATTTTAAGTATTACATTTGCGTAATAGTCTGACTTATGCTGTCGGACCAGCGCAAAAGCTCCTGCTGAGCGCGATGGCGGCCGGATCGTCAACTTCTCGACCAGCGTAGTCGGCCTCAACCTCGAGACCTATGGCGTCTACGCCTCGACCAAGGCGGCCGTCGAAACGTTGACCCGAATCCCCTGTCGAAGGAACTGCGCGGCCGTTCGATCACCGTGAATGCGGTCGCGCCCGGCCCGACGGCGACCGACCTCTTCCTGACCGTCGTCATGCACAATGCGGGGCACATGTCGTTCGGTCCGGCCGAGGCGTTCACGCCGGAGCAGTTCGCCGAGCTTTACGACATCAACGTGCTGAGCACCCAGCGCCTGAACCGCGCGGCACTGCCGCGGCTCCGCAAGCAGGGTAAGGGGCTGGTCGTCTGGGTATCGTCGAGCAGTGCCCGCGGCGGCCCGCCTCCCTACCTGCCTCCGTACTTCGCGGCGAAGGCGGCGATGGATTCGCTCGCGGTGTCCTATGCCGGCGAACTGGCCCGCTGGGGTGTCGAGACCTCGATCATCGTTCCTGGTGCCTTTACCAAGGGCACAAACCACTTCGCGCATTCCGGCTCGCCGGCCGACAAAACGCGGACTGCGGAGTACGACGAGGGACCGTACAAAGGCGTTCCGGAACAGGCGTTGCAGGGCCTGGCCGCACTGGAGCCCGAGGATGCGGACGCCGGCGACGTCGCGAAGGCCATTGTGAAGGTGGTCGGCATGCCATTCGGAAAGCGCCCCTTCCGCGTCCACATCGACCCGTCGCAGGACGGTGCGGAGATCGTGAACGGGGTCGCCGACCGGGTTCGCGCGGAACTCATCCGCCGCATCGGTCTCGAAGACCTGCTGTCGCCGCGGGTGAAGGATTGAGACAGAAGATCGGACCGCGAGGTTTCTCGCGGTCCGATCGCGAGCCGACGGCTCGTCTCACTTCTTGTGCTTGGCCAGCCAGTCCTTCATCTCGACGATCTCGCGCTCCTGGTCGGCGATAATCGTCTCGGCCAGCTTCTTCGTTGCCGGATCCTTGGTGTATTGGAGCACCACCTTGGACACGTCGATCGCGCCTTGATGATGCGGGATCATATGGGTGCGGAAATCCACGTCGGGGTCGCCGGTGAAGGGCACGGTCATGTCCTTCATCATCTTCTGGTGGGCGGCTTCGAACGCGGCAGTCGAGGGCGAAGCCGACGTGCTGCTCGTGCCATGGGTCGAATGGTCCGTCTGGGCGAAGGCGCTGCCGGGAAGGACGACGGCCAGAGCCAAAAGAGCAGGCAGAATCTTCATCGACATGGAGTTCCTCTCGTTACGCTTGAACCTTCCTGACAGATGGCATCCTTCATGGCGATTTCCAGGCGCTCCGGCCGGTGGGCCAGCGGCCTGTGGCCGCCTTGATGGTCGCCGCGAAACGTGGGAAACAGCCGGGCTCGAAACGCGTGCGTCGCATGCATCCGGCGAGGCCAAGAGGCCCGCTCCCAGATCGGGACTGATTTCTTGAGCCACCGCGGCCAAAGGCCAGCCACAAGCACAGGGACTTCTCGCACGTCCGCATCGCCGTCGCCGCGGTCGTCCGTCGGGAACATTGCCCTTCTCAAGCGGCTTCTGCGGGAGGAAGGCCGCCGGTACGCCCCACGATACGTCCTCGCGCTCGCCCTGATGGGCGTGGTTGCCGCCGCGACCGGCGCCAGCGCCTGGATCATCCAGAGCGTCGTCAACGACATCTTCATCAACAAGAACGCGGCGATGATCTGGGTCGTCGCGACCTCGGTGCTCGCGATCTATCTGGCCAAGGGCGTCGCGGACTATTACCGCGCCAAGGTGATGAACCGCATCGGCACGGACATCATCTCCTCGCAGCAGAAGCGGCTCTACGCCCATCTGCTCGACCAGGGCATGGACTATTTCAACTCCGCCTCGATCGGCGACGTCGTCATCCGTGTCTCCGGCAATGCCCTGGCGATTCGCCGCGCGCTCGATCTCGTCGTTACGAGCATCGGCAAGGACTTCCTGTCGCTCGTCAGCCTGGTCACGGTGATGGTGATTCAGGACCCGTGGCTGTCACTGGTCTCGCTGGTCATCATGCCGGCCGCCGTGCTCGGCGTGACCAGCCTCGTCAAGCGGACCCGAAAGATCGCCGGTCAGGAATACCAGACCCAGTCGCGCATCGTGGACACGCTGAAAGAGACAATCCTCGGCATCACCGTGGTCAAGAGCTTCGGCATGGAACCGCGCATGCGCGCCGACATGAACAGCGCGATCGACCGGAGCGCCTGGCAGTCGCTGAAGGTCGCCAATCTCGGCGCGCGGACCTCCCCCTTGATGGAGAGCCTCGCGGGCGTCGCGGTCGCGGTCATAGTCATCTATGGCGGCTACGGCGTCATCCATCTCGGCCGCGATGCCGGCTCGCTGTTCTCGTTCCTTGCGGCGCTGCTCCTCGCCTACGAACCCGCCAAGCGGCTAGCGAAGCTGCAGGTGCAGATGGAATCGACGCTCGTCGGTGTCTCGATGATGTACGACTTCCTCGATACGTCCTCGACGCTGGTCGATCACCCGCAAGCAGCGCCGCTACACCTCGTGCAGGGTCAGGTCGCATTCGATAAGGTCGGCTTCCGCTACGGCGACACCCCGGCGCTTCGCGATCTCAACCTCATCTTCCCGGCCGGGCGTGTCTCGGCTCTCGTCGGCGCGTCCGGAGCCGGCAAGTCGACGATCTTTTCGCTGATCGAACGTTTTCACGATCCCAGCCCAGGCCGGGTCCTGATCGACGGGCAGGACCTGCGCGGCGTGACGCTGCAGTCGCTCCGCGCCTCGATCGCTTATGTCACTCAGGATGCGTTCCTGTTCGACGGCACAATCCGCGAGAACATTCTTGCGGGCCGGCCGGGAGCGACCGAGCGCGAAATGATCGCCGCGGCAGAGGCCGCGAACGCGCATGATTTCATCGTCGGCTTCCCGGATGGCTACGATCATCCGGTCGGCGAGGGCGGCGGAAATCTCTCCGGCGGTCAGCGCCAGCGCGTCGCCATTGCCCGCGCAATGTTGCGCGATGCGCCGATTCTTCTCCTCGACGAGGCGACGTCTGCGCTTGATGCGGAATCCGAGTCGAAGGTGAAGACCGCGCTCGATCGGCTGATGGTCGGCCGCACGACCATCGTCATCGCCCATCGTCTGTCGACGGTGCGCAACGCCGACGTCATCCATGTCCTGGACCGGGGCCGGCTGGTCGAATCCGGGACGCATGACCAGCTCGTCGCCCACAACGGTGTCTACGCACGGCTCGCCGCTTTGCAATTCACGGCGCAGCCCGCTCGTCGTCCGCGCCGTGCCTCAACGGCTCCCGTCGCCTGATGTCCGACGACCAGCAAACTCCTGACAATTCCGCCCAGATGGCGGCCTCCGCGTATCGGCTGGCGGCGCTCGACCCCGATTTCCTGATGGGCGACAGCACGCGCGGCGTCCGTTTCCTGCTGGAATACGCCAAGGCCGAGGAGATGCTGCGTGCCTGGTCGATCCGGTCGACCATCGTGGTTTTCGGCTCGGCCCGCATCATGCCCGGCGGCAGCGGCGACCCGGAGGATACCAGCTCGACGCTGATGCCCGGCCAGAAGCCGCGTCCCGGCGCGCATTCGGCATTCCTCTACGAGGAGGCGCGAAGACTTCGGCCGCATCGCTTCAGAGCGCGGCGGCGCACTGCATCCGCAGGATGGTGTCCTTGACAACGTCATCGCGACCGGCGGCGGTCCGGGCATCATGGAGGCAGCGAACCGCGGCGCGACCGAAGCCGGCGCGCCCTCGATCGGCTTCAACATCCGGCTGCCCTTCGAGCAGGAGCCGAACGCCTTCTCGACACCGGACCTGACCTTCCTCTTCCACTATTTCGCGATGCGGAAGATGCATCTGGCGATGCGGGCTGCGGCCCTCGTCGTCTTCCCCGGCGGCTTCGGCACCTTCGATGAGCTGTTCGAGATCCTGACGCTTCGCCAGACCGGCAAGGCGCCCGCGATTCCGATCGTCCTGTTCGACAGGGACTACTGGACCCGGGTGATCAATTTCGACGTGCTGGCCGACGAGGGCATGATCAAGCCCGAGGATCTCGCCCTCTTCGCAGTTCGCCGAAACGGCGGAGGAAGCCTGGGAGTGCCTCGTCTCGGCGCGGACTACCCGTTCGGGGTTCGAAGCCGCACACGACCTGAACAAATCTACATATCGGGCGCGTACGTTACTGGCCTTTAACATACCGAGTTTAGGTGTTATCTAAACTGCATTGCCGCGTGCGGGCGGTGGAAAGGCCGAATGCGCTATTTTCCGATCTTCATCGACCTCAGGGATCGCCGGGCTTTCGTCTTCGGCGGCGGCGAGGCGGCGCTGAACAAGGTGCGGCTCCTGACCGGAGCCGGCGCCCGCGTGCGCCTCTTCGCCGACGAGGTCCTGCCCGAATTGCAGGAACTGGCCGCAGCGGGTGAGGTCGAGATTGCTGGTATAGCCGATCCAGAGACTGTCGATCTTACTGGTGTCGCGGCCATCGTCTCCTCGGCTGGCGACCCGGTCGACAGCCAGATTTCCGCGCGCGCCAAGTCACTCGGCATTCCGGTCAATGTCGTCGACCGCACCGAGCTTTGCAGTTTCATCACGCCCGCCATCATCGATCGCGGAACGGTCCTCGCCGCCATCGGCAGCGAGGGCGCGGCTCCGGTTCTCGCCCGCCGCCTGCGCGCCCGTATCGAGGCGCTGCTTCCCGCGCGTCTCGGCGGGCTGGCCGATCTGATCGGCTCGCGCCGCGAGCGCCTCGCCAAATTCGCTCCCGAAGCCGTCGATCGCCGCCGGTTCTGGGAGAATGTCGTCGATGGCCCGATCGGCTCGGCCTTCCTCGCGGGCCGCACGGAAGAAGCCTCGGTCGCGCTCGATGCCGCAATCGACGATGCGGCCTCGGCCCCGATCTCTCGCAAGGGCATCGTCTTCCTCGTCGGCGCCGGTCCGGGCGACCCCGAACTCCTGACGCTCAAGGCGCTCCGCGCCCTGCAGGACGCCGACATCATCTTCCACGACGAACTCGTCACCGCCGATATCCTCGATCTTGCCCGCCGCGACGCCGAACGCGTCTTCGTCGGCAAAAAGGCCGGCACGAAATGCGTCGCCCAGCGCTCGATCAACGAGGAACTGGTGCTCGCCGCCCGCAAGGGCCTGCGCGTCGTTCGCCTGAAGGGCGGCGATCCGTTCGTCTTCGGCCGGGGCGGGGAGGAGCTCGAGCATCTCCAGGACGCCGGCGTCGAGGTCGTCGTCGTGCCGGGCATC
The DNA here is from genome assembly GCA_963778835.1 of uncultured Alphaproteobacteria bacterium. Classification (GTDB taxonomy): domain Bacteria; phylum Pseudomonadota; class Alphaproteobacteria; order Rhizobiales; family Methylopilaceae; genus Flaviflagellibacter. The sequence goes on from CAVZVY010000002.1 coordinate 87,366, forward strand.
ACCGCTGCGATCGGTTGCGCCGCCGAGGCCGAACTGCCGCTGACCTTCCGCAATGAATCCGGCCGCCTGATCCTGATGACCGCCCATCGCGCGGCCGAGGCCGAGGCGATCGACTGGAGCGGGCTCGTCTGCGACGACTTCACGCTCGCCGTCTACATGGGCAAGGCGACCGCACGGGGTGATCGCCCACGGCCTCATCGCCGCCGGCCGCGATCCGGAGACGCCGGTCGCGGTGCTCGCGCGCGGCACCCGTCCCGACGCGGCATCCGCGACAGGCCTGCTTCGTGACCTCCCCGACTCTCGTCGCCGAAGTAGGCGATGGTCCGGCACTCCTTGTCGTCGGCCAGGTCGTCCGCCGCTCGCGTCCCTGGCGTCAGCGGTTCGGCACCGCCATATCCAGCGTCGCGGGCAAGTACCCGCCAGATTGAGAACGTACTGATGTTCGATCTCGCTACTCCCGCCGACGAAGAGCTCGCACAGCGCGCGGCGGAACTCGATGCGCGCGTGGCCAATGCGACGCCGCAGGAAGTGCTGGAAACAATCCTCGCCGAGCGCTTTCCCGGCGGTATCGCCGCGGTGTCCTCGTTCGGCACCGAGTCCGCCGTCCTGCTGCACATGATCGCCGAGATCGATCCCGCGCACGCCGGTGCTGTTCCTCGACACCGGCATGCTGTTCTCCGAGACGCTTGATCTATCGCGACACGCTTCAGGACAAGCTCGGCCTGACGGACATCCGCGTCTTCAAGCCGGACCAGGCGGACCACGACCGGCTCGATCCGGAGAGACATGCTGTGGGCCAGCGACATCGACGCCTGCTGCGGCTATCGCAAGGTGCTGCCGCTCGGCCGTGCGCTCGACGGCTTCGGCGCGTGGATCAACGGCCGCAAACGCTATCACGGCGATACTCGTTCGACACCTCGCGGTGGTCGAGGCGGACGGTCCGCGCATCAAGGTCAACCCGCTCGCGAGCTTCGACGGGCAGGACATCCAGTCCTATTTCGTCCGCCACCACCTGCCGCTGCATCCGCTCCAGGCGTTCGGCTTCTCCTCGATCGGCTGCATGCCCTGCACAAGCCGCACCGCAGCGGGAGAGGGCGCTCGCGCCGGTCGTTGGAGCGGCACCGGCAAGACCGAGTGCGGCATTCACATTTCCGGTGAAGCATTCAATGACTAGCCGACGAAGGAAAGCCGGGCAGTTCAGCGGCTAGATAAACAGTATAAGTTTAAGACATAAAATCTACGTTCTTTGTTGACATATCTTAGCTTGCATTGCAGGTGTAGATTTCACCTAAGCCATTCCTGAGCGTGGGAAATGGCGTCAGACGGGATGCACGCAATGCTGTTCAAGAAACTCCTGGCGACCGCCGCCGCCGTGCTGATTGCCGCCCCGGCATTCGCTGCGGACATCAATCTGCTCAACGTGTCGTACGATCCGACCCGCGAGCTCTATGTCGAATTCAACAAGGCGTTCGCGGCCAAGTGGAGCTGCCGACCATCAAGGGCGTCACCGTCACCGTCAAGCAGTCGCATGGCGGCTCGGGCAAGCAGGCCCGTTCGGTGATCGACGGCCTCGAGGCTGACGTCGTGACGCTGGCGCTCGCCTATGACGTGGACGAAGTTTCCGACAAGGGCTTCATCGCCGCCGACTGGCAGAAGAAGCTGCCGGAGAACGCCGCGCCCTACACCTCGACGATCGTCTTCCTCGTCCGCAAGGGCAATCCGAAGGGCATCAAGGACTGGAACGATCTGGTGAAGCCGGGCGTGCAGGTCATCACCCCGAACCCGAAGACCTCGGGCGGCGCCCGCTGGAACTATCTCGCAGCCTGGGCCTACGCCAAGAAGGCTTATGGCTCGGACGAGAAGGCCAAGGACTTCGTCAAGCAGCTCCTCGGCAATGTGCCGGTCCTCGACACCGGTGCCCGCGGCTCGACCGTCACCTTCACCGAGCGCGGCATCGGCGACGTCCTGCTGGCTTGGGAAAACGAGGCCTATCTCTCGGTCAAGGAACTCGGTCCGGACAAGTTCGAGATCGTGACGCCGAGCCTGTCGATCCTCGCCGAGCCGACGGTTGCCGTCGTCGACAAGGTTGTCGACAAGAAGGGCACCCGCGACGTCGCGACGGCCTATCTGAACTATCTCTACTCGCCGGAAGGCCAGGAGCTCGCGGCCAAGAACTTCTATCGTCCGCGCAATGAGGCGGTGGCCGAGAAGTACAAGGATCAGTTCGCCAAGGTGAACCTCGTCACCATCGATCAGGATTTCGGTGGCTGGCGTAACGCCCAGAAGACCCACTTCTCGGACGGCGGCACCTTCGACCAGATCTACACGAAGTAAGTGCGGGAAGCGGGTCGTCCGTAATGTCTTCTCTCCCCATTGCGGGCACCCGCGCCGCTCCTAAAACCGTGATCCCGGGCTTCGGGATCACGTTCGGCTTGACGCTGGCCTGGCTCGGCCTGATCGTCCTGATCCCGCTGGCCGGACTTTTCCTCAAGACGATGGAACTGACCCTCGATCAGTTCATCGCCATCGTCACCAGCGCGCGCGTGCTGAACGCGCTCAAGATCAGCTTCGGCATCGCGCTGGCCGCGGCGGCGATCAATCTCGTCTTCGGCTTCTTCGTCGTCTGGGCGTTGACGCGCTACGAGTTTCCCGGGCGCCGGCTGTTCGACGCCATCGTCGACATCCCGTTCGCGCTGCCGACGGCCGTCGCCGGCATCGCCCTGACCACGCTCTACGCCGCCGAACGGCTGGATCGGCTCCCTGCTCGAGCCGCTCGGCATCAAGGTCGCCTATACGCCGCTCGGCATTCTCGTCGCTCTCGTTTTCATCGGCCTGCCTTTCGTCGTGCGCACGGTTCAGCCGGTCCTGATCGATCTCGAATCCGAGCTTGAGGAGGCAGCATCGAGCCTCGGCGCCAATCGCTGGCAGGTCATCATCAAGGTCGTGATCCCGACGCTTCTGCCGTCGCTTTTGACCGGCTTCGCGCTCGCCTTCGCCCGCGCGGTCGGTGAATACGGTTCGGTCATCTTCATCGCAGGCAATCTGCCGAACGTGTCGGAGATCGCGCCGCTCCTGATCATCATCCGGCTCGAAGAGTTCCGCTACGCCGACGCGACCGCCATCGCGGTGATCATGCTGCTCGCGAGCTTCGTTCTTCTCTTCGCCATCAACGGCCTGCAGCGCTGGTCGGAATCCCGGAGCGCCGCATTCTGATGAGCATCGCGACCGAAGCGGAAGTCACGGACTTCGTCCCCGAAACCGCGAAGCCGAGTGCGGCAACCGTCCGCGTCGCGACCGGCGGCCCGCGTCCGGTCCGCACCGAGCCTGCCCCCGTGCGCTGGGCGATCACCACGATTGCGCTCGCCTTCCTGGCGATCTTCATCGTCCTGCCACTGGTCACTGTGTTCCAGCAGGCATTCGCGCGTGGCTGGGACGTCTATGCCGCGGCGATCACCGACCCGGATGCGCTGCATGCGATCAAGCTGACGCTGACGGCTGCCGCCATCGCGGTCGTCCTGAATGTTGTCTTCGGCCTCGTCATGGCCTGGGCGGTCGCCAAGTTCGAGTTCAAGGGCAAGAGCTTTCTCATCACCCTGATCGACCTGCCGTTCTCGGTCTCGCCCGTCGTTGCCGGCTTGATCTTCGTGCTCGTGTTCGGCGCCCAGGGTTTCTTCGGCGACTGGTTCATCGAGCATGACTGAAGGTCATCTTCGCGCTGCCGGGCATCGTGCTCGCGACCGTGTTCGTCACATTCCCCTTCGTCGCCCGCGAACTCATCCCGCTGATGCAGGAGCAGGGCACGGCGGAGGAAGAGGCCGCGATCTCGCTTGGTGCGTCCGGCTGGTCGACCTTCTTCCGCGTCACGCTGCCGAACGTGAAATGGGCGCTGCTCTACGGCGTCCTGCTCTGCAATGCGCGAGCGATGGGCGAATTCGGCGCGGTGTCGGTCGTCTCGGGCCATGTCCGCGGCGAGACCAATACGATGCCGCTGCACATCGAGATCCTCTACAACGAGTATCAGTTCTCGGCGTCCTTCGCGGTCGCCTCGCTTCTCGCCTTCCTCGCGCTCGTCACGCTCGTGCTGAAGACCGTCCTCGAAAATCGCCTTTCGGAAACACGCCGATGAACATCGATGTCCACTCCGTCACCAAGAACTTCGGAAGCTTCAAGGCGCTCGACGATGTCAGCCTGAAGATCGAATCGGGCGAACTGCTCGCTCTGCTCGGACCGTCGGGTTCGGGAAAGACGACGCTTTTGCGCATCATCGCCGGCCTCGAATGGCCGGATGCCGGCGCGGTGCGCTTCGACGGTCAGGATGCGCTCAGCCTCTCGGTGAAGGAGCGCGATGTCGGCTTCGTGTTCCAGCACTACGCACTGTTCCGGCACATGACGGTGTTCGACAATATCGCATTCGGCCTGCGCGTCCGACCGCGCCGGGAGCGGAAGCCCGAGAGCTTCATCAAGAACAAGGTCGAGCAGCTGCTCGAGCTCGTCCAGATCGGCAGCCTTGCGGGCCGTTATCCGTCGCAACTCTCCGGCGGTCAGCGCCAGCGCGTCGCACTTGCCCGTGCGCTCGCCATCGAGCCCCGCGTTCTCCTCCTCGACGAACCTTTCGGCGCGCTCGACGCCAAGGTTCGCAAGGATCTCCGCCGCTGGCTGCGCAATCTGCACAACGAACTGCACGTCACCTCGATCCTCGTCACCCACGACCAGGAGGAGGCGCTGGAGGTCTCCGACCGCGTCGTCGTCATGGGCCATGGTAAGATTGAGCAGGTCGGTTCGCCGAGCGAGGTCTACGACAACCCGGCCACCGCCTTCGTGCACGACTTCATTGGCGAGTCCGTCGCGCTCCCGATCCAGGTCGATGGTTCGTTGGTCCGCATCGGCGGCCGGAATATCGGGCTCGACACGCAGGGCGTGAGACAGGGCGATGCACGCCTCTTCGTGCGCCCGCACGACATCGAGATCGGCCAGCTCGGCGACAATGCGTTGGAAGGCGAGGTACTGGCGATCCGCCGCTTCGGCCCGACGCATCGTGTCGACGTCTCGGTTCCGATCGATGGCGGCAAGGCGACCATCGAGGCCGCCGTGCCGGCCGGCCACGAGCCGAAGATCGGCGAGCGGGTAGGCTTGATCCCGGAACGTTACCGGGTCTTCGCAGCCTGAGGAAAAATGCCTCTCCCGCGAGCGGGAGAGGCGGAAGCGTCACTCGGTCCTTGCGCTCACGAGCATGCCGTCATCGGTGTGGCAGACCACGTTCGACGTCCGTTCGAGACGCGGATAGATCATCGTGATCTCGGCGCGGACACGATGCCCGCCATCGGGCTTCTCACGCACATAGTCGACATGGTCGATCTCGGCATCGTAGGCGCCGTGACGACGTGCGACGTCGAGCAGGCCCTGGCGGCAGGCATTGACCGCTTCTTCGGCCGTCTCGTAGCCGCGATCCGGGCCGTAATAGGCCGGAGCCGGCGGCGGGGGAGGCGGCGGGTAATACGGATCGGCATCGGCCGCCGAGCTGGCAGCCAAAGCGCCGAGGAAGATGCCGGCGCCAAGCGCGGCACCGACCGCGGCGCCGTTGTTGTCACGGTGGCGATGATAATCGCGCGCGAAGGCCGGCGCGCTGGCAAGAAGCATCGTGGCCGCGGCCGCCGACGCGATGATCTTACGTGTGGTCATTATCCCCTCATCCCGCCGGTCGGCGGGTCCTCTAGCGATTGCGTCGCGTGGGAGTGATGCTGCACGAATGTGGCTGAATGGAGCGTGAACGCTCAGAGCCTGTCGCGCAGGGCGTACCAGAGCATCGCGGCGACCATCAGCGGATGGCGAAGCACAATTCCGCCTGGGAAGCTTGGCACCGGGAGGCGGGCCAGAACGTCGAAACGCTCCATCGTTCCCGCTACTGCTTCCGCCAACACCGATCCCGCGAACGGAGCCAGCGCGACGCCCTGGCCGGAATAGCCGGCGGCGAGCAGGACGTTCGGCTTCACCCGCCGGATCATCGGCAGGCGGGTCGGAGTGACGCCGACGATGCCGCTCCAGGCGAATTCGAAAGGAATGTCGGCGGTTTGCGGGAATACCGTCGTCATCGCCCGGCGGACGAGGCTCGCGGGATCGGCGACATAGGAATTGGCATAGCTCTCGCCGCCGCCGAACAAGAGGCGGCCGTCAGCCGTCGGGCGGAAATAGTTCACGACGAACCGACTATCCGCCACCGCCATCGGCGTGTTCAGGATCTCTTTCATCCGCTCACCGAGCGGGGGCGTGACGCCGACCGTCGAGGCAATCGGAAGAATGCGGGCGTCTGCTTCAGGAAGCAGACCCTTCATCAGGCTGTCGCCGGCGATGATCACCCAGTCGGCGGAGATCGTGCCGATCTTGGTCACGACGCGTGCCCGTGGCCCGTCGATCAGCGCCTCCGCCTTCGTACTCTCGAAGATTCGTGCGCCGCCGGCGACGGCCGCGCGCGCGAGCCCGCGGGCATACTTCAGCGGATGCAGATGGCCGCCGCCGCGATCGACCATGCCGCCGTAATAGCCGTCGGAGCGGACGAGAGCCCGGACGCCCTCGCGATCCAGCGCCTCGACTTTCCCGTAGGAGTACTTGTCGCGCAGATGGCGGACATAGCGGTGCGTGTCGGTGACATAGCGCTGCTTGTGATCGGCGTAGACCAGTCCCGAGCGGCGTTCGCATTCGATGCCATAGCGGGCGATGCGTTCGTCGATCTGGGCGATCGCCGCCTGGCCGATCTCCCAGAGAAGCCAGGCATCGCTTCTGCCGAAATGCCGCTCCAGATGCATCTGGTCGCGCCGCATCCCGCTGTGGATCTGGCCGCCGTTTCGCCCTGACGCGCCTGAGCCGACGCGGCCCTGTTCCAGCACCACGACGGAATAGCCGCGCTCCACGAGCGACAATGCGGCGCTGAGGCCCGTGAAGCCCGCGCCGATGATGCAGACATCGGCGCGCCGGTCGCCGTCGAGCGGCGGGAATTCGGCAAGCGGTTCGGCGGTTGCTTCGTAGTAGGTCGGCGGCTGGTTCACACGTTCAACAGCAGAAATTCGCGTTCCCAGGGGCTGATCACGCGCATGAACGTCTCATACTCGCCGCGTTTGATCGCGGCGTAAGTCTGCACGAAGGTCTCGCCGAAGATGCTGCGCAGCGCCTCGTTTTCCTCGAGGTTGGAGACAGCTTCGAGGAGGCCGCGCGGCAGGTCGTAGTCGAGGCCGTGAGCCGAACCTTCGACCGGCTCGGTCGGCTGCAGTGCCTTCCTGGATGCCGAGATAGCCGCAGGCGAGGCTGGCCGCGATCGCCAGATACGGATTGGCGTCGGAGGAGGGCACGCGGTTCTCGACGCGCCGCGCTTCGGCGCCGGCCGGTGGTACGCGCAGACCGGTGGTGCGGTTGTCGTAACCCCAGGCGACGTTGATCGGCGCCGTCGCATCCTTGGTCAGGCGGCGATACGAGTTCACGTAGGGCGCGAGGATGCACATCACCGAGGGCAGGTATTTCTGCTGTCCGGCGATGAAGGAGAAGAACTCCGGCGTTGGCTCGCCGTGCTCGTCGGAGAAGATGTTCTGGCCTTCGTTGTCCACCACGGATTGGTGGATGTGCATGGCCGAGCCCGGCTCGCCGGCGATCGGCTTTGCCATGAAGGTCGCGTAGATGTTGTGGACCAGCGCCGCCTCGCGGATCGTGCGCTTGAACATGAACACCTGGTCGGCGAGCTGCAGCGGATCGCCGTGACGCAGATTGATTTCCATCTGCGCCGCGCCCTCTTCGTGGATCAGGGTGTCGATCTCCAGACCCTGCGCTTCCGAGAAGTCGTAGATGTCCTCGAACAGGTCGTCGAACTCGTTCACCGCCGAGATCGAATAGCTCTGGCGGCCGGTCTCCGGACGGCCCGAACGGCCGACTGGTGGCTCCAGCGGATAATCCGGGTCGGTGTTCGGCTTGACGAGGTAGAACTCGATCTCTGGCGCCACCATCGGCCGCCAGCCCTTATGGGCGTAGAGCTCGACGATGCGCCTCAGCAGCTGCCGCGGCGCGACCTCGATCGGCCGTCCGTCGCGGTGATAGCAGTCGTGGATGAGCTGCGCGGTCGGGTCGTTCGCCCACGGCACGACGGAGAGCGTCGAGAAATCCGGCACGAGCACGAGATCGGCGTCCGCGGGGTCGCCGGCTCCGGGCATGTCCTCGTCGGGATATTCTCCCGCGATCGTCTGGTGGAAGATCGAGGAGGGCAGGTTCATTGCCGGGGAGTTGAAGAACTTCGACGCCGGCATGATCTTGCCGCGTGCGACGCCCGCCTGGTCGGGCACGACGCATTCCAGTTCCTCGATGCCGCGCGCGGCCACCCAGGCTCGCGCCTCTTCCACATTCGCAACGCCTCGAAGTGACGAGGCGGCGTCCTTTTGAGCTTTTTTCTTTGCCATGCGCTTTCGCGTGAGCCGCGATTTCAAGGAACCGCGAAGGCTCCTTCAAACGGCGGTTCCGGACCCTCGGGCCCGCGCGCTCCGGTAAGTTTTGCTGGTCGACGCGCCCGCGCCGAACCTTCTCCAAGAGTGCCGGTCGGCATGAAGGCCGTCAATCCGGGGCCGTGACAACCTCAACCAAAACGAGCGATCAGCGTTATCCATTCATGGCTTGTGCATTCCGCGGACGCTTCGTAACCTGCAAAAGGAATGCGTTATCAGAAGGAAGCGCGAAGTATGGCTGGTCGCAATTTCAAGTTGCTTGTGGGAGCAATTGCAACGCTAACGGCTGGGTTAAACTTCGCGACCACCGCGTCCGCGCAGGAAATCCATATCTACAACTGGTCCGATTATATCGACGAACAGATATTGAAGGACTTCACCGCCGAGACCGGCATCAAGGTCGTCTACGACACCTTCGATACCAACGAGTTGCTCGAGACCAAGCTGCTCACCGGCTCGACCGGCTACGACATCGTGGTGCCGACCGCGACCTTCCTGAACCGCCAGATCAAGGCGGGCGTGTTCCAGAAGCTCGACAAGTCGAAGATCCCGAACCTCAAGAATATGTGGCCGGAAATCCAGGAGCGCGTCGCGCGCTACGACCCCGGCAACGAATACTCCGTCACCTATATGTGGGGCACCACGGGCATCGGCTACAACGTCGCCAAGATCAAGGAGACGCTGCCGAACGCGCCGGTGAATTCCTGGGGCCTGCTCTATGATCGCGGACAATCTCAAGAAGCTCAGCTCCTGCGGCGTGATGCTGCTCGATTCCGCCGAGGATCTCCTGCCGTCGGTCATGAACTATATCGGCCTGAAGCCCGACTTCACCAATGTCGACGACATCGAGAAGGCCGGCGCGGCGCTCGAAAAGCTGCGCCCGAACATCAGGAAGTTCCACTCCGACGAATGGAAGAACGCGCTCGCGGACGGCGATATCTGCGCCGCGGTCGGCTATTCCGGCGACGTCTTCCAGGTCGCCTCGCGCGCCGAGGAAGCCGGCAAGGGCGTCGAGATCGCCTACGTGATCCCGAAGGAGGGCGCGCAGCTCTGGTTCGACGTGTTCGCCATCCCGGCCGACGCTCCGAACCCGGACGGCGCGCACAAGTTCATCGACTACATGATGCGCCCCGAGGTCATCGCGAAGGCAACGAACTTCGTCGCCTACGCGAACGCGAACCTCGCCTCGCAGCAGTTCGTCGACAAGGAAGTGCTCGACAATCCGTCGATCTATCCGGACGCGGACACGCTGAGCCGGCTTTACACCGTCTCGACGGTCGAGGATCCCAAGCTGCAGCGCGTCATCACCCGCGCCTGGACGAGAGCAAAAACCGGCAAGTAGTCTGACGTAACCTCGCAGTCTGGAACCGGGCGCGGGGGCGCCCGGTTGGGGAGCCCAGAAATGCCCGCAGCACCCGTCAAGGCGGCACTCGGACCGGTCCGAAGGGCGTTCAGCCCGTGGACCGATCCGACAGCCAAACCGCTGATCCGCTTCGAGAACGTCACCAAGCGCTTCGGCGATTTCACCGCCGTCGACAATCTCACGCTGAACATCTACGAGCGCGAATTCTTCGCGCTCCTCGGCCCGTCGGGCTGCGGCAAGACCACCCTGATGCGCATGCTCGCCGGGTTCGAGGAGCCGACCGAGGGCCATGTCTTCCTCGACGGCCGGAACATTGTCGGCATGCCGCCCTACAAGCGGCCGGTCAACATGATGTTCCAGTCCTACGCGCTCTTCCCGCATATGAGCGTGGCGGACAACGTCGCCTTCGGCCTCAAGCAGGCGGGCATGCCGAAGGAGGAGCGGGCAAGGCGCGTCGACGAGATGCTGACGCTCGTCAAGCTGACCCAGTTCGCCAAGCGGAAGCCGCACCAGCTTTCCGGCGGCCAGCGCCAGCGCGTCGCGCTTGCCCGATCGCTGGCGCTCAAGCCGCGCGTGCTGCTGCTCGACGAGCCGCTTGGCGCGCTCGACAAGAAGCTCCGCGAGGAAACCCAGTTCGAGCTCACCGACCTGCAGGTCACGCTCGGCATGACCTTCCTGATCGTCACCCACGACCAGGAAGAGGCGATGACCGTCGCCGACCGCATCGCGGTGATGAACCAGGGCAAGATCATCCAGGTCGCGACGCCCGGAGAAATCTACGAGCAGCCGAATTCCCGCTATGTCGCGGACTTCATCGGCGACGTGAACATCATTCCCGGCAAGGTCGAGAGCAATGCCTCAGGCAATGTGAAGCTCAAGAGCGATTGGACGGACGCGCCGATCCTCGTCACCAATCCCGTCGAATGCGCGCAGGGCGGCGACGCCTGGCTCGCGCTTCGCCCGGAGAAGCTCACCGTCGCGCTCGAACCGCCGCCGCCGGGCACGCCGAACGTCCTCGCCGGCGAGGTCTGGGACATCGGCTATCTCGGCGATCTGTCGATCTATCGCGTGAAGATTCCGAGCGGCGATATCGTCAAGGCGACGGTGACGAACCGAACGCGCCTGGTCGAGCGGCCGATCAGCTGGGAAGACAAGGTCTGGCTCACCTGGGCGCCCGAACAGGGCGTTCTCCTGACCAACTGACGGGGGCGGTCTTGGCAGAACGGGGGGAACGGAACTGGCAGAGGCTGATCGAGATCGGCGTGCCGTTCCTGTGGCTGATCCTGCTCTTCCTTGTTGCCGTTCCTGATCGTCCTGAAGATCAGCCTGTCGACGGCGGTCATCGCGCAGCCGCCCTATGATCCGAGCTTCGATCTGCTGGTCGACGGCATTTCCGGCATCTGGGAGAAGATCAAGACCTTCTCCTTCGCCAATTACGCCTTCCTGTTCAGCGACCCGCTCTACTATCAGAGCTATCTGTCGAGCCTGCGCATCGCGGCGATCTCGACCGTGCTTCTGCTCCTGATCGGCTATCCCATCGCCTATTCCATGGCGCGCGCGCCCAAGAGCATCCAGCCGATGCTCCTGATGCTGGTGATCCTGCCGTTCTGGACCTCGTTCCTGATCCGCGTCTACGCCTGGATCGGCATCCTGAAGCCGGAAGGCCTCCTGTCGACCTTCCTGATCTGGCTCGGCGTCATCGACCAGCCGCTCGCGATCATGAACACCGAGAAGGCGGTCTTCATCGGCATCGTCTATTCCTACCTGCCGTTCATGGTCCTTCCGCTCTATTCGAGCTCTCGAAAAGCTCGATGAGACGCTGCTGGAGGCTGCCGCCGATCTCGGTTCGCCGCCGATCCGATCCTTCTGGCAGATCACGTTCCCGCTTTCGATTCCCGGCATCGTCGCCGGCTGCATGCTCTGCTTCATTCCGGCCGTCGGCGAGTTCGTGATCCCGGATCTGCTCGGCGGTTCAGACACACTCATGATCGGCCGCACGCTCTGGAACGAATTCTTCCTTAATCGCGACTGGCCGATCGCCTCCGCTGTCGCCGTGCTCCTGCTGCTCGTGCTCGTCGTGCCGATCGTGATTTACCAGCATGTCCAGCAGCGCCAACTGGAGGCCGAGAAGTGAAGAAAGGCCTCTCTCCCTTCAACCTGGTCGCGCTGACGCTCGGCTTCGCCTTCCTCTACATCCCGATCATCATCCTGGTGATCTATTCAGTTCAACGCATCGCGCCTCGTCACGGTCTGGGGCGGGTTCTCGACGCAATGGTATGGCGCGCTTTTCCGGAACCAGCAGCTTCTGGATGCGGCCTGGGTGACCGCCCGTGTCGCCTTCCTGTCGGCGACGGTCGCGACCGTGCTCGGTACCATGGCCGCGATCGCGCTTGTGCGGCACGGCCGCTTTCGGGGGCGCACTCTGTTCTCGGGTCTGGTCTATGCGCCGCTCGTCATGCCGGAGGTCATCACCGGCCTGTCCCTGCTCCTGATGTTCGTCGCCGATCGGCATGGCGCGCGGTTTCTGGACCCTGACGCTCGCCCACATCACGTTCTGCATGTGCTACGTCACGGTGGTCGTGCAGTCGCGGCTTCTGAGCTTCGATCGAAGTCTGGAAGAGGCCGCTCAGGATCTCGGTGCGACGCCAGCCAAGACCTTCTTCGTCATCACCTTGCCGATCATCGCGCCGGCCGTGATTTCCGGCTGGATGCTCGCCTTCACGATCTCGCTGGACGATCTCGTGATATCGAGCTTCACGACCGGCCCCGGCGCCACCACGCTGCCGATGCGCATCTATTCATCGGTCCGCCTCGGCGTGACGCCGGAGATCAACGCGGTCTGCACCATCCTGATCGGCATCGTCGACGGTCATCGTGATCGTCTCGTCGATCGCGACCAAGCGCGCGGCGGTGGAGCGCGAACGCGCTGAGCGCATGGCCGCCGCGGGCGCGTTGAGCCGCTAGCCTTCGGACGAAATCCGGCCGGCGGTGCGGACGCCTTCGGCGAGCGGCACCTGGCTGGCCCGGGCAAGAAGCGCGACCGGGATCAGGCCCACGAGGACGATCAGCAGAGCAGCCACCGAGCCGTCCTCATAGGTGCCGCGCGAAGCCTCCGAATAGACATGGGTCGCGAGCGTTTCGAAGTTGAACGGGCGCAGCAGCAGCGTCGCCGAAAGTTCCTTCATCGAGTCGACGAAGACGAGCAGCGCCGCTGCTCCGAGGGCGGGGCGTAGCAGCGGGACGTGGACGCGGCGGATGACGCCGGACGAGGTCTCGCCGAGATTGCGCGCCGCCGCGTCGAGGCTCGGCGCGATCTTCATGGAAGCCGGATTCGACGCCGCCCGCCGAGATCGCGAGGAAACGCACCGCATAGGCGTAGATCAGCGCGAAGCCGGAACCCGAGAGCAGCAGCCCGGTCGAGACGCCGAACCATTGCCGCATGACGCCGTCGACCGCGTTGTCGAACCCCGCCAGCGGCACGAGTAGGCCGACCGCGAGGACCGTGCCGGGAATCGCATAACCGATGCTGCCGGCGCGGACGAGCAGCGGCGGCAGCGGACCGCGCACGAGCCGCGCCGTGTAGGCGAGGACGAGGCCGAGCCCGACCGTGACGATTGTCGCAATGCCGGCGAGTGTCACGGTCGTTGCCGCTTGCCTGAGGAGATGGGGAGCGATGCCATCCCGGGCGACTCACCTTCGCGGCTTCGTTCAGCAGGTACAGCCCCGGGAACAGGAAGCCGAACAGGACTGGCGTCGCGCAGAACAGGATCGCGCCAAAGGCGGCCATGCCGTCAGCGGCGAGGGGGCGATGCGGCGACTCCGCTGCGCCTGCGTGTTGAACCGCTGATGCCGCCGAGCCCAGCGCTCCAGCGCGATCAGGCCCAGCACGGCGGCCAGCATCACGAGCGCGATCTGCGCCGCGCCGCCCAGGCTCGAATTGTTCACCCAGGTCGAATAGATCGAAACCGTCAACGTGCGAACGCCGAGAATGTCGGACGCGCCGAGATCGTTCAGTGCCTCCATCATCACGAGGCTTGTGCCGACGGCGATCGCGGGCCGCGCCAGCGGCAGCGCCACGCGGAAGAATGCGGCGGCGCGTCCCGCCCCGAGCGTCCGCGCGACATCGATCACGCAGGCTGACTGCATCAGGAACATCGCCCGCGTGGCGAGATAGACATAAGGGTAGAGGACGAAGCCGAAGATCAGGATCGCGCCCCACATCGTGCGCAGGTCCGGCAGGCGGAAGTCAGCGGGACTGGCGATGCCGAAGACGGCGCGGATCGCAGTCTGGATCGGCCCGAGCGGGTGCATCAGGTCCATCGTGGCATAGGCCATGATGTAGGTCGGCACCGCGAGCGGCAGCAGCAGCGCCACTTCGAGAATGCCGCGGCCGGGAAAGCGATGCGCGGTAACGAGCCATGCCGTGCCGACGCCGATGAAGGCAGCGAGGCTGCCGGTGCCGATCAGAAGGGTCGCGGTGTCGGTGATGGCCGTCGGCAGGACATAGCGAAGAAGATGCGGCCAGAGTTCGCCCGAGCCGCGAGCGGCGATGAAGCCCAGCGCAATGACAGGCGCAAGACAAGCGCGACCACCACACCGCTGGCGATCAGCCAGCCGCTCGGCCGCGGACGGCGCGTGCGGTCCTTCGGAAGTCGGGCGATCTCTTCGAAAACGGTCATTTCATAAGACAGCGACCCGGGCGAACCCGGGCCGCTGTGTCAAACCTCAATTGTCGAAGCCGACCCGGTCGACGAGTTCGGCGGCCAGCTTGCGATGGCTTGCGATCTCGGTGAGCGAAAGGGAATCGACCTTCAGCGTTCCGAGCGCCTTGATGGTCGGATTCGGCTCGCCGACGATCGGGTACTCGTAATTGTCGTTTGCGTACAGCTTCTGGACGTCCGGCGAGGCCAGGAAGTCGAGCAGCGCGATCGCGTTCTCCTTGTTCGGCGCATTCTTGGCGAGTGCGGCGCCCGAGACGTTCACCTGCGTGCCGACGCCGTCGGAGAAGGTCGGGAACACGACGTTGATCGCGTCGCCCCACTTGCGCTGCTCTTCTTCCTTCGCAGTTGCGCATCAGGCCGACATAGTACGAGTTAGCCGGACCGATATCGCAGATGCCGCCGAGGATATCGCGCGCGACTTCGCGGTCGCCGCCGGCCGGCTTGCGGGCGAGGTTCGCCTTCCAGCCCTTCAGCCATTCCTCGGTCTTGGCCTCGCCGTGCTTGGCGATGAAGGACGCGATCAGCGCGATGTTGTAGGGGTGCTTGCCCGAACGGGTGCAGACCTTGCCCTTCCACTTCGGATCGGCCAGGTCCTCATAGGTGAGTTTGCTGTCCTTCACGCGATCCTTCGAGGCGTAGATCACGCGGGCGCGCAGCGTCAGCGAGGTCCAGCTGTGGTCGGCGGCGCGGAGATTTGCGGGCACTTCCGAGTCGAGCACCTTCGAGACGATCGGCTGCGTCACGCCTTGGTCGACGAGATCCTTGAGGTTGCCGATATCGACCACGATCAGGAGGTCGGCGGGCGAGTTCGCGCCTTCGGTCTTCACGCGCTCGGCCAGGCCTTCCTTCACGAAGATCGAATTGGCCTTGATGCCGGTCTTTTCCTGGAAGGCGTCCAGCATCGGCTGGATCAGGCCAGGCTCGCGGGTCGTGTAGATGTTGACTTCCTTGCTCTGCGCGAATGCGGGCAGGGGAAGCATGGAGATCGCGACGGCGGCGTAAGCGAGCGGTCGGGAAAGGGAGAAGGCAGACACGACATTCCTCCTTGGATCGCATTCCGGCAAACCGGAATGTGGTGCCTTGTAGAAGTCCGGAAAGGTGTCCGCAATAGAAACACCAGCAAAATCAATAGCTTGTAATTAGAACAATTCGAGATGAGGCCAAATCGACGGGCGCCGCCGAAGGCCTAGCTGAAAGTAGGCTGGCCAGACTTTGGTGTGCGGGCAGCAGATGCAGCACGAAATCTCATAAAGCCAAATGCAAATTCCGTACTGGCACTATCG
The DNA here is from genome assembly GCA_963778835.1 of uncultured Alphaproteobacteria bacterium. GTDB lineage: Bacteria > Pseudomonadota > Alphaproteobacteria > Rhizobiales > Methylopilaceae > Flaviflagellibacter. The sequence continues at coordinate 103,207 of CAVZVY010000002.1, forward strand.
TGAAAACACGGCAGCAAACGAAAAAGCCCGGGCAAATGCCCGGGCTTGGATGTTCCGGCGAAAAGGCAGATCAGCCTTCGAGTTCGCCGATATGGTGCTGCGAGTAAAGCTCGACGCCGAGCTTGGCGATGAGATCGAGCTGCTCTTCGAGGAAGTCGATATGGCCTTCCTCGTCGCTCATCAGTTCCTCGAACAGGTCGCGGCTCGGGAAGTCGGCGACCGAATGGCAGTAGATCGCGGCTTCCTGGTAGAGCTTGCGCGCGTCGTGCTCGGCGGCGAGGTCACTTTCCAGGATTTCTTTCACCGACTGACCGATGCGGAGCGGGTCCAGCACCTGCAGATTCGGGAAGCCTTCTAGGAATAGAATGCGGGCAATGAACTTGTCCGCATGGCGCATCTCTTCGATCGATTCCTCGCGCCATTTCTTGGCGAGATCCTTGAAGCCCCAATTGTCGAAGATGCGGTAATGTAGCCAGTACTGGTTGATGGCCGTCAGCTCTGATCGCAGCCCGCGATTGAGATATTCAATGACCTTGGTGTCGCCCTTCACGGCCCGTCTCCTTGAGTTCCGCTTCTTAGAAGTCTTCTAAAATATGGACGGGGCAGGGGCAAGAGGCAACCGAAACGCAAAAGCGTTACTCGGCGGCTTCGTCGATCGCCAGTTCGCTGATGTGCGGGAGGATGTCGTTCTCGTTATGCGCGTGGGCATGGCCGCCCGGGCAAACCGCACACGCCGCCGGGCAGGCGGCCATCGCCTGGTCGAGGATCGTCTTGATGGTGCGCGAGCAGCGGCCGCATTGCGGGCTGCAGCCGAGGCAACGATAGACTTGGCCAGGGGTGCGCGGAGCCGCGTCCAGCGAAGCACATGCCTCGCGGATGGCGGTCTCACTCAGGACGTTACAGGAGCAAACGATCATAGGGTCCAGAACTACAAGCGCAGTTTAGAAGCGATCTAAACTACTGATCCTGAATGTAAAATCGTGACTCACACTGTCAGAGTCAATGGTTCGTTGGTGAAAATCCTGTGGTTGTGGTCAACCATTTCGCCGTTTCCTCTGGGGACCATTGATCGTCTGCGTCGCCCCGTCGCGGCTGCCGCCCGCCCGCCCCAAAACTGGAACCTGACACGCTCGGGAACGTTTTGCGTGCGGACCGCCGTGCCGGAACGTGCGGCAGCCTCGGCCCGAAAGGCCGTTCCAGAGAGGAAAACGTCCGTGGAGATCAACGTCGTCACGTTACAGCCGATCGTCGCATTGCTCGCCGGCGTGCTCATCCTGATCATGCCGCGCCTGCTCAACTACATCGTGGCGATCTACCTGATCTTCATCGGTCTTTCCGGCCTCCTCGGCCGCTGAAACCCGGGACTGCTCCCGCATGCCGGAGAGCGCTCGGCAACCGAAAGGTGACACAATGAGCTACACCGATCCGAACGACCCGATGGAACGCCGCATCGATCCGATCCCGGTCGACACCCGCTCCGACAGCGGGGTGACCTGGTTCATCGTCGGCGCCCTCGTCATTGCCGCCGGCGTGCTCGCCTATCTCTATTTCGGCGAGGACAACACGACGGCGCAGAACACGGCGCCGACCGCGACCGAGGCTCCGGCTGATACCGGCCGTGCCTCGACGCCAGCCGCTCCCGCCGAACCGGCTTCTCCGCCGGCTCCGGCTCCGGCGGCCCCGGCTCCGGCCACCCCGGGTGGCGCGAACACCTCGCCGCCGCCTGCTCCGGCGCAGTAATCCTGCATCACTTCGCAAGAAACGGCCGGCGTCATGCCGGCCGTTTTTCTTTTGGGGGTTATGCGTTGCTCGCGAACGCGCCATATTCGTCACCCACAACGCCGCGACCTCGCTGGGGAACAAGACGTGCGTAGCGAAAATGCCGTGGAGGACGGCAGAAAGGACTCATTGCCTGACCGACCGGCGGGAGAGCACGCGCCGCCGCCGAGCCGCGCCCGCACGCTTCTGCGCATTCTCGTCGGCAGGGTAGAGGCCGGATCGCTGACCAAGAATGACGCGCTTCTGCAGGTCCCGCCGCTTCTCCTCGACGAACTTCTCCATCCGATGATCGACCCGGCGTTCCAGCGCTGCGTCATCGCCAAGGGCCTGCCCGCATCGCCCGGCGCCGCCTGGGGTGAGATCACCTTCTCGCCGAACGAGGCCGAACGGCTGGCCGGGGAGGGGAAGAAGGTCATTCTCGTCCGCGTCGAGACGAGTCCTGAGGATATCCATGGGATGCACGCCGCGACCGGCATCCTGACCGCCCGCGGCGGCCGGACGAGCCACGCCGCCGTCGTCGCGCGCGGCCTGGGCAAGCCCTGCGTTACCGGCGCGGGCGAAATCCGCGTCGACGAGCGCACCGGCACAATGTCGGCCGGCGGCATGATCCTGAAGGCGGGCGACATCGTCACTCTGGACGGCACCGCTGGGCAGGTGCTCGAAGGCGCCGCGCCGATGACCGAGCCGGAGCTTCCTGCCGACTTCACCACCGTTCTCGGCTGGGCCGACGAGGTGCGCACGCTCAGGTGTCCGGGCCAATGCCGATACGCCGGACGACGCCAAGGCCGCCCGCCGCTTCGGCGCGGAGGGCATCGGCCTTTGCCGCACCGAACACATGTTCTTCGACGCGACGCGTATCCGCGCCGTGCGCGAGATGATCATCGCCGAGACCGAGGAACACCGTCGGGCCTCGCTCGCGACGCTGCTCGCGGTGCAGCGGCACGACTTCGCGAAGATCTTCAAGGTCATGCTCGGCTGCACGGTCACGGTGCGTCTGCTCGATCCGCCTCTGCACGAATTCCTGCCGAAGACGGAAGAGGACACGATCGAGATCGCGACCGCGCTCGGCATGTCGCCGGAGAAGATGCGCCGCCGCGCTGACGAACTCGATGAGTTCAACCCGATGCTGGGCTTCCGCGGCTGCCGCCTCGCGATTGCCTATCCCGAGATCGTCGAGATGCAGTCGCGCGCGATCTTCGAGGCGGCGTTGCAGGTGACGAAGGCGACTGGCGTCGACGTCGTCCCCGAAATCATGGTTCCGCTCGTCGCGACCCGGAACGAGCTCGAGACGGTGAAGGACCGGATCGACGTCACTGCTGATGCTGTCGGCCGCGAAACCGGTACGCGGGTCAAATATCAGGTCGGCACGATGATCGAGCTGCCGCGCGCCGCGCTCTGCGCCGGCGATATCGCCAAGAGCGCCGAGTTCTTCTCCTTCGGCACCAATGATTTGACGCAGACTGTCTTCGGCATGTCTCGCGACGACGCCGGCACCTTCCTCGGCGGCTATATCCTGAAAGGCGTCCTGCCGGCCGATCCGTTCACGACGATCGATGTCGAGGGCGTCGGAGAGCTCGTTCGCATCGGCATCGAGCGCGGGCGCAAAACGAAGGCCGGCATGAAGATGGGCCTTTGCGGCGAGCACGGCGGCGATCCGGCCTCTGTCGCTTTCTGCCAGGACGTCGGCCTCGATTATGTCTCGTGCTCTCCCTACCGCGTGCCGATCGCGCGGCTGGCGGCGGCGCAGGCGGCACTTCGGCAGAAGAAGACAGCCTCATCCTGAGCCGGGCACCTCGTGCCCGTGTCGAAGGATGGACGCGGAATTCCGAGCCTGTGGCGAACCTTCGACACGGCCGCTTCGCGTCCGGCTCAGGATGAGGCTGAATTTAACGCTCCCTCAACCTTAAGACCCGATCATCATATCCCTGTGCTTTTGACGTGACTCGTCGTGTCGCGTCCGTGGTTGCGTAGGGTTGCGTTCTCATGCGTCAGCGTCGTTTCCGGCTTCCGTCTCCCGTTACGATCGCTGGCTCGGTCCTCGCAGCGCTTGCGCTCTCGACCACCACCATCGCCTTCCAGGATGCGGCTGCATTGGCCGGCCCAAAATGGGAAGGTGAGGCGCGCTGGCTGTCCTATGTCGCGCCGGCCGCGCCGCGTCCCACCGTGGAATTCGCCGCGCTCGACAGCTTCGATTCCAGCTTTCCCGATCAGTTTTCGGATGACGACGCATTCGTCGTCGCCGAGGCCAAACCGATTGCGGAGGACGACATCGCCGTCGGGCAATCCGCGCCGCGCCACACCAATCTGCCGCCAAGCCTCGCCAGCCGTTTCGCCTTCGCGCAGGCCCCGATCATCGAGCGCATCGACACGATGACCGGCCTCGGCGCCTATGCCGAGGGCTCGCCGGATTCCGCGCCGACCGACGAGACGATCCCGGATGACGCGGCCGCCGACGGCTCGACACCTGGCTCTTTGACGCTCGCTTCGCTCACGCCGAATTCCGCTGACGCGCCGCTCGAAATCGCCGCCATGCCGGTTGCTCCGGGCACGGCGCCTGTTCTCGCAGCGTTGCCGAGCGATCCGACACTCGGCACGTCTCAGGAAATGCCGGATAAAGAGCTGGCGCGCGCAAAGAAGTGCCTGACGGAAGCCGTCTATTTCGAAGCGCGCGGCGAGCCGCTGAAAGGCCAGTATGCGGTTGCGCAGGTCGTGATGAACCGCACCCGCTCGGGCTATTATCCGGACAATGTCTGTGCCGTCGTCTACGAGAACAAGAACCGCCGCAATCAGTGCCAGTTCTCGTTCGCCTGCGATGGCATTCCGGACCGCATCTACGACCGCCAGTCCTGGGCCATCGCCCAGCGCGTTGCCGACGACGTGCTCATCAAGGGCACTTATCTGCCGGAAATCGGAACCGCGACGCACTATCACGCGACCTATGTTCGACCGTACTGGATACGGGACATGGTCAAGGAAGCGCGGCTTGGACGTCACATCTTCTATCGCGTACGCAACTGGACGGGCGAGGGCGTCTGACCTTCGGGTCCGGTCGTGAGGGCTTTCGTCCGTGTTGTCCGGCTGGCGCTGATCGTCGCGATGCTGCTCGCGGTGGCGGCCGTTGCCGATGTTGCGGTCTATTCGGTCAAGTCGAGCGAGGGGCCGGCCGACGCGGCGGTCGTCCTCGGTGCGGCCGTCTATGGCCGTGAGCCGTCGCCGGTCTTCGTCGAACGCATTCGCCACGCCGTCGATCTCTACAAGACCGGCAAGGTCAGGAAGATCGTCATGACCGGGGGCCTCGGCGGGGGCGACAGAGTTACCGAAGCCGAGGCGGCGCGAAACTGGGCCGTCCGTGAGGGCGTGCCGGCCTCCGATATCGTGGTCGAGAACAGATCGACGACCACATTCGAGAATCTCGAGAACGTAAAGCCGCTGCTGCAGGAGAACGGCCTGAATTCGATCCTGGTCGTCAGCGATCCGCCGCATATGCGCCGGTCGATGATGATCGCCGGCAATCTGGGCCTGAACGCAGAGCCGTCGCCGACGCCGACGACCCGCTATGTCACCTGGGACAACTGGCTGAAATTCGCGATCCGCGAGGCCTATTTCGCCCAGCGCTGCCGCTGGGCGACAAACTGCTAGGCGCTTCCCTCGAAGGTGGGTCGAAGCTTGACGAGTTCGCCGCCGACGAAATCCAGGAACGCCCGGACACGCGCGCTGCCGCGAATGTCCGGATGGGTCAGGATCCAGAAGCCGGTATCCGAGCTTTCGGGCAGGAGCAGAAGCCGCTTCAGCCCGCTCTTGTCGCCGATATAGGAGGGGATCACACCGATCCCGATTCCTGCCTTCACCGCCTCGGCCAGGCCCATCACCGAATTCAGCGAGTAGACCATGTTCTCGCGCGGGATGACCTCGCGGACATGGCGCATCACCTTGAGGAACGAGAGATGGTCGCCCGGCACGACCCATTTGCGGTCTGCAAGCTCGGCGAGCGATGAGACCGGTTTGTCATCGTCGAGCCCGTAGACACCCCACATCACCGTCGCGATACGGCGGCCGACCAGGGTCTCCGGCGGTTGCGCGGTGGCGCGGATCGCGATGTCTGCATCGCGGCGCGACAGGTTGATCGCCTCGTTGCCGATGGCGATGTCGAGCCGGATGTCAGGGTAGGCTTGCCGGAAACGGGCAAGGATCGGCGAGAGCGTATAGGCGATCATCGCGTCATTGGTGGCAACTCGGAGCTCCCCGGACGGCTTCAGATCCCGACCGGCGATCCGAAGTTCGAAGGCGTCGACCTCGCCCGACATGCGGGTCGCTAGTTCCACCATCTCCTCGCCGGCGGGAGTCAGCGCGTAGCCGCCGCGCTTCCGTTCGAAGAGACGTGCTCCCAACCGCGCCTCAAGCGTGCCGAGCCTGCGGAAGACGGTCGAGGTGTTCACATGCAGCTTCTCGCTTGCCCCGGCGAGCGAGCGGGCTTCGGCGACCGCTTTCACCAGCTTGAAATCGTCCCAGGCCAGCATCCGCTTCTCCATTGCAATAATGCAATCTCATATCAGCATTCGCCTGAATTGTCGTGCGCCGGAATCGGATTTACCTCTGTGGTCAATCGCCCGTTGGGGGCGAACTTCAAAGGGCACCAATGGTCGATCTTCGTACCGCCTCCTATGGCGCGCTTCTTCTTCGTCTCTCGCTCGGTGCGATGTGGATTTCCCACGCGCTTCTGAAACTGATCGTCTTCACCGTTCCGGGCTTCGCCGGCTTCCTTCAGAGCCTCGGTCTTCCGGGATTCCTCGCCGGTCCTGTCATCGCGGCCGAGCTCATCGGCGGCGTTCTCATCCTGTCTGGGTTCTATGGTCGCTACGTATCGATCCTGCTGATCCCGGTCATGCTCGGCGCCATGTCGGCCCATATCGGCAATGGCTGGGTTTTCTCGGCGCCGAACGGTGGCTGGGAATATCCGCTCTTCCTCGTGGTCGCCTCGCTCGCGCACGGCCTGATCGGCGACGGCGCCCTTGCGCTCCGCTCGCGTCCGCTGCCGGTCCTCGACCGCCTCGCCATCAACTGAGCGACCCCGCTCAAAGGAAAAAGCCCGGGCCATTGCCCGGGCTTTTTTGCGTTTCTTCCAGAGCGGCGATGCGCTCTTCAAGTTCAAAAATGTTGGAAATTCAGCCGCGAACGCCGAGGCGAAGGCCCGCTGCCGGCCGCTCGGCGACCACTTCGCGGCGGAAGCGGAAAAGTTGCGCCGGACGGCCGCCGGTCGCGATCGAGGTCTCCCCCGTCGGCTCGACCAGCGCGCCGGCCTCGACCAGTCGGCGGAAGTTCTGCTTGTGTAGATGGCGTCCGGAAATCGCCTCGACGGTATGTTGCAGCTCGGTCAGCGTGAACTCCTCCGGCATCATCTCGAAGACGACCGGGCGGTATTTCAGTTTCGAGCGCAGCCGCCCCATCGCGGTCGCCAGGATGCGCCGGTGGTCGAAGCGCATGGCGCGACCGAGTTTCGGCCGGTCGGTTCGCGCCAGAGCCGCCTCGCGGCCGTCTCTCGCCGCCTCCTCGACAAGGCCGGCCTCGTAAAGAAGCTCGTAGCGGTCGAGCACCTTCTCCTCGTCCCAGGTCTCGTCGTCGCCGAAGGCGAAGCGGAGCCTGCTCTTGCGGCTCATGCCGAGGCGCACTCCGGCGTCGGCCGTCGCCCATTGTGTCAGCAGGGGCATCATCGCGCTGTCGAGGATGGGCGGGCGCCCAGTGCGCCAGTCTTCCCACGGGAAATAGTCGTACCAGGGTCGGAATCGCGCGCCCGCATCGGTGAGAACGCCGTCTTCGTCCGGCTGCCGCGTCAGCGCGAGATAGCCGACAGAAACGATATGCGGTCCGGCGTCGCCCGTATGCATATGCCGGCCGCGATCGCCGAACGTGTAAAGCTGCTCGGCATAGCCGACGCCGAGCCCCGTCTGGTCCTGGACCCAGGATCGGAGGCCCATGTCGAGCGTGCGATGGTTTCTCGGATCGAACGGACCCGAAGGCAGGCCGACCAACTCGCCGTCTTCCCCGCGCGTCGCAAGGATCAGCGGCGTCAGCTCCTCGATCGCGACAATGGCCGCGGTGAGGTTGATTTCGATCTGGGTGGCAGAGACGGAAAGCATCAGCGCGATAATAGCACGCGGCGTGCCATGCAGGCGTTAAGGCATCAGCGGAGTCAGTTCGTCGAACCGCGCCCGAAACCGCTGCGCGGCCACTTCCGCCGGCCACGGCGTCATATCGAGATTGGCCGGAATACCGACCGGGCGTCCGAAGAATTTCAGCGCTTCTGCGTGCTCGAAGCCGGCGAGCTGCGTTGCTTCCATGTAGGCGGCGGACTGGTCGGCCCGCTTCATTACCTTGCGGTGCACTTCCGGGAGTTCGGGCGGCAGGCCGAAGCGCAGATGGATGGCCTGCATCAGCCGGTTCTCGACCGCCTTGTATTCGCCGCCGAGAACCGCCTTGAACGGACTGATGATGTCCGAAACCACATATTCCGGCGCGTCGTGCAGCAGGATGGCGAGCCGCCATTTGTCGGCGAGGTCGGGTTTGAGCGCTTGGGCGATCTCCTCGACGAGCAGCGAGTGTTGCGCCACCGAGAAGATGTGGGCGCCACGCGTCTGCCCGTTCCAGCGCGGCACGCGGGCGAGGCCGTGGGCGATGTCGTCGATCTCGACATCGAGTGGCGAGGGATCGAGGAGGTCGAGCCTGCGGCCGGACAGCATGCGCTGCCACGCACGGGGAGGAATGTCTCTCGGCATCAGCGCGCCAGCTTCTTTACTTCCTCGTGCCGGTAGCACTGGATCAGGTGATCGTTGACGATGCCCGTTGCCTGCGCGAACGCGTAGACGATGGTCGGCCCGCAGAACTTGAAGCCGCGCGCCTTGAGTTCCTTCGACATCCGCTTCGCCATGTCGGTCTCGGCGGGGACTTCGCTCGTATCGCCGAAGCGGTTCTGCACCGGCTTTCCGTCGACGAAGTTCCAGATGAACTCCGAGAAACCAGGCCCCTTGTCCTGGATCTCGAGCCAGGCCTGCGCCGAGAGGACAGTGCCCTCGATCTTCATCCGGTTGCGGACGATGCCGGCGTCGGCCATCAGCGAGGCGATCTTGCTCGCGTCGTAGCGGGCGACCTTCTCCGGCTTGAAGCCGTCGAAAGCCTTCCGGAAATTCTCGCGCTTGCGAAGGATGGTGATCCAGGCGAGCCCCGCCTGGAAGCCGTCGAGGATCAGTTTCTCGAACAGCGCCCGATCGTCATATTCGGGCACGCCCCATTCCTCGTCGTGATAGGCGACGTAGAACGGGTCCTTGCCCGGCCAGGGGCAGCGGAACTTGCCGTCTTCATGCAGGACCGCTGCGCTCATGAAGCAGCGTCGGGCAGGGGGTCACCCGGAAAGCGGAAGCGCGCCCAGTCCGGCCGCTCGACCGTCAAAGTTGCCGCTCCCGCAGTGATCGGCTCGCCCGAGGCCAGTGCATCGTCGGCGCGGTCGATCCGGATCATCGCGATGCCGCGCTCGCCGTCGACAGAGCCCAGGGTACCGAGCGGTTTGCCGCCGGCCGTGATCTCCGTCCCGGGCTCGGCCGAACCGGCGATCTTGACCGGCACCAGGCGAGTTCGCGCGGTCCCGCGATGCTGCATCCGGCTGACGATTTCCTGGCCGATATAGCAACCCTTGCGGAAGTCGATACCGGCCAGCTGGTCCATGTCGGCCTCGTGCGGGAATGCGTCGTCGAAGTCGAAGTCGCGGCCGCTCTCCGGAACGCCAAGCGCGATCCGAAACGACGCGTATTCATCTTCATCTACAACTTTAAGTTCAGAAAGTTCGAGTATGTCGCTCGCCGTCGCCGACGGGAGGAACACGCGGGAACCGAGGCTGGCAATCCTAGGATCGGCAAACATTCCAGTTAACGTGACACTTTCGAGCCTGCAGAAAATCGCTGCCACGACAGTATCTTCTATAGTTAACGTAACCTTGGCTCTGAGCTTGTAGAGTGTCAGCCGCTTCTTGAGCTCCTCGACCCGCGATTTGGGAACGTCGAGCAGGAACCCATCCTCGGTCGCCACAACCAGGAAGTCGGAAATGATCTTTCCTTGCGGGCTCAGCAGCGCCGCATAGCGGGCCTCTCCGGCTGGCAGATTATCGACGGAATTGGTCACGAGGTTATGCAGGAAGTGCTCGGCGTCCTCTCCGGAAACCTTCAGCACCGCCCGGTCGGACAGAATTGCGGCCTTGGCCAACGCGCAATTCTCCTTGCAGCTCCGCGAGCGCCGGAACGTAAGCCCCGTGACGCGGGCTCACAAGGGTGGGAGAGTGGTGGCCGAGGAGGACGGGCGGTCACACCGCCTTGATGTCCGGCTCCACAGCCGGAAGCGGAATTTCGACGTAGAAGGTCGCGCCGCGATCGTTGTTCATCGCTCCGGCCTCGCCCGAAAGGCTGCCGGCGACGAATCGCACGAGCCGCATGCCGAGACCCTTGATCCGGGCCATGTCGAAGCCTTCCGGCAGACCCGCGCCGCTATCGGCGACGGACAGGTTCAGCTTGCCGTCGACAACCGCGCCTTTGACCCGGATCTCGCAAGGCTTGCCGGTCTTCGTGCCGTGCTTGAAGGCGTTGGTGACGAACTCGTTCACGACGAGACCGAGCTTGGACACATAGTCGGTCGGCAGGCGGATGCGGTCGCATTCGACCGAGACGTCGAATTTCCGTCCGCCGCTCTCTTCCTGAAGAACCGAGGTCGAGAGGTCGTTGCAGAGTTCGCGCAGGTAGAGGGCGAATTCGACGCCGCGCATATCGCCGGAGCGATAGAGCCTGTCGTGGACATGCTGGATCGAGCCAATTCGCAGGCCCGCCTTTTCCAGCTGGTCGCGGGTATGCTCGTCGGGCTCCTGATATGCCTGCATGCGCAGGATGCTGGAGGCAAGCTGCAGGCTGTTCGCGACGCGGTGATTCACCTCGCGCATCATGAGGTCCTTCTGGCGAAGTTCCTCGTCTTTCGCGGCGATGATGGCGCGCAGATCTTCGAGGCCGAGATTATCGGTCACAACCTTCACCGAAGGTGCGGAATTGGCCATTCCCGGCGCCCTCCCTAGCCATCCCCATGTTTGCAAACCTGGACGAGAAGGTAAACGCCTGTCTTGTCACAATTAGGTAGAAACACCCCTAGTCGCCGCTGACGAAGAAGTGCCAGACGCCGTCCGGGCTGATGCCGACACGGTAGAAATTGTAGGCGCCGAACTCCTGCATTTCCTTGAATTCATAGGAAGTTACGATTTTGAAAAGCTCGACCGTCTGCGACGGCGTAAGCTGGTCGACCGGGTACTGCGCGAAATAAGGCCAGACATACATGTCCTGCGGCGTTCCGGCGTCGACATGAACGAAGCCCGCTTCCAGCACCTCGGCCAGGATCGCCATGACCTCCAGCCCCTTGCCGTCGTTCGACTGGCTCTTCATCGCCTCGATCGCGTCGCCCTGATCGCCGAAGGTGAGGGTCGGCGGCTCCGGGAAGCCGTTGATGATCGCGCGAAGCTTGTCGAGATCGCCCGCCAAAGCTGCTTCGAGAATCTTGTCGCGCGTTTCTCGCACCGCGTCGGGCAGGAGGCCGGGATCGTAGAGCACGTCGGGTTTCGGTGCGCGCTGGTTCACATCGGTCGACGGCGTTGTCGGACTGCCTTCCGAGGCTGCGTCATTCTGCGCGAGCGCGGGGCTCAGACCGAGAGCCAGGACTAACGCAAAGGCAGTCGCGATCGCACGCATCGGATTCTCCCCATACCCGGAACAGTTAAGACTAATGGGTTCCCCGTATCGACGCGAGGTTGCCGCGATTCCACGACTCCAATAAGGAGGCTCGCGCGTTTCCTTCGGATGTCATCCCCGCTCTTGGAGAATTTCTTGCTCGACTGGGACCTGGTCGGCATCGGCCTGGGAATCGGCCTCGCCATGGCGGCGCCGATCGGACCGGCCAATATTCTCGTGATCCACCGCGGTGTGCGGCGTGGGTTCAAGGGCGCTTTCATTGCCGGCCTCGGAGCCATGGCGGGCGATGGCCTCTATGCCGCGATTGCGGCTTTCGGCGTCACGGCGGTGTCGGATGTCATCGAGGGCCATGTCGGACTGATCAAGCTCGTCGGCGGCATCCTGCTCATCGCCTTCGGGCTCATCATCGTCATTCACAATCCGCATCCGGAGCGGGGTGTTGAGAAGGATTCCCGGCGAAGCCATGTCGGCGCGGCGGTGCTCGCCTTCTTCCTGGTCGTTGCCAATCCGGGGATTCTCATCGGCTTCGCGGCCTTTTTCGCCGGCCTCGACAAGTTCGGGCGCGGCCCGGACGATTTCGTCTCGGCCGGCATTCTCGCGGTGTCGGCGCTCGCGGGCAGTTTCGCCTGGTGGCTCCTGATCGCGTCGCTGATCGCCCGTTTCCGGAGCTATCTGACGGCACGCTGGATCAGGACCATGAACATCGCCGCGGGCCTCGTCTTCGGCGCGTTCGGCGTCATCATACTCTGCGACGTCGCCCTATACGGGCTCTGACCATCACTGGTGGGAGACAGCCACCGTGAATTCGCCGCGACGCAGCCGGTCCGGCAGGCCTTCGGCGAAAGCCGCGGTCGCTTCCTCGCCGAACGCATCGACGAGCTCGACGAACGCCCGGAACAGGGCTGCCTGGGCCACGCACTCGGACGGTAGGCCATCCATCACCGCGTCCTCCCATGCCTCGTCGACATAGGAGAGAGCTGCGAAGCGCTCCTCGGAGTGCTTCTCACGATCGCTGACGTTCGGCGGAAATTGAGAGGTCATGGCTGTCCAACGCGGCACGCCCCCTGGCCGCGATCGAACCCTAGCACGCGCATAGCGAGACGCATGCCGATCTTAAAGAAAGGGTTAACGCGCGCGGCTCAATTTCCGTAACGCGTGGCGATGTCGCGAGAAAGCTTTGCGCCTTCAGTAAGATAGCGATTGACCGCCACATCGGCCGCGGGCGTGCAGGTGCGGTAGGTCGTCTGGAAGCTGCTGTAGCCGTTGTTGAAGGCGCCGGCGAAGCGTTCCTTGCGGTCCGTCGGGCCGCCTTCCGAATCCATGATCGCCTGCATCTTCTCGCGCCAGACCGGCCCGTCGGCAGCGCCGCAGAGAGGCCGCAGATAGTGCAGCGCGCCGAGAATTTCGCCGAGCCTCTGGATGTCGGCCTCGTAGGGCGCCGGGCCGGTGGGCTTCGGCGGCGGTGCGACAGCGGCCCCCGGAGCGAGCTTCGGGGCGGTAGAGGTCGCGCTGGCCGGGGGGGGCACCGGAGGACCGGCGGGAACCGTCGGCTGCGCCGGCCGGGGCGGGTTTATCGGTCGGCCTCCGTACCAGGGATCATTGTTGTCGCGTTCGCGCGCAACGGCGGGCACCGCCATGAGGATGGTCAGGATCGAGACGATTGCGAGACGGCTGCTCATGCGTGCGGTTCTACCCGACCAGCGCGGCGGCCAGCGACACGATCCGGTGAAGGTCGTCGGTCACCGGCAGATCGTCGAGCGTCTCGGGTCGGCCCAGCGGATGTCGGACGCTTCCGGTCCGATCTGCGGTTCGCCCGAGACCCAGTTGGCGGCGAAGGCCAGCACGACGAAATGGAAATCCATGCGCTCGTCGCGGGGAAGGACTTCGACCACGCCCGCGAGATCGACGATGTCGGCTTTGACGCCGACCTCTTCGTCGAGTTCGCGGAGCGCCGCTTCGCGCCAACGTTCGCCATGCTCGACGCGGCCGCCGGGCAGCGACCAGAGGCCCGTGAGGGCTCCGACGGCGCGCTGGGCGAGGAGAACGCGCCCGTCGCGGAACACCGCGGTGGAGACGCCGACTTCGGGGCGTGATTTCATGTCCCCTGGAATAGAAAAGGTTCAGCCGCCGAACAAGGCGTCGACGGCGACCTGCGCATCGTCGGCGCCGCACGGCTCCTCGACGGCCGCGAGCCGTTGATCAGGACGCTCGCGCGCGCGATCAGGTCTTCGACCGCTTCCTTGGATTCCTGAACGACGATGAACGTCTCTTCCAGGGCTTCGGGCGCGTCGCCGACGAAGCGCTGCGCCTCCAGCAGAACGGTGTCGATCTCGGCGACGATCACTTCCAACTGGCGCGCGTGTCGCCGCCGGACAAGTTCGTGGCCAAGCAGGGCCAGCGACTTGGAGCGGAAGCCGGAATGCTCGAAATGATGTCGGTAATCGACCGGTCGCCAGGTCAGTATTTCCTCGGCCACCTCCGGCGCCGTCGTCAGCAGGTCGATCAGCATCACCATTTCATTGAAATGGTTGAGGTAATCCGTCGACAGCCCGGTCCTCGGATTGATGTTCGCGGCGACAAGCACATCGTGCATCTCCGACAGGCTCTTGGCGAGGACTGCATCCAGGGCGGGCGCGGCTATGGACATTCTGTCTCGGGATCGCGGCGGCAAATTGCGCCTTCAACGTTGTGCGATCACGCTTGCCGTAGGGTTAACGCGGCGGCAGAAGCACGCCCGGATTGAGCAGACCTTCCGGATCGAACGCGCTTTTCAAGCGTGCGCATCAGATCGAGCTCGACCTCGCTTTTGACGCCCGTCAGGAGATCGCGCTTGAGCCGCCCGACACCGTGCTCGGCAGCGATCGAACCGTTAAAGCGCGCCACCACCCCATGCACCGCCGCGTTCATCTCGGCCCAGCGGTCGATGAAGCCGCAGGATCCGCTCCGACCGGCTGGCTGATGTTGAAATGCATGTTGCCGTCGCCGAGATGGCCGAACGGGCAGGGCCGACAGCCCGGCACCACGCTGAGCGCGGCCTCATGTGCCTCGCGGATGAAGGCCGGGACATCGGCGACCGGCACCGAGACGTCGTGCTTGATCGACGCGCCGGCGATTCCCTGCGAATCGGACATCGTCTCGCGCAGCGCCCACAGCGTCTTCCGCGTCTTCGGCCGAATTCGCGATCACGAAGTCGTCGGCCTCGCCCGCGATCCGGGCGCTCTCGAGGATCGCGTCGCATCACTCGGTCGAGGCCGCCGGCAGAAACGGAGGATAGCTCCAGCAGCACATACCATTCGTGGACCGACGGCAGCGGCAATTCGCGACCGAGCTTCGTCGCCGCCAGTTCCATGCCGAAGGCCGGAATGATCTCGGCCGCCGTCACGTCCGGCCCGGCCTCGGCCCGCGCCCGGCGGAACAGCGCAAGCGCGGCTTCCGGCGAGGGCACGCCGGCGAGCGCCGTCGCGACCGCGCGAGGCCGCGCGAACAGCTTCAGCGCCGCGCTGCGGTGATGATGCCGAGCGTGCCTTCCGAGCCGGTGAAGATGTGCTTGAGGTCGTAGCCTGTATTGTCCTTGCGGAGCGTCCGTAGCCCGTTCCAGACCCGCCCGTCGGCCAGCACGACTTCGAGGCCGAGCACGAGATCGCGCATCGAGCCATAGGCCAGCACCGCCAGCCCGCCGGCATTGGTGGCGAGATTGCCGCCGATCGTGCAGGTCTCCTGCGGGGCGAGGCTCAGCGGAAACAGCCGGTCGACGCCTTCCGCCGCGCGCCGGGCGTCGGCGAGCGTCGCGCCCGCGTCGATGCGCCAGACGTGTTGCCGTCGGGATCGACCGCCCGCACGCGGTTCATCCGGGTCAGCGACAGCAGGATCTGCGCCGCCGCTGTTCGTCCGGCACCGCCGCCGCCGACGAGGCCGGTATTGCCGCCCTGCGGCACGATCGGCGCGTCCGCTTCGCGCGCCAGCTTCACCACAGCCGCGACCTCGGCCGTCGATCCGGGCTTCACACAGCGCGATCGTCCGCCCATGAAACAGGCCGCGTCGTTCGTTGAGGTACGGCGAAGCGGGATCAGGCGTCGGGATGACGTTGGATAGGCCGACAATGGCTGCGAGCCGTTCGGGGAGGGAGGTCATGCGCGGATGATAGGCGATGCGGTGGTCGCGCGCATCACCGCGTTGCCGCTCTCCGCAGGCGGTCATTGATCGCCTCGCCGAGCCCTTCATCGGGGATGGGCTCGCCACGGCGATCCCGATCGGCGCCAGAGACATCGAGCGCCCGCAGATAGGCGAACAGGTTCGTCGCCGCCTCCGCAGGTCGCCCGTCGGGCTGAGATTCAGATGCGCCACGATGCCCGCCCCGCCGAGCGGCGCCATTCGGCCGAAGCCGAGCACAGGCCTCGCCGCCCGCGATCTCGGTCGCGTTCAGGCGTAGGGGCGCGTCGCGGCGCATAATGCTGCGCCAGCATCCCCGGCGATTGCACCTCGTCGCTGGCATCCCGCAGCGGTCTCGCCCAGTCACATCTTCGATCTCGTCGCGCGTGACGCCGCCGGGCCGTAGCAGCCGAAGCCGGCTGCCCGGGAAGGCAGGCGATCACGGTCGATTCCACGCCGACTTCCGTGCGGGCCGCCGTCGAGGATGATGCTCGACGCCCTCGGTCAGGTCGCTCGCCACATGCTCCGCCCGAAGTCGGGCTTACACGGCCGGAACGTTGGCCGAGGGCGCGACGACCGGCGCACCGAATTCGCGGAGCAGCGCCTGCGCCACGGGATGGTTCGGCACCCGAACCGCGACCGTCGGCAGGCCGGCCCGCGCCAGTTCGTGCACCGGGCAGTCGTCCGACGCAGGGCACGACGAGCGTCAGCGGCCCCGGCCAGAACGCCTCGCCGAGCTTCACCGCGCGGTCGTCGAACACTCCGACCTCGCGCGCTTCCTCCAGCCCGACCACATGCGCGATCAGCGGATTGAAGCTCGGCCGCCCCTTCGCCGCGAAGATCGCGGCCATCGCCTTCCCGTTCCGCGCATCCGCTCCGAGCCCGTAGACGGTCTCGGTCGGAAACGCGACGAGCCCGCCGGACGCGAGCGCCCACACGGCCTTGCCGATTGAGGCTGTGTCGGGGGTGAGGATGCGGGTGGTAGGGGAGGCGGGGACGCTGGTCACGCGTGCTGGCTATCATGTGGTGGGTGAACAAGAGAACTCCCCAACCTGTCAAAGGTGGCGAACTTTCCTATATTTGCGTGGCTGACGGAGGCTTCAACCTCGGCATCGAGAGGGGTTGCCTTCCTTCCCGCTGCGGGTGTCTCTTCCGCGCCAAATTCTGCCATCTCGAGAGGCATCGCCCCGTGGCCACACTTCTTCTGCATCATCCGAGCTTCGCCAATCACCAGACCTCCGCCGGGCATCCCGAGCGGCCGGATCGTTATCGTGCGGTCGAGGCGGTGCTCGGGCAGCGTATCGTTCGATGACTCTTGTGCGCGAGCGGGCGGATGTCGCCGATGTCGCGTCACGCGATACGTCCACACCGACCGCTATGTCGATGCGCTGGAAGACGCCCGCCCGAACGAGGGCTATGTCTATCTCGACGGCGACACCATGATGGAGCCCTCGACCTGGGAGGTCGTGCTGCGCGGCGTCGGCGGCTCGCTGCGCGCGGTCGATGCGGTGCTCGACGGCGAAGTCCAGAACGCCTTCGTCGCCTGCCGCCCGCCCGGCCACCATGCCGAGAGCGAGAAGGCGATGGGCTTCTGCCTGTTCAACAATATCGGCATCGCCGCTCGCCACGCGCAGAAGAAGCATGGGCTGAAGAGGGTCGCGATCGTCGATTTCGACGTCCATCACGGCAATGGCACGCAGGAGATCTTCTACTCCGATCCGAGCGTGCTCTACGCCTCGACCCACCAGATGCCGCTCTATCCCGGCACCGGCGCGATGAGCGAGACCGGCGTCGGCAATATCTTCAACGCGCCGCTCGCGCCCGGCGATGGCGGCTCGAAGCTGCGCGAGGCGTTCAACGACCGCATCCTGCCGGCGCTCGACGTCTTCAAGCCGGAACTGATCATCGTCTCGGCGGGCTTCGACGCGCATGAGCGCGATCCGCTCGGCTCGCTTGCGCATGGTCGAGGACGATTATGCGTGGGTCACCCGCAAGCTGATGGAATCGGCTGAGAGAACTCTGCGAAGGTCGGCTCGTTTCGGTCCTGGAAGGCGGCTACGATCTTCGAGGGGCTGGCCGGATCCGTCGCCGCCCATGTCAGCGAATTGCAGAAGGGCTGAGGCGTGGCCGATACTCCGTCCGATATTGCGGCCATGCCGTTCGAACAGGCTTTGGCCGAGCTCGAAAAGATCGTCGCCGATCTCGAGCGCGGCGACGTGCCGCTGGAAAAGAGCGATCACGCTCTATGAGCGCGGCGACGCCCTGAAGAAGCATTGCGACCGGCTTCTGAAGGCCGCCGAGGCGCGGGTCGAGAAGATCACCACGGACGCCTCCGGCAAGCCCACGGGCACCGGGCCGCTCGACCCCGTCTGAACCGGCGTTTCCGACATGCTTACGGTCTATATCGCGAAGGGAAACACGCTCGAATGCCGTCCCTACGTGCCGGGCGAGAGGCCTGCCCGACGACGCGGTCTGGCTCGATCTGCTGCATCCGACGCTGGAAGAGGACAAGGCGGTCGAGGTCTGCGTCGGCGTGGCCGTGCCGACCGAAGAGGACATGCAGGAGATTGAAGCCTCCAGCCGCCTCTATATCGAAGACGGCGGCCGCTATATGACGGCATCGATCCTGGCCGGCGTGAAGTCCGACAAGCCGGGTCTCGTCAATGTCAGCTTCATTCTCGCCAATGGCCGGCTCGTCACCGTTCGGCGCGGCGAGCCGCGGGTGATCGACTTGTTCATCCAGCGTGTCTGCAAGCCGACAGGTGCCCCACAGGCCGGGCAGCAGAGCGGCCGCCGACAGGCCAGTCCTGCTTCTCGGCCTGCTCGAAGCGGTGATCGACCACACCGCCGACATCCTGGAGCGGGTCGGGTCCGACATCGACAACGTGTCGCACCGCATCTTCGAACGCCAGAAGACCGGCGTCCGGCAGAAGAAGGACTATATGGCTATCCTGCGCAACATCGGTCGAAAGGGCGACCTTCTGTCGATGACGCGCGAGAGCCTGGTTTCGATTTCGCGCATGGTCAGCTTCCTGTCGGCCGAGATCGGCGGGCAGAAAATCGCCAAGCAGGTCAGTTCGCAGCTCTCGGTGATGCGTCGCGACGCCGAAAGCCTGCGCGATCACACCTCCTATCTCGGCGACAAGATCACCTTCCTGCTCGACGCGACGGTCGGCATGGTGACGATCGAGCAGAACGATCTCGTGAAGCTGTTCTCGGTCGCCGCGGTCATCCTGATGCCGCCGACGCTGATCGCCTCGACCTACGGCATGAACTTCGAATTCATGCCCGAGCTCGCCACCCTTGGGGCTACCCGATCGCGCTGATCGCGATGCTGTTGTCGGCGGTCGTGCCTTATTTGTTCTTCCGGCAGAAGCGCTGGCTGTGATTAGGAACTTCGAAACCCTGATGCAAAAACACGGTTTCGAGATGGAAATCAGTAAAGGTTCGGTGGCTCAAGGCGGCTAAACGGGCGGTCCGTAATTATGAATTCGGGCTCACATGTTCCGCACGCTCAACTGCTTGGCCTTCGACCACAACCTCTGGCTCGTCCTCGTCGCCGCTGCGATCTGCGTCCTTGGATCGCTGACAACGATGCGGGTTTTCCAGCGGGCAACAGCCGCGACGGGGGCTGAACAAGTCGGCTGGCTCGCCGCCGCGGCGATGGCCGGCGGATGCGCGATCTGGTCGACTCATTTCATCGCGATGCTGGCCTATCAGGCGCCGGTCGAGATTCAGTTCGCGCTCGGCCCGACGGTTCTGTCGCTCGTCATTGCGATCGTCCTGCCGGGAACCGGATACGCGCTTGCGACCCGCTTGAACGTCTGGGCCGTCGGTGCGGGTGGAGCCTTGCTCGGCTGCGGCATCGCCATCATGCACTATGTCGGCATGAGCGGCCTTGTGCTCCCTGGCTTCATCACCTTCGATGGATCGCTGGTCGCCGCCTCGATCGTGCTCTCCGTCGCCTTCGCAACGGCTGCCCTGCTGGCAGTGAGGCAGGTGCCGGGCCAGCGCGGGCTGGTCGCCGGGTCGGTCCTGTTCGTGTGCTCGGAATCGTCTGCCTGCATTTCACGGGCATGGGCGCCCTCGCCCTCGTGCCGGATCCGGCGCGGA
This sequence comes from uncultured Alphaproteobacteria bacterium, assembly GCA_963778835.1. Taxonomy (GTDB): domain Bacteria; phylum Pseudomonadota; class Alphaproteobacteria; order Rhizobiales; family Methylopilaceae; genus Flaviflagellibacter. Next base: position 123,012 of record CAVZVY010000002.1, read on the forward strand.
GCGTTCCCGAAAACGCTATTCCCGACGAGGTCCTGGCCGTCGGAGTGGTGTTGACCTCGGTCATGATCCTGCTCTGCGTCGTATTCGATCGCCGCCTGGCCCAGCGCGCCGCGGAAGAGGAACGCCGACTGAAGAGTTTCGCGGACGCCGCCGTCGAAGGCCTCATCATCATCGAAGCCGGCCTGGTGAAGGACGCGAACGCCAGTTTCGAGGCGCTGACCGGATATTCCGTAGCCGACATCGCAAGCCGCGATCTCTCCGAACTGATCCATACACCCGAAGGCGGGACACTCACCGAAGTGGAAGTCGATCGGCCGGTCGAAGTCGATCTCGTCACCAAATCGGGCGCGGTCGTCCCGGTCGAGATCGTCGGTCGCTAGGTTAGTTTCCGCGAAACCGATACGCGCGTTTACGCGATCCGCGATCTCAGCGAACGCCGTGCTGCGGAACGCCGCATCCATCACATGGCCTACCACGACATGCTGACCGGCCTGCCGAACCGCGTGCGGCTGGCGGAAGTGCTCGATGAGCAGATTCGCACCGCCGGTCAGAGCGGACGTCAGATCGCGGTTCTCGCGCTCGATCTGGACCGCTTCAAGCAGGTCAACGACATCTTCGGCCACCATGCCGGTGACAGCCTGCTCCAGCAATTGTCGTCGACGATGGCCAATGTGCTCGGCCCGTCCGAGATGCTGGCGCGCGTGGGCGGAGACGAATTCGTTGTCGTGCAGTCGGGCCTCACCCAGCCGAAAGGCGCCCGCGATCTCGCCGCCCGTCTCATCGAAGCGGTGAGCCGGGAATTCGATGTCGGCGGCAACACGTTCCGCGCCGCGACCTCAATCGGCATCGCGCTGTACCCAAAGGACGGCCGTGATCCGGAGGTGCTGCATCTGAACGCCGACTCGGCGCTTTACCGCGCCAAGCAGGAGGGCCGCGGCACGTTCCGCTTCTTCGAGCCGGAGATGGATCTCCGCCTTCGCCAGCGCCGTGCCATGCAGGTCGAGATGCGTGACGCCTTATCCCACGGCGAATTCGTCCTGCACTACCAGCCGCAAGCCGCAACCGCGACCGGCGTCATCTCTGGCATGGAGGCGCTGCTTCGCTGGGAAAGCCCGAAGCATGGCTTCGTCCAGCCGTCGGATTTCGTTCCCCTCGCGGAAGAAAACGGCTTCATCGTCGAACTCGGCGAGTTCGTGCTGCGGAGCGCCTGCGCGGAGGCCGCGACCTGGTCGACGCCGCTGACGATCGCGGTCAACCTGTCGCCGGTCCAGTTCCAGCACGGCGATCTCCCGGGCCTCGTCCGGCGCGTTCTCTCAGAAACGAAACTCGATCCCGGCAGGCTCGAACTCGAGATCACCGAGGGCGTTCTCGTTCGCGACTTCTCGCACGCGCTGAAGGTCCTGCAGGAGATCAAGGCGCTCGGCGTCTGCATCGCGATGGACGACTTCGGCACGGGCTATTCCTCGCTCGCCTACCTGCAAGCCTTCCCGTTCGACCGCATCAAGATCGACCGCTCTTTCGTCGCGAACCTCGACGGGAATTGTCAGTCCGAGGCGATCATCCGCGCGATCGTCGGCCTCGGTCGCGGCCTCAACGTTCCGATCACCGCCGAAGGCGTCGAGACCGGGGAGCAGCACGCTTTCCTCGCCTCGCTCAACTGCACGGACATCCAGGGCTTCCTGATCGGCAAGCCGGAGGCGATTGGCAATTTCCAGGCGCTGGTTGGCGAGAAAAAGGTTGCGCAAAAAGTGGCGTGACGGGCCTCCCTCCCGCCTCGCGGGAGAGAGTATCAATCACACGTGCTGGCCGCCGTTGATGTGCAGCTCGGCGCCGTTCACGTAGGTGGACTGCTCCGAGCACAGGAAATAGATCGCGCTCGCGACCTCTTCCGGCCGGCCGAGCCGCCTGAGCGGGATCTGTTGGACCAGCTTCTCGGTTCCTGGCGACAGGATCGAGGTGTCGATCTCGCCCGGCGCGATCGCGTTGACGCGGATGCCGAGCGGGCCGAAATCCGCCGCCATTTCGCGGGTCAGCGCGGCGAGCGCCGCCTTCGATGTCGAATAGGCCGCGCCGGCGAATGGGTGTACGCGCGATCCGGCGATCGAGGAGACGTTCACCACCGCACCGCCGGCGGCCTTCAACTCCTCACACAGCCCGCGCGCCAGCATGACCGGCGCGAAGAAATTGACCTGGAACACCGTCATCCAGTCCGCGAAGCTCGTTTCCATCGTGCCGAGCCGGGAGCCGCCCGGACCCTTCGGAGAGATCGCGGCATTGTTCACCAGCGCATGCAGCATCCCGCCGTCGAGCCGGCTGCGAACGTCCCTGATCGCCTGCTCGGTGTTTTCCGGATCGGCGAGGTCCATCTGCAGATGGTCCTCCGGTCCCGCCGCCCAGGGGCAGTTTTCCGGAAAGGCGTGCCGCGAGGCGGTGATGACCCGCCAGCCGGCGGCCGAGAAGCGCTTCACGGTGGCATGCCCGATGCCCCGCGAGGCTCCGGTCAGGAGCAGCGTGCGGCGGTCATTGGGTTTTAAACTCATGGATAAAGCCGGGTCTTTGCCCAGGCCGCGTCGCGGGTGGGGCGGGTGAAGGTGATCCGGTCGTGCATGCGATACGGCCGGTCGTGCCAGAATTCGATGGATATCGGGACGACACGATAGCCGTTCCAGTGCTGTGGCGCTGGGAATGTCCGCGCCCGGGAAGCGCTTCTTCACCTCTTCCATCGCGCGTTCGAAAACGGCGCGGCTGGCGAGCGGTCGCGATTGCTCCGAGGCGGACGCGGCGATGCGGCTTTGCAGGGGCCGGGTGGCGAAATAGGCGTCGGCTTCGTCGGCCGTCGACCATTTCGACCGTGCCGCGCACCCGCACCTGGCGGCGGAGGCTCTTCCAGTGAAAGACGAGTGCGGCCTTTGCATTTGCCGCAAGTTCTTCACCCTTTGCACTTTGCGAGTTCGTGTAAAACACGAAGCCTTCGCCGTCGAAAGCCTTTGAGCAGAACAATTCTAACGTTCGGTAGAAGGTCAGAGTCCGGCTGTTGCTAAGGCCATTGCGTTCGGATCGTTGATCTCGCTCAAGCTTGCTTCGGCTAACCACTCGGAAAAGAGCGCAATCGGTTCCTTCGCCTCAGTAAAGTCACCATTCGTTAAGGTTTCGGGGTTCCATTTGAGTTAAGTTCGTGCATTGTGCGGATAGTTGGTGGAGCATCCCTTGGCGACGGAACGCATGTATAGACCATCATGGTCGTCCCGTCCCGGTCGGACGGCGAAGGGAGCGATTCTCGGTCTCGCCTGCCTCCTCTCGACCGGCTGCAGCATGCGGATGGGCTCGCTGACCGGCGACATCCGAAAAGCCGGAGGTCACCGGCAGCGTCGCTACCCCGACGACCGGCCGCGCGACAGTCAGCGGCACCCAGGTTGCCAGCGCCGGTACCAGCGATCTCAACAATACCGACTGGAACTATGCGCGCGGCGCGCTCGGGTCTCGCCCTGACCAGCACCTCCGAGCGGGCCGCCGGTTCCGTGGGCCAATCCCGAGACGGGCACGCGCGGCAATTTCGCTCCGAGCGCTCCGGCGATCACGGCTTCCGGCCAGACCTGCCGCGATTTCGTCGCGACCCGCGTCGAGAACGGCAAGGAAGTCCGTCTGAACGGTCGCGCCTGCCGGACCGCCGACGGTCAGTGGGACATCGCGGAGACGAACAGGACCACTCTTTGAGCCAGTTGCATTTTGGCAACAGGTTTCCCACATCGCGCACATATGACTACGAATAAGACGGGTGGCGGGGAACTGACCTGATGCGCGACCCATATGACGTTCTGAACGTGCCGACGACCGCGAGCGACGCCGAGATCAAGAAGGCGTTCCGCAAGCTCGCCAAGACGCACCATCCCGACCGCAATCCGAACGATCCGAAGGCCAAGGAGCGGTTCTCCGAGATCTCGCACGCCTACGACCTCCTGTCCGACGCCGACAAGCGCGCTCAGTTCGACCGCGGCGAGATCGACGCCGAGGGCAAGCCGAAGTTCTCGGGCTTCGCGGGGGTTTCGGCGGGGCCGTGCGAGCCGGCGCAGGTGCCGGCGGTTTCGAGCAATATACCTGGACCGGGGCGGCAGCGGCAGCGGCCGGTCCAGCGGCTTCTCGGCCGAAGACATTTTCTCCGATCTGTTCGCCGGTCTCGGCGGCCGTGGCCGCGCGGGGTTTGCCGCCGGCGCCGGAACCGCAGGGCGCACCCAGAGCGCGCCGAAGGGCGACGATCTCGCGGCTGAAGTCACCGTGCCGTTCACCGAATGGGCGCTCGGCGGCAAGGCGCGCGTGCATGCTGCCGACCGGTCGCGAACTCGAATTCTCAATTCCAGCCGGCATCCAGGAAGGCAAGACGATTCGCCTGAAGGGGCAGGGCAATTCCTCGCCTCTGGGCGGCGAGCCGGGCGACCTCCTGGTCACCGTGCACATCGCCTCACATCCGCACTTCCGCGTCGACGTCACAACGTCCGCGTCGAGGTGCCGATCACGCTTTACGAGGCGGTGCTCGGCGGCAAGATCCGCGTGCCGACGCTCGACGGCTCCGTCGAACTCGACGGTCCCGCCGAACTCCACGGGCGCCAGGACCATGCGCCTGAAGGGCAAGGGTGTAGCTGGCACGGGCGATCTCCTGGTGTCGCTGCGCGTCGTCCTGCCGCCCGGGCCGGACGCCGAGCTGGAGAAGCTCGCCAAGCGGATGCGCGACGGCGCGCCCTACGACCCGCGCAAGGCAAGCTAACCCCGGATAAGTACGCAACCGCGGCTTGAAGCCCCATCCCTGCCGTGCCATGAGGGGCGAAACTTCCCCAAGAGGACCGGACATTATGACCAGCGCGCAGGGCCTGATGGCCGGCAAACGAGGCCTCGTTCTCGGTGTCGCCAACAACCGCTCGATTGCCTGGGGCATCGCCAAGGCCTGCGCCGGCCAAGGTGCCCAGCTCGCTCTCACCTGGCAGGGCGACGCCCTGAAGAAGCGCGTCGAGCCGCTCGCCGCCGAACTCGGCGCCCTTCTGGCCGGTCATTGCGACGTCACCGACCCGGCCTCGATCGACGCGGTCTTCGCAGAGATCGACAAAGCCTGGGGCGGGCTCGATTTCGTCGTCCACGCCGTCGCTTTCTCCGACAAGGACGAACTCGACGGTCGCTACGTCGACACGACGTCCGCGAACTTCGACCGCACGCTCAACATCTCCTGCTATTCGTTCACGGCCGTCGCCCAGCGGGCTGAGAAGCTGATGACGAATGGCGGCTCGCTGCTGACGCTCACCTATTACGGCGCCGAGAAGTGGATGCCGCACTACAACGTCATGGGCGTCGCCAAGGCCGCGCTCGAGGCGAGCGTGCGCTACCTCGCGGCCGATCTCGGTGAGAAGAAGATCCGCGTGAATGCGCTGTCGGCCGGCCCGATCAAGACGCTCGCGGCGTCCGGTATCGGCGATTTCCGCTACATCCTGAAATGGAACGAGCTGAACTCGCCGCTCCGCCGCACGGTCACGATCGACGAGGTCGGCGACGCGGCTCTCTATTTCCTGTCGGACTTCAGCCGCGGCGTGACCGGCGAGATCCACCACGTCGACGCCGGCTACCACATCGTCGGCATGAAGCATCCCGACGCGCCGGACATTTCGGTGGCAACTAAAGAGTGACTGGTTCTCCGGATCGCGGGCGCGAAGCGCCTCGCGAGATCCGGGACCCAGCGTATACCTGCGGCGAAGCCGCTCTCTACTTATCCGTCGAACCTCACCTAACCCGGCGGGACCCGAAAGATGTGGCCGCCCTCGGCGGCGGAACATCCGAGGGCGACGGCCCGGGGCAGCGGGATGGCTGCCCCGGGCCATGCGGTTACTCCGCGACCGGCGCGGTGGTGCGCGCCAGCCGGGCCAGCGCCGCGGCGACGCCGGCGCCATAGGCCGGATCGGCCTTGGTGCAGTTGGCGACGTGGCGCTCCTTGATGTGCACGGCGGCGTCGCCCATCGCGCGGGCGGTGTTGTCGAACAGCGACCTGGCGCTGCGTCGGCGGTCATCTTCCGGAACAGGTCGCCGGGCTGCTGGTAGTGATCGTCGTCGACCCGGTGGTCCCAGTGCGCGGCGGCGCCGTCGATCGCCAGCGGCGGCTCGTTGAGATTGGGCTGGTCGGCCCACTCGCCGCGGCTGTTCGGGAAGTAGGTCGGGGTGCCGCCGAGATTGCCGTCGGTGCGCATCGCGCCGTCGCGATGGTAGCTGTGGAACGGGCATTTCGGCGCGTTGACCGGGATGTGGTGGAGGTTGACGCCGAGCCGGTAGCGCTGCGCGTCGCCATAGGAGAACAGCCGCGCCTGCAGCATCTTGTCGGGCGAGAAGCTGATGCCCGGGCACGATGTTGGCGGGCGAGAACGCCGCCTGCTCGACTTCGGCGAAGACGTTCTCCGGGTTCCGGTTGAGCTCGTAGTAGCCGACCTCGATCAGCGGGAAGTCGCCCTTCGGCCAGACCTTGGTCAGGTCGAACGGGTTGAACGGGAATGCCTTGGCCTGCGCGTCGGTCATCACCTGGATGAACAGCGTCCAGCGCGGGAAGTCGCCGGCCTCGATGCTCTCGAACAGGTCGCGCTGATGGGTTTCGCGATCCTTGCCGACCAGGGCCTCGGCCTCGGCGTCGGTCAGGTTCTCGATGCCCTGCTGGGTGCGGAAGTGGAACTTCACCCAGATGCGCTCGTCGGCGGCGTTGAGGAAGCTGTAGGTGTGGCTGCCGAAGCCGTGCATGTGCCGGAAGCTCTTCGGGATGCCGCGCTCGCTCATGACGATGGTGACCTGGTGCAGCGCTTCGGGCAGCAGCGTCCAGAAGTCCCAGTTGTTGTCGGCGCTGCGCATGCCGGTGCGCGGATCGCGCTTGATCGCATGGTTGAGATCGGGGAAGCGCAGCGGGTCGCGGAAGAAGAACACCGGCGTGTTGTTGCCGACGACGTCCCAATTGCCCTCCTCGGTGTAGAACTTCAGCGCGAAGCCGCGGATGTCGCGCTCGGCGTCGGCCGCGCCGCGCTCGCCGGCGACGGTCGAGAAGCGGGCGAACATCGGCGTCTGCTTGCCGATCTCGGCAGAAGATCTTCGCCTTGGTGTAGCGGGTGATGTCGTGGGTGACGGTGAAGGTGCCGTGGGCGCCGGAGCCCTTGGCGTGCATGCGCCGCTCCGGGATCACCTCGCGGTCGAAATGCGCGAGCTTCTCGATCAGCCAGACGTCCTGCAGCAGCGCCGGACCGCGCGGCCCGGCGGTCTGGATGTTGAGGTTGTCGGTGACCGGCGCGCCGGTTGCATGCGTAAGGTGGTCAGGTTTTTTATCACGGGACATGTAGAGCTCTTTCGGGATTGGACCTGTGCCGCATGGCGTGTGCCGGTTGGATTTCGCCCGACCGTGGCTCCAGCCCATGCGGATTGAGGGGCGTGTTAACCGTGCCAGGCGGATCCGCGGATCACGCTGCAGAAGTTCCCGCGGTGGAAATGCGGGTCCTTGTCCGCCAGCACATCGGCTTTCACGTTGCCGAAGGTCGTCTCCGGCTTGTGCTTGATGCCGTCGTAGAAGGCCTGGATGATGTCTTCCTTGAAGTGCGGCGTGCGCGGATGCGCGTGCACCACGGCCTCGCGCTCCGCGTCGCGAATACTCGGGATAGGTCAGCCCGAGCACGTCCATCTCGACGCCGGCGGTGACGAGCGCGACGACCGGGTGCATGTGCTGCGGAATGCCCGGCGTCGTGTGCAGCGCAATCGCCGTCCACACCGTGTCGATGTCGTGCTGCGCGATGCCGTGGCTCTTGCAGGAAATCGCGCGCGGCATTGGCGCCGTCGACCTCGAAGCGCTCATGCGCGCTGCTGTGCTGATGCGTCAGCCCCATGTCGTGGAACATGGCGCCCGCATAGAGCAGTTCCGGATCGAACTTCAGGCCGCGATGCTTCCCCGCGAGCGCACCGAAATAATAGACGCGGCTCGAATGGTGGAAGAGGAGCGGCGACTCTGTATCCCGCACGAGCTCCGTCACTTCGCGCGCCAGTTTGCTGTCGGGGATGGTCACCCCGCCGATGGTCGAATTCATCTCGTCGGTTCCTTTGGGAGGAGAGGCGGCCGCATCAGCGCGACCGCCTGATGTCGATGCGCGGTCAGACCGCCTTTTCGTCGTGCAGTTCGGAGATCTGCTTCCTGCGAGTAGCCGAGGTCCGTTCAGCACGTCGTTCGTGTGCTGGCCGAGCAGCGGCGACGCCGTGATGTCGATGTCGACATCGGAGAATTTGATCGGGCTGCCGACGGTCAGGTACTTGCCGATGACCGGGTGATTCACCTCGACGATCGTGCCGCTTTTGCGCAGCGACGGATCGTTGGCGATCTCCTTCATCGACAGCACCGGCGCGCACGGAATGTCGAACTGGCGCAGGATGTCGACCGCCTCGAACTTGGTTTTGTCCGACAGCCATTCCTCGATGTAGCGAGAAGATGTCGAAGATCTTGTCCTGCCGCGCGATCGCGGTGTTGTAGGCCGGATCGTCGATCCATTCCGGCTTGCCGATCGCTTCCGCCACCTTCGGCCAGGCATGGCCCTGGATGGTGAAGTAGATGTAGGCGTTCGGGTCGGTCTCCCAGCCCTTGCACTTCAACACCCAGCCCGGCTGCCCGCCGCCGCCCGCATTGCCGCCGCGCGGCACCACGTCGGTGAACTGGCCGTGCGGATATTGCGGGTATTCCTCGAGGATGCCCGTCGCATCGAGCCGCTGCTGGTCGCGCAGCTTCACGCGGACGAGGTTGATCACGGCGTCCTGCATCGACACCGAGACCTTCTGGCCCTTGCCGCCATTCTTGTCGCGCGCGTGCAGCGCCGTCAGGATGCCGATGACGAGGTGCATGCCGGTGTTTGAATCGCCGAGCGCCGCGCCGCTCACGGTCGGCGGGCCGTCCCAGAAGCCGGTCGTCGACGCGGCGCCGCCGGCCGCCTGCGCCACGTTCTCGTAGACCTTCAGGTCCTCGAAATGGTGGCCGTCGGAGAAGCCCTTCACCGAGGCGACGATCATGCCCGGGTTCAGCTCGTGGATGTGCTCCCAGGTGAAGCCCATGCGGTCGAGCGCGCCCGGCGCGAAGTTCTCGACGAGCACGTCGGATTCCTTGATCAGCCGCTCGAGAACCTTCTTGCCCTTCGCGGTCTTGGTGTCGAGCGTCAGCGACTTCTTGTTCGAGTTCAGCATCGTGAAATACAGCGCGTCCGCATCCGGGATGTGGCGCAGCTGCGAGCGCGTCACGTCGCCGGAACCGGGACGCTCGACCTTGATCACGTCGGCGCCGAACCAGGCGAGCATCTGCGTCGCGGCCGGTCCTGCCTGCACATGGGTGAAGTCGATGATCTTGATGCCTTCGAGCGGCTTGGTCATGTGAGTGCTCCTCACCGCCGCGTCTCAGATGTGGTCGCGGCGTGGGACACACGTTGCTTGCGGGTGGCGAGGTCTCAAGGCGCGCTCGCGCGCTTGGCAGCAAAGCGCGCGCGTTTGGCAGAAAGCGACGGGTGCGGCCGGCTCAGGCGTCCGGAAACGGCGTGCCGTCGGCGTGGAAGCTCGCCCGGTATTGCGCCGGCGTCAGGCCCATCCGCTTCAGGAAAACGAGCCGCATCCGGTCGGGCGAGCCGAAGCCGCAATCGATAGGCGATGGTCTTCAGCGGCTTGTCGCTGCCTTCGAGCAGATTGCGCGCGGCGTCGATCCGCGCACCCTCGACGAATTCGTGCGGCGTCATCTTCGCCGCCTGCGCGAACAGCCGCGCGAAGTTGCGCTCGCTCATCCCCGCGACCGACGCCAGCCGCTCGACGGTGAAGCTCTCGCCGATGTTCGCCATCACATGCGCCTGCACCTTGGCGATCGGCGATCCCGGATCGGCGGCGTTGAGGTAGGGGCTGAACTGCGACTGTCCGCCCTGCCGCTGGGCGACGACGACGAGCCGCTTGGCGACGAGGAGCGCGATGTTCGAGCCGTGGTCTTCGGCGACAAGCGCGAGCGCGAGGTCGATCCCTGCGGTGACGCCCGCCGATGTCACCAGCGTGCCGTCGCGCAGGAAAATGCGGTCGTACTCGACGCTCGCATCCGGAAACTGCTCCGCCAGCGCGGGCGCATTCTGCCAGTGCGTCGTCACCCGCTTTCCGTCCAGCAGTCCGGCATGGCCGAGCGCGAACGCACCGGTGCAGATCGAGCCGAACGCGTCGGCGCGCCGCGTGATCGACCGCAGCCACTCGCGAGAGCAGCGGTGTTCGGCGGGTGGACCGGCAGCAGCGGCCCGCCGGCGACGAACACCATGTCGTAGCGCTCCGCCGCGTCTGTCGAGCGTGAGGTCGGCCACGAACTGCATTCCGTTCGACGCGCGGAATGGGCCGGCCTCGGTGCCGATCAGGCTCACCGAATAGCCCGCGCCCTCGGGCAGGAAGCCGTTGGCCTCGGCGAACACGTCGACGGGCCCGGCGACATCGAGCGCCTGCACGCCGGGAAAGACGACAATCGCGACACTTCGCATGCGTTCAAATCACCCGGAGACTGTACCTCCCGCAAGTCCCGTGCTTTGACAGGCGCCGCAATTCCTCCCGTCGCAGGTCAAAAGCTTCATGCCGCTCGATTATCCGCTCTGCATCGTCCGGCATGGCGAGACCGACTGGAACGCCGAGGGCAGGCTCCAGGGCCAGCAGGACGTCCAGATGAACGGCCGCGGCCGCGACCAGGCGGAGGCGGTCGGCCGTCTCCTTGTCCAGCGCGCACCCGAAGTGCTCGGCTGGGACTTCGTCGCGAGCCCGTTGATCCGCACGCGCGACACGATGGAGCTGATGCGCGCCGCGATGGGCGTCGATCCCGAAGACTTACCGCCTCGATCCGCGCCTCAAGGAGCTGACCTTCGGCTCCTGGGAATGCTCGACCTGGGACGATGTGAAGCGGAATGGTTCCCGGATCGCGCGCGCCAAGCGCAAGGCCGACAAATGGGCCTTCTGCCCGCCGGGCGGCGAGAGCTATTCCATGCTCTCGGATCGCATCGCCGCCTGGCTTCTCGACGTGAAGGAGCCGACCATCGCCGTCACCCACGGCGGTGTCGCCCGCGTTCTGCTGGGCCTGCTGACCGGGATGGCGCAGGTCGATCTGCCGCGTCGAAGGACATCAAGCAGGGCAGGGCGCTGATGTTCGAGGGCGACAGGGCGCGGTGGATCTAGAGCGTCCCGAACCGGGACAGGCGTTAAGCCCATAACGGCCGAAATAGCGCGAAACCCGGCCTCCATTCCGGGGCCGCGTGCCAATTCCCCTACGGACCGCAACAGGAACATCGCCAGATCAGCGATTCGTGCCGCGTTCGTTCCCGCTCCGCTCCAATTCTTAACGGATGAGCACCGCGACCGCCTCGGTGTGCGGCGAATTCCGGAACTGGTCGACCGGCGTGACCTTCTCGACCCGGAACCCGCCATCGACGAGAATCTTCAGGTCGCGCGCAAAAGTCTGCGCGTTGCACGAGACGGCGACGACGCGCTTCACCCTGGATGCCGCGATATTCCGCGCCTGATGATCGGCGCCCGCGCGCGGCGGGTCGAACACCACGACATCCATGTCCTTCATCTCGGCGGCGAGCATCGGGCGACGGAACAGGTCGCGCGCTTCCTGCGTGATTTGCTTCAGCCCCTGCGTCTTCGCGCCAGGCACGATCGAGGGCGGCGAGCGCAGTGCGATCCTGCTCGACAGCGAGAACCAAAGCCTTCTCGGCCAAGCGCAGCGCGAACGTGCCCGCACCCGCGAATAGGTCTGCCACACGCTTCGCCGAGCCGACGCCCTCTAGTAACCAGCCCCGCGAGCGCCTCCTCGCCGGCTTCCGTCGCCTGCAGGAAGCCGCCGGGCGGGAGGACCACGTCGGCGCGTCCGAACCGGACGATGGGCGGCCGTGCCTCGACGACGAGATCGCCATGCAGCGACAGCCGCGCCAGATCGAGCCGCTGCGCCGTCTCGGCAAGCGCCAGCCGCACTTTCTCGGGCACCTTGCCCGCGCCGCGCAGGTCGATATCGAGCCCGGAAAGCGTCGAGGTCACGACGGCATCGACCGGCTTCTTCAGTCCGAGCAGGAGCCGCGCGAGGGTCCGCACCGGCTCGACCGATTTCTGGATCGGCTCGGACAGGATCGGCTCCGGATGCTCGGCGAGGTCGAGCACGTTGTGCGTCTTCGGCTGCATGAAGCCGACGCGCAGGACGCCGTCATCGCCGCGCCGTGCGTGGAACGTCGCGCGACGCCGCCTGCGCCCTGCGCGTCTACGCAGGGCCCGACCTCGGCCTCGATGCCGGCCAGCCGCAGTTCCTCGGCCAGCTCGTCGCGTTTCATTGCCAGCTGCTCGGCGACGGGGGTCGCGGCGCTGATCTCGTTGATCTTCAGATTGTTGCTCAGAGCATTTCCAACGGGCGTTTACGGGTCGGCGGGGGAAAGCGCGATCGAGCGCGGCGAGATCGTCGGCATCGAGTTCGAGATCGGCCGCCTTGCGGTTCTCGCGAACATGCTCGATCCGCGACTGCCTTGGGAATTGCGATCACGTCGGAACGGCGCAGTAGCCAGGCAAGCGCCACGGTGAAAGGGTCGACACCGTATTTCCGGCCGATTTCGGCCAGCGCGCCCGGTCTTCGGCAGCCGCGCCTGCTCGATCGGGCTGTAGGCCATGACCGGGATTTCGTTGCGTCGCTAGGAAGGGCAGGAGATCGTATTCCGGCCCGCGGCGGCTGAGATTGTAGAGCACCTGGTTGACTTGACAGTCCTCGCCGCCGTCGACGTCGAGCAGTTCCTCCATGTCGTCGGTGTCGAGATTGCTAACGCCCCAGATGCCTTATCTTGCCGTCCTTCTGCAGCGCCTCGAAGCCACGCACCGTGTCTTCGAACGGTACGCCGCCCCGCCAGTGCAGTAGGTAAAGGTCGATCACGTCCGTCTCCATTCGCTCAAGGCTGCGCTCGCAGGCGGCCTGCACACCCTTGGAGCTCGAATTGTGCGGATAGACCTTGGAAACGAGGAAGACCTTGTCGCGGATGCCGTTGAGCGCTTCGGACAGCATCTCCTCGGCGCCGCCGTCGCCATACATCTCGGCCGTGTCGACGAGCGTCATGCCAAGCTCGACGCCTTCGCGGATCGCCGCCACCTCGGCCGCGCGGTTGCTTGACCGCTCGCCCATATACCAGGTGCCCTGGCCGAGCGCGGGAACGGTTTCGCCACCGGGTAGAACGACGGTCTTCATGCTTGTCTCCGTATCGAAAGGCGTGACGCTTTAAAGCCATCGCAAAACTCATTGCGCAAGCGCCCATCCGCTTGCGGCGGCGCGGCGAATGAGCCAAACCGGATACGGCATGATCGAGCACGAACCCTACGCATCGAGCGCGCTGTGGTCGCGACGGCTTGGGCTGTTCGCGATTCCGGTGTCGATCATTGCCGTCTTCGCCCAACGCTCCGGCCAGCTCGATTTCAACTCGGGCGTCGCCAGGCCTCGGTTCCGGCGCGATCCTGGCCGTCCTGGCGATCCTGCTCGGCCTGATCGCCTTCGCCGTCATCTGGGTGCGCGGCAATCGCGGCGCGGGGGCCGCCGCCATCGGCATCATCGCCGGCCTCGCGGTCATCTCGGTGCCGTTCGGCTATCTCGTGATGGGTTGGGGCCTGCCGCAGATCGCCGATGTCGCGACCGATCCGGGCGATCCGCCGGCCTTCGTCTTCGCCGCCGCCGAGCGTCGTCCGACCGACAATCCGCCCGCCTATCCGGGTGAGAAGGCCGCCATGGCCCAGCTCTCCGGCTATCCGGACATCGCGCCGCTCCGCATCTCCCAGCCGGTGGACGAGGTTTATGCGCTGGCGCTTCAACTCGTCGAGACGCGCGGCTGGCGCAGCCTCGATTCCGGGGCGAACAATCGTGGTCGCCGTCACATCGAGGCGGTGGCGCTGACGCCGCTTCTCCGGTTCTCGGAAGACATCGCCATCGACATCCGCCCCGAAGGCGGCGGTGCGCGCGTCGACATGCGCTCGGCATCGCGCGTGGGTTCGGCCGATCTTGGCTCGAATGCGCGGCGTGTCCGCAGTTTCCTGACCGATCTGGCCGCCGCGGCGCGCTAAACTAGGCCGAAAGTCGGCTCCGTCGGCCCGGTGTCCATCCGCACGACGCCACGCTCGATGAGTTCCTCGAGATGCGCCTGCACCGAAAGGCCGGCGGCGCCGAACATGTTCGGCGACAGCCCGACATAGATCGAGGCGACGAGGTCGGGGATCGTGCGCGGGCCTGCCGACAGCGCGTCGAGGATCTGGTCTTCGCGGAGTTCGCGGTGTTTCAGAAGCGCCTCGGCGTGCTGGCGGCCATTGGTCAGGCTCGGACCATGTGCCGGGTAATAGATGTCTTCGCTCCGCGCCATCAGCCTGAGCAGCGAGGCCTTGTAGTCGGCCATCGAGCCGTCCGGCGGCGCGACGATCGTCGTCGACCATGCCATCACGTGGTCGCCGGAGAACGAGCGCGTTTTCCTCCCTGAGCGCGAAAGCGAGGTGGTTCGCGGTATGGCCGGGAGTCGGAACGGCTTCGAGCGTCCAGCCGGGACCCGACACCAGATCGCCATCGCCCAGCACTCGGTCCGGCCGATAACCTCTGTCGGCGCCGGCATCGAGCGCATTGACCTCGCCGGGAAGGAGTCGCCGGGAGGACTGATGCTCTGTGCACCCCACGACGGCCGCGCCCGTCACCGCGCGCAGTGCCTCGACGCCGTCGGTGTGGTCACGATGGGTATGGGTGACGACGATATGCGTGATCGTCTCGCCCGCGGTCGCGGCCAGTAGCGCCGCGATATGGTCCCGATCGTCCGGGCCGGGGTCGATGACCGCGACCTGCCCGCGTCCGACGATGTGGCTAACCGTGCCGGTGAAGGTGAAGGGGCCGGGATTGTTGGCGACGACGCGCCGGACCAGCGGGTGAGAGCGTGATCGAGGCGCCGTAAGGCCCCGGATGCGATCTATCGAACCGTAACGTCTCGGTCATAGCACCTGTCTGACCGCTTATGCTTGGCGATCAGCCAGAGATTGCGGATGTAGATGATGAGGCCGAGCGCCTGGCCGAGATGAAGACGGGGTCGCCGCGCTGGATCGAATAGATCAGCAGCAGGATGCCGCCGCCAAGCGAGAAGAACCAGAACGCGATCGGCATCACAGAGCGGCGCGCCCGCTCGCTGGCGACCCACTGGACGACAAAGCGCATCATGAACATGCCCTGGGCGAAGAAGCCCAGCATCGACCCATGCGTCGAAATTGCCGACGAAGACTTCGTGCGGCCCAGCGGCTCAACGTGTCGATCATTTCGTCTGGATTTCGGTCGCCGCCGCCCTGTCCGCGGAAGCGCTTCATCAGCCACCACACGCCGACAGGTCGAGCACGCCGCGCAGGCCGCGGTCGAGGATGCCGTAGTTCGACCGGCCGAACCGCCGGGGGCGATCGACTGACGTCGACTCTCACGATCTTGTAGCCCTCGCGAGTGACCAGCGCCGGCATGAACCGGTGCCAGCCGTCGAAGAAGGGCAGGATGCGGAAGATGTCGGCGCCGCACCGCTTTCAACCCGCAGCCGGAATCCTCGTTGTCGTCGTTCAGCAGCGAGCGGCGCAGATTGTTGGCGAAGCGCGAAGCGTATCTTCTTCAGCGTGCCGTCCGTTCGCCCGCGCCGCTGCCCGGCGACCATGCCGACATCGGCTCCGGCGCCTTCCAGCGTCGTGACGAGCGAGGGGATATAGGCAGGGTCGTTCTGCCCATCGCCGTCGATGGTGACGAGGATCGAGCCGCGCGCGTGGATCACGCCGGTGCGGATCGCGCCGCTCTGGCCCATGCCGCGTTCGTGGCGGACATGACGGACGGGAAGGCCCGCCTGTCCCTTGCGCGTGAGAACGCCCGGCGTGTCGTCGGTCGAGGCCTCGTCGACGACGACGATCTCATAGGGCCGTGCCATTCAGCGCGCCGGCGATCTCGTCGATCAGGAAGTCGAGATTCTCGGCTTCGTTCCGCGCGGGAATGATGACGGAGACAAGATTGAAATCTGAGGGCTGCATGACGTCCGGGCTGCGACCCTCCCCGGGGCCGGGAGGGATGTGTCACTTCCGGGCAGGATCGTCAATTGCCGCTTCGGACGCGAACACTCCGCGGCGCGAGGCGGATTCAGGCCGACGCGATGCGAGGCGATGCGGAAAATTGAGTGCGCGCAAAGCGCTGATGCCATGCCACATGGCCGCGATCTTGGTCCCCCTTAAATTTCATGCCTCGCCATCTCGCCCCGGTTTCAACGCGCTCTAGCTTCCGCGCAGGGAGGTCGAAGCATGAAGAAGTCGACAAAACCAAAAACCGAAAATGCGCAGCAAAAGGCCCGTTCCGTCGAGGCGGTGATGGAGCAGGCGCTCATGGAAATGACGCAGGATTTGAAATCCTGTGCCTGGTCGCCAAAGGCGACGGTCCGCGAACGGCCATGCCCCAACACTTGGTGGCCATAATCCTCGACTAACCGGCGGGCATGGCGGATAGGCTCAACCGGCCCCTGGGCGAGCGCGTGGTCCATCTTTGCGTGGACATGCAGCGCATTTTCTCCTCCGAAGGATTTGGGCCACACCCTGGATGGAGCGCGTTCTACCGACGGTCGTCCGGATCGCCGAGCGGCACCCGGAACGGACTGTCTTCACGCGCTTCATCACGCCCCGGAACGCCGAGGACCTTCCCGGAACCTGGCAGCTCTATTATCGCAAATGGCATCAGACGACGCGTACCGAACTCCCGGCCGATCTCCTCGAACTGATGCCGGAACTGTCGAAATTCGTCCCTCCGGCGACGGTGTTCGACAAGAGCTTCTATTCCGCATTCGCCGGGACAGGCCTTGATGGCTGGTTCAGGGAGCAGCAGGTCGACGGCCTGATCGTCACCGGTTCGGAAACCGATGTCTGCGTTCTCTCGACCGTGCTCTCCGCCGTCGATCTCGGCTGGCGCGTGATCGTCGTCGCCGATGCACTCGCCAGCGCATCGGACGAAGGCCACGACAATCTTCTCGATCTCTTTAACTCTCGCTACGCCGAACAGGTCGAAACCATCGATAGCGAAGCCCTGCTCGAGCTCTGGTGATTGCCCAAGAATTCGGCGGCGGAACCCGCGCCGCCTCAGCGGGCTTATCCGGCTTTCGGAGCGGCCTGATGCGCGCGGTTCTGGACGAGCTTCAGAAGCAGGGACTGATCGACGGGTTCGAGATTACCGACGAGGATGGCACGCTGATTGTGTCCATCGAGACGAGCCACGGCAAAGAAATCGCCGCTCGCCTGAAGAAGGCGTTCGCCACCCGCGGACGCCGACCGATGCTGGTGATGATCAATTGCGCCGCCCCTAAGAAGCGGCCGCTGTCGCGCCTTGACGACGAGCCTCCGGTCTAGCCCTGCACCAGAGCCGCCCTCGCGGCGGCGGCGACCGCTTCCGTGAGCGGCTTCACTGCCGGCTCGACCGCGCGCGACCATTGCCAGAATAGGCCGACATCCTGCGGTTGGCGCGGTACGATCTCGACCAGGTCTCCGGCCTTGAGATGACGTCCTGCCAGATGCTCAGGGTTCATGCCCCATCCCAGTCCCGCCAGCGCCGCGTCGACGAAAGCTTGCGAGGACGGCAACCAGTGAACGGGCGTTGTGATGCGCCGCCCGAAAACCTGCTTCAGCCAGCGCGCCTGCAATTCGTCCTTCTCGTTGAAGCTGAGGCAGGGCGCACGGCGAAGCGCGTCTTCGGTAACGCCGTGCGGGAACCAGCGCCGGACGAAATCCGGATTGGCGGTCGCGCGATACCGCAGGGCTCCGAGCGAGCGGCTGCCGCAGCCCTGGATCGGATGGGAGACCGATGTCAAAGCCGCGCTGACCTCGCCGCGACGGAGCCATTCGGCGCTGTGGTCCTGGTCGTCAAGCACGACGTCGAACAACAGCCCGTCCACCGCCGCCATTGCGGGGATGAACCAGGTCGCAAGGCTGTCGGCGTTCACTGCGATGCGGATGGTGACGGGCGCATCGCCTGAAACGACGCCGCGAAGGTCGTCGCGCAGTCCACGCTCCAGCAGGCTGACCTCCTGCGCGTGCCGGCACAGCCGTGCCCCCGCCGGTGTCGCGGTGCAGGGCTGGCCCCTGATCACGAGAACCTGTCCAGAACGCTCCTCGAGCAGCTTCACCCGCTGCGAAATCGCCGACGCGGTCACGTTCAAATGCTCGGCAGCCTTTTCGAAACTGCCGGTCCGGACGACGGCCGCAAGCGCGGCGAGCTGGGCATAGTCGATCATTAGGAGCGCTAATCTAGCTGAAGCAAGTTTAGCTTTCCTAATCAAATGCAAGCGTCCATCTCCATGGGTAAGGAGAGGACATGTTCGCTTTCGCTTCAGGATTTCTGCTGGGTCTCAGCCTCATCGTCGCGATCGGTGCGCAGAACGCATTCGTTCTGCGTCAGGGGCTCCGGCGCGAGCATGTCTTTCCGGTCGTGCTGACCTGCGCTTTGTCGGATGCTGTCCTGATCGCGGCGGGCGTCAGCGGCTTCGGCGCGCTGATGACGACGTTTCCTGAGATCGAAGGGATCGCCCGCTGGGGCGGAGCGGCATTCCTCGCGATTTACGGGATGAAAAGCCTGTGGTCGGCCTTGAAAAGCCATTCGGCGCTGACGCCCGCTGACGGCCCGCCGCCGAGCCTGATGCAGACCTTCCTCGTTGTGCTGGCCTGCACATGGCTCAATCCGCACGTCTATCTGGATACGGTGGTGCTGCTCGGCTCGGTCTCTACGCAGTACGACGGCGCCCGGATACCGTTCGCGGCGGGAGCCATGACGGCGTCGTTCGGCTTCTTCTTCGCGTTGGGATATGGAGCAGCGCTACTGCGGCCGCTGTTTGCGCGGCCCGCGGCCTGGCGGCTGCTCGACCTCGTCATCGGAGCGACGATGATCGCGCTGGCCGCCAGCCTGGTCGCGCGCTCGTAGGTGTTACGGGACGATCGTGACCGAGGCTTCGGTCACAGTCGCGGCCTTGTCCGCGCGGGCAGGGACAGCGCCCCCGGTCACATAGAAGTTCAACGCAATCGCTAGCGTCGACAGAACGATTATTCTCATCAGCATCGTCGTCCCTCCGTTGCCGTGTTGGTGAGGCCTAGATAGGGGCGTCGTCGACAATTGTAATAGTCGCTACGGAAATTTTTGCGAACGACGCCATCGACGTTCGTCGCCCGACGATGGCTTCAGGTTCAGCGATAAGAAGATTGGGCGGACGGCGGCCCTGAAGGAATTCGTTGCGACCCCGCCACTAAGTAGCCCGGGCCAGCCGTCCGTAACCGCGATAGAACACTAAGTCGGCGGCGAGGGCGAGGCCAAAGTGTGATCGCCTCTGCCCGATTTCTTAGCGTTTCCGCCGATGCGCGGTCACTTCCACGGCATCCGGGTGACCGAGCGATATTCAAACCCCGTGGGCGAAGGCAACCGCCATCGCCGCGCAGAGGCTTCCGAGAACAGTCGCGACGTAGGCATATTGAAGCCTGGACATAACCCGCTCCTGATTGACGCGAGGGGGAGCCGGGCAGTGCGCGTCGCGGCGGTACCCGGAACTCAGCAGGATAGCGAATACATCCCAATCGTTACCGGTCTATTGCTTCCTTCTTGTCGTCCGAGAAACACAGTTTCGCGCCCGTTTCCCTAAGACCCGTTTCCCTAAGAGCGGCAGGGGAATTTCCTCGAGGGTAGGTCATCTCATCAAAGTGTTGTGAGCACCGCTGAACCCGCGCGACCCACGTCGGGACGGCCTTCAGAACCAGCGGCGGCACAGGACGCGCCTTCCTACGGCTGATCGGGTCGCTATGGAGGAAGCGATGCGCCGTGTTGGACGAGGTTCCTCACGACAGCGTACCAGCAAGATCGTCAGTGGCGGGTCACGCGCTCTTTTCGGGTCCGGCGAACCCATTCCAGCGCGTCTTCTCGGATCCAAGCTTCGGCCGCGGATTGGTCGGCAAAGACACCGATTACCTCAGGAACGCCGCCCGGCCAGCGGACTTCGACGGTCCAGCCGTCGCCACCATGCACCCTGATGGGTGCCAAAGGAATGTTCTCGATACGCACCGCAAACTCACTGTTTGGCCGCAGAAACGCAGGGGTCGGAGAAGCGTTCCATCCGACCGGAACGCGGCCGCTGGGCGACGGTCTCTCCGAACCACCCGCTATCTTCTCCGACGTATGTGACACTTGACTGACCAGGTTGCGGAGGGCGCTTCGCTCAGTCTGGTGGCGCTGAGATCGTTGGGAGATCAGGCCCAGCGGTTCTCAACTGCACGTCGAGATTCCGGACGCTGACAGCATGATTTCATGGGCGGCACTGCGTGCCACCCATGCGGGTACGCAAGTCCGGGTCAGATGCGGGGCTAGTTCCAGGAATGAAGCACAGTGCGCCACTGGCCGTCCTGGCGCTCCAGCACGTTCACCCAATTGCCCTCAAACTGCTTCTTGGCTTCACCTCCGGTGCCTGGCCCCGTTGCCTGCCAACGGCCGTGTGCGTAAGCCATGTCGCCGTTCGCCTCGGCCTGCTGCACGGTGACCTTGTGGTCGCCGAAACCCTTGCCAATGACCGCGCCCCAGAACTTCTGGATGTCGTCGCCCTTGACCGCTGGTGCACCGGCGGGCAGCAGGAGCGCATCGGTGCCGTACAGCTTTGCGACGCCCGCGGCATCTCCCTTGTTGAACGTTTCGTCCCAGCGCGCGGCGCCTGCCTGAACTTGCTTGAGCAGGGCGTCATCCGCCCAGGCGGGCACTGGCCCGAGGAGAACCGCAAGGGAAACCAAGCTTGGCGCGATGTATCGTTTCAGCATGTCATGCCCTCCATAGGAGGCCGCGCTGGACCGGGTCAGCGAGCGTCGTAGAAGCAGGCGCATCGGAGGCATAGTTCCTCGACCCAAGGCCGTGGGCGAGCCGATTTCTCAACTCCTCGTTGAGCTCTGGGTTCCCGGTTACCCGTGAGGTTGATGCACAAGAAGCGGCTTCTCGAGTGGCCGGGTCAAGGCAGGCGAAGCGCTGCCGTGCCGCGTGATCAGAGCGCCTAGAACATCAGGTTGAACAACTGAGGTCGTCGCACTTGACTGGGCATCCTTGGTGAGTAACGTGGTCAGACCAAGGTAGGACTAATGACCGCTGATCTTGAAATCACGCGGCTTGGGGAGAGCGGCAGCAAGGGCTTCGAGAAGGTGTTCGCGTTTCTGCGCGAGCGTCTTCTGGCCGGCTCGCTGCGCCCAGGCGACAGGCTGATCCCGGAGCGGGAGCTCGCGGCTCAGCTCGGCGTCAGCCGGGCGATTCTTCGCGAGGCGCTTCGTGCGCTGACCGTGCTGGGTGTCGTCGAGATACGGGATCGCGTCGGAACGGTTGTGCGTCGTCCAGACGTGTCGGTCCTCAACGACTTCTTCACCTTCGCCATGGCCCAGCAGGCGCACATCATCGATGACGTCATGCAGGCGCGCATCGCCATCGAGTGCCAGGCCATTCGGCTGGCGGCCGAGCGGGCGACGGTGTCTGATTTCGAGACCCTGCAGCGGGCACTCCAGCTCATTGTCGAGACCATCGACGATGCGGATGCCGGCGGCGCGGCGGACTTCGACTTTCATCGGGCGATCGTGGTCGCTTCGAAGTCGGAGACGCTGATCGTGCTTCATGACTCGATGTCCGGAATCCTGATGCGGTCGCACAAGGGACGGCGCGAACTGCTGCAGGTCTTCGACACGATGAAGGCCTTCCTCATCAACGACCACCGCCGGATCTTCGACGCCATCGTTGCGCGCGATCCGGAGAATGCCGACAGGGTCCTCAGGGAGCACTTCGCCATCGGCGAGGACTTCCGCCACCGCGCCGCGATCGGGGAAGGGGGCCGTCGCATCGTCTCGTCCTGAACTCGAACAACAACAACGAGAAAGACGACATGGGAAACGCTCAGAAGACAGTCGGCTTCATCGGCCTCGGCACGATGGGGCGCGAAATGGCGCTCAATCTGATGAAAGAGGGCTTCGCCGTCCGCGTTTATGACGTCCGGCGCGAGGCGATCGACGACCTCGCCGCGCAGGGTGCCACGCCTGCCGTGAGTACGGCCGAAGCGGCGGACCGTGCCGATATCGTCATCACCATGCTGCCCGACACGCCCCACGTCGAGGATACCGTCTACGGCGAGAACGGACTGCTTGCCTCGCCGCCCGTTGGTCGGCTGGTCGTCGACATGAGCACCATATCCCCGGTTGCCGTTCGCCGGATGCATGCGGACCTCAAGAAGGTTGGCGTCGACTTTCTCGATGCTCCCGTGTCAGGCGGACCGATCGGCGCCAAGAAGGCGACCTTGTCGATCATGGTCGGGGGCGATGCCGATGCCTTTCGCCGCGCCGAACCGTTCTTCCGCGGCATGGGAACGACGATCACCCATGTCGGCGAGAGCGGAGCAGGGCAGGCCGTAAAACTCTGCAACCAGCTCGTCTGCGGTCTGAATATCCAGGCCATCTGCGAGGCGATCGCACTTGCCCGGGCGTCAGGCGTCGATCTCGACCAGTTGCGCAATGTCCTGCTGGGCGGTTCGGCCGCGTCCTGGATGCTGGAAAATCTCGGTCCAGCGATGATCGCGGGAGACAGCGCCGCCGGCTTCCGCATTGATCTGATGCTGAAGGACCTACGTCTCGTCCAGGAGCAGGCCCTGTCCCTGTCGGTGCCACTGCCGGGTATCTCGCTCGTCACCAACCAGTACCTGGAGGCGAGGGCGCACGGAGAGGGCGTGAACGGCAATCAGGCGCTGTTCCGGGTCTACGATCGCATGACCAACCAGACCTCCGGCTGACAGGCGGTCCATGAACCTCGAACTGGACTTCGGAACGATCCTGGAGCGCTGGCCGAGCTTTCTGGATGGCGCGGTCCTGACGCTCGAACTGGCGCTGATCGCGACCCTGCTCGGCGGCGTGATCGGGGTTGTGGGAGCCATTGGACGGCGAAGCAGCAATGCCGTCCTGTCGCGGATCTGCACGATCTACGTCGAAGGAATCCGCAACACTCCGCTGCTCGTGCAGATATTCCTCGTCTATTTCGGCCTCGCGAGCCTCGGCTTGAAATTCTCGGCGTTCACCGTCGCGGCCGCCGCCCTGACGATCAATGTCGGCGCCTACACGACTGAGATCATCCGAGCGGGTTTCGACGCCGTTCCGCGCGGACAGATCGAAGCGGCCGAAGGGCTCGCTCTGTCACGTGCCCAGATCTACTGGCACGTGGTCCTCTGGCCCGGGATCGAGAAAGTGTACCCGGCGCTGACGAGCCAGTTCGTGCTGCTGATGTTGGCTTCTTCGGTGACGTCGCAGATCTCGGCGGAGGAACTCACGGCGGTCGCCAATTACGTCCAGTCCGACACCTACCGCGCCTTCGAGACCTACATCCTGGTCGCGATCGTCTACGTGATCCTGTCGCTGATCATGCGCGCCAGCTTCTGGGCGGTCGGCCTTGTCATTTTCCCGCGCCGTCGGCGCCTCGGCACCCCGTTGTGAGGAGGCCGATATGGGCGGATCTCTGAATGCCAACCACCTCCTCTTCCTCGGCCACGGCGCGCTGTGGACGATCGGGCTGTCGCTGATCGCCTTCGTCTGCGGCGGCATTGCAGCGTTTATCATTGCCCTGTGCCGGATCTCGCCGAACCGGACGGTGCGCATCGTCACCGCCGGCTATGTCCAGCTGATCCAGGGCACGCCGCTCCTCGTCATTATGTTCCTCAGCTATTTCGGTCTCTCGGCGATCGGGTTCTCGATCTCGCCGCTCGCGGCGGCGGGCGCTTCGCTGACGGTCTATGTCAGCGCCTATCTCGGCGAAATTTGGCGCGGCTGCATCCAGGCCGTGCCGAGACCGCAATGGGAAGCGGCGGAAGGCCTGGCGCTCACGAAGGCCGAGCGGATGACCAAGGTGATCCTGCCGCAGGCGGTCCGGATCGCGACCCCACCGACCGTCGGCTTCATGGTCCAGATCATCAAGAACACGTCGCTGGCGTCCGTCGTCGGCTTCGTCGAACTCGCCCGGGCAGGGCAGATCATCAACAACTCGCTGTTCGAACCGTTCCTCACCTACTCGGTGATCGCGCTCATCTACTTCGCGCTCTGCTACCCGATTTCGCGCCTCAGCCGCCGTCTCGAACGGCAGTCCGGCGTGCCCCGCATCAAACCCGTAACCGCATGATTGAGGAGGCGTCCTTCATGGAACCCAACGGCTCCGTCGTCTCGGCAAGAGACGTTCACAAGAGCTTCGGCACTCTGAAGGTGCTGGACGGCATCGACTTCGAGGTCCAGCGCGGCGAAGTGATGGTCATCATCGGCCGCAGCGGCTCGGGCAAGAGCACGGCGCTCCGCTGCATCGATCGGTTCGAGACGATCGACGAAGGCGAGATCGTCGTTTGCGGTCATCACGTCAGCGACCCGAATGTCGATCTCCGGGCTCTGCGGCAGGACGTCGGAATCGTCTTCCAGAGCTACAATCTGTTTCCGCATCTGACCGTCGAGGAGAACATCATCCTCGCTCCGTGCTCCGTTAAGCGGACATCGAAGGCGGTTGCGAAGGAACAGGCCAAGCGCGTCCTCGCCCAGGTCGGGCTGGAGGACAAGCTTCACTACTATCCCGAACAGCTATCCGGCGGTCAGCAGCAGCGCGCGGCAATCGCCCGCTCGCTCGCCATGCAGCCGAAAGTGATGCTGTTCGACGAGGTGACCTCGGCACTCGATCCGGAACTGACCGGCGAGGTGCTCAAGGTCATCGAGGCGCTCGCTGCGGACGGCATGACCATGGTGATGGTCACGCACGAGATGGGATTTGCCAGGGGCATCGCCGACCAGGTCCTGTTCATGCATCGCGGTAAGGTCCACGAGTCCGGCCCCGCGACCATCCTGACATTGCCGGCGACACCCGAACTGGCCCAGTTCGTGGGCAAAGAGCTCTGAACAAACGAGCCGAAACAACAGGGAGGACAACCAAAAATGACGAAGCACATGCTTTTTGCAACTGCCATCGCGGTCAGCATCGCGGCCATGGCCGCGAGCAGCGCTCGCGCCGATCTGCTCGATGACGTCATGGCGGCGAAGAAGATCAGGATAGCGACCGACCTCGCCATTCCGCCGTCCGGCATGATGGACGGCAGCATGAAGCCGGTCGGCTCCGACGTGGAGACCGCCCAGCTTCTCGCCAAGGACTGGGGGCTGGACCTCGAATTCATCCAGACGACCGGCGCGACGCGCATTCCCAATGTCCAGACCAACAAGGCGGACATCATCATTTCCACGCTCTCGGTCACCCCCGAGCGCGCCAAGGTCATCGACTTCAGCAAGCCGTACGCCGCCCTTCAGTCGGTCGTCGGCTGTCTGAAGACGGTCCAGGTCAAGGACTGGCCGGATCTCAAGGGCAAGACGATCGCCGTGTCGCGCGGGACCACACAGGACACCGCGCTGACCAATATGAAGGATCGCGAACTGACCGTGGCCCGCTTCGATGACGACGCGACCATGGTCGACGGCTGCCGTATCCGGTCAGGCGGACTGCATGGCGACCTCCGCCACGATCGTGAACCAGGTCGGCGTAAAGAACCCGGCGCGTCCGTTCGAGTCCAAGGTCCTCATCACCGCCTTCGATCTCGCCGTCGGTATCCGCAAGGGTGAGCCGCGGCTCGTCGAGAAGCTGAACGAATGGGTCTCGGCCAATCTCAAGAACGGCAAGCTGAACGAGATCTACAAGAAATATCACGGCGGCGAACTGCCTGCCGCGATGCTCCAGTGACCTGACGAAGCGGCGCCCCGTCGGGCGCCGCTTCTATCAATGTTGAGAAGGATAGATGCGATGAAGGTGGTTATCGGCTCCGATCATGCGGGATGGAGCCTCAAGTCGACGGTGGTCGATTACCTGCGATCCCTCGGTCACGACGTGATCGACGTCGGTTCCCACGACGACAAGCCGGTGGACTTCCCCGACATCGCCCGGACCCTGGCCGGGAAGGTCACCTCGGGTGAGGCCCAGCGCGGCATCATGGTCTGCGGCACGGGCGTCGGGGCGTCGATTGCGGCTAACAAGATGAAGGGCATCCGCGCCGCGGTCTGCCACGACATCCATTCAGCTCATCAGTCCGTGGAGCACGACGACGTCAACGTCATGTGCATCGGCGCGCAGATCGTCGGTCCCTGGCTCGCCAAGGACCTCATCGCCTCGTATCTTTCGGCCGAATTCTCCACCGAGGAAGAGTTCCGGCGCCGGGTCGACAAGCTGCATCAGATGGACGCCGAGAACTGAGCGCGGCCCTGCGGCAATGATCCTCGTCTTCGGCTCGATCAATATCGACCTCGTCGCGCGCGTCGCCTCGATCCCGCGCCCCGGTGAGACGGTGCTATCGCCGCGCTATGAGACCTTGTTCGGTGGCAAGGGGGCCAACCAGGCCGTCGCCGCGGCCCGCGTCTCCGAGCCGGGGAGGGTGATGATCGCCGCGTGCATCGGCGACGATGGCTTCGGCAGCGACGCCCGCGCGAACCTCGAGGCGCAGGGTGTCGGCACGGCGTTCGTCGATGTCGGCGAGGAGCCGACAGGTTGCGCCTTCATCACTGTGGATCAGGCTGGCGAGAACGCGATCACAGTCGCCAGCGGCGCCAATCTGGCGCTCGTCCACGCAGAGGTGCCGGCCGAAGGCGTCGACGGCTCGACCGTCCTCGTATTGCAGATGGAGGTGCCGTTCGTCGAAAGCCTCGCCATCGCCGAACGGACCAAGGGCGCCGGCGGTCGGGTCATCTGGAATCTGGCGCCCGCACCGGCGCATTTCGGCCTGCCTGAACTCGGGCGTCTTCTCGCGGCCGTGGATTTCCTGGTCGTCAACGAGCATGAAGCCCTGATGGCGGCGGCCCTGATCGGAACGCCCCAGTCTCCGACCGATGCTGCGGCTCTGCTCGCAAAGATCGGCGAGACCAATTGCATCGTCACGCTTGGCGAGAAGGGGGTCGTCGCCTTCTTGACCGACGGATCTCGCGTGGAGGCCCGAGCCGCTCCCGTGAAGGTCGTCGATACGACGGGTGCCGGCGACACCTTCGTCGGGATTCTCGCAAGCGCGCTGGACGAGGGATTTGATTTGACCGCTTCGCTTGAGCGCGCCTGTGAAGGCGCATCGATGAGCTGCCTCAAAATGGGCGCTCAGGCCGGGATGCCGACGCGCATCGACCTCGTTGATCGCCGAACCGGCAGCGGCAGCTGATCCCCGAGGTTGCTGATAGCTGGCGCGCTGGATAGGCTCTTGGTCTCGCCTCCGAGCTGGTGTGATGCCTGATGCCGCCACTTGAGCCCTCAAAAGAGCGCCTCATGCCCGGCCATGGCCATGCCGGTATCGAGCAGGCGGTGAACGCCTTCAGATTGCTGCGCGATTATTTCGAGGGAGCGATCATCGTCGATGCGCAGTCCCGCATCACCTGGATGGATGCGCGTTATCGAGACCTATTGAAGCTTGCGCCGGATTTCGACCCTATCGGCCTGCCGGTCGAAGAGGTCATCCCGCACTCGCTGATGCGGCGGGTGGTCGAGACGGGCAAGCCCATCCTGCTCGACATCATGCGTTTCGACGATCGCCAGTTCGTCGTCTGCCGCATCCCACTGAAGGACGAGGCGGGCAAGGTCGAAGGCGCCATTGGTTTCGTCTTCTACGACAATGTCGACTATCTCGAACCCATCCTCGAAAAGTTCGAGAACCTGCAAAAGCAGCTTACCCGGGCGCAGGCGGCGCTGACGCGCGAGCGGCAGGCGAAATACTCGCTCTCGAGCTTCGTCGGAGCCAGCGACACGGTCAAAGAACTGAAGTCGCAGGTCCGCCGTTTCGCCTTGCGCGAGGGGGCAGCGTTGATCCTGGGGGAAACCGGCACCGGCAAGGAGCTGCTTGCCCATGCCATCCACCAGCAATCCGACCGGGCCGACGGGCCGTTCGTCGCGGTAAATGTGGCGGCGGTACCAGAGCAGCTGCTCGAGGCCGAGTTTTTCGGCGTCGCGCCGGGGGCCTTCACGGGAGCGGACAGGAAGCCGCGCAAGGGCAAGTTCGAGCTGGCGCATGGCGGTACTCTCTTCCTGGACGAGATCGGGGACATGCCTCCGGGCATCCAGGCCAAGTTCCTGCGCGTGCTGCAGGACGGCGAGGTCGAGGCATTGGGCTCCAACACGGTCCGCAAGGTCGATGTCCGCATCATC
This sequence comes from uncultured Alphaproteobacteria bacterium, assembly GCA_963778835.1. Classification (GTDB taxonomy): domain Bacteria; phylum Pseudomonadota; class Alphaproteobacteria; order Rhizobiales; family Methylopilaceae; genus Flaviflagellibacter. Next base: position 151,258 of record CAVZVY010000002.1, read on the forward strand.
GCGGCGACATCGCAGGATCTCGAGGCAAAGGTCGCCGACAGGAGCTTCCGCGCCGACCTCTACTATCGCATCGCCGTCCTTGCGATCCGAATTCCGCCGCTGCGCGAACGGCGCGGCGACATCGCGGTATTGTGCGACACCCTGTTGGAGCAGGTGATGCGCTCTTCCGGCCAGCGCGGCTGGGTGTTGATGCCGGAGGCGATCCGTCTGCTTGAGGCGCACGATTGGCCGGGCAACGTTCGAGAACTGCGCAACGTGCTCGAGCGCGCCGCGGCGCTGGCTCCATCTGAGGTCTTGGACGCGGCGGCGATCCGCCGAGCCCTGCCGCAAGCGGCCCCTCGCTCCTCGGCGATTCCGCCCCTATCCGGCGGCGGCGATCTTGCGTCCAAGCTCGCCGAAGCGGAGCGCCAGGCCATCATCGCCGCGCTGGATGCCTCCAACGGAGAGAAATTGGCAGCAGCCCGGCAGCTCGGCGTATCGCGCTCGCAGTTCTACGAGAAGCTTCGTCGTCACAACATTTCGTCCTGAATCCGGGATCGGTGTTCGGATTTCCGGACAGAGACGCTCGTCCTTTGCTGAAATCCACTCGCAAATCCGGGTGTCTGGACGCTTGGCACAGAAGTTGAAGTCTAACTCTCAGACAAGGCCGACAAGGCCTGGGACAGGGCGGAGAGACGCGTGGAGAACGGCAGGCGGGTGGCGCTGGTCACCGGCTCGACCAGCGGAATCGGGCTATCCATAGCGCAGAAGTTCGCGCGGATCGGTTATGCGGTGGCACTCAACAGCTTCGAGGCCGAGGCCGAGGTCGCCGATGCGCTGGTGTCCTTCGGAAATGCCGAAGTGCGCTACTTCGAGGCGGACCTAGCCGACCCCCGCGCGGCGTTCGAGCTCGTCGGGCAGGTGATCGAAGTATTCGGGCACCTCGACGTGCTGGTCAACAATGCCGGCATCCAGAAGGTCGCCCCGATCGAGGACTTCCCGCCCGACGACTGGGACCGCATCCGCGCCGTCAGCCTCGATTCCGCCTTCCACACCATTCGCGCGGCGCTGCCCGGGCATGGCCGAGCGCCGCTGGGGCCGGATCATCAACATCGCCTCGGCGCACGGCCTCCGCGCCTCGCCGTTCAAATCCGCCTATGTGGCGACCAAGCACGGCGTCGTCGGGCTCACCAAGACAGTGGCGCTCGAAGCGGCCGAGAAGGGCGTGACCGTCAACGCCATCTGCCCCGGTTACGTGTGGACGCCGTTGGTGGCAAAACAGGTCGCCGACCAGGCACGCGTCCACCGGATGAGCGAGGACGATGTGATCCGCAACGTCATGCTCGCCCCACAGCCGACGCGCCGGTTCGTCCAGCCCGAGGAGATCGCCGAACTCGCCGCCTATCTCTGCGGCGACATGGCCCGGTCGATCACCGGCTCGGCGATTTCGATCGATGGAGGCTGGACCGCGAAATGAGCGCGACGGCCGACATCATCTTGCAGGGCGGAACGGCTCACAAAGCGCTTCGGTGGCTTCGCGGCGGTGAGCAATGTCGATCTGGCGGTCGAGCGCGGCACGATCCACGCGCTGATCGGGCCGAACGGGGCAGGCAAGACCACTTGCTTCAACCTCCTGACCAAATTCCTTCAGCCCAGCGACGGGGCCATCTTCTTCAAGGGCCACGACATCACGAAGATGCCGCCTGCCGACATCGCGCGGCGCGGCCTGGTGCGATCGTTCCAGATTTCGGCGGTGTTCCCGCGCCTGACGGCGCTCGAGAATGTCCGTATCGCGTTGCAGCGCCAGCGCGGCGACAGCTTCGATTTCTGGCGCTCGGAGAAGGTGCTGAGCCGCTTCGACGACAAGGCCATGGCAGGGCTCGATGAAGTGGGCCTCACCGAGTTCGCCACCACCCCGGCGGGCGAACTCTCCTATGGCCGCAAGCGCGCTCTGGAGATCGCCACCACGCTCGCGCTCGATCCGGAAATGTTGCTGCTCGACGAGCCGATGGCGGGCATGACGCAGGAGGATGTCGCGCGCATCTCGGCGCTCATCGCCCGCATCGCCAGGAACCGCACGATCCTGATGGTCGAGCATAACCTGTCGGTCGTCGCCGACCTTTCGGACCGCATCACCGTGCTCGCGCGCGGGCAGGTGCTGGCCGAAGGGTCGTACGAAGTGGTCAGCCGGGACCCGCGCGTGGTCGAAGCCTATATCGGGGTCGGCCATGGTTGAGGCTGCATCCCTCATCCGGCCCGAAGCCGATACCGCCGAGCTCGCCGTACGCGACCTCCACGGCTGGTACGACGAGAGCCATGTGCTGCACGGCATCAATCTCGATGTCCGCCCCGGCGAGGTGGTGACGCTGCTCGGCCGCAATGGCGCCGGCAAGACCACGACGCTCAAGGCAATCATGGGGATTCTCGGCAAGCGCACCGGTTCGGTGCGGTTCATGGGCCGTGAACTGATCGGGCTCGCCGCCCGTGCGATCGCCCGCGCCGGCATCGCCTTCTGCCCGGAGGAGCGCGGCATCTTTTCGAGCCTCTCGGTCGAGGAAAACCTGATGCTGCCGCCCACCATCCGCGACGGCGGCCTCAGCCGCGACGAGGTGCTCGGCATGTTCCCGAACCTCAAGGAGCGGCTGCAGAGCCAGGGCACGAAACTCTCGGGCGGCGAGCAGCAAATGCTGGCCATCGGCCGGATTTTGCGCACCGGCGCGAAATTTCTGCTTCTCGACGAGCCCACCGAAGGCCTCGCGCCGGTGATCGTCCAGCAGATAGGCGCGACGCTGCGCACGCTGAAGCAGCGCGGCTTCACCATCGTCTTGGTCGAACAGAACTTCCGCTTCGCGGCCTCGGTCGCGGACCGCCACTACGTGGTCGAGCAAGGCCGGGTGATCGACGAGATCCCCGATGCGGAACTCGCCGCCAATATCCAGAAGCTGCACGCCTACCTGGGCGTGTGACTGACAAAGAATAACAATGGAGGAGACCAGGTAATGATAATCACCAGGAGACTGCTGCTCTCGGCAGCGCTCATCTTCGCCGACGGGGCCCGCCCTCGCCGAGACCGCCGTCAAGATCGGCGTGCTCAACGACCGCTCGGGCATCTATGCCGACCTTTCAGGCGAAGGCTCGGTCATCGCCGCCAAGATGGCGGTCGAGGATTTCGGTGGCGCAGCGAAGGGCGTCAAAGTCGAGATCATCTCGGCGGATCATCAGAACAAGCCCGACATCGCATCCAGCATCGCCCGCAAGTGGTACGACCAGGACGGCGTCGACCTGATCGTCGACGTGCCGACTTCCTCGGCGGCCTTCGCCGTGAGCGACATCACCAGGGAAAAGAACAAGGTCTTCATCAATTCGGGTGCGGGTTCGGCCGATCTCACCGGCGCCAAGTGCTCGCCCAACACGATCCACTGGACCTATGACACCTGGGCGCTCGCCAAGGGCACCGGCGGTGCCATGGTCGCGGCCGGTAACAAGAAGTGGTTCTTCGTCACCGCCGACTACGCCTTCGGCCACTCGCTCGAGAAGGACACCGCGGCGGTCGTCAAGGCTTCCGGCGGCGAGGTGGTGGGTAGCGTCAGGCACCCGTTCCCCGGTACCGACTTCTCGTCCTATTCTGCTGCAGGCGCAATCGTCCGGCGCCCAGGTGATCGGCCTGGCGAACGCCGGTGGCGATACCGTCAACACCATCAAGCAGGCGGCCGAGTTCGGCATCACCCAGGCCGGCCAATCTTTGGCGGGTCTCCTTATCTTCATTACCGACATCCACGCCCTCGGCCTGCAGACGGCGCAGGGTCTGGTGCTGACCGAGAGCTTCTATTGGGATCTGAACGACGACACGCGCGCCTGGTCGGCCCGGTTCGCCGCTCTGCACGGCGGCAAGAAGCCCACCATGGTGCATGCCGGCGTCTATTCGGGCGTACTCCACTACCTCAAGTCGGTCGAAGCGACCGGTGGCAAGGATAGCGCTGCGGTCATCGCCTCGATGAAGTCGATGCCCACCTCCGACCCGCTGTTCGGCAAGGGCTCGGTGCGCGAGGACGGCCGCAAGATCCACGACATGTACCTGTTCAAGGTCAAGGCGCCGGCCGCCTCCAAGGGGCCGTGGGACTATTACGAGAAGCTCGCGACCATCCCGGCCGCCGAAGCCTTCCGACCGATCGCCGATGGCGGCTGCCCGCTGCTGAAATGATCCTCTCGAGGAGTGGGCTCCGGCCCGCTCCTCGCTCCACCCTAGAGGAGACGAAATGTTCGAGCTGCTGGGAATCCCGCCACAGGCGCTGTTCGGGCAATTGCTGCTCGGGCTGATCAACGGCTCGTTCTATGCGCTGCTAAGCCTTGGCCTCGCCGTGATCTTCGGCTTGCTCAACATCATCAACTTCGCGCATGGCGCGCAGTACATGATGGGTGCCTTCTTCGCCTGGATGCTGATGACCTATTTCGGCATCGGCTATTGGTGGGCGCTGCTGCTCGTTCCCATCGTCGTCGGCGTCACCGGCGTCGTGATCGAGCGGCTGATGATCTCTCGGCTCTACCACCTCGATCATCTCTATGGCCTGCTGCTCACCTTCGGACTGGCGCTGATCATCCAGGGCCTGTTCCGCAACCAGTACGGCGTGTCGGGCCTGCCCTACACCATTCCCGCCGAGCTCTCCGGCGGCACCAATCTAGGCTTCATGTTCCTCCCCAATTATCGCGGTTGGGTGGTGCTTGCCTCGCTCGTCGTCTGCCTCGGCACCTGGTTCGCGATCGAGAAGACCAGGCTCGGCGCGTATCTTCGCGCCGCGACCGAGAACCCGACGCTGGTCGGCGCCTTTGGCATCAACGTGCCGCGCATGATTACGCTCACCTATGGCTTCGGCGTCGGGCTCGCGGCGCTCGCCGGCGTGCTCGCGGCGCCGATCTACTCGGTAAACCCCAATATGGGCGCCGACCTCATCATCGTGGTCTTCGCCGTGGTGGTGATCGGCGGCATGGGCTCGATCCTCGGCGCCATCGTCACCGGTTTCGGCCTCGGCATCGTCGAGGGCCTGACGCGGGTGTTCTACCCGGAGGGGTCGGCGGTGGTGATCTTCGTCATCATGGCCCTCGTCCTGCTGGTCAAACCCGCCGGCCTGTTCGGGAGGACCGCATGACCGTGGTCAATACCGAGACCCAGCCGGTGACGCTTCCGACCGACCTCCGCATCAGCACACCCAAGCATCACGTCGTGATCTTCGTCGGTCTTCTCGGCCTTCTGCTGGTCGCGCCGTTCGTGCTCTATCCCGTGTTCCTGATGAAGGTGCTGTGCTTTGCGCTGTTCGCATCGGCGCTGAACCTTCTCCTCGGCTATGGTGGCCTGCTTGTCCTTCGGACACGCCGCCTTTTTCGGCTCGGCGAGCTACGTCGCCGCCCATGCCGCCAAGGTCTGGGGCTTGACGCCGGAGCTCGCCATTCTCGCCGGCACCGGCGCAGGCGCGGTGCTCGGGCTTGGCATCGGTGCGCTCGCCATCCGCCGCCAGGGCATCTACTTCGCCATGGTGACTCTGGCCTTCGCGCAGATGGTGTTCTTCTTCGCGCTGCAGGTGCCGTTCACGGGCGGCGAGGACGGCATCCAGGCGGTCCCTCGCGGCAAGCTGTTCGGGCTGGTCGACCTCAGCAACGACCTCACGCTCTATTTCGTCGTGCTGCTGATCGTGTTCGGCGGACTGCTGCTGATCTACCGCATCGTCCACTCGCCGTTCGGTCAGGTGCTGAAGGCTATCCGGGACAACGAGCCGCGCTCGGTCTCTCTGGGTTACAAGGTCAATCGGTACAAGCTCGCCGTGTTCGTGATGTCGGCAGCCCTGGCGGGTCTCGCCGGAGCCACCAAGGCCATTGTCTTCCAGCTCGCGTCCCTCACTGACGTCTACTGGACCATGTCTGGCGAAGTGGTGCTGATGACCCTGATCGGCGGCATGGGCACGATCTTCGGGCCGCTCGTCGGGGCCGCAATAATCGTCACCATGCAGAACTACTTCGCCAGCTTCGGAGCCTGGGTGACGATCCTGCAGGGCGTCGTGTTCGTAGTCACCGTGTTGCTGTTCCGCGAGGGCATCATCGGCGTAATCGCTCGCTGGACAAAGAAGGCGTTGTAAAGAAATGACCATCAGTTCCACCGTCATCGTCGCCGCCCGGCGTACCCCGATCGGTTCGCTCAACGGCGTGCTTGCGCCTCTCGCCGGCCACGAACTCGGCGCCGTCGCTATCCGCGCCGCGGTGGCCGACGCCCGCGTGGCACCCGACGAGATCGACGAGACCATTCTGGGCCAGGTTTTGACCGGCGGGCAGGGGATGAACCCGGCGCGGCAGGCCGCCCGCAGCGCGGGCCTCGCCGACGCCGCACCCGCTGCACTGGTCAATCAGGTCTGCGGTTCGGGCCTCCGCGCGGTGATCCTCGCACATCAGCAGATCGCCACCGGTAGCGCGTCCGTCGTGGTCGCCGGCGGGCAGGAGTCGATGACCAACGCCCCGCATGTCGCGGTGCTGCGGCAAGGCAAGAAGTTCGGCGACATCACCTTCCGCGACACCCTCGCCAGCGACGGCCTCAATGATGTCTTCTACGGCTACCCGATGGGCAATACCGGCGAAAACGTCGCCCGGGCGCACCAGATCACCCGCGATGCGCAGGACGCATTCGCGCTCGCTTCGCAGCAGAAGGCCTCGGCAGCCGCGCGCAGCGGCCGGTTCGCTCCCGAGATCGTCCCAGTGACGATCGAGACCCGAAAGGGCGACGTCATGATCGATGCCGACGAGCACATCCGCCACGATGCGAGCCTTGAGATGATGGGCAGGCTCAAGCCCGCCTTCATTGAGGGCGGCACCGTCACCGCCGGGAATGCCTCCGGCATCAACGACGGCGCGGCGGCGCTGGTGCTGATGAGCGAGGCGGAGGCGTCGCGCCGTGGTCTCGCCCCGCTCGCGCGCATCGCGAGTTGGGCCCACGCCGGCGTCGATCCGCAAGTGATGGGGCTCGGCCCTATCCCCGCGAGCCGCAAGGCGCTCGAGCGGGCAGGGTGGTCCGCCGCCGATGTCGATCTCTGGGAAATCAACGAAGCCTTCGCTGCGCAGAGCCTCGCGGTGACCTCCGAACTCGGCCTCGATCCCGCCCGCGTAAACGTCAATGGCGGCGCGATCGCGCTAGGCCATCCCATCGGCGCGTCCGGCGCCCGCGTGCTGGTGACGCTGCTGCACGAGCTGGGCAAGCGCAACGCCAAGCGGGGCGTGGCGACGCTCTGCATCGGCGGAGGCATGGGCATCGCGATGGCGGTCGAACGTGACTGAGGTGGCCGACCTACTCTGGCTGCCGTCGTCGGAGCGTATCGCCGGCACCGCGATGGCGCGCTTCGCGACTGAGGCTGGCTTCGCCGCCACCGATTATGCCGGCCTCCACCGCTGGTCCGTCACCGAGCCCGAGGCATTCTACAGCCGCTTGTGGGACTTCCTCGGCATCATCGGCGACATGGGCGGCCGAGCCTGTGCGCCTGGCCCGGACCAGATCGCCACGCGCTTCTTCCCCGAAGCGTCGCTGAACTACACCGAGAACCTGCTCGTTCGCCCCGGCACTGGGCCCGCCATCATCGCACATCGCGACGATGGCACCCGGCGCGAGCTGAGCTGGCAGGAACTGCAGGACTTCGTCTCGCGCCTAAGCCAGGCGATGACTGCCTCCGGCATCGTCCCCGGCGATCGCATCGCCGCGATCGTCACCAACGACATCGAGGCCACCGCCGTCTATCTCGCTTCGGCCGCCATCGGTGCGGTCTGGGCGTCGTGCTCCCCCGATTTCGGTCCCTCCGGTGCCGCCGACCGCCTTGGCCAGATCGGGCCGAAGCTGATCGTCGCGGTGCCCGCCTATGGCTATTCCGGCAAGCGCTTCGACATCACCGAGAGCATCAACGCGGTGGCGGAGGCCGCTGAAGTCGAACGGATCGTTCTGATCGGCGAACCGGCCCCGGACGCCAGGTTCTTCCGTCCCGCCGTCACACTCGCGGACTGGATCGCCCCTTACGCACCCTCCGCCATCCGCTACCACCGGCAGGGGTTCGATGCGCCGCTGGCGATTCTGTTTTCCTCAGGCACCACCGGCAAACCGAAATGCATCGTCCACCGGGCCGGCGGGCTGCTGCTGCAGCATCTGAAGGAACACGTTCTGCACTGCGACGTGCGCGCCGGAGACCGGCTGTTCTACTACACCACCTGCGGCTGGATGATGTGGAACTGGCTGGTGACTGGCCTTGCCGCAGGCGCGACCCTCGTCACCTTCGACGGCAACCCCGCCTATCCTGGTCCGACCCGCATGGCCGACCTGATAGATGCCGAGGACATCAACATCTTCGGCACCTCGGCCAAGTACATCGACAGCTGCCGCAAAACCGGCATCCGACCGCGGCAGACGCATCGTCTCACGTCGCTCCGCGCCTTGCTGTCCACGGGATCGCCGCTGCTCCCCGAAAGCTTCGACCACGTCTACGAGAACTGGAAACCGGACCTGCATCTGGCGTCCATCTCTGGCGGCACCGACATCTGTGCGTGCTTTCTCGGCGGTGTGCCGACGCTGCCAGTGCGGCGCGGCGAGCTGCAGGGTCCGATGCTCGGCATGGACATGGCGACCTTCGATCGCGACGGCCAGCAAGTTACCGGTGTGCCCGGCGAGCTCGTTTCCCGCGCCGCCCACCCCTCGATGCCGCTCGGCTTTTGGGGCGATACCGCCAATCAGCGCTACCGCGCTGCATATTTCGAGCGGTTTCCCGGCGTCTGGGCGCATGGCGATTTCGCCGAGCAGCGCGCCTCGGGCGGGTTCGTCATCCAGGGCCGGTCCGACACCACGCTCAAGCCTGGTGGCGTCCGCATCGGCACGGCCGAGATCTACCGCCAGGTCGAAGCCATCCCCGAAGTGCTCGAATCCATCGCCGTTGGTCAGGATTGGGAGGGTGACCAGCGCATCGTGCTGTTCGTCCGCCTGCGTGACGACGCGGCATTGTCGGATGAGCTGGTTGCAACGATCCGCCAGCGCATCCGAACCGGCGCCACGCCTCGCCACGTTCCGGCCCGCATCATTGCTGTCTCGGAAATCCCCCGCACCCGTTCCGGCAAGATCTCCGAGCTCGCCGTTCGCGACACCATCCACGGCCGCCCAATCGCCAACGACTCAGCGCTGGCGAACCCGGAGTGCTTAGCGCTGTACCGAGGCTTGGCGGCGCTAGCGGAGTGAGGGTACGAGCGCGAGCGCGACGTCAACTGTGCTGGAGCGCCGCTGCGGACACCACAGCCCCGATCGCATGGGAGGCGCGCACCAGTCGATGGAGCGGTCGTCGACACGTCGAAGGGGAGCGCGGTGAAATGGTGGTCGTAGCAACACGCCACGGGGCAGGGGTCTCGGGAAAACCCTTATCTGCCAATGTTACACTGGTCGGAGTGGCAGGATTTGAACCTGCGACCCCTACGTCCCGAACGTAGTGCGCTACCAGGCTGCGCTACACTCCGTCGCCAGTGGATGGCTCATATAGAGGGGTGCGCCGACAGCCGCAACCGAAACCTTTCGCCTTTCTCGCGACATGATCGCCGCACGCAATGCGGACGAAACACGGCTGAAATCGGACTGCTCTAAGGCTCCCGCCTAGCAAGGCGAACCCCCGGCCGGAAGAGCAGGGGCGCCGACCGAGCAACAGCCTCCAGGGAGCAGTCATGACGTTTCTGCGTCGCATCCTCTTCGCCGCCTCCGCGCTGGCCCTCATTGGCATGGTCTCGGCCGCGAATGCCAAACCCTTCGAATTCCTGAGCATGTCGCAGGAAGCGGCGAAGCTGGAACGGCAGATCACCGGAAACGTCTCGACCGCCGACCGCCCCGCCGCCGACTGGATCAAGGATGGCATCGCCGCGGTGAAGAAGGAGGACTGGCGCGCTGCCGCCGCCGCCTTCGGTGCCGCCATCGCAGCCGATCCGTCGAGCGAGCAGGCCTGGCGCAACTACGCCGTCTCGCTGCTCAAGATCGATCCGCGCGACGACGAGAAATATGAGTTCCCGCGCCGCGCCAGGTCGGCCGCCTACCAGGCCTATATGCTGTCGAAGGACGCGAAGTCCGAGGCCCGCGCGCTCGCCGTCCTCGCTGACGCCTATGGTCGCCGCTCCGAATGGCGTCCGGGCCTCAACGCCTATGCCGAAAGCCTTCGCCTCGACGACCGCCAGGATGTCCGCGACGCCTATACCGAGATGCGCCGCGAGCACGGCTTCCGCGTCACCGACTACAACGTCGAATCGGACGCGACCTCGCCGCGTGCCTGCATCGAATTCTCCGAATCCCTGCCGCGCGGCCGCATCGACTACGCGCCGTTCGTCTCGGTCTCGGGCATCGAGAAGCCGGCCGTTACGGGCACCGGCGACCAGATCTGCGTCGACGGTCTGAAGCACGGCGAGACCTATAACGTCACCGTGCGTGCCGGCGTGCCGTCCTCGGTAGGCGAGGACACGATGGAGCCCCACGAGATCTCGGTCTATGTCCGCGACCGCGACCCGATGGTCCGCTTCACCGGCCGTAATTACGTCCTGCCGCGCACCGGCCAGCAGGGCATCCCGTTCGTCTCGGTCAACCTCGACCGCGTTGGTGTCGAGATCTACCGCGTCGGCGATCGCGGCCTCGGCCCGCAGATCACCGACGGCGATTTCCAGCAGCAGCTCAACAGCAGCCAGATCGCGACGCTGAAGGAGGATGCCGGCGCCCGCATCTTCGAAGGTCAGATCGACGTCAGCCGCAAGCTGAACGAGGAGGTTACGACCGCCTTCCCGATCGAGGAGACCATCAAGACGCTCGAACCCGGCGTCTATGTCATGGTGGCGCGCAATCCCGACAAGCCGGACGAGGATTACGAGAACCAGGCGACGCAATGGTTCGTCGTCTCGGACATCGGCCTCTCGGAGCTGTCGGCCGGCGATGGCATCCACGCCTTTGTCCGTTCGCTCGCCTCGGCCGATCCGATCGTCGATGCCGACATCAAGCTCGTCGCGCGCAATAACGAGGTGCTGGCCACCGCGAAGTCCGACAAAGCAGGCTATGTCCGCTTCGACGCCGGGCTCGCGAAGGGTGAGGGCGGTCTCGCGCCTGCCTTCATCACCGCCTCGTCCAAGGGCGATTACGGCTTCCTGCTGGTCAATCAGCCCGGCTACGACCTGTCGGATCGCGGCGTCGACGGCCGCCAGCCTCCGGGTCCGCTGGATGCGCTGGTCTATACCGAACGCGGCGTCTACCGCCCCGGCGAAACCGTTCACCTGACCACTTTGTTGCGCGACCAGGACGGAATCGGCGTCACGTCCATGCCGCTGATCTTTATCCTCAAGCGCCCCGACGGCGCCGAGGACCGCCGCGTTGTCGTGGCCGACCAGGGCGCGGGCGGCCGTACCCTCGATCTGCCGATCCTCGACACCGCGACCACAGGCACCTGGCGCGTCGAAGCCTATGCCGATCCCAAGGGTTCGCCCGTCGGTGAGGCAGTCTTCCTCGTCGAGGACTACATGCCGCAGAAGCTCGAAATGACGGTCGCGACAGAAGCCAAGACCTTCACCGACGCGGGCCTTCCGCTCGCTGTCGATGGTCGCTGGCTCTATGGCGCTCCCGCGGCCGACCTCGCTCTCGAAGGCGAAGTCACGATCCAGACCACGAGCGCCGATCTTCCGGGTTTCCCCGGCTACAAGTTCGGCCTCTCGGACGAGGAGATCGCGCCGGTCCGCGTCCCGGTCGAAGGCCTCTCCCGTACCGACGAACAGGGCAAGGCCACCGTCGACATTCCGCGCCCGACGCTTCCCGACACCGAGCGGCCGCTTCAGGCCCGCATCTCGGTCAGCCTGCGCGAGCCCGGCGGCCGCTCACTTGAGCGCAGTCTCAAGCTCCCGGTCGACTCGGCCCGGCCTCGCATCGGCGTGAAGCCGCTGTTCGACACGCTCGGCGAAGGGGAGACCGCGAATTTCGAGGTCATCCTTCTCGGCGCCGACGGTAAAGCGATCGACGGCAAGGGCCTGAAATGGGCGCTGTCGCGCCTGCGTATCGATTACCAGTGGTATTCGGAAGGTTCGAGCTGGCAGCACGAGGCGGTCACCACCGCGAGCCGCATCGGCGACGGCACGATCGACGTTGCCGCCGCCCAGCCGGCGAAGATCGCCCAGAAGCTCGATTACGGGCGCTATCGCCTCGACGTGACGAGCGCCGACGCGACCGGCCCGGCCACCAGCGTGGTCTTCGATTCGGGCTGGTATTCGGACGAGGACGCCGACACTCCGGACACGCTCGACATCGCGCTCCACAAGCCGATGTACCGGCCCGGCGAGAAGGCCAAGCTCCGCATCGACGCGCGCTTTGCCGGCAAGGCGACCGTCGCGGTCGTCGCCAACAATGTCCTGCAGACCCGCGCGCTGGACGTCGTCCAGGGCGAGAACAATGTCGAACTCGACGTCACGGAAGACTGGCGTCCGGGTGCCTATGTGCTCGGCTTCGTCTATCGCCCGCTCGACGCCCAGGCGAGCCGCATGCCCGGCCGAGCCATCGGCGTCGCGCACGCAACCATCGACCCGGCACCGCACGTCCTGCCGGTCGCCCTCCAGACTCCGGCGAAGGCGGCCCCCCGCGGCACGCTCCGCGTCCCGGTCAAGGTCGCCAATATCGCGGCCGGCGAAGAGGCCAGCCTCGTCGTCGCGGCAGTCGATGTCGGCATCCTCAACCTGACCAACTTCAAGACGCCGGCTCCGGACGAAGACGCCTTCGCCCAGCGCAAGCTGAGCGCGGAAGTCCGCGATCTCTATGGGCAGCTCATCGACGGCATGCGCGCGACGCGTGGCAAGATTCGCACCGGCGGTGACGGCGCGGGCCTCGGCATGGGCGAACCGCCGACCCAGCCTCCGCTCGCTCTGTTCTCGGGCATCGTGAAGGTCGGTGCTGACGGCAATGCCGAAATCCCGCTCGATCTGCCGGCTTTCAACGGCAAGATCCGCGTGATGGCGATGGCCTGGTCGAAGGGCAAGCTCGGCCATGCCGAGAAGGATGTCATCGTCGCCGATCCGGTCGTGGTCATGGGCTCGCTGCCGCGCTTCCTGTCCTTTGGCGACACCTCGCGCCTTCGCCTCGACGTCAACAATGTCGAGAGAAGTGCCGGCGACTACGAGCTGACGGTCGTTACCTCCGACACGGCGGTGAAGCTCGGCACTGCGGGCCGGAAGCTCGCACTGACCAAGGGGCAGCGCACGGCGGTCGACGTTCCGCTGACGGCTTCCGCCGTCGGCCACGCCTCGATCGACGTCTCGCTGAAGACGCCGGACGGCCAGACGCTCAGTCAGAGCTTCGACATCAATGTCAGCCCCGCCTATCCGGCGGTGACCAGCCGTAGCGTTGTGCAGCTCGCGCCGAAGACCGGCAGCGTGACGGTCTCCGCCGACATGCTGAACCATTTCGTCCCCGGCACCGGCTCGATCTCGCTCGCCGTCGGCCCGAACGCGACCTTCGACCCCGCCGCTATCATCGGCGCGCTCGAAACCTACCCCTACGGGTGCTCGGAGCAGCTTTCGAGCCGCCTCGTCGCGATCCTCCTCGCCGATGATTTCGGCGTGAAGCTCGCCGACGACGCGCGCGGCCGTGCGCAGCAGATGATCGCCCGCATCCTGTCGCGCCAGACTTCGGCCGGCGGCTTCGGCCTCTGGTCGCCGTCCGACGACGACCTCTGGCTCGACGCCTACGTCTCCGATGTCCTGACCCGCGCCCGTGAGAAGGGCTATCAGGTGCCGGAGCTCGCAGTGTCGCAGGCGCTGACCCGCATCCGCAACACTCTGGCGATCCGTGGCGAGCCGGACGACGATCAGGAGATGAATGAGGCGGCCTACGCCCACTACGTTCTGGCCCGCAACGGCCGTCCGATGATCGGCGACCTGCGTTACCTCGGCGAATCCAAGATCCAGGAGATCAACTCGCCGCTTGCCCGCGCCCAGATCGCGGCGGCGCTCGCCTTCGCCGGCGATCAGGCCCGCGCGACCAAGGTCTTCGCCGCCGCCGACGAGGCGCTGAAGGAGCCGCAGATCGACGAGCTGACCCGCGTCGACTACGGCACCCGTCTTCGCGATTCCGCTGGCGTTCTTGCGCTCGCCGCCGAGAGCTCCGTCGCCTCCGTCATTCCGGCGGTCGCCAAGAAGGTCGAGACCGCGCGCGGCGACAAGAGCTATCTGTCGACGCAGGAGAATGCTTGGCTTCTCCGTGCCAGCCAGGCGCTGAAGGTCGAGGCGTCCAAGCTCTCGCTCGTCGTCAACGGCCAACCGAACAAGGGCGCCTATAACAGGACGCTCCGCGCCGACGAGTTGAAGCAGCCGGTCACCGTCTCCAACGGTTCCGACGGCCAGATCTCGGCCTCGATCACCGTCCGTGGTTCGCCGGTCGAGGCTCCCGCCGAGGAGGCTCACGGCCTGACAATCGAGCGTCATTACTTCAAGCTCGACGGTACCGAGGTCGATCCGGCCCAGATCGCTCAGAACACCCGTCTGGTCGTCACCCTCAAGGTCATCGAGAGGGAAGCCCAGTCGGGCCGCATCCTGATTGTCGATCACCTGCCGGCCGGCTTCGAGATCGACAATCCGCGTCTCGTCTCCAGCGCCGAATTGTCGACCTTCTTCTGGCTGAACCAGGAAGAGACCCCGACGCACACCGAGTTCCGCGACGACAAGTTCGTGGCCTCGTTCGAACGCGGCGAGCAGGCCGATGACCCGATGGTCACCGCCTACATGGTCCGCGCGGTTTCGCCCGGTCTTTACGTCCAGGGGCCGGCGACTGCCGAGGATATGTACCGTCCGGATCGTTATGGCCGGACGGCCAGCGGCAAGATCGAGGTGGGCGCGCCGAAGTGAGCGACCAAATCCGCAAACCCGAAGAGAAAATCGTCGCGGCTGAACCGCCGCGACGGCGCTTTGGGCACAACGTGCGCCGAAGTGCACTTGCGTTCACGTCGCTGTTCACATTGGCGTTCGTATCGGGAGCGGTCTGGCTGGCGTTGTTCGACCCGCCGTCGCTCGCCCGCGCAGCGACCAATTCGACCCTCGTCGTCGACCGCAACGGCAAGCTGCTCCGTCCCTTCACGACCCCGGACGGATTATGGCGGCTGCCGGTGAAAGCAACCGAGGTCGATCCGAAATATCTCGCATTCCTAAGGGCTTACGAAGACCAGAGGTTCGGCGGCCATAGGGGTGTCGATCCCCTGGCGCTCGTCCGCGCCGCCTGGCAGGCGCTGGAGAGCGGCCGCATCGTCTCCGGCGGCTCGACGCTGACGATGCAGACCGCGCGCCTGCTGGAACCCGACCGTTCGCGAACTTTAACAAGGAAAATAAACGAGATAGCATCGGCAGTCGCGCTCGAACGCGCAGTCGGAAAAGACCGCGTTCTCGATCTCTATCTCACCCTCGCACCCTATGGCGGCAATCTCGAAGGAGTGAGGGCCGCCTCGCTCGCCTATTTCGGCAAGGAACCCCAGCGCCTCTCGAATGGCGAGGCGGCACTCCTCGTCGCGCTGCCGCAATCGCCGGAAGCCCGCCGTCCGGACCGCGACCCAAAATCCGCCCGCGCCGCCCGCGATCGCGTCCTCGACCGTCTCGGCTCGCAAGGCGTTCTGTCTGCTGATGAAATCGCCCATGCAAAGGACGAGGACGTCCCGCAGGGCCGCATCGCTTTCCCGGCTTTGGCCGCCCACGCCTCCGAAGACGCCGCCAAAACGGCGACTGCCCAGAACAACGTCGTCAGCCTGACCATCGACCGCGAGGCCCAGGCGGCTCTTGAGCTTCTGGCCAAGGAGCGTTCGCGCAATCTCGGCCCCGCCCATTCGATGGCGATTCTCGTCGTCGACCACGCGACCGGCGCGGTCCGCGCCCATGTCGGCTCGGCCGATTATTTCGACGGCACCCGCGCCGGCCATGTCGATCAGGCCCGCGCCGTCCGCTCACCTGGCTCGACCCTCAAGCCCTTCATCTACGGCATGGCGTTCGAGGACGGCATCGCTCATCCGAAGACGATCATCGAGGACCGTCCGACACGCTTCGGCCGCTATGCGCCGAAGAATTTCGGCGAGGATTACAAGGGTACGGTCAACGTCGAGCAGGCGCTCCAGATGTCGCTCAACGTGCCCGCGGTGGCGGTGCTGGAGGCTGTCGGCCCGGCCCGTCTCGCCGCCCGCGTCCATGCCGTCGGCGCCAAACTCAAGCTTCCCCTGAACGAGGCGCCGGGCCTTGCGATCGGCCTTGGCGGCGTCGGCACAAGCCTGTTCGATCTCGCGACCCTCTACACCGGCCTGGCGCGCGGCGGCGAGGTCGTCCCGCTTTACGAACGCGAGCCGCAAACCGGGGAGGGGCATCGCCTTCTCGATCCTGTCGCGGCCTATCAGATCGCCCAGATCCTGCTCGGAACACCGGCTCCGGTCGGTGCCGAACCCGGCCGCATCGCCTACAAAACGGGAACTTCATACGGCTTCCGCGATGCCTGGGCCGTCGGTTTCGACGGCCGCTACGTCGTCGCGGTCTGGACCGGCCGTCCTGACGGCACGCCAAGTCCCGGCCTCGTCGGCCGAAACTCCGCCGCTCCGATCCTGTTCGACGCCTTTGGCCACATCGAGCAGCGACCGCAACCGCTCCCGCCGGCACCCTACGAAGCAACTTTGATCCCGAAAGAGCTTCCGCCCGCGCTCGCGCGCTTCCAGCCGCACGGCGAAATCCTGCCTCAGCTCGTGGCGGGCGATATCCCGCTCTCGATCGCCTATCCGGCGGATGGCGTGAAGGTCGATCTCGGGGGCGGCTCCGGAGCCTCTCCGCTTGCACTCAAGGCCGCCGGAGGCACGCCGCCCTTCACCTGGATGGTCGACGGCCGCCCGATCGTACAGGGCCAACGTCGCCGCAAGTCCTCGTGGGTGCCGCCCGGCCGTGGCTTCACCCGGCTGACCGTCCTCGACGGCCAGGGCCGCAGCGCGACGGCGATGGTCAGGATCGACTAGCGGGCAGGGGCATTTTGCCGGTTCCCATCGGCGGAAAATCCCTGTAGCGGACACTCCGACATCACATCGGAGATGATTATGGCGCTGCCCACCACCATGACCGCGATCGAGATTTCGGCGCCCGGCGGCCCGGAAGCGCTGAAGCCCGCCGAGCGGCCGGTGCCGGCTCCGGCCAAGGGCGAGATCCTGATCGAGGTCCATGCGGCCGGCGTGAACCGTCCCGACGTGCTGCAGCGCATGGGCAAATACGATCCGCCGCCCGGCGCCTCCGATATCCCGGGTCTCGAAGTCGCGGGCGTCGTCGCGGCGCTCGGTGAGGATGTCACCGACTGGAAGGTCGGTGACAAGGTCTGTGCTCTGTTGGCCGGCGGCGGCTATGCCCAGTATGCCGCCGTTCCGGCCGCGCAGTGCCTGCCGGTTCCGGAGGGCCTGTCCATGGTCGAGGCCGCCGTGCTTCCCGAGACCTTCTTCACCGTCTGGAGCAACGTCTTCGACCGCGGCCGCCTGAAGGCCGGCGAGACCTTCCTTGTCCACGGCGGCTCGTCGGGCATCGGCACGACCGCGATTCCGCTCGCCAAGGCCTTCGGCGCAAAGGTGTTCACGACAGCCGGCAGTGCCGACAAATGCGCCGCCTGTGTCGAGCTCGGCGCCGACCGGGCGATCAACTACAAGGACGAAGACTTCGTCGAGGTGATCAAGGCGGAGACGAACGGGAAGGGCGTCGACGTCGTGCTCGACATGGTCGGCGGCGATTACATCCCGCGCACGATCTCGGTCATGGCCGTCGAGGGCCGCCATGTCTCGATCGCCTTCCTGCAAAGTCCGAAGGTGGCGCTGAACTTCTTCCCGGTGATGACCAAGCGGCTGACGCTCACGGGCTCGACGCTTCGTGCCCGCCCGGTCGCCGACAAGAAGGCGATCGCCGATCAGCTCCGTGAAAAGGTCTGGCCGCTGCTGTCGAGCCGCAAGATCGAGCCGCGCATCTATAAGGTCTTTTCGTTCGAAGATGCGGCCGGCGCCCATGCGCTGATGGAGTTGAGCCAGCACATCGGCAAGATCGCGCTTCAGGTCCGGGATTGAACGCTCGAATCCGGTGAGCCATCGAAAATGGGAAATTGCTCCATTTTCACGGTTTAGGCGGCTGATCACCGCACCCAAGCGGGCTGAAACCAAGGTCAGGCTCGCCCGTTAAGCTTCTGAATCCATGAGGTTCTTGGCTTTTTGGGACGCTCATAATTTGGGCGTTCCAGATGTTGCCTTCTTTGCCGCTCCCAATATACTGACTGCCAGCTGCCGGTTTTATCGGTCGCAAAATTGGACAATCCGCTCCGCGTTAAAACGCGAAACAATAATGCGGAGTTCAGGTGGGAGAAACGCTTATGAATAGCACCAAGGGGCGTATTGCGGGCCGTTTTATGGTAGCGGCTGCCGCGGCTGGTTTGGCGTACGGGCCCGTCGCGGCTTCGGCTTGGGAGCCGACGAAGACGGTTGAGTTTATTGTTCCTGCGGGGACGGGCGGCGGCGCGGACCAGATGGCGCGGATGCTTCAGGGCGTGATCCAGAAGCATGAGCTGATGAACCAGCCTTTGGTGGTGATCAACAAGTCGGGCGGCGCTGGCGCCGAGGGCTTCATGGACGCCAAGGGTTCGTCGGGCAACGCCAACAAGATCATCATCACGTTGTCGAACCTGTTCACGACGCCTTTGGCGACGGGAGTTCCGTTCTCGTGGCAGGATCTGACGCCGGTGGCGATGCTGGCGCTCGACGAGTTCGTGCTGTGGGTGAACGCGGAGAGCCCGTACAAGACGGCGGCCGAGTACATGGACGCGCTGAAGTCGGGCAAAGAGCAGTTCAAGATGGCTGGCACCGGCTCGAAGCAGGAAGACCAGATCATCACGGCGGCGCTGGAGCAGGCGTCGGGCGCGAAGTTCACCTATGTTCCGTACAAGGGCGGCGGCGACGTCGCGGCGCAGCTGGTCGGCAACCACGTGACCTCGTCGGTGAACAACCCGATCGAGGCGGTGGCGCACTGGCGCGCCGGCAAGCTGCGTCCGCTGTGCGTGTTCGACAGCAAGCGCCTCGCCTACAAGGACGAGGTGGCGAACGGCCAGAGCTGGGGCGACATCCCGACCTGCAAGGAATCCGGCATCGACGTCGAATACCTGATGCTGCGCGGCATCTTCATGCCCCCGGGCGTGACGCCGGACCAGGTCAAGTACTATGTCGACCTGTTCCAGAAGGTGCGCGAGACGCCCGAGTGGAAGGACTTCATGGCGAAGGGGGCGTTCAACACGACGTTCCTGGCCGGCGACGAATACAAGACCTGGGTGTCCGACGCGGCGACGCGCCACAAGGACCTGATGGTCAAGGCCGGCTTCGTGAAGTGATCTGAGTGATCCCGCGCTCCGGAGCCCATTGGGCGGCTCTGGGGCGCGTTTTGTTCCAGTATCCAAGTTTGCAATGCCAAGCACCGGTCTCAAAGAGCCGGGATCAGGGGGCGTATAATGTCGCATGAAGCAGCGGGCGATCGGTCCGAGTACACGGTGTCGGTGCGCACCGTGGACGTCGTGGTGGCGATCCTGTTCATGGTCGTCGCGGCGGTCGTGATGTGGGACGCGCTGAGGATCGGCGCGGTCTGGGGGGTGGACGGTCCGGATGCGGGCTACTTCCCGTTCTATATCGGTCTTTTGATGTTCCTGTCGTCGGCTGCGACGGCGGTGATGGCGGCGGTGACGAAGACGCCGGATCTGTCGACCTTCGTCGAACGCGGGCAGCTCGGCATGGTGCTGAAGGTGCTCATTCCGACGATCATCTACGTGGCGCTGATCCCGTTCCTCGGGCTTTACGTGGCGTCGGCGGCCTTCATCGCCTTCTTCATGGCGTGGATCGGCAAATACGGCCCGATGACGATCGTTCCGGTCTCGATCGGCGTTCCGGTGTTCCTGTTCGTGCTGTTCGAGATCTGGTTCCTCGTTCCGCTGCCGAAGGGCCCGGTCGAGAACATGCTCGGCTACTGATTTTAGGGAAGACGGCGCGGGCTGACGTCCGCGCCTGTTAGGTCAACAACACAAGAAACTTCAGCCCGGCCTCCAGCGAGGGGCGGGCGCGTGGGAGGGGCCGTTGGACGCGTTCATGTCACTTATCGAAGGGTTCGGGGTCCTGGGCGACCCGATGAACATCTTCTACATGTTCCTGGGCGTTACGCTCGGTGTTCTGATCGGCGTTCTGCCGGGTCTTGGCGGCGCCAACGGCGTTGCGATCCTGTTGCCGCTGACGTTTGCGATGTCGCCGGTGTCGGCGATCATCATGCTGTCGTCGATCTACTGGGGCGCGCTGTTCGGCGGCGCGATCACCTCGGTCTTGTTCAACATCCCGGGCGAGCCGTGGTCGGTGGCGACGACCTTCGACGGCCATCCGATGGCGCAGAAGGGCCAGGCCGGCCAGGCGCTGACGGCGGCGTTCACCTCGTCGTTCTTCGGCGGCACGATCGCGGTGCTTCTGCTGACCTTCCTTGCGCCGGTGATCGCCGATTTTGCGCTCGAATTCGGTCCGGCGGAGTTCTTCGCGGTTTATCTGCTGACGTTCTGCTCCCGGCCAAAGCGAGCTGCTACGTAACAAGGACGATCGCGTTGATGCGGGTTTGATTCGCCGCTTTTGCGAAAAGCAACAACCGCCCGCTTGGCAGCCGCCAGCTCCCGAACTGCGCGAGTTACAGGCACTCACGCGTCATCTCGAGAATCTGCTCGTCGGCCGCCAGCAAGAAGAGAATGTTTGCAAGCGGGCCTCAAGAGCAAAGCCGTACTTAAGTCGCTGCGTCAGCTAGTCCGTTATTTCGCCGGCGAATAAAACGCACCGAGAACAGATCCAGGCCCACCACCTTGCCGCGCACCCGGCGTTGCAGAAGCAATGCACCTTGTTGGAATCGATTCCCGGTATTGGCCAGCTGACCGCCGCCAAACTGCTGGCCGAATCCGGAAGCTTTGACAACTATCGCTCGGCCCGGAGCTAGCGGCGCAGGCTGGCTTACCCTTAGAAACAATCGCTCCGGTAAACTGCACTTCAGAACCAAACTATCAAAGACCGGAAACAGCAGACTACGCAAAGCCCTCTTCATGCCTGCGATGGTCGCCAAACGCTATAACCCTATTGTCCGCTCTTTTTGTCTGCGCTTGGCTGCTCATGGCAAGAACAAAATGCAGATTCTCGGTGCCGCTATGCGCAAGCTTATTCATATCGCTTTCGGCGTCCTGAAATCTGGTAATACTTTCAACCCTAATCATGAATCACGGCGCCCATTTACCCCTTGACTTTCAAGACGGTATCTCCGAACGGCGCCGGGATATTCGTTGTGTTCCGTCCTATAAACATCTCACTCCTAACGGAGTGACGAACCTGCGAATAAGCCCGTGGAAGCCACAACTCTTCCTCACGCCTGGTTCAGTTGTTGCTCACTGGCTGTTTTTCATCGACTATGGAGCACGACCCTTTTCCCGCTAAGTCAACTGCAGTTCCCGCTCACGCAGATACTTGATCCGGTCGCGCAGCTCCGCCGCCCTTTCAAATTCGAATCGCTTCGCAGCTGCGCGCATTTCGGACTCAAGTCGCGCGAGCGTAGCTTCGATGTTTGCCGCCGTGTACTCCTCCATCTCGTCCAGTTCGAGCGGCACTTTGAAGTAGTCCGCTTCGGAAGCCGTGATCAGGGTTGATTCAATGGCTTTGACGATCGTCATGGGCGTGATGCCGTGCTCCCGGTTGTAGACTTCCTGGATTTCACGGCGGCGACGGGTTTCATCCAAAGCTCGCTTCATGGAATCCGTCACGCGGTCGGCGTACAGAATCGCTTTGCCTTCCGAGTTTCGCGCGGCACGTCCGATCGTCTGAATTAACGACTGCTCAGAACGCAGGAACCCTTCCTTGTCTGCGTCGAGGATTGCCACCAGGGAAACTTCCGGCAGGTCCAATCCCTCGCGGAGCAGGTTAATTCCAACCAGTACATCAAACTCGCCGCGGCGCAGATCGCGCAGAATTTTGATCCGCTCCAGAGTTTCTATGTCCGAGTGCAGGTAACGAACTCTAACGTCAACCTCTGTGAAGTATTCGGTGAGATCCTCCGCCATTCTTTTGGTCAGGGTCGTTACCAGCACCCGCTCATTTCGCTCGGCCCGGCGGCGGCATTCCTCCAACAGGTGATCGATTTGCCCTTTGACCGGATGTATCTCAACCACCGGATCCATCAAACCTGTGGGCCGAATGATCTGCTCGACAACTTCGCCACCCGACTTGGTCAATTCATAAGGCCCCGGAGTGGCAGAAACGTAAATTGTCTGTCCGATGCGCGCTTCAAATTCCTCGAAATTCAACGGACGATTGTCCATCGCCGAGGGTAGACGGAATCCATATTCAACCAACGTTCGCTTTCGCGACTGGTCGCCTTCAAACATGCCTCTCACTTGCGGGACCGATTGGTGCGATTCATCAATTATCATCATCGTGTCGCGCGGGACATAATCGAGCAGCGTCGGAGGGGGCTCGCCAGGCTTCTTCCCGGTGAGATGACGTGAATAATTCTCAATACCGCGACAAAACCCCATCTCCTTGATCAATTCGAGATCGAACATCGTGCGCTGATGAAGCCTCTGCGCCTCGACCAGTTTGCCTTCGGCGATGAGCTTCGGCTCCCACCACTCCAGCTCGTCGCGGATCGATTTGATCGCACGCTTAATGGTGCTCTTCGGCATGACATAGTGGCTCTTGGGGTAGATGGGAACGCGGGACGTATGTCGCTGAATGACCTCGCCGAGCAGCGGATCAATCGTGGAAATGGAATCGATCTCATCGCCCCACAACTCGATCCTGATACGCCTGGTCCTGATAGCTCGGGAAAACCTCGACCACGTCGCCGCGCACCCGAAACGTGCCGCGCTGAAAGTTTATGTCGGAGCGTTCATACTGCAACTCGACCAACCTCTGCAACAGGGCCTCGCGCGAAATGCGGGCGCCCGGCTCCAGAAAGAGCAACATGCCGTAGTAAGCATCCGGGTCGCCCAGACCGTAAATGCACGACACACTGGCAACCACGATCACATCGCGCCGCTCGAAAAGCGCGCGGGTAGCCGACATCCGCAAACGATCTATTTCTTCATTGATGGTTGCCTCTTTTTCGATATAGACGTCAGACGCCGGGACGTACGCTTCCGGCTGGTAGTAGTCGTAATAAGAGACAAAATACTCGACAGAGTTCTCCGGAAAGAGAGACTTAAACTCCTGGTAGAGCTGCGCGGCCAGCGTCTTGTTGTGAGCCAGAACCAGCGCCGGTCGTTGCGTCTGCTGAATCACACTGGCTATGGTGAAGGTCTTGCCGCTGCCGGTTATCCCCAACAGCACCTGGTCCTTGGCGCCGTCTTCGAGGCCTCGTATGAGGGCCTCGATAGCTTGCGGCTGATCGCCCTTGGGCTGGTATTCCGATTGCAGTTTGAAAGGCATGGGGCTTCTTGAATAGTAAATCGTAATTGGTGAATTGTGAAAAGGAGACGCGATCAGGCCGTCAGAACTGCAGAGCGGAGCGACAGAGCACTCAAGGGACGGAAATTTGCAGGTTGGGAAGGGCGGTTTAC
Organism: uncultured Alphaproteobacteria bacterium; assembly: GCA_963778835.1. Taxonomy (GTDB): domain Bacteria; phylum Pseudomonadota; class Alphaproteobacteria; order Rhizobiales; family Methylopilaceae; genus Flaviflagellibacter. The sequence continues at coordinate 174,875 of CAVZVY010000002.1, forward strand.
CCGCCGCTCAAGATTCGCAGCCATTACATGTTTGAGTCGTACAATTCCATGTGAGTGGCTGCGAATCTTGAGCGGGGGTAAACCGCCCTTCCCAACCTGCAAATTTCCGTCCCTTGAGTGCTCACGTCTCAAGCGGGGTGGTGATCACTTTAACGCGTCTCGCGACTAATTTGGAAAATTGCCTCCCGCACCGCCGAACGGATTTCGAGGGGCAGCGAACTACGCTGAGCCAATCCAAAAAAAGCAGTTACGATCTTCGGTTCTCCACTCAAAGCGAGAAGCTTAATCACGGCCAGCCGGAGCTGGATGTTTGGATGATCTTCGATTACTCGCATTAGCGGTCCAACCTCTCCTGCCTTGGCCACCAGGAAGAGCAGCGAAAAAGCGCCGTAAGCGTTCTCCTGACTCTCGCCCGTTAAGGTATCGACCGCATGATCCGCCAAGCCAGAGCCCACCAGTGCAGCACCGATGTTTCGGCGCTCTTCAGGGGAACCTTGCATCAGAGCCTTGTTGAAGAATGAAGCAGCCAGATCAGGGTTGAGGTCGTAAAAAGCGCGGACGGCTACGTTCCTGGCCTCTGGAGAAGGATCATCCAGCGATCTGATAATCAGGTCAAAAGAATCATCCTGGCAGGTCTGTTTTCGATCAGTAACAGTGGCCGCCGTTGACTCAGCCCGACGCTGCGCAAGGTCGGCCGCTGCTCGCCGTAAAACAGTTTGTTGTTGGCGCCAGCGTTCGTCCTCTAAGCGACGATGCTCTTCTGCTTTCGTTGCAAAACCGTTGTCTTCCACCAAAACAAAGACCTCTTCACCTCTGTCGATGCCAAGTACGCGGCCGTGGCGACCAGTGCTTCCTTCGAACTGTCAAGCACTAGACTCGCCAAGTAGCAGCTTAGCAATTGAGTTTGCTAGCCTTGGTGGCCGGAATCCACCTGGGTGCCCATGCTGCCCGCGTTATCGCCCGCGAAACTTTCGGTGGCTTCGGGGGCATCACCTCAGGCGTGAGCGCAGATCGTGCGTTCACGGACGCGTACGCTGCCAGAGTTAGAGGACGGTTGGGATGCAAAAACTCGGGCGCGCTCCTGCGCGAAAGGTTTTGATTGCCACCCTCGTCTGCTGTCGACTGGAGCAACTTGAATTTCGTGATGACTAATCGGCTGATGCTTAAGCCGATGCTGCTGTCCAGGTCGCATAGCTGTTCGGCTAGAATTCTTTGGGACACTCTTTCGAATGCAAGCCGAAGTTCTTTACCTGCAACGGCGGCTTCATCAGCTAATACCATCTCAAAATCGTGGCCGGCCTGTACTCGCCGGCGAGCGTGATTATGCAGCAAGACTCCTGCCTGGTTATGAACCCTTCCGGTAGCGACCACCACTAGATGGGAAGCTTCCGTCTCGAGCTCCTGGTCGATGGCCCAACGCGCAAAAGCCGGCGTGAGATCTCCATCGCGCGCCATCAGAAGAAACGACTCGCCACAAATGTTGGCCATCATTTGGCCGTAACCATCGCCGTTGGAAGGACCAACCGCAATCTCGCTTTCAGGAACACCTTGTTCGCGCAGTAGATAGTGGAGCCGACTAATCAACCAGGAACCGTCTTCCAACAGCGAGGAAGCCAAACGAGTCGGTGCCAGCACTTCTTCCACCTTCTCATCGGCAACAGCGGAGCCGCATTCGCTGCAGGTTGCGTCGCTAACCGTGACCACAGCGAGCGCATGAGCAGTCGGCAGTCTAAACAGCGCATGACCTGTCTTTCGGCAACTTATTTGAACCTCGCGGCCTACCAATCCGGCATCCTCAAGTGTTCCTATTGATGACTCGTAAGACCCGAGTGAGTCTCCAGTAAGGAGCTTCGCGGCATAACCTTCAGCATGTGCCTCTTTGGCACGCCGCAGAAAGAGCCTTGCACCTGCATCCTCCAACAGTGACGCCGCCCGGATGCGTTTACCCATCGTCTCCGTGCGCGACCTGGTGATACAAGGAGTCGGTATCCAGCTTCGCCATAAAGCGCTTAAAGCCTTCAGGCACTCGTGGTTTTCCATGCTGCCACTGGGGCAGACCTTCTGCATTTTCAGTCTCAATCGGGCTGGATTCCCTTTGACTAAGGACTACTTCGCGCACCTCGCGACAAAATGCGTCAAGTTTCCTATAGGGCTCTGTAGTACGCGTTTCATAGACGAGGCCCGCGCGGATGGCAGGAGCTTCTCCATGGTTCTCATCGAAAACGACAAAGAACACATGGTCACTAAGACAGAACAGATCACCTCGGACATAAGCTTCCTGGTTTTCAGACTCTGCGGACAGGGCAATTGCGGTTTCCATCTCATCGATGCGCTCTGGGCCTAACAACACCTGGTTGAAGAGATTCAACCTGGCCGATCGAATCAGAGGAATCAGATTCTTTTCCCGCAGCCCCTCCAGCAGACGAATGCGTCCTGGTCCGTCTAATTTGAGACTTAGAGCCTTGCTCTCGATAAATAACATAGACCTCACCTTCCAGCCTGCTACTTCTGTTGTCGGGCCACTATTTTGGTGGACTAAGTTTGATCGTAACCATTTCCTGCGTTGCTCCCTTAGACGGATAACGTCGCTGGCGCGCGATTCGGAGGGCAAGCGCCTCGTATGCTTCCATGCCGGATCGGTGATTAGCTATTGAAGCTTGCGCTACTCGGCCGCCTTCGATCTGCAAAACGACCTTTACTGAGTGAATCTCGGCAGCTGGCCTCGTTGGTTTGCTCTTCGTGAGCTTTCGTATCGGGTTTAGTTGTCGAAGACGCCACACCGGTTTGCTCCGAGCTTTCCATCTCTTTTTTGCTGACCGACGGTTTCGGCTCTCCTGTCGAGTTGACTGCTCCAGACTCAGCGTGGCGTCTTTGCCCTTCGCGATTGTGCGCTGGACTCTTAAATTGTTCGGGAATTCAGTCTTGGGCAGGTTCTGCGATTGGCCTTCAGTGCTCTTCGCTACCGAACCTGTCGTCACTGGCTTGATGCGAGGGTGAGGGCACAGCGGCCGACAAACCCCTCTTCCCAAATGCTCCGGTTACGGCGATGACCGTGGAGAGGCCCAGCAGCAACAGGCCGGCTGCTGCCCATTGCCAGGATCGGCCGGCTAAAGCGATTCGCGGGGCCCGGAGGTAGAGCCAAAAACGTTGGAGCTTTATCCATCTCCATTCGAGGCGCATCAGCAAGAGGCGCTGAGGAGGATGCGAGGAGCGCAGGTTGTGACAACGGCCCGCCCGTTGCGATCTTCTCGACTTCTAACTCATTCTCGCCCCAACAGCCCAGTAACTCAGAGACCACTTTCTGCAATGAGTTCTCGATCGATCGTCGGGTCGGCCGGATAAGCGGGTTAAAATTGAATGACGACGGTGGTTGCGCGAGAGCCACGCAGATCGCTTGCAGACCGCTCAGGTTATCCAGTTGGGCATCTACCAACTCTCCTTCATTAAAGAAAAAGCTAGCCGGGCTGTTTGGATACTCAATCAACAATCTCCCCGTCTTTTGTTGGTGACGAAGGATACCAACGAGATCCGACAAAGGATAATCGTTCAAGTGACCGGTCAGGACCAGGAAGCGACTATGTTGCATTTTGTTGCTCCTTGAATTCTTACTTTGAGGCCGACGAGTCTCCGCCACCCGCGCGTCTCACTTACAAAACGGTGAAGACACGGCAAGGCACATTAAATTCCGGAAATGTATCGGTTAGTTTCCTGGCTAGACCACGGTCCAGGGTCTCAAGGATCCTTAATTCCACAATCACCTCATTCGTCTTTCCCAGCGCTTGATAAGCGAGAGCCAGCCCATAGTGAGCTTTAGCCATGTTAGGACGCAGAATCGTTGCCCGCTTAAAGGCATCTGCGGCACTCTTATATTGACCCACACCGAAGTAATGAAGACCTAAACCATAATGCGCTTCAGCAAATTCGGGATTGAGAAGCGTTGCTTGCTTGAAAGCCTTCCCGGCCTCCTGGTTGTTTTTCAGCTTGAGGTATGCATGTCCAAGGCTCAGATAAACTTCGGCGGACCGAGGTTCCAATTCGAGGGATTGCCGGTAGGAGTCGACTGCTTCCTTTAAAGCACCCAAGCAAAGTACTCGCGGCCCTTTTCGTAGTAGGCAACCGCACCCTTGTGAGCAGGTGGAAGACCATTAGCAGTTTCCTTGAGGCTGAAACCGTACCTCTCGTCACCGCGGCGGAGATGTCATTTGCCGGAGTTAAGGAAATCGCCGCTGGTCCCGCCTTACTGTCCGGAGCCTTATTAGATTCAGCATTGGAACGCGTTAGAGTTTCCCTCTCGTTCTTTGCAAGTTTGGGTAACTCAGGCGGCTCACCGCCGACCTCAATTGAAAGTGGCCGTTCAGAGATCGTCAGCATGTCAGGCTGCATTTCGGGGCTAAGCGCGTTTGCAAGTTCTGGAAACCTGGGAGAGGCCGGGGGCAGAGCAATCCATGGGGATAATGCGTTTGACGATTTTGGCGACGCTGTCATCGAAGTAATAGGCTATCTCCCGATAGGTGACCTCAATTGGCTCATGCTTGAGTTCGCCATTTTCAAATACAACCAGACTGGTCACCATCTTTCTCCAGTTGCCGAAAGTATCAAATTCGTATTCGTAGTTTTCCCGGCTAAGGATGGAACCGTCATTGCCGCGCAGCGTCATCTCAATGATGTTGCCCCTGTCGTTATACTTGTACTCCTCCTTGCCCGCAGAAGACTGCGCAACGGGGTAAGATGCATTGTCAATCCTGTTCCCATTGAGACCATACGTGGTGATTTCCAGCAGCTGCAGTGGCCCTTCCAGCAGCTGTCCCGACTTGAGCTCCAGTTTCGCCGACTGAACCTTAACTCTCCGCACGGAGCCTACCAGGCCGTCCTGGTCTTTCGTGCTGTCCAGGACTGATACGGACGCAGTTGGCAGGCCACCGGCAACGCCGTTCTGTGCATGAGCCGGAACAGCCAGCGCTATGACGGTAATCAGTACCCACGTCCAGGTCTTGCGTCTTTTCTTATTGGTATACATTCCGCCCATCCATTTCAAAGGTCGAAACACTCGCCTACACGGTCCAAGGTCAGGTCGGACAAACCGAGTGACGTACGGTAAGTGAGTTTTGAAGAAATTCCGCCCAGGTTGCCTCGGCTGGGAATAGCGCGAGCCTGGAGACGTTATGGTGACGAAACGTCACCTCGCCCCTTAGCCTACATCTTGTGCGAACCGTGGCAAATCATACAATAAGTTGTTGCAGATTGCCAATCGATTATTGCAACTAAACATCACCGCTGGTAAGATGATTGGAATCGCGCGGGTAGCCGGCATCGTCACATCGTAAGACGCAAACAAAAATCGTGAGCGAAGAGATCGCTCACGATTACAGGTAGTTTCTTAACCGCTCTAATGTTAAAGATTTATTTGGTTTCTATACCTTCGCACCTGACGAAAGCTGTCGGGGGATCTGGCGGCCAAGCTCGTAGATCGCTTCGATTACTGCCGCGCGCACCTCTGAAGGCAATACTCCGCACACCGCAAGCCGTCTGAAAGAAGGAACGATCTCAGCCTGCCCGTTTAGGGCCAGCAGTTTTACCACCGTCAAGCGAACTTCGATGTTGGGATGATCTTCGACCGCTCGCAGCAGTGGTTGAACCTCGCCCGCTTTGGTCATCAAGAACAGGAGAGAGAATGCCTCGTAACCCTCCTCGCGAGTTTGTCCCGCGAGATTGCCAATTGCGATGCCCGCCAGTCCAGAAGTGGCAAGCGCCGCACCAATTCGCCGGCGGCGCTCAGGCGAACCTTCACGGAGCGTCCGAGCAAACGACGCAGCTCGATCCGGCTGTAAGTCAAACAGAGCGCGGGCTGCGGCATTCCTGACGTCCTCAGATTGTTCGTCGAAGGCCTGGGCAATGATGCGGAAAGCATTCTCGCCGCCCAATCGCGCGAGGTCACTTAAACCGACGGAGCGTTCGCTTGAAGAATCACTGTTAAGACGGCTGATCACGTCAGCAGGTATGTCCAAATCCTCGTGCGATGCTGTTTCGCAGTCATAGACCGCTACGAGGTCGTCGGATTGCTGTTTCCGCAAGTGGCACCGTAACCGCTACGGCAGAGGTCGTCGCGTTGAAGGTCGCCTTCCGTCCAGGCCGTCTGACTCGGAACATCACTGAAATCGGTTTCGCTTGTAAGAGACTCCGCAAGCGGGCTCTGACTCGAATCGTCGCCGTGAGGCTGCGCCTCTTCATTGGCACGCTCGTATTCCCCTTCAGCGCGTTGGGGAGTTTCTTTGCCGAGGCACTCGTCTGTTCTTCCCCAACTGCTCTTGGGTAGCGAGACGCCAGTTACCTGCTTCCTCTATCGGTTGCTCCTGAGTTCGGCGAGGGGTCTCATTTTCGGACCGAACTTGTCGCTCTTTCTCGGCGCGCTCGTTCTCCACCTCTGCGGCAGTCTTGCCTAATGCTTCGAGTTCAACTAATGCGTTGAGGAAAGCTTCCTCTCCCAACCGAATTTCATCTTCTGACAATTTGCTTTCCGTGACGCACGGCGGTACGAGTCGTTTCCGCAACTTTGAGCAGCGAATCTCGGTCAGAAGGGAACCTCCCTGACTGAAGGGTCAGTCGTTTCCAACGGTGCGGGAGTGCTCGAGAATGGCGGTTCTTGAATCAAGTCTTTCGCTTTCAAACCTCAATGGCTTATCGGGGTATGTTTGAGCTTGACCCCGGTGCGGCGCCACGCGGTGTTGGCCGAGGTTTGTCTGGTTAGCCAGCCGGCACTCACAAGAAAGTGGTTCCTGCAAATCCGGGTTCGGCTTGGGACAGCTAGATGGGGGAGACTCCCGTTTGGCTTTCCAGGAGCGGAGAGCATGACTGAGGGTCAAATTGAAATAGCTGCTGTTATTGCTACGGCCGACGAACGAGGTTATTGTTCGTCAGTGAACTTATAGCCAATTCCCCAAACGGTTAGGACCATCTGAGGGTTCTCAGGATTATCTTCAATCTTAGCCCGCAATCGATTAATGTGGGAATCGATAGTGCGGTCATAGCCCTCGTAAGAATAATCCCAGATCTTTTCAAGCAAGTACTTACGAGGGAACACCCTCCCCGGGTTCGATGCGAAAAGCCGCAGGAGATCAAACTCTTTGGGAGTCAGTTCAACCTGCCGCTCTCCAATTGTCACTTCTCGACGCGCCGGATCGATTCGCAGTTTGCCGCGAACAATGGGCGCCTCATCTCTAGCACCGTCAGAATTCGATGCACTTCTGGTTCGTCGTAAGACGGTTTTTATCCGGGCTTCAAGCTCTCGAAGACTGAAAGGCTTGGTGATGTAATCATCCGCGCCCATTTCCAGACCGAGAACTTTGTCGACTATGTCATCCTTCGCAGTGAGCATTAGTATCGGCAGGTAGCCGACCTTTTCTCTTAGCTCTTTGCAAACAGCCAGGCCGTCCATTTTTGGCAGCATCAAATCAAGCACAACGGCATCCGGAGGATTTTCCAATGCCGCTTTCACCCCGGTAATGCCATCTTCAGCCGTCTTTACCTGATATCCTGCGCGAGAGAAATACTCGCTGATCGCCGTAGAAATGTTTTCGTCATCTTCGACAACGAGCAATGAAATTTTGCGCTCGCCAGGCTCGACTTCAGGATGGGTGTCTTTGGCTGTTTTCTGTCTGTCAGTGGCTGTTCCCATACAGTGATCCAGTCTGAAACTGACAAGCAGGAGGCTAAGGGGGTTTGCACCTACGGGATTGGTGCAAGTCGAACGGGGAGAATAGTACAAGACAAAAGAGCTAAACTCAAGCTCTAAGTTTCGCGGGCTCAATAGAAAAGGCCTTAAAACAGGGCACTTGAAGTTGGGGATCAGGTCAGCCAGCTGGTTCACGGAAGTGACGATCAATCACCTGGCTGGTTCATTTTAGCGGCTTTCAGCTGGCTTTAATCGAGGGTTGCCGTTTCCACCTTCACACTCTTAACTTTAGGCGAAGCTCAGGTTCGATCTTGTCAAACCATGTCGACACACGATTTGGTGCGCCAGATTCCGGCCGAGCAGTTAATGGAGCTCGCGGGCTTCAGATCGGTATCTCGACACAGTGATGCATTCGAATGGACCAAGTATTCGTGACCAAAAAAGGAAAGGACTTGAAAATGGACTCAAAAGAGCGAAGCAAACTTATTGCGAAGTATAACGACGGATACAACGAAGTGTCTGAGGCTCTGAAGGATTTTCCGACCGAGCTTCTGACGGCTCGTCCCCTACCCGGCAAATGGACCGCCTGCGAGATAATTCATCACCTGGCAGACAGCGAAAGCACTTCTGCGCACAGGCTCCGAAAATTGCTGGTCGAAGATCGACCGGTAATTCAAGGTTACGATCAAGATCAATTCGCGATCCATCTCAAATACAACGAGCGTGACACCGGTCCGGCGCTCGACGCATTTCGTGCTGCGCGTGCAACGACCGCTCAATTACTCGAGATCATGTCTGACGACGACTGGCAACGCGAAGGTGAACACACCGAGAGTGGACGCTACACCGCGGAAACCTGGTTAGCGATCTATGCTGAGCACGCTCACAATCATGCTGCGCAGATCAGACGACTCCGATCAGCACTCAAGATCTAGATCGTTCAACATAAATCTCTGGTTCGCTTGACAAAGGTTTTGTGCGCGAGCAAAATCCGGCTCGCCCCTTAATACCGAACTTAACTCAACCTGAATTGACTCGAGCCAGCCGCAAATGATGGGTGCCGCCACTCTACTGCAAACATCTCTTCCCGATCTTAAGTTAGAACGAAGGGGAAAGGTCCGCGATGTATACGGAGTTGACGACGATCACTTATTGATCGTCGCCACCGATCGGATCTCCGCGTTCGATAGCGTTCTGCCCACACCGATTCGGCGCAAAGGCGAAGTGCTGATCGCGCTCTCACGATTTTGGTTTGAAAGGCTTGGTCACGTCGTGCCTAACCACCTGGTAACTACTGACGTGGAACGCATGCCGGAGGTTGTTCGCCGACACTTCGAAGAGCTCAATGGCCGTTCAATGTTGGTCAAGCGAGCTGAGGTGTTTCCTGTGGAATGCGTCGTAAGGGGATATCTGTCTGGATCTGGGTGGAAGGACTATTTACGAACGGGAGAAGTTTGCGGACATAAACTCCCCCAAGACTTGCAGGAGTCGGCAGAACTGCCCGAGCCCATTTTCACACCTGCAACTAAGGCCGAAGAAGGTCACGATGAAAACATCAGTGAGGCGCAGGTCCGCGAGTTGCTCGGCGAGGAGACCACTGTATTTCTGCGTGAGACTTCACTGAGGCTTTACAAGGAAGCTCGAGAGTATGCTCGTGGTCGCGGGATAATAATCGCGGACACCAAGTTTGAGTTTGGGCGCGGCAGGGACGGTCAAATAATTCTTATCGACGAAGCGCTTACTCCCGATTCTTCTCGTTTCTGGCCGTTGGAATCTTACATGCCCGGAAAATCTCAGCAATCATTCGATAAGCAATTCGTGCGAGACTACCTTGAGACTCTCAGTTGGGATAAGAAGCCACCCGCTCCACCGATACCCTCGGACATAGCCGAGGCAACCACAAGTCGCTACCTCGAAGCCTACAAGCTCATTACTGGAAGAGACCTTTGATACGTGAGTTGATCTTAGGATTTTCGTCAATTGTCGGTTGCTAACCGGTTCCGTGCAGATGCGCACCAAACTTGAAGCCTTGATTGAGGAAATGCTGGACGGCCAGATCTTGCTGGACGAAGCCGTTGCTGAATTCGAGAGACTTTACATTGAGAAAGCGCTCGCGCGGCATAAGAAACATCTCTCAAATACCGCAAAAATACTCGGTATTCACCGTAATACCCTCTCTAAACGGGTCACGGCTTACCACAAGAACGCCCGTTCTCTGACCCGTTCCGCCAAGCGCTCTTCCCGCTGATCACCCTCCCAGGCTCACCCTGCAAACCGCGGTTGACAATCGGCTCAAAGAGGCATTATTCTTGGCACTCATCCACGATGAGTGCTAATACGTAGAGTAGAAACTGCTCTTAAACCCGCAAGAAGTCTTACAGCGATACATCTAGAAGGAGAAAAAAAGACTATGGCAACGAATATTAAACCTCTCCACGACCGCGTAATCGTGCGTCGAATTGAAGAGGGTGAACAGGTTCGCGGCGGCATCATCATTCCTGACACCGCGAAGGAAAAACCTCAGGAAGGTGAAGTCGTGGCAGTGGGCGACGGCAAGTACAAGGACGACGGCACCAGACAGACGCTGGACGTCAAAAAGGGAGATCGGGTGCTGTTCGGTAAGTACAGCGGCTCAGAGATCAAGATCGACGGCGAAGAGCTCCTGATCATGCGCGAGGATGAGATCCTGGGCATAATCGAACGCGCCGGAGCGGCAAGCGGAACTGGCAAAAAGAGCGGCAAGTAGTCCAGCAAGACTCAGCCGCTCTTTTTATTTGACCAACATTCAACATTTAGCAGGAGAAAAAGATAGATGGCAAAGCAAGTAATTCATGGCGAGGAGTCGCGCGCTGCGATTTTGCGCGGGATCAATCAACTCGCCGACGCTGTGAAAATCACGCTCGGCCCCAAGGGTCGCAACGTTGTAATTGACAAGAAATTTGGCTCGCCCACCATTACCAAAGATGGCGTGACCGTAGCAAAAGAGATTGAACTGAAGGATGCCCTCGAGAATATGGGCGCCCAGATGGTTCGGGAAGTTGCTTCCAAAACCTCCGATGTAGCGGGCGACGGAACCACCACCGCCACAGTTCTGGCCCAGGCGATTTTTCGCGAGGGCGTTAAGACAGTGGCTGCCGGGGCTAACCCGATGGCTCTGAAGCGCGGTATCGACAAGGCTGTTGAGCGTGCGGTGGAAGAGATCAAACGTCTGTCCAAGCCTGTCAAAGGCGACATGATTGCTCAGGTGGGAACAGTTTCCGCCAATGGCGATCAGACGATCGGAAACATCATCGCCGAAGCCATGAACAAGGTCGGCAAAGACGGCGTTATCACCGTTGAAGAGTCTAAGACGATGGAGACATCGCTCGAAGTCGTCGAGGGCATGCAGTTTGACCGCGGATACCTCAGCCCTTACTTCGTAACCGATCCTGAGCGGATGGAAGCGACGCTGGAGAA
>CAVZVY010000003.1:0-24924 GCA_963778835.1 uncultured Alphaproteobacteria bacterium
AGAAAGGGTATTTCTGCGGTGCTAGTGCCGGCCTCCAGCCAATCCCGAATGGCTTCCCTTGCCTTCGGGCCCTCGGTGCCGTCCGGGCACCGCAGGACGTTTTCCAGAACGATCCGCAGCGACCAGGGCAGGCGGAAGAGATCATCGCCAAATGCTGCGTGCAGATCCACGGCTGCGACGCCGTCGATCGTCATCGTAAGAGGGGAATGCCCAGCACCCATTCGGGCACTTATTGCATATTGAAGCGGAAAAATGCAAATTCAGAGCTTTCCGGTCAAAATATCCTCTAGTGGCTCGAGGTTACGCACCACGGTCTCCAAATGCTTCCGGAGCAAAATTACCGCTTCCTCATCGAAACGCCTCCGCGACCGGAAAACGGGATCCACGTAGCAAATCGGCGACGGCTTGCGTCGTCAGATGAGTGCCGGCGGCGATATTACCTGAAGCGATTTTGTTCTGGAGCGAGATCACAATGGTCGACACGAGGCGCTTTCGCCGCGCCGTCACCGTTTTCATTTGGTTGCTCCGAAGGCAAGCCGGGAAATGCGTTCGACGGCCGACGTCCCAGTTTGCTGGCAAGCAGTTCGCATCAAGCACTTAGTGGCGCCCGATATACCGTCCGCATAGCGATAAAGCCCGCAACATTTCAAAATTGTCCAAGTGGTTTCCCGCACCAATATCGGCAACGGACAAAAGCAGTCCGCAACTATCAGATCCATCAGAATGGCCGGCTCGCAAACAATTGCGGTTGTTGCGCAGGTTCGCCTATGGAGCCGCGATGATTCGAACGAAGTGCGCGCTTCTTCACGATTAAGTACGTACCTGTAGACTATCTTGTGCGGCCCACGCAGCGCAGCCGGATCAAGCGCAGTCATGGGATCGTCCGAACTTCGGTCCGCAAAGCCCTCAGGGGCCGTTCGTATGGGGAGTGGCGGCAAAGGGATGCTCGGCCTGCCAATGCCGTGCGATGTCGGCGCGGCGTGCAAACCAGACGCGGTCATGGCCGCCGGCGTAGTCGAGGAAGCGCGCCAGCGCCGCGGCGCGGCCCGGACGGCCTGTAAGGCGGCAATGGAGGCCGACGGACATCATCTTCGGCGAGGTCTCGCCTTCGGCATAAAGCAGGTCGAAGCTGTCCTTCAGATACTGGAAGAAATCCTCACCCTGCGAAAAGCCCTGCGCGTTGACGAAGCGCATGTCGTTGGCGTCGAGCGTGTAGGGGATGATGAGATGGGGGCCCTTCGCGCCCGCAACCCAATAGGGCAGGTCGTCGGCATAGCTGTCGGATGAATAAAGGACATCCGTTTCCTCCGTGACAAGACGCAGCGAATTCACCGAGGTGCGGCCGGTATACCAGCCTTCGGGCGGCACGCCTGTGACTTCGGTGTGCACACGCACGGCCTCTCGAATCTGGGTGCGCTCCTCCTCCTCGGGCATGTCGCGGTGCTCGATCCATTTCAGCGCATGGCTTGCGATTTCCCAGCCTGACTCCTTCATCGCGGCGACCTGTTCGGGGCTGCGCATCAGCGCGGTTGCGACGCCGAACACGGTCGCAGGAATCTCTGCGTTCGTCCAGCAGACGGCGCAGGCGCCAGAAGCCGGCGCGCGCGCCATATTCGAACATGCTCTCGATGTTCATATGCCGCATTCCCGGCCAGGGCTGCGTGCCGAGCACATCGGACAGGAAAGCTTCCGACGCCGGGTCGCCGTGCAGGATCGAGTTTTCGCCACCCTCTTCGTAATTGACGACGAACTGCACCGCGATCCGCGCATTACCGGGCCAGCGCGCGTGCGGCGGGTTTGCGCCGTAGCCGAGGAGATCGCGCGGATAAGTCATTTCGCTGTCCCGGCAAGCGCGAGCACGCTGCGCAGAAGCACATTGGCGCCGGCCGAGCAGTCCTCAGGCGTCGCGCTCTCCGCTTCGTTGTGACTGATGCCGTCTTTACACGGAATGAAAATCATTGCGGTCGGCGCTTTCGACGCGACCGCGCATGCGTCGTGTCCCGCGCCCGATATCATCGAGCGGTTCGGCAGGCCAAGCTCGATGGCGCTGGTGCGGATGACATCCACGATGTCAGACGAGAAATGAACGGGGTCCTTCGACCAGATCGGCTCGATGACAATGTCGCAGCCGCGTGCGCGCGAGATCATCTCCGCGGTATCCAGCGCCTGCGCGTGCATGATATCGAGACGCGCTTTGTCGGAATGGCGAAATTCCAGGCTGAAGTGCACAGAGCCCGGAATCGTGTTTCGCGAGCCTGGGCCGACGAGCGCGACGCCGATCGTTCCAACGCCGGCGGGGGCCTCGGTGTTCGCAATCCGCTCCACCGCAAGAGCAAATTCCGCGAACGCCGACAGCGCGTCCTTGCGGAGCGGCATGGGTGTCGTGCCGGCATGGCTCTCCTGGCCCGCCACGACGCCGTTGAACCAGATCTGGCCTTTCGCCGCCACGACGACGCCGATCGTCTCATGCTCGGCCTCCAGCACCGGCCCCTGTTCGATGTGCAGTTCCAGCATGGCGCCGAAGCGGCGTTCGCCGCAGCTTTCGCTGCCGCGATAGCCGATTGCCTCCAGCGCGTCCGCGACGGAGATGCCGTCCGCATCGGTGCGCGACAGGGCGAAGCCGCTTTCGATATCGCCGGCGAAAACCTCCGAACCCATCTCGCCGGGGGCGAACCGGGCGCCCTCTTCGTTGGTCCAGTTGACGAGGCAGACGGGAGCCTCCGTCGCGATGCCGGCATCGTCGAGCGAACGGAGCACTTCGAGGCCGGCCAGCACACCGAGAACGCCGTCGAACCTGCCTCCCGTCGGCTGGGTGTCGAGATGCGAGCCCATCGCGATCGGAAGGCGGGATGCGTCGGTGCCGCGGCGCTGAATGTACATATTCCCGAGATCGTCGACGCCGATATCATAGCCGGACGACGTCGCCTGCGCCGACAGCCAGTCGCGCACCTGCCGGTCTTCGTCCGACAGGGCCAGCCGTCTGATCCCGCCGTTCGGCGTGCCGCCGAAGCGGGCGGTTTCCATCAGGCTGGCCCACAGCCGCTCGCCGTTGACGGCGAGGTTTCGTGCGGCATTGGCGGTAGGTTTGACCTGCATGGCTCTAGCTGCGAGAGGATTGTCCGTAGAACGGTGTCGCCGGTTCGCTGATATAGCCATCATAGAACGCCTTCACATGGGGGAACACGGCCTGGCCGAGTTTGCGGCGCGCCTCGTCCTCGGGTGAACGCGGCTTGGCGAAGTGATCGGCGATCTCCTTCAGCACCTCGTCGCGGTCCACATTGGCGAACTTTCCGTCGGCATAGACGAGGTTGCCGTCGACATAGACCGCATCGACCGATGACGTTTTGGCGCGCTGGATGATGGCGTCGAGCATCGGCACGTCCATGTCCTGATAGGGATAGGTCGCTCTCTTGCGGTTGATCAGCACCGCGTCGAACAGCCGGCCCGGATCGAGCCGGCCGATCTGGTCGCCGAATGCTGTCGTTTTTCCGCCCGCGGCGGTCGCCATGTTCAGGACCTGAGGGCAGGTCGGTACGTCGTCGTCCATGCCGGGGTACGATGGGCGCGCAGGACGAGCCGCATTTCCTGCAGCATGTCGCGGTCTTCGTTGATGCCGGCTTCGTCGAGACCGATCGCGACGTTCAATCCCTTTTTCTCGAAGGCGTTGAGCGGTGCGATGCCGGAGCGCAGCCGGAAATTCGAGGAGCAGTTGTGGCAGATGCAGGTGCCGGTCTCGGCGACGATGTCGATGTCCTCGGCCGTCATCCAGACGCTGTGGCCGAGCGTCATCCTTTTGCTCAGGACGCCCAGATCATGGAGATGGCGCACGGCCGTCTTGCCGGTGCGGCGGCGGGCATATTCCTTCTGATACGCGGTCTCCAGAAGGTGCATGTGCATCGGCACATTCGCAGCCTCCGCCTTTTCGTGGAGCGTGACGAGACTTTCATCCGAGCACCAGTGAAGATTGGCGGGCGCAAGCTGGATGCGCGTCAGGCGCTGGCCCTTGTTGTCGGCGGTGAGCTGATCGAACAGCTGGAGGAAATCGGGGAAGGGCATCGCCTGCGACTTCAGATGCTTCGCCAGATCGTCGCCGAGGGGAGAAGGCAGCCGGGCGCAGAACGCCTCGTCCGACTCGTAGACCAGACGGTTCTGTTCGCGCACCGCATACGAGTAGGAGGCCCGCATGCCGATCTTGCGATAGGCGCGAGAGGACCTTGCTGGCGGCGCCATGGATTGCGTCATAGCCGCCGGTCATCCAGCCATGGATGTGGCCGACGGTTGTGATGCCCGAGGCGATCATCTCGAATGCCGAATAGAGCGTGTCGAGATAGAGATCGAGCTTGCGGGCGGGCATGCGGCTGGCGAACCAGAGCTCCAGCGCGTGATCCGGAGAGCCCAGCTGCAGCGGCGTCATGCCGACATGATGGTGGCTGTTGACGAAGCCCGGCAGCATCATGTGATCGGGATAGAGCTTTATCTCCGCCGCCGGCGCGAGCTGCTTCATCTCGTCGAGTGTACCGACCGCGACGATGACCCCGTCGCGCGACAGGACGGCGCCGTTTTCCACGATGATCGGCGTGTGGCGATCCTGAACCCCGGTCACCACCGTGCTTGCCTGCACGATCAGTTCCACCATGTGCGTGTCCTCACTGTCTCGATGTTGAAATTCGATTGGCAGCCGTGTTCGCTTGCGTGGGCATCCGCGACCCGTTGCGGATCGACATCGACGATTGCCGTGCCGTCGCGCTGGCGCGATATCACCGCACCGTCGGGACCGATCGCGACGGTCTCGCCGTCGTGCCTGACTGGGAAACCGAGGATCGTCTCGACCCCGGTGCGGGACGCAGCAAGGGCATAGATCCCGTTCGCGCGGGCGTGGGTCTGCAGTTCGGTGAGGAAGTATCCGTCCGGATCGTCGGGCGCGGGCCCTCCGACGAGCACGGCCACAAGGTCGGCGCCGACACGCGCGGCCTGGAGCCAGGATTGCGGAAACCGGCGGTCGTAACAGATCAGCACCGCGACACGGATCGCGCCGATGTCGATGGCGCGGATCTCCGGCGTGCCGGTCGAGAAATGATCCTCCTCGCCGAACCGGTCCGTCCCGGAGCGCGGCGGCAGGCGCATCTTTTCGGCGGCGATCGAGATCGTCGCCGTGCGGCGCGCCAGGAGAGCGGCGTTGACCGGCTTCGCGCCGTCGCGTCCAGCGCCATGCCGAACAGGATGTCGACGCCAAGACGCCGGGCGAGCGAGCCTGCCCATTGCGCCGTCGGGCCGTCGAGCGGCTCCGCGAGGTGCCGCCAGTGTTCGGGATCGTCGCTGGCGACGTAGGGAACGGCGAACAGTTCGGGCAGGATCACAAGTTCGGCGCCCAGCGCGGCCAGACGTTCGACGCCGGCCTCGGCGGCATCGAGCATCGGCGGCAGCGCATTGCCGGCGGCGCCCGTGGACAGCGCGCCGACTCTGACGGTCTGGCCCATGGCTAGCGCGTTTCCTGTTCCGCGAACGCCCGGTCGACTTCGTCGGCGAGCAGATCGGAGAACATGTCGCGATACTGGTGATAGCGCGGGTCGCGCGAGAGACGCGGCCGCGGAAGATCGATCGGAACGATCGTCTTTACGCGGCCGGGACGCGCGGTGAACACGACGACGCGGTCGGCAAGCGAGATGGCCTCGTCGATCGAATGCGTGACGAGGATGATCGACGCCTTGCTGTCGCGCCAGATCTGCAGCAGGAAGTCCTGCATCTTGGCGCGCGTCTGGACGTCGAGCGCGGCAAAGGGTTCGTCCATCATGAGAACCTTCGGCCGCATCGCGAGCGCGCGGGCGCAGGCGGCCCGCTGGCGCATGCCGCCGGACAGCTCGTCCGGCTTCTTGTCGGCCATGTCGCCGAGACCGACGGAGCGCAGGATATCCTGCGCCATTTCGTGGCGGCGAAGCTTCGGCACATTGTTGACGGACAGGCCGAACGCGACATTGTCGGCGATCGTCAGCCACGGGAACAGGGACGCTTCCTGGAAGATGAGGCCGCGCTCGGCGGAGGTGCCTTCGACGGTGCGCCCGTCCTGCTCGATCACGCCGCCGGACAGGGGTTCGAGGCCGGCGATCATGTAGAGCAGGGTGGATTTTCCGCAGCCCGACGGCCCGAGGAAGACGACGAACTCGCCGGGCGTGACGTCGAGGCTGAAGTCGGACAGAGCCTGGACCGGCGCGCGGCCTTCCGGCGTCCAGGTCTTGGACACGTTGCGCAGGGACAAAGCGGGGCGGCTCATCGCGCGGCTCCCGAACCGGCGGGGATCCACCACAGCAATTTGTGCTGGATCTTCAGCAGCATCCAATCGAGCGTAAAGCCGAGCAGGCCGATGATCGCCATCGTGAAGAAGACGAGCTTGGCGTTGAAGGTCGCGCGCGCCATCGAGGTGATCTGGCCGAGGCCGGTGCCGACGCCGACCGCTTCCGCGACCAGAACCACCATCCAGGCGGCGAAGAGATTGAGCCGGAGGATCATGAACAGCCCAGGGAGGATGGAGGGGAGGACCACGCGCCAGAAGGTCTGGCGTTCGTTCGCGCCGACGATGCGCGCGACGTGGAGGTAGTTTTTGGGAACGCTCTGGATCTGCGCGACGGTGCCGATGACGATCGCGAAATAGACCGTGATGACGACGAGGAAGACGGCCGGCACATTGCCGATCCCGAACACGAAGATCGCGACGGGAAGCCAGGCGACCGGCGAGATCGGCGCGAGAATGAGAAGGGTCGGCATCAGAAGTTTTCGGAGGATCGGGACGTAGTGGATCAGGGCGCCGGTGGTCACGCCGAGCACGAAGCCGATGGACAGGCCGAGAAGGACGCGCGCCGTCGTCGATCCCATCGTGAGCAGGAGGCCGCCGACACCGCCGCCATTGCCGCCGGCGCCGACCCGGTTGCTGTTGTCGAAGTAGACCAGGGTGCCGGGGATGTCCGCGAGGAACATGTGGGGCGGCGGCAGAAGCAGCGGGTTTGCCCAACCCAGCGCCCAGAGCACTTCCCAGATCGCCGCGAACAGGCCAAGCGACGCCAGGGCCCACAGGACCGACGCCGCGACGCGTTTAAGGATCACCCAATAGGGCGAGTCCGGACCTTCCACTCTGCCTGCCGGCGCGGTCATCAAAAACTCCATCGAAAAGAGAAGTGGCGGTCCGGGCCTGGAACCCGGACCGCGGTCGATCAGGATTTCAGCTTGAGCGAAGCATAGAGATCCGGATTTTCGCTGATAACCGACTTCAAGGAAGGTCCAGTCGAAGGCGGCCTTGTCCGGCAGCTTCTTGACGTAGCCGAGTTCCTTCATCGACACGCCGCGGTCGAGGATGAACTGCGTCTGGCCGCGCTGGTCGACGCAGATCGGCTGCTTGTTGGACGCGTTGATCGCGGCATCCATGGTCGTCTTGTAGTACTTGCCGACCGTGTCCTTGAGCGCCGCGGGCTTGTCTTTTTCCGCCTGCGACTGCGCGACCATCAGCGCCTTGATGATGGCTTTGACGGCCTTCGGATTTTCCTGGAGCAGAGGCGTGCGTGCGGCGAGCACGCAGTCCGAATAGCCGGGGCCGTAAAGGTCGATGCCGTCGGTGAGGATCGTCGCGCCGGGAACGCTGGCGAGGCACTGCGAGGCATAGGGCTCGATGTGGCAGATCGCGTCGAGCGCGCCGGCCATGAACGCCTGCGCCAGTTCCGGCGAGGTGTTGAGATACTTGATGTCGACGTCCTTGAACGACATGCCTGCCTTCTTCAGGTAGTCGTAGGGCAGGACCTCAAGCGTGTCGGCCTGGAAGGTGCCGAAGCTCTTGCCCTTCAGATCGGCCGCCGACTTGATGCCGGGCTTCGCAACGATGATGCAGCCCTGCACGCCGCCGCCGGAGATGATCTTCACCGGAGCGCCCGCGTCGTAGAGCGTCATGAAATTCGAATAGGGGATCATCGAGATGTCGACGAGCCCGGCGCCGAACATCGTGGTGATTTCGGTGTTCGAGGGCGTGACGACGAATTCGAGTTCGACGCCGTCGGCCTTGGCGAGATCCCGCTCCTTCACGAGGAAGATCGCCATATTGCAGAAGCCGGAGCCGTGCGTCGCCTTGATGGTGGTCGTCGCGGCCTGGGCCACCGACGGGGCCAGGAAGCTCGCCAGCGAACTCGGGATCGCGACCGTCGCGACCGTGCCGGCTAGAGTGGATTTCAGAAAACTGCGCCGAGAAAAATCACCGGTTACACTGTCACGATCATACATTGTCGCCTCCAGCCCTTTTCAGACCGAAGAGACCCGTCGGGGTTCGTCCTCACCGTTGAACCAGCGAAGGTCGCGAGACCGAAGTCTTGCGGCGAACCTTTCGGGATCCCGAACGATGGGCACGCCAACCCATAAGAGCAACCGCTCTGCGCTTAAGAAACTCTAAGCAAGCGCCGGGCCAGTTGCGCCCGCTTACGACCTTCGTCGCGGTTTGAGGGTTAATCCGGGGCCGATCGGTTTGGCACGACGATTGCGAGACACCGGCCGAAGGGGTGTTTCCGTGGAACCAGCTCAGCTCGAAATCGTCGGGGTCACGAAGCGCTATCCGGGCGGTACGGTGGCGGTCGACGATGTCAGCCTGAAAATTCCGGCCGGGACCTATTGCTGCCTTCTCGGCCCGTCCGGCTGCGGCAAGTCGACGACGCTCGCATGATCGCCGGACATGAGACGATCTCCGAAGGCCATATCCGGCTCGGCGACACGGTCGTCACCGACCTTCCGCCGGCGCAGCGCGGCACGGCGATGATGTTTCAGAGCTACGCGCTGTTTCCGCATCTCGACTCACGCGACAATGTCGCCTTCAGCCTGAAGATGCACGGCGTCGACAAGGTCGGCAAGCCGCGCCGGGCGCTGGAGATGCTCAAGCTCGTCCAGCTTGACCACCTCGCCGAGCGACGACCGGCGCAATTGTCCGGCGGCCAGCAACAGCGCGTGGCGCTTGCTCGCGCGCTGATCACCGATCCGCAGGCTCTGCTGCTCGATGAGCCGCTGTCGGCACTCGATCCCTTCCTGAAGATCCGCGTGCGGCAGGAACTGAAGAAGCTCCAGCTTCAGCTCGGCATCTCCTTCATCCACGTCACGCACAGCCAGGAAGAGGCGATGGCGCTGGCCGACCTCGTCGTTGTCATGCAACACGGCAAGATCGAGCAGGCGGCTGCACCACGCGAAGTCTTCAACCGCCCCGCCACCGCCTTCGTCGCCAAATTCATGGGCGACCACAACGTGCTCGCAGGCCGCGTCACCACGGCGATGAAAGCGGGCGTGCAGTTCGAGGCACCCGGTGGGCTCGCCTTCAATGCGCCGGCGAAAGACCTGGAAGTGGGGCAGCCGATCGAGATCGCGGTCAGGAATGATCGCGTAAGGGTCGGCCAGCCGCCTAGGAAGGGCTGTGGCATGACCGGTCTCGTCCAGAACGTCGAATATCACGGACAGAAGGTGCAGGTGTCCCTCGAGCGCGCCGGGCGTCGACGACTTCGCGGTGCAGTTTCCCGAAACCGACTTCTTCGCGGCCGCTCTCCATCGGCGACGCGGTGCCACTGACCTGGGCGCCGGAAGACGTCCACATCCTGAAATCGTCCGTGGCGTGACCTGCGGATCCAACAGGAGAGAGCGATGACGAAAGAAACACGACTTCGAACGGCGGCGTGTCGCGCCGTATCACTATCTGAAGGGCGCCGCCGCGACTGCGGGTCTCGCCGCCGGCTCGGGCGCGATCACCGGCTTCCCGACAGTCTGGTCGCAGACTCCGATCACGTTGCGCCAGATCGGCACCGGCGTCTCGAACATCAACGCCATCGCCGAGAAGTGCAAGGCCGACCTCGGCATCACGCTGCAGATGACGGCGCTCGATTCCGACGCGGCCGCGCAGCGCACCGTCACGCAGCCCGACAGCTACGACATCGCTGACGTCGAATACTGGATCTGCAAGAAGGTGTTTCCGGCCGGCACGCTGCAGCCGATGGACGTCTCGAAGCTGAAGTATTTCGACAAGATCGTCCCGCTGTTCGTCACCGGCAAGCTGACTCCGAACTCGGTCATTGCGCAGGGCACGGCGCCGCATACGGTCGGCTTCGTCGAGGGCAAGGATTCGAAGACGTTCGCCAAGACGCCGACCGACTGGATGACGATGGTTCCGACCATCTACAACGCCGATACGCTCGGCATCCGCCCGGATCTCGTCGGCCGCGATATCACCACCTGGGCCGACATCATGGATCCGGCCTTCAAGGGCAAGACCTCGATCCTGAACATCCCGTCGATCGGCATCATGGATGCCGCGATGATCATGGAGGCCTCGGGCAAGATCAAATACGACGACAAGGGCAACATGACCAAGGAGGAGATCGACAAGACGATCGCCTTCCTGATCAAGGCCAAGAAGGCCGGCCAGTTCCGCGCCTTCTGGAAGACGCTTCGACGAGAGCGTGAACCTGATGGCCTCGGGCGAAGTCGATCATCCAGTCGATGTGGTCGCCGGCCGTCGCCGCGGTCCGCTCGAAGGGCATCGCCTGCACATACCAGCCTCTCAAGGAAGGCTATCGCGCCTGGGGCGGCGGTCTTGGCCTCGCCAAGCATCTCGAGGGCAAGCAGCTCGACGCCGCCTACGAATACATCAACTGGTATCTGTCCGGCTGGGTCGGCGCCTATCTCAACCGCCAGGGCTATTACTCGGCCGGCGCTGGACACCGCCAAGGAGTACATGTCCGCGGACGAGTGGGGTTATTGGGTCGAGGGCAAGGCCGCCAAGGGCGACATCCTGGCTCCGGACGGCAAGGTCATGGAGAAGGCAGGCTCGGTGCGCGACGGCGGCTCGTTCTACGAGCGCATGGGCAAGGTCGCCTGCTGGAACTCGGTCATGGACGAGGACCGCTACATGATCCGCAAGTGGAACGAGTTCATCGCCGCCTGAGCGCCTGGCAGCCGGGTGGCGCGCGTTGGTAAAGCGCCGTCCGGTTGCCGGACCAGATCGAACCACGGCGAGGGGAACGGACAGATGAGCGAAGCTGTAGCGGATGCCGTCCTGCCGGCGATCGACGCGCCGCCGCGCGAAACGCTTCAACATCGGCCGCTACGCCTCCTATCTGCAGGCCCTACCGCTTGCCTTGATCCTCGGTCTGTTTCTCGTGCTGCCGATCCTGACCATCCTGATGGTCAGCTTCTGGGACTACGATTCCGTCCAGATCTATCCGGACTTCATCCTTCTGAACTACGAGGAGACGTTGGGCTCCTGGGTCACCTGGCAGACCTATCTCAACACGCTGCGCTACACGGCGATCGTCTGGGTGCTCACGCTCGTGATCGGCTTCTGGGTCGCCTATTTCCTGGCCTTCCATGTGCGCACCGCGACCATGCAGATGGTGCTGTTCCTCATCTGCACGGTTCCGTTCCTGACCTCGAACATCATCCGCATGATCTCGTGGATCCCGTTCCTCGGACGGAACGGGCTGATCAATTCCAGTCGCTGATGAATATGGGCCTCGTCGACCGGCCGCTCGAATTCCTGCTGTTCTCGGATTTCGCCGTCGTGCTGGCGATGGTGCATCTCTATTCGCTGTTCATGGTGACGCCGATCTTCAACACGCTGATGCGCATCGACCGCTCGCTGATCGAGGCGGCGCGCGATGCCGGCGCGAATTCCTGGCAGATCCTGACCAACGTCATCATCCCGCTGGCCAAGCCGGGCATCGCGATCGGCTCGATCTTCGTGGTGACGCTGTGCATGGGTGATTTCATCACCGTCCGCTTCATGTCGCGGCGGCCAGTCGGCCTCGGTCGGCCTGATGATCGCGAACCAGATCTCGGTGCTCCAATATCCGGCGGCCGCGGCGAACGCGGTCATCCTGCTCTGGCCGTGGTGCTGTTGATGGTCGCGGGCATTCTCCGCGTCGTGAACATCCGCAAGGAGCTGTGACATGAACACGGAGCGTCGCGGTCTCGGCTTCTGGGTGCTCGCCGCCTTCTTTGCGCTGTTCGTGCTGTTCCTTTACGGACCGCTGACGACGATCTTCATCCTGTCCTTCCAGGGGCCGGATGGCGGCCTGACGTTCCCGATGAATGGCGTGTCGCTGCGCTGGTTTCGGAACCTGTTCGAGACGCAGGCCGTCGGCGATTTCGGCGGCTCGTTTTTGCGTTCGCTGGTGCTCGGCCTGATGGTTATGGCGACGACAATCGTCGTCGTCGCTCCTCGCGGGAATGGCGTTCCGCCGTCCATTCTGGGGAGCGGGACCGCTGTTCTATACGGCGATCGCGAGCCTGATCGTGCCGTCGATCCTCGTCAGCCTCGGCATCGGCCTTCTGTTCCAGGTCGTCGGCATCCGATCGGCCTGGTACTCGTCGGCCTTCGGGGCGCATCTGACTTGGGCATTGCCGTTCGGCTTGCTGATCATGTTCGCGGTCTTCAACCGCTTCAATCCGAGCTATGAGGAAGCGGCGAGCGACCTTGGCGCGACGCCTTGGCAGAGCTTCCGCCATGTGGTGCTGCCGCTCATCCTGCCGAGCCTCATCGGCGTCGGACTGTTCGGTTTCACGCTGTCGTACGACGAGTTCGCGCGGACGCTGATGACGGCGGGGTCATTCAACACGCTGCCGCTCGAAATCTACGGCATGACCACGAACGTCACGACGCCGGTGCTCTATGCGCTCGGGACAGTGACGACGGGCTTTTCGTTGCTGATCATTCTGCTATCGCTGCTGCGGCATCTACATCTCCCAGCGCGCCGCTGGTCGGCGGGCGCGCGCCTGATCGGCATCCATGCGTATTCTTGTTGTAAATCCGAATACGACGGTCGGCATGACGGCCAAGATCGGCGAGGCCGCGCGCTCGGTCGCTGCGGTCGATACCGAGATTCTTGCGGTCAATCCGGCGATGGGGCCGGCCTCGATCGAAGGGTTCTACGATGAGGCGCTGGCACTGCCAGGGCTGCTTCAGGAGATCGCCAAAGGCGAAGCGGCCGGTGCCCATGGTGTCGTCATCGCCTGTTTCGACGATACCGGCCTCGACGCCGCGCGAGCGCTGGCGACAGTTCCGGTCGTCGGAATCTGCGAGAGTGCACTGGCCGCGGCCGGGATGATCGCCACGAAAATCTCGGTCGTGACGACTTTGTCGCGTTCGCTGGTTCCGATCGAAGGTCTGGTTCGCCGCTACGGATTTGCCGAGCGGGCGAGGGTGCATGCGTCCGACATTCCGGTGCTGACGCTCGAAGATCCTGCGTCGGGTGCACGATCGATCCTGCGCACTGCGATCAAGGCCGCGCTAGAGTCGGATGGCAGCGATGCGGTGGTGCTCGGTTGCGCGGGCATGGCCAATCTGGCGCGCGATCTTTCGGCCGAATTCAGCGTGCCGGTAATTGATGGCGTGACTGCCGGCGTGAAGATGGTCGAGGCATTGGTTGGCCTCGGGCTGAAGACGTCCAAAGGCGGTGCCTATGCCCGCCGCTCGACAAGACATATACCGGGGCACTCGCGGATTTCGCTCCCTCGGTTATCCTGCGCGGATGAGCAGCGTCGAAATCAGGGTCATGACGCTGGCCGATCTCGACATGGCCATCGATTGGGCGGCGCGCGAGGGCTGGAACCCGGGTCTCGACGACGCCGAGGCGTTCCTCGCCGCCGACCCGGGTGGGTTCCTCGTTGGCGAGGTGGAGGGCCGGGCGGTCACCTGCATCTCCGCGGTCCGGTATGGACGGACTTCGGCTTCCTCGGCTTCTACATCGCCGCGCCCGAGGCGCGCGGAAAGGGCTATGGCTGGGCGACATGGCAGGCCGCGATGGAAAGGCTCGCCGGCCGAACCGTCGGTCTCGACGGCGTCGTGGCGCAGCAGGAGAACTACAGGAAATCGGGCTTCGAGCTGCTGCACCGCAATGTGCGCTATGGCGGGACGGTCGGCGTTTCGGTCGTGCCGGATGCGCGGCTGGTCCCGGTGGACAATGCGCTGGTCCCGGCAATCGCTCGCCTATGACCGCGCCTTCTTCCGGCGCCGCGCGAAAGCTTTCTGCGCGAATGGCTGACGCCGAATGCGCGGCACTCCTACGCCTTTGTCGAGGACGGGATCGTGCGCGGCTACGGCACCATCCGCGCCTGGCGCGAGAGGCCACAAGATCGGGCCGCTCTTCGCCGATGATGAAGCGGTCGCGGACGCTCTGTTTCGGGTACTGGCTTCACAGGCCACGGATCGGACCGTTTTCCTTGATCCTCCCGAGCCTAACGCGGCAGCGGTCGACCTTGCGGAGCGCAACGGCATGAGGCCGGTGTTCGAGACGGCGCGCATGTATCGCGGACCGGCGCCGGATCTGCCTTGGACCGGATCTTACGGCATAACGACTTTCGAACTCGGCTGAGTCACTTCGTGCCGAACAGCCGGTCGCCGGCATCGCCAAGGCCGGGGCGGATATAGCCGTGGCTGTCGAGTTCGCGGTCCACGGCGGCGGTGAAGATCGTGACGTCGGGATGGCTCCCGCTCATCACCTCTATCCCCTCCGGCGCCGCAAGCAGGCAGACAAATCGTATCTTCTTCGCGCCTTCTTGCTTGAGCCGGGTGATCGCGGCCGCCGCGGAATAGCCGGTGGCCAGCATGGGATCGACCACGATCGTCAGCCGCTCGCCGAGATCGTCCGGCACCTTCAGATAATATTCGACCGGCTTCAGCGTGTCCGGATCGCGGTAGAGGCCGATATGGCCGACGCGGGCGGATGGCACGAGATCGAGCATGCCGTCGAGGATGCCGCTGCCCGCCCGCAGGATCGACACGAAACAGAGCTTCTTGCCGGCAAGCACCGGCGCGTCCATCGCCTCCAGCGGAGTTTCGATCCGGCGGGTTTCGAGCGGCAGGTCACGCGTCACTTCATAGGCGAGGAGGAGCGCGACTTCAGAGACCAATCTGCGGAAATCGGTCGTCGGGGCGTCCTTCTCCCGCATCAGGCTCAGTTTGTGCTGGACCAGAGGGTGGTCCACGACGATGACGTCCATCATATTTTCCCGGCAGGATGTCCTGAGCCTCGTCCTACAGGGTTTTCCATCCGGGCGCGACGGGTCTTGCAAACGCCATACCTCCACGAATTCAAGCCTGGTTTGCGAGACTACAGGCCTGAAAGATAATGTATGGCCTGACGACCGGCATGAAGAAATAGCCGCCGCCCCGAACTTTCACGAAGTCCTGAATGCCGGTCAGGTGCAGCGGTCCGTTCGGTGATGGGATCGTGAGACGGCTGAGTTTTCGTTCATCGCCCTTCCTGCCGCCTCGGCCGAGAATAGGGTCGACCTCGTTTTCCAGTCCGTGAAACTGCCAGGTCATCGACCAGGTCTGTTGAATGAACTCGAATTGCCGTTCGATGTCGGCATTGAGACACATGAAAAGCAGTCCCGGGTCGGTGGAATTCGGGTCGCCGCTGCCTTGCGGTTCATATGAGCGTCCGACGCGCAGGATGCGATGGCGGTTGACGATCGACAGCTCGTCCTTCGATCCCGGCGCGAGGCTGTCGCGGGGATTTGTCCGGCGGATATGTGCCCCAAGCGGGCAGCGCTCTCCGAGCGGATCCTCGACGCCGTCGAGGAAGAAATTCATTGTCGGGACGGGCGTTCTTCTGGCCGGCCCCGGGGGTGACCGGCCGATGCGGATAACGCACCAGCGATGTGCCGTTTCCCGTCCTATGATCTTCGCTCCCAGCCACTCCTTAACGCTGGTTTCGAGGTTCGCGGGCACGGCGGGATGGCGGGCATAGGTGGTCGCGGCGGATGTCGGTAGTCGTCGAAAACTTCCACCTTCTGATCGAGCTGCCGGATAACGAGGAATGTTCCGTTTCGTCCGAAGTCGCGCGCGGCCTGCGCCCCGCTCTGATTGAAGTCGGGCTGATAGAGATTGCGCGAATGAACGGGATGCAGCAAAGGCAGCCGGTTTTCAGGGTCGGCCGATGCCTGTACGCTCGGCGACGGCGGAAAGAAGCCACGGCTGTCGGGGTAGCCAAGCAGAAACTCCCCCGGCTCGACGGTATGAATCGCGTCGGATTTCACGAAGCCACCGCCGCGTGCCCTTTACGATCGGTTGAGAGACGCCGTCCGCAAAGCCGAACGGCTCGAAAGCGACCGTGCTCCGCTGTCGCCGGATCGCGTTCTTCGAGAGGTTTGGGCCTCAATTCATGGAGTATGCGCCCGCCGCTTTGCTCGATATCGGCCTTGCGCGCGGAAACCTCTTCGGAAAGTGTAGGTGCATCCGCGGCGTAAACGAGCAGGACCGCATCGGCTTCCTCTCCCGGGCGTCCCCACAGCCAGTTTTCGGGTTTGTCTTCGCCGGTGTCGGCGAGAAAATGTGGTCGTCCGGGGCTGTTCATGCCGACGCGGTATGCCGTTTCGGGAATTGATCTTGCGCGGAGCGATCGAGATCGAGTTTCGCGAGGCCTCCGAAAGCAAGCGCCAGAACAAGGACCTTGTCGCGTTCTCGTAGCCGAAGCCGAAATCGGTCTCGCCGAGCGGAATCCAACAGCCTTCGCCGCTCCAGCGCACATGGATGATACGCTCCTTGTAGGGAAGCAGGGTCTGGAAGAGCGCGCAGGTCTTGGGCGCGATGTCAGGAAGAAGCTCGGCCTCGAAGGCATAAGGGCCGGCCTGAATACGGATGCTGTTCATCTGGGTCTCCGGCCTCCAGCCTCCACATTCGCCACCCCGGCGCTAGGCGGCGCTTCGCCGCTCCGGAACTATACTGGGTCCATGCGCTCCGAAACCCGGCCCCGTAAACGCCCGTCGGACGGCTCCATTGCGCCCGCTATGCGCGGGGCTGGTCATTCCATACACTTGCGATTTAAGTCCACACGCGAGTGGTGGCACACCAAATTTCACTAGATCTCGCACGTGCAAATGCCGGGTTATGCTTACGAAATCACGCGATTGCACGAAATTTGCTCGCCAATCTGCTGCAAATATCGCCGTTGACGCCATGCCTATTCTCACAAATGATGAATAACATCACAGATCGGCATCTGTGTATCGCTTAGCCAGGGGGCGGCACAAATTCCTTGTACGGACAGCCAAAAATCAGGAGCGCGTGTATGAGCAAGCTCACACCAGTTATCATCTTGAGTGCAATGGCGGCGCTTGGCGCCACGGCGTCTTCGGCAGCGACTTTGGACGATGTGAAGGCCAAGGGATTTGTCCAGTGCGGCGTGAACACCGGGCTTCCCGGCTTCGCGAGCCCGGACAGATGCGGGCGCCTGGACCGGTCTCGACATCGACTACTGCAAGGCGGTTGCCGCGGTGGTCTTCGGAGACGCCACGAAGGTCAAATTCACCCCGCTTTCGGCCAAGGACCGCTTCACGGCCCTTCAGTCCGGCGAAGTTGATCTTCTGGCGCGCAACACGACCTGGACCATGTCGCGAGATACCCAGATGGGCCTGACATTCGCCGGCGTGAACTATTACGACGGCCAGGGCTTCGTCGTGAAAAAGGCGCTGGGCGTTGCATCGGCGCTGAAGCTCGACGGCGCGTCGGTCTGCGTGCAGTCCGGTACGACGACGGAGTTGAACCTCTCCGACTACTTCGCGGCCAACAAGATCAAGTTTACGCCGGTCGTGTTCGAGAAGGTCGATGAAGTGAACGCGGCTTACGAATCCGGCCGCTGCGATGCGATGACGACCGACCAGTCAGGCCTGTACGCCTACCGGCTGACCTTCCAGGTTCCCGACGATCATGTCGTGCTCCCGGAAATCATCTCCAAGGAGCCGCTCGGTCCCGTGGTGCGCGCCGGCGACGTGCAGTGGCTGAACATCGTCAAATGGACGACCTATGCGCTTGTCGAGGCCGAAGAGTACGGCATCACCTCGAAGAACATCGACGACCTGAAAAAGACGTCGACCAATCCGAGCGTCAAACGCATCCTCGCGGCCGACGACAGCAAGTTCGGCGAGCCGATGGGCGTTTCCAACGACTGGGCCTATCAGCTCATCAAGCAGATGGGCAATTACGGCGAAATCTTCGAGCGCAATGTCGGCGCCGGATCGCCGCTGAAGATCGCGCGCGGCGTCAACGCGCTGTGGAGCAAGGGCGGACTGCAGTACGCGCCGCCGATCCGCTGATCGATCAAGGGGCCGGACGCAAATCGCGCCCGGCCCTTTTTGCTTCCAACGCCGCCGCGCCGTCTGACGTTTGAGGAGTGACATGGCCATTCAGGAGAGTTCCGGTATCGCGGCGAAAGTGCGCACGCCCGGCTCCTCGCCGCTTTACGATCCTAAACTTCGCGCCCTTGTCTTTCAGGTTGCGCTGGCTCTGTTCGTCGTCGCTCTCGGCTGGTGGTTTTTCGGAAACGTCACGGACAATCTGCGGCGCGCCAATATCGCGTCGGGCTTCGGCTTCTTCTCCGGCCGCGCCGGTTTCGAAATTCTGTTTTCGCTGATCCCTTATTCGTCCAACGACACCTATCTCCGCGCTTTTTTCGTCGGTCTCTGCAACACCCTCTATGTGTCGATCATCGGCATCGTGCTTGCCACCATTCTCGGTTTCGCGATCGGGATTGCGCGCCTGTCGCCCAACTGGATTCTGCGCCAGCTCGGCACGGTCTATGTCGAGTTCTTCCGCAACATCCCGCTGCTGCTGCAATTGCTGTTCTGGTACAAGGCGGTCCTGTCCCTGCTGCCGAGCCCGCGTCTCGGATATTCCATCGGCGGTACGGTTTTTCTCAACAATCGCGGCCTCATCATGCCGCGCCCGCTCGCTGAAGCGGGGGCGAGTATTGTCATTGCAGCGTTTGTCATCGGCGTTGTCGGTACAATCTTCCTGGCGCGTTGGGCGAAGGCGCGCCGTCTCGCGACAGGCCAGACATTCTCCCTGCTCCCGCCAAGCCTCGGCCTGGTTGTCGGTCTTCCCGTCCTTGCGGCGCTGGTGACTGGCGGTCCGTTTACCGCGGATGTGCCGGTGCTGCAGGGCTTCAACTTCAGGGGCGGCATGGTGATCACCCCTGAATTCATGGCGCTTCTGCTCGGCCTGACCATCTACACGGCGGCCTTCATCGCCGAGATCGTTCGCGGCGGGATCCTGGCGGTCGGGCACGGCCAGAGCGAAGCCGCGGCCGCGCTCGGATTGAGCCGGGCGCATATGCTCAGGCTCGTCATCGTGCCGCAGGCGATGCGGGTTATCATTCCGCCGCTGACCAATCAGTTCCTCAACCTCACGAAGAACTCCTCGCTTGCCGTCGCCGTCGGATATCCCGATCTTGTGGCTGTGTTCTCGGGCACGGTGCTGAACCAGACCGGCCAGGCCATCGAAGTCATCGCCATGACCATGGTGGTCTATCTGACGATCAGCCTTCTCATCTCGGCTCTGATGAACTGGTTCAACAGGCGCATGGCCATGGTCGAGAGATAGGCGATGAACCAGCAAAGCTCCGTGTCCTATGTCAGCGAGGCCGTGCTTCCACCCGAGCCGCCGCCTTTGGCGGAGACCGGAACCGTCGCCTGGGTTCGCGAGAACCTGTTCTCGTCGCCGTTCAACACCGTTGCCACGCTTCTCTCCCTGGCTTTCATTGCCTGGGCCGTGCCGCCTCTCCTGAACTGGCTGATCTTCAACGCCACCTGGACTGCCGACAACCGTGAGGGCTGTCTCATGGCCGCGGGCGGAGAACCCGGCGCGTGCTGGGCCTTCGTCAAGGCCAAGCTCGGCCAGTTCATCTATGGCCGTTATCCTAATCCCGAGCGCTGGCGCGTCGATCTCGTGTTCTTTCTGCTGGCGGCCGGGCTCGTCCCGCTCGCAATTCCAAAAGTGCCCTACAAAAAGCTGAACGCGATCTTTCTGCTCGGCTTTTTCCCGGTGCTCGCCCTCGTGCTTCTGACCGGCGGTAATTTTTCGTTCTCCCCCAGCACGAACGCCGTGCTCCTCGCGGTCCTCGCCGGCGCTCTGATCTCATCCATGAATTCGACGCCTGAAGTCCGCGGCGCAGGAGGGGTTTACGAAGTCCGCCGTTCTGGTGCTCGCGCTTGGCGTCGCCGGTTTTGTGGTTGCGGGTATTCTGTCTCTCATCCTGCCGTCCGGCACTCTGGTCTTCTTCATCGGCACCAACCGTGTATCGCTCGGCGCGCTGCTGCTCGCGGCCGCTTCGGTCGTTGCGATCGGGCTGGTCGCGGTAGACCTCGCCCGCGATGTCGCGGCGGGCCGCCGCCTGTCGCTTGTTCCGGCGGTCGTGTTGCCCGTCTCGCTCCTCTTGGTCTATCTCGCGCTGACGCTCGATTTCGGACTTTCCTATGTCGAGACGCCGCAATGGGGCGGCCTGATGCTGACGATGGTGATCGCCGTCGTCGGCATCGTGGCCGTCGCTTCCGCTCGGCATCCTGCTGGCGCTGGGCCGCCGGTCGGATATGCCGGTCATACGTACGTTCTGCATCGTGTTCATCGAATTCTGGCGCGGCGTCCCGCTCATCACCGTGCTGTTCATGGCAAGCGTGATGCTGCCGCTGTTTCTGCCCGCCGGCGTCAATTTCGACAAGCTCATGCGCGCCCTGATCGGCGTCACCCTGTTCTCGGCGGCCTATATGGCGGAAGTCATCCGCGGCGGCCTGCAGGCCATCCCAGCCGGTCAATACGAAGGCGCGAGCGCGATGGGGCTGAGCTACTGGCCGGCGATGCGCCTCGTCATTCTGCCGCAGGCCCTGAGGGTCGTGATTCCCGGCATCGTCAATTCGTTCATCTCGCTCTTCAAGGATACGAGCCTGGTGTTGATCATCGGCCTGTTCGACCTGCTCGGCATCATCCAGCAGAACTTCTCGGATCCGAACTGGGCGAGCCCGGTGACGCCGGCGACCGGCTTTGCCTTCGCCGCGCTCATCTACTGGACATTCTGTTTCGGGATGTCCCGCTATTCCCTCTTTATCGAAAGAGCGTCTGCACACCGGGCACCGCAATTGAGCATGGAGAACGTGACGTCATGAACCCCACTCAAATCGGAAAGGATCTCGCGGTCGAGCTCGTCAATGTCGGGAAGTGGTTCGGCAGCTTCCACGTGCTGCGGAAGATCAATCTCGAAGTCGCGCGCGGCGAACGCATTGTCATTTGCGGCCCGTCAGGTTCCGGCAAGTCGACCATGATCCGGTGCATCAACCGTCTCGAGAAACATCAGGACGGCCACATTTTCGTCGACGGCGCGGAACTCACCAGCGACCTCAAGAAGATCGAGGAAGTCCGCCGCGACGTCGGAATGGTGTTCCAGCATTTCAATCTCTTCCCGCATCTCACGATCCTGGAAAACTGCACCCTGGCTCCGATCTGGGTGAGAAAGCTGCCGAAGGCCGATGCCGAAGAGATCGCGATGAAATATCTCAAGCGCGTCAAAATCCCGGAGCAGGCCAACAAATATCCGGGTCAGCTTTCCGGCGGCCAGCAGCAGCGCGTCGCCATCGCCCGCTCTCTCTGCATGAACCCGAAGATCATGCTGTTCGACGAACCCACCTCGGCTCTTGATCCCGAGATGGTCAAGGAAGTGCTCGACACCATGGTCGGCCTCGCCGAGGAGGGAATGACCATGCTGTGCGTGACGCACGAAATGGGGTTCGCGCGCCAGGTGGCGGATCGCGTGATCTTCATGGACGGCGGGCAGATCGTCGAGCAGAACACTCCCAATGAGTTCTTCTCGAATCCGCAGCACGAACGCACCCGCATGTTCCTCAGCCAAATTCTTCATTGATCCGAAACCGTCTGCGCATGCGCCGCGCATCGGGCCCTTGACGTTCACCGCCGCAGCAGGCTTGCTCGCACCATGTCACTGGAACTCTGGCTGGCCTTCGCTGCGGCTTCAGCCGTCATGCTCCTCATCCCCGGCCCGACCGCACTCCTGGTCGCAAGCTACGCGCTAAGCCATGGCCGACGCTCGGCGCTGATGACGGTCGCCGGCGTCGTGGCCGGTGATTTCATCTCGCTGACCTTGTCGCTCGCGGGCCTCGGTGCGCTGCTCGCCGCGTCGGCCACATTGTTCACCGTGCTGAAATTCATCGGTGCTGCGTATCTGGTCTGGCTGGGCGTCAAACTGTGGCGGTCGGACGCAAGCGTGGATGCCGCGGCGGCGGATGTGAGCGGGGGCCGAATGTTCGGCCATGCTCTGCTGGTCACCGCTTTCAATCCGAAAGGCATTACATTCTTCGTCGCCTTCCTTCCGCAGTTCCTGGATTCCACGGCGCCGCTCCTGCCGCAGATGATCGTGGTGGAGATCACGTTTCTGGCTCTGTCGGCGTGCAATGTGCTGTTTTACGCGCTCATGGCGGCACGGGCCCGCCGCGCCATCAGACGGCCTAAGGTGCTGCGCATCGTCAACCGGATCGGCGGGTCGCTTCTCGTCGGCGCAGGAATTGCCGCATTTGCCGTCAAGCGTGCGTGAAGGTTTAGCTCGCTGACGCTGCCGGCGACGCGACGAAGCCGTCCTTCAGCAGCGCTTCAGCGTAATGACAGGCCACAAGGCGCCCGTCGAGCGGGCGGAGCGGCGGCCGCTCCTGGCGGCAGTGTTCCGTGACGCTCGGACACCGTGTCGAGAACACGCAGCCGACCGGTGGATTGAACGGCGAGGGGGGCTCTCCCGTCAGGACCATGCGCTGGCGGCGCGGCGCGTTGATGTCCGGCGTGCTTGCGAGCAGAGCGCGCGTATAGGGGTGCAGCGGCCGCGCGAAGATCGCCTCCTTCGGCCCTTGCTCGAGCGCAATTCCGAGATAGAGCACCAGTACGTCGTGCGCCAGGTGACGCACCACTCCGAGATCGTGCGAGATGAAGAGATAAGCGAGCCCCATTTCGCGCTGCAGATCCGTCAGCAAGTTCAGCACCTGCGCCTGAACCGAGACGTCGAGCGCCGACACCGGTTCGTCCGCGACGACGATCTTGGGCTCCAGCATCAGCGCCCGGGCGATCGCGATGCGCTGCCTTTGGCCTCCCGAGAACATGTGCGGATAGCGATCCGCGTGCTCGGGCCGCAGGCCGACACGGGCCAGCATGTCGCGCGCGCGGCGGCGGCGCTCGGCACTGTCGCCGCGCCCGGCCGCGACGAGCGGCTCTTCGAGGATGGCGCCGATCCGCCGGCGCGGATTGAGCGAGCCGAACGGATTTTGAAAGATGAACTGCACCTGGCGGCGCAGTTCGGAGCGCTCGTCCGCATTGGCCTGCCGAACGTCGATGCCGGAGATCGTCAGCTGCCCGTCGGTCATGGGATCGATCAGAGCCACCATGCGGCCGAGAGTGGATTTTCCGGAACCGGATTCGCCGACGACCGCAAGCGTCTTGCCCTGTTCGATGTCGAACGACACGCCGCCGACCGCCGTCAGACGGAGCGGCTCGCGCAGGAAGCCGCCGCCGAGCCTGAAAACCTGAACGAGGTCGCGTGCCGAAACCGCCGTCATGGCGCCGTCTCCACCGCGCCGACCGGACTGTCGGCAAGAATCCTTGCGTCTCGCAGCGGGTCGCCGAGCGGGTAATGACAGCGCACCTGCCCGTCGGCCCAGGTTCGAAGGCCCGGCTGTTCGGTGCGCGAGTGCTCCGTGGCGTAGGCGCAGCGCGGGCTGAACAGGCAACCTGTGGGGCGGTCGAACGCGCCCGGCACCATGCCGGGGATCGTCGAGAGCCGTCCGGCGATCGCGCGTTCCGGAAGCGCATTCAGCAGAGCCGCGGTATAGGGATGCTGCGGCGCGGCAAACAGCGACGCCGCGGGACGCTCTTCCATGACCTGGCCGGCATACATGACGAGCACGCGTTCGGCGGTTTCGGCGATCACGCCCATGCTGTGCGTGATCAGGATCAGGGCCATTCCGCGGTCGCGCTGCAGCGCCAGCAGAAGGTCGAGAATCTGTGCCTGGATGGTGACGTCGAGCGCGGTGGTCGGCTCGTCGGCGATCAGAAGACGCGGATCGCACGAGATCGCCATCGCGATCATCACCCTTTGGCTCATCCCGCCCGAGAGCTGATGCGGAAAGGCCGAAAGCCGGCTTTCCGGCGCGGTGATGCCGACCAGATCCAGAAGCTCGATCGCGCGGCGCCGCGCGGCCTTGCGGTCGTAGCCGAGATGGAGACGCATCGTCTCCTCCATCTGGAAGCCGATCGTGAAACACGGATTGAGGCTCGTCACGGGATCCTGGAAGATCATCGCGATGTCCTTGCCGATCAGCCTCCGCCGCCGGCGCGAACTCATGCCAAGGAGGTCCTGTCCGTCGAACTCGAGCCTGTCGGCGGTCACTTCGCCCGGAAAGGGAACGAGCCCCATCAGCGCCAGCATGCTGATGCTCTTGCCCGATCCGGATTCGCCGACGACGCCGAACACCTCGCCCTTGTCGAGTTCAAAGCTCAGCCCGTCGACCGCCTGCAGGGTCGCGGCCGAGGAGGGGAAGCGGACGCAGAGATTGCGGACGTCGAGAAGAGACATCGCACTCACCGCTTCAGCTTCGGGTCGAGCGCGTCGCGCAGCCCGTCGCCGATGAGATTGAACGCCAGGACGGTGATCAGGATCATCAGCCCCGGAAAGGTGACGACCCACCATGCGCGCAGGACGAACTCCCGCGCATCCGCCAGCATGGTTCCCCATTCCGGCGAAGGCGGCTGCGCACCGAGGCCGAGAAAGCCGAGCGCCGCGGCATCGAGGATCGCGGTCGAGACGCCGAGCGAGGCCTGCACGATCAGCGGGGCCGCGCAGTTCGGCAGCACTTCGCGGAACAGGATGCGCAGATTGCCCGACCCGCCGACGCGGGCGGCGGTCACATAATCGCGCGACAGTTCCGTAATGACGGCGGCGCGGGTGAGCCGGACATAATGCGGCAGGCTGACAAGCGCGACGGAGATCATCGCATTGGTCAGTCCGGGCCCGAGGATCGCGACGATGACGATGGCAAGCAGAAGGCTCGGCAGCGTCAGGACGATGTCCATGGCCCGCATGATCGCGGTCTCGATCCAGC
>CAVZVY010000004.1:0-222027 GCA_963778835.1 uncultured Alphaproteobacteria bacterium
ACCTACCCCAGGTAGAGGTGCTCCCTGGCCACAGGCCAGCGAGAGCCGGCCTTCGGTGCGATATCGGCCGTCGACCAAAGTGCGCAATCGTCGCCTTCGCCCGATCGGTTTTTACGGGGAACGAAGCAATGAGCCAATGCATCAACTACGCCGAGCAGTCCAGCGTCGCGCTGAACGAAAGCGTGGTCGAGGAACGGATCCGTGACCACGTCCAGATTTGTGCTTCCCAGCTCAACGGCTGCGCCTTCTGTCTGGATATGCACGTTAAACAGGAACGATCGCAGGCGAGAACCAGCCTTCAAGAGCGTGCCCGGCTCGGCCGACAAGTCTTACGGTCTCGACAAGGCCGGGCTGAACTAAGCTTCCACGTCACCTCACATCAACGACTTCGTTTCCTCTCGGCCATGGTGGTTCAGATGTCTCTCGGTGCGACCCTTGCGTCCGCCTCGTTCGGGGTGAACGCGGTGGGTCTCGCCGGGATCGTCGTCTGGCACCTCATTCCGGACAGGCGGGCGAGCACGCGGCTACTTGCCCAAATCGCCTTCTTTCTCGCAATGACGAGCCTCTTGCCGCGGCAGATTATAACTGCTGCTACCTCCTCCCAGGGCGATGACGGAAGCCAGCCGACACCATTTCCGCTGATCACCGCCAAGCTCTTGTGGTGGATGCACCTCGCGTGGGCCCTCATCGGGTTCGTCAGGATCTACCTCGTCATTGAGGGCCGCCCAACAGGAAGCCCGTCTTTTCCAGGACCTAGTGGTCGGCGGCGTCTATGTCGGCGTCGCCGCCTCCATGCTGGCCTTCGTCTTCGGAGTACCGATCGGCACGTTGGTCGCGACGTCGGGCGTCATCGCCATCATCCTCGGCCTGGCGCTCCAGACACCCTCGGCGACGTCTTCGCCGGGGTGGCTTTGACGATCGGCAGGCCTTACGGCATCGGCGAACTGGATCTTCGGGGACGGGACGGAAGGCCGCGTCGTCGAGAGCAACTGGCGTTCGACGCATCTCCTCACCTACATCGGCAACATCGTGGTCCTGCCGATTCGTCCTGGCGAAGCTTACGCTGACCAATGTCAGCCGCCCCACCGAGGCTCATATCCTGACCATGGGCATGCGGATCGCGCCGACGCGCATGCCCTCCGTGATCGTCGAGGTGTTGCAGACCGCGCTCGCTAGCTGCAACGGAATCGTCAGGGACCCGCCTCCGGCAGTGACCGTCCGCAAACTCGATGCCACGGCCCTCGAGGTCGAGCTCCAATTCACGGTGCGAAGTCCCGCCCATCGCACGCCCGCTCGCAACGAGGTCATCGACCTCGTCTACCGCCACTGCAAGTCGGCCGGCCTCCTCCTCGCCTTGCCGCCGACCGCCGGGATTCTGGCAACCGACCTTCCGACGGAGGAGACGGCTTCAACGCCGTCCGTCACGCCGCTCAACCTCATCGATGCGATCCCGCTCTTCTCCCGCCTTACGCCGGAGGAACGGCGGACGCTGGCCGACGCGTCCTCGACCCGTGAGTTCGCGAAGGGAGATGTCATTGCCGGTCGGGGCGACGTTCTAATGAGCCTGATGATGGTACGAGCGGGAACGATCGAGTTGCGCCGCGACAGCGAGACGCTCGGGTTCCTCTCTCCTGGCGACTGCTTTGGGGAGATGGGGCTTTTCGCCGGATCCGGCGAACTCCACAGCCTGGAGGCGGCAACACGAGTGACCGTCTACGTGATCCGACAGGAAGTGTTCGCGGAGCTCCTGGTGGACCGGCCTGCCCTGGCCGAGGATCTCGCGCACCAACTAGCCCGACGCGATCTTGCAACCACCGCGGATAATCCTTCCGACGCCCGGCACGAAGGCGGCGTTCAGTCCCTAATGCGCACGATCCAGACGCTCCTTCGCAGAGGTTAGTGACGGCGGGACTGGTTACCCCTACCCTTTGCCCACTCAATCGAAAGTGCTCTGCCAGATCGCCGGCGAGCCCCTCAGACTGCGGACACGCGTGCCATGTGGCCGCGGGCGCAGACTGGTTCAGAATGGGTCGCCTCCGTGTAGAATTCGCCCACAGCTGGATCTGCCCGCAGGCAATCGGGGCGGTATGCGCCGCGGCCTCCCGCCCCGCAAACCGATTTCATATCACGCGACTGGGAGCACCCTGGCCGACAGGATGGCCTCGATGAGCCTTCGGAGCTTCCGGATCGAGCCACCCGGCCACGCCGAAGCCAGAGCATGCAATTCGACGTCGTCAAAAGGCGAAGCCCATCGGCGGTCGAGGCCTTGCGTCCGCCAGCAATTCGAGCATGACACGCGGCGCCAGCGCGGCGAGATGTTCCGGGCCGGGCTCCGGAAACATGATGATCCGGCAGCGATCCCTGAGCGGCGGCGAGACGCCCTCGAGCGAATTGGCCGTCATGATCCACGACACATGCGAGAGATCGCAGTCGGCCTGGAGATAGGGATCGAAGAAGGCGCGGTTCGACTCGCGTTCGAAGAACCCCAGGAGGACATCGTGCGCGTTTCCGTTGTGACGGCTCGCACCCACCTTTTCGACCTCGTCGAGGACGATGCCCGGGCCCGCATGCGTGTGACGTGCGATGGCCGCGACGGGCAATGCTGGTTCTCCGGTGCTCCATCGGCGCGCTGTTCCGCCGAAGCTGCCGTCGGCGACGCCGCCGCAGGAAACCACTTCGTGCGGGATGCCGAGCAGCGTCAGGATGCGCCGGGCGAAGCGTGTCTTTCCCGATCCGGGGGTGCCGACCAAGACCGTCGGCCGCACGAACGAGGTCGATCGCGGGACCAGATCGCCGAGCATGGCGTCGATGACCGCCTGCGCGTAGGGAAACTCCGCCATCAGCACTGATCGTACCATCGTCAGCTCCGGTTTCGGCGCAAGCGGCAGCGCTTTGGCGGCGATGTCCTGAAACGTCTTCTGGATATCCTTCCCCTCCTTCGTCCCCGGTAGTCCGATCTCGCGGACCACGACCGCGGACGTCCTAGGCTCCTTCGAGACCTCCACCTTCTCCTGCCCGTCTCCATCCTCGTCATCGGCGTCGACTACGGCGGCTGCCGCTTCGTCGCCGTCGACGGCCTTGATCATTGTCTCGAGCTGCGTCCCAATCAGGTCGACGAACATCGAAACGTCTGTCGGACGGTGCGGCAGCAAATGACGACCGAGGTAACGGGAGGGTCGCGCGGCCGCCGCGGCGACCGCCCATCCCAAGGCCTGTCGCGCATTCAGCACGGCTTCTTCCTGGCGATCGAAGTCAAACAGCGCGGAGACCGCGGCCTCCGCCGCAATCTCGTGCGCCGCCTGGTCATCGCCCAACAGCGCCATGTAGATGCGCACCCTCAGGCCCCATTCGCGGGACTTCACACCCAACTCTCGATAGGCCTCGGCAAGCGCCTCGGCGACTTCGCGGATCTCCGCCAGTTCGGCGCTGACCGTCGCTTGTTCGAGTGCCGCCACCAACCGTCCGAGGGCGGGATTTGCCTTGCGCCTGAGGCGCGGAAGTACCCGCTCGGCGAAGGCGCAGACGTCCCGCTGAACGCTGCCCTCAAGGCAGGGCATTCCCATCAGCAATTCATCGGTCGTCGGCAGGTGCGTTCCCGCCTCCACCGCCCGCCGCCGCCGCGCGAACCGCCATCGGCGTCGTTCCTGGTCAGTCGGCGCTCCGCGAGCCCGCCAATGTCTCGGGGGCTTGGCCATCAGTTATCGCGCCCGATCTCGGACGCCCGACGGCCGAGGCGGTACCAGCGGGATCGGCTGCGCGCCCAGCCGTCGTCCGGCGCGAACGCCGCGACGTCGGAGGTCATGATGTTGCGTGCCACGCCGGGCAGCTTGGGATGGCCGTAGACCGCTCCGCGCAAGCACGGCGCCGGGCGGATGTGCTCGTACCAGCCGTCGAGGATCGGCGCGGCCGCCAGATCCTCGGGCTTCGGCGCGGCGGCGTCTCGGATCGCCTTCAGATCCGCGAGCAGGTTTTCGAGCAGCTCGATCTCGTCGTCGACGCCTTCGACAGATTGCAGTCCGCCCGCATGTGTCAGGTAGAATATCAGGATCACTCCGGACGTGCGGCGTCGTTGCGCTGAAGCGCGAAGCAACCACCGTGTTGAGAATTCAGGCGCGCAGTCGGCGCACCGGGCTTTCGGGCCCGGGGCGGACGTCGAGGTCCACATCGAGATCCCGCGCGAACACCAGGCTCGCCAGCCCGGCTATGGCATCGATATCCCGGAAGGCAGTGGCAACCTCCGCGATCGGCAGGGAGCCGTTCTCGTCAATCGCCGCCAGCGCACGGCCGCGGTCGCCGAGGCCACTTTTCAGGTCGGCCGGCACGGTTTCGAGCCGGCCGAGTTCCTCGTCGAATCCTTCGCCGACGTCCTCATTGAATCCTTCAATGGATTGGACGCCGTGGGAGTCTCAGCAGAAACATGCATCGATGGTCTCGGAGGCGCGCAGGAATCAAAACGGACCCTGGGCGTCGAATCGCTTCACCATCTCCGGGTCGGGAACCATCTCTCGAGCCGGTAATATCGGGACAGTGTTCTCACCCAACCGTCCGCAAGACCGTCGACCCAAATCCATGACGTCGTCGTCACCTCGCCTTTCCGGACAGTCGGGTGGCTGTGGGCCCGGCCTACGAGGCAATACTCCGGCGCCGCCCCGAGCATCCACCCCTCGAGGAGTGGCGCCTCGGCAAGCGTCTCCGGCGACGGCGGCTCTCCGTTCCGCAGCGACCGGAGATCGCGCACCAGTGCTTCGAGCCGATGGAGATCGCGGTCGACCTTGCTCGGCGAGATGAATCCTTGGGGACGTCTGAATGCGTGCATTCCGCAACCTCCTGGCGCGAGCCGGCTGGATGGCGATGTCGAATCACCCGCCCGCCGACGAAAAGCTTGATGGCTTCTCATACGCCATCCTTGGCGTATCGCAAGCATGATTTGGCGTGTGGCACGCCAAAATGTTGACAAGCTGGCAGGCGGACGCCCCGCCATGGCATCTGTGGAGCATGGAGACCGTGCCGGAAATCCTACGAGGGACCCGCATCATGCTGGGCATCAGCCAACGGCAGTTGGCCAAGGAGGCGGACGTAAGCATTCGCTCGCTTAGCCGCCTTGAGACCGGTCTCCACACCTCGATCGAACTCGTGCGAGCCGTACAGGGGGCGTTGGAAGCCCGGGGCGTCCGTTTTCTAGCCCGCGACGCCTCGTCCAGCCTCGGCATAAGAATGCCACCGGAATGGCCGGGAAAGGGCTGAACGATGCGGGGTCGCCACGCTCCACGGTTTCGACCATCGCGCGCACGACATGGATGACGTTCTGCGGGATCAAGCGCCGTCGTGAATTCGAAGCGGTATCGTGATCGCGCCGGCTCCGTTCGGCCCCGTCCCGAGGATCCAATCCATGGCGAGCTCGAGAATTGAGCTGAGGTCGATCGCTTCGCCCGGCCCGGCTGGGTTTACCCGCGACCCGAGGCAAGCTGGGGGAGCGATTTGGGGGAGAAAGTGGGGGAGCGGCAGGAATTGGACCTGCGACTGCTCCCCCCTCGAGGATTGGCGCGCCCTAGGGGAGTCGAACCCCTCTTTTCAGCGTGAAAGGCTGACGTCCTAACCGATAGACGAAGGGCGCGAAGCGCGGCCCTTATAGGATGACGAATCCGCTCGGGCAACGCCTGATGACAACTTTACGGCACTAGATTGCCGCATCTGTCACGCGCAGGCTGACGCTCTGGCGGCCGTTCCAGTCATCGAGCTGGAGGCAGCCCGCGAGATGGACCGGACGGCCAATGGCGCCGCGCAGTCTGTCGCCGAGAGGTTGCGTCGCCGCGCGAAAGGCAATTGCCGACGCGGTCGACCCATCCGGCGCCCGGAAACGCAGCCGGATATGCGCCCCACCGACGATGTCGGCCGCAATCAGAGTGTGCGACGGCAGGACGAAGATCGGCTCTGAATTGCCGGCGCCGAAAGGCCCTGCCCGACCGATCTCTGCAGTCAGATCGGAAGTCAGGGCCCCGGCCGAGAGCACGCCGTCGATCTTCAGGACATCGGATTTCCGCGCTGATGCGACGTCAGCCGCAAGCTCCGATTCGAGGAAGGTCGACAGCGCGGCGAGTTCCTCCGGGCGGCACGGTGACGCCCGCCGCCATCGCGTGGCCACCGCCCTTGGTCAGCAGGCCTTCCTCAACCGCCTTTCGCACCGCGCGACCGAGATCGACACCCGGCACGGAGCGTCCGGAGCCGGTGCCGACGCCACCGCCGTTGATCGCGATGGCGAAGCTCGGCCGGTTGGTCTTCTCCTTCAGTCGCGCCGCGACGAGCCCCACCACGCCCGGATGCCAGTCCTGGCCCGACGCGATAACCACTGACCGGCTTTCTTCAGCGGCTGCCTGCCCTTCCGCCTCCGCGAGAGTTGCCTGCTCCACGGCCTGACGTTCGCGGTTCAGCCGATCGAGTTCCTCGGCCAAAGCACGAGCCTCAATGTCGTCGTCGCACATCAGAAGCCGCGCTCCCAGATCGGCGCGGCCTATGCGTCCGCCGGCATTAATGCGCGGCCCGAGCAGGAAGCCGAGATGATAGGGCGACGGCGCACCGCGCATGCCGGCAAGATCAGCGAGCGCCCGGAGGCCCGGCCGCCGGCGCTGGCCCAGCGCGGCAAGCCCCTTACCGACAAAGGCCCGGTTGATCCCCGTCAGTGGCACGACGTCGGCCGCTGTGCCGAGGGCGACAAGGTCGAGCATTGCCAGAAGGTCCGGCTCGGCCCGCTCCGGTGTCCAGAATCCCTTCTGGCGCAACAGACGGTTCACCGCGACGACCGTCAGGAAAACCACACCGACGGCCGCGAGATGCTGCTGGCCGGACAGATCGTCCGCGCGCTGCGGATTGACCAGGGCGTCGACGTCCGGGAGCTCGGCACCGGTCTGATGATGGTCGAGCACGACGACGTCCATGCCAAACGCGCGCGCCTCGCCGAGCGCCGCGTGGCTTGTCGTACCGCAGTCGACCGTGACCAACAGCTTCGCGCCGCCGGCGGCGAGGCCACGGATCGCCTCAATGTTCGGCCCGTAGCCCTCGAAGATTCGGTCCGGAATGTAGATCTGGAACGGCGTTCCCGCCGCACGAAGGAGCGAGCCCAGAACTGCGGACGAGGTGGCACCGTCGACGTCGTAATCGCCGAAGACCGCGACCTGCTCCTCGCGTTCGATCGCCTCGGCGATTCGCGTGGCCGCCTTCTCCATGTCGGTCAGGCGATAGGGTTCCGGCAGGAGCGATCTGATGCTGGGGGAGATGTACTCGGCGGCGCTATCCACAGTCACGCCACGTCCGGCGAGGATGCGCGCGAGAAGGTCCGGCACGCCGTGCCGCTGGGCGATCGTCAGGGCCCGCATCCGCCCCGTTTCGTCTAGACGCTCGCGCCAGACGCGGCCACAGAACGAATTCTCGACACCTAGAAGCGCGGCCGGATCGGCGGACAGGATCGGTGCTGGGCTGGGCATCCGACGACCATGCCCCGAACCGCGAGTCGGCTCAACGCCGACAGGTGCGTTGACCACTCATCCCTCAGCCGCTACGAAGCGTGCGCTGGAGACGTGGCCGAGAGGCTGAAGGCGGCGGTTTGCTAAACCGTTATAGGGTTGTAAAGCCCTATCGAGGGTTCGAATCCCTCCGTCTCCGCCATCCCTCTGTACGACCTTAGCAAAATCTGTTGACGAAGCGCGGGGCATTTTCCCCTCGGACGAAGCTGATCGTGCTCAGGCAAGCAACAAGGAGGCAACACGCATCTTGTTGCTCGCCCGGCCACAGCGGGTAAATCGCCCGCGCCCCCCGGAATCGCGCCTAACGGGCCCTTCGGGAGGAGCCTTATTGCAGCTCGCGGTGAGTAGTCCCGCCTGAACACATAGAAGGCATGGCTCATCTTGGCAGCCGCGGAGGGTATTATTGGAAACCGCATCGGGAATGGAACTCGACCAACGCGCCTTGGAATGATGGTTTCCACAGCTTACAGCCATCACAATCGACAGTCATCGCGGTCGATTTATACTAACGCAAGGACGGGCGCACGCGAAACAGGTCGTCTGAGCGTCGTGGCGAAAAGCCTATGCCGAAGAACGGGCTCTCGGCGGCTCTGCGCGGAAACGCCGGGACCGTGGCCGCGAGCAGCCGGCCGGTCTGCTTCGCGCATAGGCCACGCATCGGCGCGGAAAATGATTCCCGCGCCGATTCAGTTGGTGACGCACCGAGCAAGTCAGAACACATCCTCCCACCAGTACTGACCATCGACAAACCGCTGGATGACGCGGTCGCTGAGGACCGGCACGTCCCGAACCATCAGCGGCTTCTCCTCGTTGACGACGTCGGCCGCCGGATCGTAGCCGCGCATTACCCGGAGCAACCGCTCGGCGTGCTCGCCGATGCGATCGAGCGGGACGAGCTGGGCGAAGCGCGGACGGATCGGAACGCCAAGCAGACGAAGCGGTCCGTCGAGGTCGAGGAAACTCCTAACGGCGCCGTC
This sequence comes from uncultured Alphaproteobacteria bacterium, assembly GCA_963778835.1. Lineage (GTDB taxonomy): Bacteria > Pseudomonadota > Alphaproteobacteria > Rhizobiales > Methylopilaceae > Flaviflagellibacter. Next base: position 8,495 of record CAVZVY010000004.1, read on the forward strand.
GACTTCGAGCGGTGAGGCACGGACCGGGATGACGATCGTCGTCACCTCCTCGAGCAGGGGCCAGATGTCCCAGGAAGACACCGCCGGCAGGTCGATGACGACGTCGTCGACACCGCGGCTCCATTCCGTGACCGCCTGTTTCCAGGTCGCGATCAGCGGCCGCACCGTTGTGCCGAGACCGACCTCTGTTGCTGCGGGAACCGGGGCGTAGCCGCGCAGCGACACGACCAGAGCGAGATGCCGAGGATGGCGCGCTTCGTGCGCCGGGAGCAGCATCTGGCGCAGCCGCGGCACCGGGAACCCGTCACCGGGATCGAAGGCATCGGGATCGTCGCCGTCGCGGCCGAGCTGGATCAGACGGACGGACCGGCCGAGCGCATGCTGTTCCAGAGCGAGCAACGCGGCGGTCAGGCTGCGGCCGGTGCCGCCATAGAGGCTGAAGATGGCGGTGACGCTCATGCGGCGCGCCCGATCCGCTTATAGGTGCTCGTGCCGTCGCAGCGCGCCCTGAGCTCGGCCAGAGCCCGCGACAGCCGCGAGCGGACGGTGCCGACGGCAATGCCGAGCTCGGTGGCGATCGCCTCATTGGATCGTCCGTCGAGGAGCGCGCGCATGATGATCGCGCTCGCCTCCTCCGGCAGGCCGGCGAGAACCGCGAGCACCTGACGACATTCGATCTCGATCGGCTGCGAGGCGTCGATCGCCGCATCGGGCAGGATCGCCTCGCCGTCAGTGTCCTCGCCAATGGCGATCACCTCGCACTCGAAGCGCCGCCTACTACGCAGCCGTCGGCCAAGATCGCGGGCTCGCATCGTCAGGATCGCGCTCAGCCAGCCGCCGAGATTGGCGCCGTCGAACCGGTCCACGTTCTGCAATGCGATCACCACCGTGTCCTGGACGAGATCGTCGGGCGCGATCATCAACCCTTCGCGGTGAACGAGACGGACAGCGCGGCGGCGCAGATCCGGCAGCTCGGCAGGAAGGCGTTCGGCAATCGGTGTCGGCATGGAAGCTCTCCGGTGGATGCGCGGAGAGTTCCTGGCAGGATCTGATCGCCGGATCAAGGATCTAATTCCTATATTGTTGACAGACGCAGACGTCCCCTCGCCTCGTCAACCGGTTTAGCCGGCCGTGCATGGAGACCGCCCTGCTTACGCCGTTTACCGGAGTAACGGGGGGAATACGCTCGGAGAATAGGCTCACGCCGTCAGCCGTCGTCGCCGTGATCGAGGTAGGGCTTCTTCTGCGGTTGCCAGCCCGCTTGATAGCGCTCGACGAGCTCGTCGAACCGGACATCGGCGGCCGCACGGTCGAAACCTCGACCGACCAGTTCGCGGACAATCGCCCGCTTCAGCGCCGGGAGCTGGTCCTGACCGCGCTCGCTTCGTCCGGCCTGGGCGATGATGAAATGGAGCGCCGCCCGGGCGATGTCGTCGCGCGACGGCATCCGCTGCGCTTTCTGTCGCTCGCGATAGCGGCGCTGATATTGCGCCTGCTTCGCCTGCCGCTCCTTTGTCCCCGCCATCGCACGATCCCCTGCCCGCTCACGCCGTTAGCATGCGGGCGGTAAATCGTTGGTATGCGGTTCCGCAACGCGGGCCAGCGGTCTCGCAACGATTGTCCGCGGCGTTAAATCGCAAAAGCGCAATTTGAGTTGATTGCGGATGCGTCGCGGGCGCGTCGATCCGCATTGGTCCGGCCCGCGGAATCGCATGTCCGCGATTGCGCAACGCCTGCGCGCAGTTCTAAATCGCTCGTCGCTGGGTTCGCAACGACAAAGCGCAACTCATGACTGGTGAGGAATTGCGGGCACTCGTTCTCGCCTTGCCCGTAACGTGCCTCGCGACGAAGCCGGTTGATGCCCCGGGGGCACCCGTTTGACGTCTATCTAGGGGCCGGCTACAACCATCGCGCCTTAGGAGCCCAACCCGAGTGTTCGAGACCCTCATCATACGCCGCTGAACCTGCTGCCCGCACCCGCGAGGCGGCCTCCGTTCAGCACGCATGTATGAGGTCCCACATGAACACCGAAGCTCCGTCTGCTCCGCTTTCGCACGTCATCGCATCTACGCCGATCCTTGAGGATTGGCGGGTCGACGACAAAGGACGCATTCAAGGCCGCGCCGTCGGAGCCGTCGCGGATCTGCACCTCAAGCACATCGACGTCCATGCCTCCAGGGCTGACACCCAGGTCTGTGTTTTCCGCCTCGGACGCTGCGCCGAGGACGTGACTTGACCTGCTGACTGAGCATCATCGCCCAGTTCAGATTCGGAGGTCTTATGAAGTTGCTTCGCTACGGTCTGCCAAGGGAAGAGCGTCCCGGCTGTCTGGACGCCGATGGCAATATTCGCGATCTGGCCGCGGCCGTCGCCGACATCGATCCCAATGTGATCTCGCCCGAAGGGCTACGGCGTCTCCGAAGCATTCCGCTGGATGGCCTGCCTGTAATTCCGGTCGGCACCAGGCTTGGTCCGCCGATCGCCGGAATCGGGAAGCTCGTCCTGATCGGCCTCAATTACCGCGACCACGCTGTCGAGGCCGGTCTTCCAATTCCCACGGAGCCCGTGGTCCTTCTTAAGGCGACAAGCGCGATCAGCGGGCCGAACGATCCCATCATCATTCCGCCCGGCGCCGAGAAGGTCGACTGGGAGGTGGAGCTTGCGATCGTCATCGGCCAGCGGGCCCGCCATGTCCGCCGCAACGATGCGCTCGCTCATGTCGCGGGATATACGATCGTCAACGACGTCTCGGAACGGGCCTATCAACTCGAGCGCGGCGGCACCTGGGACAAGGGCAAGAGCTATGACAGCTTTGCCCCGGTCGGCCCGTGGCTGGTCACGCTGGACGAGGTCGTCGATCCTCATTCCCTCTCGATCTGGACGGAAGTGAACGACGTCCGCCGACAGGATGGCAGCACCGCCAACATGGTTTTCGATGTCGCGACCATCGTCTCCTATGTCAGCGCCTTCATGACCCTTATGCCGGGCGACATCATCGCAACCGGCACCCCAGCCGGCGTTGCTCTCGGTCAGAAGCCGGAGCAGACATATTTAAAGGCCGGCGATGTCGTGCGCCTCGGCATCGATGGCCTTGGAGTTCAAGAGCAGGTCTGCGTTCCCGCTCCGGCAACCGTCTCCTAAGGCCCGGAGCCGCCCCTGGTCACGGCATCACGGTTCCGCAATTCGGATCCAGGACCTGCCCGGTGAAGGCGTCGCCGTCGGATGAGGCGAGAAAGACGACGGAGCGGCCAACATCGCGTGGCTCGCCCCAGCGCTTCAAGGGTATCCGATCGCGGATTTCGTCGGTGTATTCGGGACCGGCGCGGAAACGGCCGGTGGCCGTCGGACCAGGCGCGACGCAGTTCACGGTGATGTCCGGAGCCAGCGCGAGGGCAAGTGATCTGGACATCGCCATCATCCCGGCCTTGGCGGCGCTGTAATGCGGCAGGCCGCAATCGCCGATATAGGCCTGTTCGGACGATATGTTGATTATCCGCCCACCACCGCGCTCCTTGAGATGTGGGATGGCGGCCTGGGCCAGAAAGAATGGGCCCTTGAGATTGAGGTCCAGCATCTCGTCATAATCAGCCTCGGTGATGTCGAGGACCGGCTGATGATGCGAGTAGCCCGCATTGTTGACCAGGATGTCGAGGCCGCCTAGCAGAGCCACAGCTTGCGGCACGAGCCTCCGGCAGTCCGCGACGACCGAAACGTCCCCGGCGATTGCAAACGCGCGGCCGCCGAGCGCTTTGATCTCGCGCACGACTTCCTCCGCTTCCCCCGCGCGGTTGAAATCGGCGACTGCGATGTCAGCCCCCTCCTCCGCGAGGCACAGCGCGATTGCTCGGCCGATGCTTTCGCGGCGGGCCGCACCGGTGACGAGCGCCAGTTTTCCTTCCAGCCTTCCCACGTCAGGTCCTTCCGTCTTTTGCAGGTTCGGTATCGTCGACGATCAGGACAGCACGGCCGGCCGGCGGACAGCGTTGGGTGACGTCACAATGATCTCGCTATCAAATCGCCGAGCCGAGCCGCATCCCCCGCTCAGCGCGAGGAACCGGACTTCCATCACAAAATACCGAGCCGCCGCCGGCGCCGTCAATTATTGCATGCAAATATACATTGGTGCATTCATTGGCACTAGATTGAATTATGTGCATTGAGATGTGCGCAAAAGCGCAGGAATGCCGGGAAATAAATGGTAGGGTTCGCAACGGCAGTGCTAACGTGATTCCGGCCGCTGAAGATTCAGGCATGCCACCCATTCTCGTAGAGCGACGGGCTGATGAACACCCAACTTAATCGCAAAGAACTGGACAGCCTCGGCTCTTCTTCATCGTCTTCCCTTCACGACGACATTGTCAGCCGTCTTCGGCAGATGATCATACGCTGTGAACTGGAGCCGGGCGCGCGTTTTACAGAGCATGAACTGGTCGAAGTCTTTGGCGTCTCCCGTACTCCTTTGCGCGAAGCGCTGAAGATACTGGCATCAGAGGGGCTGGTAGAGATGCGGCCGCACCGCGGCAGCACCGTTGCCAGGATCTCGCCTGAGGAAATCGCACAGACCTTCGACGTCCTCGGCGCGTTGGAGGAACTCGCCGGTCCCCTCATCTGCGATCGGGTTTCGAATGTCGATATTGCCCGGCTTGATCAGATCACGACCGAGATGAGCAGCAAGCGGGATGCCGCTGACCGGAACAGCTATTTCGAGCTGAACATCTCTTTCCATCAATTGATGATCGGGCTTAGCGGAAATGCGGTACTGCTGAACACCTATAACCAGCTCTTCGGCAAGCTGCAGAGAGCTCGTTACATAGTGAACTACGATCAGAACCGATGGAGTGAATCCGCGCGGGAACATGCGTGGATCATGGATGCCCTTCGCCAGCGGGATGGCGCCGAACTGTCCAAACGCCTGAAGGGACACAACTCCCGCACCGCTCAAGCCATTTTGGCGAAGCTCGACGCCTAGCAGGCAAATACACTCAAGCGCCACTCCGCTTTTCGCCTCCACGACACCGACATCAATTCAGGCTGGCCAAGAAACGGCGAGCATCAGACGCGACCTCCGTCGCGGGAGTCCAGGCATGGTCATGGCAGTCGACGGCACGACGGGCGCGAGATCTGCCGCCTGGACAAGCGAACTCGCCGGCACCCTCGCGCTGAGTTGGCCCCTGGTCGCCACCAATCTCGGCCAGATCGCTCTCAGCGCGACGGCGGTGGTGATGATGGGTCGCCTTGGCCCCGACGCCCTAGCCGGCGGCGCTCTGGCGGCTGCGTTCTACAACGCGCTGATGATCTTCTGCGTCGGGCTGATCTCTGCCACCTCCCCGATCATGGCGGCTGAACTCGGCCGCAATCCTAATGCGGTGGACGAGGTCCGGCGCACTGTCCGTCAGGGTTTCTGGAGCGCGATCGCGATCTTCGTTCCCGTCTGGCTGGTGCTCAGCCACACCGAGGAATTACTGCTGCTTGCGGGACAGGAGCCGAGGATTGCCGCACTGGCGGGCGAGTTCATGGCTCCGCTCAAATGGGCGCTGCTACCGCATCTCGGCTACACCGTGCTCCGATCCTTTCTCGCCGCCGTCGAGCGCCCGCTTTTGACGGTGGCCGTTTCGGCCGTGGCCATCGTCCTGAATATCGTGATGGCACCCCGGTTGATGGGGACCGAGGAGGCTCCGGGCCTGGGTCTGGCCGGAGCCGGTCTCTCCATCGCCCTTTCGAGCTGCGTCATGCTGATCGGCGCGGCGCTGATCGTCACCTTCGATCCGCGTTTCCGACGCTTTCGTCTGTTCAGCCGGCTGTGGACGCCCGATTGGCGGAGGTTCCTGCGGATATGGAGGATCGGCCTCCCGACCGCGATCTTCTTTGCGTTCGAAGTGACGGTCTTCGATGCGGCCTACGTCCTCATGGGGCTGATCAGCACGACGGCACTCGCCGCCCATGCCATCGCCCTGCAGATCACGGCAATCACCTACATGATCCCGCTTGGCTTCAGCCAGGCGGCAACCGTGCGCATCGGACGTGCCTGGGGCGCGGGCGACAGGGCCGCCGCCGGTCGTGCCGGCTGGACCGCCTTCACGCTGGGTCTGGTCGTCACCGGCACGACTGGCGTGATCGCCGTCACCGCCCCGGAATATCTGATTGGCTTCTTCATCGACACCGCCGCACCCCAGAACGCCGATGTCGTGCGTCTTGCCGCCCAGTTCCTGGGTCTCGCCGCGATCTTCCAGGTTTTCGACGGCGCGCAGGTCGTCGGCGCCGGCATGCTGCGCGGATTGCAGGACACGTCCATTCCGATGCTGATCGCCGGCGTCGGTTATTGGGTCGTCGGACTGCCGCTTGGGATTGCGCTCGCCTTCTCGGCCGGCTTGGGTGGCCTGGGCATCTGGATCGGACTGGCGGCGGCGCTGGGCGTCGTTGCAGCGATGATGATGGTCCGCTGGGTCATGCGCGAACCCTGGGGCCTGCTGGAGCCGAAGCTGAGCCACGTTTAAGCCAGGCAGGATCAGGCGGCGCTGGCGCTTTCAATCGCGGTCGCGATCGAGAGCAGCTTGAGGTCCTGATAGCGGTCCGCCACGAGCTGCAGTCCGATCGGAAGGCCCGTCGCGCCCTTCATCAACGGCAATGTCAGGCACGGCGCATGCAGCGTCGTCCAAGCGCTGCTCATCATCGGACTGCCGGTGTTCGTCAGGCCAGCCGGGGCCTCGCCGCTCGCGGCCAGGCACAGCACGGCGTCATAGCTCTCCATCAATTTGCCAAAGGCGATGCGTTCGCGTTCGGCCGCTTTCAGAGCGGCCCGATAGTCGGCCACGGTCCAGCGCGCCGCCTGCTCGATCCTTGCCGCCAGTGCCGGGTTCATCCTGTCGCGCGCCGTCGCGAATTCCGGACCGAGAGCTCGGTACATCTCGTAATCGTGGATGACGTTTCCGACCCGCGTGATGTCCTCGAAGCCTGGCGACATCTCCAGGTCGTCGATCGCGAAGCCGGCGCTGCGCAGGCCTTCGACGCAAGAACTCTATCGCCGCCCGGGCGTCCGGATCCGCGAGATCCCAGTTCGGCCGGCGGCTGAACGCCAGCCTCGGCGAACCGGGGGACGGCTCGACATCGCCCGGAGCCAGCGCCCGATAAACTTGCTCGGCATTAGTAACCGTCGAGGTCAGGAAACCGATGGTGTCGAGCGATGTCGAGAGGTTCTTCATCCCCGAGGTGGGGAACCAGCCATAGGTCGGTTTGAACCCGACCACGCCGCAATAAGATGCGGGCCGGATGACCGAACCGAGGGTCTGCGTGCCGAGAGCGACCGGCACCAGACCGGCGGCAACGGCGGCGGCGGAACCGGCCGACGACCCGCCGGGCGTATGGCCGTTGTTTCTGGGGTTCAGAGTCCGTGTCGGCACCGCCGTCGCGAACTCGGTGGTCGTCGTCTTACCGACGATAAATGCACCCGCCTTCTTGAGCGCTGAGACGATCGCCGCATCCGTATTCGGGCGGTGCCCTTCGTAGATCAGCGAACCGTAGGACGTCGGCATGTCGGCCGTGTCCATGATGTCCTTCACGGCGACCGGCAGCCCGCCCAGGAGGCGTTCGGAGGATCCGGCGAACGGTTCGCCCGGATCGTCTGTGACGTGAAGGAACGCATGCAGCGAGGCGTCTTCGGTACGGATGCGCCGCAGAACATCCGGAATGCTGTAGGCCGCGGCCATCAGTAACCCCGCCCCGTGTCGACGATGTTCCGCAGCGGCTCGCCGTCCTGGTAACGGCGCATGTTGTCGAAGAACATGTCGAGGCTGAGCTTGACGTAGTCCGGTCCGTCATCGAGCGCGCAATGCGGACTGATGAAGAGCCGGGGCGTCTTCCAGAGCGGCAAATCCGCCGGAAGTGGTTCTTTGTCGAAGACATCGAGGAAAGCACCCCCGAGCTCCCCATTTTCGAGCTTCTCGACCAGCGCCTCGTGATCCATCACCTGCGATCGTCCAAGGCTGACGACGCCCGTATGCGACGGCAGGAGATCGAGCTCACGACGGCCGATCAGTCCATTCGTCTCTGGTGTATTGGGCACCATCAGAACGAGGAAATCAGCTTGCGGCAGGAGTTCCGGCAACTGATCCACCGGATAGCATTCCGGGAAATCGGGGCGAGCGCCACCCGAGCGGGCGACACCGATCACCCGCATCCCGAAGTGACGGACGTGGCGGGCGACGGCGCTCGCCAGCCGCCCCGCCCCGAGGATCAGCACGGTCCGCCGGCTCACCGACGGCGTGAATATCTGCTCCCACTTCGTGTGCCGCTGCGCTTCCACGAACTGCGGAACGGCGCTGTTCAGCATCAGGATCGCGCCCATCGCATATTCGCCGGCTTTCTGGGCGTGGATCCCGCTCGAATTGGTCAGCGTCACGCCCGGCGGAATGGCCGGGATGAGTTTGTCGACGCCGGCGAAAATCGACTGAACCCAGCGCAGGTGCGGCGCTCGCTTCGCGAGGTCCTTGTTGTTGAAATAGCCGCACAGGACCACTTCCGCCGTCGCAAGCCCGGCCTCCGCTTCCTTGTCATTCGCGCCGAACGAGATGTCGAGCCGATCGGCGATCTGTTGGTAGGCCGCGCTCTCCCGCCGATATTTCTCGGCGTCGATCCGATAGATCGCGTTGGGGCCGTCATTCTCCTGGATATGGACGCGTATCTTTGCTGCCACGATGTCCTCGATGGCTCCTTGAATTGTGCTTAATGCCGTCAGGTCAGGCCGCGTTGCGGACGATCACGCGGATCGGCGTCGGATTGTACGCATTGCAGGGATTGTGCATCTGCGGACAGTTGGAAAGCACCGCGAGCACATCGGTCTCGGCCCGGAGATCGACATAGCCGCCAGGCGCCGAGATATCGGCTGCTATCCCCGCCCCGCCATCGGCCTTGATCGGCACCTGCATGAAGAAGTTCACATTGCCAACGATCGCGCTGCGGTCGAGGCGATGCTTGGACAGCTCCTTCAGGAAATTCGAATAGCAGCTCTCCGTCGTGTGGACCCCGTAGCGAAGGAAGTTGTTCGGATTGCTGCAGCAGCCATAGACGGTGTCATGCTGGCCGAGCGTGTCTTCGATCACGGTGAAGAGTTTCGCGCCGCTGTCGCTGTAGAGCACCGTTCCCTTGGAAACATACGTGTTCCCCTGCACCTTGATGGTGTTCATTGAGCTGTAGCGGTCACCAGGATCCGCGGCGTTGAAGCACAGGAAGTCGACGGCCTGCTGGCCTTCCAGATCGATGATCCGCAGGATCTCGCCCGCCTTGATCACCCTGCTCCAGGGCTCCTTGGCCGGAACGATGAAGTCGTAGACCACGCCGTCGAGATCGGCCGCGGCCTGTGCGTCGAGAACTCCGCTCATTGTACTCTCCTGTCTGATTAGGCGCGCTCAGGCGCTGACGTAGCGCTGAAGGAACTGCCGCGCGCGGTCTGTCTTCGGGTTTGTGAAGAATTCGGACGGATGCCCTTTCTCGACGACACGGCCGCCGTCCATCAGGACGACCTCGTTCGCAGTCTCCCGAGCGAAGCCCATCTCATGGGTCACCACGAGCATCGTGCTACCGCCTTCGGCCAGCGTCTTCATGACGGCGACGACTTCGCCGACTAGCTCGGGATCGAGCGCCGATGTGGGCTCGTCGAACAGCAGAAGTTCGGGCTTCATCGCTAGGGCACGTGCGATGCCCACGCGCTGCTTCTGTCCGCCGGACAAGCGGTTCGGGAAGACGTCCTTCTTCCCGGTCAGGCCGACGCGTTCCAGCAGCACTTCGGCCTCCGCGACGATCTCGTCCCGCGACCTGCGCTGCACATGGATGGGCGCCTCGATCAGGTTCTGCAGCACGGTCAGATGCGGCCACAGATTGAAATGCTGGAACACCATGCCGATGCGCGCCCGGGCCTGGGCGAGTTCCGAGGTCGACATCGGAATGACGCCGCCCTCGCGCATTCCAATCCTGCGCCCCGAGAGGTGGATCGATCCCTGATCGGGCTTCTCAAGGAAGTTCACGCATCTCAGCAGCGTCGATTTTCCGGAGCCGCTCGGTCCGAGAAGGCATACCGTCTTGCCCCTCCCGACGGTCAACGAAACGCCATCGAGGACGACGTTTGTCCCGAAGCTTTTTGTCAGCCCGCGGATGTCCAGAACGCATTGCGAATTCATGCTGTCGACATGCTCAACCATCAGCGCCGCACCTCCGCCAGCCGCTCAACGACGAAAACTCCAGCCTCGACTAACATGCAGAGCGCCCAATAGATCAGGACGGCGGCAATGAACGCCGCGAACGGAACGAAATATTGCGACTGGATGCTGCTAGCCGCGTGCGTCAGCTCCGGCACCGCGATGATCGTCAGGAATGCCGTATCCTTGATGATCTGGATGAGCTGATTACCGATCATCGGGCTGGCCGCCAGAAAGATCTGCGGGAAGATGATCCGGGCGTACAGGCGAGGCCCATGAAAGCCGAAGGCGGTCGCCGCCTCGATGCTCTCCCGGCCGAGCCCGAGCCAGATGCTGCGCAAGATCTCGGCCATATATGCCGTGTTGTAGACGACGATCGCGAAGAGTCCGGCGCTCCAGTTGTCCAGGTTCAGCCCCAGACTCGGCAAACCGTAATAGGTGAGATAGGCCAGCATCAGGAATGGGATGCAGCGCATCAGGTCGACGATGCCCTGGCTGATGAGCCGGACAGGACGACTAGAGGACATCAGCAGGATTGCGACGAGGCTGCCCAGCAAAAGAGCAAGCGATGCGCCGACAAGGGTCAGGATGATCGTGTTGAGCAGACCCTCAACCAGACGATCCGCGTGTTCCCAGACGACTCCGAAATCGCGGGTCATGCCGTGGCCCCGGCCTGGCCGTAGAGCCGCTCGGTGAGGCGCTGGAGGCCGACGAAGACGACGATGAGGACGATGTAGATTCCCGTCGCAACAAGCATGGGCGGCAACGGATCATAAGTCTGGGCGCCGATACGGGTCGCCGCTCGCGTGATCTCGACAACGCCAACAACGGCGATGGCGGGACTCGACTTGATCAGAAGCGTCATCTCGTTGACGAGGCCCGGCAGGCAGGCGCGCCACAACTGGGGGAAAATGATCCGCCGGAAACGTAGCGCCGGCGTCATGCCGAACGAGCGGGCGGCTTCCAGTTGATCGGGCGAAAAGTTGTTCAATCCCGAACGCCAGATCTCGCAGTTGAAGGCAGCCGTATTCAATCCGAGCGTCAGGACGGAGGCCGTCCAGGGCCCGATATCGATGCCCATGGTTGGGATCGCGAAGAAGATCAGGAGGCAGAGCGTCACGGCCGGCGTCGACCGCAGCAGGCTCACATAGACCATGACGATGGGGGACAGGATCGGCACCCTGCCCCACCGGATCAGCCCGAGCAGCAGCCCTAACGGCACACCGAGGGCGATGCCGGCGCCGGATAGCACCAGGGTCACGCCGGCACCTTGCAGAAGCGAGAGGAAGGCTGCTGTGGTCACGATCAAATGTCCGCCGACCGCCCGATGGGCGGCCGGGCTTGGTTGGGATCAGGGCTGATAGGTCTCGGGAAGATCCGGGAACGCCTGGCCCAGCCACTTCTCCTGCAGCTTGAGGATATTTCCGCTCTTCCGCTGCTCGGCCATGAAGCTGTTGATCAGCGCCAGAAGCTCAGTGTTGCCCTTGGAAACCGCCCATGCCGGAACGGTCTGGCCCGAGACGGCCTGGCCGATTTCGAACACGTCCGGCTTGTCCTTGGTCAGCGAACGCAGATTGATGATCGTGTTGACCACGAAGTCGACGCGCTTGAGCGCGAGGTCCTGGTAGGCCTCCGGATAGGACGTATACTGGACGACCTTTCCGAGCTTACCGCCCGTCTTGGCGAGCATCGCCTCGAGCTCGGGCAGCTTTTCGAGCTGCGCGCTGCCGGCCTGTACGCCCACCGTCTTGCCCGCGAGATCCTTGATCTCCTTGATGCTGCCGTCGCCCTTGCGCTTGGCATAGTAGTGGGTCGAGTCGGCGATCGGCATGCTGAAGTCGAGCGACTTCACACGCTCCTTGGTGATCATCGCCGCGGTGACGGCAACGTCGTATTTCCCGGTGCTGACGCCCGCGAGAAGTCCGGTCCACGGGATGACCTCCTGGCGGATTTCGAACGGAACGAACTTGCGGAACTCGGCGAGAAGTTCGTTGTCGAAGCCGGTCGGCTTGCCGTCCTCCATGAATTCGAACGGCTTATAATCGTCTTCCGTCGCCACGATCATATAGCCGCGTGCCTTGATCTCCTCGAGTGTCGCCGAGTGCGCTACCGTCGCCGCCAGCGGCATGCCGGTAACAGCGAGAAGCCCCGCAGCGAGAAGCGACCGGCGCACTAACTGGTTGATTGCATTCATCATTCCTACTCCCGTTGCAGACATTCCCCGCACCAACTTGGCCTTGGCCTGCAGCCTCTGGAATGAATGCAATAACCGTGCCCGGTCGACAGAATGCCTTAACGGTATCAAATTTCGCCGGGCACGAACGCGGCTCAGGCCTGCCGCTCAACCACGAGATCTATTTCGACGAGGGCGTTCCGGCCGAGCTTGGCGACCCCGACGGTCGTCCGCCCGGGCATCCTTCCATCGTCATTGAAGTAGCGGTGATAGACCGAGTTCATCCCGGCGAAGTCGCGTTCGAATTCCGTCAGGAAGATGCGGACGAAAGCCGTGTTCGAGAGGCTGTAGCCCCCCGCCCGCACGATCAGATCGAGGTTGCGAAAGGCCAGCTCGGTCTGCTCCTCGATCGACGGCGGCAGCGGAGCATCGGGATTGTCCGGATCGATCGGCAACTGTCCGGTGACATGCAGCAGGCCCCCAGCCTCGACGGCGTGCGAATAGCGGACAGTTTTTGGGGACGGAGCCGCCCCCGCCACCTTGATGTAACGCGGCATCTCAGATCTCCCGCACGGTCAAAGGATCCTCGCGCGCCACCGGAACGGCGCGGTCCAAACTAGCAGCCAAGGCCTCCGCGACGTGACGCGCATGGGCCGAAGCCTCCGGTACCCCGGTCGCTTCGCCCACGATTGCGCGCGCCATCGGGCCGGCCGCCCAGAGGCCCGAGCCTGGATTACCTTGGCTATCCAGCAACCGCCCATCAGCATCGACGTCAAACCCAAGACGCAGTGCGTCTGGCCTGAGAAGGCCACCCTGCATCGCAGCCTGAACGAAGGGATTACGGGTCCGGCGCAGATCGCTGTCGGGGCCCGTGCAGTTGATGATCGCATCCGCTTCGATTGCGGCCGGACTGCCGCCCTTCGGCGTCCAGTCGAACTGAAAACGCGATCCCGAGCGGCTAATCCGGTCGATGCGCCCGGCCGAGAGCGAAAGCCACCCGTCGGCCTTCCCCTTGGCCAGAAGATGAGCAACCTGCGGTGCCATCCGGAACCGATGAACATCCCAATAGGAGCGCAGATGACGGGCAATTTTGCCCCGCTCGGCGATCGGAAGCGTCCGCCAATAAGTCGCGAGATTACGTCTCACCGCGTCGACGACGACATGCCAGGCACGTCCCTCGGAGGCAGCGTCGCCGATACGGGCCCTGACGAGACGCAGAAGATCGATCGCGGTTCTGGGCGGCTCTCGATCCTCGAAGAAGTCGAACGAGCTGTCGAACTCGCCGTGCTCCCGCGGAGTGAGAGCGCGGCGCGAAATCGCGTGGATGCGACCGCGATGTCCGTTCACGCGCAGGGTGACGACCGCGTCGCACATGGTCAGACCGGTGCCGATGATGGCGACATCGCCGTCCGCCGGGATATCGCGGATGGCGGTCCAGTCCCATGGATTTCTGACGAGATGGGGCAGTTCGCCCGCGCCCTCGGCTAGCGTCCATCGAAAGGTTGGAGCGCCATAGGTCGTACAGACCACGACCTCGTCGTAGGTGGCGGACTCACCGCTGTCGAAGGTCACCCGCCATTGTTCGCCGATGCGTTCCAGCGCAGTGGCTGTACTGCGCCGGTGACGGATGGCCGAACCCGACGGATTGTCTTCGGCGCTTTCTCGGACGAGGTCCGCGACGTAGGCACCGAAGGCATGGCGGGTCGAATAGTGGTCCTCCGGCGCGGTCAAGCCTGCCGGATCGGCGTTCCACTCACCGGTGTCCTTGAGCCATTGCGTGAAATGCAGCGGCTCTTCCCTGAACACCGTCAGCCGGTCGCTCGGAACGTTGATCCGATGTTCGGCGCTCGCCGAGCCATAGGCCAGTCCGGCGCCGACCTTCTCGCGCGGCTCGATGATTTCGATGTCGAGCGGCGCCGAAGAGGCATTGGCGAGATGCACCGCGAACACCGCTCCGGTGAAGCCACCGCCGACGATCCCGATACGAATGCTCATGCCGGCAGGCCAACCTTGTTTGTGACCGTGTTGAGCGCAGCGGCGGCGGAGACGAAGCATTCGAGCGGCGCCTTGGCGACGCCGATCCCGATCCAGCCGGCGACGCCGTCCTTGTGGGCGATGCCGGTGTGGATACGCACCCCTTCGCCGAGCTGAACAACGCGCCGCGCATCGAGGGCGATACCCGCGGCCTCCGCTCCCGCCAAAGCGGGCGCGATCAAGCGGATTCTTCCCAAGGAACAGCGAACGCATTCTCTCGCCGTCGGCGACAGCCTCCGACCATGGCCGCTGCATGCTCTGCGCGATCTGCGGGGATGCATGGGCGATGCAGCCGCCGAGGCCATAGCTCTCCATGATCGCGCTATCGCCCAGGTCGCGATGGGCATCGTCGATCGTGAATGGCCGGGAAGAACCCGCCCTCCGGCAGGTCCGCCGGGGCGTTGAACCAGCGATCGCCGGTGCCGGCGAGCTGGATGCCGCAGACGAGGCCGTTGCGGCTGATCGCGGTCACGACGCTCGAGCCCTCGATGCCGCGCGCTTGGTCGAGGCAGAGCTTCGCCGACGCCATCGCATAGTTCAGGAAATGCTGCGGATGGTCCGCTCAGCCAGAGCCGGATCGGGCCGGGCAGATCCGGCAGCTCCGCCAGGAACGACAGCATGCCGCCGATATTGCGCTGGTGGACGTCGTCGCCGAGTTCCACGCCGCGAGCCACGATCGGGAGGATTTCGAGACCGCCTTCTCGGCATCGCCCTGGCGAGCGCCTCCGCGACCTCGGTCTCGACATAGCGCAGGCCTGCTGCGACCTCCTCGCTGTAATAGCCGAACCGCAGGACATACCGTCCTTTCTCGGCAAGGGTCGCGAACGTGTTCGCCCCCGTCGTGCGATCCTCGACCCGGAACAGCCGCTGGCTCGGCCGGACGATTCCAGCCATCGGCGACACCGTGCCCAGCGAGTGATTGGAGCGCAGCTTCACCTCGCCCGAGAGCACCATCCGGCGGCCCTGGTCCATATCGCCGGCCCAGCCCTCGTGCACCGAGGCGGCCGCGAGCGCATTGAGCACGACGACCGGCGGAATCTCTCCCGCCGCAAAGGGAGGCCCGGCATGGCCGAGTTCACCCTCGGCAAGGCCGAGCGCCTCGCGCGCGGTCACCAGTTCGCGGACGACCGGGACGGTCGCCACGATTTTATCGACCGCCAGCCGGTTCGTGACGGTGTCATTGTCATTCACATTCATTTCAGGATGGCCTTCGCGCTATGAGGTCGATCTCGACAAGCGCATCGCGTGCCAGCCCGGTAACGCCGACACAGGTCCGCGCAGGCCGCCGATCGACCGGAAAATACGAGGCGTAGGTCGTGTTCATTGTCGCGTAGTCGCGCGAGAACTCGGTCAGATAGACCCGCGCCTGCACGATATGCGACAGATCGAGGCCGACCCCGTTCAGCACGATGATGAGATTGTCCATCACCCGCCGAGTCTGCGCCTCCACGCCTTCGGGCAGCGGCCGGCTGTCATCGTCGGGCCAGGTCGGCATCTGCCCAGTGATGAACACCCAGCCGTCCGTCTCAACCGCGTGGCTGAACGGCGCCACGGGGTTTGGCGCCCCGTGGACCATGAAGAATTCGGTCATTCCGTCCTCGACTCTCAGATGCTCGACGACTGACCGTAGAACGGCTGGGCCGGTCCGTCTCCGATATATCCGTCGTAGAACGCCTTTACGTGCGGGAAGACCGCGCGGCCGAGATTACGGCGGGGCGACTTCGTCAGGCGTCCGCGGCTTCGCCAGCACATCGGCGATCTCGTTCAGAACGGCATCCCGATCGATCTTGGTGAAGCGTCCGTCCGCGTAGACGATCTCGCCAAGGACCTGAAGATCGGCGCCAGCCTGATTAATGCGCGCGGGCTTAACTCCATTCCTATTTAGAACAAAACAAGAACTATGCTACAGAAGCGGTGGAACTCGATCGCAAAGCCGCGCTGTACGAACTGCGCGAGGCGGCCTTCACGCACCTCCAGGCGACGTGCGCTCGCTGCGGCGAGGTGCGCCGGCGTCCTCTCGAGGAGTTCAATTGGCGCCAGCGTATGAGTTCGATCGAAGGGATCGAGCCGAAGCTCCGCTGCGACGCGCCGCGTCCGGACATGCTCGGGCTATGTCGAGGTAGGATGGTATCTGGATCAGCTTGGCCGTGGGCCGCGCACGTGCACTATCGGGGGCCGCGTTGAGTTCAATGACGGGTGGCGAACTGATCCTCCACCCAGTGCATGGCGTCGTTCTGGATCCAGGCCTCGGCCGCTGCTTTGGTTTCGAACGCGCCGATCTCCTGGGCCGGCTGGAAATCATCGTTCCACTCGGCCTTTATCACCCCGACGCCCGCCGCGGCCTCGCGAACGAAGAAAGTTACCCGGTGAGTTTGCATGACCGCAATTTAAGCGCCTACGCCCGGATAGGCAAAAGCCCCGCCGCGGCGAACCGGGCGGGGCTGAATCTACGTCATGACGTGCTGCACGACTTATGCAAGGCTTAGTTGCCCGCCGACTTCGGCGCACCCTCTGTCACGCGGGCATGGGCCGTCACGTCGCCCACCAGACACGGCGTGGCGGCTCTCTCAAAGAAAAGCCCCCACTCCAGCGAACCGGGCGGGGCGAAGTCATGGACCCAGGATGTGTCCTACTTGGGCTGAGCATTAAGCGTGCCAAGCGAACCGGGCGGGGCGCAACTCTACGTCATGACGCAAAGTGGAAGGTGTGCAAGGCTAGGTTGCCTGCGGACCCTCTGCAAGACTGTGCAGGCAAAGCCGCCACGCCCCGAATTCGCCACTCCTGGCGTGGCGGCTCTCTTAAAGCGCCAGCAACACCACCGTTCACGTCCGGCTATCTTTTCCGCCGACCTTAGCGAAGTCCCAGGAGGGGACGACCCGCCGGCCATCTCACCCCAGCCTTGGCCGGCAATCGCCGTCGTCCACCTGCATTAGGACTACGGTTTAAGGCCGTCACCTGTGGCTAGGTGGCGGCCCGTTCGCTTCGCGGATGAGGAGTAAATCGATGACGACTGAGGAGACGAGCGGGGGTGTTGCTCGTCGGTGGCGCGAAGATGCCAGGCTCGAAGCGCTGTCGCGGCTTTCCTCCTTCTGGCGCAGTACGACGGGAAAGCGATCGTCCCGATCGACGCGGTACGAGATACTTCTCTCATCTGACGCCCGAGAAATTCCTGCGGAAGGTGCTGGCCGGCGAGATCAAGACCCGATTGTCCGCATCGACCAGAAGTACGTGAAGGGCGTGCACTTGCGAGACTTGGCCGATTACATCGAGGAACGCCGTCGCATCGGCATCAGGGAGCTCGGCCAGCTGGCGTCTGCGGAAAGCAGCCTCAAATAGACATTCTGGCCACGGCGCGTCGTAGCCGGAAGGCCTTCAGAGGATGCTTTGCGGGCGGGTCGCGTCCGAGCTCTCAGTCAATCATGGCGATGGGGCACATTGGGCTGGGTGTCGCGCTTGGCAGTGGATTGACTCCCACTCGCGTGTCGGATGACATCGCCGCGGGGATTAGGGGCGCTTCAATGAAAACTAGGACTATTGGGTTCGCTGCCTGCGCGGCTCTCGTGCTGGGCGGATGCGTCACGACCGAGACGGTCAGCTACAAGGCATCGGCAACCCAGCAAAACGTCATCCGCGACGGAGTTGGAGCACTCGTTTCGACGCAACCCAATTCGGTCGTCATGCTACGTCCTGCCGGCAGAGGCGTCCCGGTCGGCCAGCGGCCGGTCTATGTGCTCGCGGTGCAAAACCGGACGCCGAAGCCGGTCGATCTCCGCGTCGCGGACATCAAGGTGATCCAGACGAAGCAAGGGCAATACGCTCGCGCGCTCAACGTGAAGACCTACGAGCAGCTGGTCGACGAGGAGAAGACGCGGCAGGTTTTTGCAGCGATCGGCGTGGGCTTAGGCGCCGCGGGAAATTCGATGCAGGCCGCTAACACGGGGCACGGGACCGCGACGACCCACACGCCTCATGGGACCTACCACACGACCTATTATAGCCCTGCGGCCAACCAGATCGCGGTCGCGAACGCGAACGCCGAGAACAACCGGAACATCGCGGGTTTCGCCTATCAGGCGGAAGCCAACATGGCCGCGCTCGAGGCAAACGTTTTGAAGGACAACACGGTGATGCCGGGCGAGTGGATCGGCGGCACCATCACTTTCGAGCCGCCCCGCAAGGAGCACGCCGACGGCAAGGCCAAAAGCTATTCGATCGGCGTGAAGGTCGGCGATGATACGCACGTCATCGAGATAACACAGGCGCCTGGAGCATAATTAGGGGCGCTCACGATGAAGCCTGCATCTCTCGGCGTTTGCCTTCACGATCTGGCCAGCGGCATCAAATGGACGAACGGCCATTTCGCACACTTGCTCTCCGTGGATCCAGTCAAAGCGAAGGCGGGTCTCCATCAAAATGAATTCCGACCCAATATGCACCCTGACGACTACGATCGCGTCTATACCCGACTGGGCGAGGCTTCCCGCGGAAAAAGGACGTTCAACGAGCGATATAGACTGAGGGATGCGGCGGGGAATCCGCGAATGATCATTGGCCAGGGGATGGCCTTCGAGAATGAAGGGCGCCCCTTCTTCTCTGTAACCTTGCTCGATCTTAGCCCCGATACGGTGGCTTCCGTACATGCGCAGCGGTACGACAATCTCGAAGCAATAGCCGATCTATGTCTGGCGGCCCGCGAGAGGGCACGCCAGAGCGAAGCGCATGTCGTCCGCCACCTCCTGGAAATAACCTTACTGGAAGTCGGCCAGAATATCGCTGCGATTCAAAAGTCGTCCCTGCCGAACTGGCACTAGTCTGCAACTAGATTGCCCGCAAGACGGGTGCCGCCGATGTCGGCACCACCTTATCCAGAAGGCGTTCCAGGACATCGCCGCCAAGGCGCTGCCGCCCCCAGAGAGCGTCGACCGTTTGGACGCCGCGGTCGTTCTCCTCCGCCGCCGCAACATACCGGAGGCAGTGAATTCGACTTCTTCGAAGGCTTGACCCTTCAAGGCGAAATCAACTCGGAACTGGATCCTTTCTTGTCGTTCGCGGGCTGCGCGACCGCAAGGAATTGATCGTCTTCCGGACCTTGAACGTCGTCGTGGCTATGTGGCGCCGATCGGGAGGGTCGGAAGACGGGGCGTGGTCGCCTGTGCGTCGAGCCGATCCCAAGAGCATGACAGGCTACATCCTTGCTTCGCTGATGGGTCGCGACCTCAAGCTAGCCCTTTGGGTTGACGCTGTGACATGACTTCGGAGTGTTGATATTCCAGTCGCCGCACTTATCGCAGGCAGTGGCAAGCAGACCTAACCCAAGTACACAAGCGATGCGGATTAAACGCTTCATCCCAGATGCCCCTCGATTGGGTCAGCACCCTAGCCGGGATTGCGTCCATCATCTAGCAACCGTCAAAGAGCGATGCCGTCCTCCGCTGTATCGTCGGAGGCCGCCTCGGATCGAGTGACGCGACCGGGACCGCCCGCCGTGCGAGCGCCATCGCCACCAGCGCTGGGGCCAGGCACCGCCATGCATGCGGAGCCGATTGCCCGTCTCCTTGTTCAGGGTGTGGAAGCGGGTCTTCTCGCGGTCGGTCTGGGCGGGGACCATCGCGACCGCGCAGGTGACGAGCGAGAGCTTGAGGTAGCCCATGAGCGGGTGGTGGCGGCCATGACGAACTCCAATTTCGCGAATTGAATTCCGGTCACGGGTTAATCGTTCCACTTCGAGCCAAAAATTCCTACACGCGATAGGAACAAATCCTTGTGATCGACGATGAATCCTCATGGAGCTCGACCCCATCCTGATCGTCCGCGACGTCAACAACCGAGAGGACCTGGTCTTGTTGCGCACCTTCGACGACGTGCGGTCCTATCTCGGCGCCGATCGAGAGGGGCCGAAGATGGGGGTCGCGAAGCTTCTGGCGAAGGCCGACTGCCCGTCAAAGGCGAGATCGGCGGTCGAGGATTTCACGCGCTGGGCTCGGCTGACAGAGAATCTGGTGATGATGGTCCCCGCCGAGGAGGCGTACCGCATCGAGGAAAGGATGCGATGAACCGATCGCTCTTCACGCTCGCCGTCATCGTGCTCCTCGTCGGCGCGGTCTTCGTCTACCGGGCCGCGACCACCCAGAACATCGAAGTGCAGCAGGACGCTCACGCGCCGAAGATGCCATGAGAGAAGGGGCTGCAGTGGAGATTTCGACATGTTCGAGAACCGCAACGCCTTTCGCCTGATCATCGGCGGCTACCGCCGTCTTCAAGGCTTGATGCGCCGCCGTATAGATCCCTCAGCGCGCACACGCCGAGTTCGAGGACCAGGCGCTGAAACAGGTCGACGACGAGCGGACCAATGAAGCGCTCGATCAGGCGGAGCGCACCATCAATGACGCTGCGCCGCGCCCTGCCGTCAACGATGCGGGGAGACGGCAGGCGTCTTAGGCAGGGTGTAGCTGCCCGATCTCGTGGCCGATGGCGTCGATCGCCTTCACCAGCCTATGATGACCCGCGACCAGCCAGATGCCGTCAGTTGCGGGGACCACGTCGACATCGCGATGCACGACCAGTTGTCCCTTAAGCAGCGGTTTGAGGGCGTCGGGATCGCCCGGCACGAAGACGCAGAAGGCCGACCATTTGCGATCGAAGCTCGTTCCCCTGCTCCGCAGATCCTCGGTCTCGAAATAGGCGTCACCGATCTTGGCGAAATCGCGCCTGACGATATCGAGCTTCATGGCGGCTGAGCGAATTCTCTAGGAACTTCAGATTTAGGCCCCAAAGTCTCACGGTCAGTCGGTCGATGCCATCCCCGGATCACGAGGGGGACCATCGGAAAGGGAGGAGGCGCGTCGAGAACGAAATGTTTGATACGCGACTGTTACAGCAGCGGCAGCGAGCGGTATCCAGCTTTCGGCCGCTCCTAGCGCATAAAGCGTTACCGCGCTTGCGATGCACCACAGCGCCGGGATCACCAGAAGGAACCAGCCGATCCCAACACGCTGTACAAGGACAGCAATCCCAAGCGTGGCGATGGCTGTCGGGTCGGGAGCTATGCCAAAGACCTCGGCGGCCTGGATGGATCTGCCCGCAATCAGGGCAGCAAGCGGGTGCGCAAATACCCCATAGACGACGACGCCAAGACCCACGACACTAGGATTGCCAGAACCTACGAAGCGCAGCGTACCTTGGAAACATCCTGTCCAGAGGAACAGGGCCGCCTCGAGCAGAAAGACCGGGACGACATAGGCCGCAGCCCAGTTGATCGAGGCATAGCGGTTCCACAGAAAGCTCCATGCCACCCAGATCCAGAGCATCGCCATCAGGAACGAAATGATCTGATGCGACCACGGGCGCGGCCGGACGAGCAGGATGAGGATCGCGACGCCGGCGGCCATTGTCAGGATTTGAAGCGGCCAGACCGCCTCGTTGTGCAGTTCGAACACGCGCCAGTAGACCCGCGACGAGAACAACAGGAAGTCGTGAAGCCTGTAGGTCCACCACTCCGACATCAAAGGTCCTGAATGTAGGCGATCATTCGGGTCCGCATCGCCTCATCGGGCAGCGGACCGGACCCTGCCGCGAGGTTTTCGCGAACGTGATCGACGCGCGTCGTCGCCGGGATCACGACGGTGATGTCCGGGTGCCCAAGAATGAACTTGAGAATGAACTGCGCCCAAGTCCTTGCGCCGATTTCGCCAGCCCATTTCGGAAGCGGCTTCCCTTCGAGCCGACGGGTCAGCGCTCCCTGCTGAAACGGGCGATTGACGATCACGCCGATGCCGCGGTCACGGGCGAGCCGCAGAATGCGCTCCTCCACCTCGCGATCGACGATGTTGTAGGTGAGCTGAACGAAATCGAGCGGCTGCGTTCGCATGATGTCTTCGACGAGATCATGACGGCGCCCCTCGGAAGTCGTGATGCCGACGTAACGGACCTTTCCAGTCGCCTTCATATCGAACAGCGTTTTCAGGTGGCTGTCCCAAGCGAGCAGATTATGAACCTGGAGGAGATCGAAACGAGGCATGTCCCACAGTCTGCGCGATTGCTCGATCTGTGTCGGACCCTGGCTGCCTGAAGACGTCCAGACCTTGTCAGCCGCGAATAGCTGGGAGGGCCGATTAAGCTTAGCGAGACCTTGGCCGATCACCGCCTGCGACGATCCGTACATCGGCGAGGAATCGATGACGCGCCCGCCGCCTTCGAAGAAAGCCGCCATCACGGCTGCGCATTCGTCGCGCAACACGTCGTCATCGCCCACGTTGAACGTGATCCAGGATCCCAGGCCAATGGCCGAAATCCTTTCGTTGGTCGATGGGATTGAACGCAGGAGCGGGCTCCGATCTTGAGCCTGTGTTTCCATACCGGGAACGAGACCCGCGGCGGCAATTGCCGCCGCAGCCGCTAGAACATCTCGTCGCGTCGGTCCATCAGTGACCATGGCGGTCTCCCGTCTGCTCACACGGCGATACGGTCGCTCCTCTCGAATTTTCCTACAATTTTGCCTTCTTGCGCGGACCAATTGTATCAAAACCTTGCAGAGCAGCGTCAGCACGACATCCCACGACAATTCATCTCGGGGACGGCAACCCGTCCGCCGCTGTCATGAGGTTAGATACACTAATTGAAGCGTCTCCCTGTCGACGAGAGGACGGTGCCGATGGCTTAGGCTTGCGGTAGCTTCCTGGTTACGAGAATCCCCTCAACTAGCCGTCGCAACTTCCGGATCGAGCCACCCGGCCACGCCAAGGCAAGCGCATCCAACTCGACGTCGTCGAATTGCGAAGCCCATCGGGCGTCGAGCCCCTGGTCCGCCAGCAGTTCGAGGTTCGCGGCGCTCTAAGCTATTGATATCGCTTGAATAACGGATGTGAGGCGGCAATCCCTCCGTCTCCGCCATCTTACTGGGATACAGCCTTGAGAAACCTTGTATTTCTCGCTTACAGGCGCAGTTCACCCCAACACTTCGCCCTGCCCGACGCCGCAACCTCACATGCGCAGCCGCGAGAACTCCGACGAGCGGTACGTTCTAAATCTCTGCGACGAAGTGCTCGGCGAGACATCTGCACGGCAGCACAGCTTTCCATTTCTTCTTGGAGACCCAGATCGCAGCGGCAGGAGTCGTTTTGGCTCTACACACGGGCCTCGTGATGGCGTTGCCGCTCCGTGATGTACGCGAGATCGGAGGTTGATAGGTGGTTCTGGAAGCCACGTACCTTGCCTTGGCGAACCTTGTTTCCCCGCGCATCACTCCCTGGGCGCATGCGAACATTGCCGAAGCGGCTTTCCTGTTCGGCCTGTTTCATATTGTCGAAGCTGGCGAAGCGCACGGACTCGGCCAGTAGATCACGGTCCGGCGCCACGCCGATCATGTTGAGGGTTGCAGCAAGCACCTGTTCCGGCCGGTCGTGCATCTCCTCGTAGGAGATCACCTCGAACCGGGAGGCTAGATGGCGGTTCTGCTCCCAGCGGTTGAGGGCGGTGAACAGCTTGTCGGCGCCTGTTTCATCTCCTCGGATGAAGTCGGAGATCGAGCCTTCAAAGAGCCCCCTTCCGGTACACCGCATGATGATAAGCGGAAACAAGCACGTCGCGCGGATCGCGCGTGATCTGGTGAACCGGTCGCCCCCGCCCATTCCTTCGGATCGGCAACGGAAGCGGCAGTAGAAGGTGTCCGGTCGATAAAGTTCGCGCCGTTATGCGTGTAGTGGATGCGGCCAATTTTCAGTTGATCGCAGAGAGCGTCAAGATCCATCGCGCGCTCACCCGGCCAGTCCGCAAGCCGGGTGAGGTAATAACCGACCATGACCCGATGCCACGTCCGCCCTGACTTGGGAAAAGATAGGACGACGAGCGCGGGAGGCGGACCAAACCGCTTACGCAGAGATTTACGAAGCCGCGTGAGCATGGTGTCTCTTATTTCGAAGCTCGGGGCCCGGGGACCGTAGCTACTTCAGCATGCCGCGACCCTAGCGTGCGGCGCGCCCGCGTCAATAACGTCCTCAACCAGCCGCCCCGAAGGACGCCCCGTTGGAGCTTCTGGCGCTTCGGCAGAAGCTTATCGAGGTGACCGCGAAGGTCAGTCAAACCCGCGCCGCGGCACGGGCTGACTTTCGGGCATCGCGGCGCTCGTCGACCGCGCGACTGCGCTAAACGAAAACCTCGAACCGGCGGACCGGTTCAGAGGTGGGTTGGTTGCGGACCCCAACGGCCGACCGAAGACGAGATGAGGGTCTTAAGGCACGTCCAAAAGTTCCGGATCGCGGACGGGCTCTAGGTCGCCGCTGACCGGTCCTCATCGTCCCACGCCTGCACGATGACCTCGCGCGTGATGCGGCCATCGGAGACATCGGCCATGGCGCTGCTTAACACCTTCTGTCCGCTTGGGTATTGACACTCCTCGGTGAAGGCCAGGTGGCCGTCGTTCTCGAGGCCCTGGTCGACGTGGTGTGTCATTTCCCGGCTGCATACGTCGCGGAAGAATTCGCTAATCTGCGACTTGCCCTGCAGTTCGAGAGGGTGGCTCGGCGGGTGAGTGCTGTCGACGATGCGTAGAAGGGCATCGTCGGCGTAGAGACCGATCAGCGTCTCCACGTCATTTCCTTCGATCGCGCGCTTCAGCGTCGCGACATTCAGTTGTTCAGCCATCGGTATTCTCCTGATACCGAGCGGGCGACGGGCCTCCGCCGGACCCGCTGTGTATCGCCTATACTTAGGGCCGCGCCCCGGCAGGACGAGCTTGCGCTTCCACTGCGCCCGTCCGAAACGCCGGTAGTCAGAGGCACTCATTGAAAGTTGATCAGCGTTCGTCGAGCGCGCCTGCTGAATGGTAGGCGGGCTGGGCCGCTGCTGCGCGCTTAGCCGACGCTTCGCAGGTGATGGCTATCAAGACCGATCGACCGAAACTTGGCCGATGCAATTACCGCGCTGGAATGTCGGTGTCGCGCGAAATGACAGCATCTGAGCACCTGCCTCAACCCTGACGTCGATTGGCTGACCGTTGTCGGCCAGCATCAGCGCCGCTCGGAGAGCAGCATCACGAGTGGCAAAGTGCTCGTGGCGTTTCCCCTCGGCTTTAACCAACCAATGGGTGCCCTCGCGGATTACGTAGACTGCTTGATCCGACATGGCGGCAATCTGCTCCGCCCCGACGACGACGAGAAGACATACGTTGAGATGATTGTCAGCCCGCTCGCGTCAAGATCTGCCCCTCGGGAGAGTGGTATCATCTCGGAAACATCGCTCGGCACCGGGAGTTTCCTCTGAAAGGAGGACACACCATGGAACCGAAGACCACGAGCGCGTTTCGTGAAGGGAAGGCAGCGGCGGCCGAGGGCAAGGACGCCGACGCGAACCCCTACGACCAGAACACTCGGGAATACGTGGATTGGCGGGAGGGTTATCAGTTCGTCAGGGAGTATCAGGAGGACGGAGAAATCCCGTCAGAGACCTGACCGCCGCTCAATGAGGGCGATCTCACTCTGCTCGCGGGAAGTCCGCTCCACCGCTGGGCAGCCATGGACCCGCGCGGACACCCGCCGATTTTATCTAGCTGCTCGGAGCGCCGTGCGTTCCACCATGGCCGGACAGCGACCTTCTCTGAGGCCGGTTCACAATGCGCTAACCGCTTTCAGGGACCCTGAAGGCGTCCCAGGAGGGGATGACCCGCCGGCCGCCCCATACCCCAGCATGGCCGGCGTTCGCCGTTGTCCCACCTGCAAGAGGACTGCGGTTTAGGGCCGTCACTCTGTGGCGGAGTGGCGGCCCGTTCGCAGCAATTGTCAGAGCTTGGCGACTTTCGCGAGGCGCTCCTTGAGGCCTCCGGCCTCGGTTACTGGCGGCCCCTCTCGCGGCATCGACGAGCGGTCGCCAACATGCGCTTGAGCAGGGCGATCGCTGCCTTGCTTTCCTCGCCGCCGGCGCGAGCCAGTTCCAGGGAGAAACGAAACAGCTCATCAAGGCTTTCGTCGTCGTTAGCCAGCGAAGTCGTCGCCGCCATAACGGTGTCATCCGTCGGAGCCAGTCCCACGGCCGCCTCGACGATCTGACCAACCACATCCAGCTCAACGTGGAGACCAAGGCGCGACGAGCGGGTGGCTACGTAGTCCGCCATCATCGCAAACAAAGCGATTTCATCGTCGAGCCCTTTCTCCATCGCGACGCGGGCGAGCACCTTTAGTCCCGGCATGCATTCCTGCCGTGCACGTTTGGCGATCCGCGCCGCGCTGCCCTCCGTCGCCTCGTCCGCCGCTCGCGGCAAATGGATCAGGATGTCGACGTCGACAAACCCATCGTCGCTAAGATAGGCGCTGTCGAGCTCGATAAAGATCGGGGGCTCCGGCGACTTGCCGCGCAGGTATTCGTGCGCCGCCCACTCCGGCAGATAGCCGAGTTGGACTTCATGCCGCCTTCCGCCCCCCAAGAACCCATGGCTCACCCACCAGCCATCGATCGCAGTGGTCGTGCCATGCCGACCATGAGGGTTGGGCGCCTCTCGCCGAGCCACGATACCAAATCGCCCCTCGCCCGCTGCTTCCGCGCCCTTGATGAACGATCGAACGTCGTTAAGGCGGGAACGCAGTCCAGCGACCTCGACCAATAAGCCTTCATTCGGTTTACGCCACGAGCCGCCCGGTGGCCCTGCTCGTGTGCCTTGGATCTTCGTCGCCACGCGATGCCTCGAAGACTTACGCCAAGGGACAAGCGCGACGGCGCGCTCACACCTTGCGGAGTCGTTTCGAAGCGGAATCGTTCCCCTGGAGCGATGTACCGCTGGGACATCGCGGGAACTTGCTCAAATTCTCCGGAGGCCGGACCTGTAGCGGTCTGCGTTCCCTACATAATGCGACGCGACATAGGCGAGCTGGGTGGCATTTTCGTCGGAAATTGAACGGATTGCCTTGGCCGGCGTCCCTACAATCAGGGAATTGTCCGGAAAGACCTTCCCCTCAGTCACGAGGGCATTGGCACCGACAATACAGTTGCGCCCGATTTGTGCACCGTTGAGAACCGTCGCGCCCATTCCGATCAGCGAGTTCTCACCGATCGTGCAGCCGTGGACGACCGCCCGATGGCCGATGGTCACGTTGGCGCCGAGTGTCAACGGAAAGCCGGGATCGGCATGCAGAACCGCGCCGTCCTGGACATTGCTGCCATCGCCGATCGTGATCTGATCGTTGTCCCCGCGGATGATCGCGCCGAACCAGACGCTGACGTCGAGGCCGAGCTTCACACGGCCGATGACGTGGGCCTCCGGGGCAATCCAAAGTCGATCGGCATCAGCAATCTCCGGCTCGAATTCGTTCAGCCCGTACAAAGCCATACTCATTTCCTCCCAGATTTTCCGATCCCCTAAAGCCGCGGTGCGACCGGGAGTCATATCAAAAACGTTTGCCAGCCATGCAAAATCGTATTTATAATTATTGATGCGAAACCGGTTTGGCTATGGCGTCCGTCACGGCGCGTCCCGACCAAAAGCAATCACCAGGGAGCGAATATGACCGTGCATTCTCTCAAATTGGCCGCCTTGACCGCGGCAGCGGCCCTCGCCATCGCGGCCCCTGCCGCGGCCGAATGGAAGCCCGAGCGTCCGATCGAGTTCGTCGCCGCGGCAGGTCCGGGCGGCGGCACCGACACTTTTGCGCGCGTCGTCCAGTCGGCGCTGTCGAAGGGCAAACTGCTCAGCGATCCGATCATCGTCAGCAACAAGGCCGGCGGCAGCGGAGCCGAGACCTTCATCTACGCCAAGACCTCCGGCGGCGACCCCTACAAGCTCTTCTTCGGCACGCAGGACGCCTATGTGCTCCCGCTCGCCAACAAGCTCTCCTACAGCCTCAACGACCTCGAGCCGGTCGCGGCCATGACCTTCGACCCGTTTATCCTGTGGGTGAACCCGAAGGCCTCGGGCATCGAGGACGTGAAGGGCTTCATCGCCAAGGCCAAGGAAGCGCCGGGCACAATCAAGGTGGGCGGCGCCAAGGCCAAGGAAGCCGACGAGACGCTGACGACGCTGATCGAGAAGGCAGCGGGTGTCGACCTCTCCTACATCCCGTACAAGAGCGGCAGCGAAGCGGCCGTCCAGGTGGCGGGCGGTCACATCCAGGCCAACGTCAACAATCCGAGCGAGAGCGTCGAGCAGTGGAAGGCCGGCGTGCAAAAGCCGCTCTGCGTGTTTGAGGAAACCCGCCTGACCGACACCACGATTATTGCCGACGGCAAGTCGTGGAACTCGATCCCGACCTGCGTCGAGGCCGGCATAGACGTGAAATCGTTCGCGCAGCCGCGTACGATCTGGGCCGCCAAAGGCATCCCGGCGGACGCCCTCGCCTACTACACCGAGCTCTTCAAGAAGGTCGCCCAGACCGAGGAGTTCAAGGGCTACATGACGCGCGGCGCGCAGATCCCGCGCACGCTGACCGGCGCCGAGTTCAAGGCGTTCATCGACCAGCACAAGGTCGCCTATTCCGGCTACTACAAGGACAACGGCTGGCTGAAGGCTGCCGACTAAGTCCGTCGGGGCGGCGCAGGCCGATTGGCGCCGCCCCACTTCCATAAGATTGCGAACCTCCGCTCCAGCGGACGGGCAGGATACGCCGATGGAAATTTCACGCAGGACGAGCGAGATCGCGACGTCCGTCATCACCGCGCTACTTGGCGTCATCGTCTGCTATGGGGCGCTCGAAAACGGCATCACTTGGGACGATTCCGGACCGCGTCCGGGCTATTTCCCTTTCTATGTCGGCTGCCTGATCATTCTCGGCAGCGCCGTCATCGGCAGCCAGGCGCTGCTGCGTCCGGCCGAAGGAAAGCCGCCCTTCCTCGATGCCGAGCGCGCGCGTTCGGTCGTGATGTTCTTCCTGCCGATCGTCGCCTTCGCCGCGATCTCCGCCTGGCTCGGTCTCTATATCGGCATGGCCATTTACATCTTCTACGCGATGTACGTACCCGGAAAGCTGAAGCTCGCGACCTCGATCGCAGCCGCCCTGGCAGTCGCCGGCATCAATTTCTTTGTCTTCGAAAAGCTGTTCATGGTGCCGCTCCTGAAGGGGCCGGTGCTGAACTATTTCGGCATCTACTGAGGCACGCGCGATGAGCAATTTCGGCCTGCTTCTAGACGGCTTCGCTGTCGCACTGACGACCCACCACATCCTCATCATGATCGCCGGCGTGCTGCTCGGCCTCGTGGTCGGCGTCCTGCCCGGCCTCGGCGCGCCGAACGGTGTCTCGCTGCTTCTGCCGCTCACCTTCACCATGGATCCGGTGTCGGCGATCATCCTGCTCACCAGCATGTACTGGGGAGCACTCTTCGGCGGATCGACGACCTCGATCCTGTTCAACATTCCGGGCGAACCGTCCTCCGTCGCGACGACATTCGACGGCTATCCGATGGCGCGGCA
Organism: uncultured Alphaproteobacteria bacterium; assembly: GCA_963778835.1. Lineage (GTDB taxonomy): Bacteria > Pseudomonadota > Alphaproteobacteria > Rhizobiales > Methylopilaceae > Flaviflagellibacter. The sequence continues at coordinate 38,275 of CAVZVY010000004.1, forward strand.
GGGTCAGGCGGTACGCGCTCTCACCCTCGCCTTCTCCTCGGCCGGCATCGGCGCGCTGACCGGCGTCATCGTCATCACGCTGCTTTCGGGTTGGGTCGCGAATTTTGCGCTGCGTTTCGGCGCGGCGGAGTACTTTGCCGTCTACTTCATGGCCTTTGCCAGCTTCATCGGCATGTCGAGCGGCTCGCCCTTCAAGACGCTCGTCTCGATGATGCTTGGCTTCGCCTGCTCGGCCATCGGCGCCGACACGATCTCGGGCGAAAGCCGCCTCACCTTCGAGTTCGACGCCCTCATCGGCGGCATAAGCTTCCTCGTCGCGGTCATCGGCCTGTTCGGTCTCGGCGAGTTGATCATGACCATGGAGGAGAACCTCGAATTCCATGGCGTGAAGGCGAAGCTCAGCCTGCGCGAGATCTTCAAGACGGTCGCCGAAGTGCCGCGCTACTGGATGACCATCATCCGCAGCGCGCTGATCGGCTGCTGGATGGGCATCACGCCGGGCGGTCCGACCGCCGCGAGCTTCATGAGCTACGCGATCGGACGCCGCTTCGCGAAGAATGGTGACCGCTTCGGCAAGGGCGAGCCGGAAGGCATCGTCGCGCCGGAGACGGCGGACCATTCGGCCGGCTCCTGCGCGCTTCTGCCGATGCTCGCGCTAGGCATTCCCGGCTCGGCCACGGCCGCCGTCATGATGGGCGGCCTGATGATTTGGGGCCTCGCGCCCGGACCCATGCTGTTCACGACGCGGCCGGATTTCGTCTGGGGCCTGATCGCCTCGATGTATCTCGGCAACATCATCGCCGTGATCCTCGTCCTCGCGACGGTGCCGCTGTTCGCCTACATCCTGCGCGCGCCATTCCGCATCGTCGGACCGATGATCACGGTCGTCTGCATGATCGGCGCCTATACGGTCGCGAGCCATACCTTCGACATCTGGCTTGCGCTGCTGTTCGGAGTGGCGGGCTACGTGTTCAAAAAGCTCGATTACCCGCTCGCACCCTTCGTGCTGGCGATGGTGCTCGGCGACAAGGCTGAGGACGCCTTCCGCCAGGCGATGCTGACGTCGAACGGCTCGGCCTCGATCTTCTGGTCGAACGGTCTCGTCAGCACGATGATGGCACTCGGCATCATCCTGCTGTTCCTGCCCCTGATCTCGAAGTTTCTCGCCAAGGCCGGCATCGGCTTCCGCCGCAAGGCGCTCCCACCGCAGACGGAGGTCGGTTCGGTATGAGCGGACTTCTGGAAATGCGCGACGGTCTTTATCATCGCGAATCGCTGAAAAATGCAGCGGATATAAATTGATGGCAATCAACACACTTTTGCGTCAGAGCCTGCATGAATCGCTCGTGGCACCACTGCGCGAGATGATCCTCTCGGGCGAGCTTCGCCCCGGCGAGAAGGTGCCGGAGGAGCAGCTCTGCGAACGTTTCGGTGTGTCGCGAACCCCTATCCGCGAGGCGCTGAAGGTGCTCGCCGCCGAGGGCGTGCTGCAGATCATGCCGCATCGCGGCGCGATCGTCGCCCGGATCACCGAGGACCAGATCAACGAGCTTTTCCCGATCATGGCATCGCTGGAGCGCCTGGCCGGAAAGCTCGCCTGCACGGTCGCGAGCAGTCAGGACATCGAACGCGTCCGCGCGCTGCACGACGAGATGTTGCGGTGCTACGCGGCAGGCGACGAGCCGAACTATCTCGTCCTAAACCGCCAGATCCACGATGCGTTCTTCGTCATCGCTAACAACTCAACCCTGCACGCCTTCTACCAGCAGGTCCTGACGCGTATCCATTCCTGCCGCTTCGTGATGCGGAAGACGCCGGATCACTGGCGCAAGGCCGTGCTGGAACACGAGCAGATGATGACTGCGCTGGAAGCGCGCGACGGCGACACGCTAGGTGTGCTGCTCGAGCGCCATATCACCGGCACGACGGTGGGCATCGCGCAAGACTTCGTCCGCGGCAAGGAAGCCGAGGAGACAGCCGCCGAGAAGCCCTCGCGCCGCAAGTCGGCGGCACCCGAGATCAGCGTCTGAAGTGAATTCCGGGGCGGCGAAAGCCGTCCTATTTGTAATTATTGATTATAGCACGCAGACCGACTGGAAGGACCCAATGAGCGATCTTCTCGATCACACCGAGCCCAAGCCCTCAACCGTGAAGGAGCCCGGCACGGGCCAGTCGGCGGCCAACCTTCCGCTCGCGGGCGTCCGCGTCCTCGACTTCAGCCAGGTCATGGCGGGCCCGTTCTCGACGATGCTGCTCGCCGATCTCGGCGCCGACGTCATCAAGATCGAGCCGCCGACCGGCGACCAGACCCGCTCGTCGATGGGCTTCAAGATGAAGGGGCCCGAACTCGATGGGCTTCCTCAACATGAACCGCAACAAGCGCTCGATCACGCTCGACCTGAAGAGCGATGCGGGCCGCGAGGCGTTCTACAAGCTGGTCGAGACCGCCGACATCCTGGTCGAGAACTATCGCCCCGGCGTCGTGAAGAAGCTCGGTGTCGACTACGAGACGCTGAAGAAGATCAATCCGAAGCTGATCTATGCCTCGATCTCCGGCTTCGGCCAGACCGGCCCCTGGGCCGACCGCCCGGGCTTCGACCTGATGGCGCAGGCGATGTCGGGCGTGATGAGCGTGACCGGCCATCCGGGTATGCCGCCGGTGAAGGCCGGCGTTCCGGTCGCCGATATCGGCTGCGCGCTGTTTTGCACCTACGCCCTGCTGAGCGCCTATATCGGCCGCCAGAAGAGCGGCGAAGGCCAGTACATCGACGCATCATTGTTCGAGGCCGCCCTCGCCTTCTCGATCTGGGATACGTCGGAATATTGGGGCACCGGCGTTCTGCCGACGCCGGTCGGCACGTCCAACAAGATGAGCGCGCCCTACCAGGCGGTGAAGTCCAAGGACGGCTACTTCGTCATGGGCGCGACCAACCAAAAGCTCTGGCTGCAGCTCTGCGCGCAGATCAACCGCGAGGACCTTCTCGAGGATCAGCGGTTCACCACCAATCCGCTACGCCTGAAGAACCGCGAAGTGCTGATCGAGGAACTCGAAAAGACCTTCGTCACCAAGACGTCCGACGAATGGGTCGACGAGCTTCTCGCCGTTGGCATCCCGGCCGGCAAGATGAGCTCCTATCCCGAGGCATTCGAGAGCGAGCACGGCAAGCACCGCAAGATGCGGCTCGAAATCCCGCATCCGATCGAAGGCACCGTCCCGAATATCGGCTTCCCGGTGAAGCTGATGGGCACACCGCAGCAGATCCGCATGCACCCGCCGCTCCTCGGCGAGCATACGGATAGCGTGCTCGCGGAAATCGGCCTCGGCGACAAAGAAATCGCTGACCTCAAGGCTCGCGGAGCTTTCGGCGCATGAGCGGCCAGGTTCATTACACCGTCGAGAACGGCGTCGGCTCGGTCGTCTTCGACCGGCCCGAGGCACGCAATGCGATGACCTGGGGCATGTATGCCTCGCTCGGCGAGATCTGCGACCGCATCGCCGACGACAAGAGCCTGCGCGTGGTGACGTTCCGCGGCGCTGGCGGTGAAGCATTCGTCGCCGGCACCGACATCGAGCAGTTCCGCGAGTTCAAGACGGGCGAGGACGGCCTCACATACGAGACCATCATCGACACCCGCATCGGCCAACTCGAAAGCCTGCCCGTGCCGACGATCGCGGTGGTCGACGGCTGGGCAATCGGCGGCGGCATGGCGATTGCGGCGGCCTGCGATTTCCGCATCGCGACGCCTTCCGCGAAGTTCGGCATTCCGATTGCCCGTACGCTCGGCAATTGCCTGTCGATGGCGAACACAGCGCGTGTCATCGCGGCGGTCGGCGTGGCACGCGCCAAGCGGATGCTGATGCTCGCCGAAGTCCTCGGCGCCGAGGAAGCGAAGGCCGCCGGTTTCGTGAGCGAGATCGTCGGGCCTGACGTCCTCGACGAACGCGTCGGCGTGATGGTGTCGAAGCTGCTGGCCAATGCGCCGGTGACCATGCGCGTTATCAAGGAAGGCACGCGCCGGATCATCAACGCCAATCTGCCCGACGGCGACGACCTCGTCGCCGAATGCTATGGCAGCGCCGACTTCAAGATCGGCGTCGAGGCGTTCCTCGCCAAGCAGAAGCCGGTGTGGACGGGCGCCTGACGGGCGCCCCTCCCCTTACTTTTCTAGGCGGCTCGTTTCCGGCCTTCGATCGCCTCGGCCAACGCGAGCGTTTGCGCGGCGACCTCCGCGTGGAGGATTTCCACCATTCGACCCTCGAAACGAATGGCGCCCTTGCCCTTGTTCTCGGGCAGTGCGAACGCCGCGATGATGCGACGTGCCTCGTCTACCTCTTCCTCGCTCGGCGAGAAAATCTTGTTCGCGAGTTCGACCTGGCTGGGATGGATCAGGGTCTTGCCGTCGAAGCCGAGGTCCCGGCCCTGCACGCACTCGGCCTCGTAACCGGCCATGTCCGAGAAATCATTGAACACGCCGTCCAGCACGAAAATGCCGGCCGCGCGAGCAGCGTTGATCGTCTGAACGAGCGAAGGCAGGAGCGCCGCCCTTCCGTTCACAGCCCGCGCTTTGGTCGCTTTGGCGATGTCGTTGGTGCCGATCACGAGGCCGGCGAGCCCGGCCGCGTTGTCGCCCAGAGCGAGATCAGCGATCGCGCTGGCATTGATCACGCCGCGCGGCGTCTCGATCATCGCCCACAGGGCGACCGGCTTCTCCAATCCGAGTCTGGCCAAAGTGAGCGCCGCATCGACGATGACCTCGGACGTCTCAGTCTTGGTAATCAGGACGGCGTCCGGCCCCGCTTTGCCTGCGACCTCCAGATCGTCGGCAAACCATTCGCTGCCGGGCTGATTGATACGGATGACGACTTCACGAGACCCGAAACCGCCGGCACGGACGGTCTCCGCCGTCAGGCTACGGGCATCGGCCTTGGCGTCGGGTGCGACTGAATCCTCAAGGTCGATCACCACGCAGTCGGCCGCGACGCCGCGCGCCTTTTCGTGCATACGGGGATTGCCGCCGGGTACGTAGAGCACGCTTCGGCGCGGCCTGATGTCTGTGGTCAAAGAGCGGCTCCCGGCTGATAGCCAAGCAGATTGTCCCGCACCCGGTGCAGGTGCGCAGTGAGTGCTTCCTCCGCCATCTTCGCATCTCGCGCGCGCAATGCTGAGACGATCTCGCGGTGTTCGCGGCGATAGATGTCGCGCCGCTCGGCGGTGATGCTGCGGCGCTTGAGATGACCCCATTCCGCCTGGTCGCGGGCACTGGTGATCGTGGCGTAGAGACGGATGATCAGACGGTTATGGGTGGCGTCGGCGATGGCCTGATGCAGAGCGGCGTCCCAGCGCTCGAACTCCTCGAAATCGTCTGCCGCCTCCGCCTTGCGATTGCACTCTTCCATGCGCTCGAAATCGGCGGCGGTCGCGTTCATCACCGCGAGCATCGCAAGGCGCGGCTCGAAGATGAGGCGCGCGGCCATGATCTCGACCGGGCTGGCATCGCCGCTCACGGGTGGATCGATCGGCGCGTCCTCGGCGACGTAGGTGCCGCTGCCGATGATGCGCACGACCTTTCGCTGCGCCTCGAACACCGACAATGCGTCCCGTACCGCGGCGCGCGGCACGCCAAGTTGTTCGGCCAGCGCACGCTCCGTCGGCAGTTTCGAGCCTGGACGGTAGCTGCCTGAGGCGAAAGCCTCGGCGAGATAGCTCTGTACCATTGCAGCGGGCTTGGCCCCGGCCACGCGTTCCATCGACATATCGGATCTACATTGGTCAACCAATAGACCAATGTATTAGCTCTGAAATCACAGGGTGTAAAGCTTCCGTGAAGGATCAAGTGTTGACAATTGCGGGATTGGTCAAACTATAATTCGGAAATTGGTATACCAATCATGGCGGAAACATGAAGTTCGCGACGTTCGATAACAATGGGCGGGAAGCCGTCGGGATCGTCGAGGAGGAAGCCAACCGGCTGCATCCGATCGCTGTCCCGGACATGATCTCGCTGATCGCGAACTACGACGCGCTGAAGCCGAAGCTGAAGATGAACGGCTCTGGCGTAGCCCTCGACAACGTGACGCTCCTCGCCCCCATTCCGCGGCCGGCCCACAACGTCATCTGCGTCGGCAAGAACTATCATGCCCACGCCAAGGAATTCGCCCAGAGCGGCTACGAGGCCGGCGCGGTGAAGGGCGCGGAGATCGACGAATACCCGGCGGTCTTCACCAAGCCGCCGCACTGCGTCGTCGGCCCGGAAGCAACGGTCAGCATCCATGCCGGAGTGACGAACGAAGTCGACTACGAGGTCGAACTGACGATCGTCATCGGCAAGGGCGGCCGCAACATCAAGCGCGCGGACGCCTGGAACCACATCTTCGGCTACACGATCATCAACGACGTGACCGCCCGCGACCGGCAGAAGAACCACAAGCAGTGGTATCTCGGAAAATCGCTCGACACGTTCTGCCCGATGGGCCCGTGGATCACGACGGCCGACGAGGTCGACGCCGAGAACCTGCAGGTGAAGACCTGGGTCAACGGCGAGCTTCGCCAGGACGCCAACACCAACGACCTGATCTTCGACATTCCCGGCCTGATCGAGACGATCTCGGCCGGCACGACGCTCGAACCCGGCGACCTGATCGCGACCGGCACGCCCCAGGGCGTCGGCATCGGATTCAAGCCACCAAAGTTTCTCAAGGCCGGCGACCGCGTGACGATGACGATCACGGGGCTCGGCACATTGAGCAATCCGTTCGGCTGATTTCGGCCTGACGGACGTCAGCGGCTGAAGCGCGGAAACACGCGCCGCCGCGGGGAGGAAAGATGAGTGTAACCGCCGTCGCGGCAGAGCCGCGCGTGCAAGGTCGGCCGCCATGGCTCCGGCTCGATACTTTCGTGCTCGGCGGCGCGATCATCGCGCTGATCGTTCTCGTAGTGCTACCGGTCGCTTCGCTTCTGGTCGGCGCTGTGAGGTCAGAGGACGGACTGACATTCGAATATTTCGAGCGGGCGCTGACCGGCCGCTCCTATCTCCGGGCTCTTGGCAATTCGCTGGTACTCGGCGCCTGGACCGGCCTTCTCAGCATCGTCATCGGCGTGCCGCTGGCCTGGGCGGTCAGCCGGACGAACGTCCCCGGCAAGGGCCTGATCCAGGCCACAGCCACCCTCTCCTACCTGTCGCCGCCGTTCCTGACCGCCATCGCCTTCGTCAACCTGTTCAGCCCGAATGCCGGCATCGTCAACGTCTTCCTTCGCGACGTTGTCGGCATCAATTTTGGCTTCAACATCTTCACGATGAGCGGCCTCGTCTTCGTCACGGTGCTGCACACATTCCCCTTCGTCTACCTGCTGGCGTCGAGCGCGCTGCAATCAGTCGATGCGTCCTATGAAGAGGCGGCGCAGATCCTTGGTGCGAGCAAGATTCGGACGGCGCTGACGATCACCGCGCCGCTCGTCGCCCCCGCGATCCTGTCCGGCACACTGCTCGCCTTCGTCAACGCCATCGCGCTGTTCGGCTCGCAGGCGATCATCGGGCTACCTGGCGGAGTAGTGACCCTGCCGACGCGCATCTACTCGCTGTTCGATTACCCGCCGCAATACGGGCTGGCCTCGGCACTGTCGCTGCTGTTCATCGCGATTACGGTGATCGCGCTCTATCTGCAGCGCGCTTTCCTCTCCCGCCGCTCCTACGTGACGCTCGCCGGCAAGGGCGCGCGTCCGCAGCTCATGGATCTCGGCGCCGGGCGCTGGGTGCTGTTCGGGGCGTGCGTGCTGACCTTCATCGTCGCCATCGCCCTGCCCTACGGCACTCTGGTCGCGGTCTCATTCAGCAAGTCCTGGGGACTCGACTTCTGGCAGAACCTGACCTTCGACAATTACCGCTTTATCCTGTTCGACTACGACGTCACCAAGCGCGCGATCGCCAACAGCCTCCTGCTCGCGATCATCGCCTCGACGATCTGCGTGCTGCTCGGCACGCTGCTGAGCTGGATCGACATCCGGACGAAGTGGCCGGGACGCAGGATCCTCGACTACGCCGCGCTGATCCCGCTCGGACTGCCCGGCATCGTGATGGCGGTCGCCATCCTGCAGTTCTGGCTGTCGATGCCCGTCGCGCTCTACGGCACGCTCGGCATACTCCTGCTCGCCTATGTCGGCCGCTACGTGCCGCTCGGCGTGCGCGCGGCGAACTCCTCGCTCCGCCAGATCGATCCCTCGCTTGAAGAGAGCGCCCGCATCCTCGGCGCGAGCTGGGGCAAGACGCTCTGGGAGATCACGCTGCCGCTGATCCGGCCCGGCCTGTTCGCGGGCTGGCTCCTCGTCTTCGTGCCGGTGATTCAGGAATTGTCGGCCTCGATCCTGCTGTTCAGCTCAAGTTCGATCACGCTCGCGGTCGCGATCTACAATCTCTACGAGACCGGCTCGACCGAGCCGGTCGCAGCCCTCGCCCTCGTCAACATGGTCATCGTCGCTGGTGCCATCTTCTTCGCGCAGAAGTTCGGCGGCAGCAAACTCGGCCTGAAGACCGGCGCAACCTCACGTTCGGGAGCGGCAAGCTGATGGCCGGAATTCGTATCAAGGGTCTGTCGAAGTCCTATGCCGCGAATGCGGAGATGGCCGCCGTCAGCGGTCTCGACCTCGACATCAAGGACAACCAGTTCGTCACCCTGCTCGGCCCGTCCGGCTGCGGCAAGACGACGACGCTTCGCCTGATCGCGGGCTACCTGACGCCCGACAAGGGCACGATCGAGGTTGGATCCCGCATCATCTCCTCCGCCGAAGGGGTCGCTCCGCCGGACAAGCGCGGCATGGGCATGGTGTTCCAGAACTACGCAGTGTGGCCGCACAAGACGGTCTACGAGAACGTCGTGTTCGGCCTGAAGCTCAGGAAGATCGATAAGGCGGAATGCCGACGGCGAGTCGAGGCGACGCTCGATCTGGTCAATCTCAACGGCCTCGAAAGCCGCTTCCCAAGCGAACTCTCCGGCGGCCAGCAACAGCGTGTGGCGCTCGCCCGCAGCCTTGTTGTCGAGCCGGAAATCCTGCTTCTCGACGAGCCGCTATCGAACCTCGACGCGAAGCTCCGCGAGCGCATGCGGGTAGAGCTAAAACAGCTTCAGCGGCGGACCGGCATCACTTTCGTCTACGTGACGCATGACCAGGCGGAGGCGCTAGCGCTGTCCGATCAGATCGCTGTGATGCACGGCGGAAAATTGCAGCAATACGGCACCCCGGACGAGGTCTACCGTCGGCCGACCAACAAGACGGTCGCCGACTTCATGGGGATCGTGAACTTCGTTCCGGCCTCCGCGAAGCGGCTGGCGTCGGGAGCGCTGGTGGCAAATGTGGCCGGCGTCGATATCGGCGTGAACATCCCACAGGGCGTGCTCGACGGTGATCCGCTGGACGTCGCGGTGCGGCCGGAGAACGTCGATCTGGCCCGCTCCAGCGACGGCAAACCGGGCCTGACCGGAACCGTCACCGAGGAGACCTTCCTCGGGAACATCGTCGAATACTGGGTCGAGCTCGCCGCCGGGCCGACGATCCGTATCCAGGCTCACCCGACCGAGCGCTTCAGCGTCGGCGAGACCGTCCACGCCCAGATACGCGCCGACGAGTGCAGCGCGTTTCCGCGCACCGAACCCACGAAACAATGAGGATCGCAGACATGTCGATGGCAGCCGAAAAGCTGAGCGAAGGCCAGGAACACTGGACGAAGATCGGCGATTCCGACCTCTTCCTGTTCGAGAAGCAGGCGACGACGGACAACAAGCGCGGCACGGTGCTGTTCGTCCACGGCTCGTCCATGGCCTCGCAGCCGACCTTCGACCTGCAGGTGCCGGGCCGCCCCTATTCCTCGGCGATGGACCGCTTCGCGGCCTGGGGCTTCGACACCTGGTGCTTCGACTGCCGGGGCTACGGCCGTTCGGACAAGCGGCCAGGGACGAAGGCGACAATTGCAGAAGGTGCAGCCGATGCGGCGGCGGCAGCGCAGTTCATCCAGAAGTCTACGGGGCGCGAAGTCGTTCTACGTCTACGGCATCTCGTCGGGTGCACTGCGCGCGGCCGGTTTCGCCGAGAAGCATCCGGACATGGTCGCGCGGCTGGCGCTCGACGCATTCGTCTGGACCGGCGAAGGCAGCCATACGCTGGCCGAGCGCCGCACCCGCTTGCCGAATTTCCGCGAGGGCGAACGCCGTCCGATCGACCGCGCCTTCGTCCATTCGGTGTTCAATAGGGACCATCCAGGCACGGCCGAGGAGCGTGTCGTCGAAGCGTTCGCCGACGGAATCCTGTCGCTCGACGATTCAATGCCGAACGGCACCTATCGCGACATGTGCTCCAACCTGCCGGTCACCGACCCGGCCAAGCTGACCATGCCGACGATCGTCATGCGCGGCGAGTACGACGGCATCGCGAGCTTTGAGGACCTGATCGCGTTCTATGCAAAATTGCCCAATCCAGACAAGCAGTTCGCGGTTATGCCGGGCATCTCGCACGCGTCGTTCCAGCAGAAGAACTACGAGCTCGTCTACCACATCCTGCACAGCTTCTTCACTCAGCCCGATCCCGTCTATCGAGGCGAGCAACACTAAAGACCAGACGGCACATAAGAACCGGGAGGAAACACATGGTCTCTGCAAAAATGACCGCGATAATCGCGGCTGCGGTGATGAGTACGGCGCTTGGCGCAGGCGGCGCATCGGCCCAGGACGCCGCCGACATGGCCAAGGCGAAGGGTGAGGGAAAGGTCGTCTGGTACACCTCGACGCCGATCGAGCAGGCCAACAAGATCGTCCAGCTGTTCCAGGACGAGACCGGCATCAAGGTCGAGCTGTTCCGCTCCGGCGGCTCGGCGATCCTGCGCCGCTTTCAGCAGGAACAGTCGGCCGGCCGCACCGCTGCCGACGTGCTGACGACGTCCGATCCCGCCGCGATGAACGTGATGGCCGAAGCCGGCACGTTCGTGCCGTTCAAGCCGGCTGACTTCGACAAGATCCCGGCGGAGGCGAAGGCCGCCGACGGCTCGTGGATCGGCCAACGCCTCAACCTGATCACGATCTATCTGCGCACGGACAAGGTGGCCGAGGCCGACCGTCCGCAGAAATGGACCGACCTCACCGACGCCAAATATTCCGGCAAGATGGTGATGACGGACCCGTCGTTCACCTCGCTGCAGCTTTCGGTGGTCGGCACGCTCTCGACCAAGCTCGGCTGGGACTATTACGAGAAGCTCGCCAAGAACGACGTCATGGTCGTCCAGGGTAACCAGCAGGTCTCGGACAACATCAAGCGCGGCGAGCGCCTGATCGCCGTCGGCGCGCTCGATTCCTACGCCGCCGAGGACCGCCAGGGCGGTCATGACATCACGACGATCTATCCGAAGGACGGCACGTTCGTGATCCCCTCGCCGACCGCCATCGTGAAGGGCGGCCCGAACCCTGAAGCGGCGAAGGCCTTCGCCGCGTTCATGATCGGCACCAAGGCACAGACCATATTCCCGACCGATGGCGGCTATTCCGCCCGCTCCGACATCGACCCGCCGAAAGGTAGCCCGAAGCTGAACGAACTGACCGTTCTGCCGGTCGACTACGACGCGCTGGAGACGCAGGCCGGCAAGATCAAGGAAGGCTTCAACGACATCTTTCGTTGAGCCGAAATCAAACAGGAAAGGCCGGCGCTGCGAGGCGCCGGCCTTTTGTATTTCGGGCTGACCGGATCAGCTCGCCACGCGCAGCCGGGACATCGGCAGCGGTTCGGGAACCTCGAAGTCGATCTCGACGATCGAATAGGTTTCCTCGCGCTTCATGTTCACGTTGACCTTGGTCTGGTCCACGTCGACGTGCTTGGCGATCGCGGCGAGGATTTCCTCGCGGAGCGTGAACAGCAATTGTGAGGCCGGACCGCTGGTCTTCTCGTGCGCCAGCAAGATCTGCAGGCGGTCGCGAGCGGCGGAGGCGGAATTGCGCTTTCTGAAGAGGTTGAGAACGCTCATGCAGCATTCCTTCCAAACAGCTTGCCGAACAGTCCGCTCTTGTGGACCGGCACGACCACCTCGCCGAGATCCTCTCCGCGCAGACGGCGAGCGGCTTCCGCGTAAGCGACTGCCGGCCTGCTGGCGGGATTGCTGATCGTGACCGGCGAACCGACGTTCGAGGCCTTCAACACTTCCTCGCTCTCGGGAATGATGCCGAGCAGCGGGATCGACAGGATTTCCAGCACGTCTTCGACGGCCATCATGTCGCCGCGGCTGGCCCGTGCCGCGTTATAGCGGGTGAGCAGCAGGTATTTCGGAATGCCCTCGCCGCGCTCGGCGCGCTCGGTCTTGGCATCGAGCAGGCCGATGATACGATCGGAGTCGCGCACCGACGAGACTTCGGGGTTGCTCACGACGACCGCCAGATCAGCATGGCGCATCGCCAGTGCCGCGCCGCGCTCGATGCCGGCCGGGCTGTCGCAGATCACCCAGTCGAACCGCGAGCGCAGATCGTTGATGACGTATTCGACGCCCTCTTCCGTCAGCGCATCCTTGTCCCGCGTCTGCGAGGCCGGAAGCAGCCACAGGTTTTCGAGCCGCTTGTCGCGGATCAGTGCCTGAGTGAGCTTGGCGTGCCCTTGGATGACGTTGATGAAGTCGAACACCACCCGGCGCTCGGCGCCGAGGACGAGATCGAGATTGCGTAGGCCGACGTCAAAATCGATGACGCAGACCGTATCGCCGGCCGCGGCCAATGCCGCGCCTAGTGCGGCAGTGGTCGTCGTCTTGCCGACGCCTCCCTTACCCGAGGTAACGACAACTACTTCTCCCATGACGTTAGTCTCCCCGATCAGCGCAGGACGTTGAGTTTGATGGATGCGTTCTCGGACCAGATCTGAACCGGCTGTCCGAGAATGGATTGGTCGATGCCTTCGGCCGTCAGATATTCGGCGTCGATGGCCAGGAATTCCGCTTCGAGCTTGCGGCAGAAGATGCGGGCGTGCGGATTGCCGTAGGCGCCGGCAACCGCCCTGCCCCTCAGCGTTCCGTAAATGTGGATCGAGCCGGCGGCGAGCACTTCGGCCCCCGAAGCGACCGAGCCGACGACGGTGACGTCGCCGTCCGGGAAGACCACGCTCTGGCCGGACCGAACGCTCTCGACGACCAGCGAACCGGTCGGAACGGCGGCCTTCGGCTGGGGGTCCTGCCCCTCTTCTTGAACTTCGATTCCGCTCGCCTGGCGTCCACCATTCAACAGCGGCGGCATGCCCGGCGGCAGTTTCAGATGGCGAGGGCCCTCCAGCCCCATCACCCGCACGCCGAATTCGATCGAGCGCGACGACCAGCGCCTTCACATCGCGGGGCGGCAGACCCGTGGCCGCGACATCGAGGACGACCGGGCGGGTCGCGAAGAAGCCGGGAGAGCGCGCGCTGAGATCGGCAAGCTCCTCGATCCAGGCTTCGTAGGGCGCTTCTGGCGTCAGAACCAAGGCAAGGTAGGACTTACCCTTGAAGCGCAAATTCTGACGAACGGCAGTGGAAGCGCTCACGACGAAACCCTTAACGACACGTTACAAGTTAGCCGCCCACACGCTTAACGACTGGTTAACATCGCACGAAATCCGCAAGCCAATCTTGGACATTTCGCCGACGAAAGGACGAGCGCCAAGCCGCCTATTTCGGGCTGCCATTCCCCGCGATCTTTGATAGATTGCGGCCCGTCTCGCTGGGGGCCACTCGCATGACTGACAACAGCCAGTACAAACGCGCGAAAGATCCGCGCAAAAAGCAGCCCGTTAAACGCGTTGCTCTCTCCGACGAAGCCAAGCGCGCTTACGAGGAGTTGATCCAGAAGCGCGACGAGCGCGACAAGAACTACGGCGTCCATCTCGGCATTCCCGAGCGCCGCTGAATCAGCCGAGCGGCCGGCCTCTGCCCGCCGCGCGCCAGAGCGTCCACTGACGCCGCCATTGCGGCACCTCGACCGGTGTGTGGAACGGGTCGTAGTCGCCTCGTTCCATTCGCTTGAGATAACCCGGAACTAGGGCCACCGGCAGGAATGCCGTCAGCGCCGGTCCTTCGACGCCGGTCATCGTGGCGCGCGCCGCCTCGAAGTGACGCCAGGCGAGTTCCCGCATCTCCTTGAGGGCGGCGATGATTTCACTCGTGGTCTTGCCGGACAGGACGTCCTCGCGACCGACGCCGTTGCGCGCCAGCAACTCAGCCGGGACGAAGATCTGGCCGCGCTGTGCGTGGAACGGGAAGGCACGCAGCAGGCCGGTGATCGCATAGGCGACACCCGCGTGCCCGGCCGCGGCCGCGCCCCCCGGTTCCTCCCCTCCCGCAAGGATGATCGAGGCGAGCCGGATCAGCGCCGAGGATGTGTCGCCGGCATAGCCTTCGAGGTCGCCGACGGTCGGCACCGGATCGTCATAGAGATCGAACGCCCGCGCCTCGGTCATGCGGATGAATGGCTCGAACGGCAGGTGGCTATCATGGATGGCGGCAAGCAGCGCCCGCGCGACCGGGTGGGCCTCGGCCTCGCCCTTGCGTGAACCTTCGAAAACCTCCCGCCACCAGGTCAGCCGGATCTCGCCGGGAATCGGATCGCTGACGCTTTCGCGCACGCGGGCCAGTTCGGTGTTGAAGGCATAGAGCGCATAGAGCGCCTGACGCCGTTCGGCGGGCGCGAACAGGGTCGTCAGGAAGCGGTCCCGGTCCTCGTCGCGGACCAGTTCTTGGCAGTAGGCGGTGGTGTCCATCATCGCGCGTTTTCGACCGCGATCAGCGCCGCCGCGACCTTCCTCTGGTCGGAGAGCAGCACGTTGTAGGTCCGCGCCGCCGGTCCGGTCGCCATGATGTCGACCCGAAGCCCGGACGCCCTCAGCGTGTCACGGAGAGGAATTGGCAGCGGCACATGGACGTCGCCGGTGCCGATCAGGAGCATCTCGATCTCCGGTGCCTCTTCCATCGCCCGCCGCAGGGATTTCGCGTCGATATCAGCGGCCGTCGCCGGCGGCCAAGCCCAGATTCCGCTCGGCAGGCAGATGATCGAGCCGCGATGCGACATGTCCGCGAAGCGGAAGCCGCCATTGCCGTAGGCGTCCAGCAGAGCCCGGCCGGGAAAGAATCCTTCGTAGCGAGCGCCCGCCACGTCAGGGCTTGGCTGCGACGGTCTTCGCGGCGGCGGCGCGCTGTGTCTCGCTCTGGCGCAGGCCAAGATAGATCAGCGACGGCGAGGAGACGAAGATGGCCGAGTAGGTGCAGATCACGATGCCGACGAGCATGACGATCGCGAAGCCCTGAATCGCCTCACCGCCGAACAGGACGAGCGCGAGGAGCGCCAGGAAGGTCGTCATCGAGGTGATCGCGGTGCGCGACATGGTCGTGTTGATCGAGAGATCCAGCAGTTCCGCGTCCGGCATGTTCTTGTAGCGGCGAAGCAGTTCGCGCGTACGGTCGAACACGACGACGGTCTCGTTGAGCGAATAGCCGACGATCGTCAGGATCGCCGCGATCGAGGTCATGTTGAACTCGAGCTGGGTGACGACGAAGAAGCCGACGGTCAGCAGTACGTCGTGCAGGGTGCCGATCAGCGCGCCGGTCGCGAGATTGCGCTCGAAGCGGAACCAGAGATAGCCGAGCACGGCGATGAGCGAGAGCACGACGCCGAGCGTGCCGGCCTGGACGAGCTCGCCCGACACACGCGGGCCGACCGTCTCGACGCGGCGGAAGTCGTAGGCCTGGCCGAACGTGTCGCGTGCCTTCTGCACGACCGCGCTCTGCGCGGCCTCGCCGCCTTCCTGAATCGGGAAGCGGAGCGACAGGCTGCCCTGCCCGCCGAATTCCTGCACCTCGACCTCGCCGAAGCCGAGCGCGTTCGACTGCTCGCGCACCTGCGCGGCGTCGGCCGTGCCGGACTTCGCCTGCAATTCCATCAGCGTGCCGCCGCGGAAGTCGATGCCGAAGTTCAGCCCATGCAGGAAGAACAGGCCGAGGATGACGAGCGACATGATCGCGGACAGCGGGAAGCTCACCCGCCGCCACTTCATGAACGGGAAATGGCTGTTCTCAGGCCAAAGGCGCAGAAGACGCACGGTTCAACCTCTCAGAACGGCAGGGTCTTGGCCCGCGTCCAGCGGTACCAGAGCGCGATCATCATACGGGTCATCGTCACGGCCGTGATCACGGTGGTCAGAATGCCGAGGATGAAGACGACGGCGAAGCCCTTCACCGGGCCGGAGCCCAGCAGGAACAGGATGAGCGCGGCGATGGCCATGGTCGAGTTCGAAGTCGATGATGGTCGCGAAGGCACGTTCGAAGCCGGCCTGGATCGCCGATCACCATCGAGCGGCCGCAGTGGAATTCCTCGCGGATGCGCTCGTAGATCAGCACGTTCGAGTCGACCGCCGTGCCGATCGTCAGGACGATGCCGGCGATGCCGGGCAGCGTCAGCGTCGCACCGATCAGCGACATCAGGCCGAAGATCAGGCCGACATGGATGATCAGCGCGATGTTGGCGATCAGGCCGAACGTGCCGTAGGTCGCGAACATGAAGATCACGACGAAGATCGCGGCATAGATCGTCGCCTGGTGCCGGCGTCGATCGAGTCCTGGCCGAGGCCCGGACCGACGGTGCGCTCCTCGACGACGGTCAGCGGCGCAGGCAGCGCGCCGGCGCGGAGCAGGATCGCGAGATTGTTCGCGCTCTCGACCGTGAAGATGCCGGAGATCTGGCCCGAACCGCCGGTGATCGGCTCGTTGATGCGCGGCGCCGAGATCACCTTGTTGTCGAGCACGATGGCGAACGGCTTGCCGACGTTCTGCTGCGTCGCGGTCGCGAAGCGGCGGGCGCCGTTCGAATTGAAGCGGAACGAGACGATCGGCTCGTTGGTCTGCTGGCTCGAAGCCCGGTTGCGCGTCGACGAGGTCTTCGCCCGCGACCAGAACGCGCTTCTCGACAAGATAGTTGCTCCGTTCGGGTTCTCGGCGCCGACGAGGATCTCGATCCTCCGGCGGCGGCCGGGTCGCCTCGGCCTGCTGCGGCGTCATCGGCTGGATCGACCATGCGGAAGGTCAGCTTCGCCGTCGTGCCGATGCAGTTCCTTCAGACGCTGCGGATCCTGCAGGCCCGGCACCTGC
The DNA here is from genome assembly GCA_963778835.1 of uncultured Alphaproteobacteria bacterium. GTDB lineage: Bacteria > Pseudomonadota > Alphaproteobacteria > Rhizobiales > Methylopilaceae > Flaviflagellibacter. The sequence continues at coordinate 55,396 of CAVZVY010000004.1, forward strand.
ACGAGGATGCGGTCGGCGCCCTGACGCTGGATGCTCGGCTCGGTCGTGCCGAGTTCGTCGACGCGGCGGCGGACGATCTCGATCGACTGGTCGACGGCGGAGCGGATGCGCGCATCGACGCCGGCTTCGGTCGGCGTCAGCGTGATCAGGCCGTCCGGCGTGCTCGGTCGACGTCGAGATCGAACTGGCCGGTATTGCCGAGCAGCGAGGACGAGATCGGATTGCGCAGCTCGCGGAGCTTGGTCGCGCCGCCTGAAGATCGGCCGGCGTCGCGCAGGCGCACCTGGACGCCCTGCCCGGCATCGCCGAGGCCGGTATAGCCGATGCGTGCCTCGCGGAGCGCGCGTGCGCACCTGATCGCGGAGCGTATCGAGCTTCTCGCTCCTGAGCGCCTGAGCGTCGACCTCGAGCAGGATGTGCGAGCCGCCCTGCAGGTCGAGGCCGAGCACGATCGTGTTCTGCAGGCAAGCTCGGCAGGCTTGGCGCGCGTCTGCGGCGACAAGAGATTCGGCACGACAAGAAGAAGCCCCAGTGCGACCGCCAGGAGCGTCAATAATCGTCTTAGTCCGCGAATAGTGCAGCATGGAAAGGTGTTACGCCTCAGGCGTCGTTGGCGACGGGTTCGCCCTTGGCGCGGACTTCGTTGATCATCGCGCGGGCGACGCGGACGCGGACATTGTCGGCGATCTGCACCTCGACCTCGGTCTCGTCGACGACCTTCGTGATCTTGCCGATCAGGCCGCCCGAGGTGACGATCGTGTCGCCACGGCGCACACCACCGACCATTTCGCGATGCGACTTCAGGCGCTTCTGCTGCGGACGGATCACGAGGAAATACATGATCACGAAAATCAGCAGGAACGGCATGATGTTCAGCAGGAAGCTTGCCTCCCGCCCCGCCGATGGCGCCCTGGGCAAAAGCAGGCGAGATGAACATCGAAAACTCCATGAGATAGCGGGATCGCAGGCGGCCGCCTGCGAAGCGGCCGGGACTATAGCGATAGACCCCCGGAAAGCAAACGAGACTTCCCGGGACGTAACGATACTAGGACAGCGGCGTCATCACGCCCGACTGGTAGGCGGGGCGCTCCTTCAGCTTGCCATACCAGGCCTCCAGATGAGGCATGTCCGGGCGCTCGATCGGCATCGACAGCCAGAGATAAGCGAAGCAGCCGAGCGGGATGTCGCCCATTCCCAGAGCCTGACCAGATAGATAGGGCTGCGTCGCCAAGGCGCCATCCACCATCGCGAACAGCTTGGCGCAGGCGGCAATTCCCTCGGCGGCCTCGGCATGATTCCGCTCCGCAGGGGGACGACGGACGACGTTGTGGAAGACCTTGCGGAATTCGGGAACGAGCGTCGAGGTCGGCCAGTCCATCCATTTGTCGCCGATAGCGCGGACGGCCGGGTCGGGCGCCCACAGTGAGCCGCTGCCGTACTTGGCCGAGAGGTAGCGGACGATCGCATTCGATTCCCAGAGAATGAAGCCGTCATTGTCGATCAGCGGGACGAGACCGTTCGGGTTCTTCGTCTTGAAGTCGGGTGTGTTGTTGACCCCGAACGCAAGGCCCGCATCGACGCGCTCGTGGGGAATGCCGAGTTCGCCGACACACCACATGACCTTCTTGACGTTGACGGAGTTAACCCGTCCCCAGATCTTCAGCATTTCCCCTCCAGGCGGACCACTTTTGGGTCATGGACTTCAGCCGCCCGTGGCTCTAATCCGATCCGCATGACTGAACAACCCGCCTTTATGTCCGACGCGCTTAATCGCATCGCCGATGCGCTGGAGCGCATGTCGCCGCCGCCGGCCAAGCCGGCCGACCTTTCCGTCGCCGACGCCTTCGTCTGGCAGGCCGCCGGCCGCTGCCTCATGCCGGTAGCCAAGGTCTCGCGCGTCGATATCGGTATTCTCAAGGGCATCGACCGCAATCGCGACACGCTGCTCGCGAACACCGAGCGCTTCGCCAACGGTTTCCCGGCCAACAACGCCCTGCTCTGGGGCGCGCGCGGCATGGGCAAGAGCTCGCTGGTGAAGGCGATCCACGCCCACGTCAACTCGAGCGCCAAGAAGCACGCTGAAACTGGTCGAAATCCATCGCGAGGATGTCGAGACGCTGCCGGAGCTGATGCATCTCCTGCGGGCCGCGCCCCACCGCATCGTGCTATTCTGCGACGACCTATCCTTCGATATCGGCGACAGCTCCTACAAGGCGCTGAAGGCCGTTCTGGAAGGCGGCATCGAGGGCCGTCCGGACAACGTGATCCTTTATGCCACCTCGAACCGCCGCCACCTGATGCCGCGCGACATGATCGAGAACGAGCGCTCGACCGCGATCAATCCGGGCGAAGCGGTCGAGGAGAAGGTTTCGCTTTCCGATCGATTCGGCCTCTGGCTCGGCTTCCACCCGTGCAGCCAGGATGACTACCTGGCGATGATCCGCGCCTATGCGATGGAATACGGGCTTGACTATTCGCCGAGCGATCTCCGCGCGCGAGGCACTGGAATGGTCGACGACGCGCGGTTCGCGCTCGGGCCGCACAGCCTGGCAATTCATCCTCGATCTGGCCGGGCGGCTGGGTAAGCAGGTCAGCTAGAAACGAAAAAGCCCGGATCGGCGATGCCATCCGGGCTCTTTCTTTGACTTTGGGTGATCAGCCCTGCGGCAGATGATCCATCGGATCGACCGGGGTCGCGCCGCGGCGGACTTCGAAATGCAGTTGCGGAGCCGCGACATTGCCGGTCGCGCCGGACTTGGCGATCACCTGACCACGGCGAACGACGTCACCGCGCTTGACCAGGATCTCGCTGGCGTGGGCGTAGGCCGTAACCCATTCGCCGGCATGGCGGATGAGGACGAGATTGCCGAAGCCCTTCAGTTCGTTGCCGGCATAGGCGACCACGCCGCCCTCGGCGGCCTTGATCGGGGTGCCTTCCGGCACCGAGAAGTTGATGCCGTCATTGGTCGAGCCGTTCGGCTTCGAACCGAAGCCGGAAATAATGCGGCCGCGAACCGGGAAACGGAAATCCGTACCGCCGGCCGATTGCGAGCGCGGCTCGTCGTCATCGATCGCCACGACCGGCTTCGGCGTCGCGGTGGCGACAACCTTTTCGACCTTGGGCTGCTCGAAAGGAGCGGCCACGGGAGTCGACTGCAGGACGGGCTTGGAAGGAGGCGCCATCATCGGCGCCGGAGCCGTGGCGAGCTTCATCGAAGCGCCTTGCGGGAGTTTTAGCTGCTCGCCGGCGCGGACCTTGTAATCGAGACCGAAACCATTCGCCTGCGCCAGTTCGCCGACCGGCACGTTGCGGGTGCGGGCGACGGAGAAGAGCGTTTCGCCCGGCTGGACTGTGTGCGCGCCATCGGTGGCGATCGACGGCTTGGCGGCGACGACCGGACGCGACGGAGCGGCCGGCTTCTGGGCGGCAGCCGGCTGCTGGCCGTTCGGGTACCAGGCCTGATTGTTCGAGTTAGTGCGAACCGGAGCGGCTGCCTGACTATAGCTCGCCTGCTGATAGCCGGAATGCTGCGACTGCGGCTGCGGCTGAGGCTGCTGATAGGACTGCTGCTGGTAGGTCGGCTGGGGCGCCGGCGCGCGGTAAGGCGGATAGGCCTGCGCGGGCGTCGCAGCGTAGTTCGACTGATAATTCGACGGCTGCTGATAGCCGTAGCTAGACGAGGACTGGTACCCGCCACCGGAGGGCGGCGGAGGCAGCGGCTGCGAGCTGACCGAACCCGACGGCGCGCTGTTCACCGAGCCAGTGTAGCTCGGCTCCTTGCTGAACGGATTGGAGAAGGGATCGTCGAACCGGTCGGTCTGACTGCAGGCCGAGGCGCCAAGCGCCACGAGACCAAGGACAGAGAACCGAATGCTGGGCCGTATACGGGCAGAAATCCGCCTGACGCATCGCACCTACTCACACACAACAGGATACATATTCCGTGTGAGTAAGCCCGGTTTCGGTAAACAGAGGGTTGCCGGGTCGCAAAAAGTGCCGGGTTATTTTTGCCGGGGATTCACCAAGCGGTGGATCACCACATATCAAGCGCGACGCGGGCCTCGTCCGACATGCGGCTCTGGTCCCATGGCGGCTCGAAAGTCATGCTGACCTTCACACCGTTGACGCCGGGAACGGCACCCACCGCGTTCTCGACCCAGGCCGGCATTTCGGCCGCGACCGGGCAAGCAGGAGCCGTTAGCGTCATGTCGATCGCGACGTCGCGGTCGTCGCTGACGTCGATCTTGTAGACGAGACCGAGCTCGTAGATGTCGACCGGGATTTCCGGATCGTAGACGGTCTTGAGCGCGCCGATGATATCCTGCGTCATCCGGTCGAGCTCTTCCGGCGGCAGGTTCGACGGCCCGTTCAGCTCGGCAGCATTCGGGGTCGCGGTGGCGGTATCACTTATCATCGGATCTCACGAAAACAGGCTGTGCGCCTTCTCAAGCGCTGCGGCCAATGTATCTATCTCGGACTCGGTATTGTAGAGGCCAAAGCTTGCACGGCAGGTCGAGGTCACGCCGAATCGCTGAAGGAGCGGCTGGGCGCAGTGCGTCCCTGCCCTCACCGCGACGCCCTGGCGGTCCAGCACGGTCGCGACGTCATGCGCATGCGCGCCTTCCAGCTGGAAGGAGACGATCGCGCCCTTCTGCTCCGTCGTGCCGAAAATCCTGATCGAATTCATGGCGCCCAGCTTCTTGTGGGCGTAGTCGCGCAGGCGAAGCTCGTGGGCGTAGATATTCTCGCGGCCGAGCGCCTCGACATATTTGATCGCGGCGCCGAGACCGACCGCCTGCACGATCGGCGGGGTACCGGCCTCGAAGCGATTGGGCAGACCGGCGTAAGTGACCATGTCTGTGGTCACGTCCCGGATCATCTCGCCGCCGCCTTCATAGGGCGGCATCTTCTCGAGCCATTCCCGCTTGCCGTAGAGCACGCCGATGCCGGTCGGACCGTATAGCTTGTGACCGGTGAAGACGTAGAAATCGACATCGAGGTCGCGCACGTCGACCGGCATGTGGACGATGGCCTGGCTACCGTCGAGCAGGACTGGAATGCCGCGTGCATGAGCGAGCCGGATGATGTCCTTCACCGGCGTGATCGTGCCGGTGACGTTCGACATATGCGTCAGGGCGACAATCTTGACCTTCGGGCCGAGCAGCGCCTCGAAGGCATCGAGATCGAAGGTGCCGTCGTCCGCGATTGGCGCCCATTTGATGACGGCGCCGTTCCGCTCGCGGTGATAGTGCCACGGCACGATGTTGGAGTGGTGCTCCAGGATCGAAACGACGATCTCGTCGCCGGGTCCGATAGCCATCCGGCCGAAGCTCGACGCGACGGCATTGATCGCTCCCGTCGCGGAACGGGTGAAAATCACTTCGTCTGTCGAGGCGGCGTTGATGAACCCGCGCACGGCCTCGCGCGCACCTTCGTAGGCCTCGGTCGCTGCGTTCGCGAGATAATGAAGCCCGCGATGAACGTTGGCGTATTCCGCCTCGTAGGAGTGGCGGATCGCGTCGAGCACCTGGTTCGGCTTCTGGGCTGAGGCACCATTGTCGAGATAGACGAGCGGCTTGCCGTGCACGTCGAGCGACAGCGCCGGGAAATCGCGGCGCACGGCCTCGACGTCATAGCCAATGGTCTTGGTCAGGACAGGTGCGTTCATCTTGTGCTCCGTCATGCTCCGGCTTGGCCGGAGCATCCATGTGGGTCCTCCGGTCGAGCCGGAGGACGACGCCTCAAATCAATCGCGTGCCATCAGCCAGCTGTTGGTCACGACCGCCAGCGCATGCTTCAGGCCTTCATCCTCGACCATGTCGAGCACTTCGCCGACGAACGCCTCGACCAGGATCGCCTGCGCGTCGACCTTCGAAATGCCGCGGGCCATCAGATAGAACAGGTGGTCTTCGTCGAGCGAGCCGCAGGTCGCGCCGTGCGCGCACTGGACGTCGTCGGCGTAGATCTCGAGTTCCGGTTTGAGATCGGCTTCTGAGCCTTCCGAAAGCATCAGAGCGCGGCTCATCATCCGACCGTCGGTCTTCTGCGCGTTCTGGCGGACCAGGATCTTGCCCTGGAACACCGAGCGGCTGTCGCCGTCCAGCACCGACTTGAACAGTTCGCGGCTTTCGCAGCCGTAGCTGGCGTGATCGGCGAAGAAAGTTGTGTCGAGGTGACGGCGCGCACCCGAAAGCGAAATGCCGTTCAGCGACGCCTTGGTGTTGTCGCCCTCGAACTTCACGAACACCTGCTGACGGGCGACGTCCGAACCGCGCGCGACGGCGACGGTCTGGAGCGAGCGATCGGCACCAAGCTTGATCGCGAGCGTCGCGAGATGCTGGGTGTCGAGCGATTCCGCCTGCAGCTTGATGAGGTTGATGTCCGTCCGATCGCCCGCCAGAAGCTCCACATAGGAGTTGGTCTGGTGATGGCCCTCGCCGAAATGGCTCTCGACGATCTCGACTTTGGCATCGTCCTCGACAACGATCAGGACCCGCGCATAGGACGCGTGCCCCTTACCGTTCTGGCCGAAAGCCAGATGCAGCGGGCGGTCGACCTTGGTGCCAGCGGCGATCCTGATCAGGACTCCGTCGGACACGAACGCGGTGTTGAGCGCGATCGCGGCGTTGTCTTCCGGCGCTTCGGCCTCGCCGAAGCGGGCGAGCAGCGGATGATCAGAGGCATAGGCCTTGGCCAGCGAGACGGCTTCGACGCCGGCCGGCAGCTTGCCGAGATCGGACAGGCTCTCGACCAGGCTGCCGTTCGCGAAGACGATCTTCGCTGCGTCGAACGAAGCCAGGACGCGCTTGCGATCGATGGCCGCGATCTGCGCGTCGGTCGGCAGGTCGGCGAGCGGCTTCGCATCGCGCATCAGCGCGCGCAGATCGGTGTACTTCCACTCCTCGACGCGGCGATGCGGGAGGCCTTCGACGACCGCGCCGAACGCCTTCTCGCGCGCATCCCGGTTGCCCGGAAGGCGCGCCTTGACCGCCGTGAACTGCTCGACAAGCGCGTTCTCGGCCGCCGTCTTGATGGGGCGAACCGCCGTGTTCATCACGCGGCCTCCACGTACTCGGCGTAGCCGTTCTTCTCGAGCTCGAGCGCGAGCTCGGGGCCGCCCGAACGGACGATCCGGCCCTTCGACATCACGTGGACGACGTCCGGCTTGATGTAGTTCAGAAGGCGCTGATAGTGCGTGATCACGACGAACGAACGGTCCGGCGAACGCAGACGGTTCACGCCCTCGGAGACGACCTTCAGCGCGTCGATGTCGAGCCCCGAATCCGTCTCGTCGAGGATGGCGAGCTTCGGCTGAAGCAGCGACATCTGGAGGATCTCGGCGCGCTTCTTCTCGCCGCCGGAGAAACCGACGTTCAGCGAACGCTTCAGCATGTCCTGGTCGATGCCGAGATCGCCGGCATGCTGGCGAACCATCTTGATGAAGTCGGGGGTCGACATCTCGCCCTCACCGCGGGCACGGCGCTGGGCGTTAAGGGCGGCCTTGAGGAAGGTCATCGTGCCGACGCCCGGAATCTCCAGCGGATACTGGAAGGCGAGGAAGACGCCCTTGTTGGCGCGCTCATCGGCTTCGAGTGCGAGCAGGTCCTCGCCGTCGAGTTCGACCGAACCCTCGGTGACCTCGTAGTCTTCCTTACCGGCCAGGACGTAGGAGAGCGTCGACTTGCCCGAACCGTTCGGACCCATGATCGCATGGACCTGGCCGGTCGGAACCTCCAGATCGAGGCCCTTGATGATCTCCTGCCCATTGTCCTCGATGCGGGCGTACAGGTTCTTGATCGACAGCATGTTCAGTTCCTCGTCTCGGCCGGCGAGCTCTCGCTGCGAACCGGTATTCCTCGGTAGTGCCTCGTTTCGATCAGCTCGTAGTGCTGCGAGCGATCGTCGAAGCGTTTCAGGATGGCCCGCGCCCTGTCGGGCACGTAGACCGTCTCGTAATCCTCGCCGACAAAGGCCTTCACCGCGTCCAGGCTGTCGAAGGTCATCACCGTGATGAATTCGACTTCGTCCTTGAGCGGACGGCGGAACAGCTCGATCGACCTGTATCCCGCCACCTTCTTCGCCTCGATGCTCGGGAAGACATAGGTCTTCAGCAGCGTCTCGTAGGCGTCGGCGTTCTCCGGCGTGGTCCAGCCATGCCAGATCCGAGCTTGACGGGCATCAGCCCACGCGAGCCCTCGAGGCTGACGCGCGATCAGCTTCTGCGCCTCGACGGCGAACTCCATCGGCAAGCTGCTGCAGCACGTCCTTGACGAAGCCGTTGACGATCAGCGCGACGGCCTCTTCGTCCGAGAGACCGCGCTGCTGGCAGTAGAACAGCTGGTCTTCGGCGATCTTCGACGTCGTCGCCTCGTGCTCGAACGTCGCCGCAGGCGGTGTTCGCCTCGATATACGGCATGGTGTGCGCGCCGCACTTGTCGCCGATCAGGAGCGAGTTGCAGTTCGTGAAGTTGCGGGCGTTCGTCGCCTTGCGATGCGCCGAGACCAGTCCGCGATAGGTGTTCTGCGATTTGCCCGCGGCGATGCCCTTCGAGATGATCTTGGCACGTCGTGTCCCTGCCGAGATGGATCATCTTGGTGCCGGAGTTGACCTGCTGGCATGCCGTTCGAAATGGCGATCGAGTAGAACTCGCCGACCGAATTGTCGCCGCGCAGGATGCAGCTCGGATATTTCCAGGTGATCGCCGAGCCGGTCTCGACCTGCGTCCACGAGATCTTCGCGCGATCGCCACGGCAGTCGCCGCGCTTGGTCACGAAGTTGTAGATGCCGCCCTTGCCTTCGGCGTCGCCCGGATACCAGTTCTGGACGGTCGAGTACTTGATCTCGGCGTCTTCGAGCGCGATCAGCTCGACGACAGCCGCGTGAAGCTGGTTCTCGTCGCGCATCGGCGCGGTGCAGCCTTCGAGGTAGCTCACGTAGGCGCCCTTGTCGGCGATGATCAGCGTGCGCTCGAACTGGCCGGTGTTCCGCTCGTTGATGCGGAAATAGGTCGACAGCTCCATCGGGCAGCGGACGCCCGGCGGGATGTAGACGAACGAGCCGTCCGAGAAGACCGCCGAGTTCAGCGTCGCGAAGAAGTTGTCGGTGACCGGGACGACCGAGCCGAGATACTTCTTGACCAGCTCCGGATGCTCGCGGACCGCCTCCGAGATCGAGCAGAACAGCACGCCGGCCTTCGCGAGCTCCTCCTTGAAGGTCGTCACGACCGACACCGAATTGAACACCGCATCGACCGCGACCCGGTGCGCGCCCTCGACGCCGAGCAGCACTTCGCGCTCGCGCAGCGGAATGCCGAGCTTCTCGTAGGTGCGCAGCAGCTCCGGATCGACCTCGTCGAGGCTCTTCGGTCCTGGCGAGCTCTTCGGCGCCGAGTAGTAATAGAGGTCCTGATAAGGCGATCGGCGGATACTCGACCTTGGCCCAGGTCGGCTCGCTCATGGTCAGCCAGCGCCGATAGGCGTCGAGACGCCATTCGAGCATCCATTCCGGCTCGTTCTTCTTCGCCGAAATGAAACGGACGATGTCTTCCGAGAGGCCCTTCGGCGCCCTGTCGGACTCGATGTCGGTGACGAATCCATACTTGTACTGATCGACGTCGATCTGGCGTACCTGGTCGATCGTCTCCTGAACGGCCGGCATGAACCTCTCCTTCCACAGCGGTTTCAAGGACCGCGGGTTCGGGGTCTATGTGCGTATTCCACGGTCAAAACCCGCGAAATACGAGATTACGCAGCTAGAACCTTTCCAGCTGCGGAAGTGTTAGCACGAAGCTGCGCGAAAACCTCAAGAAAACGCTCGATATCCGCGTCCTATGTCGTCCAGCCGAGGCTGACCCGCAGCATGCATGCACGGATGTCGGGTTTCGCGCCCATCGCGTCAAGGACGTGCGAGTTCTTTACCTTACCGGACGAACAGGCCGATCCGGACGAGATCGCGACGCCGGCGAGGTCGAACGCGATCAACGCCGTCTCCGCGACCATCCCCGGAACCGCGAACGCAACGGTATTCGGCAGGCGTTCTGCATCGACGCCGAAGATGACGACGTCCTGGCGCGATGCTCGCGGAGCCCCGCTTTCCAGACGCTCGCGCTGGCCGTCCAGCCGATCAATATCGGCGGCGAGATCACGGCGAGCAGCTTCGGCAGCCGCGCCGAAGCCGGCGATCGACGCGAGATTTCTCTGTGCCGGCACGAAGGCCCTTCTCCTGACCGCCACCGCGCACGAGCGGCTCACCGATATGGATCGCCTCGCTCTTGCGGATCAGCGCGCCGACACCCGAAGGGCCGCCGATCTTGTGCGCCGAGATCGCGATCAAGTCCGCGCCGCAGGTCGCGATATCGACCGGCATACGGCCGGCGGCCTGCACCGCGTCGCTGACGACAAGGCCGCCACGGCGCATGGACCAGTTCGGCGGCAGCCGCCACCGGCTGGATGACGCCGGTTTCGTTGTTCGCGACCTGAAGCGCCAGGAGCGGTCGGCTGTATTCGTGCTCCTCCAGCGCCTCGGCGAGCGCATCCGAGGTCGATGACGCCGTTCGCCTTGACCGGCACGATCTCGACCGCATCCTCCGGGAAATCGATGGCCGCCACAGCACGGCGACATGCTCGGTCGCCGAGACGTAGAGTCGCCACGGCCTGGCATCGCGCCGGCCTGCAGCGCCGGTGTCAGCGCCAGGTTGAGCGCTTCGGTCGCACCGCTGGTGAAGATCACGTTCTTCGGCTGTGCGCCGACGAGCGCCGCCACTTCCTCGCGGGCGCGTTCGATCGTCGCGCGCGCCTTGCGGCCTTCGGCATGGATTGAGGACGGATTTCCGCCCGCAACGAGCGCCCGGCCCACCGCACGCGCCGCTTCCGGACGGATGGGCGTCGTCGCGTTATGATCCAGATAGATTTGATAGTCATCGTCATCGGACTGCCGCATGCCAGGCACAAGATGAACTTGCATCGCGGCATGCCCCGCATGATATGAGAACAGAGTGGCGCCCGAAAGCGGGCGACAAACCCTTAGAATTATTCTAGCACTTCGGCCAATCGGTGCCGCGAGTCAAGCCGAACGACCGCGCGGCCATGACGAAGAGACGATAAGTCCTATGCCTGAAGTCATTTTCACCGGCCCTGCCGGCCGCCTCGAAGGCCGTTATCATCCCTCGAAGACAAGAATGCGCCGATCGGCATCGTGCTGCATCCGCATTCGCAGTTCGGCGGCACGATGAACAACCCCATCGTGTACCAGCTCTATTACATGTTCGCCGAGCGCGGCTTTTCGGTGCTGCGCTTCAATTTCCGGGGCGTCGGTCGCAGCGCAGGGCATCTATCACGGCCAGGACGAGCTGTCGGACGCGGCGTCCGCGCTCGATTGGGCGCAGAGCATCAATCCCGACGCGCGCGCCTGCTGGGTCGCCGGCGTCTCCTTCGGCGCCTGGATCGGCATGCAGCTCCTGATGCGGCGTCCGGAGGTCGAGGGCTTCATTTCGGTCGCTCCGCCGGCCGGCAAGTTCGACTTCACCTTCCTGGCGCCCTGCCCGTCGTCCGGCCTCATCGTCCACGGCGATGTCGACCGCGTGGCGCAGCCGAAGGACGTGCAGGCGCTGGTCGACAAGCTGAAGACCCAGCGCGGCATCGTCATCGACCAGGAGATCATCCCCGGCGCGAACCATTTCTTCGACGGCAAGACCGACGAGCTGATGGCGAGCTGCAGCGGCTATCTCGACAAGCGCCTCGGCCGGAACTAAGACCGCCGCCTGATCGGACACGACCGGCATGCTTGCGACGCTGTCGGTCGTTCTACCGATCTTCGCGACTGGTCCTTGCGGGCTTCATCTGCCGCAGGACCGGCATCCTCGGCCCGGCGGCGCTGACCGAGCTGAACCGCTTCGTCGTCTGGCTCGGCCTGCCGGCGCTGTTCCTGAAGATCACTGTCCATGCAAGCTGGGATGAGCTTTATCAGCCCGGCTTCATGGTCGTGTTCGGGCTGTCCTGCTTCATCCTGTTCTTCGCGACCATCCTGATCAGGATGAGGAAGAAGGGGCTTGCGGACGCAAGCGTCGAAGGCCTCGACGCCGCCTATCCGAACGCGGGCTATATGGGCTTTCCGCTCTGCTTCCTGGTGTTCGGCGCGGACAGCTTTCCTGTCGTCACGATAGCGGCAATCACCACTGCATGCGTGATGTTCGCGGTGGCGATCGTGCTGCTCGAAATCGGCATACAGACCGAGCGGCACTCCGGCCGCATGGCGCTGGCGGTCACACGTTCGCTGATCAAGAATCCGCTGGTCGTCTCACCAGCCATCGGCATCGCCTTCTGCGGCCTCTGGCCTGCCGCTGCCAGAAGCCGCGGACACCTTCCTCGATCTCCTGAGCGCGGCCGCCAGTCCGTGCGCGCTCGTCGCTCTTGGGCTCTTCCTCGCGGCTGAACGCACTACGGTCGACAAAGACCGTGCCGGCGCCGTTCTGCTCACGCTGCTGAAGCTCTTCGTGCAGCCGACGCTGACCTATGTGCTCGCCTATCACGTCTTTGATCTGCCGAAGGTTACGGCCGACACGGCGATCCTGCTCGCAGCCCTGCCGACCGGCACCGGACCGTTCATGCTCGCAGAATATTACCAGCGAGACGCGGCGGTCACCGCCGACACGATCCTCTACTCAACGCTCGCTTCGGTACTGACAATCTCGGCGCTGCTCTATGTCAGCGGCCATACCGGCTTAGCACGGGCTTCTTCACCGGCAGGAACTGGTAGAGCCAGGTCTCCGTCAGCGGCACACCGTCCTTCCTCGAGATACAGCCGCATCTCGACCGGCTCGCCGACCCACAGCCGTGAAGTCGAAGATCGCGCGCCAGCTGTCCTCGGCCTTGTTCGAATAGGCCGTCGACGTTCGCGACCGTGCCGGACGACGGTGCTGACCACGGCCTCGACGTTCTCGCCCTCTTGCCGAGTGCGCTGATCGCCGGACCGGCGAAATCGACCACGATCTTCGAACACGCCCGGCGGTCTCGGCTGGCCGGGAATGCCGCCTCGGCCGATCCGGGTCGCGATCGTCCGGCCGAGAAGGGTCGGAGCGGCTCGTCCTTCGCCCAGATGCAGCTTGTAGTCGATCGCGACGGCATCGCCCTTGCTTCACCGGCTTCTGCCGACAACCAATAGGCGGCGATGTTGTCGTGGATTTCGTCGTCCGTCGGAATCTCGACGAGTTGGACCTGTCCCTGCCCCCAATCGCCAAGTGGCTCGACCCAGACGCTCGGACGACGCTCGTAGAACACGCCGTCGTCCTCATAGTTCTCGAAATTGCGGTCGCGCTGAAGCAGGCCGTAACCTTTCGGAGCATTGTCCGAGAAGCTCGACGTCATCACCCGCTCGGGATTGTTGAGCGGCCGCCAAAGCCGTTCTCCGTTGCCGTTGAGCATGGCAAGGCCATCGGAATCGTGCACTTCGGGGCGCCAGTCGACGCCGCGCGGTCCGGTCGTCTCGGAGTACCAGAACATCGAGGTCAGAGCGGCGATGCCGAAATCGACCGATGTTGTCGCGGGCGAAATAGCGGGCCTTGGTGTCCATCACCACGGCGCCGTTCTTGGAGATGTCCATCGCACGCGCGCCAGCGACGCGCGGGCTGTTGAGCTTGCAATAGAGCATCAGCGCGCCGCCGGTTTCGGAAGGCGCCGAAATAGAAATCGGTGAAGCGGGGAAACTCCTCGGGCGTCGGCTCGCGACATCGATTGCGAGCGCACGCGCCGACATGCCGAACTGATCGAGTTCGCCCGGACGAGCGCATATAGGCCGCTCCGAGGAAGGCGAGCCAATCACGCTCGGAGCCCGGATCCATGACGCGGAAGCCGGCGAAGCCGATATCGTTGGGCAAGTCCTTGGCCGGGCTGTCACGGGGGATTGTGAAGAAGTCGGGCTTGTAGAGAAGCTGCTTCGCCTGACCGTTGTCGATGAGGTGGATGCCGACCGGCAGCGGGAAATAGTGGCCGAGATGGAACATCCGGACCAGCGCCTTGTCGTTGCCGACATGCAGCGTCTTTTCCGGCTTGAACTGCAGCCGGTTGTGCTCGTCGTAGACCAGCTTGTCGAGCACGTCGCTCGCGCGCGGCACCTCCCGGCACGTAGGGCTGCTTCGCCAGTGCTTCGGCCTCGGCTACCAGCTTGTCGAAGGAGAACGGCGCGCCGCCGCTGAATTCGAGACCGGGATTGGTGTCGTCCGCGAACGCTCCAGCGGAAGTGACAAAACCGAGCGCGGCCATTGCGGCCAGCATTCGCGGCGGGAAATATCGGCCATGCGGAAAAGCTCCGGCCAAATTCTGAGGTAGGGCAGCTAATTACAGGACTAGATATCCTGCAAGTTCCGCAATTCCACTCAATCAAGGCAGACAGATGACGCCGCCCGTCAGTGGTGCTGGAACGCCGGTCGTGCTCGGGAAACTGAGCGGCAGTCGCTTTCATCGCCCGCACGGCCAGAAAGGCGAAGGCCTGAGCTTCGACATGATCGCTCGACCAGCCGACATCTCTCCCGTCCGGACCTTCGCCGGCGAGAGACTATTCTGAAAACATCCGCATCATCGTGGATTTCGCGCGCCGCCACCGACCACGATCCAGCTTTCGCGGGAGGCGTCGGCAGATGCGGGACGATCCGGGCCGTCGCTGCCGCCGTGAACGCCGTCAGAGTCGCAGCGCCGTCCTCGACCGACATCGCAGTCCAGCGCAGCCGTGACGCCGACCCACTCCCGAAAGCTGTTGCGATCGAGCGATTTCGGCGGCGTCTGATCGAAAAAATCGTGACCCAGCAGGTCGGCTATCGCGAGCCTCAGTCGACCTGCCCCGCATTCGGCGGCCGCGCCGTCCGCGTCGAATGCCGCGCCCGTCCGCGCCAGCATGAAGTCGTCGAGCAACGCATTGGCCGGCCCGACATCGCAGGCGATCGGATCGGCTGCAGTCGTCGTCCAGGAAGGTGACGTTGGCGACGCCGCCGAGATTGAGCACCGCAACGGGGCCGGACCGCGTCGAGCATTCCACCAGTGCCCGATGAAACACCGGCACGAACGGCGCCCCCTGCCCGCCCGCCGCCATGTCGGCGGCGCGAAGATCATGGACACGACCGGAGACCCACGGCCTCCGGCCATGGCCCGCCGTCGCCGAGTTGGACGGTCAGTCCGATCTCCGGCCGGTGCGACGACGGTCTGACCGTGAAAGCCGATGACGTCGACCGACCGCATCGCGGGTTGCGCAGGAATTCGAGCACCGCTTCGATGTTCAGACGGGTGACAGCCGCTTCCGCCTCGGCGAGTCATCCCGGCCGCGCGGTCCGGTCCGTCATGCCCACGGCGTCTTCCATCGCGCCGGAAGATCAGCCGCCGCTCGTCCTGCTTCTCGTCGTAGGGAAAGCTCGCGACCGGGCCGAATGCCGAGATCGTTTCGCCGTCGGTTTCGACGATCGCAAGATCGATCCCGTCGAGCGACGTCCCGCTCATCATGCCCAGTGCGCGCATCCAATTCGCCTCCACGCGCGAACTCGCACCAAGAGGTAGCCTTCTCGCCACGAACCTGCTAGACGAGCCGCCTCACAAGAAGAAGCCGTACCATGACCGATTACCGTTCGCCTTTCCTGACAGCTCCTCGCCGAGCGGGGCTATATCGCCCAGGTCTCCGACCCCGAGGCGCTCGACAAGCTCGCTCTGGAAGGGCCGATCTCGGCCTATATCGGCTTCGACGCGACCGGCCCGAGCCTGCATGTCGGGCACATGATGGGCATCATGATGTTGCGCCGGTTGCAGCAGTCCGGCCACAAGCCCATCGTGCTCATGGGCGGCGGCACCACCAAGGTCGGAGATCCGTCAGGCAAGGACGAGGCGCGCCAGATCCTGACCGACGAGGTGATCGCGTCCAATATGGCGTCGATCAAGCGCGTCTTCACGAACTTCCTGACCTTCGGCGATGGCCCGACCGACGCCGTGATGGTCAACAATGCCGAATGGCTCGACGACGCTGCATTACATCCCGTTCCTGCGGGATTACGGCCGGCACTTCTCGGTCAATCGCATGCTGACCTTCGATTCGGTGAAGCTCCGCCTCGAGCGCGACCAGCCGCTCAGCTTCCTCGAATTCAACTACATGATCCTGCAGGCCTACGACTTCGCCGAACTGGCGAAGACGCGTGGCGTGCGGCTGCAGATGGGCGGCTCGGACCAGTGGGGCAACATCGTCAACGGCATCGACCTCGGCCGCCGCGTCGTCGGGCAGCCGAACTCTACGGCCTGACCTGCCCGCTGCTGACGACGGCATCAGGCGCAAAGATGGGCAAGACCGCCGCGGGCGCCGTCTGGCTCAACGGCGATATGCTGTGCCCTGCGACTTCTGGCAGTATTGGCGCAATATCGAGGACGAGGATGTCGGCCGGTTCCTGCGCCTCTTCACCGATCTTCCGCTCGAGGAATGCGCGCGGCTCGAAGCGCTCCAAGATGCCGAGATCAACGAGGCGAAGAAGGTTCTCGCGACCGAGGTCACTGCGCGCGTCCACGGCCGCGATGCCGCCAACGAAGCGCAGCGAAACCGCCCGCCGCACCTTCGAGGAAGGCGCGCTCGCCGAGAACCTGCCGACCGTTGAAGTTCCAGCCGTCGAGCTTGCTGAACAGGGCATCGGCGTCCTGCATGCCTTTGTCACCGCCGGCCTGGTCGGTTCGAACGGCGATGCGCGACGTCAGGTCAAAGGCGGCGGGCTGAAGGTCAACGACGCGACGGTCACGGACGAGCGTGCGATTCTGAGAAACGGCGATCTGACGCCCGAGGGCGTGATCAAGCTTTCACTCGGCAAGAAGCGCCACGTCCTGCTGCGGCCTGTCGACTAGCGATAGGCTGGGTCGTTCGGCTGAAAGAGCGAACGCGCATCGCCGGCCGCGTTCGGCGGGTTCTGCTGACGGAACTCGAAGATCTTGCGCAGGAAGCCCGGGGCGACGGCCGATAGCGGATTTATCTTCATGACCGGCGCGGTCCACGGGCCGCGCACTCTCGAACGTGATGCCGACCAGCCCTTCCTGCGAGCCTCCGCCGAGGATCGTGCCAATCATCGGCAGCTTTGCCGAACAGATTGTTCAGCGCGTAGGCGGGAACGAACGTGCCGCGCAGGCCGATCTGTTTCGGGTGTAATCGATCTCGTCCGTCGAGCGTCGCGCCGAGTTCGTTCCCATAGACGACCAATCGTCGACCATCACCTTGCCCTCCGCCGAGACGGAACTTGGTCTCCATCCGGGTGAAGGTCATGCCGCCGTTACGGCCTGTGCAGCGTTGCCGCGGCCGCTATGCGCGACGGATGCCAGTGTGCTGGTCGCCGATGACCTGGAAATTCTGGATGATCAGACGTCCCTGGCTGATCTCGCCGGGCACGACGTCAAGGGCGAACTGACCTCCGCGCATCCGGCCGATAGATGTCGAGGAAGCGCAAGCGTCGCACCCGAATCGCATCGCCCGGATGCTGATGACCGAGGGTCGTCGCCCTGAGATTTGCCCTCGATCGATCCTTCGCCGATCCGTCCGGTCAGGTAGAAGTGCTCGTCGTGTTGCCGCGTCGGCTGAACTGAAATCGGCGCCGCTCAGCATCTCGCCGTTGTTGCCGACGACCGTGCCGAGCTTCATGTCGATATCGAGACCGGACGCTTTCGGATCCGTTTGGCCGGTGTGAGACTGCTTCAAGCGCCGGCCGGGCGTTGAAGGAGCCGCCCTTCATCATCAGCTCGGAAAGCCTGTCCGTTCCGTCGACGTCCAGCTTGGTGTCGTCGCCCTCGCTGACCGGAAGGTCGTGAAGTCGGCAGCGTTGAACTGGCCGCCCGCGTTGAAATCGACGCTGCCACGGATGTCGATCGCGCCGCCCTGCGCCGGAAAAATCACCGAGCTGGAAGCTGTCGTTCTGCGGTTGGATCGTAAAGGCGATGCGTCCGCCCTGCCCCGCCGCCTTGCCGATGCCAAGCGGCCCGTCGACCTGGGCGCTCGATATGTCCGCTTCGAACTTGGCGCCATCGAGTTGCCCCGGCCCGGCGAGCGACAGACGCGCCGATACCGGACCACTCATCTTGATTGTCTCGTTCGAAAAATCCTTGATCTTCGACGGGTCCATCGAGAACGCGATGACGGTCGAACCGAGCTTCCCCGCCTCGTCGCGGGCGATCTGAGCTTCGACCGCCATTGGAGCCCCGGCGAGTTTCAGATCGCCACGCAGATTGACCGAGGCCCGGTCGACCAGGAGCCGCAGATTGCCGTTGTCGATGTCCTTGCCGCCGATCCCTTTCGGCAAGGACAGCCCGGCGAACTCGGCATCGACGCCGACCTGAAGCTTTGAAAGATCGGAGCCGCGGCCAAAGGGACCGGTCAAGGTGACGGTGCCGTCGACCTTGCCGTTGCCCTGGAGCAGCTTCGAGGTGTTCGGCGCCAGGCGGTCGAGGATCGGCACCGACATCAGCGCCCCTGCCGCCTGAACCGGTCCCTGCAACTTGATGGCGAGATAGCCCTGGAACGGGTTCGGCCGATGGTCGTCCGTACCGAACAGAGTGCCGGCGATTCCGAGCGTCTTGTTGTCTCCGAACTCGACCTGTCCATCGTTGAGACGGACCTGCATTACCTTGTCCTGCACGGTCAGCTCGCCCGTCACCCCGATCGCTGGCGGCGCCCCATTAAGGTAGGTGAAGACCCCATCGGTGAACTTCGCGTCGACCAGCGTGGACCGCTCGTGCTGAGGGCCGATTGCCAACTCTCCACGCACGGCAATGCTGAGATCCTCGACAACCCCGGATTTGACGTTCTCCGCAATCCATTTGCGGCTGTTGGCTGCGATCGGAACCGGCCAGACGCGCAGCAGTGCGGCGACTGGAGACCGCGAACCGGCGATCGCGAAATCGCCCATCGGCTTCTCGCCGCTGAAATCGAACGTGCCCTTGCCCACCACGGACAAGGCCCGGCCACGAATGGCGGCATTGTCAATCGTCAGGACGCGCGCCTCTTGGCGCAGATTGCCATTCACCTCGAAACGGTCGAATCGCAGCGCCGCCAAGTCGGGATCGGCCCCAGGTACGGCGATCTCGGTGCCGCCGATCGCGTAGTTCCATTGGTCGGCGCTGTCGTCGGCAGGCCGCGCCTGGCCTCCGAAAGTGATGCGCGTGTTGTTGGCGATGATGTCCGACTGGCCGAGCCGAAGAACCCGGTCCTTGCCGTTCCACGAGAGTTGAACGCGACCACGCTCGACGCTCATGGCTTCGTCGGGCTTATCCGGAGCGACGGCGCGGAAGCCGACGACGTCCAAACGGGCTTCCGCGGTCGGTACCGCGCCCGCGGGGTCGAGCCGGGCATAGAGGTGACCGAATAACCGGCCGTCGATTTCCGCCGGGACCGCGCCACGAAGCGCTTCGTAAATCAGGCGGCCGAGCGCCAGATTCTCGAAACCGAGATCGAAGTCGCGTCCCTCGCCCGGCTTGCCGCCGACCGTGGCTGTGACCGACCAACGGTTCTCCGCGGATGCCGATGAGGCGCTGGCAACGAGGCCGTTGCCGTCCGCCTGGCGCGCAACCTTGATATCGACCTGTTCGATACGATCGACACGACTGCGCCGCTGGTCGTCGATGGTGATATTGCCTCGCTCGATCTCGGCAATCTCGAAGCTCGCGAGCGGTCCGGACGGCTGAAGGATCGCCATCGCTCCGGAGAGGAAGCCGAATATCTCCGCTGGGGCGGCTTGCGGCACGTCGGCACCAGGGATGCGAAACAGTCGCAGGTCCGCCCTCGGTGCCCGCCAGCGCGACCTCGCCGTTCTCCTCGATGCGAAGCGTCAGATGAGGCTGGACCAGTTTCAGGCGTCTCAGCGAGGCCTGCCCGCCCATCAGAATATTGCCGTCGAGGGCGATCGAAGCGCTCGGGACGCGCAATACGGGCGCTCCCGATGGATCCTCGATCTCGAACTCGTCGAGCTTCAGGTCCAATCCGTTCCTGGTCGGATCGACCTGAGACTTGCCGATATTGACGACGTAACCCGGACCAAGGCGCGCTTCGATAGCCTGGGCGATGCGTGGCGTGACGAACTGCGAGGGCAGTGAGCTGAACAGCACGCCGGCCACAGCCGCGACGAGCAGAAGCGCGATGCCGACGCCGGCCAGCGCGCATTTGTGCAGCATCGAAAATTTGGAAATACGCGTGCGAAGGCCGCGCCAACTCCCGGTGACGCGCTTCTGCTTTGCGCGGCGTGAGCCCCGCTTCTGCGCCATCCCTCCTAGACCCCGCCCGGAACAAAAAGAAACGCACAATCGCGCGGTCTGCTCGATGCTGACCGCGCTACTCTCTAAAGAGAGCATAGGCGATAGGAATAAGACGAAAGGACGGCGCGTGACAAAGCTTCAGGTCGGTTCTCCCGCCCCGGATTTCGAACTGCCCACCGATGGAGGCGGCACATTTCGTCTCTCGGACCTGCGCGGGCGCAACGTCGTCCTGTACTTCTATCCCAAGGACGACACGACGAGTTGCACGCAGGAGGCGATCGACTTCAATGCGCTACGCGACGAATTCGCCGCGGCGAACACTGTCGTCGTCGGCCTCTCGCCCGACCCTGTGAAAAGCCACGACAAGTTCAAGCGCAAGTATGATCTGCAATTCCCGCTCGTGTCGGACGAAGCGCGAACTGCCCTCGAAAGCTACGGCGTCTGGGTCGAAAAGAGCATGTATGGCCGGACATATATGGGCGTCGAACGGACGACGCTGCTGATCGATGCGGCCGGCAATGTCGTCCGGATCTGGCCGAAAGTTCGCGTCGCGAAGCATGTCCAGGAAGTGCTCGACGCGGCGCAGCGCGTCAGTGGATAGGTGAGCGCCAGCATCGACAACCATACGTAGGTCGACTTCCCCAATAGAAATATGGAAAAATTGCGCGTCGGACGGATTCGTACGAGGGGAGCAACGTGATGAACGACTGGCATCCTATCGAGACGGGACCCAAGGACACATCGGTACTGGTGTATTGCAAACACGGCCCCTGCGAGGTCGGGCATTACAACACACTGATGAGGGGATGGGTGACGAGCTGGGATCATCGATACCTGGACACGCCAACCCATTGGATGCCTCTGCCGCATCCGCCCGCGTCCACGGGCATGCCTGAGGGACTGCAGCCGAACTGAGGCTGTACACTTTCGCCAATTTGACGCCCCGCAGATCCATGGATTCGCGGGGCGTCGCTTACGCGGGGTTAACCTTACCGTTCTATGAAACGAGGCTATGCAGGCCTCGTATCTCCGGTCTCGACAAATGACAGGTTCGCCCGTCCGGCGCCTGAGGGTCGATCTGCATCCCCTCACTGCCCTGTCGATCGTGCTCGTTGTACTGGCACTGGCCGTCTGGTGCGTCGCAACGACAGGCTATGCCTTCTTTCACGACCAGGTTCTGATCGGCATCACCGAACGGCATGCCTCGATCGAACGTGGCTCGCGTGCGGAAATCCAGCGCCTTCGTGACGAGGTCCAGAGGATATCGAGTTCACGTCTCGTCGAGCAGCAGAGCATGGCGAGCAAGCTTGATGCGCTGGCCGAACGACAGGCCAGCACCGCCCGCAGGCAGGACGAGATCATCCGGCTCCTGGGCTCTGGCGACGAGGTCGAGGCAAGTCCCATCGCCCCGGAAGAAGCCGCCCCGGGGCCTGAAGACATGCCGCTCCGCCAATCACACGGCTTCCTGACGCCGACGGACGATGGCTCTCCGGTTCTGAACAGGCTGGACACCCTCGGCGGCGCCTATGATCGGCTCGAACGCAACCAGACCAGGGCGATCGCCGCGCTCAAGCTCCGCTATGAGCACCAGCGCGCAAGTCTCGACAGTGTCTATGCGCGGCTCGGGCTCAATCGAGACTTGAAGAAACCAATTCAAGCGTCGGTAGGTGGACCGTTTTTACCGACGTCCGCTGATCCCGCGCACAAGCTGGGAACCGATCTCGCCGCTCTCGTCGATATGGCAGCCGAGGCTGACGATCTCCGCGACGGGCTTTCGCAAATCCCGGTGCGATCGCCCCTGCCCGGCGCGCAGAAAACCAGCGGTTTCGGCACCCGAATGGACCCATTCCTCGGCGCACCGGCCTTCCATAGTGGCATCGACATGCGTGCTGCGTCGGGTTCAGCCGCTCGCGCCACCGCCGATGGCAACGTGGTCACGGCGGGGTGGACCAGCGGCTATGGACTGATGGTCGAAATCCGCCATTCGAGCGGCACCTCGACCCGCTACGGCCATTTGTCGTCGATCAGCGTCAAGGAAGGACAGGCTGTTTCGGCCGGAGACATGATCGGCCGGGTCGGCTCGACGGGGCGCTCGACCGGCCCTCACCTGCACTATGAAGTCCGGATCAATGGCGAGCCGGTCAATCCCGACCGCTTCCTCGCGGCCGGGACGACGCTTGCAAGCCTGAACTGAGATCAGTCGACGTCGTCGACGTTCTCCGGCCCGCCGCCATAGACGCGCTGCGCCAAGGCCGCCTCCATGAACGGATCGACCTCGCCGTCGAGCACGTCGCTCGGGCTGGTCGAGGTCACGCCGGTGCGGAGGTCCTTCACCATCTGGTACGGCTGCAGGACGTAGGAGCGGATCTGATGGCCCCAGCCGATATCGGTACGGGCCGCCTGCTCGGCCGCCGCGGCCTCCTCACGCTTCTTCAGCTCCATGCTCATAGAGCTTGGCGCGCAGCATGTTCCAGGCAGTCGCCCGGTTCTTGTGCTGCGAGCGGTCGCCCTGGCTGACCACGGCGATGCCGGTTGGAATATGAGTCAGGCGAACGGCGGATTCGGTCTTGTTGACGTGCTGGCCGCCCGCGCCGCCTGAACGCATCGTGTCGACGCGGACCTGGCTCTCGTCGATGTCGATCTGGATGCGATCGTCGATGACCGGATAGACGTCGATCGAGGCAAAGCTCGTCTGGCGGCGGGCATTGGAATCGAAGGGCGAGATACGTACCAGCCGGTGCACGCCCGCTTCCGTCTTCAGCCAGCCATAGGCGTTGCGGCCCTTGATCAACAGGGTCGCCGACTTGATGCCCGCGCCTTCGCCGTCCTGATGGTCGACGACCTCGATCTTGAAGCCGCGCCGTTCGGCCCAGCGCGTGTACATGCGCAGGAGCATCTCGGCCCAGTCCTGGCTCTCGGTGCCGCCGGCGCCGGGATGGACATCGAGATAGGTGTCGCTGCCGTCGGCCTCGCCCGAAAGCAGGGTCTCGATCTGCTGGCGCGCGGCCTCCTCGGTCAGCGCCTTGATGGCGGCCTCGGCTTCGGCAATGACGCCGTCATCGCCCTCGGCCTCGCCGAGCTCGATCAGTTCGACGTTGTCCGCGAGTTCGCGATCGAAACGCAGGATCTGCTCGATCCGGGTCTCCAGGTCGGTGCGCTCGCGCATCAGTTTCTGGGCGCGGTCGGCATCGTCCCATAGTGTCGGGTCTTCGGAGAGCGCGTTGAGCTCTTTCAGGCGTGAGAGGGACTGATCCCAGTCAAAGATGCCTCCTCAGCAGCCCGACCGACTGCTTGAGTTCTTCTACGAGTTTGGACGTCTCGGCGCGCATGAATTGCTTCTTCGAGGTTTGAAAAGAGCGCGGAA
The DNA here is from genome assembly GCA_963778835.1 of uncultured Alphaproteobacteria bacterium. Taxonomy (GTDB): domain Bacteria; phylum Pseudomonadota; class Alphaproteobacteria; order Rhizobiales; family Methylopilaceae; genus Flaviflagellibacter. The sequence continues at coordinate 79,002 of CAVZVY010000004.1, forward strand.
CCTAGGGAACGAGGTCGGGTCTGTAAACCGCTCAATCGTCCGAAACGACGACGCGTTCCCGGCTCGCCAGTGTGTAGAAGCCGACACCGGCCAGAACGAGCGCGCTGCCGATCACGTCGATGACGCTCATCCCCTCGCCCAGCACGACGACCGCGAGCGCGATGGTCGCGACCGGACTCATCGTCGAGATCGTCGCGTTGGCCTGCGCCGAAATGCGTGACAAAGCGGCGTTCATGAAGAACGACGGCAGCACGGTCGCGCCGACCGCGATCAGGACGCCGAGCCACATCACGTAGGGCGACAGCGGCTTGAGCTCATGCGTCAGCAGGAACTGCCCGATCGCCGCCACCGCCGCGGCGCTCATGGCGATGCAGGTGAAGAGCTGTGGCCCCAGCGTAGAGATGATCTCCTTGGCCAACAGCTGATAGAGCGCAAAGGCTATAGCGGCTGCCATGACCCATGCCGCCCCGATCAGCGCGCTTTGGCCCGTCACACCGAGATCCTGATTGAAGATCAGAGCGAGGCCCGCATAGCTGACCACGAACGCCAGAAGGGCCTTGGCCTTCACCGGCTGGCGGAAGAAGGCCGCCCCGAACAGCACCACGAACAAGGGATAGGTGAACAGGATCAGCCGTTCGAACTGGGCGGAGATATATTCGAGCCCCTTGAAGTCGGCCCAGCTCGAGAACCAGTAGCCGAGCAGTCCGACGAAGATCGCGTGAACGATCGCGCGGCTTCTCGCCGGGCTCGGCGTGGTCGTCGCCCTGGAAGCCCGCACCGCCCAGACCCCGATGACGATGTAGACCGGCAGCGACAGGACCATGCGAAGCGCTAGCAGCGTCTCGGCGTCGATCCCTTCCGCGTACGCGAGCTTGATGATGATGCTCTTGGTCGCGAACAAGAATGCGCCGGCCGCGGCGAACAGATAGCCCACCCGCGGCCGGCTGGCTGGGGTTGCAGCTGTGCCGGCGCTGGTCATTGGAGTCCTGACGTGAAAAACCGGCGAATGGCCGGATGATCCGGCCCAACTAGGGACCGAAATCGAGCGCTGTAAATACGCCGATAGTCACTCGCAGGAAAGTTTGGACAGCGCCCAATGGCCGACCAACTCGACCTCCGAGACCTTCCAGTCACTGCCCTCTTTCTTGAAGCTCCAGCGGAAATGCTGGTCCTCGCCGAAATGCTTGAAGGTGACGTCAACGACTTCCTTGTCCGGCTCCGACAGCGTCTGGACGACCCGAGTCGTCGCCGCGAACTCGCGCTCGTCATAGCTGTTGCCGTCAAAGCTGATCGGGGTATCGAGGCAGCCGATGCCGCCTTTGCGTTCCGCGATCTCGGCGTCCTTCTGGAACAGCGCGACAAGTTCGGGGGTCCAATGGTCGGCACGAGCCTCGGGCGTCCGCATTCTCTTCATCAGCGGCGGACCGCTGAGTTCGTCGTCGTTCACCGACAGGTCGCGGTAGATTTTCTTGACGATCGCGAGTGGCGTCGTCGGCGCCTCGCACGCGATCGCGACAGGCAAATACGCTAGCAGTCCAACGGCGAGCGCGATTGCGGACCGCATTATTGGGGCTCCATCCCTTCGAGTTCGACCGTGCGCTCCGCCGTCATGCGGTGTTCGCACGCCGCGCTCTGGACCTGGATTATCGGGCCTCATCTGAGCGCATAGAATCGGCAATTCTCGTGAGAATAGCCGACACAAAGGTGATGTGTGGAGACCAGCCAGCCCCAATGTTCACCGCTAAGAGCGAGTCCACTTGGAAGGATCAGGGCTTTACGACGTCATTGCAGCGCCATTCTTTCGGCTGGCATGCGATGCCTGGCGTCGAGCATTTCGGACCGTCGGCTGCTCTTGTGCAGATCACGCAATCATTGGTGAAGCCTGTGCAGGTCGCTTGCTCCCGCATCGTGGTTTCGAGACTGTCCGGCGCTGGCGGCTTCAACGGCGTCAATTTGGGTTCGTCGGCGAAGGCGCTTCCCGTCATCACGACGAGGAGGATCGCCGCGAACCTCAATAGAGGCCGCCGGTGCCGCTGCGTACCGCGCGGTCGGCTTCCGGCGTCACGCCGATCGCCTGCCCGTCACCCGTTCCATAACCGATGACCGAATAGCTGTCCGGCGGTGCTGTGCCGGGTTTGAACGCTTCGAGGATGACCTTCTGGTCGCCCGGTCCCGCGCGCATGCCGGTGACGGGATTGATGCGGACGAGCTTGATGCCCGGAGGCACGCGGAACGGTACCGCGGGCTTGTCCGCGAGAGCGACCTTCATGAAATCGCTGGCGATCGGAGCCGCAAGTTCGCCACCTGTGGTCCCGTGGCCCATGTCGCGCGGCTTGTCATAGCCGAGATAGACGCCCACGGCGAGGTCGGGAGAGAAGCCGACGAACCAGGAATCCTTGTTGTCGTTGGTCGTACCGGTCTTGCCGGCCACCGGCTTGCCAACCTGCCGGAGAACGGTCGCGGTGCCACGCAGGACGACGCCTTCGAGCATCGACGTCATCTGATAGGCGCTCAGCGGGTCGAGCACCTGCTCGCGACGATCAACAAGCGTCGGCGGCTGCTGGCCACGCCAGTCGGTCGCCCGGCAGCCCTGGCATTCGCGTTGATCGTGCTTGTAGATCGTGCGGCCGTAACGATCCTGCACGCGGTCGATCAAGCTCGGCACGACTTTCTTGCCGCCATTGGCGAAGATCGAATAGCCGCCGACCATGCGGAGCAAAGTCGTCTCGCCGGCGCCGAGCGCCATCGAGAGGAACGGCGGCAGATCGTCATAGACGCCGAAGCGGCGGGCATATTCCGAGACGATCGGCATGCCCATGTCCTGCGCCAGGCGCACGGTCATGACGTTACGCGATTTCTCGATGCCGAAGCGCAGCGTCTGCGGGCCGTAGAACTGCCCGGAATAGTTCTCCGGCCGCCAGGTATCTCCGCCGGTGCCCTGATCGATCTCGATCGGCGCGTCCAGAACCACCGACGACGGCGTGTAGCCGTTGTCCAATGCGGCGGCGTAGAGCAGCGGCTTGAAAGAGGAGCCGGGCTGACGAAGGGCCTGTGTCGCGCGGTTGAATTCGCTCTGGTCGTAGGAGAATCCGCCGACGAGCGCGAGAACGCGGCCGGTGAACGGGTCCATGACCACCATGGCGCCGGAGATTTCGGGCACCTGACGCAGGCGATATTGGCCGGCCTGGGCCTTGCCGTCCTTGCCGGTCAACGGTTCGACATAGACGACGTCACCGGGGCCGAGCGGGCCTTTCTGGTTCGGCGGCTTCGTCGCGCCGGAGGACCAGCGCCCTGCCCACTTCATGCCTTCGGGCGGAATGTTGCCGGTATCGCGGTCGGCTTTCACCACACCATTGGCCTCGCGGCCGGGCTGCAATCCGATGGTCGCGCCGTTGCCGTCGACCGCAAGCACCACCGCGAGCTTCCAGCCGACATCGCCATAGGCGGGAACTTCGGCCAGCGCCTTGCCCCAGTCCTGAACCGCACCGACGTTGCGGATCGCGCCACGCCAACCGTGGGCCTCGTCGAACTTCACGAAGCCAGCCGAAAGCGCCTTCTTCGCCATTTCCTGAAGCTGCGGGTTCAGGGCGGTACGCACCGAGAGGCCACCCTCGTAGAGGCCCTTGCCGCCGAACTTCTCATAGAGAACCCGACGAACCTCCTCGGCGTAGTAAGGCGCAGTGTACACGTGCGCGCTCGATGCACGGGCCGTTACGCCCAGCGGAGAATCCTTCGCGGCGCGGCCGTCCTCCGCCGATACGAAGCCGTTCTCGACCATGCGGTCGATGACCCAGTTGCGGCGCTCGATGGCGCGGTCGGCATAGCGGAACGGATTGTAGTTGTTCGGCGCCTTCGGCAGAGCCGCGAGGTAGGCGACCTCGGCCACGTTGAGTTCGTGGACCGACTTGTCGAAATAGTTCAGCGCCGCGGCGGCGATGCCGTAATTGCCGAGGCCGAGATAGATCTCGTTCAGATAGAGTTCGAGGATCTTGTCCTTGGAGAAGGTCTGCTCGATCCGGAGCGCGAGCAGCGCTTCCTTGATCTTGCGGTTCATCGAGGCTTCGTTCGTCAGCAGGAAGTTCTTCGCAACCTGCTGCGTGATGGTCGATGCACCCTGCGGACGGCGATCGCGACCCATATTCTCGATATTGTACCAGACCGCGCGGGCGATGCCCGTCGGGTCGATGCCGCCGTGCTCGTAGAAATTCTTGTCTTCCGCCGAGAGGAAGGCGTGGATCACAAGCTGCGGGACCGCCTGGATGGGCAGGAACAGGCGGCGCTGATTGGCGTATTCAGCAATCAGGCTACCGTCCACGGCATGCAGACGCGTGGTGACCGGCGGCTCGTATTTCTCGAGCGTCGCGTGGTCCGGAAGGTCCTGAGCCTGCTGCCAGACGAAAGCGCCGATGGCCGCCGCCGCGACAACGCCGAGAATCGTCGCCGTTGCGAACAGGAAGCCGAAAAAGCGAAGCAGCAGGCGCATCTACGCAGCATCCCCTTGTTAGAACCGCCCGCTCCGCCTGGCCGTGCGATCTTGATTGACCGGCTTGGAAGCCGTTTGTGGATTTTATGGGGCGCGCCGCCGATCCGATCGACGCCCTATTCCTTCTGATACCCGAAAAACCGGTCGACCGCCGCGACCATGGCTCCCGATGCGGTATTCCGCCACTCCTCGGACGTCAGCAGCTTCAGATCATCCCTGTTGGACATATAGCCGAGTTCGAGGAGCACCGACGGAACGTCGGGAGCCTTCAGGACCATGAAGCCGGCGGAACGGTTCGGGTTCTTGTTCAATCGCACAGCCCCCTTCACCGATATGACGAGATTCTGGGCGAAACGCGCTGAAAACGCTTTGGTTTCCCGTCTTGCCAAATCAATCAAGATGCCGGCCACCTCGTCCGGTTCCGATGTCAGGTCGACACCGGCGATGACGTCGGCGCGGTTTTCCTTCTCGGCCAGTTTCTCGGCTTCAGCGTCGCTCGCCCTGTCGGACAGTGTATAGACCGTCGCGCCTCGAACTCCGAACGGATCGGAGATCGAGTCGGCGTGGATGGATACGAACAACTGGGCGCCAGCGTCGCGGGCGACCCTCACCCGGTCGGCAAGCGCGATGAAGCGATCGTCGTCGCGGGTCATGACGATCCGGTAGCGGCCGGTCGACTGGAGCTTGGCCCGAAGAGCGAGGCCGAAGTCGAGAACGACCTTCTTCTCCTGCTCGCCGTCCTGACCGTGGGCTCCCATATCGATGCCGCCATGGCCGGGATCGATGACGATGACAGGACGTTTGTCGCTGGCATCGGCCGTGGGCGCATCGGGCTTGGGCGGCTGCTCGACTTCCGCGCGCTGTCGCGTCGCCGCCTTGACGAAGGCATCGCGGCTCGTCGCCACGAGATCGATGTCGAGCCTGATGCCATCACTGGTTCGTGATTGTTTCATCGAATCGATCGCGACCGGTCCCGGCGTGTCGATGACGATGCGGGAGCGTCCAGGCGCGATCAGCCCGTAGCGGTAGGTCGATACGAGGCCGCGCGCCGGATGACCGGTCTGATCCTCGGCGTGGAACAGGACGCTCGGCAGGTCGATGATGACGCGGTACGGGTCGGGCAACGTGAAGATGCTTGGCTCGATTTGCGCGCTGAGCAGTACCGAAAGCCGGGTCCTGTTGAGGTCGCCCTCAAGCCTTGTCGCCATTGCCGCGACAGGCTCGTCCGCCCGAGCCTTTGCGGGCGCGAACCACACGCCTATGACCGCGCACAGGAGAATCAGAAATCGGCAATTCTCCACATCACTTCTCCGATTCCGCCCTCTCCGGCCTATCGGAAAACCTCTGCTTCGCCCACATCGCATTCGAATTTCTGGTGGATTTCTCTCTACAGCTCCACCATCCGTCGTAACAACGAAGCAACACAACCGCTTGTCAATTCCGGGCTTTTGTATATGAAAGGAATTGGCTCGTACCGTGCTGAAGGCTCCCAGCCTGCTCACGCGCGATGGCGGCGGCTTCTCATCTGTATGAGTGTGGAAGCAGCCGTTTCGGACAGGTCCTCCCCTCGGTGAGGCAACGCCCATAAACCGGAGATATCCGGTTTCGCATGAGGCGGCAGACCAGTCCTTGCGCCCGGCATCTTGCGCGGCGAGCTGCGACTGACACCCCGCATAAGCGGGCTTGGAATTGGAGCCGATGACGGAAAACGCGAACGTTCAGGCAATTTCCTGCGCGCTCGACGCCGTCCAGCCGGCCGAACACATCATCACATTTTCTATCAGACACAGCGCCAGCGCAGCGGGCCCGCACGGTGGAACGAGAGGTTCCCGTACCGGTTTGCGCGCGCGGCGCAGAATCGAGAGCTTTCAATGGCCAACAAGATGCTTATCGACGCCGCCCATCCGGAGGAGACTCGGGTGGTGGTCGTCCGCGGCAACCGCATCGAAGAGTTCGACTTCGAGAGCGCCAACCGCAAACAGCTTCGCGGGAACATCTATCTCGCCAAGGTAACCCGGGTCGAACCGTCGCTTCAGGCCGCGTTCGTCGAATATGGCGGCAACCGGCACGGCTTTCTCGCTTTCAGCGAAATCCATCCGGACTACTACCAGATCCCCGTCGCGGACCGTCAGGCTCTGCTCGATGAGGAAGCTCGTGATCGTCACGACGATCAGGAGGAAGAAGAGAAGCCGAAGGAAGTCCGTGGCCGTCGCCGCCGTGGGCGCGCCAAGACCGCTACATCGTCCGACGAAGCGGTGAGCGAGGACGTTCCGTCGTCCGAGACCGATGGCGAAACCGAGGGCAGCGAAGCCGGCGAGACCGAGCGGGACGCGCTTGAAGCCGCCGCTGAGGAAGCTGCCACACCAGAAGTCTCCGAGCCCGGTGTCGAAGGCGGCAGCGGCGAACTCGTCGAGGTGCGCGACGACGCCAAGGACGAGATCGAGTCGGTCGGCGCCGCCGAGGACTCTCTTGAGGAAATTCCCGAACGTCGCCAGCGCCGTGGCCGCCAGTACAAGATCCAGGAAGTGATCAAGCGCCGCCAGGTCCTGCTGGTCCAGGCGGTGAAGGAAGAGCGCGGCAACAAGGGCGCGGCTCTCACGACCTATCTTTCGCTCGCCGGCCGCTATTCGGTACTGATGCCGAACACGGCGCGTGGCGGCGGCATCTCCCGCAAGGTCACCAACGCGGCCGACCGCAAGAAGATGAAGGAGATCGCGACCGATCTCGACGTGCCGGAGGGCATGGGCGTTATCCTGCGCACGGCCGGCGCCAATCGCACCAAAGCCGAGATCAAGCGCGACTTCGAATATCTGCTGCGCCTTTGGGAAACCGTCCGCGAGACCACTCTTTCGTCGACGGCCCCTGCTCTCGTCCATGAGGAAGGCTCGCTCGTGAAGCGCGCGATCCGCGACCTCTACAACAAGGACATCGACGAAGTTCTCGTCGCCGGCGACGGCGCCTTCCGCGAGGCCAAGGACTTCATGCGCATGCTCATGCCGAGCCATGCCAAGAACGTGAAGTCCTATCGCGACCCGCTGCCGATCTACACCCGCTTCGGCGTCGAGGCGCAGCTCGATGCGATGTTCTCGTCGACGGTCACGCTGAAGTCCGGTGGCTATATCGTCATCAACCAGACGGAAGCGCTTGTCGCGATCGACGTGAACTCGGGCCGCGCCACGCGCGAACACAATATCGAGGACACCGCTCTCAAGACGAACCTTGAAGCGGCGGAAGAAGTCTCCCGTCAGCTTCGCCTGCGCGACCTTGCCGGTCTCATCGTCGTCGACTTCATCGACATGGAAGAGAATCGCAACAACCGCGCGGTCGAGAAGAAGCTCAAGGATTGCCTGAAGAACGACCGCGCCCGCATCCAGGTCGGCCGCATCTCGCATTTCGGCCTTCTGGAAATGTCGCGCCAGCGCATCCGCACCGGTGTTCTGGAAAGCTCGAGCGAGGTCTGCGCGATCTGCGCTGGCACCGGCCGCGTCCGCTCGGTCCCGTCGGTCGCCCTGCACGTGCTGCGGATGATCGAGGACAGCCTGCTGCGCAATGCGGGCTTCGATCTCCTCGTCCGCACGCCGTCCTCGGTTGCGCTCTACATTCTCAATCAGAAGCGCGGCCATCTGCGCGAGATCGAAAGCCGCTTCGGCATCGACGTCCTGTTCACCGCCGACGATACGCTCTCGGTTGGCGAGCACTGCGTCATCCAGCGTGGCGAGCCGGCCACCGGCACGCCACAGGTGATCCCGCAGCTTGCCCCGGTCGTCGAAGAGCCCGAGGACGACGTCGTCGTCGCCGACGACGAGAGTGAGGACGAAGCACCCCGCCAGGACAATGGTCGCGAACCGCGTGGCGAGCGCGCTCCGCGCGAGGCCCAGCAGCCGCGCGAGGAAGGCGAGGCCGGACGCCGCCGTCGTCGTCGCCGCCGTCGTGGTCGCGGCCGTGGCGGCGAGGACCGCGCCGGCAACGGCTTCAATGTCGAGAATCAGAACGACCAGGCCGCCTCGGATGCCGAAGAGATCGGCTCATTCGAGGGTGATGATGAAGGCATCGTCGTTGAAGCTCCCGCCGAGGAATCGGCTGCGGCTGCTGTGATGGTCGACGAGGCTGCGGCTCCGACCGCGGCAAGCGAAGAAGTCACGATCGAAGAGGTCGCAGCCGAAGACGGTCCGAAGCCCCGTCGTCGCGGCCGTCGTGGCGGTACCCGTCGCGGCAAGGGAGAGGCCGCCGAAGCCGGTGCCGAAGAGGCTGTTGCCGAAGTGTCCGCCGCCCCGGAGATCGTCGCGACCCCGGTCGAAGAACCCGTGGCCGCAGTCGTGCCGGCACCGGAGCCGGAACCAGAGCCCGTCGCCGAGAAGCCTGCCGCCGCTCCGTCGCCTGTCCAACAGGCGGCCGAGGAGATCGACCGCCCCCGCCGTACCGGCTGGTGGAGCAAGGTTCGCGGCGGCTGATTGCTGAAAATCAAAACCCGGATGCCTCGGCATCCGGGTTTTTCATTTCATCCAGCCTTTGAGCCGCTCGATCGCTTCGCGGATATCCGCTTCGGCGCCCGCGAACGAGAACCGAAGGAACCGGTGCCCGCGAGCCCGATCGAAATCGTTCCCGGGCGTCGCCGCAACCCCTGCCTCTTCGAGCATTGCACGAGCGAAGGCCGGGCTGTCGTTGGTCTGACGGATGACGTCCGTGTAAATGTAGAAAGCGCCGTCGGCCGGCAGAAATTTGTCAAAGCCGATCTTCGGCAGCTCTGTCAGCAGGAACGAGCGATTCCGCGCGTAGATCGCCTTGATCGCCTCAAGCTCCTCGGTTGCATCGAGCGCGGCCGTGGCAGCGATCTGCGACAAAGTCGGCGCGGAGATGAACAGATTCTGCCCAAGCCGCTCGATCGGCCTTTCGAGCGCCTCCGGCACGACGAGCCAGCCAATCCGCCAGCCGGTCATGCACCAGTACTTCGAGAAGCTGTTCACGACGACAACATCGTCGCCGAAGCGCAAAGCCGTCTCGGCCGGCTCGCCATACGACAGGCCGTGATAGATCTCGTCCGAGATCAGCCGGATGCCGAGCCGTCGGCAGGTCGCGACGATGTCCTCAAGCGCCTCCCGGCCGACGATCGTGCCGCTCGGATTGGCCGGGCTCATCAGCAGGACGCCCGACAAGCGGCGCCTCGCTATGCGCCTTCTCGATCGCCTCGCCATCGAGCGCCCAGCGGCTGTCCGGCCCGGTTTCGATCTCGACCGGCACAAGCCCGAGCGCTCCGAGGATCGTCTTATAGGGAGGATAACCGGGCGAAGAGATCGCGACACGGTCGCCAACGTCGAACAGTGCCAGGAATGCGAGCGACGAAGCCGCTGGACGAGCCGGTCGTCACGGCAATCCGCTCGGCAGGAACCGAGAGACCGTAGGCGTCGGTATAGTGCTTCGATATCCGGGCGCGAAGCGCAGGCATGCCGAGCGCGTGCGTGTAGCCGATCGGCGTTCCCTGCAACGCGCCTATCGCGGCCTCGCGGGCCGCACGGGGCGCGGCAAAGCCCGGCTCGCCGATTTCCATATGAATGATCGAGCGGCCGGCGGCCTCAAGCCGCTGTGCCGCGGAAGCCACATCCATCGCGAGAAACGGCGCCACATCGGCCCGTTGCGCATGGAGGAGTCTGCGTGCACGATCTTCAATGTGACTCATGAGATTTGCGCCGCTTTTGCGCCACGGTTCTGGTGCATCGCCCGGCCTATGCCGTCCCTGACGCCTCCACGCAAGTCCCGAGCCGGATTTCCGGCCCGTGCGGTGTGCCTTGCGGTCATGTTTGCGTTCGGCTCGGCTTCGATATCCGCGCCCGCAGTCGCGCAGGAGGCCAATAACAGGCTTGCTCCGGTCCGCGACGCCGAGATCGAAGAGCTGATGCGCGACTACGTCACGCCGGTTCTCAGAGCGGCGGGCCAGGAGCCGTCCGCGGTCCAGATCCATCTCGTCCGCGACATGTCGTTCAACGCGTTCGTCGCCAATGGACGCCGCATTTTCATCAATCTCGGGGCGATCGTCGACGCGAAGACGCCCAACCAGCTGATCGGCGTCCTCGCCCATGAGACCGGCCACATTGCCGGCGGCCATCTTTCCGCGATGCGCCAGAAGCTCGAGGAAGCGCAGACCCGCGCGATCATCGCCATGTTGCTGGGCGCGGCCGCTGTCGGCGCAGGTGCTGCGAGCGGCGCCAGCGGCTCGACCATCGCGGGCGGTGCGCAGGCGGCGGTGACAGCGCCCGGCGAGATCATAAAGCGCGACCTGCTCTCGTATATCCGCAGCCAGGAACAGGCGGCCGATCAGGCTGCCGTGAGCTATCTCACGAAGACCGGGCAGTCGCCGAAAGGCATGCTCGAAGTCTTCAAGGGTTTCGCCGACAAGAGCATGTTCAATGTGCGTTTCGTCGATCCTTACGCGCAGACCCATCCGATGCCGGTCGAACGCATCGCGCTTCTGGAACGCATTGCCAACGAAAGCCCCTACCTGAACGCGAAGGATTCCGACGAGCTCTTGAAGCGCCACAAAATGGTGCAGGCGAAGATCATCGGTTTCGTGAGGCCGATGGACACAGTGCTGCGGACCTATCCGCCGTCCGATACCAGCCTTCCGGCCCGCTATGCCCGGGCGGTCGCGACTTATCGCTTCGGTTCAGTCGAGGTCGCGCAGCGCGAGATCGATTCCCTGATTTCGACGGAACCCAACAACCCGTATTTCTGGGAACTGAAGGGCCAGGCGCTGCTGGAAGCCGGCCGCCCGAGACAGGCCATCGAGCCGCTCCGCCGCGCGTCGTCGTTGAAGCCGAAATCGGGCCTCATCCGCGATCATGCTCGGCGAAGCGATGGTCGCGAGCAACGACAACAGCCAGCTCGATGCCGCGATCACCCAGCTTCGCCAGGCAACCGCGAGCGAACAGGAGTCCGCCGACGCCTACCGCAATCTGGCGAACGCCTACGGCCGAAAGAACCAGCTGCCCGAGGCCGATCTCGCCTCGGCACAGGCCGCGTTCTATTCGGGCGACGTCGAGACGGCCAAGGAACTTGCAGCGCGCGCCAAGCAACGCTTCTCGGCCGGTTCGCCCGGCTGGTTGCGCGCTGACGACATCGTCAACTACCGTGCCCCGAAGCTGAAATGAGTTCGGCGGGCTGCAAAGGATAATGAAGTGATCAATCTGCGCGCCACGCTTGTCGCCGCCGTCCTCGGTCTCGCGAGCATCTTTCCCCGCCGCCGCCCAGACCTCGGACGCCGAGCGCGCCCGGATCGAGGGCATCGTTCGCGACTATCTTCTGAACAATCCCGACATCCTGCGGGAGATGGCTCGCGCCTCTCTGCGAAGGACAAGGCTTCGCGAAGAGCAAGTGCCCGCGTCGGCGTCTTCGGCGAATATCGCGACACGATCTACAACTCGAAACACCAGGTCGTTCTCGGCAATCCGAAAGGCGACGTCACGCTCGTCGAGTTCTTCGACTACAATTGCGGGTACTGCCGCCGGGCGCTCAGCGACACCGAGGCCCTGCTGAAGAGCGATCCAAAGCTCCGCGTCGTACTGAAGGAAATGCCGGTGCTCGGCGAAGGATCGCACGACGCCGCGCGTGTCGCCGTCGCCCTGCATGCGCAGGCTCCCGAGAAATATCTCGATTTCCACCGTCGAGATGCTTGGCTCCGACGCGTCAGGCCGACGGCCAGGCCGCGCTCGACGTCGCCAAGAAGCTCGGGCTCGACATGAACAAGCTGGCCGAGCGGTCTCGCAGATCCCGAGGTCGACGCCACGCTTCTCGAAGTGCACCAGCTCGCCCAGAAGCTCAACATCGACGGCACGCCGACCTACGTGATCGGCGACCAGGTCGTTCCCGGCGCGGTCGGCGTCGCGAACCTCAAGGAGATCATCGGGAACGTCCGTTCCTGTGGGAAGACGACCTGCTCGTGACGCGTTCCGGCGCGTCAGGCCGCTTAATATCGCTTTCCACCTCCGCGCGCGGCCCCTATAACCACCGCCCATCCGGGCCCGGCCCGCTAGCCCTCGGCATCATGACTTCGACTGTTTTCGTCCTGAACGGCCCGAACCTGAACCTGCTCGGTCTGCGCGAGCCGGACATCTATGGTTCGGAGACGCTCGCCGACATCGAGAAGAAGGTCATCGCGCGCGGCAAGGCGCTCGGCCTCTCCATCGACTTCCGCCAGACCAATATCGAGGGCGTGCTGGTCGACTGGATCCAGGAAGCCCGGACCAAGGCGAAGGGGATCGTCATCAATCCCGCCGCCTACACCCACACTTCGGTTGCGCTGCACGATGCGCTGAAGGCCGCCGACGTTCCGGCCATCGAAGTGCATTTGTCGAATGTGCATGCCCGCGAGGACTTCCGTCACCATTCCTTCGTGTCCCCCGTGGCACGCGGGATCGTCGTCGGCTTCGGGTCCCACGGCTACGAACTCGCTCTGGAAGGCCTGGCGCGCATCCTTGCGCAGTCCGGTCACGCCTGACGCCCTTTGGAGAAGAAGAAGTCCATGACCAAGGACGCCAAAAACGGCTTCAACCACGATCTCATCCGCGATCTCGCCAATCTCCTGAAGGAGACCGATCTTTCGGAGATCGAGATCGAGAACGACGATCTGCGCATCCGGGTGGCGCGCAGCATCCAGGTCACCGCTCCGGTCTACTCGGCACCGGCCGTCCGCCGCTGCTCCCGCAACGGCCCCTGCCGCGGCCGTCTCGCCTGAAGACAAGGCCAAGGCGCCGGGCGTCATCCTCTCGCCGATGGTCGGCACCGCCTACCGCGCACCGGAACCGGGCGCGAAGACCTTCGTCGAGGTCGGCGCCGAGGTCCGCCAGGGCCAGACGCTGCTCATCATCGAGGCGATGAAGACGATGAACGCGATCCCCGCTCCGAAGAGCGGCATGGTTCGCGAAATCCTGGTCGAGGACGGTCAGCCGATCGAATTCGGCCAGCCGCTCCTGATCGTCTCGTAACGGAACCCCGACGGGATGTTCGACAAGGTCCTCATCGCCAATCGCGGCGAGATCGCGCTCCGGGTGCTGCGCGCCTGCAAGGAGCTCGGCATTGCAACGGTCGCGGTGCATTCGACGGCCGACGCCGAGAGCGATGCATGTGAAGCTCGCCGACGAGGCGGTCTGCATCGGCCCGCCCACGGCGCGCGATTGCTACCTCGACGTCTCGCAACTTCTCGCCGCCTGCGAGATCACCGGCGCCGAGGCAGTTCATCCGGGCTACGGCTTCCTGTCGGAGAACGCCCGCTTCGCCGAGATCCTCGACGAGCACGGCATCACCTTCATCGGCCCCAAGGCCGAGCATATCCGGGTCATGGGCGACAAGATCGCCGCCAAGCAGACCGCCAGGCGCCTCGGTATTCCCGTGGTCCCGGGTTCGGACGGCGGCGTCACCGAGGACGGCGAGGCCCGGCGTATCGCCACCGAGATCGGCTATCCGGTCATCATCAAGGCGGCGGCCGGCGGCGGTGGACGCGGCATGAAGGTCGCGCTGACCGAAGACGACATGTCGGAAGCGCTGTCGACCGCCCGTTCGGAGGCCAAGGCCGCCTTCGGCGACGACGCCGTCTATATCGAGAAATACCTCCAGAAGCCGCGCCATATCGAGGTGCAGGTCATCGGCGACGGACGCGGCAAGGCCGTCCATCTCGGCGAGCGCGATTGCTCGCTGCAGCGCCGCCACCAGAAGGTCTGGGAGGAAGCGCCCTCGCCCGCTCTGAACTCCGAGGAACGCGAGCGCATCGGTTCGATCGTCGCCAATGCCATGGCCGATCTCGGCTATCTCGGCGTCGGCACGATCGAATTTCTCTACGAGAACGGCGAGTTCTACTTCATCGAGATGAACACCCGCATCCAGGTCGAGCATCCGGTGACCGAGATGATCACCGGCATCGATCTCGTCAACGAGCAGATCCGCATCGCCGGCGGCGCCGAGCTCTCCTTTACGCAGGAAGACGTCAAGCTCAACGGCCATGCCATCGAGTGCCGCGTCAACGCCGAGAACCCGGTCACGTTCCGTCCGTCGCCGGGCAAGATCCTGCAATGGCACGTGCCGGGCGGCCTCGGCGTCCGCGTCGATTCCGCCGCCTATCAGGGCTACACGATCCCGCCCTATTACGACTCGCTCGCCGGCAAGCTGATCGTCCACGGCAAGACACGCACCGAATGCCTGATGCGCCTGCGCCGCGCGCTCGACGAGTTTGTCGTCGACGGCATCGAGACGACGCTGCCTCTGTTCCGCACCCTCGTCCGCGATCCCGAGATCCAGGACGGCCAGTACGACATCCACTGGCTGGAGAAGCGTCTCGCCAGCGGGCTGATGGGCGAATACGCAGAGCCTCTCCTCTTGGGAGAGGCTTCAAAGTCCCGTACACTCGGGCCATGACACGCGTCGACGATGTCCTGGTCGAGATCACGCCGGAAGTGCTGCTGAAGGCCTATGCCTGCGGCATCTTTCCGATGGCTGAGAGCGCGCAGGATCCCGGTCTCTATTGGATCGAACCCGATCTTCGCGGCGTCATCCCGCTCGACAAATTTCACGTTCCGAGCCGCCTCGCCCGCACGGTGCGCTCAGATCGGTTTGAGATCAGGGTCGATCAGGACTTCGACGCCGTGATATCAGCCTGCGCGGCACCCGCTCCCGGCCGCCGGAAGACCTGGATCAACCGCCGTATCCGCAAGCTCTACAGCGATCTTTTCGACATCGGCCATTGCCACACGGTCGAGGCCTATGAGGACGGCAAGCTGGTCGGCGGTCTCTATGGCGTGCGGCTTGGCGGGGCCTTCTTCGGCGAGAGCATGTTTCACACCAGCCGCGACGCATCCAAAGTCGCGTTGGTGCATCTCGCGGCCCGCTTGGTCGCCGGCGGGTTCAATCTACTCGATACGCAGTTCGTGACGGAGCATCTGGAAGTGTTCGGTGCCGTGGAAGTGCCGCGACGCGACTATCACCACCTGCTCGAAGCGGCCCTACCCGGAAACGGCGACTTCTTCGTCTGGCCGAAGGGACAAGCGATCAGCGGCGCTGAGGCGCTCACCGCCCTGAAGGACTGACTTATTCGCCGAGCTTCGGCGCTTCCGGGACCGGCAGCTTCGCGCCGCCGACGCAGTCGGTGATCCACACATCGTAGATCGGGTGCTCGATCGCGTTCAGGCCTGGACTGTCGGCGAACATCCAGCCGGCGAAAATGCGCTGTGTCTCGTTCTGCAGCGTGATCTCGTCGACCTCGACGAAGCCGATCGTCTCCGGCTGCTCGGTCGGCGGCTTCGTGTAGCAGACCCTCGGCGTTACCTGCAGGGCACCGAACTGCACGGTCTCGTCGATCTTGACGTCGAAATTGACAATTCTGCCGGTGACCTTGTCGAGGCCGGCGAAACGCGCCACCGGGTTCGCGATCCGGTCGGCAGCAGTTCCCAGCGCCACGGGTACCTGGGCCATGACAGATCCCGCCGTCAGCACGGCACAGAGACCGGCGATGGCGAATGCCGGACGGCGAAACAACGGGATCACGCGGGCTTTGCCTCGGTTCAGGCGGGATGCTGCGAGATTCACTCGGAATATGGCGCGCACACGGCAGCGCGCCGCGACAATCAGCTTCCCGGCGTCCAGGCCTGATAATCTGGCGTCGACGAACGGCGCGTCTTGCCGAGGGTCGAGCCCTTCGGACGGTAGGCTGCCGGGGTGCCGGTCGGGTTCGGCCGATGCGGCTGGAACCATTCGGGAGCGACGAAGGGATCATCGACCGGCGCGACATCGGTCGTGTGGTGCATCCAGCCGTGCCAGCCGGTCGGGATCATCGTCGGCTCGGCAAGGCCGTTGTAGATCACCCAGCGGCGTTCACCGAGCGGCGCGACATTGGCCTTGTAGTAGCGGTTCCCGTATTCATCCTCGCCGACGAAGGTGCCCAAGCGCCACGTGAAGAACCGCGTGCCGAGGGTCTGGCCGTTCCACCAGGTGAAAAACTGCAGAAGGAACTGCTTCAAGGGACAATTCTCCGGCGCGCGAAGGTTTGCAGGGTTTATGGCGTGACGGGCACGCCCTGTCCAGCGACCCCAGCCACAGCCGAAAGATTAACGAGTTGTTAATAACTGACCGTTGAAGCCCCGGCCTTGTGGAGAAGCCGCGACACCCCTCCTGTGCGAAGCAGAGAGAGCGGGACTAGCCTTAACCTGTCGGTAAGGGGTGGCGTTGATATGCGAAAGGACGATCTTCTTCCAAAGCAAATCCGTCTCATGACGGAGGATGGGCTGCAATTTGTCGCGAGCTATCGCGGCATGATAGCGCTGGCGAAGCGCCAGCAGATGCGAGGTGGCCCGTTCGCGGGCCATTGGGAGAAGGCGGCTCGGAGCGTTTCCGAGGCAGTCGAAACAGATTGCGAGCGCAGCATGCAGGCAGCCGTCGTGAACTTCACGATCGCGGCCCGAACTCAGGGCTGGACCGGCGCTTGAGACAAGCCGAACTCGCGAAATGCTGTCATCGCACCTATTTAAGACAAATGCGGCGCGGCCCTTCGGGGCCGCTTTTCATTTCAAAGGGTGCGTGAGATGGCCAAGAAACCCGGCTCGAAGAGCGAATTCGTCCTGTTCAATGTCATCTACGAGGATGGCTCCCAGCGATCCAATCGCCGCGTTCCGGCCGACATTCTCGGCGGCCTCGACGGTGACGAACCGGCTCGCGCGGTGATCGAACAGCAGGACCGCGAGATCGCGGAAAAATCCGGTCTGGCTCCGCTTGCGATCAAAAAGCTGGCGCGGGTCGGGGCGAAGGAAAAGGAAAGGATGCGCGGCTGAGACGCCCATTAGAAAGGCCGCCCACGGGGCGGCCTTTCTGTTTGACGCGAGACCTGGGTCTACTGGCCCTGCTCATAAGCCGGGCGGTGCCAGAAGGAGCGTCCGTGAGTACGGTTCATGCCGTACTCACCGTACTGGGTCGGCGCCGGACCAACAGTCGAGGAGCGACCTTCGAGGACGTTCTGGGTGTTGAGATATTCGTGGCCCGGGAGACCTTGATCCCGGATCGCTGCCTCATCCCTACCGTCGCGGTCATGGGCATAGGCAGCGGTGCCGGCGCTGAGCGCGACCAGCCCGGCCAGGGCAAGAGTGCGAAAAGCCTTCATCTTGTTTCTCCAATTTGGCGGCGTGCCTCAGAGCATCGCCATTTAGTCATCATGTCGGGCGGCCATGTCCGAGTGTGCGTCGTCCGGCTCGAATGACATGGCCCCGGGAGGACGTTCGGTAAGAGCGTGGACAGCAAATCTGACCTGCGATTTAGGAATTAGTACCCTAGTCTTAAGCCCTATTGGCAACACAGGTTTTTGGAACTTTTCCTGAGCTGCCGCTCTTTCCCAGCGGGGCAAAACATGCCCAATTGCGCGACGCTATGAACGCGCTCTTCAGAAACCTTCCGACGACGATCTTCGAAGTCATGTCCTTGCTCGCCAGGGAGACGGGCGCGATAAATCTCGGCCAGGGATTTCCGGACGGTCCGGGTCCAGAAGACATCCGCCGCGCCGCCGCCGACGCCGTCCTGAACGGCTACAACCAATACCCGCCAATGATGGGCCTCCCCGAGCTACGCACGGCGGTGGCGAACCATTATCGGCATTGGCACGGCGTCGACCTCGATCCGATGGCCGAGGTGATGATTAGTTCGGGAGCTACCGAGGCCATAGCCGGCGCACTCTTCGCGCTCATTGAGCCCGGTGACGAGGTCGTTCTGTTCCAGCCGCTCTATGACGCCTACCTACCGCTCGTGAGGCGCGCCGGCGGCATTCCACGGCTTGTCCGCCTCGAGCCGCCGCGCTGGCGGTTCACCAAGGAGATGCTCGACGCCGCGTTCTCGCCGAAGACCAAGGTGGTCGTCCTCAACAATCCCCTCAATCCGACAGCAACGGTCTTCGGTCGTGAGGATCTCGAACTCCTCGCGCGCTATTGCCAGGAATTTGACGCCGTCGCCGTCTGCGACGAGGTCTGGGAGCATGTCGTCTTCGACGGCCGCGAGCATATCCCAATGATCGCCCTGCCCGGCATGCGCGACCGCACGGTCAAGGTCGGCTCCGCGGGCAAGATCTTCTCGCTGACCGGATGGAAGGTCGGTTTCGTCTGCGCCGCGCCACCGCTGATGAAGGCGGTATCGAAAGCCCACCAATTCCTGACGTTCACGACGCCTCCGAACCTCCAGACCGCCGTTGCATATGGCCTCGG
The DNA here is from genome assembly GCA_963778835.1 of uncultured Alphaproteobacteria bacterium. Taxonomy (GTDB): domain Bacteria; phylum Pseudomonadota; class Alphaproteobacteria; order Rhizobiales; family Methylopilaceae; genus Flaviflagellibacter. Next base: position 97,701 of record CAVZVY010000004.1, read on the forward strand.
CAAGGAAGATGCATTCTTCGAGGGGATGCGCCGCGACCTCTCTCGTTCTCGCGACAGGCTGGCCAACGGTCTCCGCTCGATCGGCCTGCCGCCGCTTGAAAGCCACGGCACGTATTTCCTGAACGTCGACCTGGCCCCGTTGGGACTGAATATCGACGACGAGAGCTTCTGCAAGACACTCGTCCACGAACGCGGCGTCGCACTGATCCCGGTCTCGGCTTTCTATGCCGAGACTCCAGTGACGAGCGTCGTCAGGATCTGTTTCTCGAAGCAGAATGCGACGCTCGATGCCGCGATCGAGCGTCTTGCCGGGCTCGTCCGTTAGCTGATCGAACGGCTTACATCCTTCGTCATCCCGACCTCCGCCGCGATGGCAGAGAACGAACGCGGGCACCCCCCTGCGTTGTTCGCCGCGCGCAGATAGCGGAACGGAAAACAAATCGCCTCGATATTGGCCGGCGAAAGGTCACGCGGCTTGCCCGATGTCATGATGTCCTCCGCATCGCGCAGGCAGCGATCTATCTCCTCAGACGAGATCACCCCCTTGTCCCGAAGCGTACTCATCAGCGCGGCGACCGCCGCATAAAGGCCTTCCAGCTGTAGGTTTGCCGTATTCATCGCGCGTCTCCCCGTAGCCAAGAACCAACGTTGATCCGAAGGGCGTCGTTCCGAAAGCAAAAACGTCCGTTTGGAACAGTTGTAGACCTTCACGAATTCCAAAGAAGCTCTAGGCATTTTTTCAGAAGAGAGCATCATGGACAAGTGATGAGCACAACCACGATGATCGAGCCTCTTCATCAGCGTATTCGTTCCGGCCAGGTCCGTCCCGGCGACGACCTCCGGATGGCGAAGGAACTTGGCATCAGCAAGGAAGAGGCGGCCCGTCTGGCGCTCTGCACCGAAGCTCTTGCAGGCTCCGTCCACGCCGCTCTCGATCTCTGGCGCGCCCTGATGCCCGGCCGCCCTCTTCGTATCCCGGTGACCCACACGCCGTCGGCGTTGAAGATGTGCGCTCACCTTCTCTCGGAGCATCGCGCCGACTGAGCCCGGCCAATCGGCGGGGCTGACCTGTGCTGGCGGCCTGTTGTGCGGCGGGGCCACATTCTCCTGTCATGGAGGACTGCAGAGAATGCCGCCCTCTTGTTTTTGCCACATCTGTCGCGTCTAAGCCGGTTTTTCCGAGACTTGGGAACTGTTCGAATGAAGCACCTTCTGATCGCCGCCGCCGTGGCGACCGGCGCTATCGCCGCCTTTACGACCGAAAGCCCGGCGGCCAGCTATGACGGCGCCTGGAGCGTCCTGATCGTCACGCAGCAGGGCCAGTGCGATCGCGCCTACCGCTATCCGCTCACCATCAGGAACGGCGTCGTCAGCTACGGTGGCAATGCCGGCTTCAGCGTGTCCGGGCGGGTCGAGGGCAGCGGCGCCGTCAGGGTCAGCGTCTCGCGCGGCAATCAGGGCGCGGACGGCACCGGCAGACTGAGCGGCAAGTACGGTACCGGCACCTGGAAGGCCCCGTCCGGCGGCTGCTCGGGCACCTGGAAGGCCGAGAAACGCGGCTGATTTCTCTTTCGGCCCCGGGCAGATTTCGTTACCAAGCCGCCTCGACCTTTCGTTGGGGCGGCTTTTTGTTTTCGAGGGCGGCGGGATGAGGATTGCACTGATCGGTTCGCGGTGGTTCGGCGCGGAGATGTTCCAGATCCTGCATGCGCGCGGCCATGACCTTCATGTCGTCGCGCCCGATCCGGAAGATCGTTTAGCCAAGGCAGCCGAAGCCGCGGGAGCGCCGCTCGTCTGTCACACCGGCCGCCGCCGGGTGACGCATGACGACCTGCCCGGCGAATTTGACGTCGTTCTGGCCGCCTATTCGCATGCCTTCATCCCGCTCGATAAGGCCAAGATCGCCTCGCTTGGTTATCACCCGTCGCTGCTGCCCCGCTGGCGCGGCATCGCTTCGGTTGAATGGACCATCAAGGCCGGCGATCCGATTGCCGGCGGAAGCGTTTATCACCTGACCGACGAAATGGACGCCGGCGGCATCGCCGCTCAGGACTGGTGCTTCGTCCTTCCCGACGAGGACCATGCGAGCCTGTGGCGCCGCGAGCTCGCGCCCATGGGCATTCGCCTTCTCACCCAGGTGATCGACGAGATCGCGGAGACCGGCGCCTGCAAGGCCACGCCGCAGGATCCGCGTTTCGTCACCCTCGCCCCGCGAATCAAGGACGAAACCCCGGCCGCGTAACTTGCGGCTTCCGCTTCTCAAAGGAGCGTTCGCGATGGCGAAAGCTGACTAAAAATCTAGGTTTGTTCACGCCCGCGTGATTAAAATTAATCCTAAATTTTGACTTCTCGCCGAAAGTCCCCATGGGCACCGCTACTAATGGTCGGTGAAGGGGTCTGCGTATGTTTCAAAAGCTTTCGCTTGCTGTGGTTCTCCGCGTTCTGTTCGGAGCCATGGCAGTTATCGCAGTCGGCACTCTCGCTGTTCCGATTTACAAAGATGCAAGCCAGCTGGGTGAAAGCGCGAAGGTCGTCGACGTCGCCGCAGCCGGACGCGAAGTCTTCACCGCTCTCCAGAACCAGCGCGTCCAGCGCGGCCCGACCCGCACGGCGCTGGAAGCGGAGGCTCCCGCCTCCGATGGGTTCTTTGCCCTAATCAAGGATTCACAGAGCAAGGCCAATCCGGCCACCGCGCACGTTCTCGAGCTCTGCACCCACATCGACTGCACCAACGGCGAGCCGGAGGTCTTCAACGGCCTTCCAGCCAGCGTCGAAAAACTCGCGAAAATTCGTGCCGAGGCCGATGATTCGCTCAAGAAGCCGCTATCCGAGCGCCGTCAGGGAATTGCCAAGGAATTCAACGAAGCCGCAACAGACGTCATCAACCGCATGGAAACGATGTCGGCGGCTCTCGGCGAAACCATTCGTATGGCCGATCCTGAAACCGCTGAACTCATGGCGATCAAGCAAGCGGCGTGGATTGCGCGCGACGGCGTCGGCCTGAGCCGCACCGCCTTGTCCAAATCACGAAACGCAAAAGCGATTACGCCTGCCGCCGATCGCAAGATGGCCCAGCTTCTCGGCCAGACACAGTCGAACTGGGGCGTCGTTAAGGAACTGACCTCCCGTCCCGGGGTATCGCCCAAACTCGTCGATCTCGTGAAGGCCGCGCAGACCGACGCGTTCGATACGTGGGAAAAGACCCGCAAGGCCGCGTATGACGATCTTGCTGGGAACAAGGATCCTTCGGTCTCGAATGACGACCTCACTCGCATTGGCAACGGCGCTCTCGACGCGCTGACCGCGATCCCGAACACAGCGATGCAGCTCGCTCAGGAGCAAGCCGAGAGCAGATACGCCGCCGCGCAGAATCGTCTGATATTCCAGTCGAGCTTGCTCGCCGCGGTCGTACTGCTCGCAATCGCCGGCTTCTTCATTGTCCAGCGCCGCGTCACCCGCCCGATCACCAAGATGACCGGTGCGATGGGGGCTCTGGCTGCCGGCGACATGCATGTAGAGATCGTCGGCGCGACGCGCGCCGACGAGATCGGCGACATGGCCCGTGCTGTCGAAGTCTTCAAGCGTGACGCGATCGAGCGCCAGCGTCTGGAAGAAGAGGCCGAACGCATGAAGGCTCAGTCCGAGGCCGACAAGCGCCGTGCGCTGTCCGACCTCGCACAGGGCTTCAACGCCAAGGTCGGCGATCTTATCAGCGCTCTGGTTGCGGCATCGGAACGCCTGGAAACAACCGCGAACGACATGAGCGGCACCGCCGACCGCACATCGCAGCAGACTGGCGTACTTGCGGAATCGGCTCGTGCGACCGGCTCCAATGTCCAGGCCGTTGCCGCCGCCACCGAGGAGCTGTCCTCCTCGGCCAACGAGATCGGCACCCAGATCAGCCAGACCGCAAATGCGGCGCAGCGCGCCGTCGAGGATGTCCGCCACACCGACAAGACCGTCCAGGCGCTCTCCACCAGCGCCGAACGGATCGAGACGGTCGTCGCGCTCATCAACGACATTGCCGCCCGTACCAACCTGCTCGCGCTCAACGCGACCATCGAAGCGGCCCGTGCCGGCGAAGCCGGCCGCGGCTTCGCGGTCGTCGCGAGCGAAGTGAAGGACCTCGCCAACCAGACGATCAAGGCGACCGACGAGATCGCGAGCCAGATCAAGGAACTGCAGCAGGCGACTGTCGGCGCGGTCGGTGCCATCCAGTCGATCGGATCGACCATCGAGCGGGTGCATGAGATTTCGAGCGCCATCGCCGCCGCGGCCGAGGAGCAGCATTCCGCGACGACCGAGATCGCCAGCCGCGTGGCTCAGGCCGCCCAGGGCACCGAATACGTGACCCAGAGCATCGACGAGGTTCGCGAGGCGGCATCGATCACCGGCAACTCTGCGTCGGATGTCCTCTCCTCGGCCCGCGATCTGGCGAGGGCCTCGACCGAGCTTCGCCGCGAGATGCAGATCTTCATTTCGGGTATCGAAGCGGCCTGATCGGCCGAAGAACGAAAAGAAGGGCCGCGGCTGTTACTCAGCCGCGGCCTTTTTTACCTGGACCTGGTCCAGCGCGTCGACCACGGCATCGAAGGTCAAAAGGGTCGAAGCATGACGCGCCTTATAGTCGCGCACCGGCTCCAGCACGGCCAGTTCGGCCCATTTGCCGTCCGGCGGCGGACCGCCGTCCTTGAGCATTGCCCGCATGATTTCACGCACTTGCCGCAGTTCGTCTGCGGTCGAGCCGACGATGTGGCTCGCCATGATTGAGGACGAGGCCTGCCCAAGCGCGCAAGCCCTCACATCGTGGGCGAAGTCCGTCACCGTATCGCCGTCGACGGCGAGATCGACCGTCACGGTCGACCCGCAAAGCTTCGAATGCGCGGTCGCGCTGGCATCGGGATGCGGCAACCGGCCGAGACGCGGGATGCCCGCGGCCAGTTCGAGGATCTTGCGATTGTAGATGTCGTTCAACATAAAGTGTCCAGCCACGTGCAGCCTTGCAACAGCGCTCGGGCGCTAACCTTTTTTGCGGCTTCCGGGTTCACCATTATATAGGTGCTCCGGGTTTCATACGATATGTGCCCGCACCAGATAACGACGCGGGCCAATTCCGGCTCGTTGCGGAAGGTTTCATGGACGCGATTATCAAGCACCCGGCGTTGCATGCGTTTGAACCGGAAACGAAGCGCCCCACCCGCGAAGAAGCAGAACAGGCCGTGCGGACCCTCATCGCCTATATGGGCGACGACCCCGAGCGCGAGGGCCTCGTCGATACGCCTAAGCGTGTCGTGAATGCCTATGCTGAACTCTTCGGCGGCTACAAACAGGACGCCAACGCCATTCTCGAACGCGTCTTCGAGGATGTCGGCGGCTACAAGGACATCGTCCTCGTCCAGGATATTCCGTTCTACTCTCACTGCGAGCACCACATGGTGCCGTTCATCGGCAGGGTGCACGTCGCCTATTATCCCAGCGGCGGCGTTGTTGGCCTTTCGAAGATCGGCCGTGTCGTCGACGTATTCGCGCGCAGACTGCAGACCCAGGAGCACCTTACGGAATCGATCGCCGAAGCGATCGACAACGTCCTGGCTCCGCGCGGCCTCGCAGTGATGATTGAAGCTGAGCACATGTGTATGTCCATGCGCGGCATTCGCAAATCCGGCGTGTCGACGACGACAACCCGGTTCACGGGCCTGTTCGAGGACCCTGCCGAGCAGGTGCGTTTCATCACGCTCGTGCGCGGCGTGCAGCGCTGAATGTCAGACGTCTTCCCAACATCGCTGTCCTCGACTGAAATCGAGGAGGGCCGCGTGCTCGCACCGAAATTCGATGCGGCGGGCCTAGTCACGGCCGTCGTCACCGATGCCGATAGCGGCATGGTGCTGATGCTCGCACATATGAACGCCGAGGCGCTGGCGAAGACGATTGAGACCCGCGAGGCGCACTTTTATTCGCGCTCGCGCGGGAAACTCTGGAAGAAGGGCGAGGAAAGCGGCCACGTCCAAAGCGTGACCGAGCTTCGCGTCGACTGCGATCAGGACGCCGTCTGGCTCAAAGTGCGCGTCGGCGGCACCGGCGCGTCCTGCCATACCGGACGCACCTCCTGCTTCTATCGCTCGGTTCCGCTCGGCGAGGCCCTCTCGCCTCGCCTTGCGCTCGATTTTGTCGACGCCGAGTCGAAATTCGATCCCGCCGAAGTCTACAAGAAGACGACCTAAGCGGACGCGATATAGTCCCGCATCGCACTCGCTTCGGCCTCGATCTGGGCCAGGCGCCACTTCACCACGTCACCTATCGAGATGATGCCGACCATCCGGCCGTTCTCGACAACCGGCATGTGGCGGAAGCGCCCTTGTGTCATCTTTTCCATGACGCCACGGAGTGCGTCGCTGCGCGTCGCCGTTTTCACCGTCTTCGTCATATGAGCCGACAGCGGTGCCTCGAGCGCGCCGGCGCCGAGTTCGGCCACCGCGCGGACGATGTCGCGTTCCGAAAGAATGCCCAGGATGAGGTCGTCGCCGGCGGTGATGACGGCCGCACCGATCTTCCGCTTGGCTAGAAGACGGGCCGCATCGGCCAATGTGCTATCCGGCCGAAGGGTCACGACCTCGGCCCCCTTGCTCTCCAAAATCGCCGAAACTTGCATTGATCCGTCCCTCCGTTCTTGTTTTAGCCGTGCTTCAGTACGGTCTTACCAACATGATCGCGCGAGGGTTGTTCCGGATCAAGCGCTCCGTAGGCCGTTGAAACCAACAGGCAATTTCGGGTCGAACAGCGGAAACAGAACAAGCCCGGCGATAAAGCCGCCTATATGGGCTTCCCAAGCGATGCTGGATTCGCCGCCCGAGCTCCAGGCGCCGATCGCATAAACGAGATTGATGCCGAACCAGATGGCGACAAAGACCATGATCTGCTGAGAGCGGAACAGGTCCGTGAGCGGCACCGCGGGAACCGCAAACGCTCCCCTTCCGCGCCGGCGGAATGCTCCGAGCGGCCCGCCGGCCTCAAAGATGAAGCGGATCGCAGCCGCCGTGAGACCGGATATAGCGCCCGACGCGCCGATCATGGGAACAGGTTCGCCAAAGTGGAAAAGCAGATGCACCGCCGCTCCGCAGGCCGACGTCACGGCCGCGAACGCCAGGAACCGCGGTCCGCCGAAACGCCACGCAACCGCGCTGCCGAATGCGAGCAGCCAGACGCTGTTGACGACGAGATGCATCGCATCGCCGTGCAGCGCCGAATAGGTCACGAAGGTCCAGATATCTCCGGCAATGCCGCCGGGAAACGCGGACTGGAATGCGAAGCTGGGATCGTAGCGTGCCGGAATGAACGCGAAGAGGAGAATAATCTGCAATTCGTCGTCCGGTCCGAGGAATTGCCGGGCTATGTGAATCGCAACGAGCGCCGCGATGGTCCAACCGACCACCGGCGGGGCATTCACTATGGGTTCGTTATCTCGCTGCACGCAAAGGCTCTCGGGGAAGAAGGTGACACGGCGACGCCGCAAAGCAAGGCGGTTGTGGCGAAGTGCCTCGGATTCGTTGTGCCATATCAAAAATTTGCGCGATGAGGATGAATAGTTTCCGACTTCATACGGCTCGTTAACCGCGTCTACTTAATCTCCCCCTCGGATAGTTCCTTGAGCCTCGTGCGACGTTGGCTCTGGCGAGATGTGGTGTAGCGCCGTTGATGCAACCTCTGCCGAAGCTTGCCCCTCATGAGCAGCGCCGCCACGCTCGCGTGAAGGTCGCGCTCCTGGGCCGCTACATGCTCGCCGACCGGCAGGAATATCCATGCCAGACGCACGACATCTCCCCAGGTGGCTGTTCGATCATCGCACCAGTGATCGGCCGTCCCGGCGAACGCGTCATCGCCTATTTCGACCATATCGGCCGCATTGAAGGCGCGGTGATCCGCGGAATCGAGAACGGCTTTGCGATGACGATTGCGGCCACGCCGCGCAAGCGCGAGAAACTGGCGGATCAGCTGACCTGGCTGGCCAACCGCCAGATCCTGGGCCTGCCGGAAGACCGCCGGCACGATCGCGGCCTACCCAAGAACACCCGTTCGCTGCTCGTGATGCCCGACGGCCGGGAATATCCGTGCCGGGTGGTCGACGTCTCCCTGTCCGGCGCGGCAGTTCAGGTTGACGCCCAACCGCCGATGGGCTCGCCGGTCACTCTCGGTCGTACCCACGCCAAGGTCGTCCGTCATTTCGACGGCGGTGTCGCGGTCGAATTCCTGCGTCCGCAGAACTTCGAACTGCTTGAAGAGCAATTCGGCGGCTAGGCCGAAACCCTCGCCAACTCGTCGCTCTGAACGCCCGCTCCCAGCGGGCGTTTTCGTTTACGCTCTGTGGTTAATGAAACCTAAAGTCATTAGCTAAAACAAAGCGACCAACCTTAGATCGAACTCAAATCGTTTCTGAGAAAAGAACCTCAACGACTTCGGAGAGGTTCGATGAGTAGCGTATTTGCTGCCAAGTATAGCAAAGCCGTTTCGGCTGTTGCTGCGACCATGGCAGCCTTCTGCTTCCTCGGATGCTTCGAAGCATCTGCGCTGGACAATTCTCCGCGCATGAAGATTCTCGGCGCCGCTCGTGCGCCGATCGGCTTCGTCGCCTTCTGCTCCAGCCACCCGACCGATTGCGCCAAGGAAACCCAGCAGCAAGGCCGCGTCATCCTCACTGCCGCGACACTGTCTCAGCTCGATCAGGTCAATCGCTGGGCAAATACGCAGATCCAGCCGGTGACCGACCAGGAATTCTACGGCACGCCCGAATACTGGACCTATCCAACGACTAAGGGCGACTGCGAGGACTACGTCCTGCTGAAGCGGAAGCTGCTGATGGACGCCGGCTGGAGCGAGAGCTCGCTGCTCATCACCGTCGTCCGCGACGAGAAGGGCGCCGGCCACGCCGTCCTGACCGTTCCGACCGACCAGGGCGACCTGATCCTCGACAACCAGCGCGAAGACATCGCGGTGTGGTCGCAGACGCCCTATCAGTACGTGAAGCGGCAGTCGCAGACCGACCCCAAGCTCTGGGTCTTCGTCGGCCCGGTCGACAGCAACACGGGCGTCGCCTCGACGCGCTGACCGTAGCGGACGCGGCACCGTGTCCCGGCTTTGTCCGGCGCGCGTGCCGCGTTATCACCGTGTTATGCCCTTCGCTTCGCTCCGCACGCTCGTCCGAACTGAAATCGTCGGTCTTGCCAGTCTCGCCGCCGCCGCCGCCTGCGGGCTGGCGTTCATCCAGATCGCCGACGAGGTCACCGAAGGCGAAACCCGCGCCCTTGATGAAACGATCCTGCTGTCGCTCCGCGAAACCGACCGGCAGGACCCGATCGGCCCCCGCTGGGTCGAGATCATGTTCACCGACCTGACCAGCCTGGGGAGTACGACGATCCTTACGATCGTGACGCTCGCGGTCCTCGGCTATCTGCTGATGACCGGCAAGAAGGGTGCGGCGCTGATGGTGCTCTGCGCGGTAGGGGGCGGAACCCTGCTGAACAGCTTGCTGAAGCTGTTCTTCGATCGCCCTCGCCCAGATCTCGTCGCCCATATCGTGGACGTGCACACGACCAGCTTTCCAAGCGGTCACGCAATGCTGTCGGCGATCACCTATCTCACGCTCGGCGCGTTGCTCGCGCGCGTGCAGGAAAAGCGACGCGTGAAGATCTACGTCCTCACGCTCGCCGTCACGATCACGATCATGGTGGGAATCAGCCGCGTCTATCTCGGCGTGCATTGGCCGACGGACGTCCTCGCCGGCTGGTGCGCAGGCGCCTCGTGGGCGATCCTGTGCTGGATCGCGGCGCTCTATCTGCAGCGCCGCGGAAAGGTCGAGGAGCCGGGCGAAGCGCCCGGCGCCGCGAAGGCTTAGTCGGCGAGATCCTCGGCCAGAATGGCCATCTGGAAATTGTAGGACAGGTCACCGTCCTCGTCGTCGCGGAACAGAACGCCGATGAACTCCTCGCCGAGGTAGATTTCAGCCGAGTCCATCTTGCGCGGGCGGGCCACGACGCGGAGCGTCTGGTTTCCGAACGTCTTGCGGAGATAGGTCTGCACCTTCTCCATCTCTCGCTTGTCCAAGCGAAGTCTCCGATCTTGGTGGGTGGTCGCGAAGGGTTTGGCACGGCCACAGGCCGCACCGCAACAGCCGAACTCAGATCACGGGATCGAAAAAGTCCGCATCCGTGAGCATGTGGTCCATGCTGCGCGACGGGTCGGCGCACGGCGCGCGTCCCACGACGCGAGCCGGCACGCCCGCGACGGTCATGCAGGACGGCACTCGATTGAGCACGACCGAGCCGGCCGCGACGCGCGAGCCCGCCCCCACCTCGATATTGCCGAGGATCTTGGCACCCGCTCCGATCAGCACGCCGCGACGGATCTTCGGATGACGATCGCCGCGTTCCTTGCCGGTGCCGCCCAGCGTGACGTTCTGGAGGATCGAAACGTCGTCCTCGATAACGGCGGTTGCACCGATGACGATACCCGTCGCGTGGTCCATGAACACGCCCTTGCCGATCGGCACCGCCGGGTGGATGTCGACCTGGAGCGCGCTGGAAACGCGGCTCTGGAGATACAGGGCAAAGTCCTGACGGCCGTCGAGCCACAGGCGGTTGGCGAAACGGTGCGCCTGAAGGGCGTGGAAGCCCTTGAAGTAAAGCACCGGGTCGACGAACCGCGAGCAAACCGGGTCACGATCGCAGACGGCGGCGATGTCCGCGCGCATGGAGAGACCAATGCTCGGGTCCGATGCCAGCGCATCCTCGAATGCCGCGCGGATGACACCTTCGCCGAGCTCCGGGTGTTCGAGCCGCGAGGCGATACGGTGGGCGACCGCAGCTTCCAACGTGTCGTGATGCAGGATCGTTGAATGGATGAAACCCGCGAGCGACGGTTCACGCGCTGCGAATTCTTCGGCCTCTTCGCGCAGCTGCTGCCACACGGGATCGACGGTCTGGAGCACAGCCTTGCTGCGCGCATGGGCGGACTGGATCACGGCGCTTTTCCCGTTTCTGGGCCTGTCCTCGCACAGAGTGCTGAACGAGCCGTTGAAGGGTGTATCTAATGCTTATTGGAGCGCGGCGGAAGATGCGCCGCCTTCTCCTCTTTCGTCAGGGGCGCCGCCCCAGGAAATCAAGCACGCCCGCCTTGAATATCTTGTCGCCGACAGCGCGGTTATGATCGCGACCGGTGATGGCCAAAACCTCGGATCCCGGAATGGTTTCGGCGAGCGTCTCGGTCTTCCCCGCAACATCGTCCTCCGTGCCGACCGCGATCAGGACCGGCAGTCCGATGGAATTCAAACCCTCCGCCGTTAGCGGCGTGCGCGGCGAGCGCATCACCGCGGCGAGCGCACGCATATCAGCCTTGGTCGCCTCGGCGAAGACGCGGAACGTCCGCGCATATGGGTCGGTGACGTCGTCTCGATGGTTCGCTTCGAGCGCCTCGGCGATCGCCTCGGACTTCGACGCGCCCTCGAACAAGCGATCGCCCATGCCTCCGATGACGAGGCTCCGAACCCGCTCGGGATGCTCGATCGCGATCAGCGCCCCAACGCGCGCGCCCATCGAATAGCCGATGATGTCGACCCGCTGGAGACCGAGATGATCGAGCAGAGCCAGCGCATCCTTTGCCATCTGCGGGTTGGTATAGAGTTCACTGTCGTAGATCTTGTCGCTGAGGCCGTGGCCGCGATGATCGAACGCGATGACTCGGTAGCCCGCACCGAGCAGAGTCGAAAACCAGCCGGGGCCGACCCAGTTCATCTGTAGAATTCGACGCAAAACCGTGGATCAGAAGGACGGGATCGCCCTCACCCTCGTCGACATAATTCAGCGTCAGACCATCCGACAGAAAGCTCGGCATCGAATTCCCTTTGAGCGATTGGGCATGGAGGCGGGACGGCGACGAATAGCCCCTCGCCTTCCGAGGGTGAAGCGGTTAGTTTGCGCCCACTCACATTCAAGGGACGCATGACAGTGGCCGACATTCGCACGCCGCACTTTCACAACACCGCTGGTCACTCGGCCATCCGGATCGGCGTCCGCGAATTTCAGTGCATCGGCGCCAAGCCGCCGTATGACCACCCGCATGTGTTCCTCGACATGGGCGACGACAACGAGATCGTCTGCCCCTATTGCTCGACGCTGTTCCGCTATTCGCCAGAGCTGAAAGCCAGCGAGACCGAGCCGGCTGATTGCCTCTGGGGTGCGGAACTCACACCCGCCCACTGATCCGGGATGACACCGCAGCGCCCGATTCTGATCGCGGGCGCCGGCATCGGCGGTCTCACTCTTGCGCTTGCCCTCGCCCGCCACGGAATAGCGGCGGCTATCATCGAACGCGCTCAAGCGCTGGAAGAGATCGGCGCCGGTATCCAGCTAACGCCGAATGCAGGCCGCATCCTCGACGATCTCGGTCTCGGCCATGATCTCGACACGGCAGGCCTCCGCCCGGATGCGATACGCCTGATCGACGGCAGGACGGGCCGGCCAATCGCCCATCTGCCGCTCGGCCAGGCCGCGGAGAGCCGCTGGGGCTCTCCTTACCGTTTGATCCACCGCGCCCGACTGCAGTCGATCCTCGCCCATGCTGCCGCTTCGGCCGGCGTCGAGATTCGTCTCGGCACCGAACTTATCGACATCGCGCAGACTGCGGATCGGGTGATCGTCCACGTCCGCAACGCGCGTGGCGACGAGACCGTCGCCACGCCTGCCCTCATCGGAGCGGACGGCTTGCGTTCGACGGTCCGTGCACGGCTCGGCAGGCCAACTCCCGTCTTTTCGGGACAGGTCGCCTGGCGGGCGGTCGCTGTTGTGCGCACCGGCAACGAGGCTGCCGTATGGCTCGGCCCCGAGGCTCATCTCGTTACCTATCCGGTCGAGCAAGGGGGGACACTAAACCTCGTCGCCACCGCGCAGGGGACGTCGCCGGACCGCGGTTGGGGCACACCTGCGAGCACGCAGGAAGCCGGCGCGGCCTTCTCCGCCTGGACGCCGACCCTCCGCCAACTCATTGCCTCAGCGGGTCCCTGGCTGAAATGGCCGCTATACGAGCTTCCTCAGCTCTCGTCATGGAGCGAAGACCGGATCACTCTAATGGGAGATGCCGCCCATGCCGCGCTGCCGCATATGGCGCAGGGCGCGGCGATGGCGATCGAGGATGCCGCAGTGCTGGCCAATCAACTCGTCCGCTGGCCGGAGGAGCCCAGGCAGGCGTTCACGGCGTACGAGAAGCTGCGGAAGCCGCGCGTGACTGCGATGCAGAGGACGTCACGTCAGAATGGCCAGATTTATCGCATGGGCGGTCTGATGGCGCTCGCACGCGACACCGCGCTCCGCGCCATGGGCCCGAACCGGCTCATGAGCCGGTTCGACTGGGTTTATGGATACAAGCCGGAGGGCTAACGGCGTCATGCTCCGGCTTGACCGGGGCATCCACCCCACGCCCATGGTCCTCCGGTCAAGCCGGGGGACGACGCCGGGTTATTTCGTCAACTTCGCCGCGAGCGTCGCGACATGGCGACCCTGATAGCGGGCACCTTCAAGCTCTACTGCCGAAGGCATGCGGCTGCCGTCGCCATTGGTGATCGTGGACGCACCGTAGGGCGAGCCGCCCTTGATCTCGTCGACGCCCATCTGTCCCTGGAAGGCATAGGGCAGACCGACGACGACCATTCCCTGATGCAGGAGCGTCGGGATGAAGCCGAGGATCGTCGATTCCTGGCCGCCGTGCTGCGTCGCCGACGAGGTGAACGCCGAGCCGACCTTGCCGACGAGCTTGCCCGAGAACCACAGGCCGCCGGTCTGGTCCCAGAAGTTGCGCATCTGCGACGCCATCGTGCCGAAGCGGGTGCCGGCGCCGACGATGATCGCATCGTAGTCCGGGAGTTCGTCTGGCGTCGCAATGGGCGCGGCCTGGTCGAGCTTGAAATGCGAGGCGCGGGCAACGTCTTCCGGAACGAGTTCCGGCACGCGCTTGATGGTGACATCGGCGCCGGTTTCGCGGGCACCCTTGGCGACGGCCTGCGCCATCGTCTCGATGTGGCCGTAAGCCGAGTAATAGAGAACAAGAACCTTGGTCATTGCAGTGCTCCAGAAACGTTGTCCGAGAGGATATGCATGCCTGCTCCCCCAGCAATTCCGCGCGTCGCACTTCTGTCCGTGCATCCATGCACGAAATGATCGGAAAAACCCCTGAGATTGACTTTCGGCGCCGCAAACCCGCACATAGCGCCCATCGCTTCGGCGATCTTCGGCGTCATGGCCGCGTGAACGGGGTTCCAAAACCTTCCGTCTCGCCAGACGCCTCGAACCATCCGGCAGCCCAGATCACGCGGGGCGGTCTCTTGAGACCCCGCGCATATTGCGACTGACGATGCATCGTCAGGCTCGCCGGGCGCGGCCATTTGAAAGCACATCACCTAGTGACATCATTTACCGACCTCGGCCTGAACGCGCATATCCTCGCAGCGCTCTCGGCTGAAAAGTACGAAAACCCGACGCCGATCCAGGCCCAGTCGATTCCTCACCTCATGAAGGGCAGCGACCTTCTCGGCATCGCCCAGACCGGCACCGGCAAGACCGCTGCCTTCGCGCTCCCGATCCTTCACCGCCTCGCCGCCGACAAGAAGCCGGCCCAGCGCCGCTCCTGCCGCGCACTGATCCTCAGCCCAACCCGCGAACTCGCGAGCCAGATCGCCGAGAGCTTCCGCGTCTATGGCAAGGGCCTCGGCCTTTCGGTCGCGGTCATCTTCGGCGGCGTCTCCGCCGGCCCACAGGTCCGCGCGCTGTCCGCCGGCATCGACATCCTCGTCGCCACGCCTGGCCGCCTGCTCGACCATCTGCGCGGCCAGATGCTCCGGCTCGATCCTGTCGAGATCTTCGTCCTCGACGAAGCCGACCAGATGCTCGACATGGGCTTCATCCACGACATCAAGAAAATCGTGGCAGCCCTTCCGAAGTCTCGTCAAAACCTGTTCTTCTCGGCCACGATGCCGAGGGAGATCGGCGCGCTTGCGGCCGACCTGCTGAAGAACCCGGTCGAAGTCGCGGTGACGCCTGTCGCCAAGACCGCTGATCGTGTCGAGCAGAAGATGGCTTTCGTCGACAACGGCGAGAAGCGCCACCTGCTTGCCCGTCTCCTCAAGGAAAACGGCATGGACCGCGTCCTCGTCTTCTCGCGGACCAAGCACGGTGCCGACAAGATCGCGAAGCACCTCGAGGCCGAGGGCATCGGCGCCGCCGCCATCCACGGCAACAAGTCCCAGGGCGCCCGTGAACGCGCGCTCGCAAGCTTCAAGGCGGGCAAGACCCGCGCTCTGGTCGCCACGGACATCGCAGCTCGCGGCATCGACGTCGACGGCGTCACGCATGTCGTCAACTTCGACCTGCCGAACGTGCCTGAGAGCTACGTCCACCGCATCGGCCGCACCGCGCGCGCCGGCGCCGCCGGCATGGCGATCTCGTTCTGCTCGCCGGACGAGCGTCCGCTGCTGCGCGACATCGAACGGCTGATCGCGCTGACGGTCCCGCCGCTCGAAGGCCATGAGAAGGCACACGAGGACTTCCACGCAAGCCGTGGCGGTGGCTCGCATCATCCCGGCAATCAGCCGCAGCGCACCAACAAGAAGCGTCGTGGTGGACGCGGCCGCACCCAGCCGGGTGGCACGCCCCAGCAGCCGGGCCAGCACGCGCAGCGTACCGGCGAACAGAAGCCGCACGCTCATCGCCACGGCGAACAGCGCCCGCACGGCAATCGTGGTGGCGAGCAGCGTCAGGAGCGCCCGGCCGGCGGTGATCTCGGCGGCATGCGGTTCATGAAGCCGAACGGTCAGCGGCCCAATAGCCAGCGTCCGAATGGACAGCGCCCCCGGCAGGAAAGCCGGCCGAGCTAAAAAGCCAACTGGAAATTGAAAAGGGGCGCCTTTGAGCGCCCCTTTTTCGTTGGCCTCGGATCGTCGGTCAGCGCAGGCCGAAAAAGCTCAGCACTGCGATGACCACGACAACGAGACCCACGATGTAGATCAGATTGTTCATCACCACCCTCGCTTGCGTCCCCCGTGGGGGAACGTTGAGGCTGGGCGCTGGTTCCCGACGAAAGTCGGTAGTCTTGACTTCAAACCCTCCTGCAAACCAGCATCTGACCGGGAGGTGAATCATGACATCAGGCATCAAACTGCTTGTAGCGACTGGGATTTTCTCGGTCGCGCTGGCATCGGGCGCAGAGGCTGCCTGCAAAGGCGGAAGCTTCACCTTCACCAACCGCTCCTGCCCAACCGTGTCGCAGGTGCTCATCTGCAACGGCGAGAACGGCAGCGGCGGCACCAGTCAAGCCAGCATCAAGCTCGGCCAGTCACAGACGTTCGATACGCCGGCTGGCTCTACCTTCACCGCCACATGCGGGATCGCACCGCCGCAGAAATGCCCGGCGGTGCAGTGCGTGAACGGAGAGTAGCGCGAAGCGCGGAAACGGACGCTAAACAAGCCGCGTCCGTTTCCGCTGTTCTCATTCGCGCAGCGTGCCTGCCTTCCTGGCCGCGAAGGTCGCCAGCGCGTCCATCAGCGGCGGGTTGAGTGCGTCATAGGGCTCGAGACCTACTTCTTTCAGCCGCGACCGTACCGCCGGCATGTCGCTAGGCTTCGTACCCGACTCGATGACCGACGAGACGAAGGCCGCGAAACCGGGAGGCGCCCAACCCGGTTCCCTGAACCGCTCGGCATGGATGAAGGACAGGCCCTTGAAGGCATGATCCTTCTCGATGGGGCCGTACATATGTACGCCACAGGCCTTGCAGGCATGCCTCAAGATCGTCGCGTTTGGATCGACTACCCCAAGTTTGTCCTCGTTCGCCGTCACGTTGACCTTATCGGTCGGCACGACACCTACGATCGAGAATCTTGCGCCTTTCGGTTTCCAGCACTGCGTGCAGCCGCATGCGTGATTGTGAAGAACCTGGGAGCTTATCTGCACGGTCACCGGCCTGTCCGTGCAATCGCAGACCAAGGTGCCGCCGGTGAAGCTCTCCGAGCCCTGTTTGATCCCGTCGTCGATGGCGGGATGAATGGAGACTGTCATCGTGTCCAGCATTTGTCGTCCTCCCTACCGCAGCTTGTTTCGCTGCTTCCTTCAGTAGACCACTACACCACGGATCGACTCCCCCCGGTGCATCAGGTCGAACCCGGTATTGATGTCTTCGAGTTTCATTGTGTGCGTGATCATCGGATCGATCGCGATCTGGCCGTTCATGTACATGTCGACGATCTTCGGCACGTCGGTCCGTCCCCTCGCGCCGCCGAACGCAGTGCCTTTCCAGACGCGCCCGGTCACGAGCTGAAATGGCCGCGTGGCGATCTCCTCACCCGCTCCCGCGACGCCGATGATGATCGATTGGCCCCAGCCCTTGTGGCAGGCCTCGAGCGCGGTGCGCATGACCTTCGTGTTACCGATGCATTCGAACGTGTAGTCGGCACCGCCGCGGGTCAGCTCGACCAGATGCGCGACGAGGTCACCGCCGACCTTGGACGGGTTGACGAAATGGGTCATGCCGAACTTGCGGCCCCATTTTTCCCGGTCGTCATTGAGATCGACGCCCACGATCATGCTGGCGCCGACGAGGCGCAGGCCCTGAATGACATTCAGGCCTATGCCGCCTAGCCCGAACACGACACAGTTCGCGCCTGACTCGACCTTCGCGGTGTTGATGACCGCGCCGATGCCGGTGGTCACGCCGCAGCCGACATAGCAGACCTTGTCCGCTGGAGCGTCCGCGCGAATTTTCGCCACGGCGATCTCGGGCAACACGGTGTAGTTCGAGAATGTCGAACAGCCCATGTAGTGATAGATCGTCTCGCCCTTGTAGGAGAACCGACTGGTCCCGTCAGGCATCACTCCCCGGCCCTGGGTCGCCCTGATCTTCTGGCAAAGATTGGTCTTCCGGCTGAGGCAGTATTCGCACTCGCGGCATTCGGGAGTGTAGAGCGGAATGACGTGATCGCCGACCGCGACCGACTTCACTTCCGGGCCGACCTCGACGACGATCCCAGCGCCCTCGTGGCCGAGAATGGCTGGAAAAATGCCCTCGGGATCGGCGCCTGACCGGGTGAATTCGTCGGTGTGGCAGATGCCGGTCGCCTTGATCTCGACCAGGACCTCGCCCGCCTTCGGTCCTTCCAGGTCGACTTCGACGATTTCGAGCGGCTTGGCCTTCTCGAATGCGACTGCGGCGCGGGTCTTCATCGCTGTCTGCTCCTTGCTTCATGCCGGATCGCCGAGGGAGATCCGATGCGTCAGCTCAAAACATTCCCGCCCTCGATCGCGAAGGCGGCACAGCATTTGGCGGCTGATAATACGAAGCCGGACATGCAGCCGCGAGGTGTTCCTCGCCCAGGCTTGGTTCAGCCGCGAAAACTCAGACGAAAGCGTATCATGACAAGTAAAGGAAAACCACGGGAGCCAGCCGCGTCATTGCCGAAGCGCGCGTCCCAAGTTCCTCGCCCGGTCGAGATTTCTTGCGCCGTCCAATCCGACAAGCGCGAAGAGTTTCGCCGACGCCAGATCTGCATCCAGGAAATCGGCTCCCAACACGGTTGCTTCCGTCAGATCGGCACCGCCCAGGGTGGCACCGCGAAATGAGACACGGGTCAGGTCTGCGCCTTTCAGGGATGCAAATTCGAGGTCTACCCGCGAGAGATCCGCACCCCGCAGATTGGCGCGATCGAGTTTCCCCGATCGCAGTATCGCCCGCATGAGGCCCATGGACTGGTTCTTCATATCGGCAGCGAGATTGGCGCCTTCGAGGTTCGCCGCGACCAGGCTCGCACCGGTCAGGTCGGCGGTCAGCCGAGATCCCGACAGGTCTGCACCATTGAGGCTCGAGCCCTGCATCTGCGCGCCAAAAATGTTGGCGCCCCTGAGACTGGCCCGATCGAGATTTGCGCCGAGGAGCCAAGCCTGATCGAGGATCGCGCCATCCAGGTTTGTGCCCGAAAGATTGGCGCGGTTCAGCCGCGCCGCCCGGAGAACCACGCCGGAAAGATCGAGACCACTGAGGTCGAGTCCGGAAAGCCGTTTTCCGGTCAGATCAGCGGGCTTTTCCGGAGACCGATGGAGAGCAGTTTCGACGTCGGATCGCGTCATCTCGGCGGTGGTCATCTCTGGAGACGACAGGTCGAGATGGCGCATCAAATCCTGCGCTACGGCAGGCGCGGCACTTGTTGCTGCGAGGACGGCGAGTATCGCTGCCCGTGTCGATCGGTGAAACATCGCCGGCTCCACAACCGATCTGTCGCCGACGGCGTTCATAGCAAGATGCGACGGCCGATCCACGGCGAAACGTTGCACGGGATTTCGCAGGTCGGTACGACATTGGACAAGTGCTGCAGTCGCGCCGAAAACAGGCAATGCAAAGCAGCTTACAGGAGGCATGAAGATGAGCCTCACTTGCTTGACATCGCGCAGGTCGCTCGCGCTGGCGATCGCTTTCGTTGCCACTCCGTCCGGCGCTCAGCAGCTGAACGATTATCCCACCACTACCCGGGTCGACTATGTCTTCGCCTGCATGAAGGCCAACGGCGAGACGCGGGATTCCCTCGAACGTTGTTCCTGCTCCATCGACGTGGTCGCGACGCTCCTACCTTACGATCGGTATGTCGCCGGTGAGACGGTGGCCAGTCTGGCTCAAGTCCAGGGAGAACGCGGAGCTCAATTCCGTTCCCCGGAGCCATCGAGAGCAGCCGTTGATGATCTGCGCCGGGCCCAGGCCGAGGCCGAGGTGCGCTGTTTCTGATCTCCTTTTGATCTCAGTTGCGTACGATTGAGCACAGGCATATCGTGCTCGGATGTTTTCGGTGCTCGAGACGTCAGCTGCCAGGGAGCGTTGACGCATAGGGGCCTAATGGGATGCGGGTCGGGCCGCACGCAGATCCCCGGCCGGGGCAAGGCTCCGAAAACACTCCCAAGCCAGGGTTGCAGTGCTGAGGATTCGGCACGCCTATGTGCTGATTCGTTCGGTACCGCCGCCCCCAACGAAAAATCGTAGGGAGGATAGCGATGCGTTACCTCATTGTCGGACTGCTTGCCGGCGTTGCGTCTATCGCCGCCGGGGCAGCAAACGCGAACGACGAACTCCAGAAAATGGAGAAGAACGCGAAGAATTGGGTGATGCCGACGGGCAATTACGCCAATCATCGCTACTCCGAGCTCGATCAGATCAACACCAAGAACGTCGACAAGCTCCAGGCAAACTGGACGTTCTCGACCGGGGTGCTCCGCGGCCACGAAGGCGGACCGCTCGTCGTCGATGGCGTGATGTACGTACACACTCCGTTCCCGAACATGGTCTATGCGCTCGACCTGAAGGACGACGGCAGGATTATCTGGAAGTACGAGCCGAAGCAGGATCCAAACGTCATTCCGGTGATGTGCTGCGACACCGTCAATCGCGGCGTAGCCTACGGTGATGGCAAGATCATCCTGAACCAGGCGGACACCACAGTCGTCGCGCTGGACGCCAAGACAGGCAATGTGCTCTGGCAGACGAAGAACGGCGACCCTTCAAAGGGTGAGACCGCGACAGCCGCTCCGATGGTCGTCAAGGACAAGGTGCTGATCGGCATTTCCGGCGCCGAATTCGGCGTGCGCGGCCACATCACCGCCTACAACCTGTCCGACGGCAAGCAGGCATGGCGCGCCTATTCGGTCGGCCCCGACGAGGAAATGCTCGTCGACCCCGCCAAGACAACCCAGCTCGGCAAGCCGGTCGGCAAGGACAGCAGCGTCAGTACATGGCAGGGCGATCAGTGGAAGATCGGCGGCGGAACCACATGGGGATGGTTCTCCTATGATCCGCAGCTCAACCTGATCTATTACGGCACCGGCAATCCCTCGACCTGGAATCCGTCGCAGCGTCCCGGCGACAACAGATGGTCGATGACGATCTTCGCCCGTAATCCCGATACCGGCATGGCGAAATGGGTCTACCAGATGACCCCCCACGACGAGTGGGACTATGACGGCGTCAACGAGATGATCCTCAGCGATCTTCAGATGGGCGGTGCGACCCGCAAGACGCTGGTGCACTTCGACCGCAACGGCTTCGGCTATACGCTCGATCGCGACACCGGCGAACTGCTCGTTGCCGAGAAGTACGATCCGGTCGTGAACTGGGCCACCAAGGTCGACATGGACAAGTCGTCCAAGACCTATGGCCGCCCGCAGGTCGTCGACCAGTACTCCACCCAGAAGGGTGGCGCAGACACAAACGTACAAGGGCATCTGCCCCGCCGCTCTGGGCAGCAAGGACCAGCAGCCCGCCAGCTACTCACCGGACACCAAGCTCTTCTACGTGCCGACCAACCATGTCTGCATGGACTACGAGCCGTTTAAGGTGAGCTACACTGCCGGCCAGCCCTATGTCGGCGCGACCCTCTCGATGTTCCCGCCCAAGGGCAAGACCAATATGGGCAACTTCATCGCCTGGGACGCCACTACCGGGAAAATCGTCTGGTCTGTTCCCGAGCGCTTCTCGGTCTGGTCAGGCGCCCTCGCCACCAAGGGCGGCGTGGTGTTCTACGGAACGCTGGAGGGTTACCTGAAGGCCGTCGATGCCAAGACGGGCAAGGAGCTCTACAAGTTCAAAACTCCCTCCGGCATCATCGGTAACGTCAACACCTATGAGTTCGACGGCAAGCAATACGTCGCCGTGCTCTCGGGTGTCGGCGGCTGGGCAGGCATCGGCCTTGCGGCCGGTCTGACCGAGCCGACCGCGGGCCTCGGCGCTGTCGGCGGCTATGCCGCGCTGCGCGACTACACGGCTCTCGGCGGCCAGCTGACGGTCTTCTCGCTTCCGGGCGACTGACCCCTCGGACTGAAACGAAGGTCCTCCGCCCACAAGCGGAGGACCTTTCGCAGCCGAACAGCGAAGGCCCGGAGGAAAGAACCGTGAAGATCCAATTCTTCGTTGGAGCGCTCAGTATCGCGCTCCTCGCAATGACGCCTGCTGCCATCGGAGCCGACGGCTCGGGCGATCCAGCTGCCGCCTCCGAGGAGAACGGCAAGTTCCTCGATGCGCAGGGAAATCCCACCTTCAAGAAGGACAGCGACGGGACGGTCGACTGGTACACCTATTCCGGATTCCGCCGTTACCACGCGGAGTGCCACACCTGTCACGGACCGGCCGGCGAAGGCTCGACCTATGCGCCTGCTCTCGTTCAGTCAGTCAGAACAATATCTTACGCCGACTTCCAGAACGTCGTCGTCAACGGACGGGTGAACGTCGGTGGCGGTCATGAGAACGTCATGCCGTCCTTCGGAACCAACCCGAACGTCATGTGCTACCTCGATGACATCTACATTTATCTCCGCGCGAGAGCGGCCGGAGCCGTGGACCGGGCGCGACCGGCGAAAAATGCGCCGAAGCCGGACGCGTTCGCCGACGCGGAGAAGGCCTGCATGGGGCATTGACCCAAGCAGGGGAGCGAGATCAATGACCAGAACTCTGCTGACGGCATGGCTTCGGCGGCTCCTGTGGGCCGCAATCGTGTTACCACCTACGGCCACAGCAACGTTCGCGCAGGGCGCCGACGATCTCTCGCTCGAACTGATCGATCCCGAAGGTTCTCCGGGTCTGCTCCGACCCGGGGAACCTTCCCTTCTCGAACGACAAGCAGGAGGGCTTCGAGAACAAGATCGCCGAATTGCTCGCGCAGAAGCTCGGCAAGTCGCTTGTCTACACCTGGTTTCCACAGACGACGGGCTTCGTCCGCAACACTTTGGGCGCGCACAAATGCGATGTCATCATCGGCTACGCGCAAGGCGATGAGCTCGTCCAGAACACCAACCCGTATTACCGCACCGCCTATGCGCTGATCTTCAAGCCGGGAGGCGGGCTGGACGGCGTCGATACCCTTGAAGACCCGCGCCTCAAGGAAAAGCGCATCGGCGTGGTGGCGGGTACGCCGCCCGGCAATCTCCTGGTCGTCAACGGCCTGATGGCCAAGGCGAAGCCCTACCCGCTTCTGGTCGATACCCGTGTCGATTCCTCGGCGAGGGACATGGTTCGCGACATCACGGCGGGAGAGATCGATGCCGGTGTGCTGTGGGGGCCGATGGCCGGCTATTTCGCCAAGCAATCGACGCCTCCTCTGACGGTCACGCCACTGGTCAAGGAGATGACGGGCCCTCGCCTTTCCTTCCACATCACGATGGGCGTGCGTGCCTCGGATCAGGAATGGAAGCGTGCGCTCAACCGACTGATCCGCGACAACAAGGAGGCGATCGACACGATCCTGACCGATTACGGCGTGCCTCTCCTCGACGAGCAGAACCACGTCATCAAGGCGCACTAGTCGAGGGTGCGCTGGACCGCGCGGGCGAGCCCGAAAAATCGTTGTTCGATGACCACCGGCACCTCGCAGGCGAACCGCACCGATTTGCGCCGCTCCTCGAATATCCGGGTGGCCCAGTCGACGCGATTGGCGAGGTCCGCGACCTCCTTCTGGTCCGCGTCGGACTTGCTCTGCAGATCCCGCAGTCGCGCTGCGTCAGCCTCGATGCTGGCCGCGAAGTCCCGCTGTCTGCGGGTCAGACGTTCCAGACCGTTCACGACGTCGAGCCGCTCCCGGTTGAGCGTGTCGAACAGACCGGCGACCAGAAGCTTCGCCTTCTCCTGCTTGTCCCCCTCACCGTTCTGGACAAACTCCACGGCCGCCTTTTGAGCCTCGTCCAGCGGCGTCCTTCGCGCGGCGAGCCCCGCCACGAGGTCGGCGATCTGGCGGTCGTCATGCCAGGCGTTGCGCGCATCCTCGATGGATGGGCCGGTCCAGGCCGTGGCGACCGAAATCTCCCCGACCCGGGCCTGGACGCATGGCCAGTCGGGAAAACGCCGATCGGCGGCATTGGCGTGAAGCGGAACGGCGGCTGCCAATGCCGCGATCGCGATGAGACGAGAGAGACGTGTCACGCCGCTCCTCCTGTCTGTGCCTGCCGAGCCCGAAGGCCGTGCGCGGGATCATAGGCCAATATCGCCCCGACCATGAACACGACCGTACATGCCGCGACGATGCCGAGGGCATAGGGATTGAGCTTGGCGTAGAGGGCGAAGCGGATCAGTTCCACCGCGTGGGTGAAGGGATTGAACTCGCAGATGTAATAGAGAAGCGGACTGGATTCCCTGACGCGCCATAGCGGGTAGAGCGCCGACGAGGCGAAGAACATCGGGAAGATCAGGAAATTCATGACGCCCGCGAAGTTCTCCAATTGCTTGACCAGCGAGGAGACGAGCATGCCGAGCGCACCGAGCATCAACCCCGAGAGGATCAGTGCCGGGAGGACGGTGAGATAGCCGAGCGATGCGGCGGTTCGATCTCCCAGAACCAGGCGATGGCGAGGAATGCATAGACCTGCAGAAGCGAGATCGCGGTGCCGGCGATGAGCTTCGACGACAGCAGGAACCAGCGCGGCAGCGGGCTGACGAGCAGCGTGCTCATGCTGCCGGTCTCGCGGTCGTAGACCATCGATAGCGAGGACTGCATGCCGTTGAACAGCTGGATCATCGCGATCAGGCCGGGCGTTATGTAGACCTCGTAGAGGACGTAGACCTCATATGGCGGAATGATCGACACGCCGAGCACCTGCCGGAAGCCGGCGGCGAAGATGAATAGCCAGACCAAAGGCCTGACCAGAGCGGAGGCGAAACGCTCGCGCTGATGAAGGAAGCGCAGCATTTCGCGCCAGACGATGCCGCGCAGGCAGATCGCGTATTGCGCCGAGCGAGAAGCCGGCGCGCTGGGCGGGTGCTGCGATATCGAGCGTCATGAGGCTCCACCCGTTTCCCGTTTCCCGTCCGCGTCAGCCGCATGAAGGCGGTCCGGATATCCTCCGCGCCGCAATCGGCGATTATCCTCGCCGCGCGGCCATGCGCGAGCAGCCGCCCCTCGTGCAGCACCAGGACATCGTCCCGAGCCCGCGATCTCGTCGACGAGATGCGTCGCCCACAGCACGCAGACGCCGTCCTGTGCGACCAGCCGGTGGACATGCTCGAGGATGTCCGCGCGTGCATCCGACGTCGAGGCCGACCGTCGGCTCGTCGAGCAGCAGAAGCGGCGGCCGATGCAGCAGTGCGCGGGCGATCTCGAGCCGTCTCATCTGGCCGCCGGATAGGCTCCGCGCCTTGTCCCGCACACGATCCGCCAGCGCGACGCGGTCCAGCACCTCGCCTGCCCGCAGCCTTGCCTCACGGTGGCCGATGCCATGCAGGGCCGCGTGATAAGCGAGGTTCTGCATGACGGTCAGATCGAGATCGAGCGTGCGGGACTGGAAGACGACGCCAAGCCTGCGCAGCGCTTCTCCCGAAGCCCGTCCGACATCGTGGCCAAAGATGCGGATTGAGCCGGTCCGCGTGGCGTACAGATGCGTGACCAGCGAAAACAGCGTGCTCTTGCCTGCCCCGTTCAGCCCGAGAAGGACGGTGAAGGTCGCGGGATCTATTGCGAAGCTCAGGTCTTCGAGCGCACTGCGCCGGCCATAGGAATGGCTCACTCCCTCGACCGACAAGGCGGCGGAGCCGGCGGCCTGCAGCTGCTCCGGCGAGACGTGCGCTATCGTGGCATCAATCCTCCGAAACGGCGACGCCCCAGGGCAATTCGCCGACCTGAACGGTCGTGACCACCTTGCCCGAAGACACGTCGATGACCGAGACGTCGTTCGACACGCCGTTGGTGCCGAGCAGGTATTTCTCGTCGGGCGTGAACGCCAGTTGCCAGACGCGCTGGCCGACCAGGAGATACTTCTCCACCTCGTGCGTCGCGCCGTCGATGACGGCGATGCGATTGGCGGGGCCAAGCGCGACGAAGCCCTTGCTGCCGTCTTTGGTGATGCGCACGCCGACGGGCTGGATCGACTCCGCTCGAAGACCCGGGAATTTCGAAGGTGATCTTCTTCGTCACCTCGCGCTTCACTGGATCGATCACGCTGACCGTTCCGCCGATCTCGGCGGAAACCCAGAGCTCCGAACCGTCCTTCTTGAATGCGGCGAAGCGCGGACGGAAGTCGACCAGCACATTCGCAACGATCTCGTGGGTCCCCGTATCGATGAAATGCGCCATGTTCGTCGTCTCGGACGTGTTGACGAGGATTTTGCCGTCCGGGCTCACCGCCATGCCTTCCGGCTCGACACCGACTTGCACCTCGCCGAGGGGAACTCGCTTCTCGATGTCGACGATGGTGACCATGTTGTCGTCTTCGTTGGCGATGTAGAGGAGTTTGCCTGCCGGATCCTGAGTGAAGAGTTCTGGATCGGGGCCGGACGGCAAGGTGCCGACGATCTCGTGTGTCGTCGTGTCGACCATTTCGATCGTGTCGTCGTCACCGACCGCGACGAGCAGCAGCTTGCCGTCCTTGGTCAGTTCGATCCCGCGCGGCCGCTGCCCGACCTTGATGGTAGCGATGACCTTGAAGCCGTTGGTATCGATCACCGACACCGTGTTGCTGCCCTCGTTGGAGACGTAGGCCTTGTAGGCGAGCGCGTCCGACGCGAGGGCCGACCGAGAAGACCGAGCCGACCACGGCTGCGAGAGGCTGCATCTTCCTGTCTCCTCCTCGATCGGAGTTCGCTCTTCACTCCAGCCTGCACTTGGTTTCGGGCCGGTCAAAGCCGAGCGTATCGAGCTCCGATACCTGATGCAGGAAGCCCTCCTGCGGGGACACCGATACGACCATCCGCCCATCGACCAGCAGGATCGGCTGACGCAGTTGCAGGTTCCAGTCGCGCAAGGTCAGCTTCTGACCCTTGAAGGCCGCAAGCGCAAAACTCGGGACTTTTCAGGAATCCGGTTATGACTGCGGGCTCCGTCGACTGCCGTCCGCGTGGCGCTTTCGCCGATCATCCGCACCGCCGACCAGGCCTGCAGGTCGCGCGGCGACATGAACCGCGAGAAGCGCTTCTGGAACCGGCTCTGCAGCTGCAGCGCACCCCACTGGCCATGCGATGCATGCCAGCTCGTCGGCACGAGCCCGGCCGAGCCCGCTACCGGGCGCGCATCCCAGGTGCGAAACGGCATGTAAGCGGCGAACACCTCGCTTTCGTCCGCCGCTACAAGCACGTCATAGGCTGGCGCGCCCTGGGTGAAGACCGCGATCTTGCGCTGGACCTGGACGACGCCGCTATCGGTCTGCCGTGCGCCTCCGGTGTCCTCGAAAGTCTTCTCCTGGACGATCTGTGCGCCGAAGCGCTTGGCGGCCCGCCGCAGGGCATCGCCATAGAGCACGTCGTTTGGATGCGAGCCGACGACGAGCAACCATTTCCGCCATTGCTTGAAGACGAGATATTGCGCGAGCGCATCGGCGAGCATGGATCGTGTACGGCGCGACATGGACGACGTTCGCGCGGCAGTCCTGCTCGCGAAGCCTGTCGTCTGCCGCTCCCACGTTGAAGATAAAAACGCCCCTGCCCTGCGCCACGTCGGCGGCCTTCAGCAATGCATCCGGATCGAGATCGGCAACGACGAAGGAGACGCCTCGATCCGCCATCTCGGCAACCGCTGGCGAGGGGTCCTCTCCATCGGCAAGGCGCTTCTCTTCGATCAGAAAGCTCTGCTTGAGAAACCGACCGGTCGTATTGTTGTCGACAACGGCAAGTTTAGCGCCGGCCAATCCGTCGTTTTCCGCGGGTAGGTCGATCAGCGAGAGAGCCTCGCGCGGAGGCGGAGTGTGCAGATAGCCAATCCGGATCTCGTTGACCTGCGCCTCCGCTGAAGCTGTGAGCGGCGCCAGGAAGATCGCGAGGATCAGGATCAGTCGTCGCATTGCTTCCCCCCAGGTGCCGGTTTTCAAGCCGGTCGTTCCCGAAGGAACGAGGAACCCCCGAATTGAGTTGCAGACGAGGAAGCCGAATTTGCGCGCCTCCATCCCCAGACAACAGGAGAGGCCCATGAAAACCAATGCATTGATTCTCGCCGCGACCGCACTCGGTTTAGGACTCGGCCCCGCAATGGCTGGCCCTTGCACGACGGAAATCAACAATCTGACGAAGACGCTGTCCGCCAGGGATGCGGGCTCCGGCCCGATGTCCGGAACTGGCTCATCGGCCGCTTCGTCCGGTCAGCATGCGCCGACCAGCGCAATGGGCAAGCAGGCGGAAGGCAAGGCCACGTCTCCTGCAGATGTGCGCCGCCAGACCCAAGGCCAGCCAACCGCCGCGGACCAGGCGGCAACCGGGCGGGCAGCCGCGGAGCCTGCCGACGCAACCGCCGCTCTCGAGCGCGCGAAGGAACTCGACCGACAGGGCAACGAAGCCGATTGCATGGCCTCGGTCAGGCAGGCGAAGCAACTTTCCGGATCCAAATGATCCGACGCCCGATTGCAATCCTCTTGTGTTCGGACGGATCGGGCGTATCCTCGACTTTGGGCTGAGGTCGCGGTGTGTCGTGACCTATCGTCATGACATCGTTCCGCGATCTCGACCTCAAGGTTCGGGAGGAAACGGAGATGACGATCCGAAACCCCGTTGAATGGGGTTATGACGCGATCCGCGAAACGGTCCATGGCCTCGGCCACACTGCCCACGACTGGAATAGGCCCAGAGAAGAACTGAGCGACACTCCCGTGGTGCAACGCATCACGATCGGCGGACATACGCGACGTCACTGTCGAAGGGATTCGCGGATTTTGGCGCCTGTCGGACAGACGTCATTTTCATCGCCTTCGTCTATCCCCTGGCCGGTCTCGTTCTGGCGCAATGTGGCGCTGCACAATGAGATGCTGCCGCTGCTGTTTCCGCTTGATTTCAGGTTTCGCGCTGATCGGTCCGTTCGCGGCTGCCGGGCTGTACGAGATGAGCCGAAGGCGCGAACTCGGACAGGAGGTCTCATGGTCCGACGTCGATGGCGTGCTCAACCGGCCATCATTCGGAGCGTTCATCGGGCTGGGGCTGTTGCTGACCGCGATCTTCGTGGTCTGGCTGGCAGTCGCCATGGGCATCTACTGGCTCATTTTCGGACGCTGAGGTGCCGACTTCGATCACCGAGTTCGCCCGTCAGATCTTCACGACGTCCGAGGGCTGGGCTCTCATCATCGTCGGCGTCAGCGTCGGCTTCCTGTTCGCTCTGCTCGTGCTCACGATCAGCGTGGTGTCGTTTCCCGCTTCTGCTCGACCGCAACGTCACCCTGAAGACGGCGATCGCGAGTTCCGTGCGCGCCGTGAGGATGAATCCCGGACCGATGCTGCTGTGGGGCATGATCGTCGCGAGCGGTCTCTTCCTCGGCGCGATCCCCTTCTGCTCGGGCTGATCGTCGTCATGCCGGTGCTCGGTCACGCGACATGGCATCTTTATCGCAAGGTTCTGCAATGACAGATGAAAGCGACGTCGACATTACGTTGGTTGTCGGGGCACCGGCTGGCGCCCCGCGCTCCGCTGCGCAGCTACTTGCGATTGCCCTGCTGATTGGCACCGCCGAGGTTCGAGCGCAGGACGCGGCGGCGGGCGAGAAGGTGTTCGCGGTCTGCCGCGCGTGCCATCAGGTCGGCCCGACCGCCAAGAACGCCGTCGGGCCGACTGCTGAACGGGCTCTTCGGCCGCGTCTCCGGCTAGGTCGCGGGATACGCCTATTCGCAGGCGAACAAGTGCGCGCATCTGACCTGGGACGAGGCCGACCTTCACCGAATACATCAAGAACCCGAAGGCCAAGATCCCCGGAACGAAGATGATCTATGCCGGTCTCAAGGACGACCAGAAGATCAAGGATCTGATCGCCTATCTGCATACGTTCGACAGTGCACCTGTCACGCTGATCAAGGAGTGAACAAACGACGGACCAGGAAGGTGAATGATGTTTGCCGCGGTGATGCTCGTCGTCGTCGCGCTGGGCTCGGTGTTGTTCCACTTCCTGAGCCCCTGGTGGTGGCCGCCCATCGCCTCGAACTGGCAAGTACATCGACGACACGATCCTGATCACCTTCTGGATCACCGGCGCGGTGTTCGTCGCGGTGCTGTTGTTCATGGCGTACTGCGTGTTCCGCTTCCGCCACCGGCCCGGCAGCACGGCGAGTTACGAGCCCGAGAACCGAAGGCTCGAATGGTGGCTGACGGTGGTGACCGGCATCGGCGTCGCGGCGATGCTGACGCCTGGCCTGTTCGTCTGGAACCAGTTCATCAACGTTCCGGCCGGAAGCCACGGAGGTCGAGATCGTCGGCCAGCAATGGCAGTGGAGCTTCCGGCTTGCCGGGACCGGACGGAAAGCTCGGCTCGTCGTCGACGCGGTTCGTCACCGGCGACAATCCGATGGGCATCAACCCTGACGATCCGAACGGCAAGGACGATGTCGTCATCCAGGGCGCCGAACTCCATCTGCCGAGTCGGCAAGCCGGTCAAGGCGCTGCTCCGCTCGGTCGACGTGCTGCACAATTTCTACGTGTCGGAGTTCCGCGCCAAAATGGACCTCGTGCCCGGCATGGTCAGCTATGTCTGGCTGACGCCGACGCGAACCGGCCAGTTCGAGATCCTGTGCGCCGAGCTCTGCGGCGTCGGGCATCCGATGATGCGCGGGCAAGTCGTGGTCGACGAGGCCAAGTCGACTATCAGGCCTGGCTCGATCGAGCAGACCGGTCGGCACTGGCGTCCAACGAAAATACGATTCCTGCCACTACAAGAACGAGGGAACGCCATGACCGAGATTCCATTCGGAGCCGGCGGCGATTCCGGCCGCCGATGTCGAGGACGTCGAGCTCTATCACCCGAACAGCTGGATCACGAAGTACGTCTTCGCGCAGGACGCGAAGGTCATCGCCATCCAGTACTCGCTTGTCGCGCTCGGTGTCGGCCTCGATCGCACTCGTCCTGTCGTGGCTGATGCGCCTGCAGCTCGGCTTTCCCGGCGTGTCTTCGAGTTCATCGACGCCGAACGCTATTACCAGTTCATCACCATGCACGGGATGATGATGGTGGTTTACGTGCTGACCGCGCTCTTCCTCGGCGGTTTCGGCAATTACCTCATCCCGCTGATGGTCGGCGCGCGGGACATGGTGTTCCCGTACGTCAACATGGTGAGCTTCTGGGTCTATCTGCTCGCGGTGCTCATCCTGATCGCGAGCTTCTTCGCGCCCGGAGGGCCGACCGGTGCGGGATGGACCCTCTATCCGCCGCAGGCGATCCTGACCGGCACGCCCGGTCAGGAATGGGGCATCGTGCTGATGCTCGTCTCCCTGATCGTCTTCATCATCGGCTTCACGATGGGCGGCCTCAACTATGTCGTGACCGTGCTGCAGGGACGTGCGCGCGGCATGACCCTGATGCGCATGCCGCTGTCGGTATGGGGCATCTTCACCGCCAGCGTCATGGCGCTGCTGGCCTTCCCGGCTCTGTTCGTCGGCGCGGTGATGATGCTGTTCGACAAGCTGCTCGGCACGAGCTTCTTCATGCCGACGCTCTATTCGATGGGCGAGCAGCTCAATTACGGCGGCGGCAGCCCGCTCCTCTTCCAGCATCTGTTCTGGTTCTTCGGCCACCCCGAGGTCTACATCGTCGCGCTGCCGGCTTTCGGCATCGTTTCGGATCTCATCGCGTGCATGCGCGCCGGAACATCTTCGGCTACCGCATGATGGTGTGGGCCCTGATCATCGCCATCGGCGCGCTGAGCTTCGTCGTCTGGGCGCACCACATGTATGTGAGCGGCATGAACCCTTATTTCGGGTTCTTCTTCGCGACGACCACACTGATCATCGCGATACCGACGGCGATCAAGGTCTACAACTGGGTGCTGACGCTTTGGCGGGGCGACATCCATCTCCGGACGCCGATGCTGTTCGCACTGGCGTTCATCGTGACCTTCGTGAACGGCGGGCTGACGGGCCTGTTCCTCGGCAATGTCGTCGTCGACGTGCCCTTGTCGGACACGATGTTCGTGGTGGCGCACTTCCACATGGTGATGGGCGTCGCGCCGATCCTCGTGATCTTCGGCGCGATCTATCATTGGTATCCGAAGGTCACTGGCCGGCTGCTCGACGAGACGCTCGGCAAGATGCACTTCTGGATCACCTTCCTCGGTGCGTATGCGATCTTCTTCCCGATGCACTATCTCGGGCTGATGGGCGTGCCGCGCCGCTATCACGAAATGCTGGAAACGGTGAACTACCCGCCTCGGCTCATCAGTTGAACGATCTTCATCACGTCGCAGCTCTCGTCGTCGGCGCCGCGCAGCTTCGTGTTCGTGTACAACCTCGCCTGGAGCCTGTTCCGGGGCCGCGAGGCAGGTGGCAATCCCTGGAGCGCCACCATCGCTCGAATGGCAGACGCCGGAGACGCCGCCGCCGCACGGCAATTGGGGGCCGCACCTGCCGGTCGTCTACCGGTGGGCCTACGACTACAACGTGCCCGGCGCTGCGCGGGACTTCATCCCGCAGAACGAGCCGCCGCCGGCCGTCGCCGCGATGCAGGGACACGCGCCATGATCGGCAGCATACTCTTCTTCGCGGCGGTCGGCATCGTCGCGGCCTGGTGGATGTCGCGGCAAAGGCTGATGGCCAAGCCGTGGCTGGAGCAGGGCGATCATCGACGACGAACCTCGCGGGACGATCCCCGTCGCGAAGATCGGGCTCGGCGTTCTGATCGCCGCACTGGGCTCGTTGTTTGCGCTGTTCATCAGCGCCTATTCGATGCGGATGCAATCCTCCGACTGGTCGTCGCTGCCGGTGCCGGCGCTGCTCTGGCTCAATACGGCGTCTGCTTCTCCTAAGCAGCGTGGCGCTGCAAGGCGCGAAGCGGGCTGCCGATCGGTGGGATATCCAGGTGTGAAGATCGGCTTGCTGATGGCCGGCGGTTCGACATTGGCTTTCGTCTTCGGCCAGTTGCTCGCCTGGTGGCAGCTTGCCGAAGCCGGGCTATCGGGCTGGCCCGCAATCCGGCCAATTCCTTCTTCTATCTGATCACCGGACTTCACGGACTGCACGTGCTGGGCGGCCTGGTCGCGCTCGGCCGCACGATGGACCAGACCTGGCGGGGCGATGATCTTCGTCGGCGTGAAGCTCAGTGTCGAGCTGTGCGCCATCTATTGGCACTTCCTTCTTTTCGTCTGGCTCGTTCTGTTCGCCCTGCTGATGAGTTGGGCAGGCTATGCGCTCGAACTCTGCCGGCAGCTTCTCAGCTAGGGAGGA
Organism: uncultured Alphaproteobacteria bacterium; assembly: GCA_963778835.1. Taxonomy (GTDB): domain Bacteria; phylum Pseudomonadota; class Alphaproteobacteria; order Rhizobiales; family Methylopilaceae; genus Flaviflagellibacter. The sequence goes on from CAVZVY010000004.1 coordinate 130,859, forward strand.
TCGCGGATGGCCGACATTCCCCTGACCCACGTCCCGACCGAGACGATGCCCGCCGGCCTCAGGGGTATCGCGGCCGATCTGTCGTCGGATCAGCGGGCGTTCAAGAACGTCTCGTGGAAGAAGGCCATGATCTGGATCTTCCTCCTCAGCGACACGTTCGTGTTCAGCTGCTTCCTCATCTCCTACATGACGGCACGCATGTCGACCTCGGTGCCGTGGCCCAATCCAAGCGAGGTCTTCGCCCTCGAAATCGGCGGAACCACACTGCCACTCATCCTGATCGCGATCATGACCTTCGTCCTGATCAGCAGCAGCGGCACGATGGCCATGGCGGTGAATTTCGGATACCGGCGCGACCGTGCCACGACGGCGATCCTGATGCTGCTGACGGCCGTGCTCGGCGCCACCTTCGTCGGCATGCAGGCGTTCGAGTGGACCAAATTGATCCACGAAGGCGTGAGGCCGTGGGAAAATCCGTGGGGCGCGGCCCAGTTCGGATCGAGCTTCTTCATGATCACGGGGTTCCACGGCACGCACGTGACGATCGGCGTGATCTTCCTCCTGATCATCGCCCGCAAGGTCTGGCGCGGAGATTTCGACCGCGAAGCGCGAGGGTTCTTCACCAGCCGCAAGGGCAATTACGAGGGCGTCGAGATCATGGGCCTTTATTGGCACTTCGTCGACCTCGTCTGGGTGTTCATCTTCGCCTTCTTCTATCTGTGGTGAGAGCTGACATGACACATGCCGTGACCACGCATGCCGCGACCGGAAAGGCGGAAGGCCAGCAGCATCCCATCAAGCTCTACCTGATCGTCTGGGGCTGGTTGTTCGTCCTCAGCACGTTTTCATACCTGGTCGACTATTTCGACGTCGAGGGACCGATGAGGTACTCGCTCATCCTCACCTTCATGGTCCTGAAGGCCGCGTTGATCGTGGCCGTCTTCATGCATCTCGCCTGGGAGCGGCTGGCGCTCGTCTATGCGATGCTCGTTCCGATCGGCGCCGTCCTCGTGTTTGTCTGGATCATGGCCGAGGAGTCCGGCTACACGCTTTTCACTCGGATGCTGTTCCTCAACGGCTCGTGAGCAACGAAGCGAAGAGGCTTGTTGGGCGGCCAATACCGCGCCCGCCTCGAGACATGCCCCTAAGGACAATATAGCCCCTGTCCATCACGCTCTAGCCTCGCTCACTATCTGCTCGCTCTCGCCTTCTGCATGGAGGCACGAGGCACCTGTTTAATCTCGTCTCACAATGACGGCCTCTGGAGTTTTTCTCAGCCCTTGGAGGGGAGTGCCCAGCCCCATGCACCGGCATCGCGCGCGTTCAGGGCTGGGGAACAGGGAGACGCGTATGTCATACCTTCCTCGCACGATGCGATCATCGCTAATCGTAACGGCGCTGTTGGCCGGATCGGCACTTTGCTTGCCGGAATTCGTGACAGCAGCCCCGTTCAACCACAGCTCTCTGGTAGAACCCGCCGCCAGCGAGACCTCACTCCTGATCGAAGTGCAGCGCGGTGGGCGCGGCGGTGGGCGCGTCGGGGGCGGCGGCATGAGGCGTCCCGTAGCGGCAGGAGGTTACCGCGGCGGATACCGCGGCGGTGCGGTGGGATACCGCGGCGGTTACCGCGGCGGCGCGGTGGGATACCGCGGTGGATACCGCGGCGGTTATGCCGGCCGAACCGCATATCGCCCTGGATATCGCCCTGGGTACCGGCCCGGATACGGATATCGCCGGTATCCCTATGGCGCGGGCGTCGGACTGGCCGCGGGTGCCGCGCTAGGCTACGGTTATTCGAACTCGGGCTACGGCTATTCGAACTCGGGTAGGTGCTGGTACTCCATAGACGGGAGTCGCTCTCGGGGATACTGGGACTATTGCCAATAGGCGCTGCGGTAGAGATCCGGGATTAGTTCACGATCTCCACCACAACACTCGGCCTGAAAGCATCGGGAAGCTTCCGTAGCACTGCGGAAGCTTCTCAGCACGAAACGAGTTACCGGTGCCGCCTGGGATTTGGTGCGGGCGGCGGGGGTCGAACCCGCATATCCGGAGGATGAGGGATTTTAAGTCCCTTGTGTCTACCAGTTCCACCACGCCCGCGTGGGCGCGCACACTAGATGACGAGGTTGTGTCGCTCAACGCCTGCCGGCTTAATCCGCTGCTTTCGCTTCGACGTCGCGTTCCTGGCCGTCATTCTTCTTCGGCAAAGCCGGCGAGATGAATCCGAGCAGGGTCATGATGATCACGACGAGCACAGTCACCGTCACCGCGATCGCATAGGCACCAATCCCGCAGGCGAGACCAATGGCACCCGCCATCCACATGCCCGCGCCGGTGGTCAGTCCTTTGACGCCGCGCCGTCCCTGGATGATGGTTCCCGCCGCAAGGAACGCCACGCCGTTTGTCACAGCGCTGATCACGCGCGCAGGATCGGCCTGGATAAGGTCGCCACGCATGCGGGCAATCAGTTCGAAAGTGAGCAGTGCGAACGTCGCGGCGGCCAGCGACACCAGCATGTGCGTCCGCATGCCCGCCGAGTGCTGCCGATACTCTCGATCGAGGCCGATCACCAGGCCGAGAAACGCCGCCGTAAGCAGCCTTGCGAGCATCGTTCCAATGCCGACCTCGGCATGAAGAACTCGTTCCGCTTCGAGCACGAAATCCATCTTCGCCTCCCGTGAAATGCTTTGTCAGCTAAAGCTTTCACGGCGCGGATAGGTTCAACGCGCGAGCTGCGTCCGGACCTCGGCCAGCATAGCCTCGACGGCGCTCGTCGCGGACGCCAAAGCCTCGGCATCGCGCGAGCGGACGACGAGGTTGGTGTTGTATCCCCGCTCGTCCTGAAAGGGATAGCTGCCGATCGTCACCGCCGGGTGCGCTTTCTGGACGAGGCCGAGCGGAGTGCCGATATCGCCTTCCTTCAGCCCGGCGGAGATCGTCACCGACTGCACCTTCGGCCCGGTCTTCAGCGTCGGTGCGATCTCCACCAGCATGGCCTGCACGATCTTCGGCACACCGGCCATCACATGCACGTTGCCGATCCGGAAGCCTGGCGCCTTCGACACGGTGTTGACGATGAGGTCCGCGCCATCGGGGATGCGGGCCATGCGAAGCCGCGCCTCATTGAGCACCATGCCGGGAATCTGCTGGAGCAGCGCGACTGCTCGCGGATCGTGGTCGATGCCGACGCCGAACGCCTTGGCCACGCAATCGGCGGTGATGTCGTCATGCGTCGGGCCGATACCGCCGGTCGTGAAGACGTAGCTGTATTTCGTCCGCAGCGCGTTCACTGCCTCGATGATCGCAGCCTCCTCGTCGGCGATCACCCTCACCTCCTTCAGGTCGATGCCGAGCCCGGTCAGCCAGTCGGCGATCGTGCCAATGTTCTGGTCCTTGGTGCGGCCGGAGAGGATTTCGTCGCCGATCACGAGGACGGCGGCAGTGACGATGTCGGGTGTGGTCATGGCCGGGATTTAAGGTGCCGCTCCCCGGTTCAGCAAGGGCAATTGCCGCTGGAACCTGGCGTTCTTCCGCGCGTTGCCGTCATGGGAAATCCACAACCTTGGGAGTGCATCATGCCAGCCAAATCTGGAGCCCAGCAGAAGGCCGCCGGAGCGGCCCTCGCTGCCAAGCGTGGCGACATGCCGAAATCGAAGCTGCGCGGCGCGTCGAAGCAGATGGTCGAATCCATGAGCGAAAAGGAACTCGACGAAATGGCATCGACCAAGCGCAAGGGAAAACCCGAGCACGCCGCAAAACACTGAACTGCATTGGGGGGACGGAATGAACAAGGAAGAACGCATCCGATTGCGCGCCTACGAGATCTGGATTCAGCTCGGCCAGCCGGAAGGCCGCGAGCGCGAACACTGGGAGCAGGCCCGGCGCGAGATGTGCAGTCAGTTCCGGCCGGGGCCGGACACCGATGGCCGGCCCGGGACACAGAAGGTCGAGCAGGCGGCCCGCGAGCGGCTGAAGGAGTTGACCGAGCTGGGCTAGCGAAACCCCTCACGGTACAGTCAGGCAAAGAAAAACCCGCCGTCGGCCCCCACAGCGGGTTTTTCTTTGGTGTCGTCCATCACGCAGCGCGGACACGTCCGATGAACGCCGTCACCTGATCGCGGAGATCGTTCGCCTGCTTGGCCAGGCTGACCGAAGCACCGACAATCTCTTCGGAGACCTTGCCCGTCGATGCCGCCGCCTCGCTGACGCCGGAGATATTCGACGACACCTCCTGAGTGCCGGTCGAGGCCTGGACGACGTTGCGGGCGATTTCCTGCGTCGCCGCGCCCTGCTCTTCCACCGCCGTGGCGATGGCGCCGGAAATGTCATCGATCTGGCGGATCGAACTGCTGATCCCGGTGATCGCCTGCACTACTTCGTTGGTCGAGGTCTGAACGGCCTGGATCTGCGAGGTAATTTCTTCGGTGGCCCGTGAGGTTTGGGCCGCGAGTTGCTTCACCTCCTGGGCAACGACGGCGAAACCGCGTCCCGCCTCGCCCGCACGAGCCGCCTCGATGGTGGCGTTGAGGGCCAGGAGGTTCGTCTGGGCTGACACATCCCCGATCAGGCCGACGACTTCACCGATGCGCTGGGCGCTTTGCGCAAGTCCCTGGACGAGGGTCACCGTGCTCGACGCCTGGTTCGTCGCCATCGTGGTCGCGGTAGCCGCCGATGTCACCTGTTCGGCAATCTCGTGGATCGACTTCGACAGTTCCTCCGCGGCAGCGGCAACAGTCTGGACATTGGTCGTCGCCTGTTCGGACGCCGCCGCGACGGCGTTCGACTGGCGGCTCGTCTCCTCCGCGGCGGAGGACATGGTCTCCGCATTGGCCTGGAGCTGCTGCGCCGAGGCGGACACCGCCTGCACCACGCCCATTACCTCGGTCTCGAACCTGTCGGCGAGTTCGTTCATCGCCGCTCGCTTCTCGGCCTCGGCGCGCGCCTTCTGCGCTTCCTGCTCTGCCTCGAGCTGCTTCACCGCGATTGCGTTTTGCTTGAAGACGTCGACCGCCTTGGCCATGTCGCCGACTTCGTCCTTGCGCTTCTGCCCCTCGACCGAGACGGTGAGATCGCCCCCGGCCAGAGCCGCCATCGTCACCGACATCCTGGACAGCGGGCGAGAGATCAGACCGATCGTCATCCACACCGCGAGCACGAAGACGACGCCAAGGCCGATGAGGGAAACGACCATGTTTTCCGTTTGCGCGCTCTCCGCCGTCGCCGCCGCATGTTCGGCCTTTCGTTCCATCTCCTGGGAGTCGGCATTGGTCTTGTTGCGGATCTTCGACCGGAGTTCGTCGATCGCATCGTCGACCTTGTGCGCAATCGGCAGCGCCTCGTCGACGCGGCCGGCCATTGCGAGGTCGGCGGCCTTATTGGCCTCGTCGCTGATGTCCTCGAAGTCGTCGAGGAGGCCCTCGTAGACCGTGCTGTCGTCGGGATCGAGCTTCTGCAGCTGCGAAACCTGCTCCTGATAGTCCTTGCGGGCCTTCTTCACCTCGTCGCGGGCGCTTTTCGCATCCTCGCCGTGGAAGGCGAAGGTCTCGTACATGCCCGAGCTCAGGATCACGAGCCGCAGATTAAGCCTCGTCATCGAGAGGAGTGTCGGGCTCGTATGCTCGACGAGCTCCATATAGGTCGTCTCGACCTCGGTCATCTTCTTGTCGGAGAACACAACACCGAAGATCGCCACGCCCGCCATCGCGACCAGCACGCACATCACTTTGTACACGAGCTTCAGATTGGTGAATTTCATAGCCGTCCCCCGGACCCTATCTTCGCCTTCGAGGGAGCCACCAACATGGTTAACGGTTTATGTCTTCCGCGCTTACGCGCTCGCGACACCTTGCCGATTACGGGAAACTACATGGTCTGGAGCTCGGGCTCCGCCTTCACAGAGAATTCGGAGGTCTTCTGCCGGGCTCGAAATCTGTTGATTCAGCAAGGAACTCTGTTCACGCCTCCGTGATCGGATTTCATCAACTTCGGCACCTTACGCCTTTCGTCTAATGATCTAATATCTCTGCCGATTTGCGCGTGATGAGGCGCTTTAGGGATACCAGCCGGCGCCAGATAGAACGCATTCGCGCGAATCGAGCCGTGGAACGTCAGGCTTTCTGACGTATCAGTAGTACTACTGTGGTGTTACCACTATGGTCATGGACAGCGCTCTGGACCCTCAGCTCGGCCGTTTCCTGCGCAAGCTTTCCTTCGCGGGCGGGCGCATTCTTCTCGGCGACATCGAAACCGTGCGGCAGATCGACGAGACCTGCGCGCTCCGTGCCGAGCGGAAAAACCTCGTCCGCTTCGCGTTTTCCGGCCCGCTGGGCTCGCGGTCGCATTTCGAGCTGACGCCCCACGGCTGGCGCGCGCTTGGCCTCACGCCGCCCCAGCGCAGGGAGCACCCCGCGCTGGCGTTCCTCCTGAGATTTCTGGGCCTTCGCTGAGATCAGGCCGCGGTCGGCATCACGCCACCGCCGAACTCGCCCTTGAACTTGATCACCGACAGCACGCCGAGCACCAGGTAGGCGACGAGGCCGATGACCTGCGTGATCAGGACCGCCGGCTCGGCTCCAGTCGGCGCGAGCGCGTTCAGGAACGGGATTTTTTGGAACGACTGGACGATCGTCACGACCATGAGAAGGTAGACGTTCAGCACCATGGTCGCGGCATAGATCCAGCGCCAATGGCCGGCGTAATGGGCGCGGCGGGCATAGAGTGCGATCGCCAGAGTGACGAGCGCGATGATGCCGAAGACGATGCCTGGCGTGATGACCGTGATCGGAAAGAAGAAGCCGGTCACGCTGCAGGCGATCGCGGTCACGAGGAACCAGAAGGTCCAGTTCGAGACGCGGCCATGCAGGAAGCCGGAGATGACCGGCCAGCCGAGCACCAGAGCGGCCAGACTGATCGCGGTGTGAACAAGAGTCAGCAGATAAATGTAACTCGACATCGCAAAACCTCCCCCAATAAGGCCGCCCCACTGAACTCATATATTTCGGAGTTCAGCGCTGCTTGGTGGCTCGAAGATTGGAGCCGTTCCAGGGAGGAGGATAACACTCCCGTAATGACACGCCAGTGAGTGCGGGCGCTTCCCCACTCCTGACACGACAAGAAGGCCCTAAAGCCTTACGTGATAGCCCGCTACGTCAAGCAGTGCCCGAACTTGCCTGAAGACATTATCTGCGCGAAACTGAGTATTCGAAGTTCCGCTCATCGAGTGGATGTGCAAAGCGCGTAGCTGTCGGACCACCGTCACAACCGAGCCGTCAAAGGATGACGGCGAGCAAGTGGGGTTCCAGGCAATGGCACATTTCGGGTCTTGGCAGGCTCTTCGCGTGAAAGCGCCCGAGGTGGTTATAAGAAGGGCTTTGGCCGCGCTTACGTTATCGCAATTGGCAGCCCTCTATAACTCTCAGGCATATGCCGGAGATGTAGTCTTCACTGACTTTCCTTTCTTGGTGCATTGCGAGTTTGGCGGCCACCTTTCTGCTTTCTATTTGTCTGTAATTCGTCCGGACGGAGTTGCCGTCTATGTTACGCTCGACCGGCGCGCCGGCACGATAACTATGAGCGGCAAGGCCGATCGGGTGGGCGGAGACTGGCCGGGAACTTGCTCAGGAAAAACACTTGAGGAACTACGATCGGCGGGTCAGACATATTACTTGCAACGCCCGTGATTGAGGCCGATCTCCGGCCAGTTTGGCCGGGATGCCCTGGGCTTGGGCATGACGGCGTGGGCGGAAAACTATTCAGCCGGAGAGTATCCTCGGGCGGCGCTCAGTCTCTGCCGGCCAATGGCCCACAGGGCGCCGACGGCCAACAAAGCCAGCCCGATCAGGAGGCACAGGCCCACGGTCGTCCCTGCCCGCTCCAGCACCAGTGCGAAGGCGAACGGGGCGATGGAGGACAGGATAAGCCTGGCCGAGGTTAGCTTCCCGACCCGTGCGCCATAACTCTGCGGTCCGAAGAGCGCGAGCGGCACCGTGCCCCGGACGATGCTGGTGAGGCCGGAGCCGAGGCCGAACAGAGCCGAGAACAGCAATGCGGCCACCAGCCAGGGCGAGGCTATCGCCAGCAGGCCGAGGGCCAGCACCATCATCGCTGCGGAGATCATTGCCAGCCGGAGCGGATGAAGCTCGCGGCCGAAACCCATATTCACCACGCGGCTCAGGACCTGTGCGGGTCCGAAGACGGCGCCGACAACGGCGCTCATCGAGCCGAGGCCGAGCGCGGTCAGGAGCGGGATCATGTGAACCAGCAAAGCGGAGATGACGAAGCCGACGAGGGAGAAGCCGATCAGGAGGAGCGCGAAGGCGCGGCGCTCGTCGCCCGTCGAGGGGCGGCCGGAGGTGTCGCCATCCGGGATCGCGGCCCGGTCGGTTGCGCCTGTGCGGGGCTGGCGCGCGACCCAGATGTGGACCGGCAGACAGAGCACGAGGTGAAGTCCGGCGTACCAGAGATAGACGTCCCGCCACGATATGACGTCATGCAGCGCCGAGGTGAGCGGCCAGAAGATGGTCGAGGCGAAACCGGCGATCAACGTGAGATGCGTGATCCGGCGATTGGCGTCCTGCCCCGTGAGCTGGACCAGAGCAGCGAAGGCCGCCTCGTATTGCACGAAGATGGCGGTCACCTCGATCGCAACGAGACCCATGGCAAGCATGGGGGCGTTGACGGCCGTCGCGCACAGGACGAGCGCGGCGGCGGCGGCGAGCGAGCCGAAGGTCATGACGGCACCCGCGCCATGACGGTCCACCGCGCGGCCGACGAAGGGCGAGACGAGGCCACCCGCAAGCAGAGCCAAAGAGAAGGCGCCGTAGACCCAGCCGATGGCGAGGCCGAGGTCTTCGGCCATGGAGGGCGCGAGGACGCTGAACGAATAATACAGCGTGCCGTAGCCGACGATCTGGGTGAGGCCGAACAGCCAGACGAGGACAGCCGCGCGCGACATTCAGACAGACTTCAGCGCGACGCGGGCTTCGAGTTCGGAGGCGCGTTCCCGACGCTCGCTGTAGCGGTCGGTAAGGTATCCGGACACGTCGCGCGTGAGCAGCGTGAACTTGACCAGTTCCTCCATGACGTCGACGACCCGGTCGTAATAGGCGGACGGCTTCATCCGCCCCGCTTCGTCGAATTCCTGGAACGCCTTGGCGACCGAGGACTGGTTGGGAATGGTGACCATCCGCATCCAGCGGCCCAATTGCCTGAGCTGGTTGACCGCGTTGAAGCTCTGCGAGCCGCCGGAGACCTGCATGACCGCGAGCGTCCGCCCTTGGGTCGGACGCACGGAGCCGACCGACAATGGTATCCAGTCGATCTGCGCTTTCATCACGCCGGAGATCGTTCCGTGGCGCTCCGGGCTGCACCAGACCTGACCCTCGGACCACTCCGAAAGCTCCCGCAGCTCCTGGACCTTCGGGTGCGTGTCCGGCTCGCCGTCCGGCAGTGGCAGGCCAAGCGGATCGAAGATGCGGACCTCGGCGCCGAAGTGTTCGAGAAGCCGCGCCGCCTCCAGCGTCAGGAAGCGACTGTACGACCGCTCGCGCAGCGAACCGTAGAGCATCAGGATGCGAGGTTTGTGGCTGTCGATCGGGACCGACAGGCGGTCTCTGTCGGGCAGATCGAGCACGCCGGGCACGATGTTCGGCAGGTCAAACACTGGTTGGTTCCTCGGTCGATGCGGTTGCCCCGCAACAGGCCCCGACGGCGCGCTCGGCCGGGGTCGGCGGGTTGCGGCACGCCGATGACGCTTTCGCAGGGGCGGCACTGCCGCAGACGCCCGTCTCCGGCAGAACGAGATGGACTTCACGCGCCGCGGCATGATCTCCGGCGATCTCCGCGACGACCGATCGGGCCTGTTCATACCCGGTGGCCATCAAAAACGTGGGCGCGCGGCCATAGGACTTGGACCCAACGATGTAGAAATCGGGTTCCGGATGGGCGAGCTCAGCGGCTCCATGCGGCGGCACGGTTCCGCAGGAATGGACGTTCGGGTCGATCAGCGGCGCCAGCGCCGGAGGAGCCTCAATGGAGGGATCGACGGAGACCCTCAACTCGCGGAGAAAGCTGAAGTCCGGCCGCGATCCGGTCGCGACGATGATGCGGTCGACCGTCAGCGCGGACGGCCCTCCCGACGACACCGTCGACAGGTGGATCGCGCCGTTCTCCCTGCGAACGGACCTGGCGACGAAGGAGGCAAGCAACGTCACCTGCCCGGCTTCGACGGCTTGCTGCGCAGCTAAACCGAGCGAGCCCCGCCCGGGCAAGGCGTCGTTGAGGCCACCACCGACCAGTCGGTCGATCGCGCCCCGGCGGAGTCCCCAAAGAATCCGCGTTTTTGGATCGCGGTCCTTCAGGCGCACCAGATCGAGGACGGCGTTGATCGCCGAATGGCCCCCGCCGACGACCAGCGTTCGCTTCCCGGCGAACTCATCGGCGAACTGTCCCGTGACGTCGGGGATGCCATAGTGGATGTCCTCGCCAAGGTCGTCCTCGCCGTCGAGCGGCAAGCCGTTTCGGCCGATCGGGTTGGGCTGCCCCCAGGTGCCCGAGGCGTCGATCACCGCCCTCGCCTCGACGTCATGCCGTCGTCCCTCGCCATCGATCCAGCGCACGGTGAAAAGGGTGCCCTTTCGCCCCTCGCCGAGCTTGTCGGTGTCGGTGCGGGCGACCGCGATGACTTTGGCGTCGAGGCGGAGTCCTTCCGCAATGGCGGGATGCTGCGCAAGCGGCTCGAGATACTGCTCCACGAGTTGGGCTCCTGTCGGCAGCTCATCCGGGTCCGGCTCCGCCCAATCCTGCTCCTTCAGCAGGTCACGCGCAGCGCTGTCGATGTTGAGCGACCAGGGGGTGAAGACCCGGACATGCGACCAACGCCGGAGCGACGAACCAACTGACGGGCCCTGCTCGAGCAGAACTGGCTTCAAGCCTCGCTTCACGAGATGGGCGGCGGCGGCGAGGCCTATGGGTCCTGCACCAATGACGGCGACGGTCGAGGTCATCCGAGCGTCCTCCGACGGCGATTACGCGCAGCATGACGGACCATCGCGGTCCGGCGCGGCGAGCTTCTGGGATTCCGTCAGGGCCTGCGTGACCTCCATCCAGGCGGCGAGCGCCACCTGGAAGGCCGCCCTACCCTTGTCCGTCAGGCTGTAGACCTTGCGCTCGCGTCCCGAGACGACCTCCGCCGCGACCGAGACAAAGCCGCCCTCCTCGAACTCCCGGAGTACCGGGTAGATCGTCCCCTCGGTCGGCGAGCAGCACCCGCTCGTCGTGCGCTCAACCGCACGGGCGATGTCGTAGCCGTGCATCGGCTTCTCATGCAGGACGCAGAGGATGAAGTACTTGGAAAGGCTCATCTTGATCGTGCCGCTCCAGTAGGAGCGGTTCAAGAAGTCCGGACCCGGCCGGGTTACGGCATGCATTGATGATCTAGGCATGGGCGCACCATATACCTAGACCATCAACACATCAACCCTCGTTGCGTCAGCCCACGCGATTACCGTCGGCGTCGATGAGCAGTTCGCCATCCTCCTTGGAGAACGGCCCCTTCTGCCGGAGCGGAAGGATGTCGAGCACCACTTCAGAGGGGCGGCTGAGGCGAACGCCATAGGGAGTGATGACGAATGGTCGGTTAAGCAGGATAGGATGCGCCACCATCTGCTCGAGGAGTGCCTCGTCGGAGAGGTTCTCGTCGTCGAGGCCGAGCTCGGCGTAGGGCGTCCCCTTCTGGCGGATAGCCTCCCGAACCGTCAGTCCGGCGTCGGCGATGAGGGTACGGAGCGTCTCGCGGTCCGGCGGCGTCGTAAGGTACTCGACGATCTGCGGCTCGACGCCCGCATTGCGGATCAGGGCCAAGGTGTTCCGGGACGTCCCGCAATCCGGGTTGTGGTAGATCGTGACCTTCATCGTGTGGCTTCCTTGGCGCCCCGCTCGTACCAGCCCCGAGTTGCCTTCACGATCTTCACGACGGACAGCATCACCGGGACCTCGACGAGAACGCCGACGACGGTGGCAAGCGCGGCGCCGGAGTTCAGGCCGAACAGGCTGATGGCGGCGGCGACCGCGAGCTCGAAGAAGTTCGAGGCGCCGATGAGCGCGGCCGGCGCCGCCACGCACCAGGCGACGCCGAACCGACGGCTGAGCCAGTAGGCCAGCCCCGCATTGAAGTAGACCTGGATCAGGATCGGCACCGCCAGCAGCGCGATGACGACGGGCTGCGCGAGGATTTGCTCGCCCTGAAACGCGAACAGCAGGACGAGCGTGGTCAGCAGAGCGGCGAGCGAGAACGGCTGGATGACGCCGAGGGTACGGTCGAGAGCACCCCGCCCGCCCGAAGCGATCAGCGCCTTGCGCCACACCTGGGCGATGAGGACGGGCAGCACGATGTAGAGACCAACCGACAGGAGCAGCGTGTCCCACGGTACCGAGACGGACGCGACGCCGAGCAGGAGGCCGACGAGCGGCGCGAACGCGAACACCATGATGACGTCGTTCAGCGCCACCTGGCTGAGCGTGTAGTTCGGCTCGCCGTCGCAGAGATTCGACCAGACGAACACCATGGCGGTGCAGGGAGCAGCCGCGAGCAGGATGAGGCCCGCGATGTACGAACTGATCTGGTCCTGCGGCAGATAGGCCGCGAACAGATTGCCGATGAACAGGGTGCCGAGCAGCATCATCGAGAACGGTTTGACCGCCCAGTTGATGAACAAGGTCACGCCGACGCCGCGCCAATGCTGGCGGACCTCGCCGAGCGAGCCGAAGTCGATCTTCAGCAGCATTGGGATGATCATCAGCCAGATCAGCACCGCGACAGGCAAATTGACCCGCGCGACCTCGGCCGCGGCGATTGCCGTGAACAGGCCGGGCAGCAGGCCGCCAAGCACGATGCCGACCACGATGCAGGCGATGACCCAGACGGTGAGGTAGCGCTCGAACGTGCCGATCGCGGGCTTCGCAGCGCAAGCCGCGTTGATTTCGGTGGCGGTCATGAGATCCTCAAGCGACGTCGGAGCGGAGTGAAGTCGAACCTTCGATCTTGCCGATCTCACGAAGCTTGTTGCCGAGCGCCATGTGGTCGAGGCTCGCGATCGGCAGCGCGGTGAACAGGTTGATGCGGTTGCGCAGATAACGGGCGGCAGCGCTGAAGGCCCGTTCCTTGGCGATGTTTGATCCCGTGGCGATGGCGGGGTCCTCGATGCCCCAGTGCGCCGTCATCGGCTGCCCCGGCCACATCGGACACGTCTCGCCCGCGGCGTTGTCACAGACGGTGAAGACGAAATCCATCACCGGCGCGCCGGGAGCAGCGAACTCGTCCCACGCTTTCGAGCGCAGGCCCTCCGTCGGCAGCCCTTCGGCCTCCAGGACCTTCAGTGTCATCGGATGGACGGCGCCCTTCGGCGTGCTGCCGGCGGAATAGGCGCGGAAACGGCCCTTGCCGATGTGGTTGAGATAGGCTTCGGCGAGGATCGAACGGGCGGAATTGCCGGTGCACAGAAACAGGACATTGTAGACGCGGTCAGCCATTGGTCGGCTCCTTCTCCGGGCAGCAGGGTGTGAGCTGGGTGATGATCGGCGCGCAGATTTCGGCTCGTCCACCGCAGCAGTCCTTCAGCATGAAGACCGTCATTGCGCTGAAGGCCGCGATGTCCGCGCGGTAGATGATCGAGCGACTGTGGCGCTCCGCCTTTGCGAGTCCGGCGCGGGTCAGAACAGCCAGATGCGACGACATCGTGTTTTGCGGGATGGCGAGCAGCCGGGCGATCTCGCCGGCCGGAAGGCCATCCGGCTCGTGCTTGACGAGCAGTTGGAAAGTGTCGAACCGCGTGGCCTGGGACAGCGCCGCGAGCGTTAGAAGGACGTTCTCTTTATCCATATATCGAGAACTATCGATATATAGGCCGACTCTCAAGCCCTAGTTTGCGATTTCACACCACCCCACGATGCCCCAGAATCATCGCCCCATGGGCGATGAACAGATACCAGCCCGCTTCGTCCCAATGATTGAGCGTGGGTGCCCAAGCCCGTTCGCTGCGCCAGATGGCGAAGACCGAAGCCAGCACGGACAGCGCTCCAGCGAAGCCTGCGAGACGCGTCAATGGTTCCGCCGCGGCCAAAGTGAAACCGGCCAAGACCACGAGGCGAAGGGCGAAGCGCCTGCACGTCGCCAAGGTTTCAGGGTCGAGCGTCGGAGCCGGGGTCGCCATCGTGCGGTGAGATAGACCCCACCGCAGAGGATTGGCATTGGGCGGCGGCCCGGCCGGCATAGGGAAATCATAGGGCCTTTTTTCCCGCCTCCACTTCCCTAGATATCTGCCGCCAACCTGCCCCATCTACCTCCTTGGAGTTCGCCCGTGTCCCTCGCCTCTCTTCCGCCAGATGCCGTCGCCGTCATTACTGGAGGCGCGTCCGGGATCGGGCTTGCGGCGGCGAAGAGCTTCGCGCGCCGAGGTCTGAAGATCTGCGTGGCCGATCTCGGCCGGGACCGGCTAACGCAAGCGGCAGCCACGATCTCGGAGGCCGTTCCTGGCGCTGAGGTGATGGTATCGGAGACCGATGTCAGCCGACTGGAGGAAATCGAGCGGCTCGAGGCGGAGGTCGCCGCGCGGCTCGGTGGCACGGACGTCCTGATGAACAATGCGGGCACGCAGCCGGGCAGCGCGCTGTTCGGCCCGCTCGACGCCTGGGAGAAGACGATCACCGTCAATCTCTGGGGACCAATCCACGGCTCGCGCGTCTTCGCACCGGGCATGATCAAGCGCGGGCGGCCGGGGCTGATCATCAACACCGGATCGAAACAGGGCATCACCACCCCGCCCGGTGACCCGGCCTACAATGTCTCCAAGGCGGGCCTGAAGGCCTTCACCGAGGCGCTACAGCACGAATTGCGCAACACCGAGGGCAGCCGCATCTCGGCGCATCTCCTCATTCCGGGCTTCGTCTTCACGCCGCTGGCCGCGCGCGGGCGGACCGAGAAGCCCGAGGGCGCATGGACGGCGGAGCAGACCATCGACTTCATGATGGAGCGGCTGGACGCCGGCGACTTCTACATCCTCTGCCCAGACAACGACGTGCCGCGTACGCTCGACGAGCGGCGCATTCTCTGGGCGGCAGGCGACGTGATCGAGAACCGGCCGCCGCTGTCGCGCTGGCACCCCGACTATGCGGAGGCGTTCAAGGAATTCGCGGAACAAAAGGATTAGACCTTCAAGGGCCCGGTCGGGCCAAAGGACGGACGTTGAAAACCGTCCTGCCCCGCCCCTTCCCTTTGCGCTACAACACGCGCGCATGAGCCCGCACGCCTCAGACCGCGACCTCAGGCGCCGCGACTGGATGGTCGCCGCGCAGGCCGGCGACCGCGTGGCCTATCAGGCGCTCTTGAAGGACTGCGTCGACACGATCCGCACAGTGGCGCGCTCGAAGAGGGTGCCGGCGGACCATCTCGACGATGTGGTGCAGGAGACCTTGATCACCATCCACCGCGTCCGCCAGACCTACGACCCCGCCCGCTCCTTCTCGGCCTGGCTCGCGGCGATCGCGACACATCGCTCGATCGATGTGATGCGGCGTTACCAGAGGCACGCTTCGCGCGAATTGAATAAAGAGGACGATTACGACGGCTTCGAGGACCAGGCGCCGGACGCGCTGAGCGGGGTCGACCGTGCGCAGCAGGCGGCGGCGGTCAGGCGTGCGATCGCCGACCTGCCGCCCGGCCAGCGCGAGGCAGTGGAGCGGCTCGCGCTCGGCGAGCAAAGCCTCGCCGAGGCCTCGGCCGTGACGGGGCGAACGACGTCGGCGCTGAAGGTGAATCTGCACCGGGCGCTGAACAATCTGAGGAAGACGATGAGAGGCGACGGCACGCCATGACGGACCGTAACGACCCGAGCGACCTGATCGGCGCGCTGACGGCCGATCTCAGCCCGGTGAAGCGGGTAATGCGGCCGGCCGCGGGCGCGGCGGCGTTCGTCATCGCGAGCCTGGTCGTAGCCGTGGTGACTGTGATGCTGTCGCATTTCCCGGCGCTGCCGGAAAGCAATGCAACGCTCGGCATATGGCTCGACACAGTGGGCGCGGTCGCGACCTCTTGGCTCGCGGCGTTCGCGGCCTGGCAGGTGTCGATGCCGGACCGCTCGCGCCGGTGGGCACTGCTGCCGTTGCCCGGCGTGCTGCTCTGGGTCGGTTCGTCACTGATCGAGAGCCTGACTGCGGGCGAAGCGGGCGCCAACTGGGGTGCGACCCTCGCCGAGGCGCTGCAATGCGTGCGCTGCATCATGCTGGCCGGCGCGCCGCTGACCGTGTTCCTGATCTTGATGCTGCGCCGCTCGGCGCCGATCGACCCGGGACTGGTGGCTGGCCTTGCGGGGCTTGCCTGCGCCGGCGCTGGGGCGGCCGTACTTGGATTGGTCCATCCGCATCACCCGGCGATGCTGGACCTCTTGCTGCACTCGGCGGCGTTGGCCATTCTGGTCGGTCTCGGGGTTCTGCTCGGGCATTTCGTGTTCCGGCCGAAGAAAATGCCATTCGCGAGGTAGCCGAGTCCCGGCGTCGTCCCAACAATAGCGGGCTGCCGGGGTCGGTCGCGGTAGCGCGCGGACGGCCTCTAGACCTCCATCAGCGCATACCGCTTGCCGTTCTCTTTGGCGATACCGGCAGCAACGTTGAAGACCGGAACGCCGTTCGGGGTCTTGCCACGATAAGTGCCGCGATGGGCGTGACCGTGGACGACGGCTGTGACCTCGAAGCGGTCGATGGTTTCGGCCAGGCGCGAATTGCCGAGGAAGGGGTAGATCTGCTCCGGCTCGCCGACCACCGTCTCCTCGACGGGCGCGTAGTGAAGCACGACGATCTTCTTCTCGGTGCGGAGCGAGCGGAGCGCGATCTCGAGGTGCATGCATTCGTCTATCGATTCCTGCACGAAGGCCTTGGTGGCTTTCTCGCCGAATGCGCCGAGCATGCGCCGTCCGAAGCCGCCGCCGAACCCCTTCACGCCAGCGAAACCGACGCCACGATGGATGTGGGCGTTCTCGCCGAGGATGCAGAGACCGGCCTGGCGGAGAATGCGCCCGACCTCGTCGCCATGGCCGCTTTCATGGTCGTGATTGCCGAGCACGCCGACCGTCGGGATCTTCAGGTGGCGTAGATCCTCGGCGAGGATTTCGGCCTCCCTCACCTTTCCGAAATCGGTGAGGTCTCCGCACAGACAGAGCACGTCGGCAGTGTCGTTAAGTTCTAGGAAGAGATCACGATACGGGTGCTCGCCCGCTTCGTTGACGTGGAGGTCGCCGATCGCGGCGACGCGGACCATTCCGGGCGTCGGCGCCTGGCGCGGCTCGTCATTGACGACGGGAGAGATATCGATGACGGTGGAGTTGTCCTGCATGCGGGGCTCCGTTTATGAGGGCGTTCCTCGCGTGGGGAATGTGCGGGAGGCGCCGAGGGTTCCCCTCACCCCACCAGATCCGCGAAGCCCCATTCAGCAATGTCGATCAGATAGTCCGGTGGCGAGAACAGCCGGCCGCGGCAGACCCGGGTCTTGCCCTCAGGCATCGCCCGCTGGTTGCCGAGCCGCGACATCAGCTCGTCGAACAGCCAGTCCGGCACGCACTGCCGCTCAGTGGGGTAGATGAAGCGGAAATTGAGGAGGTGGATGAGCAGCACCTCCCAATATTGGTCCATGTAGTCGAGCAGCCGTCGCCAATCGATCTGGTCGTGCTGCTTGAGGATGACATGCGCGATGTCCGCGCCGTCATAGCGCTCACGGTTCTGCACGAAGACCTTGGACCAGACGAGCTCGGTCGGCGCGATCAGTTGCACATCGGTACCGTAGATCTTGCAGCGATGGTTTTCGGCGAACCAGCTGTCGGTGATCGGTGTCGCCGCGGTGCGCGAATTGAAGATGATGTCGAAGATCCAGCGGTCCTTCTTCACCTTGGCGATCCAGCGTTCGTCCTCGATCGCGGTCTTGTAGCCGAGGTTCTGGAAGTGCTTGAGAATGCGGGGATAATCCCCTGCCCTGCAGAACACGTCGAGATCCTTGGTCGGCCTGCGGATGCCGGTATAGCTCGACACGGCATAAGTCCCGGCGACCATGAACGGCACGCCGGATTTCTTCAGGTGCTTCAGGCATTCCGCATAGAACGCCTCGGCCTTCGGCGGCACCGGCATGCTGGCGACGGGCACGTTTTGGGACGGCATTTCCTCTTGCGCCTCGTTGTTCTGGCTCCCGACTTCTCGCCGGAGTTGAGGCGTAACAGGGAGGCAGGAGGAAGGTTCCGACGGGACGTCGCGAAGCCCCTGTTTCAACGCCAGAACAGCCCGTGATCGGCGCAGATTCCGATGTTATTCGTCAAATTTTCGACCAATAAAACATGGATACACCCATCGGCAAATTCAGGCTTAAGTCGTTGATATTACAAGCAAGAGCGCCGAGATACCATTCAAACTTCCAAAAGTTGTGAAGAGTTTAACTGCAATAAAGTGTTGTGCTAACGAGATTGGGACGCAAGAGTAGCTATGGGAGGACTTGCTCATGCGTGTTGTTCGATCTAGACCTCACCCCGTCGACGAAGATGAGTTGCTTCGTAACGTTGAAGCTGCGGCAAGCGATGGCGTTCTGATCGCCCAGCTTGTTTCATCCGAAACCCCAATTGTGGCGAGCTCCGGCGACGAGCTTGAACAGACCGAGCACTTCGCGCTCGAAGGCATCGAGAAACGCTCGCGCGAACTGCGAGTCGCGGCGAAGATGGTTGCCCACGACCTCGAAATACTGGGTACGGCCGAAGAACGGCTCGACCATGCTCTGCGCGAGATCGTCCGAACCAATGCGGATGTGGAGAGAAATGGCAGCGCACTCGTCGAGGCGCTCCTGTTCGCTCGACGGAACGCCGGCGCAACCGATGACGTGCTGAACAGGTTCGAGGCGACCTGCACGGCGCTGAGCCGGCTGGATACAGCGGCCATCGAAGCCCGCTTCGCCTATGCCCTCTGCCGTTCGGCCTATATCGCCCACATGGACAGCGCGAGCGAGGAGCGGGCGCTCCGCTCGGCCGTGCTGCCGCCGCTGGGTGATATCGGCGGATCGGCCGAAGGCGAACGCACTCACCGAGGTTAGAGGGGCCCGCTCGCGGTGGTCCGGACGGTCCAGGGCCGTCAGGACCACCGCGAGCGCGGAAATCACGGCGGCGATGCCGAACCGTTCAAGGCTGAAAAGTCAGGAACAGGAAGGTCGCGAAGATCACGAGATGCACGAAGCCGTAGAGGATGTTCGTGCGTCCGGTGGCGAAGGTCATCGTGCTGACCAGAAGCGTCAGCCCGAGCAGCACCGTGCTTGAAGGGTTGAGGCCGAGCGTCAGCGGTGTGTGCAGGTTGAGCGCGACAATGGTGACAGCCGGAAACGTCATTCCGATCGTGGCGAGCGCCGAGCCGAGCGCGAGATTGAGCGACTTCTGAAGCGCGTCTTTGCGGGCGGCTTGGAGCGCCGCCACGCCTTCGGGAAGCAGGATCAAAATGGCGACGATGAGACCCGTCACCGGCGCTGGCGCGCCGACCGCCTCACGGCCTAGTTCGACGACCACCGCGAATTTCTTCGACAGCATGACGATCGCCACGAGGGCGACCAGCAGAAGCAGGCCGCTGATCGCCAGTTGCCGCATCGAATGCGTCTCGGGCCAGCCGTTGTCGCCGGACGGAGTGATGAAGTAATCGCGGTGGCGGATGGTCTGGATGTAGAGGAACGCTGCGTAGAGGACGACGGTGATCACGGCGACGAAGGCGAGTTGGTTTGCCGAATAGCTCGGCCCTGGCGTCTCCGTGGTGTAGTTCGGCAGGATGAGCGTCAAAGTCGCCAAGACGATCAGGACGGTGACATAGGCCGCGGCGCCGGGGACGCGGAAGCTCTGCTCACGGTATTTCAATCCGCCGACGAGTATGCAGATACCGGCGAGGCCGTTGCAGACGGTCATCACGACGGCGAAGACCGTGTCGCGCGCAAGCGCCGGACTACCGTTCGCGTCCGACATCATGACCGAGGCGATCAGCGCCACCTCGATGATCGTAACGGCGAGGGTCAGAATGAGCGTGCCATACGGCTCGCCTGCCCAGTGCGCAATCGTTTCCGCATGATAGACGGCAGCGAAGATCACGCCGAACAGAACAGGGATGAGGAGGATGGCGAGCACGATGCCGACGCCGCCCGGCGGCAAGGCATCCTTGAAGCCGAGGGACGACGCGGCGAAGTAAAAAGCGACTGCCAGCAGCGGATAGATCCAGGACGTGACCGGCATCTTCGCGGACTGGTTGGCTGACATCGGCGCTCCTGGCTGGACTTCATCACACGGTGGAATCTCCCCCGCTTGGATAAAGCCTACAGGCAGAAGCTTTATGCCTGCTTATGCCGGCGTCGTCGCGCACTGCGTGCAGCAATCCGCCATGGGGTCGCTTACTGCGTCGGCACCGGCGAGGCCTCGACAGGCGGAGCGACCGTGACCGGCGGCTGAGCCTGGGCCATGGGTGGCTGGGGCTGAACAGCGGGCTGCGTCTGGGCCGGCGGCGACTGGTATTGCACCTGCGGCTGCACGGCGACCGGTGCCGTCGGAGCGATTGCCGGAGCGGGATAGGACGATACTGTCCCGACGCTGACCTGGCTTCCAGCGTCGCGGATCGCCTGGGCGATAACCTTCTGAACCGAGGCGTCGTGCAGGAACAGGTCGTGGCGGATCAAGCCGCGCGACAGGCCGGAGGCGTCGACGACTTCGATGCCGAGATCCTCGAGCCTCGCCTTGTCGACCCGCCCTGCGCGGCCGCCGCCGGCGAGACTGGCGGAAATCGCCAGCGCGCGATCGTCCTTCGAGGTGATTACCGTCATCCGGCGGTTGAGATCTCCCAGTCGCCGTACCGAAGCCGAGAAGCTGTCGACGTCAATATCCGGCGAGGCGAAGACGATCGCTCCGAGCTTGCCTGTCGCTCCGCCGTTGTGGGCAACGACCTGCCGGAGGGCCTCGACGGTGACCATGCCGCCCATGCTGTGGGCGACGATGTTCACCCGGCCAATGCCCGGTGCGGTCAGGAGATCGTCGATCGTGTCTTCCAGGGCATCGCGGGACCACATCGCACTTTCGCGGTCGGCCATGTAGTCGAGAACCGAGTTTCGCGACGGCCAACTGAAAACGACGGTATTGCCGCGGAAATGCAGCGCATCCGACAGCCTCGCTGCATCCAGCGTGGCGTCGGCAAAGCTCTCATTGAAGCCGTGCACGTACATCAGCACATCTCGGGGCGAAGCGCCGTCCAGCGGCTGCGCGGCCGCGATCGAGGCCACCTGCTGGACGCTCTGGATCTTCCAGTCACTGATGCCGATCGCCTGCGTCGAGAAACGGCCCGCCTTGTAGGGCGAATCGAAACGCACTTCGGCGATATGGGGGTTGCCGCGCTCGGGCCCGA
Organism: uncultured Alphaproteobacteria bacterium; assembly: GCA_963778835.1. Classification (GTDB taxonomy): domain Bacteria; phylum Pseudomonadota; class Alphaproteobacteria; order Rhizobiales; family Methylopilaceae; genus Flaviflagellibacter. Next base: position 152,300 of record CAVZVY010000004.1, read on the forward strand.
ACCAAGGCGAGACACGCCCGTCGCCCACCGGCTTGCGGGTCGTGACCGCGGTCAGCGTTCCGGTGCGCGCAATGTCCGACGGGTACTGATCGCCCGCGAGATCGGGGCCACCGGTACAGCCGGCGAGGATGAGAGCGGCAAGAGGAACGGCGCGAAACAGACGCAACGAAAAGACCCCACCCAATACGAATAAGCCGCCGCAAACGCGGCGTCCCCAGCCTGGCCCCGATAAATTGTCGGTGCCGGATTTCCGACCGAACCGCCGAGGGTCCGTCCCGATGGATATTTCCGACGCGAATCCCTCTGACACGTAAACAAGGCACAGAAAGGGCGAAACGGCGTTTCCTGTAGGCGCCGGACAGGCTTACCCTGCTCGGCAAAGAAGAAGAACCGGCGAGGAAACAGGTGGCGATTCAGCGGCTTCGGCGGACACTCAGGTCGCTATATCACGGCCAGTCGACGACAGCGCTCCGCTTCCAATGGGCGGTCGTCGTCATCGACCTTGCGATCATCGGCTTCTTCCTGCTGGCGCCGATGATCAGCGACAAGCCCGTCTATTTCTGGCTCGACTACACTATCGCCTTCATCGTCGCAGCCGACCTCGTCGCCCGCGGCTTGGCCGCAGAAGACACTCGGAAATGGGCGCGTCAGCCTGATGTCTGGATCGACCTGCTAGTGCTTGCGACCCTGCTCGCGCCACTCTGGCTGGCCAATCTGAGCTTCCTTCGCGCGCTCAGGCTCTGGACCCTGTCACGCACCGATGTGGTCTGGCGGCCGCTGCGCAAACGCGGGCTCGAGAGCTGGGAGAGCGCGACGCGCGCCGTCATCAGGCTCGTCACCTTCCTCTTCGTGTTCACCGGCTTCGTCTATACGAGCTTCGCCGGTCGCGCGGAGGGACTGACGACTTATGTCGACGCGCTCTATTTCACTGTCGCGACAGTGACCACGACCGGTTTCGGCGACATCACCCTGCCCGGCCCTTGGGGCAAGCTGACCTCGGTCGTCGCGATGATCGCGGGGATCTCGCTTTTTGTGCAATTAGCCCAGGCGATCTTCAGACCGCGCAAAGTCAGCTTCCGCTGCCCGCAATGCGCGCTGATGCGGCATGAGCCGGACGCCGTCTTCTGCAAGGCGTGCGGCCATCCGCTGAAGATACCGAACGACGAGCCCTGAAGAGGCGCGGACGCTCCCGCCTAGAGCCGCCGGTCCAGCCGCTTCTCCTCGGCAGCGGCGTTTATCGCCGCGACAACCGCGTCTAGCGCCGCGTTCACACGCGCAGAATTCTCCTCGTTCGCCGACTTTGCGCGGGGTTTCAGGCCGGCGAACAGCCAGGACCAATAGTTTCGAGTGCGTTCCTTGAAATGCATGGCGGCATTCCTTCCGATCGGTGAGACGAGTCAGTTGGGTTTGCCTGCTCCGTGCGAGCGGAGCTGCTGCGTCATCGCCTCGATCTCGGCGATCCTCGTCCTTAGGAATCGCACCGACGCCTCGACATAGGCTTCGAGAGCATTTGCAAGGCTCGGCGGCTCGACGCGAACGCCGTAGACGCGCCAGTGCTCGAGCTGCCGCAGCCTTTGCTTGATGCTCAACAGCAGACGCTCATTGTCGACATCGGGATGACTGCTGCTCGCCGTCGGCCGGGTCGGAAAGTTCACGACCACGGCCATCTCCCGTTCCTGTTCAGCCTGCGAGGCCATTGCCCTGACCGGTTTTGGTGCACGCAAGTTTGTCGTCATCGGTCATCTCCTTCGATCGGTGCCCCCCGATTTGATGAAGCGGTGGGTTCAGCTGTTGAGCGCGGGTTTCGGCACGTAGACGTGGAAGGACGTTCCGCGTCCCTCAATCGACGAGATCGCTACCTTGCAGCCGAGAAGCGCGCCGGTTTCGCGGACGAGGTGGAGACCAAGGCCAAAGCCCGGTATCGAATCCCCCTGCTCGCCCCGTTCGAACGCGTCGAACATCTTTTCCAGGGCATCCGAGCGCATGCCCGGCCCCTGATCGTGCACCTCGAACCGCACCTCGCCGCCGACACGCCGGCAGCCGACGATCACGCGACGGCCGTGCGCTGAGAATTTCACGGCATTGCCGACCAGGTTGCGCAGGATCGTCATGAGAAGTTCCGGATCCGTGGAGACGACCGCGGAGCTCGGCAGCACGCGAAGAAAGACACCGAAATGGGCGGCATAGGCGCGCCACTCAGCACCGAGCCGGTCGAACAGCATCTGAACCGGCACCTCCCTCGTTCGGGGGCTGAACGCCTTGCCGCTCTGCGAGGTCCGGGTGATCGCATCGAGTTCGCGGCAGACCTGACGGAGCGCCTCATAGGCACGCTGGAGACGTTCCGGGCTCTTTTCGCCGGCCAGGTCGGCGCGCGCCATTTCCACGAACATCATCGCGACGGAAACCGGCTGCTTCAGGTCATGGCCGATCACGCCGAGAATTCTTGAGAGGTGCTTGCGCTCCTCATTTTCGTCTAACCGGACCGTCTCGTCCGGGCTGTTGTCGAATTCCATGATCTGCCCCATTTGATCCCCCGATCTTCGCCTACGCGGCGCGACGGCTTTTCGATGGACGCAGATTGCCGGCTCGGCTTTTCGACGAGAATCCTACGCTGGGTTTCCGGGACTATGCTTAGGGTTCGGTGGCTTCATACATAGGTTTGGGGTGGACGAGAAAAATGCTCGTTTTACTTGCCGTTATCGTCTGTACGGCGCAAACGAGTTCAGGCCGAGCAGAAGATGCGGTGGCTTGTGGACGGACCATGACAGCCGAAGCACCAGACAGGGCCTATCTGGCCGACATGACAGACGACCGCCGATGGTCGCGCTGGATTCCGTCTCTCGCGGCATTGCTCGCAACGGCAATCTTCGTCTTCGACACCGTCAGCCCGATGCAGTTCGCGATCGCGGTTCTGTATGTGGTCGTGATCATGATGATCGCTAGCACCAGTAGCAGCCGCGAGGTGATCGTCGCCGGCATCTCCTGCGCTGTCCTAGCCGTCACGAGCTACATGATTGTTCACGGCTTCTACTTTGAGGATTCGGCATGGGTCCGGGCGATGATGAGCCTGTCCGCGATCGCCATTACGACGATGCTGGCCCTGCGAAACCTCGCAACGGTGAAGGTCGCCCAGGAACGCGCGCGACTGCTCGACCTGTCGCACGACGCGATCTTCGTCCACGACCTCTCCGGCAACATTACCTACTGGAACAGAGGCGCCGAACAGCTTTACGGCTGGTCGAGCGATGAGGCGGCCGGCCGCCAGCCGAGGGAACTCATCCGCACCGTCTTCCCGACAACCTATGAAGCCATCATCGCCGAGGTCCATCGGACCGGACGTTGGGAAGGCGAACTCATCCAGACCACCCGTGACGGACGGCAGGTCGCGGCGAGCAGCCGCTGGGCGCTTCAGCGAGACGACCACGAGCGGCCGCTGGCTATCCTCGAAACGAATACGGACATTACCGAGCAGAAGCGCGCGGACGCCGAATTGCGGGCAAGCGAAAAGCGCTACCGCAATATCTTTGATGCCGCTGGCGTGTCGATCTGGGAGCAGGACTACTCCGGGATCAGGAAAGCCATCGACTCCCTTCGCGCGGACGGCATTCTCGACGCCCGCGCCTATCTGGAGCGGAGACCCGACGAGGTCGCGCGGCTGCTGGCCCTCATCCGCACCATGGACGTGAACGATGCGACGGTGGAGTTGTTCGGTGCAAAGGACCGATCGGAATTGCTCGGACCGATCTCCCCCGTCATCAGCGCCAACGGCGATACCGGCTTCATCGACATGATCGACGCCCTGTTCCGCGGCGAGACGGCGGTAAGCTCGGAAGCCGTGCTGCGCACACTGGCCGGCGACAACATCTTCGTTCTGTTCAACATGCGGCTCGCTTCCGAACCGGAGGTCATGAACTCGGTCCTGGTCAGCATGATCGACGTCACTGAGCGGCACCGCTTCCAGGAAGCACTCGATCGCGCCAATGCTGAACTCGCCCATGCGGCACGCGTCGCGACGCTTGGGGAGCTGACGGCCTCGATCGCACATGAGGTGAACCAGCCTCTCGCCGCAATCGTCACCAACGGCGAGGCGTGCGTCCGCTGGCTGTCGCGACCGCAACCCGATCTCGACGAGGTGCGGGCAAACCTCGACAGGATCATCGCAAACGGCAATCGCGCGGCCGAGGTCATCGCCCGGCTGCGCGCCATGGCGAAGAAGACCGATCCCCGCTACGAACCGCTGGCCCTGAACGAGATCGCCGAGCAGGCAGCAGCCCTGGTCGACCGCGAGGTCAGCATCCACGGCGCGCAATTGACGGTCGACCTCGCCGATCCCAGCCCCGCGATCACAGGCGACCGGGTGCAACTCCAGCAGGTCGTCATCAATCTGCTACTGAACGCGGCGCAGGCGATGAACGGCCAGCCGAAGGACACCCGTGCCGTCGCGCTTCGCACCATGGCCGGAGAGGACGGACCGACGATAGAAGTCTCCGACACCGGACCCGGATTGCCGCCTGAAATCGCGTCCCGTATTTTCGAGCCGTTCTTCACGACCAAGGCGAACGGCATGGGCATGGGGCTCTCGATCTGCCGCTCGATCGCCGAGGCGCATGGCGGCGAGCTGATCACGATTGAAAAGAACGAGCCCGGCTCGACCTTCCGCCTGATACTTCGGAACCGCCAGTGAAACCTGCCAATCCCGCACTCAACCCGCTGGTCATCGTCGTCGATGACGATGCCGATATTCGTGACGCACTGAGCAGCCTGTTCCGCTCCGTCGGCTATGACGTAAAAGTCTTCCCCTCGGCCGCCGACGTGCTGACGGCAACCTTGCCGGACACGCCGAGTTGCCTCGTGCTCGATGTTCGCCTGCCCGGTGTCAGCGGCCTAGACTTCCAGGCGCAGCTCGCGCGCTCGGGCATCCATATCCCGGTGATCTTCATGACCGGCTATGGCGATATCCCGATGACGGTCCGCGGTATGAAGGCCGGCGCGGTCGACTTCCTCGCCAAGCCGTTTCGCGATCAGGAGATGCTCGACGCGGTCTCGACCGCTCTTGAGAAGGACCGCGAGCGCCGCGCGCAGGATGGCGTAGCCTCGGCGCTCCGCAGTAGTCACGACACGCTGACGCCACGCGAACGGGAAGTGATGGCGCTGGTGACCAAGGGGCTGATGAACAAGCAGATCGCCGGCGAGCTAGGCCTGAGCGAGATCACGGTCAAGATCCACCGCGGCAATGTCATGCGGAAGATGAACGCCCGCTCGCTTGCCGATCTTGTCCGCATGGCCGAGGCGCTGGCCGCTAAATGATATACAGCGCGCAGGCAAACCTCCGTATGATACCGGCCCGGCAGGACGTTAGCTAAATAGGATCATGATCCGTCGCCGCAAGATTCTGCGGTGCGTACGGTGCGATTGGATAGATGATCTTGGCTGTTGTTCCTCTCATTGCCGTCACCGATGATGACGAAGCTGTCCGCATCGCACTTTCGAGCCTGATGCGGTCGCTCGGCTATTCCGTGCGCACCTATGCGTCGGGCGAGGAGTTCCTGGAATCCGAGGACAAGACCGCGACCTGCTGCCTGATCACGGACGTTCAGATGCCCGGAATGTCCGGCATCGATCTTCAGGCCGCGCTCAAGGATGAGGGCCATGCCTTCCCGATCATCTTCATGACCGCCTTCTCCTCCCCGCATCTGGAGCGAAAAGCCAAGGAAGCCGGCGCTTATGCCTTCTTGAGCAAGCCGTTCCAGGCCAATACCCTGATCCAGAAAATCGAAGCCGCGCTCGGGCATTAGATTGCTCCCGGGTATGCTGATGCGACACACACTGCCTAACTTTCCGGGGATTTTTTTCCGCCTCAATGACGCGTCGAGTTGAGCCTGTTAGGGTTTTGACGGGTCAAAGGGGGATCAGATGAGGCCGGGCTTACGAGTTTCAGTTCTGTCGCTTGCCTTCTTCGCTACATCTCCACTCCTCGCCTCAGCCGAAGAAGAAAAGCCGGTCAACAGCTCTCTGGTGGCCGAGAAGGTCTACAATCTCAACCGTGTGAAGATCATCCAGAGCAACACCTCGTCGCTCCGGCCGGGATCCGTCTACGACGTCACCACCTATTTCGAATCGCTGCTGCGCGCACCGAACCCAGGCTACAATTACGAATTCATCGATTCCGGGCTCGGCGCCACCGAGCCGCTCTATCCGATGTATCCAGAAGGGCCATCAGGCGAGCTACGGCCAGCTGATCCCGGCCTTCTTCTTCGATTCGCGCCATATCGACCACCGCTCGTCGCTGGAGACGCCGGAAGGCTGCAAGGTCGACAGCGCCTATCTCCTGCGCAACATCACCGAATATCCCGACGACGATGTTCGAGAAGGAGCGGCAGGAGGGCTATACGCGCGTCGTCGTCCGGCTCGAGCACTACACGAAGCTCCGCCCTGACGCCGAGTGCGGCCGCCATGTCGCGCACGATCCCGACCCGAATTTCGACCCGATGGAATTCATGTGGTCGCATCGCGACGCGATGAGCCTCGCCGATTTCCCGCAGGAAGAGCTACATCGCTTCGAGGCCAAGCTCTCGGTCAATTTCCCGATGATCGAGCAGCGCGACTACGACCAGCGCAAGCCGTTCGACCTGAACGACCTGAAGCGCAATTCGCTCTGGTATTACCCGAACGGCCACGCCTTCGATTACGGCGTCGACACGCCTCGCCCGCAGAAAGGCCTGAAGGCGTTCTCGCCTGCCGCGCCATATGGTGGTCGAGGCGACGCCGGAGATGCAGAAGGAATATCCGCTCGGCTCGCTGATCAAGCCGGACGAGTTCGGCAAGGTGCTCGACTTCCTGAAGGGCCAGCCCTTTGCTGATTACGACCCGGCGACGGAGCCCGGAAACGACACGCTGCGCCTCTCGGACGTGACGCCCGAACAATGTCTATACGTCCGGGCTTTCGATCAAGCCGATCGAGGATGTCACGGCCGACGTCTCGGACATGACGCATTTCCGGCTCGTCGGCATGACGATGAAGCCACAGGAGCCGCAACTCGACGCGGCATGGACCGGCGAGCGCATCGTTCCGCAGGTGCGCTTCACCTATCAGATGATCAATCCGCGCGACCCCGACGCATGTGAACGAGCAGCTGTTCCTGCACCTGAAATGGGACGTCGTCGACCGCCTCGCCGACGACAACGACGCGCGCCGAGCAGCAGCGCTATTTCATGAGCCGCCTCGACGAGGTCACCCAGGCGCGCGAGAGCGGCAATGGCGAGCGAGAAGCTGCGCAACTTCATCCGCGAATTCACGACGGCGCGTCCGGTTCACGCGATCCAGTTCGGCTCGGCACTGACCGGGTATCTGGATCTTCGGCAATCTCGAGCGAGACAACCTCACCGGCCAGCTCGCGGCGGCGAAGACGATCCGCCAGGGCATCGACTACGGCTACTATTCGTCGGTCTACGACACCGACCTGCTGCGCGCCGAGATCGAAAAATCGGAGGGCGCGCGGAAGGCCGAGCTGAAGGAGGTGCTGTCGTCGCTCACGGTCGACACCTTCCGCGACCCGAAGCGGCAGGACGTGCACGCGATCCGCTTCAACACCGTCTCATGCGCCCAGTGCCACCAGTTGTCGGGCCGCGACGGCGTGCACATGTCGATCAACGACGGCATCAACAGCAAGATCAAGTCGCCGACGATCGTCTCGGAGTACTTCTTCCACGAGGCCGATGCGCAGCTTCGGGGCGACATGCAGAAATGGCTCGCCGCGAACTGAAATCGCGGAGCAAAAAAGCCCGGAACTTTACGTTCCGGGCTTTGCCTTTTTACTTCGGCGCGGGTGCCGGCATCACGGCGGTCGGCTTGGGAGCCGCGGCTGCCTTCGGAGCGGCCGGCACCTTCGCTGTCGCCGGCTTCCCGGTGGCCGGCGCCGGAGTTGGAGGAAGACCGCCGAGGACGGGTGCCGGCAGCGGAGTTCCCTCGGGCGGCGGGTTCATGACGTCGCCGACCAGCACGACCGGCACGGTCTCGATCGGCGCCTTGCCGAGACCTTTCTTCTTCTTCGTGCTGGTGACAGTCTGAAGCGTGATCTCGATCGTGGTCTCTTCCGGACCGTCGAGCACGTCCATCGCGAGATCCTCATGATCGGGCGGCGGAACGAGCTTTGAGCCGGCGCCGTTGCTGAGAGCGAACGGTTCCTTCGGCATTCCGAGCATGTTGCGCTCGTTCTTGCCGCTCTCATCCAGGTCCTGATAGCCGACGAAGGCGTAGCGACCCGGCGGAACGTTCTGGAAGCGGAAGCCCAGGGTCTCGGCGCTGGCAGGCTGCTCGGCAGAGAACTGCCTGCACTCGTCGAGCGGGCCGGTGTCGCAGAAGGCGACGCGGACAACGCCCTTCGTCGGCTCAATGCCGTCGATCAGAAGAAGCACGTCAGCCGCCTGCGCGGAGCCCATCGAAAGCGCGCCCGCGACCGCAACTGCCCCGAGGCCTGCAATCCCCGACCGCGACGTGAACGTGCGTTGGCCTGTTTTGATACCCGGCATCTGTCTCTCCCCGCGAGATGCGTACGCTGACTATGTCGGACGACTTTGTTGCGGACGATATAGCCGAAAGTGTGAGGGGAAGGGACCGCAAGCGAGAAAGAAGGTTACGGTCCACGGGGAAACACTTGTTTGACCAACAAAAAAGGGCGCCTTGCGGCGCCCTTTTCCATTCTTGTTTTGCGTTGGCTCAGACGAAGCGGAAGTCGTCGGCACCGAGCTGGCGAGCTTGACGTGGTCGAGCGTCAGCGTGGTGTCGGCGTCGATGGTGAACACGACGTCGGCGCCGACCTGCGTCGGCCGAGGCCATCGCCGTGGCGAAGTCGGCGAACACGTCGATCGAGAACTCCAGCAGATCGGCGCTGGCGCCCGAGGTGGCGAAGTCCGAGATCACGTCGTGGCCGAAGCCGGCCGCGAAGACGAAGGTGTCGCTGGCCCGAACCGCCCTTCAGAAGGTCGTTGCCGGCGCCGCCCGTCGATCCGGTCGATCGCCCGAACCGGCGTCGACCATGTCGTTGCCGGCGCCGGCGGTGATCAGGTCGTCGCCGGAACCGGCGTCGATCACGTCATTGCCGTCGCCGCCGTCGACCAGATCGTTGCCCGAGCCGCCCTTCAGCACGTCGTTGCCGATGCCGCCGGAGACCGTGTCGTCGCCCGAGCCGCCGTCGACGTTGTCGTTGCCGGCGCCGCCCGCGAGCGTGTCGTCGCCGGCGCCGCCCTTGAGCGTGTCGTTGCCGTCACCGCCGTCGAACACGTCATTGCCGTTGCCGCCGGTGACGACGTCGTCGCCCGCGCCGAACCGGAACGTCTCGATGCTGGAGAACGTGTCGGTGCCGATGCCGGCGCCCGAGATCCTGCCGGCCCCACGTCGAGGGTGATCGCCCCGGTGGCATCGGAGAGGTCGAGCGTGTCGAAGCCCGCCCCACCGGCGATTGCGTCGTCGCCGGCGCCGCCCTTGAGCGTGTCGTCACCGGCACAACCGTCGATCGTGTCGTTGCCCGCGCTGCCGTCGAGAACGTTTGCCGCATCGTCGCCGGTCAGCGTGTCGTCGCCTTTACCGCCGATGACGTTCTCGATTCCGACCAGCTCGTCCGCGCCGGCCTCGTCGCCGTAGGCGCTGCCCGTCGAAAGATCGACTGTGACGCCCGTGGTGTCGCTGTATCCGGCCAGATAGGAGACGGTATCGATGCCATCGCCGCCATCGAGCACGTCGTCACCCACGCCGCCGACGAGCACGTCGTCACCCGCGCCGCCGACGAGATCGTCGTCGCCCGCGCCGCCATAGAGCACGTCGTTCCCGGCCTCGCCGTCGACCGCGTCGTCGCCAGCATCGCCATACGCCACGTCGTTGCCGTCACCGAGGCTGATGGTGTCGTCGCCCTTCATGGCATAGGCGAGGTCGTCCCCGGTCGTTCCGGAGATCTCGTCGTCCCCTTCCGTGCCATAGGCAACGGTCACATTGTTGATGTTCGAGATGCTCTCGCGAGCAGTATTGGTCTCGTCGACGAAGACGCCGTCGACGCCCAGGTCGACGAGCCTCTGCATCTGGTCCTGGGTACCGAGGATCGTCCAAGCGACCACCTCGCAGCCCGGCGGCGTGCGCGGCGGCGACGCCCGCCGCCGTGAGGAGGCTCTGGTGGGGCGCGATGATGTCGGCATAGGCCGCGACCTGCTCCAAGGTCGCCGTGTTCAGGTTGGTGGCGCCGAGGAAGGCGAGCGGAATGTCGACGCCGTATTGCGGCATGATGGTGTCGTGCAGCATCTGCAGGTTGCGCCGAGGAGAAGCTCTGGATGACGACGCGGTCCGGATCGGTGAAGTCGTGCGCAATCAACTCCTGGACCACGGCTTCGCTGGTCGCATAGTCGGTGCTCTTGGTCTCGGGAATGATGCCGATGTAGCGACCGGTCTCTATCGACATCGTCTTGACGATCTCGATGACCTCGCCGAAGGTCTGGAGCGCGGGCTCGAGTGCCTTCGCCTCATCGTAGGTCAGGTTCGAATAGTTGTGGTTGTCGTGGCTGACGACGAGCACGCCGTCCTTGGTCAGCCACAGATCCGGCTCGATGACGTCCGCGCCCCAGTTGACACCCCAAACATGGGCATCGCGTGAGTGATCCGGGTACGGATTGGTTCCGCGATGGGCGTAAAGAACGATATCGGACATTGTGAATTCTCCCAAGGATGATGGATCCGCCGCGACAACAGCATCGTGACGAGGGTGAGCGGGGCGGCCGGACCGCCCCGCTTCGTTCTCAGACGAAGCGGAAGTCGTCGGCGCCGAGCTGGGCGAGCTTGGTGTGGTCGAGCGTCAGCGTGGTGTCGGCGTCGATCGTGAACACCACGTCGGCGCCGACCTGCGTGGCCGCGGCCATCGCCGTGGCGAAGTCGGCGAACACGTCGATCGAGAACTCCAGCAGATCGGCGCTGCCGCCCGAGGTGGCGAAGTCCGAGATCACGTCGCGGCCGAAGCCCGGCGCGAAGACGAAGGTGTCGCTGCCCGACCCGCCCTTCAGCAGGTCGGTGCCGGCGCCGCCGTCGATCCGGTCGACGCCCGAACCGCCGTCGACAATGTCGTTGCCGGCGCCGGCGGTGATCAAATCGTCGCCGGACCCGGCGTCGATCACGTCATTGCCGGCGCCGCCATCGACCAGGTCGTCGCCCGAGCCGCCCTTCAGCACGTCATCGCCGATGCCGCCGGAGACGTTGTCGTCGCCGGAACCGCCGTCGACATTGTCGTTGCCGGCGCCGCCGGCCAGGGTGTCGTCGCCGGCGCCGCCCTTCAGCGTGTCGTTGCCGTCACCGCCATCGAGGCCGTCATTGCCGTTGCCGCCGGTGATGACGTCGTCGCCGGCGCCGAACAGCAGCTTCTCGATATTGCTGAAGGTGTCGGTGCCGATGCCGGCCGCCGAGACGCGGCCGGCCGCGAAGTCGACGGTGATCGGGCCGGTGGCACGCGCCAGGAACAGCGTGTCGAAGCCGGCGCCGCCGTCGATCGTGTCATTGCCGAGATCGGCCAGGATCGTGTCGTCGCCGGCGCCGGCGAAGATCGTGTCATTGCCTTCGGCGCCGTAGATGGAGTTGTTGCCGGCGCCGCCATGGATCAGGTCGTCGCCGGAGCTCGTCGTGATGTCGTCATCGCCGTCGCCGGCATCGACGGTGACCGCACCGAGATTGCTGTTCATCGTCAGCCGGTCATTGCCCGTGCCGAGCAGGATCGTGCCGTGGATGCTGGCGCCGACATAGAGGTTCACCACGTCGTCGCCGGCGCCCATGTCGATCGCCGAACCGCCGGTCGCCGTGATCGCGCCGGAATTGCTCAGCACGTCGTTGCCGCCGCCCATCGACACACCGCCGACGATCCGGCCGGCGCTGTTGTTGATGAGCTCGTCGGCATAGTCGCCGACGAGGTTGATCGCCTCATTGCCGCGCAGGTCGAACCGCGCCGCGTCCGCCGGAGCGACCCCTTCCGGACCATGGCCGTCGCCCTGGATCAGGCCGTCATTGACGATCAGCGTCGCGCCCAGCGCATTTTCGTTGCTGGAATTGTCGACCTGGATGGCGCGGCCGTAGCCGTAGATCTCGCCGGTCGCGTTGTTGACGATGGTGCCGCCGCCGATCGCCACGCCTTCCGACACGTTCGGCTCGCCATCATGATAGCCCTCGGCGCCGCGCCCCTTGATCTTGCCGTAGTTCAGGATCTGCACCAGACCGTCGACATCGACCGCGTCGCCGTCGGAGTTGGCGAGCTCGGCCGAGCGGCCTTCCATCGTGCCGCGGTTGGTGATGAACACCTTGTCGGCTTCCGAGCCGTCATTGTCGATGTTCACCGCCGAACCGTTGCGGCCGATCATCGTGCCGTCGTTGACGACGGTCACGGCATGATCGCCGGTCACGACATGGCGCGAGCCTTCCAGCACGCCGCCGGCATAATTGTTGACCCTGCCGCCGGTGTCGCTCTGGAAGTCGATCAGGTCGCCGCCGCCGACCAGCCCCTCGGCGGCGATGATCGTGCCCCAGTTGTTGACGGTGCCGTTCTGGCCGGGACGCAGCACATCGGCGTCGTCGGAGGTCAGGCCGGTGTTGCGGATGACCCCGCCGGCGAGGTTGTTGATGACGGCGCGACCGCCGGCGCCGTCGAAGCTGCGGAAGTCGATCACGCGACCGCCCGACGAGGCCTCGATCACACCGGCATTGTTGAGCGTGACCGTCGCCGTCGCGGCGCCGCTGGCGCCGGGACTGATCGCGCCGCGGACGGTGCCGCCCGCGAGGTTGTTGAACTCGAGATCGCCATTCGCGCCGGCGGTCGTCTGCAGCGTGCGGCTGCCTTCGATCAGGCCCGCATTGTCGACCACGACATCGCCACCCGTCCAGGTGACGGCGTTGTTGGCAAGAAGCTTGCCGCCGGTCTCGACCGTCAACGTGTCGTCGTTGTTGAGCACGATTGTGCTGGTGACAATGGCGCCGTCCTCGATGGTGACCGAGGAATAATCGCTGTTCGCGACCGACCAGGTGCCGCCCGCGACCACGAGGTTCTCGACATCGGTGGTCTCGTCGAGCGCAGCCGTGCCGGCACCGCCGAGCCTGACCGTGTCGTCGCCCTCGCCGCCGTCGATCGCGGCCGGAACGCCGCCGTCGACGGAGACCTCGATCTCGTCGTCACCCTCGCCGCCCGACACCTCGTCGCCCTCGCCGGCGATCACGGTGTCGTTGCCGGCATCGCCCGCGATCGTGTCATGGCCGTCGCCGCCAAGGATGACGTCGTCGCCATCGCCGCCGCTGAGCTCGTCGTCGCCGGCACCGCCGAGGATCTCGTCGTCGCCGTCGCCGCCTTCGACGGAGTCATCGCCGTCACCGGCGTCGACCACATCGTCGCCGTCGCCGGCGTCGATGCTGTCGTCACCCGCCGCGCCCGTCAGCGTGTCGTCACCGCCAAGACCGATGATCTCGTCGTCGCCGATATCGCCGGTCAGCTCGTTGTCGTTCTCATCGCCGATGAGGACGAGGTCGCCGACCGGCGGCTCGGCATCGGAGAGATCGACGACGGTGACGTTGTCGAAGGTCAGGCCCTGGTTGCCCCATGAGTAGAGGCCGACACGTGCCCTTCTCGTTGCCATGGTCCTCGATCGCATAGGCGAAGAGCTCCTCGCCGTTGAGAAGGCCGGGATCGCAGTTGTCGACGATGTCGACGCGCAGCTCGATCGCCTCGCCCGGCTCGTACTTGCCCGGGACCTGACCGAGGATTTCCTCGACGCCGTCACGCATGCGGATCAGGTTGAAGAGGCTGCCCGCACCGTTGCCCGGATCGCGGTCGAGCGTGCCTTCCGCGTCGAGCTCCAGCTTGTAGTAGTTCTTGTCGTCCGTGTAGTGGAACAGGAAGCCGAGGCCGTCATTGTCCGGCGTCTGGAACGGTCGCCTCGACCGAGTAGTCGTCCCAGTTCCTTCGCCGCCGGATCGTTGTAGAGCGCGTAGGTGCCGACGCGCAGCACGTTGACGCCGTCGCCGAGCGGGCTCCAGCCGCGCTGCCAGTAATCCGGGTTGGACGCGCCATCCCAGGTCAGTTCGCGGCTCTGCAGATCGGAAGTCTGCATGCAGCTTGCCGTCGACAAGTGACCCAGTCCGACGACTTGCCATCGGCACCGATGCCGCCCATCTCGCCTTCGTCGACGATCGTCCACTTCGACAGCGAACCCGCCAAGGAGAAGCTCTCCGAAACGAGGAGCTTCGTCCTTCGCAACCACTGTCGACGTCGACGCGGTCGGTCGCGGTCTTGCCGCTGCCGTCGGTGACCGTCAGCGTCAGCTTGTTGCACGCCGGCCTCGAAATCGACCGTCGGGTTCTTGCCGGTGGCGACACTGCTCGCCGTCCTCGTCGGTCCAGACATAGGCGACGATGTCGGTCAGGCCGAACGAGCCGTCGGCATGCGAGCGTGACGCGCGACCTGGCCGTCGCCGTCGGTGTCGAAGACGCGCTGGTCATCGCCGGCATGGGCGGTGAGGTCGACGCGGGTCACCGCGATGTCGTCGAAGATCGAGCTGCGCTGGCTCGCTGGAATAGACGCCGACCGTGCCGTGCGTCGAGCGGGTTGGTGGCGTCGACCACCGGATCGCCGAAGACGTTGCGGTCGCCGAGGAAGACGTTGATCTCGCCGTCGACGACCGCGACCTTGAGCTTGAGCTCGACGTTGAACTGGTAGCCCGCCTCGGTCGAGGCCAGCACCGTCTCGACGCCGTCCTGCACCTTGACGAGCTCGCGGCGGTTGGTCTCGCCGTCGAGCGTGAAGCGGTAGTAGTTGCTCGTCGTCCTGATAGTAGAAGACGACACCGATCGTGTCGTTGTCCATCGAGGTCAGCGCCGGCTTCGAGGACGTAGTTCGACCAGTCGGCCGAACCCTCGCCGCTCCAGACCAGCTTGTTGTCGGCGCCGTCCGACTGTCCCACAGCGCGCCTTCCGGAGCAGGCATTCCGGCCTCGGCGTCCGGCCGCGAGAACGACGGTGCCCTTGAGCAGGAACGGAGCCGGTCTCGCCGCCCTGGCCCATGCCGATATGGCCGGGTCCGTAGGTCGGGGTCAGGTCGTCGTCGTTGAAGTCGAACTGCGAGGCATAGAGGCTCGGCAGCGGACTGGGTGATGCCGCCGGCCTTGGCGCCGCCGAGATCGGCGATCTCCTGGTCGGTGTAGACCTTGTCGGTGATCAGGAGGCTCGAGACGTAGAGGTTGGAGTTCTCGCCGTCCTCGTCGGAGAAGATCAGGCCGCCCTTCGAGACGTCGAAGGCGAAGCGGTCAGCCGGCATGGTCTGCTCACCGACCTTCATGGCCCTCGATGTACTTGCTGATGAGGACGTTGCCGTCACCCTGGTCCTCGACGACGAAGGCAATGCGCTGCCAAGCGTCGTACTGGAACGCGCCCGGATAATTGCCGCCGATGCCGATGCCGCCGGTGCGTGGCGCCGGTCTTGCGGATGAACAGCTCCGCGTCGCTCGCATTGTTCACGTCGGTCTGGAACAGCGAGGTGTATTCACCCGCGGTCGCCAGCGGAACGTAGAGGTCATAGACCAGCGTGTAGGACGAGATGGTCGTGCCGGCCGGAACGCCCGGCAGCGGTGAAAGGAAGAACTTCTCGCCGCTCGACAGCGCCGGGACGTGGCCGATCTTGTCGTCGGCGCCGAGCGCCGGGATGCCGAAATCGGCAGCCGTGCCGACGCCGACCGTAATGCCCTGATCCGGGCCGGTCGACCAGCCTGCCGCGTCGCCGTCGTTGAAGTTCTCGACCAGCAGCGTGTCTTCGCCGCGAACCACGATGACGACCTTGTCGGTCGTGACGAGGCCGTTGGTGTCGGTGACCTTCAGGGTCAGCTCATGCTTGCCGAGGTCGAGATTCGACCGACGGCGTTCTGGCCGGTCGCGACGACATCGCCGTCCTCGTTCAGCCATTCGTAGGTCAGGCCTTCGGACTTCGGGTTGAGCGAGGTCGAGGCGTCGAGGCTGACCAGCGCCGCGTCGTTGCCGTCGCCGGCCTCGACGAACAGGTCGTCGCCGGCCTTCGCCATGGCGAAGAGGTCGGGCGTGCCGACGTCGATGCCGGTGAACGTCTCCTGATGGCCGCGATATTCGCCGGTCAGGCCGTCACGGTCGAGTCTCCGGCTTCACACGGTAGCCGTCGAGATAATCGTCGAATTCGGTGAAGTAGGTCTCGGTCGAGATCGTGTTGTTGTCCGGGTCGATGACGACCAGGCGCATCGCGCCGTTGCCGCCATTGTTGCCGAGCGCCTCGTTGCCGTTGCCGGTGATCTCGCGGGAGATGCCGTTCTGGTAGTTCACCAGCATCTCGAAGACGGGATTGCCGTACTGCGAATAGCTGACGTTCGTCTCGGCGCCGTCGCCGAAGATGTGACCCGAGAAGGTCATGCGAGATGTTCGGATATTTGGCCAGCAGTTCGCGATAGACTGTCTCGCCGTCGTTGGCGCCCTGCGGATCGCGGCCGATGCCGTAATCGTAGCCCGCGCCTTCATCGTACAGCGGACCACCGAGCGGATCGTGGCGGCCGGCATAGTCGGTCAGCGAATGCGAGACGATGATCACGCGGTGATCGAGATGCTCCTCGATGATGTCGCCAGCCCAGCGAATCACGTCGTCGCGCGGACCGAACTCCATGTTCAGCACCAGCCATTTGGTGCCGTCGGTGCCCTCGAAGGTCGAATAGGTGTTGCGGGCGCTATTCTGCTCCTGGTCGTAGGCGCCGCCGAAGGTATCCGGGTTGGTGGCTTCCTGCTTGTCCGGCGAGAAGCGGTCGTCGAGATAGACCGACGAGTGGTCGGCGGCCGAGCCGCCAGCGGCCTGATCGTGATTGCCCGGCAGGAGCGAGTACGGGATGTTGCCGTCGAGCTTGCGCAGCGCCTCCTCGGCGATGTCCCACTGGCCCGGCAGGTTGTTCTGGGTGATGTCGCCGACATGCATCACGAACTTGATGTTCATGGCTGTCCTTCTGGTCGACGAGCCACTGCGTCATGTCGCCGAAGATGTGCGAGAGATGCGCGTTGTCGGTGTAGTCCTGCGTGTCCGGCAGAACGGCGATCGTGTAGGCGTTCTCGCCCGGCGACGCGGACGCGGAACGTGTCGCTCGCGACATTGCCGTCACCATCGGTCGCCTTGATCCTGACGTCGGAGAAGCCGAGATCGCCGAAATCGAGGCTGAGCTTGCCGTCGGCTACGGTCGCATTGACCACTTCGCCCTCGGCCGTCTCCACCGTGTAGGTCAGGCCTTCGCCCTGGAAGACCGTCGAGAGGTCGATGACCATGGTCTCCGCGTCCGGGGTGACCATCATGTCCTTGATCTGGCTGATCACTGCGACCGGATCAGGCTCCGGCTCGACCGGCGGAGCGGCGCGGTCGATCATCGTGCCGTTGCCGAAGGTCGGCTCGAGGGTCTCGCCGGTGAAGTCGAACTGGGTCGCCTGAGTGCCTTCCGGAGCCGAGGCCAGGATGCCGGAGACGCCGTCTGAGCCGCCGAGCGCGCCGATCTCGGTCGCGGTCATCGCACGGTCGACGAAGAGGAAGCTGTTGAGCGAGCCCGGGGCGGTCTCGCCGTCCTCGTCGGCGAGGATCAGAAAGCCACTGTCAGAAAGGGTAAAGCGGCCGAGATTGCCATTCGTGATCGTCTGCGTATCGACCAGCGTGCCGTCGATGTATTTGGCCATCTGGTCACCGTCGATGGTGACCGCCACGCGGTGCCAGTCGCCGAGCGAAGCAGCGCCGTCGTAGTCCTGGTTATGGCCGATGCCAAAGGTCGAGCCGGTCTTCCGCATAAAGAGTTCGGCATCGCTGGAATTGCTCAGATCCGTCTGCAGGAGAGCGGCATAGCCACCCATGGTGGCGACGTTAATGTCGAAGACCATGGTGTAGCTCGAGACGGTGCCGGCGATGCCTGGATCGATGAGGAAACCGCCCTGCGGATTCGCGGCGGGATAATTCAGCTGATCGACCATGGGAGTTCTCCAGAAGATCTCAGTAGGCAAGACGGTTTCGTCTCCACGAACGATGCTCGTGGAACGTATAGTCACAGAACTTCGAACGCAGTCCGGCGCGGAGCGGACCAAGAAAACTCAGGCTTCCTCTTTGACTAAAGTTTATGACGCCGTGTTTACCGTTTTGCGAAAATCAAAACACGAGCGACATCACGCTACACGTTGAAGTTGAAGCATAAATCCGAAAAGGCCACTGTCTCTGCCTCTTGGAAATTCGGCGCTGCAGAGCAACCGGGCCGTGTCCGCCGATGGGAACCGATGTGAACTTCGGTGGGGAACAGGTCCGTCGCCGTCGGGGTTCCTTTCGGGACCATGCAGCGCTCCACCAATCTCGACATCGTCGAATCCCACGTCCCCGCTCGCCTCGAACGGCTTCCCTGGGGGCGATTCCACACGCTCGTCGTCGTCGCGCTCGGCGTCACATGGATCCTCGACGGTCTGGAGGTGACGCTTGCCGGAGCTCTCGCTGGCGCGCTGAAGGACAGCCCAGTGTTGAGGATGAGCAATGCCGAGGTCGGCCTCGCCGCCAGTGCCTATCTAGCGGGCGCGGTTCTCGGCGCGCTCGGATTCGGCTGGCTGACCGACCGCCTGGGGCGCAAGAAGCTCTTCTTCATCACGCTCGCGGTCTACATCCTCGCCACCGCCGGCACCGCCTTCTCGTGGAACGTCTGGAGCTTCGTCCTCTTCCGCTTCCTGACCGGCGCGGGTATCGGCGGCGAATACACGGCGATCAATTCAACCATCCAGGAACTGATCCCGGCGCGCTATCGCGGCCGAACCGACCTCATCATCAATGGCAGCTTCTGGATCGGAGCGGCGCTCGGCGCGCTGGGCTCGATCGTCCTGCTCGACCCCGCGATCATCGATCCCGAACTCGGCTGGCGGCTCGCCTTCTTCATCGGCGCCGTGCTCGGACTTCTCATCCTCGTATTGCGCTCATGGCTGCCTGAAAGCCCGCGCTGGCTAATGACGCATGGCCGCGCCGACCAGGCCGAACTCGTCGTCGAACGAATCGAACAGGGCTGGGCGAGCCCCCTGCCCGACCCTGACGGCCCGCCGATCCGGGTGCGCCCGCGCACCCATACGCCGATGAAGGAGGCGCTGACCGCGATCTTCGTCACCAATCCAAAGCGCGCCTTCGTCGGGCTGTCGCTGATGGCCTCGCAGGCCTTCTTCTACAACGCGATCTTCTTCACCTACGCCCTTGTCCTGATGGACTTCTACGGCGTCGCCTCGGCCGATATCGGCTGGTACATCCTGCCCTTCGCCGCCGGCAATTTTCTCGGCCCGGTCATGCTCGGCCACCTCTTCGACACCATCGGCCGCCGCATCATGATCGCCGGCACCTACGCCATCTCCGGCCTGCTGCTGACTCTGACCGGCTGGCTCTTCGTCGAGGGCATGCTTTCGGCCACCACGCAGACCTTGTGCTGGTCGGTGATCTTCTTCTTCGCCTCCTGCGCGGCGAGCTCGGCCTATCTCACCGTCAGCGAGACCTTCCCGCTGGAAGTCCGCGCTCTCGCCATCGCCATCTTCTACGCAATTGGCACCGGCATAGGCGGTGTCGCCGGCCCGGCGGTGTTCGCCTGGCTGGTCGAGACCGGATCGCGCGAGGCGGTATTCGGCGGATACGTATTCGGGTCGGTCCTCATGCTGTTCGCCGCAGCAGTGATGTGGCGATGGGGCATCGCGGCCGAGCGGCGGGCGCTGGAGGATGTGGCGCGGCCGTTGGCCTGGGAATGAGGTTAGGCGGATTTTGACTCTACAAGTTAGGGCGCGCGGCCGTTGGCCAGGCGCTCAACGTCCGTCCCAGGCCGGCGGCCTACGTCTGCGAGACGTCAGACTCGCTAATCACATTTGTATACTTCGCTGATTGAGGCCGGCGTGGTTCTTTGCCTCCTTCAATCATTGACCGCCGTAAGAACGAGGATTGCTGCTGCCACTTTCGGCGGCAAATCGGCCTGTGGGGTTTGGGATTTGAAGCAGGAGGTCAGTTATGAACCGCATGACATCCATCGTCGCACTAGCCTGCAGCTTCGCCTTCACCGTCGCCTCTCCCGCACTGACGCAGGAAGGCGGCTACAAGGGCCCACACGAAGTGTCCCCAGTCGAAGGCATCGAACAAGACGCCCGGATCGACAAGGTCCAACGGGAGAAGGCCCAGCGGGAGGAGGAAATGCTGAGGCAGCAGGGCCGCAGCAGCACCACATCGGCGCCCGCACCCGCACCAGACGAGAACTTAGGGACTCCGCGCGAAGATCTCGGAAGGTAAAAAGACATGGGCAGGCGGGGTCGCTCCCGCCTGCCCTCATCCGCAGCCCTGAAATTTGCGGCTGGTGACCACCTGCCCGCGAGCGCGGAGATGATCAGGATTCTGGGCGGGACATACCGAGTGGGGTCGGACCGCCATTACCCGGAGATAGCGGGTGCTGAAGGGCGGCTCGCATCTGTGCGCGCCCAACTACTGCCGCCGCTACCGCGCGGCGTCACGCCACTCGCAGCCCGTCGACACCTCGGCGAGCCACGTCGGCTTCCGCTGCGTAGGCGAGGAGTTCTGAGACCTGAACCTGAAAGAGGAGGATGTGTCATGCAGCATGCAATTCTCACGGAAAAGTCGAGCACAGCTTCCACGGATCGATCGTGGCTTAAGTGCATGCTTGCCGACGCGCGCAACGCGTCGCGAACGGCTCTTTTAGGCGCCACCGCGCTCATGTCCGCCGCCGCCTTGACACCAGCCGTCGCTCAGGCTCCGGCACTGCCGAATATCGTCGTCATCATGGGCGACGATATCGGCATCTGGAACATCGGCGCCTATAGCCGCGGCATGATGGCAGGACGGACACCCAATCTTGACCAGATCGCCGCAGAAGGAATGCTGTTCACAGACTACTACGCCGAGGCGAGCTGCACGGCGGGACGCGCCAACTTCATCACCGGCGAGCTGCCGATCCGCACCGGCATGACCACGGTTGGCCAGGCCGGCGCACCCACCGGCCTGCCGGCGGAGGCAGTGACGATTGCCACCGCACTGAAAGGAATGGGCTACGCCACCGGCCAGTTCGGCAAGAACCACCTCGGCGACAAGAACGAGTTTCTGCCGACGGTGCACGGCTTCGACGAGTTCATCGGCTACCTCTATCACCTCGACGCGATGGAAGACCCCTGCCATCCGAACTACCCGCAGAACCTGAGGGCGCAGGTCGGCCCGCGCAACATGGTCCATTCGTGGGCAACCGACGTCGACGACCCGACCGTGGATCCGCGCTGGGGCAAGGTCGGCAAGCAGAAGATCGAAGACGCGGGCGAGCTGTGCCCGAAGCGCATGGAAACCGTCGACGACGAGATCCGCGATAATGCGCTCAAGTTCCTCGACAAAGCCCAGGCCGACAACAAGCCGTTCTTCCTCTGGCTCAATCCGACGCGGATGCACATCGTCACCCACCTGTCGCCGAAGTACCAGGCGATGCGCAACTCGAAGAACGGCTGGTCCATCCATGAAGCCGGAATGGCGCAGCTCGACGACGACGTCGGCCTCGTGATGAAGAAGTTGAAGGACATGGGCGTGGACGACAACACCATCGTCGTCTTCACCACCGACAACGGCACCGAGGTCTTTACCTGGCCGGACGGCGGGCAGACACCCTTCGCGCAGAGCAAGGGGACGGTCCTGGAAGGCGGCTTCCGCGCGCCTGCGATGATCCGCTGGCCGGGCAAGGTGCCTGCGGGCAAGGTCGAGAACGGCATCATCTCCGGGCTCGACTGGTTCCCGACTTTGCTCGCCGCCGCCGGCAACCCGAACATCGTCGAAGAGCTGAAGAAAGGTAAGCAGATCGGCGACCGGACTTACAAGGTGCATCTGGACGGCTACAACCAGATGGACATGATCACCGGCAAGGGCCCGTCGAACCGGAATGAAATTTGGTATTTCGGGGAAAGCGAGCTCGGCGCCGTGCGTATCGGCGACTTCAAGTATCGTTTCATCGACCAGCCCGGTGGCTGGCTGGGTGACAAGACCAAGGTCGACGTGCCTTATCTGACAAACCTTCGCCTCGATCCGTTCGAGCGCACGGGCTGGCCCGACGATGGTACGAAAACCGGATCGCAGAACTACTTTTCGTGGTTCCAATACGAATTCTGGCGCTTCGTGTTTGTCCAGCAGCAGGTGGAGAAACTGGCCATGACCGCGGTCGAGTTCCCGCCGATGCAGAAGGGCGCGAGCTTCAACCTCGATGCCGTGAAGGCACAAATCGAGGCCGCAAGAGGGGCGATCGCCAAGTGAGGACGGCGGGCTAAAGCAGGCCGCCATCAACCGGAGAAGGGCCCGGCCTCGGACGCGGTCCTCCTCCGGCGACATTCGTCCGACATCAGAGGGAGGCACCGATGGGTGTTCGTTTCGCTCGACTTGGCGTTCTTGCGCTCGTAATCGGCCTGGATCTCGGGCGCCAACGCTCAAACCGACCCGCTGCCCTCATGGAACGATGGCCCGGCGAAACAGGCGATCATCGCCTTCGTCGCCGACGTGACCCGGGAGGGGAGCGGGGACTTCGTTCCGCCACCGGAGCGGATCGCGACGTTCGACAATGATGGCACGCTCTGGGTCGAACAGCCGATCTACATCCAGTTCGTCTTCGCCCTTGATCGGGTCAAGGAAATGGCGCCGCTGCACCCCGAATGGAAGGACAAACAGCCCTTCAAGGCGGTGCTGGAAGGCGATATGGCGGCGCTGGCGGCATCGGGAGAGGCGGGCGCCGCCGAGATCGTGGCCGTGACGCATGCCGGCATGACCCCGGAGGAATTCGGGAAATCGGTGACCGAATGGCTCGCGACGGCCAGGCACCCCCGCTTCAACCGCCGCTACGACGAACTCGTCTACCAGCCGATGCTGGAGGTGCTGGCGTATCTGCGTGCCAACGGTTTCAAGACCTTCATCGTCACCGGCGGCGGCGTCGAGTTCGTGCGGGCCTTCGGCGAGCAGCGCTACGGCATTCCGCCCGAGCAGGTCGTCGGCTCCCGTATCGTCACGAAGTTCGAGACGCCTGACGGCAGGCCGACCCTGTTCCGACTATCAAAGATCGACTTCATCGACGACAAGGCAGGCAAGCCGGTCGGCATCGAGCAGCAGATCGGTCGGCGACCGATCGCGGCCTTCGGCAATTCCGATGGCGATCTTCAGATGCTGCAATGGACGACCGCGGCCGGGGATCGGCGACGCCTCGGCGTCATAGTCCATCATACCGACGCGGAGCGCGAATACGGCTACGACCGCCAGTCGAAGGTCGGTCAGCTCGACGCTGCGCTCGATGCTGCTGCGTTGAATCAATGGACCTTGGTGGACATGAAGCGCGACTGGAAGACGGTGTTTCCGACCGTGAAGTAGCGGCCGTCCGCCTCGCCTTGTATGAGTTCCGGGCGACGGGTGGCGATGGGGCATCGCGGCCGAGCGGAGCGCGCTGGAGAATTTTCGGCCGCTGGCCTTGGGATGAGTGACCCAGCGAAGCGACCTAAGTGGAAGCCTCGTTTGTCGGCTCTTCGAGGCCGCCCCTACCCGCCGCCAAGATGGTACGGCCGAATGCCAGGACGAAAGCCAGAGTGAGCAGCAGCACGATGGTCGGCGCCGGGGCACTGTCGATGAAGAACGACAGATAGACGCCGAGGAAGGACGCAACGACCGCGATGCCCACCGAGAGGATCAGCATCGTGCTGAACGTCCGGGTCAGCAGGAAGGCGATCGCGCCCGGCGCGATCAGCATGGCGATGGCGAGGATGATGCCGACCGCCTTCAGCGCGCCGACAATGGTCAGCGAGATCATGCAGAGCAGCCCGTAGTGGAGGAGCCCGACCGGCAGGCCGACGGCCTTCGCCTGCGCCGGATCGAAGGCGTGCAGCAGGAAGTCCCGCCACTTGAGGACGATGATGCCGGCTGGTGATCGCGGCGATCATCGCGGTCTCGACGATGTCGCGCGCGCCGACGCCGAGCATGTCGCCGAACAGGATGTGGTCGAGATGCACGTCGGTCTGGATCTTGACGTAGAGCACGAGGCCGAGGCCGAACATGCCGGAGAACACGACGCCCATCACCGTGTCCTGCTTGATGCGGCTGTTGTCCTTCAGGAAGCCGGTCGCGAGCGCGCAGATCATGCCGGCGGCAAAGGCACCGACGGCGTAGGGAAGGCCGACGATGTAGGCGATGACCACGCCCGGAAAGACGGCGTGCGAGATGGCGTCGCCCATCAGCGACCAGCCCTTGAGCACGAGGAAGCAGGAGAGCAGCGCCGTCGGGACCGCGACCAGCACCGAGATCGATGAGCGCATTGATCATGAACTCGAACTGGAACGGCGCGAGCAGCGTGTCGAGCATGGTCATGCGTCGGCCTCCAGCGCTTCCGCCGCGCGGCGGCGGGCCGCCAGCATTCCGTGCTTCGGCGCGAAGAAGAAGGCGGCGAGGAAGATCAGCGTCTGGAGCACGACGATGATGCCGCCGGTCGCGCCGTCGAGGAAGTAGCTGACATAGGCGCCGACGAAGCTGGTCATCGAGCCGATGGCGACGGCGATGACGAGCAGGCGCGCGAAGCGGTCGGTCAGCAGATAGGCCGTCGCGCCCGGCGTCACCACCATGCAGATGACGAGGAAGGCGCCGACGGTCTGCAGCGCCGCGACCGTCGAGGCCGACAGCAGGGTGAAGAACATGATCTTGAGCGCGATCGGATTGAGGCCGATCGAGCGGGCGTGGCTCTCGTCGAAGAAGACCACCATCAGGTCCTTCCATTTGACCAGCAGCACGGCGAGCGAGACGAAGCCGATGATGGCGAGCTGCAGCGTGTCTTCCGGCGTGATGGCCAGGATGTTGCCGAGCACGATGGTCTGGATGTTCACCGAGGTCGGCGACAGCGACACCATGAACAGGCCGAGGCCGAAGAAGGAGGAGAAGATCAGGCCGATGATCGCGTCTTCCTTCAGCCGGGTGCGCTGGTTGAGGAACAGCATGGCGGCGGCGGCCAGCCCGCCGGAGAAGAAGGCGCCGATCGAGAACGGCAGGCCGAGCATATAGGCGCCGGCGACGCCGGGAACGATCGCAGTGGGACAGCGCGTCGCCGATCAGCGACCAGCCCTTCAGCATCAGATAGGCGGAGAGGAAGGCGCAGACGCCGCCGACCAGCGCGGAGACCCACATGGCGTTGACCATGTAGTCATAGGCGAAGGGTTCGAGCAGATAGGCCATGCACGTCCCGCTGCTCTTCGTCGCGTCCGCTGCGCCGGCCTGTCGCCGTAGAGCACGAGCGGCCGCTCGTCGTCGGTGATGACGTCGAGCGGACGCCGTCGCCGCTTCCGCCCTCGCCCAGCACGAAATGCCGGAGCACGCCGCCGAAGGTCTTCTCGAGATTGGCCTGCGTGAAGGTCTCCGCGGTCGGGCCATAGGCGAGCACGGTGTTCTTGAGCAGCACGGTGCGGTCGCAGAATTCCGGCACGCTGCCGAGATTGTGGGTCGAGACCAGCATCACCCGCCCCTCGTCGCGCAGCGAGCGGAGCAGGCGGATGATGGCCTCCTCGGTCTTGACGTCGACGCCGGTGAACGGCTCGTCGAGCAGGATGACCCGCCCGTCCTGCGCCAGCGCGCGGGCAAGGAAGACGCGCTTCTTCTGGCCGCCGGAGAGCTCGCCGATCTGGCGCTTGCGGAAATCGCGTCATGCCGACGCGGGCGAGCGCCGCGTCGACCGCCTCGTGATCGGCCGGTTTCGGCGATGCGCATCATGCCCATGTGGCCGTAGCGGCCCATCATCACGACGTCCTCGACGAGGACCGGGAAGTTCCAGTCGACCTCCTCGCTCTGCGGCACATAGGCGACGAGGTTCTTCTTCAGCGCCTCTCGACCGGCAGGCCGAGGACGGAGATCTCGCCCCTGCGCCAGCCGGACGAAGCCCATGATCGCCTTGAACAGCGTCGACTTGCCGGAGCCGTTGACGCCGACCAGCGCGGTGATCGTGCCGGTCGGGATTTCGAAGCTGGCATCGCGCAGCGCCGTGTGGCCGTTGCGGTAGGTGACCGTCGCGCCGTCGACGCGATGCCCGCTCCCGCATCGGCGAGAGCGACGGCCGCGGGACGGGATATGGCGATTTCACTGGGACAATCCTTCGACGAGGCCCTTCGCGATCGTGTCGGAGGTGACGCGCAGAAGATCGATATAGGTCGGCACCGGACCGTCCGCCTCGCTCAGCGAGTCGACATAGAGCACGCCGCCATATTGGGCGCCGGTCTCGCGCGCCACCTGCTTGGCCGGCTTGTCGGAGATCGTGCTTTCGCTGAAGACGACGGGGATCTTGTTGGCTCCGACCGCGTCGATCACCTTGCGGACCTGCTGCGGCGTGCCCTGCTGGTCGGCATTGATCGGCCAGAGATAGAGTTCCTTCAGGCCGAAATCGCGGGCGAGATAGCTGAACGCGCCTTCGCTCGACACCAGCCAGCGCTTGTCCTCGGGAATCGCCTCGAGCTTGGCGCGGATCGGCGCGATGGCGGCCTCGATCTTCTTCTTGTAGGCCTCGGCATTGGCCTTGTAGGTCTCGGCATTCTTCGGATCGTATTTCACGAAGGCGTCGCGGATGTTGTCGACATAGATCAGCGCGTTCGTCGGCGACATCCAGGCATGCGGATTGGGCTTGCCGGTATAGGGCCCCTCGGCGATGCCCATCGGCTCGACACCATCGGAGACGACGACGCCCGGCACGTCCTTCAGGTTCTGGAAGAACTTCTCGAACCAGAGTTCGAGATTGAGCCCGTTCCAGAGGATCAGCTGCGCGCCCTGCGCGCGCTGGATGTCGCCCGGCGTCGGTGGTAGTTGTGGATCTCGGCGCCGGGCTTGGTGATCGATTCGACGATCGCCGCGTCGCCGGCGACGTTCTTCGCCATGTCGGCGATGACGGTGAAGGTCGTGACGGCCTTGAATTTCTCGGCCGCCGCGCCGGATTCAGCCGAAATACAGAAGGCGGCCAAGGCCACGAAACCGGAAACTGCAACACGTCTGATCCGAACTAACATTCCGGCTCCCCGCCCCAGTCGCGAATGACTCTTCAATAAGCTTCCATGTTTGGATTGATATTGCAAGTCATTCGCATTTGCAGCTACTCGCCGGCGGCGTAATCCAACCCGGAGAAACACAGCGCCAGAGGCTCTGCAGCCTTCCGAGTTGGCCTATACGGCCTTCGCACGGAGCGCTTTGCCTGCCAGGAAATCCGCCATCTGCTCGACCCGCATCGGCCGAGCCAAGAGATAGCCCTGGATGAAATCGCAATCGAGAAGCTTGATCGTCGCCGCCTGCGTCGCGGTCTCGACGCCCTCGCAGATCACCGCCAGGCGCATGGCGCGGGCAACCGCCACGAAGGACTCGATCAGCGTGGCCGCATCCGGGTCGGTCTGGAAATCCCCGACGAAGGAGCGGTCGATCTTGAGACGGTCGAGCGGGAATGTCCGGAGAGAGCTGATCGATGAGAAGCCGGTGCCGAAATCGTCGAGCGCCACCGTGATGCCGAGCCTGCGGAGCTGTTCGAGCTTCCTGGCAGCCGGCGCGGGGTCTTTCAGCAGCACCGTCTCCGTCAGCTCGATCTCGATCTGGCTCGGCTTCACGGCATGCTTGCGCAGCACCCTTCCGAAGCGCGGCACGAAGGCGGCGTCGCGCAACTGAGCCGGCGACACGTTCACCGACAGCTTGAGGTGGGGCCAGCGCCAGGCGTCCTCGCAGACGCGGTTCAGCACGAAATCACCGACCGAGCGGATCAGGCCCGATTCCTCAGCGACCGCGATCAGTTTTTGCGGCGGGACATCGCCGAGCTCCGGCGAATGCCAGCGCACAAGCGCCTCCAGCCCGCAAACCTTCATATCGGTTGTCGAGGCGATCGGCTGATAGACGATGTGCAACTCACCCGCCTCGATGGCGTTCCGGAGCTTGGCCTCGAACTGCTTGCGCGCCAGCGCGTCGGTTTCCATCGACGGCGTATAGGCGACGGGACCGACCCCCTGCGCCTGCTTGGCCTGGTACATCGCCAGATCGGCTCGCTGCAGCAGCACATCGGCGCCGCCGTCCGCATCCGTGCCGCGTGCATAGCCGACAGCGCAGGAGACGTTGAACTCGAGCTCCGCGACGACGAACGGCTTCTCCATCGCGACCGGCAGACAGTTCGCGATCTCGACCACATTGTCGGCATCGCCGCCGACGAGCACCACCACGAATTCGTCGCCGCCGACGCGAGCGACCCGCGCTCGGGCGGGCGCCGCCGCAATCAGCCGCGCTGCGATTTCGCATACGAGTGCGTCGCCGCCCTTGTGGCCAACTGAATCGTTGACGGTCTTGAAGCCGTTGACGTCGACGTAGATGACGGCGACCCCGCCCTTCGCGATCTCCTCCTGGCATTTTTTGGAGGCGAAGAAATCCGAGAGACCCTTGCGGTTGTCGAGCCCGGTCAGATGATCCAGCCGCGCCGCGCGCGCGAGTTCGTCAGCAAAGCCGCGGGCGCGCGTGGAGACGAACAACATCGCCATCACGAACACCGACAGGGCAAGACCGACCGGAACCATCAATTCCTGAAGCAACGCCGCTCCGGGACGCGGCGGCGTCCACACGAGATAGCCGATTGTTTGCTTCGCGGGGTCGAGCAAGGGTCTGAAGTCCTTGCCCGGAACTGGGGCGCCGCTCACCGCGAGGTCATCGAGCAGAAAGCTCTCGCCGATACGGGTGATCCGCTCCGGGTTCTGGTAGCGGGCTATCATCACGAGCGGCAACCGGGACGGATCAATCCCGGCGAGATCCTTCGGCGTCAGTCGGCTTGCGCCGATCATCAGGACACCCGCCGGACCGCGCGCGAGCATGGTCTTCGCCGAGGTCGGGCCAAGCGGCGCACCCTTCAGCGCCTGCCTCGCCAGCTCGATCGTCGCCTCGCTGATTGTCTGCTCGGGCGTTTCGTTGTCTTGCGCGGTCCAGCCGTGAACGATCTTCCCGTCGGGCGAGACGATGACCATGACGTCGCCGACGACAGTCTCGGAAATTCCGGTGCCGACATTGGTGTTCAGCCAGTCCCGGTCGCCGCGCGCATAGGCCTGGTAGGCGTCATCCCACCAGGAATAGTCATCGGTCGTGACCTTCAGACGGTAATGCGCGGAGGAGGCACTGCCCGCTACCATGATCTGCGCGGCCGCGGCGGCCTGGGCGTCGTACTGCCTGGCCATCCACACGGTCATCGCCCCGACCGTCAAAAAGGTGATGACGCAACCTATCAGCAGACAGGCGGTGATCTGCCTTGTCAGATGCATGCTCCCTCCGAACGAGGGAACCATCCACCAAGAACCTTTGTCCGATCTTAACGTGGGATTGCAGGGTACACAGGTTGCTCCGATAGGCGGCCGCTTGGCCCGCTTGCGCATACCCATCTGTTGCTGAAGACTTCTCCCTCCCCAACGGGACTGTCCATGTTGTCGATAGAGACTCGTCTCCACCAGATCTTCCCGAGACTCGACGCCACCCAGATCGAGGTGATGAAGCGGTTCGCCAGTGGCGGGGAACACATGTTCCAGCCCGGCGAAACCTTGTTCGACGTCGGCCAGCGTAATTCGCCCGCCTGGCTGGTCCTGCGTGGATCGATCGATGTCGTAAGGCGCGATGGTCTCGGCAATCAGCTACCGATCGTTTCGCACATGGCCGGCCAGTTCTCGGGAGAGATCAGCCAGCTTGCCGGACGTGCCTCCCTGGCGGCGGGCAAGGCCGGGTCCGGGGGCTGCCTCGCCGTTCCCCTGGACGCCGCTCACCTGCGCGCACTCATCATCGGCTCCGCCGAGGTAGGCGAGATCGTGATGCGAGCGTACATCCTGCGTCGGGTCGCCCTGATCGAAGGCGGCACCGCCGGCTCGACCTTGCTCGGACGGGCCAACGACCGCGATCTGGTTCGCCTGCAGG
Source organism: uncultured Alphaproteobacteria bacterium (assembly GCA_963778835.1). GTDB lineage: Bacteria > Pseudomonadota > Alphaproteobacteria > Rhizobiales > Methylopilaceae > Flaviflagellibacter. The sequence goes on from CAVZVY010000004.1 coordinate 182,284, forward strand.
GATTCCTGACCCGGAACGGCTATCCGAACACCGTCATCGACTGCCATGACGAGGAAGGCCGCGCGCTCATCGAGCGTCTCGGCATCGCGGAAGAGGATCTCCCAATCCTCATCTGCCCGAACGGCACCGTTCTCAAGCATCCGACGAATGCCGAGGCCGGCGTCTGCCTCGGCATGACGCCGGATCTCGACCCGTCGGTGACCTACGACGTGGCCGTGGTCGGCGCCGGTCCGGCAGGCCTCGCCACCGCGGTCTATGCGGCATCGGAGGGGCTGAAGGTGCTCGTTTTCGATGCCCGCGCCTTCGGCGGACAGGCCGGCGCATCAGCGCGGATCGAGAACTATCTCGGCTTTCCGACCGGCATTTCCGGCCAGGCACTCGCCGGCCGGGCGTTCACTCAGGCGCAGAAATTCGGAGCCGAGCTGGCCATTCCGCTGGAGGTCACGAAACTGACCTGTCTCGGCGCGGAGGACGATTCCGACGCAACGCTCGACCTCCTCCTCTCCGACGGGAAGACGATCTCGTCCCGGACGGTCGTCATCGCCTCGGGCGCAAGCTACCGCCGGCCCGACATCGCCAATCTGTCGACATTCGAGGGACGCGGGATTTCCTACTGGGCGTCTCCGGTCGAGGCGCAGCTCTGCAAAGACGAGGAAGTCGCGCTCGTCGGCGGAGGGAATTCGGCCGGACAGGCCGTCGTCTATCTCGCGCCGAAGGTGAAGCACCTACACCTGATCATCCGGGCGAGCGGCCTGGAATCGTCGATGTCGCAATACCTGATCGAGCGGATCGCGGCTTTGCCGAACGTTGAGCTTCACACCAATACTGAGGTCACCGAACTTGGGGGCGACCCGACGGACGGGCTAAACGAAATCGTCCTGCGCAAGGCCGCGACCGGCGCAAAGCTGACCCGAAACATCAAGCACCTGTTCCTGTTCGTCGGCGCCGATCCCAACACCGGCTGGCTGAATGGCTGCGTCGATGTTGACAGCAAGGGCTTCGTACTGACCGGGGCGGATCGACACGGTTCCAACAGCCTGTCGCTGGAAACGAACAGGTCCGGCGTCTTCGCGATCGGCGATGTGCGCGCGTCATCGACCAAGCGTGTCGCCGCGGCGGTCGGCGACGGCGCCGCCGTCGTCGCGCAGATCCACGGCTATCTCGCTCGCCGCGAGAAGCGGCACGCGAGCTGACGACAGGCGCCGCCGGGCGTTGACCCGCCGGCGCCCTCGTTTTGCTATGCGGCAGCCGATGAGGCGGTCAGCGCTTCGGTGACCAGCTGACGCGACTGAACCTCGATCCGGCGCAGATGCTCGTCGCCAATGAAGCTCTCGGCGTAGATCTTGTAGACGTCCTCCGTGCCGGACGGCCGCACGGCGAACCAGCCGTTCGCGGCCACGACCTTGATGCCGCCGATCGCGCTGCCGTCGCCGGGCGCATGCGTCAGCACATGCTGCACCGCCTCGCCGGCAAGCTCCGTCACCTTGAACGTGTCCGGCGTCAGGCGGCCGAGGGCCGTCCGCTGTTCCTTGTTAGCCGGCGCGTCGCTGCGGCGATAATAGGAGGTCCCGACCTCCTCGGTCAGGCCTTTGTAGATCTCCGCCGGATCGCGGCCGGTACGGGCAGTCATCTCGGCGGACAGCAGGCCCGCGGTGATACCGTCCTTGTCGGTCGTCCAGACCCGGCCGCTCGTCTCGACGAAGGTGGCGCCGGCGCTCTCCTCGCCGCAGAAGCCGATCCAGCCGTCGGTCAGGCCATCGACGAACCATTTGAAGCCGACCGGCGTCTCGTGGACCCGATGATTCCGGCGCGCGACCACGCGATCGATGATGCTGCTGCTGACGACCGTCTTGCCGATCGCGATATCCGGCTTCCATTCCGGGCGGTGCGTGATGAGGTAATCGATCGCCGCCGCGAGATAATGGTTCGGCTGCATCAAGCCCGCGCTCTTCGTCACGATGCCGTGGCGGTCGTGATCTGTGTCGCAGGCAAAGGCGAGATCGAAATCGTCCTTCAGCCCAATCAGGCTCCGCATCGCATCCGGCGAGGACGGGTCCATCCGGATCTTTCCGTCCCAGTCGCGCGTGATGAAGCGGAAGGTCGGGTCGTAGACGTCGTTCAGGACGGTGAGATCGAGCCCGTAGCGCTCCACGATGCGGTGCCAGTAATTGATGCCCGCACCGCCGAGCGCATCGACCGCGAGGTGCAGCCCGGACGCCCGGATCGCCTCCAGGTCGATGACGGAAGCGAGATCGTCGACATAGGCGGTAATGTAGTCGTGCTGCACCGTGGTCGGCGCGCGAAGCGCCTTCTCATAGCTGACACGGGCAATCTCGCCGCCGCCGAGCAATTCGTTCGCCCTGCCCTCGACCCAGCCGGTCACCGCCGAGCCGGCCGGCCCGCCATGCGGAGGATTGTATTTGAAGCCGCCGTCGCCGGGCGGATTGTGCGAGGGCGTGATGACGATGCCGTCGGAAAGGCCGCTCGTCCGCCCGCGATTGTAGACGAGGATCGCGCGTGAGATCACCGGCGTCGGGGTGAAGTCGTTGTTGGCGGCCACCATGACGTTGACGCCATGCGCCGCCAGCACTTCGAGCGCCGTCACGAATGCCGGGCGTGACAAGGCGTGCGTGTCGGCACCGATGAACAGCGGCCCGTCGATCCCCTCCTTCTTCCGGTACTCGCAGATCGCCTGCGTGACGGCGAGGATGTGCCGCTCGTTGAAACTGCGCGTCAGCGACGAGCCCCTGTGTCCCGACGTGCCGAACGACACGCGCTGCTCCACGATGCCGGGATCGGGCCGTTCCGAATAATAGGCAACGACCAGACTCGGAATGTCGGCGAGATCGCGAAGGTCGGTCAGGCGCCCGGCATTGGGGTTCACTGATGCGTTCATGCGTTCGATACTCCTGCCGAAACCAAAGATGCGCGGACGATAATGCCGCTCGACGACGAGCGCACATCGTTTTGGGAAAAAGATGGTGCGTGGATTTGGTTAGGCGTGCCTGTATCTTCTCCGCCGCCGATGTGCTCCAAGTTGTGTGTCATCGACATTGCTGCCGCGGACCACGCGGGCGACCTTCCCCGCTCCCTCGGAAGATTTCAATCGACTGAGGAGAGCGCATGCGGATTCTGGTTGGTTGCGAGATGACCTACGAATTCGCGCAGGTCACGCCGATGATCGCCATGCTCAACGTCCACTCCTCGCGCGTATCCGACCTCGAACGGCCGGACTACCTCACCACTTCGCCGGCCGTGCCGATCCAGGGATATCGCGACAGCTTCGGCAATTGGTGCAGCCGCTTCACCGCGCCCATCGGACGCTTCACGCTGAAGACCGACACGGTCGTCCGCGACGACGGCCAATGGGATGCAGTGGCGAAGGCCGCCGACGAGGTCTCACCCGCCCTCCTTCCGGCTGATACGCTGCTCTTCCTGCTCGGCAGCCGCTATTGCGAGACTGACCGGCTGTCGGACGTTGCCTGGAGCCTGTTCGGCGCGTTGCCGCCCGGCCTGTCGCGCGTCCAGGCGATCTGCGAGTTCGTGCACAACCACATCACCTTCGGCTATGCGCATTCGCGGCCGACCCGTTCGGCGATGGATGCCTATGAGGAGAAGATCGGCGTCTGCCGGGACTTCGCCCATCTGGCGCTGACCTTCTGCCGCTGCCTCAACATCCCTGCCCGCTATTGCACCGGCTATGTCAGCGATATCGGCCTGCCTCTGCCGCACGCGCCCGGCGACTTCGCCGCGTGGATCGAGGTCTTCCTCGGCGGCCGCTGGCACATGTTCGACCCGAGGAACAACGATCCGCGCATCGGCCGCATCCTCATCGCCTACGGCCGCGACGCCGCCGACGTGCCGCTGACCCTGACCTTCGGCCCCAACCAACTGGTCGAGTTCAAGGTCGTGACCGAGGAAGCGCCCGACCTTCCCTTTGCGCACCCGGTCCACTGACCCCTTGTTCCAGCCATAAAACGGGCGTCTGCTGACACCCTCGGAGGAAACGACATGTCCAAGGAACAACGCGGCAATCGCGAAGCCAAGAAACCGAAGAAGGTCACCGCGAAGGTGATCGCCGCCGCCCCATCGACCAAGAATTCGATCGTCGGAGACACGGTGGCGCGGTCGACGGAAAAGAAGAAATAAGCCCGCTCCGGCGACACGCCGTCGCCTGACGAAGGGATTTCTGAAAGTTTTGCGCGAGGCGGCTAGCTGGGCCGCCCTCCGGCGTATTCCCATTGATCCATTGAACGCCGCCTGCGCCTGATGGTGCTGAACCACGCTATGCCGCCATTGACGAATACTGGCCGCCAAGCGAACCAATCATGCCACGGATAGATTTCGACTGGCATGGTAGATTCCGATCTATTTACGGACGCAATGTATTTCGTCCACATTTCAAGGTAATCTTATTTTTCTTCAACTTCTAGGCCGCGATTTTTTATTTATTGACGACCGCTCGCTCCTTGTATCCGACGCGATCATAACCACTTTCAATTTATGCAACACAATCATGAATTCCAGCTGGGCGATCAGGTCGAGTGGATCCGCGTTCCTCTCAATGTTCAACGCGGCCCGTACGAGATCACGCGACAGCTTCCCGAAGGTGCCGACGGCACGCTGCAATACCGGATGAAGAGTCCGGCCGAGATCACCGAGCGGGTGGTGACGGAAAAGGAAATCTCGCACCGCCATGTCGGCAACCAGGTTTTCGTCTAGGAGCGCCCCATGCCTGACAAAGTCGCACCGCCGTTCTACTCGATGCGCCTGCAGCTCACGTCCGATGCATTTCTGAAAGCTGCAAGACAAAGCACCGCTCCTTTCGTGGGCGGTCTGCTCGGCTTTTCCCGCTTCTACGGCACGCTTGCCAATCAGGAGAGAGACATCGAGGACGGCCAACGCAACCGATCTTCGGGCACGTCCGCGCAGGAGGACGCCTGGCTGAACGAAGGCGGCCGCGAGCCGGACGACCGACATGGCTGACCCGGCCGACCGGCTGAACCAGATCCTCGTCGTGATGGATGGCCATGCCGAAATTCGGCTGCGCACCATCGGCGACGTGGAAGCCTATCTCAACCCGTCGAATGGCGCGGTTCTGGGCGGCATAGCGCTCGCCTTGAAGAAAGCGCGAACGGCGCAGGAAAAGGCCAAGGGGATGAAGGCCTTCGTGAAATGGGGGCAGATGACCGGCCTGCTGTTGGGCACCGAGCCGGCACTGCCGCGGGGGCGGCCATAAAACGAGCCGAGGCTTTGCCATGCCAGTCCGTACCACCGAGACAACAATCACCTTCCAGCACCCCTTCGAGCTGTCCGCCCTGACGGGCCCGCAGCCGGCCGGCACCTACCGGCTCGTTACTGACGACGAAGAACTCCCAGGCCTGACTCACGTCGCCTACCACCGCGTCGCGACTATGCTCCACACCCCAGCGCTCACCGGGCCGTTAGGCCGCGAGGAAGTGCATCTGGTGAGTGCGGCCGACCTCACCCGCGCGCTCGACGCCGACATCCGCTAACCGGTTCCGCGTCCTCATTCCAGCCATACTTTGGGACGTAGATTCGTTCCAAACTGACGCCCGACGAGTGAGTCATTCGTTCCGTCCCGCGCCTCTGAAATTGAGTGGTTCCTTGAGCCGGTCAGAAGGTCGCCATGCCTGCTGATGCCTGTAGAGACGCCTCACTGTCGCCATATCGGTGGCGGGCATCAAGCTCTTCGCCGGATTACCAGCCGCGCTTCGCCCCGGCGTCAGTCCGGCCCGCCGGGCCTCGCAGATCGCCAATCCTAAACAGCCAGCACAGACCGAGAGGACTTCTTCCATGCTCAGTCTCAACCTGAACGGCCGACCCCAGTCGGTCGACGCGCCGGACGACATGCCGTTGCTGTGGGTGATCCGGGATATCCTGGGAATGACCGGAACGAAGTTCGGTTGCGGCATCGCTCAATGCGGAGCCTGCACCGTACATATCGACGGCGTGGCCACCCGCTCGTGCACCACGCCGATCAGCGACGTCGGGGGCAAGTCCGTCACGACGATCGAGGCGATCGGCGAAACTACTGCGGGCAAGGCCGTTCAGGCGGCATGGCTCGAACTCGGAAGTCGTGCAATGCGGCTACTGCCAGTCGGGGCAGATCATGTCGGCGAGTGCGCTCCTCGCCAGCAATTCCAAACCCACCGATGCCGACATCGACGCTGCGATGTCCGGAAACATCTGCCGGTGCGGCACATACGTGCGCATCCGCGAAGCAATCAAGCAGGCAGCGAACTCCGTTTCGAAGTGAAGGCAGCAGCCATGACACTCGTTCAGGACGTTATGGACCGAACCGTTTCTCGCCGCACGATCCTCCGCACCAGCGCGGCAGTCGGCGGGGGCTTGATGATCGGCTGGTGCTTGCCCGCCGGAATCCTGCCGGCCGACGCCGCGGCGGATGCTCAGCCGTTCGCTCCGAATGCGTTCATCCGCATCGACCGGGCGGGCAAGGTGACGTTTATCTCCCCGATGATCGAGATGGGCCAGGGCACCTTCACCTCGCTGCCGATGCTGGTCGCCGAGGAACTCGATGTCGACCTGACCAATGTCACGGTGGAGAACTCTCCGGCCAACGCCAAGCTCTACGGCAACGCCCTCATCGGCGGCGTGCAGATGACCGGCGGCTCGACGTCGATCCGGGCGTTCTACATGCCGCTGCGCCAGGCTGGAGCCTCGGCACGGCAGATGCTGATCGCCGCCGCCGCGAAACAACTGAACGTCGACGCCGGCAGCCTGACGACCGAGCCGGGCTTTGTTGTCCACGCCGCGAGCAAGCGGCGGGTCGGATACGGCGAACTCGTCGACGCCGCCGCCAAGCTCCCCATCCCAACCGACGTCAAGCTCAAGGATCCGAGCGCGTTTCGCCTGATCGGCACGCCGGCCAAGCGCCTCGACGTAGCGGGCAAGGTCAACGGCACGGCCGTCTTCGGCATCGACGTCAAACTGCCCGGCATGAAGGTCGCCACCGTCTCCGCATCTCCGGTCTTCGGCGGCAAGGTCGCGTCGGTCGACGAGGCGGCGGCGCTGAAGGTTCCGGGCGTGCATCAAGTCGCGAAGCTCGACAATGCGGTCGCCGTCATCGCCGACCATTACTGGGCAGCGAAACAGGGCCTCGAAGCGGCTGCCGTCACATTCGACGATGGACCTCACGCGTCCGTCACAACGGCGGACGTCGTGGCCGCATTGGCGAAAGCGTCGGAGAAGCCCGGCGCGGTCGCCAAGAACGAAGGTGATGTGGCCGCCGCTCTCGCCAAGGCGGCCACCAAGGTCGAGGCAGTTTACGAAGCGCCGTTCCTCGCCCACGCGACGATGGAGCCGATCAATTGCACCGTTCAGGTGAAAGCCGATAGCTGCGATGTCTGGGTCGGCTCGCAGGTGCCGGACATCGCCCAGGCGGTGGTGGCGAAGTCGCTCGGGCTGAATCCGGAGCAGGTGACGATCCACAACCACCTGATCGGCGGCGGTTTCGGCCGCCGGCTCGAGGTCGATTTCATCGCCCAGGCGGCTCTCATCGCGCAACAGGCCAAGGACCCGATCAAGGTGGTCTGGAGCCGCGAGGAAGACATCCAGCACGATATGTACCGGCCCTATTACTTCGACCGGATGAGCGCCGGCCTCGACGAGAACGGCAAGCTGACGGCCTGGAGCCATCGCATCGCCGGCTCGTCGATCATAGCCCGCTTCTTCCCGCCGCTGATGAAGAACGGCGTCGATCCGGACGCGGTCGAGGGGGCGTCCGAGATCCCCTATGCCGTCGCCAACATGCATGTCGACTACGTCCAGGTGGAGCCTCCGGGCATCCCGACGGCGTTCTGGCGCGGCGTCGGCCCGACGCACAACATCTATGTGGTCGAGAGCTTCATCGACGAACTCGCCGCCGCTGCGAAGAAAGACCCGGTCGAGTACCGCCGCGCGCTTCTGGCGGACAATCCACGCGCGCTGAAAGTGCTCGAGACCGCCGCGAAGAAAGCCGGATGGGGAACCCCGCTCGGGCCCCGCAAGGGCCGCGGCATCTCCGTGCAGCATGTGTTCGGAAGCTACCTGTCGGAGGTCGCCGAGGTGACCGTCGCGGACAACGGCACGGTCCGCGTCGACCGCGTCGTCGCCGCCATCGATTGCGGCGTCGCCGTCAATCCGGACACGATCGAGGCGCAGCTCCAGAGCGGCATCATCTTCGGCATCACCGCGGCGCTCTACGGCGAAATCACGCTCAAGGACGGCCGGGTCGAGCAAACCAATTTCGACACCTACCAGATGCTCCGCATCGACGAGGCCCCGAAGATCGAGGTCGAGATCATCAAGAGCAGCGAGGCCCCCGGCGGGCTTGGCGAGCCTGGGACTTCGGCGCTGGCCCCGGCGGTGTTGAACGCGGTCTATGCGGCGACCGGGGTGAGGTTGAGGAAGCTGCCGATCGATGCGGAGAAGCTGAAATCGGAGAGTCGGTCGGGGTGAGTGGCCGGCGGCAAGAGAATGCTGCGAAGGTGTTGGCCTTCAGCTCCAAGCCGCTAAGGCCCGCGCCTACACAGGCGGGCCTAAAGAAACCATACGCCCATCAACAGGATATGCGTCAAAGCCTAGGCCAGCCTAGAAAATGCGGGCTATACCTAGCTCATGGGGTTTGGGGTCTTCATTCACCGCTCAGATTCGATCTACGACGACAGCCCGGCTGAGCGCTATCAATTTCCTAGCCAGTATCTCGGCCGCGTGAACGCGTGCGTGGGTGATTGGATCATCTATTACGAGCCTCGCAAGGTTGCGGATACGCGAGGCTATTTCGCTATCGCGAAAGCAGAACAGGTCATTCCAGATCCCAGCGCGGCGGGCATGTACCTAGCCCTAATCGAGCCTGGCAGCTATCTCGACTTCGCCAATCCTGTGCCATTCAGCGACGACGCGGGCCCGGTTGAACGGGGTGTACTGAATGAAGAAGGACGGATGTCAGGACGCGCTCAATCGGCCGTCCGCCCACTTGCTCCGAGCGACTTCAATCGGATCCTCTCGTTGGGATTTAACGAGGACGAACCGTTATTGCCGCGTATTGGCGAGCTGCTTCCTTCGATTGGGTTCAGCGAAGAGCGAGCACCGTTCGAATTCGAACAAACACGCGACCGAATAAGCTTTGTCGCATCACGGATCGTGCGGGATCGGATTTTTCGTCGGACGGTTTTACGCGCTTACGACGAGCGTTGCGCGATAAGCGGACTGAAACTGATAAACGGCGGTGGCCGTGCGGAGGTTGCTGCGGCGCATATTCAACCCGTTGAAGCGAACGGGCCCGACATCATCAGCAATGGGATAGCTCTTTCTGGCACTGCACATTGGATGTTTGATCGCGGCCTGATCAGCCTGTCGGACGACCTAGAGATACTGGTGTCGCGACAGGTCAACGATCCCGAGGGCGTTAGGGCGTTCATCAATACAAGCTGTCGCGCTTTCGCCCCTCGGCGGTCCTCAGACCGTCCGCACCCTCATTTCTTGCAATGGCATCGCGAGAACTGCTTCAAGCAGTAAGGCGCCGTCTTCAGCGCAAAGCGGAGAGCATCGCCTCAATCCAAAGTCTGCCTAAACCGCGCCACCGCGACCCCCATCGCCACCAGCACGAACGCCACCAGCGCCAGCACGTCGTGGCTCAGGTCCCAGAGCCCTGCCCCTTTCAGCATGATGCCGCGCACCACCCGCAGGAAATGCGTCAGCGGCAATACCTCGCCGAGGTATTGCGCCCAGACCGGCATGCCGCGGAACGGGAACATGAAGCCTGAGAGCAAGATCGAGGGCAGGAAGAAGAAGAAGGACATCTGCATCGCCTGGAGCTGGCTCGTGGCGATGGTCGAGAAGGTGTAGCCGACCGCGAGATTAGCGATGATGAAGAGCGTCGTCAGCGTCAGCAGCAGCGGCAGCGAGCCGACGATCGGCACGCCGAACAACAGGAAGCTCGTCGTCAGGATGATCGTCATCTGCATCACGCCGACGACGACATAGGGCGAGATCTTGCCGAGCATGATCTCGGTCGGGCGGATCGGCAGCGAGAGCAAGGTCTCCATCGTCCCGCGCTCGACCTCGCGCGTCACCGAGAGGCCGGTGAAAAGAAGCATTGTGAGCGTCAGGATCGTGCCCATCAGGCCCGGCACGATGTTGAACCGGGTCTCGCCGGCCGGATTGTAGCGGCGGTGGAGGCGGAGTTCGAACGGCGGCTCGGAGCCCGCCAGCATGGCCGGGGCGCCGAGGAGATCGCGGGAGAAGACGGTCTGCGGAAGCTGCTGCAGCGCGGCGATGGCATTGCCCGAGGCGGAGGGGTCGGTGGCGTCGGCTATGACCAGCAGAGCGGGCTTCTCGCCGCGCATGATCTTCTTGCCGAAATCGACCGGGATCTGCACCGCGAACTGGATCGCGCCGGAGAGGAAGAGGTCGTCGAGTTCCTTTTCGCTGTGGACCGTCTTCTCGATCGCGAAATAGTCGGTCGCGTGCATGGCGCCGATGAAGGAGCGCGCGAAGGCGCTGTCGTCGAGCTGGAGGACGGCTGTCGGCAGGCTCTTCGGATCGGTGTTGATGGCGTAGCCGAACAAGAGGAGCTGCATCAGCGGGATCATCACCATCATCGCGAAGGTCAGCCGGTCGCGGCGAAGCTGGATCGCCTCCTTGATGAAGACGGCGCGGAAGCGGCTGAAGCTGCCGCCGGGTTTCGCGCGTGGTTCGGCCGGGGCGCTCATGCGAAATTGTCCCGGCTCTGGCCCATCAGCTCGATGAACACGTCTTCGAGCGTGGGTTCGGAGGGCGTGACCTCGACGCCCTCGGTCTTCGGCAGCGCCTTGATGGCGGCATCGAGCTTGGCCTTGTCGCGGCCGGAGATGTGGAGCGCCGAACCGAACGGTGCGACCTGATCGACGCCGTCGGTCTTCGAGAGTTTTTCGGCGAGCGCAGTGAGGTCGCGGCCGGTGACGGTGTAGGTCGAAAGGCCCGATTGGGCGACGACCTCGTCGACCGTGCCATGGGTCAGGAGTTCGCCATAGGCGATGTATGCGATCTCGTGGCAGCGCTCGGCCTCGTCCATGTAATGGGTCGAGACGAGGACAGTCATGCCGTCATGGGCGAGCTGATGGATCTCGTCCCAGAATTCGCGCCGGGCCTTGGGGTCGACACCGGCGGTCGGCTCGTCGAGAAGCAGCAGATCGGGCTTCGGGAGGATGCAGGCGCCGAGCGCGAGCCGCTGTTTCCAGCCGCCCGAGAGCTCGCCGGCAAGCTGGCTCGCCCGGTTTTCCAGCCCGAGCCGGGCGATCGCTTCCTGCGCCGCGCCGCGCGGGTCGGCGAGGCCATGGACGCGGCCGATGAATTCGAGATTTTCGCGGATCGACAGGTCGGTGTAGAGCGAGAACTTCTGCGTCATGTAGCCGACATGGCGCTTGATCTCGGTCGACTGGGTGAGGATGTCGTAGCCGAGACAGGTGCCGCGCCCGCTGTCCGGCGTCAGCAGGCCGGTGAGCATGCGGATCGTCGTCGTCTTGCCGGAGCCGTTCGGGCCGAGGAAGCCGTAGATCAGTCCGCGCCGGACCTGCATGGTGAGGTCCTTCACCACCGTGCGCTCGCCGAATTTCTTGGTCAGCCCTTCGACGTCGATGACCACGTCCGGGTCGGTCTGTGGGCGGTCGACGGTCAGGGCTACGGTCGTCATTTTGCTGGCCCGTGCAAGAGCACATCGACCGGCAGTCCGAGCGGCAGGGTCTCGCCCTCGGTGAGCTTCGCCTCGGCCTTGAAGACGAGCTTTGCCCTCTCCTCCTCACTAAAGATGACCGGCGGGGTGAATTCCGCCTCGCTCGACAGGAAGGTCAGCCGCGCCGTCATCGGCTGACAGCCGTCGCAGTAGATTGTCACGTCCTGGCCGAGCTTTAGGCCGGAAAGCTGAGGTTCCGGGACATAGAAGCGAACCTTGCGGTTTCCAGGCGGGAGCAGGGCAAGTACCGGCTGGCCGGCCGCCACGACCTCGCCGGCGCGGAAATAGACATCCTCGACGACGGCCGCGACCGGCGCGAACACCCGGCGTTTCTCCAGCGCTTTCACTGCGCCGTCCAATGTTGCATCGGCCGCTTTGACGGCGGCTTCGGCCCCGGTGATCAGTTCGCTTCTGCCCGGGATTTCCGCCGCCTCGATCTGCCGGCGGGCTTCGGCAAGCGCAGCCTCGTCGTTCTGGAACTGCGCCTGCGCCTGCTGGAGCCGAGCCTCCGACGAAAAACCCTTCTGGAACAAGGCTCTCTGGCGATCGACGTCGGCACGGGACAAATCGAGCGCGGCCTTCGCCCGGTTCTCGGTGGCCTTGAGGACGGCAACCTGTTCGGGCCGTTGAACCGCTGCCTGAAGATCCGCCAATTGCGCCTTGGTCTGGTTGAGCTTTGCCTGCGCCTCGTCGCGCGCCGCCTCTTCGGAACGGGTGTCGAGGCCGAAAAGCTCAGCGTTTTCCGTGACATTGCTGCCGGAATCGACAGCGAGGCTGACAATCCTGCCCGCGCTTTCCGGCCCGACAAGGACGAGATCGCCCTCGATATAGCCCTGCACGCGGTCCGGGTCGGTCGCGGCCGGCCAGAGATACCAGGCGGCGGATGCCGCAATCGCGATGATCAAGACGAGCGGGACGATGCGTTTCATGCCGCACCGCCCTTCAGGCCGCGAATGATGAGGTCGGCGTGGGCGTCCAGCAGGCCGTCGGTGTCGAGTTCCTCGACATGGCTGAACAGGCCGCTCCAGATGATTCCGACGAGGACCGGGGCGATCAGCAATTGCGGGAAACGGACCAAGGCGTCCGTGGTGAACTCGCCGCGCTCGATACCCCTAAGGACGATGGCGCGGACCACCGCCGTGCCTCGGCTGATGACCTCGCGGTGATAGAAGGCGCCGAGCTCGGGGAAACGGCCGGCTTCGGAAATGATCAGCCGGGCGATGTCCTTGCGGCGAGTGCCGAGCACCTCCGTCTTCACCCAGTTCAGCAGGCCGCGCAGCATCATTTCGGCGGGAAGGTCCTGCGCGAGCATCCGCTGCCCAACCTCTTGAATTGGCGAGGCAATCAGCGAGCGGATCAGGTCCTCGAACAAGGCCTCCTTCGAGGCGAAGTAGAGGTAGAGCGTGCCCTTGGCGACGCCCGCGCGCTTGGCGACTTCATCCAGCCGCGCCGCCTCGAAGCCGCGTTCGAGGAAGACGTCCAGCGCCGCATCCAGCAATTGCCGGGTCCGCGCCTGGCGTTCTTCCGGGGTTAGAGCCCGTCCCGGCTTGCGGGCGGCTCCAGTCGCTTGCATCGCTCCGAAACCTTATTATGACTGACCAGTCAGTCATACATGAGATCGCGGACTATTCCAAGCGATGTTCACGCTCAGGTAGCGGACAGGCACAATTGCGTCAGATACCGGCGCCGGCGGCGAGGCCCTGCTCGGTCAGGGTCGAGATGAACTGGACCGTCCGTGGCTGCGACGGCTTCTCGAAAATCTCGGAGGCCCTGCCCGCCTCGATGACCTTGCCGGCTTCGAGGAAGACGACATCATGGGCGATCTGGCGGGCGAGCCTGAGATCGTGGGTCGCCATCACCATGGTCGTCCCCTCCTCCGCCAGTTGAGCCAGCACGGCGACGACCTCTCCGGAGAGTTCAGGATCGAGCGCCGAGGTCGGCTCGTCGCAGAGAAGCACCTTCGGCTCTGGCGCTAGTGCACGGGCGATCGCGACGCGCTGCTGCTGGCCGCCGGACAGGCTGGACGGCCAGGCGTCGGCCTTGTGCGCGAGGCCGACCTTGTCGAGCAGTTCCATCGCTCGCGCACGCGCCCTGTCGGCCGGCCATTTCAGGACGGTGACCAGGCCTTCCATGACATTCGCCACCGCAGTCTGATGCGGGAAGAGCTGGAAATTCTGGAACACCATTCCGGTCTGGCGGCGGAGTTCGCGGACAACCTTCTGGTTGACCTTGCGGCCCGGCCGGAACTCGATCTTGCATTCGCCGACCTCGACAATGCCGGAGGTCGGGAGTTCGAGCAGGTTGATGCAGCGGAGCAGAGTGCTCTTGCCGCCGCCGGACGGTCCGATGAGAGCGGTGACGCCACCGCGCGGCACGACGAGGTCGACGCCGCGCAGGACCGGCAGATCGCCGAAATTCTTCTCGATGGCGGCGAGGTTGATCATGCCCGCGCCTCGACGAAGCCGCCCTGGCGGTTGAGCCGCTGCTCCAGTCGCTCCTGAAGAGCGGACAACACCGAACTCAGCGCGAGATAGATCAGCGCCGCCTCGACGTAGAGGATGAGCGGCTCATAGGTCGTGGCGACGATGCGCTGGGCGGCCTGGAAAAGCTCCGGCACGGTGATGGCTGCCGCAAGCGAGGTGTCCTTCACCAGCGAGATGAAGGTGTTCGAGAGCGGCGGCACGGCCGTTCGCGCGGCCTGCGGAAGCACGGTCCGGCGCAGTGCCTGCGGCCATGTCATGCCGATCGAATAGGCCGCTTCCCACTGCCCCTTGGGCACCGAGGAAATGACCGCGCGGATGATCTCGGAGGTGTAGGCGCCGACATTCAGCGTGAAGCCGATCAGCGCTGCCGGGAAGGCATCGAGCAGGATGCCGACGCTCGGCAGGCCATAGAAGATCAGGAAGAGCTGAACGAGAAGCGGCGTGCCGCGGATGATCCAGATATAGAAGCGGACGAAAGCCGCGAGCGGAGGCGGTCCGAACAGGCGGATGAGCGCCACGATCAGCCCGACCGCGAGGCCGAGCGCAAACGACAGTAATGTCAGGGGGATCGTGAACTGGACGCCCGCCCACAGTAGCGGCCCTAGCGATTCCAGCATCAACTGCAGCCAGTGCGGCACGCCTCAACCCCTTGTCCACGCAAACGAAAAGGCCGGGCGCCCCCGCACCCGGCCTTGGTGCCCCTCGATACTATTAGTTCGAGACGTTTGCGCCGAAATATTTCTGCGAGATCTTCTCGTAGGTGCCGTCGGCCTTGATCGCCTTCAGCGCCCCGTTGATGGCGGCGACGAGGTCGGACTGTCCCTTGCTGACGATGACGCCGGAATAGTCCGCATTGTCCTGCGTGGCGGCGATGCGGACCTTGGCATCGGGCTTCTGCTTCTTGAAGTCGAGGAAGGACAGATTGTCGTTGATCGTTGCGTCGGCGCGACCGGTCAGAAGAAGCTGGATCGACTGGTCGAAGCCGTCGGTGCCGACCAGCTCGGCGCCCGAATCCTGCGCGAGCTTGCCGAAATTCGAGGTCAGGCTCTGCGCCGACTTCTTGCCCTTCAGGTTGGCGAAGGTCTTGATGTCGGTATTGTCGTCGCGGACGATCAACACCGCTTTCGACGCGATATAGGGCTCGGAGAAGTCGTATTTGGCCTTGCGGGCCTCGGTGATGCCGACCTGGTTGATGACCGCGTCGTAGCGCTTGGCGTCGAGCCCGGCGATCAGGCCGTCCCATTTGCCCTCCAGGAACTCCGCCTTCACGCCGAGCTTGTCGGCGATCGCACGGCCGATCTCGACATCGAAGCCGACGAGCGCGCCCGATTTGTCGTGATAGGTGAATGGCGAATAGGTCCCCTCGGTGCCGATCTTAAGCACCCCTGCGCTTTTGATGCGGTCCAGGCCCTGGGCCTGAGCCTGCGCGACGGCGGCAAGCCCGAGCAGGCCGGCGACGAGAATGGACTTTACGATCTTCATCTTGAACTCCCGGACGGCGTTGCCATCCCCTATGAAACGACGCCGGCACCGAGCCGGTTCGCCGCAAGCATAGGCATTTGCCGCTAAAATATACAAGTCTGCTTGGAATACATTTTCATCTTACGATTATAGAATGTAATACTGAACGGCGAGCGATTTTCACACGTCGCGGGTGGCCAAATCGAATGGCCGCGCCTATCTCCGGGCCTCGCCGTGCCCCGCCGGGCCGCCCACCCTCAATAGCCAGTGCCATGATCTCCGAAGACACGGACGACCGCCCGCCTTCACCGCATGCCGGGATGACCTTCCGTCAGTTCGTCGGCTTCATCGCCGCGGTGATGGCCCTGAACGCAGTCGCAATCGATTCCATGCTGCCGGCGCTGCCGGATATCGGCCGCGACCTCGGCATCGCCAATGCCAACGAGACGCAATGGGTCGTGACCGCCTATCTGCTCGGCTTCGGCGGCGCGCAGATCATCTATGGCACGTTGTCGGACCGTTTCGGCCGCAAGCCGGTGCTGATTGTCGGTATCGCGATCTATGTCGTGGCGGCCGCCGCAGCAGCAATCGCGCCGAACTTCGAGACCATGCTTCTGGCCCGCCTCGTCATGGGCATCGGCGCCGCCGCCTCGCGCGTCTTGGCGATCACGATCGTACGCGACTGCTATACCGGCGCGACCATGGCGCGAGTGATGTCGCTCGCCTTCATCGTCTTCCTGATAGCGCCGATCATTGCCCCGTCGCTCGGCCAGATCATCATGCTGTTCGCGTCCTGGCACGCGATCTTCCTGGCTCTCGCGCTCTATTCGGCAATCACTCTGGTCTGGGCTGTCCTCAAGCTGCCCGAGACTATGCATCCGGAAGACCGGATTCCGATCTCGCTGCGCGGCATCGGCCACGGCTTCTATGTCACACTCACGACGCGGGTGTCGGTCGGCTACAACCTCGCCATCACGCTTCTGATGGGCGCGCTGTTCGCCTTCATCAATTCGGCGCAGCAGGTGTTCGCCGACGCGCTCGGCTACCCAGGCCTGTTCACGACCGTCTTTGCACTCATCGCCGCCTTCATGGCGCTGTCGTCATTGCTGAACTCGCGCATCGTCGAGAGGGTCGGCACCCGCACCGTTTCGCATGGCGCGGTCCTCGGCTTCGCCACGATCGCCGCAGTGCACATGATGGTCGCGGTGATGGATCTCGAAACGATCTGGACCTTCAGCATCTTCCAGGCCGGGATGATGTTCTGCTTCGGCCTGTGCGTGTCGAATTTCAACGCGATGGCGATGCAGCCGCTGGGTCATGTCGCTGGCACGGCCTCGGCGGTGCAGGGCTTCGTCTCGACTCTCGGCGGCGCGATCCTCGGCTTCGCGGTCGGCCAGCAGTTCGACGGCACGACGGTGCCGCTGACGATCGGCTTCGCGGTGTTCAGCCTGATGTCGGTCGGCTTCGTCCTCTTCGCGGAAGGCGGACGGCTATTCAGCGCGCCGATGTCGGAGCAGCCGGCCTAATAGTGTGGCGGCGGAGTTTCGTCCTCCGGATCGCCCCCTGCCCCACGCTCGGCCTGTGCGACCCGGTCCGCCAAGGCGGCCATCTCACGGCGCAGCCGGTCTATGTCTTTCCATTGCGCCGTGATCGTCTGGTTCAGGTCCTCGATGACCTGATCCTGATAAGCAACGCGGATTTCGAGCGCTTCGAGCCGCACGGCGAGGTCGTCACTCATCGCCGGTCTCCGCCATTTCACGGGCACGCTCCGACAGGCCATGGCCAAGGGCTACGCGCTCGTCGAAGACGAAGCATTCGCCCTGCCAGCGGCTGTCCTCGGCCGGCACATTTTCCAGATAGGCCAATATCCCGCCCTTGAGGTGGAAGACGTTCTCGAAGCCGTGCGCCAGCATGTAGGAGCTTGCCTTCTCACAGCGGATGCCGCCGGTGCAGAACATCGCCACCTTGCGATGCCGTACCGGGTCAAGCTCTCGGGCAACATAGTCCTTGAAGTCGCTGAAATGGCGGAGTCGCGGATCTACCGCGCCGGAGAATGTTCCCATCTCGACTTCGAAGCCGTTGCGGGTGTCGATCAGGATCAGGTCCGAATCGTCGAGCAACCTGTTCCAGTCCTTCGGGTCGACGTACGTACCGACATGAGCGGTCGGGTCGGTCGCGGGATCGCCGAGCGTGACGATCTCCTTCTTCAGCCGCACCTTGAGCCGACCGAACGGCATCTCCGAAGCCGTCGAGAACTTCAGTTCGAGATTGTCGAGGCGACCGCCGAACAGCGCGTCCATTTCGGGAAGCAGCGCATCGATCGCCTCTTCCGAGCCTGCGACCGTGCCGTTGATGCCCTCCGGCGCGAGCAGCAGCGAACCCTTGATGCCGAGCTCTTCGCAGAGATCGAACAAGGGCATGCGCAGTTCACGGAAATCCGGCAGCGCGACGAACTGATAGAGAGCAGCGACCTTCAGAGGCATGGCGGTCGTTTAACGCGTCCGGGGGCGCGAAGCGAGCCCGACTCCATTCGCCGTCATCCTCCGGCAAACGAGTTCCACAATCCTCGTCTACCGTGAGGTTACGTCTGCCGGGTGTCGCACATCCGTGCTCTTTTGCGGCCCGACGGAATGGATCGCGGAAATCCGAACGGACTTGAAAAGAGAGAAACGGCTCATGCAGCACAGCGAACCCCAGACCGAACACAAATGGCTCGACAAGTTCCTCGGTGATTGGGTCGCCGAGGCGGACATGCCGACACCCGAAGGCGACAAGCTTGAGCCGTGGAAAGAGAATGTCCGCACGATCGGCGGACTCTGGATCCAGGGCGAGGCCACCGGCGACATGCCGGGCGGCGGCAAGGGAACATCCGTCCTGACGCTCGGCTACGACCCGGCCAAGGGCAAGTATGTCGGCTCGTGGTTCGGCTCGATGATGGCCTATCTCTGGCACTACGAGGGATCGGTCGATGGCTCCGGCAACAAGCTGACGCTCGACACCGTGGGCCCGTCCTTCTCGCCCGAGGGCGGCGGCACGGCTGATTATCAGGACATCATCGAGTTCCAGGGGCCGGACAAGCGGACCCTGACCTCGATGATGAAGCAGGCGGACGGAAGCTGGCAGCAGGTCATGCAACTGACCTATCGCCGGGTGGGCTGATCGTCCTCAAGCGGAAACCAATACGCTCCGTGGGTGCTCCAGCTTAACCGGAGGACCCACGCAGCGCCGTGGAGTGGATGTTCCGGTCAAGCCGGAGCATGACGGCTCCGAGTTTGCTCAACCCTCTCCCGCTTCGCAGGTGAGGTTTCTCCCCTTGCCTTTCACGGACGATCGCGTATAAGCGCGCCCTTCGTGATGCCTCGGCCGGGGGCTGAACGGACGGCTGCTTTCGGGCAGCAGGGTTTCTGACGATCCCGTCGTCCCGTGTCTCCGCCTTCGAGAGTTTGGTTCGAGCCTTTCCCGGGCTCGAAGGGCTCAGCGCCGGGGTCGTCGAGAACGATGAGAGAGGCCAAATACCTATGGCATTGTATGAACACGTCTTCCTGGCTCGCCAGGACGTGACGGCCCAGCAGGTCGAGGAATTCGTCGACCAGTACAAGGGCGTCATTTCGGCCGGCGGCGGCGAAATCGGCAAGGTCGAATACTGGGGCGTGAAGAGCCTCGCCTTCCGTATTTCGAAGAACCGCAAGGCGCACTACACGCTGCTCAACATCTCGGCTCCTCCGGCGGCTGTCGCCGAAATGGAACGCCAGATGAAGATCAACGAAGACATCCTTCGTTTCATGACCATCCGCGTCGATGAGCACGAGACCGAGCCGTCCGCGATGATGCAGCGCCGTGATCGCGACGAGCGTGATCGCAGCGAGCGTGGCGGATCGTGCCGCCGCGCCGCGACGACTCGTGAACCACCGAAGCCGTCGTGGAAGAGGAAGTCTGATCATGGCCGCGACCCAGACCCGCCGCCCCTTCTTCCGCCGTCGCAAGTCGTGCCCGTTCTCGGGCCCCGACGCTCCGAAGATCGACTACAAGGACGTCAAGCTCCTGCAGCGCTACATTTCCGAGCGCGGCAAGATCGTCCCGTCCCGCATCACCGCCGTGTCGCAGAAGAAGCAGCGTGAACTCGCCCGCGCGATCAAGCGCGCCCGCTTCCTCGGCCTGCTGCCGTACGTGATCAAGTAAGACTGACGAACCGGACGCCGCATGGCGGCGTCAGGATCAATGCCCGGTTTCGACACCGGGTTGGGGCGGACACAGTGATCCTCCTCTAACCGCTGATGAGGCGGGACAGCAGAACCGATGATGATCGTTCTTCTTGTCGGAATTGCGAGCGGCATAGCGTCCGCCGCGCTCAGCCTCGCGCTCGCGTCCGGCTCGATGCTGTCCGTCCTGCTGTTCATCTTCGCACCACTGCCGATCTTCATCGCGAGCCTCGGCTGGCAGCATCAGGCCGGCCTGATCGGCGTGATGATCGCGGCCTCCATCCTGTTCGGCCTCGGCGATTTCGACACCGCGCGCGCCTACGCCTCTCGGTCGGCGCGCCGTCCTGGTGGCTTGCTTATCTCACTCTGCTCGGCCGCCCGCGCGACGAGGGCAATCCGGAGGCCGGCATGGATTGGTATCCGGTCGGCCGGCTGATCATCTGGGCGGCGCTTCTGGGCGCGGGCCTCGTCCTCGTCACCATCCCGCTCGTTGCCGGCTCGCTCGACGAATATCGCGCCGCGATCCGCACGACCTTCGAGACCTTCCTGCGCGTCGAGACCGGCACACCGGCCGGCCGGCCGGTCACCCTGCCCGGCGGCGGCGATGCGGCCCGCATCACGGAACTCGCCGTGCTCGCGCTCCCGCCGTTGGCGGCGGCGCTGTGGAGCACCGTTTCACTGATCAATCTGTGGGTGGCGGGACGCGTCGTCCGCACCTCGGGCCGTCTCGCGCGCCCCTGGCCGAACATCTCCGAATTCCAGCTACCCCGGTTCAGCCTGCTGATCATGCTGGGCGCGACCGTCGCGAGCATGCTGCCCGGCATCATCGGCTTCACCGCCGGTATCCTGAGCACGAGCTTCGCGATCCCTTTCGCGATGCTCGGCCTCGCCCTGATCCACGCCGGGACGCGCGGGACGACCGGGCGCAGCCTGATCATCGGCGCGGCCTACGTGCTGCTCGCGGTGCAGGCCTGGACGGTGATCATCATCACCTTCATCGGCATCGCCGAACACGTGTTTTCGATCCGCAACCGGATCGCGATCAGCCGGGCATCGGCTCCCCAAAATCATGAATAACATCAAAGCTTAAGACGGAGAACTACCTATGCAAGTCATCCTTCTCGAACGCATCGCCAAGCTTGGCCAGATGGGCGAAGAAGTCCGCGTCCGCGACGGCTTCGCCCGCAACTTCCTCCTGCCGCAGGGCAAGGCGCTCCGCGCCACGGCCGAGAACAAGGCCCGCTTCGAGCGCGAGCGCGTCCAGCTCGAAGCCCGCAGCCTCGAGACCAAGAAGGAAGCCGACAAGGTCGGCGAGAAGCTGAACGGCCAGGCGATCGTCCTGGTTCGCCAGGCGGGCGAGACCGGCCAGCTCTACGGCTCGGTCGACCGGCCGCGACGTCGCCGAGGCCCTGACCGCCGCCGGCTACTCGGTCAACCGTCAGCAGATCGTTCTCAACACCCCGCTGAAGACGATCGGCCTGCACGAGATCCCGGTCGCGCTCCATCCGGAAGTCGAGGTTTCGGTCACGGTCAACATCGCGCGCAGCGCGGCGGAAGCCGAGCGCCAGACCAAGGGCGAGGATCTCACGGTCCGCGAGGAAGACGCGGTTTCGAGACCTTCGATCCCGAG
Organism: uncultured Alphaproteobacteria bacterium; assembly: GCA_963778835.1. GTDB lineage: Bacteria > Pseudomonadota > Alphaproteobacteria > Rhizobiales > Methylopilaceae > Flaviflagellibacter. Next base: position 203,791 of record CAVZVY010000004.1, read on the forward strand.
GCCCGCGGCCCGGGCGACGACGAAGCCTGATTACGGTGCAATGGAAGCCCGCTTCGGCGGGCTTCTTGTTGTTCGACGTCACTCGACGCATTGAAATTCCACAACCGCTCCATAGCTTATCCCACGTTGTAACGTTTAGGGCGCACGGAACGCGTTCGACGCTTGCCCGTGCGGACGAACAATATGGCGGTGATCCTAGGGAGCATGCTGCGGCAGGCGATCCTGCGCGGCTCGCTGGATATCATAACGGCGCAAGGGCGCCGGCTCAGTTTTGGTGACGGCACCGGAACGAAGGTCGTCTTGCGCTTTACCGACGCCGCAGCGCAGCGAGCGCTGATCGCCGACCCAGAAATGAAGCTCGGCGAACTCTACATGGACGGCCGTCTCGTGATTGAACAAGGGTCGACTTACGACCTCTTGAATCTCGTCCTCCTCAACCTCCGAAATCGACCTTACCCACTGACGGCCCGCATCCTGGCCCGCGGGCGCATCCTGTTGCGCCGCTTCGCGCAGTGGAACTGGAGCGTGCGCTCAAAGCGGAACGTCGCCCATCACTACGATCTCGATCGACGGCTCTACGACCTGTTCCTCGATTCCGACCGTCAGTATTCGTGCGCCTATTTCCAACGGCCGGGCCAGAGTCTCGAAGAAGCACAGCTCGCCAAGAAGCGGCACATCGTGGCCAAGCTCGCGGTCGAGCCCGGCAACAAGGTGCTCGATATCGGCTGCGGCTGGGGCGGACTTGGTCTCTACCTCGCCGAGACGGCGGGCGCCGAAGTTGTCGGAATCACGCTGTCGGAAGAACAGTTCGCGATCGCCCGCGACCGCGCCGAGCAGAGCGGCATGCAGGATCGCGTCGAATTCCGCATCGAGGATTATCGCGAGACGCAAGGCACGTTCGACCGCATCGTTTCCGTCGGCATGTTCGAGCATGTCGGTGTCGGCTACTACGGAACATTCTTCCGCCAATGCGCCCGCCTGCTCGAGGAGGACGGGGTGATGCTGATCCATACGATCGGCCGCACCACCGGGCCGGGGGTGACCAATCCGTGGATCACCAAGTACATCTTCCCCGGCGGCTATCTGCCGGACCTCGAAGAGATCATTCCGGCCATCGAAAAGGCCGGCCTCATCATCACCGATGTCGAGATCCTGCGCCTGCACTACGCCGAGACCCTGAAAGCCTGGCGGGAACGGTTCATGGCCCGGCGCGAGGAAGCCAAGGCGCTCTACGACGAGCGGTTCTGCCGGATGTGGGAATTCTACCTCGCCGGCTGCGAGGCGACCTTCCGCAACGGCGACGACGTCGTCTTCCAGCTCCAGATCGCCAAGAAGGTCGACGCGCTTCCCCTCACCCGCGACTACATCGCCGAGCGGGAGCGGATGCTGCAGGAGACGGAGAACGCTCCGCTGCGCTTGGCCGGCGAGTAAATCAAGACACAGAGGCTGACCAAATCAAGGGGCTGTGGATGGTGGGTACGGTGGGTTAGGATCGCGCAGATTCGCTGGTCTGCGCTGAGTCGCGGGACCATGGTGAATCCATATTCACACATCGGATCGATATGGCCCCCGCGAACTCAGCCGCACGCGCGCTCACCCCTGTACAAGAGGCGCAATACCGTCAGGCCCCTCACAACATTGAGGCGGAGCAGGCTCTTCTCGGCGCGATCCTCGTCAACAACGAAGCCTTCTACCGGGTCTCCGATTTCCTGGAGCCGCGCCATTTCCACGAGCAGATCCATCAGCGCGTCTACGAGATCTCGGCCAGCCTGATTCGCGCCGGCAAGATCGCGACACCGGTCACGCTCAAGACCTTCCTGCCGGGCGACACCGATCTCGGCGGCCTCACCCTGTCGCAGTACATGGCCCGCCTCGCCGCCGAGGCGACCAGCGTGATTAATGCCGAGGATTACGGCCGCACGATCTACGACCTCGCCATCCGCCGTTCGCTGATCACGATTGGCGAGGACATGGTCAACATCGCCTATGACGCGCCGGTCGACATGCCGCCGCGCAGCCAGATCGAGGACGCCGAGCGCCGGCTTTACGAGGTCGCGGAACTCGGCCGCTACGACGGCGGCTTCCAGCGTTTCGGCGACGCGCTCTACACCGCCGTCGACATGGCCGCGAACGCCTTCAAGCGCGACGGCGGCCTTTCGGGCGTTTCGACCGGCCTGTCGGACCTCGACAAGATGATGGGCGGTCTGCAGCGCTCGGACCTGATCATCGTCGCCGGACGCCCGGGCATGGGCAAGACGGCACTTGCGACCAACATCGCCTTCAACATCGCCAAGGCCTGGCGCGCCGAGGAGGTCGACGGCGTCTCGAAGACGGTCGACGGCGGCATCGTCGGCTTCTTCTCGCTCGAAATGTCGGCCGAACAGCTCGCCACCCGTATCATTGCCGAGCAGGCCAACCTCGCCTCCTACAAGATCCGCCGAGGCGACATTACCGAGCAGGAATTCATCCGCCTGTCGGACGCCGCGCGCGCCATGCAGGCCGTACCGCTCTACATCGACGAAACCGGCGGCATCACCATCGCGGCGCTGGCCGCCCGCGCCCGCCGTCTACAGCGCCAGCGCGGCCTCGATATGCTCGTCGTGGACTATATCCAGCTTCTGTCGGGCTCGGCGAAGAAGGACCAGGGCCGCGTGCAGGAGGTGACCGAAATCACCACCGGCCTGAAGGCGCTGGCCAAGGAACTCAACGTCCCGATCATCGCGCTGTCCCAGCTCTCTCGTCAGGTCGAGAGCCGCGACGACAAGCGCCCGCAGCTCTCGGACCTCCGCGAATCCGGTTCGATCGAGCAGGACGCCGACGTGGTCATCTTCGTGTTCCGCGAGGAATACTATCATAAGAACAAGGAACCCCGCCCGGGCACCGAAGAACACATGAAGTGGCAAGATGAGATGGCGCTGATCCACGGTCGCGCCGAGGTCATCATCGGCAAGCAGCGCCATGGACCGACGGGCACGGTTCAGGTTCAATTCGAGGCTGAGGTCACCCGCTTCGGCAATCTCGCCCGCGAGGACTACCTCCCGGAACGCAGCTCCGAATGATCGACCCGCTCACCGGGCCACCTGACCTCGAAACCGGAAGCCGCCTCACGATCGATCTCGGTGCCCTCCAGTCCAACTGGAAGCATCTCGCATCGTGTGCCGGCGACGCCGAATGCGCAGCCGTGGTCAAAGCGGATGCGTATGGAATCGGCATTCGGCCGGCCGTTCGCGCCCTCTGGCAGGCGGGCGCCCGCACCTTCTTCGTCGCTCACCCATTCGAGGCCCGCTCGCTCCGAGAGGAATTGGCGGACGCGGCGATCTATGTGCTCGGCGGCCTCGCTCCCGGCTCGTCTCCTGTCCTCGCCGAGATCAAGGCTCACCCCGTCCTGGGTAGCCTGCCCGAGATCGAGGAATGGGAGCTGTTCGCGAAGGGCAACGGAATCGTCGGCGAGGCCGCGATCCATGTCGACACCGGCATGAACCGGCTCGGCCTCAGCTTCGCCGAAACGCAGGATGTGGCGAGACGCTATGCCGGCGGCAATCTCGCATTCCGGCCAAGCCTGATCATGAGCCATCTCGCCTGCGGGGAAGAGGCAGACCATCCGCTGACCGAGCATCAGCTCGAGAGCTTCGGCAATGTGGCCGCGGACTTTCCCGGCGTGCCGGCCAGTCTGGCCAATTCCGCCGGCACGTTGCACGGCGGCGACTTTGCCTTCGATCTTTGCCGGCCTGGCATTGCGCTCTACGGCGGTTATCCGCTCGGCGGTGAGAACCCTCTGAAGCCCGTGGTCCGGTTCGACGCCCGCGTGATCCAGGTTCGCGAGGTCGAGGAAGGCGAGACCGTCGGGTACGGCGCCGAGGAAACCGCGCGTCGCCCCTCGCGAATCGCCATCGTTTCCGCCGGCTACGCCGACGGGTTCATGCGTGCGGCCGGTTCGAGCGACGACCGCCGGGGTGCCGACGCTATCGTCGGCGGCAAACGGTGCCCGTTGATCGGGCGCGTCTCGATGGACCTCATCGCCGTGGACGTGACCGATCTCGCCCCGGATGCCACGCAGCGTGGCGACTTCGTGACCTTGATTGGTGACGGGATCACGATCGACGAGGTCGGCGCCAAGGCGAACACGATCGGCTACGAGATCCTGACCGGGCTCGGAAGCCGGTTCGCGCGGACCTATGTCGGCTGAGCACCGAACGGTTTGAACGTCATCGCCACGCCGTTCATGCAGTAGCGCAGCCCGGTCGGCTTCGGGCCGTCGTCGAAGACATGGCCGAGATGACCGCCGCAGCGGCTGCAATGCACCTCCGTGCGCACCATCATCAACGTCGTGTCCTTCGTCTCGCCCACGGCGTTGTCGAGAGGCTTCCAGAAGCTCGGCCAGCCCGTTCCGCTCTCGAACTTCGTCTCGGACGAGAACAGCGGCAGGTCGCAGCCTGCGCAGGCGAAGATGCCGCTGCGATGCTCGTCGTTGAGAGGACTTGAACCGGGCCGTTCGGTGGCATGCTGACGCAGAACCGCGAACTGCTCCCGCGTCAGCACCTTTCTCCACTCGTCCGGAGTCTTTGCGACTTCGAACGCTTCGGCCGGAGTTGCGGCAAACGGATTCCAAGAGCGTCCGAACATCGACAATCCCGTTCCCATGAATACGCCGCCTAAAAGCACGGCTCGCCGGTCCACCATGTGAGCCTCCTGGATCGTTCAGCCGAAGCTACGCAGGACCAGGCTTGGCGGCTTCCGGCCTCGCTTCACGAACGCGAGATCGATCGGACTTGCGCTTCGACGCTCGGAACGAGCCCTCAACCGCCCTTCATCTCGATCAATTGAATGAGGTTGCCGCAGGTATCGTCGAGCACCACCATTCGGACGGGTCCGGCATCCATTGGCTCCACGGTGAAAGAGACGCCAAGCGAACGGAGCCTGTCATACTCGGAATCGACGTTATCGACCTGGAACGATGTCGCCGGGATGCCGTCCTCGACGAGCGCAGTCTTGTAGGGTTGGACGGCGGGATGCGCACCCGGTTCGAGGAGCAGTTCGGTGCCTTCAGGTTCTTCCGGCGAGACGACGGTCAGCCAGCGATGCTCGCCCAAGGGCACATCGTTTTTTACCTTGAACCCCAGTACGCGCGTATAGAAATCCAGGGCCTTCGACTGGTCATCCACGAAGACGCTCGTAACATAGAATTCTCATGGAGTTTCCCCTTCCTGAAGGTGCTTGCGAAGCCAGATGTCCGTCGCTTCTCGCAGCGGTTTGAGATCAAGCGAGTGGATTTTGGTTCGACCTGACCGGGACACGTGGAGCAGCCCGGCGTTCTGAAGCATATCGAGATGCTGGGTAATCGCCTGACGGGACAGAGCTTTCCCGTCTTCTGCGATCGACATGGCGCAGATCTGGAACAGCGATTGGTCAGGCTGTTCGCGCAGCCGATCTATGATCCTGCGGCGGGTCGGGTCGGCAAGCGCCCTGAAGATCCGATCAAGTTCGTCATCGTTCATGGCATCGAACATGCAATAAAATTATTGCATGTCAAGAAACCATCCATCGCTGCTGCACCGCCGGGAGACGGTCAGATGTTCGCCGGACGAACCTTTCGCTCGCCTCCGGAAGCCGAGCTGATTTCGCCTGTCTCGGTGAGGTGATATACTGCCAAATTCTGCATCGACACTCTCCAGAAGGAGGTTACCATGGCTCTCCAGCTTGGCGATGTGGCACCAGACTTCGAAGCTGACACCACGGAAGGTCGAATTCGCTTCCATGATTGGGTCGGCAACTCTTGGTGCATACTCTTCTCGCATCCGAAGGATTTTACCCCAGTCTGCACAACCGAACTTGGCTACATGGCCAGGATCAAGCCCGAGTTCGAGCGGCGGAACGTCAAGATCGTCGGCCTGAGCGTCGACCCGGTCGGCAACCACGCGAAATGGGCCGACGACATCAGGGAGACGCAGGGGGATGCCCCGAACTACCCGATGATTGGCGATCCCGATCTCGAAATCTCGAAGCTCTACGGGATGCTTCCGGCAAACACGAGCGGCAGTTCGGAAGGGCGCACGCCGGCCGACAACCAGACTGTGCGAAACGTTTTCCTCATCGGCCCGGATAAGAAGGTCAAGCTGATCCTCATCTATCCGATGACGACCGGCCGCAACTTCGATGAAGTGCTTCGGGTCATCAACTCGATCCAGCTGACGGCGAAGCATAGGGTCGCAACGCCGGTCAACTGGAAGCAAGGCGAGGATGTCATCATTGCAGGCTCGGTGACAGACGACGAAGCCCGGCAGATTTATCCGGAGGGTTGGAGATCGCCGAAACCCTATATTCGCATCGTGCCGCAGCCGAGAGTTCAATAGCTCTACGTCCCACCAACCGCTGGGATCATTGATGGTCCCGGCGTTCCAATGTTCCGTTCGAGAACGGGCGCAGCCTGAGTGGTGCCCGCGGGAGCACGAAGGATGAGCACAGGAGCTCTCTCGCGTCCGGTTCTCGACAGCAGAAATGAACCGCATGTCTGCGGATTTTTCGAACGCCGCACCTGCAGCGTCCAATATGTCGTTTCCGATCCGGCCACCGGGGAATGTGCCCTTATCGACCCTGTCCTCGATTACGACGAGAAAGCCGGGTCGCTCGCGACGTCATCGGCGGATCAATTACTCCGATACATCTCCGAGCAGCATTTAAAGGCGACGTGGATCCTGGACACCCATCCTCATGCCGACCATTTGTCGGCTGCGGATTACCTGAAGCAGAAAACCGGCGCACGAACCGGAATTGGCGAGAAGATCGTCGAAGTTCAGACGCTCTGGAAGGCAATCTACAACCTGCCGAACACATTCCCGACGGACGGCTCGCAATGGGACCGCCTGTTCGCAGACGGAGAGCAATTCAAGATCGGCGCACTCGATGCCGAAGTCCTGTTCTCCCCTGGGCACACGCTTGCATCGGTCACTTATGTCGTCGGCAAAGCGGCCTTTGTCCACGACACGTTTCTGATGCCGGACTTTGGCACCGCGCGGTGCGATTTTCCGGGTGGAGATGCGGGGCAGCTTTGGCGAACGCTTCAGCGCATTCTTACCCTACCGGACGACACGCGCCTGTTTACCGGGCACGACTACATGCCTGATGGGCGCGGTCCTGCCTGGGAGAGCACCGTGGCCGAGCAGCGACGCCGCAATGTTCACATTCAGCAGGCGCAGAACGAACAGGAGTTCATCGAACTCCGCCGGGCCCGCGACGCCGAGCTTCCGATGCCGAGGCTGATTTTTCACGCGCTCCAGGTGAACATTGCCGCTGGCCGGCTGCCCGCGCCGGAAACGAATGGAAGACGTTATCTGAGGATTCCGCTCGATGTCCTCCCGGGAGCTCGGTGGGACTAGAAAGATCCTGTTCCGACAAGCTCCACCGAAAGAACAAAAATAGAACATTCTGCTAGCGCACGGGCCGAATATCCGGCATCCTCCGCTCGCGGAGTGATTCATGGCGAAAGCGCGATCCACCTTTGTCTGTCAGAACTGCGGGACGCTTCATAACCGCTGGACTGGCAAATGCGAGGGCTGCAACGAATGGAACACGATCGTCGAGGAGGCGGCCTCCGCGCCAGTCACCAAGGGCGGGACGATCTCGGCGCGGTCGGGCCGCCTCATTCCGCTTGAGGGGCTCGACGGCGTCAGCGAGCAGGCGCCGCGCCTGCTGGCCGGGATATCTGAACTCGATCGCGTCACCGGCGGCGGCTTCGTTCGCGGCTCCGCGCTTCTGCTCGGCGGTGAGCCGGGCATCGGCAAGTCAACGCTTCTGATCCAGGCTGCGGCCGCCCTCGCCCGCGCCGGCCATCGCACCGTTTATATCTCGGGCGAGGAGGCCGCGGCGCAGGTTCGCATGCGGGCCGACCGCCTTGGCTTGGCCGATGCGCCGGTCGAACTCGGCGCCGAGACCAATGTCGAGGACATCCTCGCCACTTTGTCGACCGGCACGGTGCCGCGCTTCGTCGTCATCAATTCGATCCAGACCATGTGGACCTCGGCGGTGGAATCGGCACCTGGAACGGTCACGCAGGTCCGCGCATCGGCGCAGGCGCTGATCCGCTTCGCCAAGACCTCCGGCGCGGCCGTCATCCTTGTCGGTCACGTCACCAAGGACGGCCAGATCGCCGGCCCGCGCGTCGTCGAGCACATGGTTGACGCCGTGCTCTCGTTCGAAGGCGAACAGGGCCATGCCTTCCGCGTGCTGCGTGCGCAGAAGAACCGCTTCGGACCGACCGACGAGATCGGTGTGTTCTCCATGACCGGCGGTGGGCTGGAGGATGTGGCCAACCCTTCGGCGCTGTTCCTGTCGAGCCGCGATGTCGCCGCGCCGGGCGTTGCGGTGTTTGCTGGGATCGAAGGCACTCGGCCGATCCTCGTCGAGGTGCAGGCGCTGGTCGCCCCCTCCTCACTCGGCACGCCGCGTCGCGCGGTCGTCGGCTGGGATTCGAACCGGCTGTCCATGGTGCTCGCGGTGCTCGAAGCCCATGCAGGCCTCAGGCTCGGTGGCCATGACGTTTATCTCAACGTGGCGGGCGGCCTTCGCATCCAGGAGCCGGCGGCCGATATCGCGGTCGCGGCGGCGCTCGTCTCTTCGTTCGCCAATTCCGTTCTGCCGCTGGACAGCGTTTTCTTCGGCGAGGTCAGCCTGTCCGGAGCGGTCCGGCCGGTATCCCATGCAGGATTGCGGGCCAAGGAAGCGAAGCGGCTCGGCTTCTCGCGCGCCTTCGCCCCGGCGAGTTCGTCGGAAGGCGCAAACAATACTGGCTTCTCGCTCAGCGGCCTCACCGCGCTCGATTCTCTGGTCGCCGAGATCGCGGCACGCGGGGTTCGGAAAGGCACGGCGCGACAGGACGCGCATCCGTCATCTGTGAATGAGGCGTGACGTCTCGAAACCGTGCCGCTATAAGTGCGCCGCACGGTCCGTTTGAGTCCTGTGCCTGGTTACCGGCGCCAAAGGCGGGTTTATGCCGATCACGCTCCTCGATTTCATCGTTCTCGGCGTCGTCCTCATCTCTGCCCTGTTGGCCATGGTGCGCGGTTTTACCCGCGAAGTGCTGTCCATTGCCTCATGGGCCGCGGCCGCGGCCGCCACGCTCTATTTCCTGCCGGCCGGTCGCGAACTTGCGCACGCCTATATCAAGCTTGAGCCGAAGATCCTGGGCGACGTCATCGCGGGTGCCGCGATCTTCCTCGTCACTTTGCTCATCGTCTCGCTGATCACGATGAAGCTGTCCGACGTCATTCTCGACAGCAGGATCGGTCCGTTCGACCGCGCGCTGGGCTTCGTCTACGGCGGCGCGCGCGGGCTTCTTCTGGCCATCATCGCTTTCCTGTTCTTCGCCTGGCTCGTACCGGAACGCTCGCAACCGCAATGGGTTGCCGACGCCGCTTCGAAGCCGGTTCTGGAAAGCGCGGGTAAATCTCTGCTCACTATGTTGCCGGAAGACCCCGAAGCCACCATCTTGAATAGGCTTAAGGGTGGATTGCCCGGACAGAGCACCGAACCGAATGCGGTGCCCGATAGCGATCCGTCATCGCCTCCTGCGGAACCGGACCCGGCACAGCCGCCGCCGCAGAATTGATTGCGCGCGCAGGAGCCGCGCCGGGAGTTTGCAATGAGCATGGACGCGAGCGAGAGCGCAGCGGACGATTTTTGGCGTCAGGTCGAAGCAGACCGGCTCCACGAGGAGTGCGGTGTCTTCGGCATCTTCGGACACCCTGACGCCGCGGCGATCACCGCGTTGGGCCTTCACGCCCTCCAGCATCGCGGCCAGGAAGCCTCCGGCATCGTCACCTACGACGGCAAGCGCTTCAACGCCGAGAAGCGGCTCGGTCTCGTCGGCGACAACTTCTCCGATGCCCGCGTCATCGAGCGCCTCCCCGGCTCGGCCGCCATCGGCCATAACCGCTACTCGACGACCGGCGAAACCATTCTCCGCAACGTCCAGCCGCTGTTCGCCGAGCTTGAGACCGGCGGTTTCGCCGTCGCCCATAACGGCAACCTGACCAACGGCCTCGCGCTTCGCCGCCAACTCGTCCGTGACGGCGCGCTCTGCCAGTCGACGACCGACACCGAGGTCGTGCTCCACCTCGTCGCCCGCAGCCAGCGCAACCGCTTCCTCGACCGCTTCATCGACGCCGTCCGCCAACTCGAAGGCGCCTATGCCTTCGTCGCGCTGTCGACCAAGAAGCTGATCGGCGCCCGCGACCCGCTCGGCATCCGCCCGCTGGTGCTGGGCGAACTCGACGGCCGTTACATTCTGGCGTCCGAGACCTGCGCACTCGACACGATCGGCGCGAAATACATCCGCGACATCGAGAACGGCGAGATCGTCGTCATCACCGAGGACGGCATCGAATCGCACAAGCCGTTCCCGCCGCAGCCGATGCGCCCCTGCATCTTCGAGTTCATCTACTTCGCCCGCCCCGACTCGATCGTTCAGGGCAAGAGCGTCTACGAGGTCCGCAAGCGGATCGGCCAGGAACTGGCCCGCGAGGCGGCCGTCGACGCCGACGTCATCGTTCCGGTGCCGGATTCCGGCGTGCCGGCCGCCATTGGCTTTGCGCAGGAGAGCGGCATCCCGTTCGAGCTCGGCATCATCCGTAACCATTATGTCGGCCGCACCTTCATCCAGCCGACGCAGCGCATCCGTGAGCTCGGCGTCCGCCTGAAGCATTCGGCCAACCGCGCGATGGTCGAGGGCAAGCGCATCGTCCTCGTCGACGACAGCCTCGTCCGTGGCACGACCTCGGTGAAGATCGTGCAGATGATGCGCGATGCCGGCGCCAAGGAAGTCCACTTCCGCCTCGCCAGCCCGCCGATCACCCACCCGGACTATTACGGCATCGACACGCCGGAGCGCGACAAGCTGCTCGCCGCCCGCCTCGATCTCGAGGGCATGCGGAAGTTCGTCGGCGCCGACAGCCTCGCTTTCGTCTCCGTCGACGGTCTCTACCGTGCGATGGGCGAGGGAGCGCGCAACCCGGCCCGTCCGCAGTTCGCCGATCATTACTTCACCGGCGATTATCCCACGCCGCTGACCGACGTGATGGGCGAAGGCAGCAATCCGAAGCAGCTGTCGCTGCTCGCTGAAGCCGGCTGAGAGCGAAGTCTTGAGCAAACCTGATCTGAAGGGCCGCGTCGCGGTTGTCACCGGCGCGTCGCGTGGTATCGGCGCGGCGGCTGCCCTGGCGCTGGCCGAGGCCGGAGCGCATATCGTCGCCGTCGCCCGCACCGTGGGCGGCCTCGAAGCGCTCGACGACCAGATCAAGTCGGCCGGCGGTTCAGCCACGCTCGTTCCGCTCGATGTCACCGATTACGAGGCGCTCGACCGTCTCGGCGCAGCGCTGCACGAGCGTTTCGGCAAGCTCGATATCCTCGTCGGCAATGCCGGCGCGCTCGGCCCGCTCACGCCCGGTCGGTCACATCGACCAAAAGCAATGGGATAACGTCATGGCGGTCAACGTCACGGCGAACTGGCGGCTGATCCGCTCGCTCGACCCACTGCTCCGTCGTTCCGACGCCGGCCGCGCCATCTTCGTGAGTTCCGGTGTCGCGACGAACGTCCGCGCCTATTGGGGTCTCTACGCGACCTCCAAGGCCGCGCTCGACGCGCTCGTCCGGACCTATGCGGAAGAGACCCGCAATTCGCCGATCCGCGCCAATCTCTTCAATCCGGGCCCGACGCGCACCGCGATGCGCAAGCAGGCCATGCCGGGCGAGGACCCGACGACGCTGCCGACGGCGGAAGACGTGGCGCAGCACATCCTGACGCTGGCCGATCCGGCGCTGACGGAAACCGGGAAGCTCTTCGACGCCCGCTCTGGCGCGTTCCTCGACTTCCAGAAACCCGCCTGATCAGTCCTTCTCGAACGGGTTCTTCGGCTCTCTGAAGCTGAGACGTATCGGCGTGCCCGGCAGGTCGAACGCCTCGCGCAGCCCGTTGACGAGATAGCGGACATAGCTATCCGGCAGCACATCGGTGCGCGTGCCGAACATCACAAAGCTCGGCGGACGCGCCTTGGTCTGCGTCATGTAGCGGAGCTTGACGCGCGAGCCGCGCACGGCCGGCGGCGGATGCTGCTGCAGCACGGCCTCCAGCCAGCGGTTGATCTTCGCCGTCGACACCCGCCGGTTCCAGACCTCATGCGCGGTGATCACGGCCTGCATCAGGCGGTCCACGCCCTCGCCCGTCGACGCCGACACCGCAACGAGCGGCATGCCCTTCACCTGCGACAGGAGCCGATCGGCGGCCTCGCGATGCATCTTGAGTGCTCCGGCGCGGTTCTCGACCAGATCCCATTTGTTGAGCGCGATGACGATCGCCCTGCCCTCGCGCGCCACAAGATCGGCGATCTGCAGATCCTGCTTCTCGAAGGGGATCGTCGCATCGAGCAGGACGACCACGACCTCGGCATACTGGATGCTGCGGAGCGCATCCTGCACCGCCATCTTTTCCAGCTTGTCCTGGACCTTCGCCTTGCGGCGCATGCCGGCGGTATCCACCAGCTTGATCTCGCGACCACGCCACAGAAGCTCGACCGAGATCGAGTTGCGCGTGATGCCCGCTTCCGGGCCGGTCAGCATCCGCTCTTCGCCGAGCAGGCGGTTGATCAGGGTCGACTTGCCCGCATTCGGACGACCGACGATCGCGACCGAAAGCGGACCGGTCGAATCCTCGTCCTCGTCGTCTTCTTCGGGAACACCGCCATTCTCCAATGCCTCGCTGAGAGCGAGGTGAAGGTCGGCGAAGCCTTCGCCGTGCTCGGCCGAGAGAGCCACCGGATCGCCGAGGCCGAGGCGGAACGCATCATAGGCTCCGGCGATGCCTTCCTTGCCCTCGCTCTTGTTGGCGACGAGGACGACCGGCTTGCCGGACCTGCGGACCAGATTGGCGAAGTGCTCGTCCTCGGGCGTCACGCCGACGCGGGCATCCATCATGAACAGGACGATGTCGGCGCCCTCGATCGCCGCAGACGGTCTGCGCCGTCATGCGTCCGGCGAGCGAATCCTCGGACGCGTCCTCAAGCCCGGCGGTGTCGACCGCGACGAACTCGATGTCGCCGACACGCGCCTCGCCCTCGCGGCGGTCGCGGGTCACGCCCGGCCGATCGTCGACGAGCGCAATGCGCTTGCCGATCAGGCGGTTGAACAGGGTCGACTTGCCGACATTGGGCCGGCCGATGATCGCAACGACCGGCATAAGACTTCTCCGCGACGGCGAACGTTATTGAGCCGGCGGCGGCGGATTGGCCGACACCGACGGCGGAGGAGCATCGGCCCGGACGTTCGGGCCGGAAGCCTGGCTGTTCGGCGGCGGCAGCTTGCGCGGGCCAGCATAGGGGCTGCCCGCCGGAAAGACGGGCTGGCGCTGGCCGGAAAGCTTCGTGTCCTTCTCGGCGAAGGGATTCATGCTGCTGACCGAGCTGCAACCAGCAACGGCAAGGCCGGTCACGGCCAGCAAGGTGACGGTGCGGACGGTACGAAACATCATCTGTCCCTTATTGCTGAGCCGCCGGCTGGGCCGGCGAGCTGGGGCTGGGGGGCCGGCGCGGGCTGCACTTCGTCACCGGCGGCGAGATCAAGGATGACCTGACCGCGGGCGCGTGCTCCGCCCGGCGCCTCGACGTCCTCGATCAGAGCTTCGGCCCAGCGCCGTGCGTCCGCAAGGTTGCCGGCCTTCCAGGCGGCCAAAGCGAGCGCCTCACGCGCCGCGTGGCGCCAGGTGTGGCCCGGAACGGCGAGCGGCTCGGCACGGCTCGCGACATCCGCATAGCTGCCGGTATCGACCAGCAGCATCGCTGCACGGACACGGGCAAGATCGCGCAGGAGCTGCGGAACCGCGACGTCCTGTCCGATCGCCTCGAACGCCGCGACGCCGTCGGCAGGCTTGGTGACGCTCAACTCGGCGGCAGCGCGAAAGCGCGACAGCAGCGCGTATCCGGCCGGTCCATCCTTTGCCAGCGCCTGGAGCGCGGCTTCAGCGTCGGCAGGCTTGTTTTCATTGGCCAGCGCCAGTGCGGCATCGTATTTGGCGCTGGCTTCCGCCGCCTGCCTGTCCGCATACCATTCCCAACCGCGCCAGCCGGCGACGCCGAGAACGATCAAGACGGCAATGGCGATCAACAGGGGACCGAAGCGTTTCCAAAGCCGGTCCAGCTTGTCGCGCCGCAGGTCTTGTTCAATTTCGTTGAAAATGTCGGACATGGACCGGTTCTGTTCGGAATTTATGCTTCGCCCTGCGAAGCGGCGCGCACCATAGCCATGCGATTGTGGCGAGGCAAACGTCGAGAAGACTAAAGAAGTCGCATAAGCATCAAAATACGGGCGTAGACACCGTACAACCGCCGATCAGCACGACATTGACGCGCCAAAGCGCCGAAGAATGCAGGTACCGCGCGGACAGTTCCTTGCCCGTAACAGCCGGAAGGTCGGCGCCACAGGTCTGGCGGTAAAGGTCCGAGACCTCGCTGGGCACCGCCTTGTCTCCGGTCCACGCCAGAAGCAGCGGGCCGGCAGCGTCCCGCGGCAGCATCTGGTATTGCGGCTCGACCACCTGGCTGTCCGGGAATTCGAGCTTCATCGCACCGGCGAGCCTCGTATGGCCCGCGATGATCGTTCCCTGCTGATATCCCATCGCCCGGATGTCCTGAGCGATGGCCGGCAGAGGACGGTTCGGCTCCGGCGGGGTGGGTCTCGGCAGCAGATACATCACGCCAAGACCGATTCCGGCCAGCACAGCACATGCAGCCGCTACAATCCCGATGGCTTTCTGACTCTGCCGACCGAGCAAGTCTTCGGTGAGCAGGAACAGCGCCAGCGGAACGGCGAAGGTCACCGTGATCAGCCAGCGCTCCTTGAACTCCCCGACACCCGCGAACATCGCTCCGACGAGGATAATTCCAAGTCCGACCGGCACCAATCTGATGAAGAATAGCTCGATGGGCGTTCGTCCGATGCGCGGATTCGGGCGCCATCCCCTGAACCAGGCGATCGCCGATGCGATCAGGAAGATCGCGCAAGGCAGCACGACCGACTGGAATGTAGCTTCGGCGACCGCGACAAGCGGTGTCAGCGAAAAGGACGCCGATTGCTCCGCCTCGAATTTCGAAGCCCGGCTCAGGACGGTCTCCATGTTGGACACGGTCCAGAGGATGTGGGGCGACACGATCAGTGCAGCGATCGCGAGCGACAGGAGCAGCCGCGCATCGATGATCCTCGGCCGGAGTTCGGCGATGGTCACCGCGCAGGCCAGCATCGCAACGACGCCGACAATGAAATTGTATTTGGCCAGACAGCCAAGCCCGATGGCGACCCCGAGCAAGGCGTAATCGGCCGTCCTGCCCGCCTGCAGGACCCGCAGCAATGCGAGCAGCGTGAGCATGATCATCGCCAGCACGATCACCGAATGGGTCAGCGCGCGCTGAAACTCCCAGCCGATCTGCGGAATGAGGAACAGGCAGAGAGCGGCGATGACCGCCTTGCGATCGTCTTCGACAACCCGCCGCGCGACGAAGAAGCCAGCGGCGAAGATGACCCACATCAGGAGGTTCTTGATCGCGGACAGCGCGAACACCGAGACGCCGAGGAGCCTGAACGCGGCGATCTGGATCCAGTTGTAGAGCGGCGGCTGGGTGCCATGCCCCCAATCGAGCGACTGCGTCGTGATCAGGAGTTCGGCATCGTCCGCGCTGATTGACGGAGCGTAGAGCACCCGCAGCACGGTCTGCAGCGCGAAATAGGCGGTGATCGCGACCAGGAACCAGATGGCCGGCGTCGTGAGCACCTTTGCCCGGGCCTGTTCAGCGGTGCCCGCTGATCCGATTGCATTGTCGACCACGACGCGCCTGCCGTTATTGGGTTGCTGTTTCGCCGGTGCCGATCAGCCGACGGCATGGCTCGGCGCCCCGGCCGAGATC
Source organism: uncultured Alphaproteobacteria bacterium (assembly GCA_963778835.1). GTDB lineage: Bacteria > Pseudomonadota > Alphaproteobacteria > Rhizobiales > Methylopilaceae > Flaviflagellibacter. The sequence continues at coordinate 219,729 of CAVZVY010000004.1, forward strand.
AGCCAGTTCGAACTCGCCACGACGCGCGGGACCCATACCACCGGGCGACCCGAAAATGGACAGGATCGAAATCTTCGCCGAGGTTTCGGCAATGCCGAGCCCAGCCAGAAGATCCCGGGCCGAGGTGCCGCCCTTCGGCCAGATCAGAATGCATTGCTGGCCGGGACGATAGGTTCCGGGCACGGCCGCGCGCCGGGTGGACTGCGAGACCACAGTCGCGTGCGGCATCGCCGCGATGAGCTGGCCCGCCAAGATGTGGTCGGAGGCGATGAAGGCCTCCGCGCCGAGGCCGGATGAAGACAAAGCCTGCGCAAGCCCCTGATACGGAACGAGATCCTTGGCCACCTTGTCGGACGGCATCAGCGCGCTCGCCGCCATCGCCACCTTGATCCCGAGGACCAGAACTCCGAACAGGATCGAAGCGGCGGTCGTCACCCGGAGAACGGACTCTTCCCTCGGACTACCGGCCACCGCGGCCCACAGAGCGACGATCAATGGCAGGCCGACCGGATAGAGATAGTGCTCGCGGATATTCGCGATGCCGACCACGAAAATCGACAGGCCGAGCAGAATGATCGTCGCGAGCGAGAACCGGACGAGGAGACGGATCGTCGGCGACGGAGAGGCCGGAAGACCAGGCACGGGGCCGCCCTGCCCCGATCGCAAACGCGACGAGCCACGGCGACAGGAACAGGAACAGGACGACCGGCAGACGAGCCAGGCCCTCGAGCGCGCGCATGAGATGGCTCTGGCCCTCGCCTGTCATCACTACGCCGACTGTTTCGGTAAACCGCGAAGGGTGCAGGTAGAGCCAGAGCCCGGTCGGCGCGATAAGCGCCAGTGCAATGAGCGGAACGACCACGAGGGCTGGCCTCGCGAAACGGGCGCGCAGTTCCCGGTCGGAAACCACCGCTGCCGCGGCGGCCGCAACAGGCAGCGAGAAGCTCCATTTGGAAAGCAATCCGAGACCAACGCAGACGCCAAGCAGGATCGCCGACCGCAGGCCGGGCTGGTCCATGAACAGGATCAGCGCCCGCATCAGGCCGAAGATGAACAGGATCAGCAGCAGCGACTGGGTCAGCAAGTCGTGGACGTGCCAGCCGAACCAATAGAAGCGACAGCAGGGACAGCGACGCCGCGACGCCGACGCGCGGCCTGCCGGTCGCGGCGCGGACCAGATCGAAGGTCAGGACGCCGATCGCGACGATGATCAGCGAGCGCAGAAAGAGATGGCTGGCGACGCCCGGTCCCATGCCCTGCTGGACGACCCATAGCAGCCATTCGTAGAGCGGCGGGTTCCGGGCCTGATAGACCCACGAAAACTGCCCCTGCATGACCTCGGCCGACAACGCATCGTCAAAGGGCAGGAAGCTCGACCGCACGAGACGGAGCGAACCGAGGACGAGAACGTAGAAGCAGCCAGAAGGCCGTGATCGCCCGCGCATTGGCGAGCATGTCGAGGACACGGTCCAGCCCGGCCGCAAGACGCTGCGACCGGGTCCGACCGACCGCAGCGACCGTCATTATTCGATACCCAGTTTCGCCTTCAGCAGGTCGCTAACGGCCTGCGGGTTCGCCTTGCCGCCGGTCGATTTCATCACCTGGCCGACGAACCAGCCGAGCATTCCCGGCTTGCCCTTGGCCTGTTCGGCTTTGTCGGGGTTCGTCGCGATGATCTCGTCGACCGCCTTCTCGATGGCGCCGGTGTCGGTAACCTGCTTCAGGCCGCGCGCCTCGACGATCTCCTTCGGATCGCCGCCCTCGGTCCAGACGATCTCGAACACGTCCTTGGCGATCTTGCCCGAGATCGTGCCGTCCTTGATCAGGTCGATCAGCGAGCCGAGCTGGGCGGCCGAGAACGGGCTGTCGTCGATCGAATGGCCTTCCTTGTTCAGGCGGCCGAACAATTCGTTGATGACCCAGTTCGCGACGATCTTGCCGTCGCGGCCCTTGGCGACCGTCTCGTAGAAATCGGCCGAGACCTTTTCCGCGACGAGGACGTCGGCGTCGTAGGCGGACAGGCCGTACTGCGTCTGGAAGCGCGCCTTCTTCTCGTCGGGCAGTTCCGGCAGTTCCGCCTGCAATTCCTCGATCAGGCCTTCCGGCAGATCGAGCGGCAGCAGGTCCGGATCGGGGAAGTAGCGATAATCGTGCGCCTCTTCCTTCGAGCGCATCGAGCGCGTCTCGCCCTTGCCGGGGTCGAACAGGCGGGTTTCCTGATCGATCGTGCCGCCGTCCTCGATGATACCGATCTGGCGCCGCGCCTCGTATTCGATGGCCTGGCCGATGAAGCGGATCG
>CAVZVY010000005.1:0-303609 GCA_963778835.1 uncultured Alphaproteobacteria bacterium
GAAGTAGATGTAGGCGTTCGGGTCGGTTTCCCAGCCCTTGCACTTCAGAACCCAGCCCGGCTGACCGCCGCCGCCGGCGTTGCCGCCGCGCGGAACGACGTCCGAGAACGTGCCGTGCGGATACTGCGGATACTCTTCGAGGTAGCCAATGGCATCGAGACGCTGCTGGTCGCGCAGCTTGACGCGGCAGAGGTTGAGCACCGAGTCCTGCATCGACACGGCGACCTTCTGGCCTTTGCCGGTCTTGTTCTTGTGGTGCAGCGCGGTGAGGATGCCGATCGCCAGATGCATACCGGTGTTCGGAGTCACCGAGAGCCGCGGCCGACACGGTCGGCGGGCCGTCCCAGAAGCCGGTCGTCGAAGCGGCGCCGCCGGCGCACTGCGCGACGTTCTCGTAGACCTTCAGGTCTTCGTAGTGGTGGCCGTCCGAGAAGCCCTTCACCGAGGCGACGATCATGCCCGGGTTGATCTTCTGGATGTTCTCCCAGGAGAAGCCCATGCGGTCGAGCGCGCCCGGACCGAAGTTCTCGACGAGAACGTCGCAGACTCCTGGATGAGCTTGGTCAGGACTTCCTTGCCCTGCTGGGTCTTGGTGTCCAACGTCAGCGAACGCTTGTTCGAGTTCAGCATGGTGAAGTACAGCGCGTCCGCGTCCTTGACGTGGCGGAGCTGCGAACGGGTCACGTCACCCGCGCCCGGACGCTCGACCTTGATCACGTCGGCGCCGAACCAGGCGAGGAGCTGCGTGCACGCCGGGCCAGCCTGGACGTGCGTAAAGTCGATGATCTTTATACCTTCGAGTGGCTTCGTCATCTGTCGATCCATTCCCTTTCAAGGTTTGCTTTGTTCCTGACGCCCCGACCTTCCGGTGCTGGGTCAGGAAGTGATCATTCCGCCCGGCAGAAGCAAGGCCTTGCCGGGCGGAATGAAGCCAGCCTTTCGGCCAGCGGATATCTCAGTCCGTCTCAGACTGTCTTTTTCTTGACGACGGATTGCGGGTTGAGGTTTCCGATGTTTCCGGATTCCGAACCTGCTTCCGGGTCGATGACGGCGTTGATCAGGGTCGGCTTGCCGCTATCCATCGCGGTGTCGACGGCGCGCTTGAGCTCGTCGGGGGTGGTGACGTAGGCGCCGACGCCGCCGAACGCTTCCATCATCTTGTCGTAGCGGGCGTCGGGGACGAACACGGTGGTGCCCGGATCGCGGCCGGTCGGGTCCTTGTCGATGCCGCGGTAGATGCCGTTGTTGTTGAAGATCACGATCGTGATCGGCAGGTTGTAGCGGCAGATCGTCTCGACCTCCATGCCGGAGAAGCCGAACGCCGAGTCGCCCTCGACCGCGAGCACCGGCAGGCCGGTCTCGACGGCGGCGGCGATCGCCGAGCCCATGCCGACGCCCATCACGCCCCAGGTGCCGACGTCGAGACGCTTGCGCGGCTTGTACATGTCGATGATGCCGCGGGCGAGATCGAGCGTGTTGGCGCCCTCGTTGACCAGGATCGCGTCGGGACGCTCCTTGATCACCTGCTTCAGCGCGCCGAGCGCCGAGTGGAAGTCCATCGGCGTCGAGTTCTTGCCGAGCTTGGACGCCATCTTGGCGATGTTGGCGTCCTTCTTCGACCGGATCGTCTCGACCCAGTCGGCCGCCGGCGCCTGCCACTTGCCGTCGAGCGCCGCGTTCAGCGCGCCGACGACCGAGCCGATATCGCCGACCAGCGGCGCCGCGATCTCGATGTTGGAGTCCATCTCCTTCGGCTCGATGTCGATCTGGATGAACTTCTTCGAGCCGGCCGGGCCCCATTGCTTGCCCTTGCCGTGGCTGAGCAGCCAGTTGAGGCGGGCGCCGATCAGGACGACGACGTCGGATTCGAGCAGCGCGGTCGAGCGCGCCGCGCCGGCCGACTGCGGATGGGTGTCGGGCAACAGGCCCTTGGCCATCGACATCGGCAGGAACGGAATGCCCGACTTCTCGACGAAGGTGCGGATCTCCTCGTCGGCCTGGGCATAGGCGGCGCCCTTGCCGAGGATGATCAGCGGCTTCTTGGCGCCCTTCAGGACGTCGAGCGCGCGCTTGACCGCGTCGGGACCGGGGATCTGCGCCGGCGCGGCGTCGATCACCTTGAGCAGCGATGTGGCGCCCTTCTCGGCATCGAGCACCTGGCTGAACAGCTTCGCCGGCAGATCGAGATAGACGCCGCCCGGACGGCCGGAGACCGCGGCGCGGATCGCGCGCGCGACGCCGATGCCGATGTCCTCGGCGTGCAGGACGCGGTAGGCCGCCTTGCACAGCGGCTTGGCGATCGCCAGCTGGTCCATCTCCTCATAGTCGCCCTGCTGCAGGTCGACGATCTCGCGCTCCGAGGAGCCCGAGATCAGGATCATCGGCCAGCAGTTCGTCGTCGCATGGGCGAGCGCGGTCAGGCCGTTGAGGAAGCCCGGCGCCGACACCGTCAGGCAGATGCCCGGCTTCTTGGTCAGGAAGCCGGCGATCGCCGCCGCATTGCCGGCGTTCTGCTCGTGGCGGAACGAGACCACGCGCAGGCCCTCGGCCTGCGCCAGGCGGCCGAGATCGGTGATCGGAATGCCCGGCACGCCATAGATCGTCTCGATGCCGTTCAGCTTCAGCGCGTCGATGACGAGATGGAAGCCATCCGTCAGCTCCTGGCCGGAATCCGCCTCGGCCATCGCCATCTCTTTTACCTTCTCCACAGTCGTCACCATGGACGCCCTCCTTCAAAAACCGTTTCCCTTGGTCCCTGATGCGCTCGGGCTTCTTCGCCCATGGCCCGGAAAGCCCCTGCCCGGGCCGCCTCGATGAGGCGCCGGACGCGGGGCCGTCAGGCCTCGCTCACTCCGGGAACACTCCATGCCGCTCGACATGAGCGGCCAAACCCAATGTATGCTCGCGCACCAGCCGCTCGGCGCGGTCGGCGTCGCGTGCCTCCAATGCCGCGATGATCCCGGCATGCTCGCGCCGCGAGGTCTCGAGCCGGCCCTCCTGGCGCACCGAGACCGCCCGGATCGCCCGCATATGCAGGATCAGGTTCTGCGCCAGGTCGACGATCAGGCTGTTGCCGCCGAGACGGATCACCGCCTGGTGGAAGGCGATGTTCTTCTGCGAGTAATCGTTGACGTCGGCCCAGTCCTGGTCCTGGTTGGCCGGGTCGGATTCCGAGCCGTAGAGCTTGCGCAGACCCTTCAGGTCCTTGTCGGAGGCAGCGGTGCAGGCGAGCCGGGCCGCCATGCTCTCGAGCGCCGCCCACACCGTGATCGTCTCGAGGATCTCGGCCTTGGTCTTGCGCACCACGAAGATGCCGCGCCGCGGCACCGAGCGGACGAAGCCCTCCTGCTCGAGCAGCGTGATCGCCTCGCGGATCGGCGTGCGGCTGACGCCGAGCCCCTGCGACAGCTGCCGCTCGTCGAGCCGGATCGGCTGCTCGTGGCCATAGATGTCCATCTCCATGATCGCCTTCTTCAAGGCGTCATAGGCGAGCGTCCGCAGGCTGACATTGACGCCGAGCGGTTCGATGCGAAGCATGGGTGACGCCAGGTTCTGCAACCGGGTTACTTCCCTAGACCTTCATGGACCGGGCACCTCGCCGCTGGCGGCGGGCACCTGTTAAAATACCGTCTACTGTATGCCAGATTGTCACGCAATGGGGATTTCATCGGCATGTCACGCCCCCTCCCGACACCGGGCGCCCGACACCCCAAATCCGCCCGCTGACGGGCTGCGCCGCGCCGATTGACAGCCTCCCCGCCGCCGCCCACGCTCCGCCCCGGCGACCGGCCAGCAGAGCCAATGGCGCCAAGGGGATACGACCAAGGGAACCCAGTGATGACCATCACCGTCGCCGACCTCCTGCGGACCAAGCCGACCCGCATCCTGACCGCGCGCATGGACGAGACCGTCGAGACCGTCGCCCGGCTGATGAGCCGCGAGAACATCGGCGCCCTCGTCGTCAAGGACGAAGTCGGCAACGAGGGCGACACCCTCGTCGGCGTCTTCTCCGAGCGCGACCTCCTCCACGCCATCGTCGCGCAGGGCCCCGCCGTCCTCAAGAAGCCGGTCGCCGCGCTGATGTCGAAGGGCGTCGTCGCCTGCCGCCCGGACGACGACCTCACGACCGTGCTCGCCCTGATGCAGGACCACCAGATCCGCCATGTCCCCGTCGTCGACGGCACAACCCTCATCGGCGTCGTCTCCATCCGCGACTTCATCGGCCTCAAGCTCGCCGAGCTGAAGGCCTGATCCCTCGCAAAAAGGGCGCGGATCGCTCCGCGCCCTTCGTCAATCCGGGCCGGATCCGGCCGCCGCTCAGTGGCTGGCGACCGTCTCGACCTCGCCGTCGTCCTCGTCCTTCTTGCCGCGGGCCTTGGCGATCAGCGCCGAGATCAGCGGCCACACCAGCATCAGCAGCGCCAACGTCACCAGCGAGCCGACCAGCCAGTTCGACCAGAACACCCGCACATCGCCGTTCGACACCAGCATCGACTGGCGGAACGCCGAATTCAGCCATGTCGCCGAGGACCAGCGCGAGCACCAGCGGCGCCAGCGGATAGTTCAGCTTCTTGAACAGATAGCCGAGCACGCCGAACACCAGCATCACCGCGATGTCGCCGAACGCGTTGTGCACCGTGTAGGCGCCGACCGCGCAGATGACGAGGATGACCGGCGCAATGATCGAGAACGGAATGCGCAGGATCGAGGCGAAGATCGGCACCGTCGTCAGCACCACGATCAGGCCGGCAAGGTTGCCGAGATAGATCGAGGCGATCAGGCCCCACACGAACTCCTTCTGCTCGACGAACAGAAGCGGTCCCGGCTGCAGACCCCAGATCAGGAGGCCGCCGAGCATCACCGCCGCCGTCGGCGAACCGGGAATGCCCAGCGTCAGCATCGGCAGCAGCGCCGAGGTGCCCGCCGCATGCGCCGCGCATTCCGGCGCCACCACGCCCTCGATCTCGCCGGTGCCGAAGAACCGGCCGCGCTTCGAGAACCTTTTGGCGATGCCGTAGGACATGAACGAGGCCGGCGTCGCGCCGCCCGGCGTGATGCCCATCCAGCAGCCCACGATCGAGCCGCGGATCGCCGTCGCCCAGAACTTCGGCAACTGCTTCCAGGTCTGCCACACGATCGTCGGCGAGATCTTCGCCGTCTTGCCCTTGAACGCCAGGCCCTCCTCGATCGTCAGCAGGATCTCGCCGACGCCGAACAGGCCGATGACCGCGATCAGGAAGTCGAAGCCGCGCAACAGTTCGATCGAGCCGAAGGTCATGCGCAGCTGGCCGGTCACCGTGTCGATGCCGACCGCCGCCAGCGCAAAGCCCAGCATCATCGCCGAGATCACCTTGAACGGCGATTCCTTGCCCATGCCCACGAACGAGCAGAACGTCAGCAGATAAACCGCGAAGAACTCCGCCGGACCGAATTCGAGCGCAAAATCGGCGATCACCGGCGCAAGGAAGGTCAGCAGAAGCACCGCGATCGTGCCGCCGAAGAACGACGAGGTGAACGCCGCCGTCAGCGCCTGGCCGGCCTGGCCCTTCTGCGCCATCGGATGGCCGTCGAAGGTCGTCGCCACCGACCACGGCTCGCCCGGGATGTTGAACAAGACCGAGGTGATCGCGCCGCCGAACAGCGCGCCCCAGTAGATCGACGACAGCATGATGATCGCCGACACCGGCGACATCGCAAACGTCAGCGGCAACAGGATCGCAACGCCGTTGGCGCCGCCAAGACCCGGCAGAACGCCGATCAGAACACCGAGCGTAACGCCCAGGAACATGTAGAAGATGTTCATCGGGTCGCCCAGGACCCCGAACCCTTCGATAAGTGACATGAACGCGTCCAACGGCCCCTCCCACGCGCCCGCCCCTCGCTGGAGGCCGGGCTGAAGTTTCTTGTGTTGTTGACCTAACAGGCGCGGACGTCAGCCCGCGCCGTCTTCCCTAAAATCAGTAGCCGAGCATGTTCTCGACCGGGCCCTTCGGCAGCGGAACGAGGAACCAGATCTCGAACAGCACGAACAGGAACACCGGAACGCCGATCGAGACCGGAACGATCGTCATCGGGCCGTATTTGCCGATCCACGCCATGAAGAAGGCGATGAAGGCCGCCGACGCCACGTAAAGCCCGAGGAACGGGATCAGCGCCACGTAGATGATCGTCGGAATGAGCACCTTCAGCACCATGCCGAGCTGCCCGCGTTCGACGAAGGTCGACAGATCCGGCGTCTTCGTCACCGCCGCCATCACCGCCGTCGCAGCCGACGACAGGAACATCAAAAGACCGATATAGAACGGGAAGTAGCCCGCATCCGGACCGTCCACCCCCCAGACCGCGCCGATCCTCAGCGCGTCCCACATCACGACCGCCGCGACGACCATGAACAGGATCGCCACCACGACGTCCACGGTGCGCACCGACACCGTGTACTCGGACCGATCGCCCGCTGCTTCATGCGACATTATACGCCCCCTGATCCCGGCTCTTTGAGACCGGTGCTTGGCATTGCAAACTTGGATACTGGAACAAAACGCGCCCCAGAGCCGCCCAATGGGCTCCGGAGCGCGGGATCACTCAGATCACTTCACGAAGCCGGCCTTGACCATCAGGTCCTTGTGGCGCGTCGCCGCGTCGGACACCCAGGTCTTGTATTCGTCGCCGGCCAGGAACGTCGTGTTGAACGCCCCCTTCGCCATGAAGTCCTTCCACTCGGGCGTCTCGCGCACCTTCTGGAACAGGTCGACATAGTACTTGACCTGGTCCGGCGTCACGCCCGGGGGCATGAAGATGCCGCGCAGCATCAGGTATTCGACGTCGATGCCGGATTCCTTGCAGGTCGGGATGTCGCCCCAGCTCTGGCCGTTCGCCACCTCGTCCTTGTAGGCGAGGCGCTTGCTGTCGAACACGCACAGCGGACGCAGCTTGCCGGCGCGCCAGTGCGCCACCGCCTCGATCGGGTTGTTCACCGACGAGGTCACGTGGTTGCCGACCAGCTGCGCCGCGACGTCGCCGCCGCCCTTGTACGGAACATAGGTGAACTTCGCGCCCGACGCCTGCTCCAGCGCCGCCGTGATGATCTGGTCTTCCTGCTTCGAGCCGGTGCCAGCCATCTTGAACTGCTCTTTGCCCGACTTCAGCGCGTCCATGTACTCGGCCGCCGTCTTGTACGGGCTCTCCGCGTTCACCCACAGCACGAACTCGTCGAGCGCCAGCATCGCCACCGGCGTCAGATCCTGCCACGAGAACGGAACTCCCGTCGCCAAAGGCGTCGTGAACAGGTTCGACAACGTGATGATGATCTTGTTGGCGTTGCCCGACGAACCCTTGGCGTCCATGAAGCCCTCGGCGCCAGCGCCGCCCGACTTGTTGATCACCACCAAAGGCTGGTTCATCAGCTCATGCTTCTGGATCACGCCCTGAAGCATCCGCGCCATCTGGTCCGCGCCGCCGCCCGTCCCCGCAGGAACAATAAACTCAACCGTCTTCGTCGGCTCCCAGGCCGAAGCGCCCGTCATGCCGAGACCGAGACCGGCGGCAACGACGGTGGCGAAGCCGACGCGACTCACAATACGCCCGTGAATGGAATCCATCTTCGTCTCTCCCCTTTCACGTCCGTCTTGTTGGTGCGTCTATGCGCGACGGATCGTGAGAAATGGCCAGCCGATCAAGCGGCGAGTCCATTGGTATCCAGTATACGTTCTACAAGACGCTTGCAATGCTTCTGATTAAGAAAGTTTTTACTGAACTTTAACAGTCGTTTACGGCTTCACTCCTGCGTAAAGGGCGGTCAATTGCGCAGCCGCTTCCCTCACGCGCTCGCCAAGATCGTCCAATCTTTCGAGAGGAAGGCGGATCGTCGGGGCCGAGATCGACACCGCGCCGACCGGATTCGCATATTCGTTGAAGATCACCGCCGCCGCGCAGCGCATACCAACCGCATGCTCTTCATCGTCGACCGCGAAGCCGCGCTGAGCCGTACGCTGCAGATCGGCGCGAAGCCCCGCCATCTTGGTGTAGGTCCGGTCGGTGAACCGCTTGAGGTCCAGGCTTTCCAGCCATTCGTCCTGCTGGCGCTCGGCGGATGCAGCGAGCAAAGCCTTGCCCGCGCCCGAGGCGTGAACAGGCATCCGCGCGCCGAGCCGGAAGAAGGCGCGGACCGGCTCGTGGCTCTCCACCTGGGCGACGCAGACGACCTCACGGCCTTCCAGCAGCGACAGATTGACCGTCTCGTTCAGGCTGGCATTGAGCTGGCGCAGGATCGGCAGGCCGATCTCGGGAAGTTTCCGGGTCCTCAGATAGGACGAGCCCATCCGGAACAGGCCGACGCCGACCGACCATAATCCGCTCTGGGCATCGTGCTTGACGAGTTCGCGCTTCTCCAGCGTCGTCACCAGACGATGCAGCGTGGAGGTGGGCAGCGAGACACGGCGCCCTACTTCACTCAGCGGCAGGCCATCGGCGCTGGCCAGCACGTCGAGGATCGAGATCGCCCGGTCGAGCGATTGCACTTCCCCGCCGGGCTCGGAGCCTGCGGTCGGCGGTCGGCCGCGTTTCCTGGCCGGAACATCTGCTAAACCCATCACGTCCTCATTTCGCCCGGGTGCGGCCTTATCGACCGATTAGTTTGACGCCCCAAGCCTCTTTTCATATTGCGGCGGCGTGTCAGTTATGGCACGGAACGCCACGAATGGGATCATTTCCCAAAATCATTTGATAATCTCGTTCGCCCCGATTGGCGAGCCTGTTCCAAGGAGAGTGCCATGGCCAAGATGCGTGCCGTCGATGCGGCTGTTCGGGTCCTGGAGAAGGAAGGCATCAATTGCGCCTTCGGTGTTCCGGGTGCGGCCATCAACCCCTTCTATTCGGCAATGAAGGCGCGCGGCTCGATCCGCCACGTCCTCGCCCGCCACGTCGAGGGTGCCTCGCACATGGCGGAGGGCTATACCCGCGCTGTGCACGGCAATATCGGCGTCTGCATCGGAACGTCCGGCCCGGCCGGCACCGACATGATCACCGGCCTTTATTCGGCGCAGGCGGACTCGATCCCGATCCTCTGCATCACCGGCCAGGCACCGCGCGCACGCCTCTACAAGGAAGACTTCCAGGCCGTCGACATCGAGTCGATCGCCAAGCCCGTCACCAAATGGGCTGTGACCGTCCGTGAGCCGGCGCTCGTTCCGATGGTCTTCCAGCAGGCCTTCCACCTGATGCGCTCGGGCCGCCCGGGTCCGGTCCTGATCGACCTTCCGGTCGACGTGCAGACCGCCGAGATCGAGTTCGACGAGGATGCCTACGAGCCGCTGGCTGTCTACAAGCCGACGGCCTCGCGCAATCAGATCGACAAGGCGCTGGCACTTCTGAACGCATCGGAGAAGCCGCTGATCGTCTCCGGCGGCGGCGTCATCAACGCCGGCGCGTCCGACCTCCTCACCGAGTTCGCCGAGATCACCGGCATCCCGGTCATCCCGACCCTGATGGGCTGGGGCACGATTCCCGACGACCATAAGCTGATGGCCGGCATGTGCGGCCTGCAGACCTCGCACCGCTACGGCAATGCGACGATGCTTGCCTCCGACTTCGTGTTCGGCATCGGCAATCGCTGGGCCAACCGCCACACCGGCTCGGTCGAGGTCTACACCAAGGGCCGCAAGTTCGTTCATATCGACATCGAGCCGACCCAGATCGGCCGTGTGTTCGGCCCGGATCTCGGCATCGTATCCGACGCCAAGGCCGCGCTCGAACTGCTCGTCCAGGCCGCCAAGGAACTGAAGGCCGCCGGCAAGCTCAAGGACCGCAGCGCCTGGGCCGCGGAGTGCCTCGATCGCAAGCGCCGCATGCAGCGCAAGACGCACTTCGACAACGTGCCGCTGAAGCCGCAGCGCGTTTACGAGGAAATGAACGAGGCGTTCGGCCGCGACACGACCTATGTCACGACGATCGGCCTTTCGCAGATCGCCGGCGCCCAGTTCCTGCGTGTCTACAATCCGCGCAACTGGATCAATTGCGGCCAGGCCGGCCCGCTCGGCTGGACGCTTCCGGCGGCTCTCGGTGTCCGCGCCGCCCGCCCGGAAGCCAACATCGTGGCGCTGTCGGGCGACTATGATTTCCAGTTCATGATCGAGGAGCTCGCGGTCGGCGCGCAGCACAAGCTGCCGTACCTGCATGTCGTCGTGAACAATTCCTATCTCGGCCTCATCCGCCAGGCGCAGCGCGGCTTCGAGATGGACTTCGAAGTGTCACTTGCCTTTGACAACATCAACTTCGACGAGGCAGACGGCGACCAGGCCGGCTACGGCGTCGACCACGTGGCGGTTGCCGAAGGCCTCGGCTGCAAGGCGGTCCGCGTGAAGTCGCCGAACGAGTTCCAGGACGCCTTCGCTCGCGCCAAGGAGCTGATGGACGAGCATCAGGTGCCGGTCGTGATCGAGTTCATTCTCGAGCGCGTTACCAACATCGCGATGGGCGTCGAAATCGACAAGATCAACGAGTTCGAGGAAATCCTCGACGTCGAGAGCGTTCCGGCCGAGTAATCGGCCGGGGCTACCCGCTCTTCAGGACCATCATTGACGGAGGACGTCTGTGCCGAAATTCGCGGCTAATCTCACCATGCTCTTCAACGAAGTCGGCTTCCTCGATCGTTTCGAGGCGGCGGCCAAGACGGGCTTCAAGGGCGTCGAATACCTCTTCCCCTATGATTTCCCGGCTGACGAGCTTGCCGCGAAACTGAAGGCCTACGGCCTCACCCAGGTCCTGCACAATCTGCCGGCCGGCGACTGGGCCGGTGGCGAGCGCGGCATCGCCGTGTTCCCCGACCGCGTCGAGGAGTTCAAGGCCGGCGTCGACAAGGCGATCGCCTATGCGACCACGCTCGGCTGCAAGCAGGTCAACTGCCTCGTCGGCATCCCGAAGGGAATCGACGCCGCGACCGCCCACAAGACGGTCGTCGAGAATCTGAAATACGCCGCCCCGAAGTTAAAGGACGCCGGCATCAAGCTGCTGATCGAGGCGATCAACACCCGCGACATCCCGGGCTTCTTCCTGACCTCGACCAAGCAGGCGCTCGGCGATCATCGAAGAGGTCGGCTCGGACAACGTCTTCGTCCAGTACGACATCTACCACATGCAGATCATGGAGGGCGATCTCGCCCGCACGATCGAGGCGAACCTCGCCAAGATCGCCCACATCCAGCTCGCCGACAATCCAGGCCGCAACGAGCCGGGCACCGGCGAGATCAACTATCCTTTCCTCTACGACTTCATCGACCGGATCGGCTATCAGGGCTGGATCGGCGCTGAGTACAAACCGAAGACCGATACGGTCGCGGGCCTCGGCTGGCTGCCGAAGTAAGTCGCTCGCACCGCTTCGAAACGACAATCCAGGGAGTTCGTAATGGCTAAGACACTCGGCTTTATCGGTCTCGGCATCATGGGCAAGCCCATGGCCGGCCACCTCATCGCTGCCGGGCACACTGTCTACCTCTTCACGATCGAAGGCGTGCCGGCGGATCTCGTCGCGGCGGGCGGCAAGAAGGCCGGCAGCGCTGCGGAGGTCGCCAAGGTCGCCGACATCATCTTCACCATGGTGCCCGACACCCCGCATGTCGAGGCGGTCCTGTTCGGCGACAAGGGCGTCGCCGAGGGCTTCTCGGCCGGCAAGATCGTCGTCGACATGTCCTCGATCTCCCCGATCGAGACCAAGAAGTTCGCCAAGAAGATCGAAGAGCTCGGCGGCAAGTATCATCGACGCCCCGGTTTCGGGCGGCGAGGTCGGCGCCAAGGCCGCCTCGCTGACCATCATGTGCGGCGGCGACCAGGCCGTGTTCGACGAGGTGAAGCCGCTCTTCGAAAAGATGGGCAAGAACATCACGCTCGTCGGCGGCAACGGTGACGGACAGACCACCAAGGTCGCCAACCAGATCATCGTCGCGCTGAACATCCAGGCCGTGGCCGAAGCTCTCGTCTTCGCCTCGAAGGCCGGCGCCGACCCGGCCAAGGTCCGCGAGGCGCTGATGGGCGGCTTCGCCAATTCGCGCATCCTCGAAGTGCATGGCGAGCGCATGGTCAAGCGCACCTTCAACCCGGGCTTCCGGATCGAGCTGCACCAGAAGGACCTGTCGCTCGCCCTGAACGGCGCGCGCAGCCTCGGCGTCGCGCTGCCGAACACGGCCAATGCCGCGCAGCTGATGAACGGTCTTGCCGCCAATGGCGGCGGCGCCCTCGACCACTCGGCGCTGATCAAGGCGATCGAGCTTCTGTCGGGTCACGAGATCGGCTGACGGCTAAGACTTTGCATCGCGGGCAGTTCCAAGCATCATGCCCGCGACACCAAAGGTTTGGAGAGCGCCACGGCGCTCTCCCCGGTTGAAATTGGCGCCGGTCATGATGCGTGTTCCGCAGGAGGCCGGCCCGACGAGGAGGGGACAATGAAGATCTGCATCTACGGCGCGGGCGCAATCGGCGGCTATATGGGCGTTCAGCTCGCTCAGGCCGGCGCTGAAGTCAGCCTCGTCGCTCGCGGCGCCCATCTCGAAGCGATGAAGAAGAACGGCCTTAAGCTGCTCATCGATGGCGAGGAACGCGTCCAGCATCTGAACTGCACCGACGATCCGAAGGAACTCGGCCCGCAGGATTACGTCATCATCGCGCTCAAGGCCCATTCGGTCCCGAGCGTGGTCGATGTCGATGCAGCCGCTGCTCGGCAACGACACCACGGTCGTCACCGCCGTCAACGGCGTGCCGTACTGGTACTTCTACAAATTTGGCGGTGCACTCGAAGGCCGCACGCTCGACACCATCGATCCGGGCGCAAAGCAGTGGCAGGCGCTCCGTCCCGAGCGCGCCATCGGCTGCATCGTCTATCCGGCGACCGAAGTCGTCGAGCCGGGCGTCATCCAGCACGTCTACGGCGACAAGTTCCCGATCGGCGAGCCGTCGGGCGAGACCACGCCGCGCATCGAGCGCCTCGCGGAAGTCATGAATGCGGGCGGACTGCGCGCTCCGGTGATGCCGAACATCCGCGACGAACTGTGGCTGAAGCTCTGGGGCAATCTCTGCTTCAACCCGATCAGCGCGCTGACGCATGCGACGCTCGACATCATCGCTTCCGACCCGGCCACCCGCGCCGTCGCCAAGGCAATGATGCTTGAGGCTCAGGACATCGCGACCAAGCAGGGCGTCCATTTCCGCGTCGACGTCGAGCGGCGCATCAACGGCGCAGGCGCCGTCGGTGCCCATAAGACCTCGATGCTGCAGGATCTGGAACGCAGCCGCCCGATGGAAATCGAGCCGCTCGTCACAGTAGTCCAGGAAATGGGCCGCATGCTCGATGTGGCGACCCCGACCCTCGATGTCGTGCTCGCTCTCGTGAAGCAGCGCGCCAAGATGGCCGGCCTGAACTGATCAGTTCTTTTCTTGAAAGATAATGGGGCGCTTTGCGCCCCATTTTTATTTGGAACCTGCCATCGCTCGCGGCATTATCGGCCTGAACGACAGCTCCGGGACGCTCTCTTCATTCAAAGGAATGCCAAATACTTGGCCCGCCCGTTTTCTGAACAGATGTTCAGAAAACTATTTGTTCTGTGTCCTTAAAACGACACAAAGTCGATAAGAACTGAGGCCATCTTCTGATCCGGACAACTTGAATAGGTCTAGGGATGAAACCGATCCGAATTGTACTTCTTGCCACTACCGTGATTTCAGGCGCCTTGCCCGTTACGGCCTGGGCGCTCGATGCGGCGACCGCGCCGGTCCTTCTCGCGCAGGCGCCGCCGCCCGAGGCCGGCGCTCCGGCAGAGGAGCAGCCTCCCCAGCGGCGCCCCCGCGGTGAGGGCCAACAGCAGCAAAAGCAGCGCGACGGCAGCGAAGGTGGCCAGCGTCGCGCCCCCAGCGATGAAGGCGAGCAACGTCGGCGTCCCGAACGGCAGGGCGGCGGCGAACAGCAGCAGCGTCCCGACCGACGCCAGGGCGGCGAGCAGGGTCAGCCGGATGGAGGCCAGCGCCGCCAGCGCGAACCGCAGCAACAGGCGCCGGAAGCACCGCGGGCCCCGCGTGCGCCGCAGGTCCAGGACACTCCTCCCGCCCCCCGCACTCCGCAGATACAGCAGGCGCCCGACCAGCAGCCTCAGCAACGTCCTGATCGTCCGCGCCGCGAAGAGGGTCAGCAGCCGCGCGGTCAGGGTCGCCCCGACCAGCCTCAGCGTGGTCCGGAGCCGCCGGTTCCGCCAGTGCCGCCGCGGGCCACGCCTCCGGCCGCGACGCCGCCCGCTTCGGAGCCGCCTGCTCCGCAGCAGCAACAGCCGCGCGGTCAACGCCCCGATGCGCCTCCAGCGCCGCCGGCCGGCGTATCCCCCGGCCAGCCTCCGATCCCGCCCGGTATCCAGGCTCCTGGCCAGCGCGACAACCGCGGCCCTGAAGGCCGTCAGGGTGAGGGTCGTCGAGGTCCTGATGGCCGCCAGCCCCGGCCTGACGAACGTCCCAGCCCCGATGCCGTCCCGGGTCCGGACGGACGTCCTGGACCGGATGGTCGCTTCGGCCCTAATGGCCAGCCCGGTCCCGATGGACGTCCGGGACCCGACGGACGCCTGGGTCCCGACGGGCGTCCGAGTCCGGATGGCCGCCGTGGCCCGGATCCGCGTCTGGGTCCGGATACCCCCGGTCCGGTGCGCGAGCCCGGCCAGGAGTTCCGTGGCGGCACCGAGCGTCAAGGTGGCGGCGAGTTCCGGCGCTTCGACCCCGAGCGCCGCGAGAGCCGCGATGACGATCGTCGCGATCGCCGGTTCGACCAGGAGTTCAGGCGCCGTGAGGAGCGGCAGGGCGATCGGCTCATCATCCGCGAGGGGGACGACCGTACGATTATCCGCGAAGGGGGACGCACCATCATCCGCCACGACGAGACGGAGCGCCTGCGCCGTCGCGCCGAGGATGTACGCGTCGACCGCCGCGGCAACGAGATCGAGACGGTCATTCGCCGTCCGGGCGGCGTCGAGATCGTTACGATCCAGGACGATAACGGCCGCCTGCTTCGCCGTATCCGCCGTCAGGGCGGTCGCGATTACGTGCTCATCGACAACCGGCCTCGCCGTCCGGGGTTGAGCATCTATCTCGACCTGCCGCCCGTCCGCGTTGGCATTCCGCGTGACGAATATATCGTCGAGGCCGACCGTGCGGGTTACGACGATTATTACGAAGCGTTCGAAGCGCCACCGGTCGAGGCAATCGACCGGCCCTATACGCTCGAAGAAGTTCGTCAGAACGTCCGTCTGCGCGATCGCGTCCGCTCGGTCGACGTCAACACGATCAACTTCGAGTTCGGCGACTACACGGTGCCGCCGGATCAGATCCAGAAGCTGCAAGAACTGGCGCAAGCGATCGGCGCCGTCATCGAGAAGAACCCGAACGAGGTGTTCCTCATCGAGGGTCATACCGACGCCGTCGGCTCGGACATCGACAATCTGTCGCTGTCGGACCGCCGCGCCGAGGAGGTCGCAGCGATCCTGAGCGAGACCTACCAGATCCCGGCCGAGAACCTCGTGACCCAGGGTTATGGCGAGCAATATCTGCGCGTCGATACGGAAGGGCCGAGCGGGGAGAACCGCCGCGTGACGCTGCGTAACATTACGCCGCTACTAAACGCCGAGCAGCAGCAACAGCAGCCGCCGCAGTAAGCGCCTGATCGGTATGAGAAAGGCCCGCCTGGTTCGTCCCGGCGGGCCTTTTTCGTTCGAACAACTCTCCGCGCCGGGCGTTGCCCAAATGACATTTGGATGAAAAGCTGTGTGTCAGACAGCGTCAGGAGGGAGGCCTATGCAGGTGCCGGTCGAGATCGCTTTCCACAACATCCAGAGCAGCCAGTGGGCAGAAGAAGCCATCCGCGAGCGGGTGGCCAAGCTCGAAACCATTTTCGATCGTATCGTCGCCTGTAGGGTCCGCGTCGACCAGCGCGCCAAGAACGCGCTTTCGGTACCACCCGTCATCCGCATCGAGATCGGCGTCCCCGGTCACAAGGACATCGTGGTCAGCCACGAGCCTGAACATCTCCAGCAGAAGTTTCAGAACTCCCGATATCCGCAATGCGATCAACGAGGCGTTCCGCATCGCCGAGCGTCAGCTCCTCGATTTCAAGGAACAGCTCAAGGGCCGCACAAAGGCGCCGCAGCGCGACATCGCCAATCAGTTCCTGGGCCAAATTGTGGAAATGGACCCGGCGGGCGATTTCGGCTTTCTGCTGACGAAGGAGGGCGGCATGCTCTACTTCCACCGCAACAGCCTGCTTGCCGGCGATTTCGACCGGCTGAAACGCGGCGATCAGGTCCACTACGTTGAGGACGTGGGCGATACCGGACCAATCGCGGTCAAGGTTCGCGTCAAGGCTTTGGCCTGAAATGAAAGCGGGAGAGCCTTGGCTCTCCCGCTGAAATTTCTCCGGCGACGCAATACCTGACTGCCGGGCATTCCCGGTACAGCAAGGGGTTTGCCAGAGAGCTGAACGCGATATCTCGTGGCCTCCGCCGAAGGGGGCGTACATCTGGTAGTATGCGGACAGGGTTTCCGCGAAATGCCTCGCAAATTGCGAGGCGAGTTGCGACTACGGAAAAAGGCCGCGCGTATTCTTCGCGTTGCGCACCCGCTCGACACCGACCGACAAAGCCGCATTGCGGTTCGAAATCCCCTTCCGGGCCGCAAGCCGCCGCACCTCGTCGAAGCCACGGTCCATGATCTGGTAGAGCCGCTCCAGCACCTCGTCCTCGTTCCAGAACAGTTGCTGCAGGTCCTGCACCCATTCGAAATAAGAGACGATGACACCGCCGGCATTACAGAGAATGTCCGGGATCACGAACACGTCGTGCCGCTGTGCGAGGATCGCATCCGCCTCGGGCGTCGTCGGTCCGTTCGCGGCCTCAGCGAGAATTCGGCAATTGATGAGAGCCGCGTTCTTGCCGGTGATGACCTGCTCTACCGCCGCTGGGACCAGAATATCGCAAGGCTGAATAAGGAGATCGTCCGGCGAGATCTCCGCCTGGTCTGCAAAACCCTTGAGCACGCCATGCTCGGCGACATACGCGGCCGCCTTCTCGACGTCGAAGCCCTTCGGATCGTAGAGCGCGATCGTACGATCGCTAATGCCTGTGATCGTCACGCCCTGCCGTTCCAGCGCCGTGGCGCTGACCGACCCGACATTGCCAAAACCCTGGACGATCGCCGTCGCGTGACGCGGATCCATCCCGATCTCAAGCATGGCCCGACCGATCAGATGCGCCACGCCGTTGCCGGTCGCATCGCGCCGGCCGAGCGTGCCGCCGGTCGACACAGGCTTGCCGGTCACGATCTCGGTGACGGTCCGGCCCTGATACATGGAATAGGTGTCCATGAACCACGCCATGACCTGCTCATTGGTGCCGAGGTCCGGCGCCATCACGTCGGTATGGGGCCCGACGAACGGGATCATCTCCTGCATGTAGCGGCGGGAGAGTATCTCCAGTTCGCGGCGGGAGAGTAACCGGGGATCGACCGCGATACCGCCCTTGGCACCGCCATAGGGGAGCCCCGCCAGCGCGCATTTCCAGCTCATCCAGACTGCCAGCGCAGCGACCTCGCCGATGTCCACGTTCGGCGCGAACCGGGTCCCGCCCTTGGTGGGACCGAGTGTCAGGTGGTGCTGAACGCGATAACCCTCGAACACCGCGACCTGCCCGTCATCACGGATAATCGGGCAGGTGACGACCATAGCGCGCTTCGGATAGAGCAGCCGGCCTCGCTCGTGATCGGGGATTTCGAGGATGTCGGCCACGCTCTCGAACTGCTGGCGTGCCATATCGAAAACCGGCCCGCCGAAAATGGACTGATGCGCCATTGGAAACCCTCTCCCATAGGTCTGGGATGCTAGCGCTCCGGGCGTGGCGGCGAAAGGATCGCGGTCCTCCGGTCACCGAATTGTCGAACGGGCTGCAGCGAGCGGCGCGACCGCCCCGATCGCAACCCGCCGTTCATCAAAAGGCGGCGCACTCCTCCGGGCCCAAACTCCACGGGGCCGCTTGCCCAGTTCTCAAAGACCCGCGAGGCTTCGCGAGAGTTGATCGGCGAACTTCGCCGAGGCGATCGGCAAGGTCCGCCCGCGCAGCTGCGCGAGGATGACCTGGATTGGCGCGATGTCCCTTTCGTCGATCGGCCGGAGCACCAGGTCAGGAATTCCGGCGGGGATGCCGATCGAGACCTGGAACGACACGATGGGCTCGTGAAGCGTATAGATGCGCAAGAGTTCCAGCGAACTCGATTCCAATGCGATGCTCGGCGTCAACCGCATCCGGGCCAAGGCGGCGTCAAGGCTGTGGCGGATGGCAAGCGACCGGTCGGGCATACCGACCGGGTAGTTCAGGCAATCGCGGAGCCTGATCGGCCCCTCGCCTGCAAGCGGATGATCGCTGCGGATCAGCGCGCAAAGGGGCTGGTGGGCATTGAACAGCACGTCCATGTCGGGAGAGGGCGGCGGCTCCAGCAAGAGCGCCAGATCCGATTCGAAATTGGCCAGCGCCTCGACGCCCTGGGCGTGGTCGCGCACCTGCACGTAGAACGAGACGAGCGGGAACTGTGCGCGGTAGGCCTCGATCTCTTCAGGCAGGATATGGTCGACGAAGGCCTGGCTGCAGGCAACGGTGACGTGACCGCGCCGCACGCCTGAAAGGTCGGCCATCTGCGAGCGAAAGCGCTCGAAATCCGACATCTGCGTCTGGATGTACCGGATCAGGAGTTCGCCGGCCGCGTTGAGCCGCATGCCCTGCGGCAGCCGCTCGAAGATCGGCCCGCCCAGTTCGAGCTCGAAATCCTGCACTTGCCGCGTCAATGCGGACGGCGTGATGTTCAATTGCTCGGCGGCCTTGCGGATCGAACCGGAGCGCGCCACGCCGAGAATGTATTCGAGCGTCCTGAGATGCTTCATCGAGCGAACCCCTGTTGCAGTTTAGTCAACACCGCGCTCGAAAAGAAGCACTGGATTGCAGCACGAAGGGCGTTAGCGTTTCGGTCGCCATCGTTTGGACCGGAGTTGCAGCAGATGCGTGACCAGCACCTTGTCTCCCGCCGTACGCTTCTGCAGGGCATGGCCGCCGGAACGGCCTTGGCGACGACCGGTCTGGGACTATCGCGGCCAGCGTTTGCGAAGGACCTTGTCGTCGGCTTCATCTATGTCGGCCCCAAGGACGACTACGGCTACAACCAAGCCCATGCCGAGGGCGCCGCGATGATCAAGAAGATCCCCGGCGTCACCGTCTTGGAAGAGGAGAAGGTCCCCGAAACACTCGACGTCCAGAAGACAATGGAGTCGATGATCGAGCTCGACGGTGCGTCGCTGATCTTCCCGACGAGCTTCGGCTATTTCGACCCACATATGCTCAAGGTCGCGGCGAAATATCCGGATGTGCAGTTCCGCCATTGCGGCGGCCTCTGGACCGAGGGCAAGCACCCGAAGAACACGGGTTCCTATTTCGGCTATATCGGCCGCGCGCAATATCTCTCTGGCATCGTCGCCGCGCACACGTCCAAGACGAAGAAGCTCGGCTTCATCGCAGCGAAGCCGATCCCGCAGGTTCTGATCAACGTGAACTCATTCGCACTCGGCGCGAAATCTGTCGATCCGACCATCACGACTCAGGTCATCTTCACCGGCGACTGGTCGCTCCCGGTCAAGGAAGCGGAGGCCACCAACAGCCTCGCCGACCAGGGTGTCGACGTCGTCACCTGCCATGTCGACGGCCCGAAGGTCATCATGGAGACCGCCGAGCGCCGCGGCATCTTCTGCACCGGCTATCACGCCGATCAGTCCAAGCTCGCGCCGAAGGGTTATCTCACCGGCGCCGAATGGAACTGGTCGAAGGTCTACGAGGCGTTCATCACCGAGGTGCAGGCCGGCAAGCCACTGCCGAACTTCGTTCGCGGCGGACTGTCCGACGGTTTCGTCAAGACGTCCGTATACGGACCCGCCGTCTCGGAAGCAGCACGCAAGCAGGCGGACTCGGTCAAGGCCGAGATGATCAAGAGCCCGGACTATGCGGTGTTCAAGGGACCGCTGAAGTCCAATGCCGGCAAGGAGATGATCCCGACCGGCAAGTCCTATCCCGAGGCGGCGATCGAGCTCGAGAGCATGGACTATCTGGTCGAAGGCGTTATCGGCGCGATCGGCTGACGCCATGACGATCGCGATGTCGAGCGAGGCGGCATCACAAGCGACCGCCCAACCCAAACATCCTGCCGGCGACTGGAGCTATCCGTTCCGGCGGCTTCTCGAGCAATTGCTCGTCCCCGTCGCGGCACTCCTCATCGCCGCCGCGGCCTTCGCGATCTTCCTCTTGTTCCTCGGCACCTCGCCGCTCGATTTCGCGAGCCTCGTCTGGCGCGGCGCCTTCGGTAGCTGGTTCTCGTTCCAGAACACTCTGCAGCGCGCCGCGCCGCTTCTCCTCACCGCTCTCTGCGTCGCCCTGCCTGCACAACTCGGCCTCGTGGTCATCGGGGGCGAAGGCGCCGTCGTGCTGGGGGGGCTGGCGGCGGCGGTGATCGGAGCTTCCCTGTCTGGTCTGATCCCGCCGCTCGTCATCCTCGCAATGGCCATGTCCGGCGCGCTCGTCGGCGCGTTCTGGATAGGCCTGACAGGCTGGCTTCGTGCCTATCGCGGCATCAACGAAACCATCGCCTCGCTCCTGCTGGCCTATATCGCGCTGGCAGTCTTCAACCATCTTGTCGAAGGCCCGCTGCGCGACCCGGCCAGTCTCAACAAGCCGTCGACCCTGCCGATCGGTGACGCCAACATGCTCGGCTCGCTTCCGGGCACGAACATCCATCCGGGCCTCGTCCTTGGCCTCGTTGCGTGCGTCGGGTTCTGGATCATCATCCAGCGCACGAGCTTCGGCTTTGCCTGGCGCGTCACTGGCGGCAATCTGCGTACCGCGCTGCTGCAGGGCCTGCCCGCGAACCGCCTGATCGTCATCGCCTGCGCGCTCGGCGGCGCCTGCGCCGGCCTCGCCGGCATGATCGAGGTCGCCGCGGTCCACGGTTCGGCCAATGCCTCGCTCGCGGCGGGCTACGGCTATGCCGGCATCCTCATCGCCTTCCTCGCCCGGCAATCGCCACTTGGCGCGATCCCGATGGCGATCCTGCTCAGCGGCATTTCGGCGGCCGGTGGGCTCGTCCAGCGCCGCCTCGGACTTCCGGACGCGACAGTGCTGGTGCTGCAGGGCTTCATCTTCGTCTCGATCCTGGCCAGCGAGACGATCTATGGGCGCTTCCGCTGGTTCCAGCCGAGGGGGACCGCCTGATGGACAATGTCGGCATGGTCCTGGTCGCGCTCATAGCGGGGGCCCTTCGGGTCTCGACCCCGTTCCTGTTCGTCAGCCTCGGCGAATGCCTCACCGAGAAATCGGGGCGCATCAATCTCGGCAATGAGGGCGCGCTCGTCCTCGGCGCCATGACTGGCTATGCGGCATCCTACGAGACCGGCAGCGCCTGGCTCGGCGTTCTCACAGCGCTTGTCGCGGGCGGTGGGCTTGGTCTGCTGCACGGGGCGGTCTGCAGCCTCGCCCGCGTCAACGACGTCGCCATGGGCATCGCGGTCATGCTGGCCGGCACCGGAATCGCGTTCTTCTTCGGCAAGCCGTACATACAGCCATCGGCGCCGCAACTCCCGGTCATCCCGCTCGGCTTCTGGTCGGACGCGCCACAGATCCGCAGCGCGCTCGACGTCAGCCCGCTTTTCTTCATCGGCCTTCTCGTCGCCTTCGTGATGGCCTGGGCATTCAAGAACACACGAACAGGTCTCGTCGTCAGCATCGTCGGAGATTCCTCCGATGCTGCCAAGGCGATGGGCCTGCCCATTGACCGGGTGCGCGTGATCGCGACGACGATCGGCAGCGCACTCGCGGGCGTCGGCGGCTCGTTCCTGTCGCTGTCCTATCCAGGCAGCTGGAATGAGGGCCTGTCGTCCGGTCAGGGCCTCGTCGCGGTCGCGCTCGTCGTCTTCGCCCGCTGGAACCCCCTCGCCTGCGCAGCGGCCGCACTCCTGTTCGGCGCGACAGGCGCTCTCGGACCGTCTCTCCAGACGGTGGGCATCACCCAGGGCTACTACCTGTTCTACGCCGCGCCTTACGCGCTGACCCTTCTGATCATGATCCTGACCGTCGCTCCCGGCCGCGTCCTGCGCGGCATGCCGGGCGAGCTGTCGCTGACCCGCTGAGGCCAATGATGTCGGATACGCTCGACGACGAACGCATCGCCGCCGCCTTCGTGCCGAACGGACGAACCATCAAGTCCGACCCGTATCCGTGGCCGTTCGACGGCGATTTCCGTCCCGAGAACACGGCGCTGATCGTCATCGATATGCAGGTCGATTTCTGTGCCCCCGGCGGCTACGTCGACGTGATGGGCTACGACATCTCGAACACGCGCGCGCCCATCGAGCCGATCCGCCGCCTGCTCTCGGTGATGCGAAGCAAGGGTTACCACATCATCCACACCCGCGAGGGCCATCGCCCGGACCTCGCCGACCTTCCCGCCAACAAGCGCTGGCGTTCGCAACGCATCGGCGCCGGTATCGGCGACCAGGGACCGTGCGGCCGCATCCTCGTGCGCGGCGAACCGGGCTGGGAGATCATCCCCGAACTTCAGCCCGAACCCGGCGAGGTCATCATAGACAAGCCGGGCAAGGGTTCGTTCGTCGCGACCGACCTCGAACTCGTGCTCAGAACGCGCGGCATCCGCAACATCGTGCTGACCGGCGTCACCACCGATGTCTGCGTCCACACCACGATGCGCGACGCCAATGACATGGGCTACGAGTGCCTGCTCCTCTCGGACTGCACCGGCGCGACCAAGACCGAGAACCATCTGGCCGCGATCGACATGATCAAGATGCAGGGCGGTGTCTTCGGCGCCGTCGCCACCTCGGACGACCTGATCAGGGCGCTGCCATGAGCGCCGCGCTAGATTCGGTCTCTCACAACAAGCCGGCCCACCGCGCGCTCGAAGTCGAAGCGATCGGCGTCACCAAGCGTTTCGGTCCGTTCGTTGCGCTCGACAATGTCTCGCTCAAGATCCGCCGCGGCACCGTCCATGCGCTGCTCGGGGAGAACGGCGCGGGGAAGTCCACCTTCGTCAAATGCCTGCTCGGCTACTACAAGGCCGATGAGGGCGATTTCGTCGTCGAGGGCCGGGAGGCGACGATCGCCCGGCCGGCCGATGCCGACGCGCTCGGAATGGGCATGGTCTATCAGCACTTCACTCTGGTTCCGTCGATGACGGCTGCCGAGAACCTGGTGATGTCGCGCTCGAACGTCCCCGGCATCATCGACTGGAAGGCGGAGCGCCGGCAGCTCTTCAACTTCCTGAAGAACATGCCCTTCCTCCTCCCGATGGATGTTCCGGTCGGTGAACTCGCGGCGGGTGAGCGGCAGAAGACCGAGATTCTCAAACAGCTTTATCTGAACCGTCGCCTGATCGTGCTCGACGAGCCGACCTCGACCCTCACTCCGCAGGAAGCAGCCGAAGTGCTCGGGCTCGTCCGCTCGCTGGTCGAGATGGGCGACATCACAGTCGTCATCATCACCCACAAGCTGAAGGAGGTCGCGGCCTATGCCGACGACGTCACCGTCCTGCGCAAGGGTAAGTTCGCGGGCTCCGGCAGCGCGAAAGATGTGGGCCCGGAAGAACTGACGGCGATGATGATCGGGGAGCCGCACGCGCCGAAACCAGTCGAGCGCCTCGGCGGACCTGACGCGGAAGAGCGCCTCACCATCCGCAATTTGAAGACAGAGGGCCAACTCGGCCGTTTCGGCCTTTCGATCGCCAAGCTCGTTGTTCGTCCGCGCGAAATCGTCGGCGTCGCGGGCGTCGCGGGCAATGGCCAGAAGGATCTCGTCGAAGTGCTCGGCGGTCAGCGTTCCCATGCAGGCGGCGATGTCCTCGTCTCCGGCTCGCCCTACCACGGCGGCCGGGACGAGGCTCGCAGGCTTGGCGTCCGCGTCCTCCCGGAGGAGCCGCTGCACAATGCCAGCGTGCCGAAGATGAGCGTAGTGGCGAACATGAATCTCCGCCGCTTCGACTACGACGACAAGGGCCCGCGCCGCTGGTTGGACCTCAAGGGCATGAACGAGCGCGCACTCGGCATGATCGAGTCCTATGGCGTTCGCACGCCCTCGCCCGAGGCTCCGATCGCCGCGCTGTCCGGCGGCAATGTCCAGCGCGCCACCCTCGCCCGGGAATTCGACGGCAAGGTCGACCTGCTGGTCATCGCGAACCCCTGCTTCGGCCTCGACGTGAAGGCCGTCGCCGAGGTCCGCGCCCGCATCGTCGCCGCGCGAAATGCCGGTGCGGCCGTGCTTCTTCTTTCGGAAGACCTCGACGAGGTCATGGAACTCTCCGACCGGATCGTCGTCATGCACCACGGCGAGCTTGTTCACGAAACGCCGGGACAGGGCGCCGACGCGCTCGATATCGGCCGTCACATGGTGGGGCACGGCTGATGGCTCAGATCTCTTCCGCGCAGCCGTTTCCATTCGCCTTCCCACCGGAAATGACGGCCGTGATCATGATCGACATGCAGCGCGACTTCATGGAGCCCGGCGGCTTCGGCGAGACGCTCGGCAACGACGTGTCGCTGCTGCGCGCCATCATCCCTGGCGCGAAGTTCCTGCTCGACACCGCCCGCGCCCACGGGATCCCGATCGTCCATACCCGCGAATGCCACCGACCGGACCTGTCCGACTGCCCGCCGGCCAAGCGCGAGCGCGGCGAGCCGACGCTTCGGATCGGCGATGACGGGCCGATGGGCCGCGTCCTGATCTCGGGCGAACCCGGCGTCGAGATCATCCCCGAACTTGCGGCGCTACCCGGCGAGGTCGTGCTCGACAAACCGGGCAAGGGCGCGTTCTACGCGACGCCGCTCGGCGACATCCTGAAATCCTGGGGCACGACGCATCTCCTGCTCGGAGGCGTCACAACGGAAGTGTGCGTGCAGACGACGATGCGTGAAGCAAACGACCGCGGCTATGCGTGCCTCCTCGTCGAGGATGCGACCGAAAGCTATTTCCCGGAGTTCAAGGCGGCGACCATCGACATGATCCGCGCCCAGGGCGCGATCGTCGGCTGGACCGCGACGGCGGACGAAGTCGCAAGCGCGCTCACTCTCGCGGACGCCGCCGAATGATCGACCCGCTCCTCCTCGGCGACCTCATCGACGGCGGCTGGGAGAAGCTCGACTTCGAGCCCTTTCACCCCGGCGTGACCATCCACCCGCTCTACGGCTCAGGCGACGGCCCGGCTGCGGCTATCCTCCGCTACGAGGAGAACGCCCGGGTGCCCTATCACGAGCACACCGGCTTCGAACACGTCCTTATCCTGGACGGCTCGCAGTCCGACGAGCGCGGCCGCTACGACAAGGGCTCCCTGACGATCAATCCGCCCGGCACGTCGCACGATGTCTGGAGTGATGAGGGCTGCGTCGCCCTATTGATCTGGGAACGGCCGGTCAGGATCATCGCGCGCGAGGCGCTGTAGACAGGCGTTCTGTCACGCGACCGCAGGTAAAGCGTCGATTCTTGCTGGGGCGGCCTTTCGAACTCCGTGGCGGCCGTGAAATCCGGAGGCCCGCCGCGGCGCAAATGTCGTTACACCAAAGCAGTGTCGTCACCACGCTCGGGCGTTCTAAAGATGGAGACGACATGAGGCCGCATTGTCCTAATTGAAGGAGAACCACGGGGTCGTCGCCCGAGGTCGACGTGCGCCAGGGCCGGGAAGTAGCTCGGATCGACCGCGTTTCCCGCCTTCGCGGATCGCTTTGACGTCCCTTGAGACCATATGAGCATCTGTAAGCCTCAACAAACCATCGGATCGTTTTGAATGCCGCGGCACTACAGCGATGGTGGCCGGGTCAGTGGATCGTCGGGGCGAATGCCGGGAGGACCGCCCATGGCAGATGCTCGATCCCTCAAGGAACGGGTCGGTGCGCTCAAGAACCTGCGGCCCTTTCTCGCGATGGTGTGGCGCACCAGCCCGCAATTGACGGCGGCTTCGCTCGTGCTGCGTCTGGTGCGTGCGCTGTTGCCGATCGCGACGCTCTATATCGGCAAGCTGATCATCGACGACGTCGTGTTGCTGGTCCGAATGCCGGGCAAGCCCGAGACGCTCCAGCAATGGCTGGACAGCGGACTTCTTAACTTGCTTGGACTTCTTCTCTTGGCCGAATTCGCGCTGGCCGTCCTGGCGGACATTCTCGGCCGCGTCGTCTCGCTTATCGACAGCCTGCTATCGGAACGCGTGACGAATGCGTCGAGCGTCCGCCTGATGGAACATGCCGCGACGCTCGACCTCGAAGATTTCGAGGATGCCGAGTTCCAGGATCGCCTCGAACGAGCGCGCCGCCAGACCAGCGGGAGGATGACGCTTATGGGTCAACTCTTCAGCCAGGCGCAGGACATTGTGACGGTGGCAAGCTTCGCCGCCGGTCTGATCTTCTACGCCCCTTGGCTCATCGCCCTGCTGTTTTTCGCGCTGGTGCCGGCCTTCCTGGGCGAGGCACATTTCAACGCCCAGAGCTATTCGCTCGATTTCACCCGCACGCCTGAGCGGCGCGAACTCGATTATGTGCGGCAGACGGCCGCCAGCGTCGAAACCGCCAAGGAAGTGAAAATCTTCGGCCTCAATGGCTTCCTCATAGATCGGTATGTACGCCTGGCTGCCGACTTCTACGCCGCCCACCGCAGGCTTGCAGTGCGGCGCGCCGCCTGGGGCGGTCTGTTCACGGCGATCGGCACCGTCGGCTACTATTTGGCCTATGCCTACATTGCATGGCGCACGCTGGAGGGCGAGTTCTCGGTCGGCGACCTCACCTTCCTCGCCGGCTCATTCCGACGCCTGCGCACTCTTCTCGAGGGGCTTCTGTCGAGCTTTTCGACAACGGCAAGTCAGGCGCTCTATCTCAATGACCTGTTCTCCTTCTACGAGGTCGAGCCGGGCATACTGTCGCCGGACAACCCGCTGCCGTTCCCCCATCCGATCCGTCAGGGCTTCGTGTTCGAGGATGTCGGCTTCATCTATCCCGGCGGCGCTCGATGGGCGGTGCGCCATCTCAGCTTCACGCTAAATGCCGGCGAGGTTGTCGCGCTGGTTGGTGAGAACGGTGCCGGCAAGACCACTTTGGTGAAGCTCCTGACCCGTCTCTACGACCCGCACGAAGGTCGTATCCTGCTCGATGGCCGCGAACTGCGCGAGTACGATCTCGATGCGTTGCGCGCGAATATCGGCGTCATCTTTCAGGATTTCGTCCGCTACAATCTCAGCGCCGCCGATAATATCGCCGTGGGGAGGATTGCGGCCCGAAGCGACCACGGTCGCATCGAGCGAGCGGCGTCGCGAAGCCAGGCTGACGAGGTGATTGCCAAGCTTCCGGCCGGTTATGAGCAGATGATCGGCAAGCGCTTCAAGAATGGGATCGAGCTTTCAGGCGGCGAATGGCAGAAGATCGCCATTGCCCGCGCCTATATGCGCGAGGCGGAAGTGCTGGTCCTCGACGAGCCGACCGCGGCACTTGATGCCCGCGCCGAGTTCGAAGTGTTTCGGCGATTCAAGGAGCTGAGTGAAGGCAAGACGGCGATCCTCATCTCTCATCGCTTTTCCAGTGTTCGCATGGCCGACCGCATACTCGTCCTCGCCAACGGCAAAGTGGAGGCCAGCGGCACACATGACGAGCTCATCTCGCAGGGCGGCCGCTACTCTGAACTCTTCGAATTGCAGGCCGCCGGCTATCGATAGTGCCCTGCGACGAGCCCGTCTCCCGCGAAGAAAGCCCGGTCCAAGTCGCTGTCACCGCACGAACCGACCGATGAGCCGAGACTCGTGCCAGATTAGCACCATGACGATCATGTCGAACATGGTCAGGACGATCAGCCCCGCTGACGGGGCGTAGGTGTATCGGTAGACCTGGTAGGCGACGAAGAGCCCAAGAACGATTAGCGATGCTGGATAGGCCCACGCCTTGCGTCGCAGCAGAGCGACAACGAGGATCAACTTGATCACTCCATGGCTGAGAAGATACCAGGCGAAGAAGGTCTTGGTATCGAGGGACAGGCCCTTGGCCCATGCCATGAGGTGGTTGGCCACGAGATCGTGGGAGTTCTCGGCTATGTCAAAGTGAGTAAGGCGGCCAACGAGGGCGACGATCCCATTCGTGCTGATAATTGCCAGTGCGAGGCCGGCAATACATTCAAGGATCGCGTGGGCGCCCTTGAGCAAGATGCTCACTTCGAAAACTTTGTGGATCCGAGCAGCGGTCGCCGGTTTAACTTCGTCTGCCATCATTGATCCTGTGAGGAACACAGGTGATTGCGATCAGGGCGCTAGTTACCCGGACCGTTATCCAAACGCCCATCGGGCCGGACGAAGCTATTCTAAAGCATTGAAAGGATTGGTGCCGCTTGAGGGATTCGAACCCCCGACCCCCTCATTACGAATGAGGTGCTCTACCAGCTGAGCTAAAGCGGCGCCGTGCGCCGAAGCGCGCCTTCTTGGCGAGACGGGTGCTAGACGATACGACGCCGAATGGCAAGCCGCAGCGCCGGGCAATCCGGCCCGAATGGGAAGGCCGCCCGATAATGGCGGCCTTTTATTGATCAGGCGCTAACGTTCCGCCCGGAGGCGCGAATTGTCACCTCGTCCTGATCGTCCGGTCCCGGATCGTCCGGAGACGGAATGGGCGGTAGGACCACGTCCACTGGCCGTTTCCGCTCACGCGCCTCCGCTGGCCGGAGAGCCGGCTTCGGTTCGGGCTTCGGCTCCTGCACAGCCGGTTTGGTCTCCACCGGCTCAACCTCGGGAACGGCTTCGACTACGGCGACGGGCTGAGGAACCGGTTCCGGCCGGACGACCGGCACGACCACTGGCTCAAGCTCGACGATAGGCGCCTCGCTCGCCACAACCTCGGCATCGATCAAGGCGCTGTCTGGCGCGGCCAGACTTTCGACCGGCACCGTCCATTCGAAGGCGTCGAGCCTGCCGGTCGCGGGCGAGAAGGGCTGCCAGGAATCGGAGATGATGCCGTCGGCAACCCAGGCCGGATCGCGCGTGGCAGCGACGGCGCGCGCAAGCCATGCCCGCGCCCGGCCGCGATCGCCGAACTCGGCATTTTCGATCTCGGCCATCAGCAGACAGGTCCGACGTGTCGGGCCGCGCTCGACCAGCGGTCCGAGAGTTTTGCGGGCCACCGCGAATTCACGGGCGTCCAGTGCTGCCCGGGCGAGCGCGAGCGCTCCTTCCGGATCGCGCCCGGCCTTCTCGGCCAGGATGCGGCCACGCTTTAACCGGTCTGCCGCGGCGTCGCCGGAGCGGAGGTAGAGATAGACCTCCGCGATATCGGGATGCGGCTGCGCCTTCCATCCCTTTTCGAGGAGCTTCTTCGCTTTTGCGAGATCGCCCTGCTCGGCGAGGAGGCGTCCGGCTAGAGCGACAGCCGGAACGAGGCTCGGCGCGAGGTTCGCGGCCTCGACCGCGACCGCGCGCGCGTCCTGTAGCTTGTCCTCGGCGAGCGCCAGGGCCTTCGCCGTCAGCAGGACCGCCCGCTCACGCTTGGCGTCGGCGCGGGTGGTGACATGGTTCGAGACATTGCGTTGAACGGTCTTGAGCGCGCCGTCCCAGTCGCCGGTGCGGCTCTGGAGGTCGAGCAGAGCCGGACCGGCCCACGGCACATCCGGATTTGCCTCGAGCGCCCGGTCGGCAAGCTTCAGCGCCTCGCGATCGTCGCCACGGCGCTTCGCCTCAACGAACAGGCCGCGATAGCCGAGCGGCCGGGTTTCCGGCTGCTCGAGCATAGCCTTGAACGCAGCCTCGGCCTCGGGGCGGTCGCCGTTGAGCTGGGCCGCTTGGGCACGAAGAAGAAGAGTGAGCGGTTCGTCGCCGATCAGGCGGCGGGCTTCGCCGGCCGAGCGGCGCGCGCTCCTGCCGTCGCCGATGCCGATCGCCATCAGGCCGTGCGCCACGGCGTTCAGGCCGCGCTTGCGGCGGCGGCCGCGCAGGAAGTCGGACACCGCGTCCGGCGAGTTGAAGATGAAGCGGACGACCGACCAGAACAGCACGACGAGCGTGGTCAAAACGACGACGCCGAGCAGTGCCACCGGGACGCTCGTCTCGATCTGCCAGCCCTGCCAGACAAGAACCAGCGAACCGGGGCGGTCGATCAGCCAGCCGACGCCGAAGGCGGCAAGGGCGATGACCGCCAGGAAAGCGAGGATACGGATCATGATTTACTGCGTCTCCCCACCCGCGGCGGCCAGTGCCTTCTCGCGAAGAGTATCGAGTGCGCGTTCCGCCGCAAGCCGGGCGCGTAAAGCGTCGGCCTCTTGCTGCGTCGCCTGCTTGGTCCGGGCGTCGAGCGAATCCCATTCGGAGAGCGCCTCGTCATAGGCGCCGCGCTGGAGCCGAAGCGACATCCGGTTGCGGATCGTCCAGGCGTCGTCGCCCACCGGCTCGTCTGCCTTGGTATCGCCGACCGGCTTGACCTTCACGAGGCCGCGCGCGCCGGACACCAGCCTGTCGACCACGCCTGCGGAGGGAGCGGGTGTCGGCGAGGGAGCAGCATCGAGAGCCTTTTCGAGACGTACGCCGAGAACCGGGAGCGCGGGCAGGCCGTGTTCGGCACCCGCGTCGAGCGGGGCGAGGTCCACACCCGGAACCTGTGTACGAACGGCGCCGAGCAGGCCCGCAAAGGGAATGCCGCGTTCGACGGCTGCTTCTAGCGAGGAGACCGTGGCAAGACCAGAAGCGCGTTTCGCCAGAGCGAGCCCCTCTGCAATCGCCGGATCTGGCTCCTTGGTTTGGGCAAGCGCCGCCGCGATCTGATCGACACGGGCGGACAATTGGTTGAACGCGTCCTGCGATGGTCCAGGCTGAGCCTGGCCCAGTTCGCCAAGTTTCGCGTCGATCGCCGCGATCCGGCTGTCCAGCGCATCGAGGCGGGAGGTATCGATCGGAGCAGGCTCCGAACCGGCTGACGGGACGGGAACCGGCCGGTTGGCTAGCTCTGTCACCGCATTCGAAAGCTCGTCGACCTTGGCCGCGAGGGCTGGATCGGCTGCCGGGGGAGGAGCCGGTGTCTGGTCGATCGACTGAAGCTTCGAATTCGATCGCGGTCAGCCTCGACCCCACCGCCGGGTCGTCTCCGTCATTGAGGCCCAGAAGATCGGCGCTGAGGAGGATCACGAAACCAAGGATGGCGAGCGTGGCGCCGATAAGACCAGCCGCGACGAGCGTCAGAAGCCCGCTACGCGGCTCGGCGTCGGACCCAAGATCGTTTGATGGCGGAAGCGTCTCGTTCGGGGGCGGCGCACCGGCCTGTGCGGCGGACACGCGATCATCGGCGGGATCCTGCGGAGCCTCAGCGGGCTCCTCGGCAGTGGGCTCGGATTGCGGAGGATCGATCTCCGTCGCCTCGAGATCGAGGACCTGGGGCTTCGGCTTTCCCGACCGTTTCGGCTTTTCGGGGATCTTCTCCGGCTCGTCCGGCTCGGCCATACCAGTCCTCTCTTCCTCTATCCCGTTCTTTTCTACCGCCGCCTCGTCAGATTGACGAGACGACCCTTCTCCCTGGCCGAGAACCGCCAGAAGCGCGTCCTCGTTCGGACCATCGGCGATCCGGATGAACGCTGCATTGACCGCTTTAAGCGGTTCCGCGACCTCGGCCGAGAGACAGACATGGATTGGCGCCATGGCCTCGGTCTGAAGGCCGGCCTTTTCCGCCAGCATCACAAACGTACCGGCCGAGCGCCTCGAATAGTGAAGCACGGCTCCGATCGAACCGTCTTTCAACGCAGCCTGCGTCTCCTGGGAAAATGCTTCGCTCGCCGTGGCACGATAAACGACAACTGTTTCTACGCTGTGGCCTGACGGCGCGATCTCAGTCTCGATGTCGGCGGAGCGATCCTCGCCGGCAATGTGAAGGAGCTTCAGCGGCGTCTTCTCTTCGCTCAGAACCGAGATGAGGCTCGCGACGTCCGGGCATTCGATCCTCGGAACGCCGAAGCCCATTGCCCGCGCGGACGCGGTCGTCCGCGAGCCGACTGTCCAGATCGGCAGAGGAAGAAGCTTCGGCAGGTCGGCGATTTCCCGGATCGCCCGAACGGCATTGGAACTGGTGAAGATAATGCCGTCCGGCTGGCCGCTGACGAGCGCCACCGGGGGGAAGAAGTCGAGTGACAGCACCGGATCGACCAGCGGCTCATGCCCAAGCACGCGCAGTCTCGCTGCCGTTCTCTCCGCGGGATGTATCGGGCGGGTGACGAGAACGCGCATTAGACGGCTCCAACCGCGATGATGCCCGGAGGAACCTGTGCGAGCAGGTCCTCGCCAACCGAGTGACCGATCATTTCCGCGTCCAATACCGGGCCGCGCGCTTCGGCGCGCCAGATCGCCTTGCCTTCCGGCTCGACGACCAGACCGCGAAGATGAAGCACGTCGCTATCCATCACGGTGAAACCGGCGATCGGCGTCCGGCACGAACCGTCGAGGATGGCGAGCATCGCTCGCTCCGCCGCGAGTGCGGTCGATGTCGGCGCGTGATCGATGGCGGCGACGGCCTCGGCGGCCCGAACATCGTCCAAACGGATTTCGATCGCGACCGCGCCCTGCCCGATCGCAGGAAGGAAAATACTGGGGTCGAGCACTTCGGTCGCGTGGTTCTGCAGTCCGAGCCGTGTCAGTCCCGCCAGAGCGAGCAAAGTCGCATGCATTTCCCCTGCCTCCACGCGGCGCAACCGCGTCTCGACATTGCCGCGCAAAAGGACGGTTTTGAGGTCGGGGCGAAGATGTTTGAGGAGGGCGCTGCGGCGAACCGAAGCGGTGCCGATCACGGCGCCATAGGGCAGCGAGTCGAGCGTGCGGTAACCAGGAGCGACCAGCGCATCCCGAACGTCAGCCCTCGGGAGGCAACCCGCGAGCTTCAGCCCTTCGGGCAGGAATGTCGGAACGTCCTTCGCGGAATGGACGGCGAGATCGATACGGCGATCGAACAGCGCTTCTTCTATCTCCTTGGTGAAAAGGCCTTTGCCGCCGACATCGGCGAGCGGCCGGTCACGGACCTGGTCGCCAGTCGTCCTGATGACGACGATCTCGATCTCGTCGAGCAGGACGTGATGCGCGGCGGCGAGCGCCTGCTGCGTGGCGTGGGCCTGCCAGAGCGCGAGCGGGCTACCGCGCGTACCGATTCGAAGGAAAGCCGACGACATCTGATTGGTGATCATTGTGGTTTGAGGTTCGGCGAGATTATAGGGAGACGAGCCATCTCGAAACCTCGCAGATGCACTAACCGGACATCCAATGCGCGTTCTCGGCATCGAGACCACTTGCGACGAGACTGCCGCCTCCGTGGTGGAGCGGGGAGAAGACGGCTCCGCGCGCATTCTTTCGAACGTCGTTCTGTCGCAGGTGAAGAAGCACGCCGCGTATGGCGGGGTCGTGCCGGAGATCGCATCGCGAGCTCATATCGACGCGATCGACCGCGTCGTCACGCAGGCTTTGACCGACGCACAGCTTGAGGTTTCGGATATCGACGGCGTCTCAGCGGCCGCCGGACCGGGGCTGATCGGGGGAGTGATCGTCGGGTTGACCACTGCGAAGGCATTGGCTTTCGCAACCGGCAAGCCGTTCCTTGCAGTCAATCATCTGGAAGGTCACGCGCTCACCGCACGCCTGACCGACGGCGTCGAATTTCCATATCTGCTGCTCCTCGTTTCCGGCGGCCATTCGCAATTGCTCGCCGTCGAGGGGGTCGGAAAATATCGCCGTCTCGGCACGACCATCGACGATGCCATTGGCGAGGCATTCGACAAGGTCGCCAAGCTACTCGGCCTCGGTTATCCGGGCGGGCCGCAGGTGGAGAAGGCCGCCGAGAGCGGCGAATTCGAGCCGCTTCAACTTCCCTCGCCCAATGATAGGCCGCGCCGAACCGAATTTCTCCCTGGCCGGGCTCAAGACGGCCGTCCGCATCGAGGCCGAGAAAATCGCTCCCCTGTCCGACCGCGATGTCGCCGATCTCTGCGCGAGCTTCCAGGCCGCGGTGATCGACATGGTGCTCGACCGCGTACGAGTGGCGCTCCAGATGTTCAAGGCACAGTTCGGCCACCCGTCCGCACTTGTCGTCGCGGGTGGTGTGGCCGCGAACCTCGCGCTGCGAGGCGGACTTGAGCGCATGTCGGAGCATTTCCGCGTGAAACTGGTCACGCCGCCGCTCGATCTCTGCGGCGACAACGGCGCGATGATCGCCTGGGCCGGGGCCGAGCGTCTGGCACTGGGGCTGACCGACCCACTCGACACCGCGCCACGGGCCCGCTGGCCGCTCGATGAGAAATCGGCCCTGCCAGGAGCCCGCGCATGACGACGTTTTCGACAATCGGCGTCCTCGGAGCGGGCGCCTGGGGCACCGCGCTCGCCAATGCCGCAGCCCGTGCCGGCCGCGAGGTCGTGCTCTGGGATATCGATGCGGGCCATATCGCGACGCTCACCCAGACCCGCACCAATGCCGCTTACCTGCCGGGCGTTGACCTCGAACCTTCCGTCCGACCCATCGCCGCGCTTGCGGATATCGTCGACGCTGATGCCGTCCTGATGGTCGTCCCGGCGCAGGCTATGAGTGCTGCGGCGAGCAATGCGGCGATCCATCTCCGGCCGGGCGCACCGGTCATTTCCTGCGCCAAGGGGATCGAGCGCGGCAGCCTTCAATTCATGTCGCAGATCCTGCGCGCCGTGCTGCCGGACAATCCGGCGGCGGTACTGTCCGGCCCGAGCTTCGCGGCGGATGTCGCGCGCGGCCTGCCGACCGCGGTGACGATCGCCGCCGATGACGAATGGCTGGCGGCCGACCTTGCAACCGCCCTCGCCTCGCCGGGCCTGCGGCTCTACCACTCGGACGATGTGCTCGGCGTCGAGATTGGCGGGGCGGCGAAGAACGTCCTCGCCATCGGTGCCGGCATCGCGGCCGGTCGCGGACTTGGAGCGAGTGCGGGCGCGGCCCTGATCGCTCGCGGCTTCGCGGAGCTGCGCCGTCTCGGCAGCGCGCTCGGCGCGAAGCCGGAGACCCTAATGGGCCTGTCCGGCCTCGGCGATCTAGTATTGACCGCCACGACCACCCAGTCGCGCAATTTCTCCTATGGCCAAGCGATCGGCCGTGGTGAGACGCCGCCGGACAAGCTGGCGGAAGGCGCGTTCACTGCACAGGCGCTGGTCGATCTCGGCGAAAAACACGATGTCGAACTGCCGATCGCAAAGGCCGTCCGCGACGTGCTGGATCGGGCGATCTCGGTTGGCGAGGCGGTCGAGGAATTGTTGGCGCGCCCACTGAAGGCGGAGATCTGATGCGTTACTGGCTGTTCAAGTCCGAGCCCGATGTCTTTTCATTCGAGATGCTGAAGGCCAAGGGCAAGGCCGGACAGGAATGGGACGGCGTCCGCAATTATCTCGCCCGAAACAATATGCGGGCGATGGAGATCGGCGATCTCGGCTTCTTCTACCATTCGAACGCGACCAAGGACGTCGTCGGGATCGTCGAGGTCTGCAAGCTGGCGCATCCGGATTCGACGGACGACAGCGGCCAGTGGGAATGCGTCGACATCCGCGCGGTGAAGCCGGTGCCGAAGCCGGTCACGCTCGCGACGGTGAAGACGACGCCCTCGCTTTCCAAGATGGCGCTCGTTACCTCCATGCGGCTCTCGGTCCAGCCGGTGACCGATGAGGAATGGAAGATCGTTTGCGAGATGGGCGGCGTCGTCCCTTGAAACGTCGGATTGCCTACCTATTTTAGCGTAACCAATCAGACAGCGAGGCGTCGCCGCCGGTCGAAAGATCGATGACGAGGCGATGCGACCGGACGGACGGATGTACTCCTCCGGTCCACTCCGGCCGTGCCTAGGAACGGCCTACTGATTGGCAAGGATTTGCCCAGGCCCGTAGTTGGTCGTGAGTGTGTGCTCGAAGGAGTGCGCGCCCGATCGCCGGAGCCTGGGCATTTCATTTTCGGTACCCCCAGCTTGCAAGCACCGGCCCTTTTCGCCAGTTTGGCGCCGCTGTTGGAGGTCTCCCGTGATCGCGTTTTTCGTCCAGATCAAATGCCAGCTCGGCAAGAGCTACGAGGTTGCGGGCGAACTGGCCGATGCCGAGATCGCGTCCGAGATCTATTCGACCGCCGGTGACTACGACCTTCTCGTTAAGTTCTATGTACCGGCCGACACCGATGTCGGTCATTTCGTGAACGAGAAGGTCCAGAAGATTCCCGGCATCCAGGACACGCGGACGATCATCACCTTCAAGGCGTTTTGATTTCGCGTCCGCGGGCAAGTCCCGGCGGCCGATATTTTTGATCAACGGTTGGCTTGAGGTTCTCGTGCAGGGGAACAACCCGTGTTAGAGTCGGACGCACGAAAACAGCCGACCCGAGAGTCTGAACATGGCCGCGTCGCTCAATCCGGCTGCACCCCATCATCTGCCGGTCTTCATCACCGAGCCGGGCGGGACGGATGTCCTGATGGTCGTCGCCGCGGTCTTCCTTTTGATCGCCGTCATGGGCGTGGGCGTGCTGTTCCTGCGACTGCACACGCTGCCCGAGCGCATCGCGCACAAGTCCAAGAAATTGCAGTTCGAGCTCGTCGCGGTGCTCGGCCTGCTCGCCCTGTTCACCCACATGCACATCTTCTGGGTGGCCGGCTTGCTGCTGGCATTGATCGAGCTTCCCGATTTCGGCGGGCCCCTCGGTAGGATGGCGGGATCGCTTGAAAAGATCGCCGGAATCGCGCCGGGCAAGGGCGCCGATGACGTGCCGGACGATCCCAGCGCCGAGGTTCCGACGCCCGAAGAGCTCAAGCAGGGACTGACGCCGCATCTCACTGCCGCCGCAGGCGAGAGGTAATCCATGTTTGAGCTTCTCCTCTGCTCGCTGCTGACGGTCCTGCCGGACTATCTTTACCGCCGCTACTGGCAGGACAAACGGATCGGACGCGAGATCACGCTCTATTCGGTGTTCTTCGAACTTCGATGGGGCCTCACCGCCTGCGTGTTGCTGACCGTCGGGCTGATCACGGTGATCTTCTACAATCACCCCTCCACCACCAGCGCGACCATGTTTTACCGGACGGTGCCGATCGTTCCCGAGGCCAACGGGCGCGTCGCCGAGGTCTATGTCGGCTTTTCCGGCGACGTCAAACAGGGAGACCCGATCTTCCGGCTCGACAGCACGACGCAGGAGGCCGCGGCGGAGGCCGCCCGGCGCAAGATCGCCGAAGTGAATGCCGCTTTGGTGGTGGCACGCACGGACGTCGCGGCGGCGGACGGCAAGATCCAGGAAGCCACGAGCG
The DNA here is from genome assembly GCA_963778835.1 of uncultured Alphaproteobacteria bacterium. GTDB lineage: Bacteria > Pseudomonadota > Alphaproteobacteria > Rhizobiales > Methylopilaceae > Flaviflagellibacter. Next base: position 37,368 of record CAVZVY010000005.1, read on the forward strand.
CCTATCAGCAGGCGGTCGACGAGCTCGAGATGAAGCAGGAGCTGAACCGGCGCAATTCAGCCACCGTCGCTCTGCGCGAGATCGAACGGCTCCAGGTCACCGTGGACGGCCGGAACGCGGCGATCGCGTCCGCGACGGCCGCGAAGGACGCCGCCGAGGGACGCATTTCCACCCTCCTGCCGGCCGAGAAGGCGAGCGCCGAAGCGGCGCTCGCCCAGGCCGACGTGGAATTCAAGAAGACCGTCATCCGCGCCGGCGTCAGCGGTCGGGTGGAGCAGTTCACTCTGCGCGCTGGCGACATCGTCAATCCGTTCATGCGTCCGGCCGGCGTCCTGATCCCGGAAGGGGCCGGCCAGAACACCATCAGCGCCGGCTTCGGGCAGATCGAGGCCCAGGTGATGAAGGTCGGCATGGCCGCCGAGGTGACCTGCGTCTCGAAACCGTGGACGGTCATCCCGATGGTGGTGACGGGGGTGCAGGATTACATCGCCGCCGGCCAGTTCCGTGGCGGCGAGCAATTGATCGACCCGCAGCAGGTGGTGCGGCCGGGCACCATCCTGGTCTTCCTCCAACCGCTCTACGCCGGCGGTCTCGACGGCGTGACGCGCGGCAGCAGCTGCATCGCCAACGCCTATACCAGCAATCACGACGTGATCGCCGCGAAAGACACCGGCGCGTTTCGCGGCTTCGTGCTGCATGCGGTCGATGCCACCGGCCTCGTCCACGCGCTGATCCTGCGGATGCAGGCGCTCGTGCTGCCCATCCAGACGCTGGTCTTCAGCGGTCACTGATCGGCGGCCGCGGACTCCGGTTCCGGTGATTGTCCGGCGGCCTCTGCTTGCCTCCCGCCCGGCCAATCTCATAATTTGACTGATGAAGAAGACCCGGAAGGACCGGGCTCGTGTGGAGGAAGTGTGCATGTCCGAGATCCATCCGGTCACCAGGGACTGGTCGGAGCGCGCTTGGGTCGATGATGCCGAATACAAGGCGCTCTATGCGCGGTCGGTCTCGGATCCAGACGGCTTCTGGGGCGAGATCGGCAAGACGCTCGACTGGATCAAGCCGTTCACCAAGGTGAAAAACACCTCGTTCGCGCCGGGCAATGTCTCGATCAAATGGTACGAGGATGGCACGCTGAACGTCGCGGCGAACTGCGTCGACCGCCACCTCGCGAAGCGCGGCGACCAGACCGCCATCATCTTCGAGGCGGACGACCCGAACGAGCCGTCTCGTCACATCACCTACCGCGAGCTTCACGCCGAAGTCTGCCGCTTCGCCAATGTGCTGAAGGCGCAGGGTGTCAGGCGCGGTGACCGCGTCACCATCTACATGCCGATGATCCCGGAAGCAGGCTACGCGATGCTGGCCTGCACCCGCATCGGCGCGGTGCATTCGGTGGTCTTCGGCGGCTTCTCGCCGGAATTCGATCGCAGGCCGCATCACCGACTGCACCTCGGAGTTTGTTGTCACCGCCGACGAGGGCGTGCGCGGCGGCCGCAAGATCCCGCTGAAAGCCAACATCGACGCCGCGCTTGAGAAATGCTCCGGCGTGAAATCGGTCGTCGTCGTGAAACGCACCGGCGCCGACGTGCCGATGAGGGCCGGCCGCGACGTCTGGTTCGACGATGCGGCGAAGGGCGTTTCGGCGGATTGCCCGGCCGAGGAGATGGGAGCGGAAGATCCACTATTCATCCTCTACACGTCGGGCTCGACCGGAAAGCCGAAGGGAGTGCTGCACACGACAGGCGGCTATCTCGTCTATGCGAGCTACACCCATCAGATGTCATTCGACTATCAAGACGGCGACATTTACTGGTGCACCGCAGATGTCGGCTGGGTGACCGGCCATTCCTACGTCCTCTACGGGCCGCTGGCGAACGGCGCGACCACCTTGATGTTCGAGGGCGTGCCGACCTGGCCGAGCGTGTCGCGCTGCTGGGAAGTCGTCGACAAGCACAAGGTCAATATCTTCTACACCGCGCCGACCGCCATCCGCGCCCTGATGGGCGCGGGCGACGAGCCGGTGAAGAAGACCTCGCGGGTAAGCCTGAAACTGCTCGCGACCGTCGGCGAGCCGATCAATCCGGAAGCCTGGGAATGGTATCACCGCGTGGTCGGCGACAGCCGTTGCCCGGTGATCGACACCTGGTGGCAGACCGAGACCGGCGGCCACATGATCACGCCGCTGCCCGGCGCGACGCCGCTGAAACCCGGCTCGGCAACGCATCCGTTCTTCGGCGTAAAACCGGAACTGGTCGATGCCGACGGCACGGTGCTGGAAGGCGCGGCGTCGGGCAATCTCGTCATCACCGACAGCTGGCCCGGCCAGATGCGTACGGTCTACGGCGATCACAAGCGCTTCGAGGAGACCTACTTCTCGACCTACAAGGGCAAATACTTCACCGGCGACGGCTGCCGCCGCGACGAGGACGGCTATTACTGGATCACCGGCCGCGTCGACGACGTGCTGAACGTCTCCGGCCACCGCCTCGGCACCGCCGAGGTCGAGAGCGCGCTGGTTTCACATCCGAAGGTCTCGGAATCCGCCGTCGTCGGCTATCCGCACGCGATGAAGGGCCAGGGCATCTACGCCTATGTGACCCTGATGAGCGGCGAGATCGCCTCGGAGGAACTCCGCAAGGAACTGATCCTCTGGGTCAGGAAGGAGATCGGCCCGATCGCCTCTCCCGACGTGATCCAGTTCGCGCCGGGCCTACCGAAGACCCGTTCGGGCAAGATCATGCGCCGCATCCTGCGCAAGATTGCCGAGGACGACTTCACCAATCTCGGCGATACCTCGACGCTGGCCGATCCGGCCGTGGTGACCGACCTCGTCGACAACCGGCAGAACAAGAAGCAGGCGGCGGAATAACGAGATGTGGGCGCGCCTGAAAGACTGGGCGCGCCGCCTCCGCCGCGATGCGACCGCGCTCTGGCTCGCCGCGCGCGATCCGCGGGTGCCGTTCGCGGTGAAGGCATTGGCGGCACTGGTTGCGGCCTACGCGCTATCGCCGATCGACCTGATCCCTGACTTCATCCCGGTCCTCGGCTTTCTCGATGAGGTGATCCTGCTGCCGATCGCGATCGCCGGTCTGTCGCGGCTCATCGACCCCACGATCATGGCCGAACACCGGGCGGCGGCTGAAACGCTCGCGGTCCGGCCCGTCAGTTTCGCCGGGGCAGCCATGATCGCCGTCATCTGGACGCTGGCCGCGATCGCACTAGCCGCTATGCTCTGGAAAACATTTCCGAATTGATCACGCCGAGTTGACGCGTTCTGGAAGCTTCCGGCGTCCAAACGCCACAATCGGGCGTATCTGATACACCCCGCCGCGTACACCGCGTCTGGAGTGAACCATGCACATCCACCTGATCGTCGGCGCCGTCCTGAGTGCACTCTCTATCGCGGGAGGCGCGAGCCTGTTTCAGGCTCGCGCGGAAGAGCCTGACGACGAAGGACGACCAGCAGTCGCCACCTTCGCGGGTGGCTGTTTCTGGTCGATCGAGAAGGCGTTCGACGGACAGCCGGGCGTCGTCTCGGCGGTGTCGGGCTTCATGGGCGGGAAGACCGAGAGCCCGACCTATAACGAGGTCGGGCGCGGCAAGACCGGGCATCTCGAAGCCGTGCAGGTGACGTACGATCCGAAGAAGATCAGCTACGACAAGCTGCTCGACATCTATTGGCACGACATCGACCCGACCAACGATTACGGCCAGTTCTGCGATTTTGGCGACCAGTACCGCACGGCGGTTTTTGTTGACGGCGACGCTCAGAAGCGGTTGGCCGAGGTGTCGAAGACCGAGGTCGGCAAGGACCTCAACCAGACCGTGACCACCGAAATCCGCACGGCGAGCACCTTCACGCCCGCCGGGCCGGAGCATCAGGATTTCGCCAAGACCAATCCCGGCCACTACAAGGCCTATCTTATCGGCTGCCAGCGCGAGGCGCGGCTTCGCGCTGTCTGGGGCGAAAAGGCACACGCCGGGCTCTGATCAGCGGCAAGCCATCCAGCGTCCCATGTCGAAATGGAAATGGTCGGCGTGCGCCTTGTTGTAGTCGGGCGAGAGCACCACGCGGAACAGGCCGCAGGCGCCGTCGCGGACTGCCTTCAGGAAATGCCCCTGTTCGCCTGTTTGCCAGCCGTACCTAACCGTGATGGCCGGCCCGCCCTCAAGTGTGACACCCGCAACATCGATCGCGTTCGCTGTGGCGTGCTGGCTGCGACGGGCGTTTTCGCGGTGGTAAACGTTGCGGCAGGAATAGGTGCCGTAGGTCTCAACCGACGCGACGCGCTTGCCAAACACACGCTGGGCCTGCGGTTGCAGGACGTGGCGCTCCCACATGACGAGCGCGACTGCTGCCTGACAGCTCAGCACGACCGGTCCTCCAAAGGAGACGCCGGAGCGGGAGATCGAGACGCCGTCGGGATAGCCGCAGCCGCTCTCGATGGGACGCGGGGCTAGAGCGAACGAGAGATCGTCGGCGCGACCGAGCGCGGCGATGCAGCGCTCGGGGAAAGCGCGCATCAATTGAAGCTGGAGCCCGGCGACGATGTTTGGCGGCGCCGAGGGATTCAGCGGCGCGTAGCGGTCGACATAGACGAAGCCGACGAAAGCAATGAGGACCAAGGCGATCAGGAGCCGGAGGACGATCGAGCCCGGATTGGGGGATCGCCACCGTCTTGCCGGCGATCCCGTTGTTGTTGGCTTGGCCTGGTCGCTCATTGCGACGCATAACGCCGGAAGCGCACGCCGCGATCCGTCACACCAGAGCCGCCTCGACCTGCGTCTCGAACAGGCGACGATAATGGCCGCCCGGCAGGGCGCGGAGCGTGTCGTGCCTGCCCTGTTCGACGATCCTGCCCTGTTCGAAGACGAGGATGCGGTCGAGCGTCCGCACCGTCGACAGTCGGTGGGCGATGACGATCGCGGTGCGGCCGCGCATCAGCCGCTCCATCGCCTGCTGGATCAGCGCCTCCGATTCCGAGTTCGAGGCTCGACGTTGCCTCGTCGAGGATCAGGATCGGCGCATTGGCGAGGAAGGCCCGCGCGAGGGCGACGCGCTGGCGCTCGCCACCCGACAGCTTGACGCCACGCTCGCCGACCAGCGTCTGATAGCCCTTCGGCAGACGCTCGATGAAGCTGTCCGCGTTGGCAAGCCGCGCCGCTTCCTCGATCTCGGCCATGGACGCGCCTGGACGCGCATAGGCGATGTTCTCCGCGAGCGTGCGGTGGAACAGAACCGGCTCCTGCTGGACGATGGCGATCTGCGCGCGGAGCGAATTCTGGGTCGCCTGCGAGACGTCCTGTCCGTCTATCAGCACTTGACCGCCGGTGACGTCGTAGAGCCGCTGGATCAGCTTGACGAAGGTCGTCTTACCCGAGCCGGAATGACCGACCAGACCAACACGCTCGCCCGCGCGGATCGTGACATCGAGGTGCTCGTAAAGCGGGGTGGCGTGACCCGCATAGTGAAACGACACGTCCTCGAAGCGGATCATACCACCGGTGATGCGGATCGGCTTCGCATCCGGCAGGTCCTCGATGCCCAGCGCGGTGTCGTGCAGGCCGACCAGTTCCTCCATGTCGTTCACCGAACGCTGGAGGTGGTTCACGTGCTGGCCGATATCGCGGAGATAGCCGTTGACCACGAAATAGGTGGTCATGACGTAGACGACCTCGCCCGGCGTCGCACGACCCTGCCACCACAACCAGATCGCAACGGCGATCACGCCCAGCCGGAGTGCCTGTAGTACCACAAGCTGCCATGTCGAGCTGCGGGTATGGCGCGTCCAGGTCCGCGCGGTGCGGCGTGTCCACTTAGCGATGACGTTGCCAAGACGCTGGTCCTCGCGCGCCTCCGCGCCGAAGCTTTTCACTACGGCATTGCAGCTCATCGCGTCGGCAAGAGTGCCGCCGATGCGGGTGTCCCAGGCGTTCGACAGGCGGGAGGCTGGGGCGATGTAGCGGGTGGCGAGCAGCACCGTCAGCGCGACATAGCCAATGCTGCCGACGGCCATGACGAGCCCCATCACCGGCCAATGGAACCCAAGGAGGAGCATCGTCCCGACCAGAACGACCAGCGACGGCCAGAGTGCAAGCAGAAGCGTGTCGTGCAGCGTGTCGAGCGCCCACATTCCGCGCGTGATCTGCCGTACAGTCGAGCCGGAGAAAGTATTGGCGTGCCAGTCGGACGAGAAGCGCTGGACGAGGTGGAAGGCGTCCTGCGCCACGGTCGACATGATCTTCAGCGTGAACGGGATGATGCCGGTCCACGCGATGTGGCGAAATACAATGAATACGACGCCGAGAACGGCCATGGCGCCGAAGGCCCAGAGCGCGTCCATGGCCGCGGCCTCACGCGGGCGCGCGGTGTCCGACAGCGCGTCGATGAGACGGCCGGCGAAAAGCGGCAACAGGATATCGGCCAAAGTCGCGAGCATGATCGTCGAGGCGATCAGCGTGAGCTGGCCCGGCTGATGGCGCCAATGGCGGAACGTGAAGCCGAGGACGGAACGGATCGCGTCCGTCCGCCGGCCTTTCTGACGAGCGGTCATGACATGCTTCCGGCACGCGAATGCCGGCCTGTGTTCAGGCGCGCGAATCCCTCGGGAATGCAGCGCCAAATGATCGAAAATGTCGAAAAAGACGACCGAAGCGGTCGGGTTCGGACCTAGCCGAGGACCATGCCGGGGACGAGAACTGCGAACGATGTTGTCATGCGCTCCCTCCCTTGTTGGTGGCACGAAAGCGGCGGGAGGTTATCCGCGCCGGCAGCGTTGGGCAAGCGTAGGATTACGCTAGAAGTCGCTTGCGATGCCCTTGATCTCCCAATCGCCGTAGCGAATAGGCTCCGGTCCTTTGGGACCGCGATGCTCGACGGGCTTGTCCTTGAGCGCGGCGGCGGCGCGCCGCTGTTCGGCCTCGGCGAGCGCGCGCTTCGCGGCGTCGCTGAGCGGGCGCTCCATCGCGAGATTGTCTTTCCGGTCCGCCATTACCGTAGTGTCCCGTTCTTGCAGGCAAGTTTCGCCGGGCCAAGATATAGTGTCGAAGCGGCGTCTGGAAACGCCGCCTGGAGGAATTGATGAACTACGCACGGACCGCCATTCTGCTTGCCGGCATGACGGCCCTCTTCATGGGCATTGGCTACCTCATCGGTGGTGCCGGCGGCATGATGATCGCCTTCATGGTCGCGTTGGCCATGAACGCATTCAGCTACTGGAATTCGGGATCGATGGTGCTGCACATGTACGGCGCCCAGGAGGTCGATGCCCGCAGCGCCCCCGAATATTACGGACTCGTGCAGGACCTGGCCCAACGCGCCGGGCTGCCCATGCCGAAGGTCTACATCATCGACAGCGCGCAGCCGAACGCCTTCGCCACCGGTCGCAATCCGGAGCATGCGGCCGTTGCCGCGTCGACCGGACTGCTCAACACGCTCAACCGCGACGAGGTGGCGGGCGTGATGGCGCACGAACTGGCGCATGTGAAAAACTACGACACGCTGACCATGACGGTGACCGCGACGCTTGCCGGCGCGATCGGCATGCTGGCGAACTTCGCCTTCATGTTCTCGGGCAACCGGGACTCCAACAATGGCGGTATCGGTATCATCGGTTCGATCGCGATCATGATCCTCGCGCCGATTGCAGCGATGATCGTGCAGATGGCAATCTCCCGTTCGCGCGAATATGAGGCCGACCGAATGGGCGCCGAGATTTGCGGCCAGCCGCTGTCGCTTGCGTCCGCGCTGGCGAAGATCTCGAACTACGCCCACCAGGTCCCGAACATGGAGGCGGAGCGCAATCCCGCGACCGCGCATATGTTCATCATCAACCCGCTGTCCGGCCAGCGGATGGACAATCTGTTTTCGACCCATCCGGACACCGGCAACCGCATTGCCGCACTGCGGGATCTGGCAGCCCGCATGGGCACGACCGGCCGCGGCGGCTTCGCGCAGGCACCGCAGGCGGCTCCCGCCAGTCCCTGGAATACGGGACGGCGCGGCCCCTGGGGCTGATTGATCGCGCAAAAGCGGGCATAAGGCCCCGATGAACGAAAATATGAACGCGCCGGGCTTCGCCGCCCGGCGTGCCGCCACGCAGCTCGTCCACGGCGTCCTCCAACGTGGCCGCCCGCTCGACGAAGCCCTCGACGATCCGAAAAGCCCGTTCGCCGCGCTCGACCAGCGCGACCGCGCGCTGGCCCGGGCCATTGCGGGCACGACGCTCCGGCGGCTCGGCAATCTGCGGTCCGTCGTGGCGCGCTATCTCAGGAAGCCGCTTGATCCACGCGGCAGCCTCGAAAGCATTCTCCTGACCGGGGCGGCGCAGCTTCTCCTGATGGACGTTCCGGACCATGCCGCCGTAGGCGTCGCGGTCGACCAGGCCAATGCCGACCGGCAGGCGCGGCCGTTTGCGGGGCTGGTGAATGCGGTGTTGCGGAACATCGCGCGTGAGCGGGAGGAGCTTTCGGAGTTCATCGCTGATACGTCGCGCGACGTTCCCGAATGGCTTCAGTCTCGTCGCGTGAAGGCATGGGGCGCCGAGGGCGCAAAGGCGATCGCGGAAAGCGAGCGCAACGAGCCACCGCTCGACATCACCGTGAAGACCGATCCTGCCGGCTGGGCCGAGAAGTTCGGAGGCACGGCGCTCCCGACCGGCACGATTCGCCTCATCCCTCACGGTCCGGTGATGGAGCTTCCCGGATTTTCCGACGGCGAGTGGTGGGTGCAGGACGCAGCGGCTGCTCTGCCGGCAAAGCTGCTTCACGCCAAGCCGGGAATGCGGATCGCCGATCTCTGCGCCGCGCCAGGTGGGAAGACTGCCCAACTTGCAGCATCCGGCGCCGACGTGACGGCCGTGGACCGCTCGGCGCCCCGCTTGCGACGCCTGACTGAGAACCTCAAGCGACTCGGGCTCAAGGCGCAAACCATCGTGGCGGATGCGTCAGCGCTCGATACCGCTCCGTTCGACGCGATCCTACTCGACGCGCCCTGCTCCGCGACCGGCACGATCCGCCGCCATCCGGACGTCGCCTGGCTCAAATCGGAAAAGGACATCGCCTCGCTTGCGGATCTGCAGACACGCCTGCTGGACGGCGCGGTACGTCTGCTGAAACCGGGCGGCATATTGGTCTATTCGACCTGTTCGCTGGAGCCGGAAGAGGGGGAGAACCAGATCGAGGCCCTGCTGGCCCGCAATCCCGATCTGGAGCGCAACGCGGTTCGTCAGGATGAGGTACCCGGGCTCGAAAGCGCGATCAACGACAAGGGCGAATTGCGCACTTTGCCCTCGCACCTGCCCAATCCCGAACCGCGTCTGGCCGGGCTCGACGGATTCTTCGCTGCACGGCTCATGCGCCGCTAGATTCGTCTAACCTCCGCCGCAGATGTCATCTACTCTTAGCGAATCGGCCAGAGGGCTACGCGTGTCGGTTGAGGCGATCGCGGACCGAACCAGAAGCAATGCCCGCCTCGCGGCGCTGCTCGCGGGAGGCGTGTTCGCGCGGCTGAAGCCCCAGAGGCTGCTCCGCTTTAGCCCGCCCTTTTCCGAGCCGGACCACCTTCTCCTGTCGCCCCTGCCGGTCTCAATGGGAGACGCCCGGCGCGGCGCCGAACTCTATGGCGGCCGCTTCGTCTTTGCCGGCCATTCGGTCGAAACCAAGGGCAGCCCCGTTTTCGGCATCGCGCCGCCCTCCGAAGAATGGGCGCGAGCGCTCCACAGCTTCGGCTGGCTCGCCGATCTCGCCGCTGCCGATACGGCGCTGGCACGTGCCTTCGCGCGCACCTCGCTGGAGGAATGGATCTCGACCAAGCGATCCGGAAAGGCGGGACGCGGCCCCTCGATCACGGCGCGGAGACTGATTTCTCTGGCTGACACACGCGCCATTCCTGCTGAACGGGGCGGACGCCGGTTTCCGCAAGAGCTTCTTTCGCTCGCTTGTCCGGCACGAGCAGCGGCTGAAGCGCGATCTCCGCAGCCTCTCTCCGGGAATGCCGCGGCTGACCGCTGCTGGCGCACTGACCCAGGCCGGTCTTTGTCTCCCCGACGCGACGCGTGCGCTGCGGATGGGCAGCGATTTCCTTGCCTCCGATCTCAAGACGCTGGTCCTGCTCGACGGCGGGCCGGCGACGCGCAATCCCGACGACCTTCTGGCGATGACGGTCGATCTCCTGATGCTGAGGGAGAGTTTCGCACGTCGCTCGATGGAGCCGCCGAAGGGCATGATGCAGTTGCTCGACCGCATGCTGCCGATGCTGCGCTTCTTCCGGCACGCCGACGGCAACCTCTCGCTCTTCAACGGCGCGGGGCCGACCGACCGCGTGCTGCTCGACAGCATCCTGACCACCGACGACGTCCAGGGCCGGCCGGTGATGAACGCCGGCTTCTCCGGCTATCAGCGGATCGAGGCAGGCCGCACCGTCGTGATCGCCGATACCGGTCGTCCGCCGCCGCTGGGCCTGAGCGAGACCGCCCACGCCGGAACGCTGTCGTTCGAAATGTCCGTCGGCGCGGAGCGCCTCGTGGTCAATTGTGGAGCTCCCGGTCCCTCGCACGCGGCCTGGCGGGATGCCGCGCGGAAAACTGCGGCGCATTCCACCGTGACGCTCGACGATCGCTCGTCCTGCCGTTTCGTGCGCGGCCGTCTCGCCACCGCGCTTGTCGGACGCCTGGTCCGCGAAGGACCGACCGAGGTCGACGTGAAGCGCGACGACGGACGCGGCGGAACAGTCCTTCGCGCCAGCCAAGACGGCTATGCCAAGCCGCTTGGTGTGGTTCACGAGCGGACATTTCGCGTCCACGCCGACGGCAACCGGATCGAGGGCATGGACGTCATCCGCCCTGTGCGACAGCGCACGATGGCTGACGCGGTGCTGCGCTTCCATCTGCACCCCGGGGTCCGTGCTGCCCGTCTGGGGCGCGGCAACAGCGTCCTCCTGACGCTTCCCTCGGGCGATTGCTGGACATTCGCTGTGGACCAGCAGGAAGCCCATGTCGAGGAGAGCGTGTTCTTTGCCGGCGACAGCGGTCCCCGCCGCGCCGAACAGATCGTGGTTCGCCTCGGTCGTAAGGCCGGCACGCGCGTCGCCTGGAGCCTGACCCATACCGGCAATGGGGCCGGACCCATGGCACCGGCACTGTTCTAGCGTGGCCTGGCGTGCTATCGCGCCCGCCCTGCCCTCACCGGACCCCTGCCATGACCGACCGCCCGATCCGCCGCGCGCTTCTCTCCGTTTCCGACAAAACGGGCCTGATCGATTTCGCGAAGGCGCTCAGCGAACGCGGCGTGGCGCTGATCTCGACTGGCGGCACGGCGAAAGCGCTGAAGGATGCGGGCCTTGCCGTATCGGATGTGTCGGACGTCACCGGCTTCCCGGAGATGATGGACGGCCGGGTGAAAACCCTGCACCCAGCCGTACATGGCGGCCTGTTGATGATCCGCGGCAATGCTGAGCATGAGAAGTCCGCCTCAGACCATGGCATCGCGCCGATCGACCTCCTCGTCGTCAACCTCTACCCGTTCGAGGAAACGCTGAAGCGCAAGGCGCCGCATGACGACATGATCGAGAATATCGATGTCGGCGGCCCGGCGATGATCCGTGGCGCGGCTAAGAACCATGCCGATGTGACGGTGGTCGTCGACGCAAAGGACTATGCGGCGGTCCTCGGCGCGATGGACGCGAACGGCGGCGCGACCACCCAGAAATTCCGCGAAGCGATGGCTGCCAAGGCGTTCGCCCGTACCTCGGCCTATGACGCGGCGATCGCAAGCTATCTTTCCCGCCATATCGGTGAGAGCGCGATGTCGTTCGGAGCGATGTCGGCGAGCCTCGGGCAGACGCTGCGCTATGGCGAGAACCCGCACCAGACCGGCAGTCTCTGGCTGACGCAGGACCAGCGCCCAGGCGTGGCGACCGCCCGGCAGGTGCAGGGCAAGGAACTCTCCTACAACAACATCAACGACACAGACGCCGCATTCGAACTCGTCGCCGAGTTCGATCCGACCAAGACGGCGGCCTGCGCGATCATCAAGCACGCCAATCCCTGCGGAGTAGCGGAAGCGGGCGACGTCGCCGAAGCCTATCGACGTGCGCTTGCGGCGGACCCGGTCTCGGCCTTCGGCGGCATCGTCGCGGTCAACCGTACGCTCGACGCCGAAGCCGCCGCCGAGATGGTGAAAATCTTCACTGAGGTGATCATCGCGCCCGATGCGACCGACGAGGCGATCCAGGTCATCGGCGCGAAAAAGAACCTGCGCCTGTTGCTGACCGGCGAACTGCCGGACACGCGTGCCGGCGGGCTGATCGTAAAATCGGTCGCGGGCGGGCTCCTGATGCAGAGTCGGGACAATGTCGTTGTCGATGATCTGGAGCTCAAGGTCGTCACCAAGCGTGCACCGATCGATGCTGAACTCACCGATCTCCTGTTCGCGATGCGCGTCGTGAAGCACGTGAAGTCGAATGCCATCGTCTACGCCAAGGGCGGCGCGACGGTCGGCATCGGCGCCGGGCAGATGAGCCGCGTCAACTCGGCACGGATCGCCGTCACAAAGGCCGAGGAGATCGCCCGCGAGGCCGGCCGGACGGGCTCACCGATAAAGGGAAGCGTGGTCGCGTCCGACGCGTTCTTTCCGTTCGCAGACGGGCTGCTGACCGCGATCCACGCCGGTGCCACCGCCGCCATCCAGCCGGGCGGCTCAGTGCGCGATAATGATGTGATTTCCGCAGCCGATGAACACGGAATCGCCATGATTCTCATGGGGGTGCGCCATTTTCGTCACTAGAAGTGAACAACTGACCCTAAGGGGGTGACAGGCTGGGAATGCCTGTCTACAAAGTTCGCTGGGCATGGGGGCCTCCCATCTGGGGATGGGACGTAAAAGGGGGCCAAATGCGAATTGTTTCGGTGCGTCTGCCGCGCGGCTTTGTATTCGCGCTGCTTCTTGGAGCTGCCCTTGCGCCGCTCTCGCCCGACACCGGTTCGGTCGTCGCCGAACCCCGTATTCCCCATCGCATCGACACAGCTCACGACCTGACCAAGACCGCCCCGGTCGACTCCATCATCGTCGTCAAAGATTTCCACTAAATCGCGATCTGCTGATCAGGCCCGCTTCGCGTCGGGCACTTTCACTGCCGTCAGCACCAAAGCACCCACCGCAAAGAACAGCATGATGACGCTGACGCCGGCGCGCTGGCTTACCGCGAGCGCCGTGACCGTGCCGACCAGGGCCGGACAGAGGAAGCTCGTCACCCTCCCCGCCAACGCATAGAGCCCGAAGAACTGGGTGATGTTCTCCGGCGGCGAGACACGGACGAGCAGAGTCCGCGACGCCGCCTGCAACGGCCCGGCGACCATTCCGATCAGCACGCCACAGAGCAGATAGAACCGCTCCGCCGCCGAGGCGAACAGTCCGTCACCCGGTACGGGCGGCGCAACCGGTACGCCGAACAGGATGCTGCTCGACGTGGTGGAGAGAATGCCCAGGCTGGCGACCATCAGCACCACGAGCGAACAGAGCACCACGGCGCGCGGTCCGAAGCGATCGTCGAGACGGCCGCCAGTGAAGGCGCCGATCGCTCCAGTGATCGTCAGGAGAATACCGAACGCGCCGATCTCGGTCGTCGCCCAGCCGAAAATACCTGACGCGTAGATGCCACCGAAGGCGAACAGGCCGACCAGCCCGTCGGCATAGATCATGTGGGCGATCAGATAGGTCAGCGTGTTCTTGTGCTCGCGGACAGCCGTGATCGTGGCGCGGAGGTTGGCGACGCCGGCATGCACCGCCATCGAGATCGGCAGCCCTTTCGGAAGATCCGGGGTGAACAGGAAGAGCGGCAGAACGAAGATCAGATACCAGAGCGCCGATAGCGGGCCGGAGGCGCGGTCGCCCTCGCCCGTTTGCGGGTCCAGGCCGAAGAGCGGCGTCAGCCCGGCGATAGTCCTGCCGGTCTCGGGGCTCGCGACGATCAGCGCCAGCATCAGCGTCAGACTGAGCAAACCGCCGACATAGCCGACCGCCCAGCCGGTGCCGGACAGGCGGCCAAGCTTCTCCTGCGGCACGAGGCTCGGCATCATCGCGTTGGTGAAGACGCCCGCGAATTCGGCGCCGATCGTCGTCAGGGCGAAGGCGAACATTGCGAGCGGCACGGCATAGGGGATACCAGGTTCTGCCCACCACAGTGCGAACGAGCCGACGAAGAGCAGGACAGAGAAGAAGAATATCCAGGGCTTGCGGCGCCCCGCCGCGTCCGCCACCGCGCCGAGCACGGGCGACAGGACCGCGATGATCAGGCCAGCAACGGCCGTCGCCCAGCCCCAGAGCGCTTGCCCCTCGACCGCATTCGCGGCCACGCGCGAGGCGAAGAACGGCGCGAAGATGAACGTGGTGATGAGAGTGAAGACCGGCTGGGCGGCGAAATCGAACAGGATCCATCCGAGGATCCCCGCACGCCCTGATTTCATCAAACCCACTCCAACTCAGATCTGGACGAGCTTATTCGGAAGCTCGTTGCGGTCGCCCGCCGAGGGTGGGAAATGGCAGGCGAGGAGCTCGCCGGAATGCTTCACGGCCTGCACCAGGCCGGACGCGAGGTCGCGCGATTTCGCGGCTTTCACGATCTCGGCGGCGATCGCGTCCCATTCCGCCTGCTCGACCTTTGCGGCAATGCCCGTATCGGCGACGATCTCGACACGATGCTCCGCCAGCGCGGCATAAATCAGGACGCCGGTGCGGGCTTCGGTCAGATGAATGCCGTGGGACAGAAATTGTTCGTAGGCCGCGCGTTCGACCTCGTCCTCGGCCAAGGCAGGCGGGATGACGCGTAGCCTGACCGGCAAGGGCGAAAGCACCACGGCAAGGAGGACGAAGAGGAGGCCCTGGATGGTCAGGATGAGGCCTATGCCCAGATTGGTGAACAGGTGCAGCGGCCAGGCGATGATAATCGCCGCGAGCGCTGCCCAGAGCACCGGGACGAGGCGATAATCGTCGGCCTGCCGGGCGACGACGACAAAGAGTTCACCCGAGGTCTTCGTCTCGGCATCCTCGATGGCCTGCGAGATGCGGGCCGCTTCTTCTGCGTTGAGGGTCGGTGTCATCGTCTCACCAGCTCCCCGAGGAGCCGCCTCCGCCGAACGAACCGCCTCCTCCGCTGAAACCACCACCGCCGCCACCGAAGCCTCCGCCACCAAAGCCGCCGGAGGACCAGCCACCCCCTGACGACCAGCCTCCGGACGAGCCGCTGCCACCGCCGATGATCCAGGGCAGCGAACCGCGACGGCGCCTGCGTCGGCTGCCATACAGAAGCTGGAAGATGAAGAAGCAGATCAGCACGGCCATGAAGATGTTGAAGCCGAAATCGGCATCGTCGGTGGCGCGCTCGCCCTCCTTCGCCTCCTCGGCGCGGCGGGCATAGTCCGGATCGCCTTCCAGCACCTGGACGAGATCGTCGACGCCGCGCGTGACGCCGCCTGCGAAATCGTTGGCCCGGAAGCGGGGCAGGATGGCGTTCTCGATGACAAGCTTGGTCATCGCGTCAGTCAGGATGCCTTCAAGGCCGTAGCCGACTTCGATGCGGACCTTCCGCTCGTTCGGCGCGACGATCAGGATCGCCCCGTTGTTCTCTTTCTTCTGGCCGATACCCCAGGCACGGCCGAGCCGGTAGCCGTAATCGGCGATGTCGTAGCCCTGCAGTGATTTGAGGGTCGCGACGACGAGCTGGATCGTTGTCTTCTTCTCGAGCTCGGCGAGCTTGGTATCGAGCTCGGCCTCTGTCTGGATGTCGAGGATGCCTGCATCGTCGACAACGCGGCTGGTCAGAGCCGGAAAGGTTGGCTCAGCCGCCTGCAGCGGGGAGCCACCGAGAACAACGAAGGCGAGAATAATCGAGGCCGTCATCCTCCGGCTTGACCGGAAAATCCAACCGAAGCGCTGCTTGGGTCCTCCGGCCAGGCCGGAGGACGACGGCCAAATCATCAGAATTTCACCGTCGGCGCGGTCTGGTTCTGCTCGCCCGTGGCAAACGTAGCCATCGGCTTCGCACTGTAGACGAACGCCCAGAGACGGCCGGGGAAGGTGCGGACCTCGGTATTATAGGCCTGGACCGCCTGGATGTAGTCGCGGCGAGAGACGGCGATGCGGTTCTCGGTGCCCTCAAGCTGCGACTGCAAGGCGAGGAAGTTCTGGTTCGACTTCAGTTCGGGATAGTTCTCGCTGACCGCGAGCAGACGGCCGAGTGCCCCTGACAGCTGGGCCTGCGCATCCTGGAAGCGCTGGAGGGCCGCGGGGTCGGTCAGTTGATCGGTGTTCACCGTGATCTGGGTCGCCTTTGCACGCGCCTCGATGACGGCCGTCAGCGTTTCACGTTCCTGGGCTGCGAAGCCCTTCACTGTCTCGACGAGGTTCGGGATCAGCTCGGCGCGGCGCTGGTACTGGTTCTGCACCTCGCTCCACTGCGCCTTGGCCTGCTCTTCGAGCGTCGGGATGGTGTTGACGCCGCAGCCGGCGACCATGCCACCAAGGATGACTGCGGCGGCAAGCGCGCGCAGACGAGCGAATGACAGCGCCATCGTGAACCTCCCGAGGTAATCCAACGCTTCCTCTACACCGGAAGCATGACGCTGAAAACGAGATCAGCCCTTCATGGGTTCCGACGTGCGCCGAAACCCGGACCAGCGTCCGGAAGAAGCCCAATAGGCCAGCCCCCCGGCGAGACCGGCTGCGGCAACGATCGACGGCTCGTGCGGAACAGCCGGATTGTCTCCCACGTCCATGATGCGGCTCACGGCGAAGGCCACGGCGAGACCCGCGCCGCAGAAGAACAGAGCGCTGCGCTGGCTGGTGATCTCGGCGAGCGTCACGACGACGAGACTCGGCAGAGCCGCCGCATAGCCGATGATCGCGAAGAGGAAGATCCAGTCGGTCACGACGACAATCGTGGTCGCTGCCAAAGCCGCCGGATCATCGGCCACCGGGCCATAGGCGCGAATCCATTCGATGGCCGCGATCAGAGATGCCGCCGCGAAGACCGCCCCGAAATAGCCGACGGGGATCAAGAACAGGCGGAGGAGGATGTTCACTCGGCTGCGACCGACGCCGCCGCCATGCGATCCTTTGCCCGGAGCCGTTCCGTCGCCGATTTCAGCTGGCCGCAGGCGGCGAGGATGTCGCGGCCACGCGGGGTGCGGACCGGCGAGGCATAGCCGGCGCGGAAGACGATCTCGGAAAACGCCTCGATCCGCTCCCAGTCCGAGCATTCGTAGCGCGTGCCGGGCCAGGGATTGAACGGGATCAGGTTGATCTTCGCCGGAATGCCCTTCAGCAACGAGACGAGTTTGCGCGCCTCGGCGTCAGAAGTCGTTGATGCCCTTCAGCATAACGTACTCGAAGGTGATGCGGCGCGCATTCGAGACGCCGGGATAGTTCCGGCAGGCTTCGAGCAGTTCGGCGATTGGATATTTCTTGTTCAGTGGAACGAGTTCGTTGCGGAGCGAGTCGTTCGTCGCGTGCAACGAGATCGCCAGCATCGGACCGCTTTCGGCGCCCAGCTTCTCGATGATCGGCACGACGCCCGAGGTCGAGACCGTGATGCGGCGGCGCGACAGGCTGAGGCCCTCGCCATCCGACATCACCTCGATCGCCTGCTTCACGGCGTCGAAATTGTAGAGCGGCTCACCCATGCCCATGAAGACGATGTTCGTCACCGCGCGCTCGGCATCCGGAATCAGGCCGTCTGTTGCGCGCGCCTGCCCCGGCCAGTCGCCGATGCGGTCGCGGGCAACGATGAGCTGGGCGACGATCTCGGCGGCGGTGAGATTACGGACCAGCGTCTGCGTGCCGGTATGGCAGAAGGTGCAGGCGAGCGTGCAACCTACCTGGCTGGAGACGCAGAGCGTGCCGCGGTCGGCTTCCGGAATATAGACGGCCTCGACCTCATGCGGGCGGCGATCCTCGGGACGAGCAGGCAGGCGGATCAGCCATTTGCGGGTGCCGTCGACGGAGATCTGCTCCGAGACCACTTCCGGCCTGGTCAGCGTGAACACCTCTTCGAGCGCAGTACGCAGCGCTTTTGACATGTTCGTCATCGCCGAGAAGTCGCTGACCCCGCGATGATAGATCCAGTGCCAGATCTGCGTCGTGCGCATGCGCCGTTCGCGCTCGGGCACACCGGCCAATCCGAGGGCTTCGGAGAGTTCGGAACGGGTAAGCCCGACAAGCGAGGGCTTTTCCGCGAGAGCGGGCATGGGTTCTGCGACGGCAAGCATGGGTGTCATATAGCTCATCGCACCCGAAAAAGCACGAGGCCGCCGCTCGGACGAGCGACGGCCTCGAAGAAGCTGTCAGATTAGTTGTTTCCGCCGCTTCCGGCCCCGCCCGAGCCGCCAGCGCCAGTGCCACCACCGGCGCCTGCTCCCGTACCAGCGCCCGCGCCGGTGCCTACACCAGCACCGGGTGCGCCAGTCGTCGAGCTGCGTCCCTGCTCACCCTGAGCGTCGCTGGAGCCCTTCATCTCCGGAGAAACGTTGCGGCAGTTCGTGCCGGCCGGGCAATTGGTTTGCGGCATATTGGCCCGCGGATTCGCCGGATCGATGTTCTGATTGCTCGTCTGGGCGAACGCGGCCGAGCCGATCATCAGCGCCGCAGCAAAAGTCGTCGCGAACAGCTTTCGTGTCATCGAGTGTCTCCCTGGTCTTCCAACCCCGGGAGAACCCGTCACGACATATCGAGTTCCAAAAGTTCCTAAATTTTTAGGACTTTACTCCTCGATGGAAGGCTTAGCGGCACTCCGTGTTGATGCGGTCGAGCGCGGCCGAGATTCCCTTCAGGGAATAGGTGTCGGTCGTGACATTGCCGCGTCCCGACGTGCCCTTCACGGCCATGTCCGAACCGCCGCGCATAGCCTCGACAATGCGGGAATTGTCCTGGCCATTGGACCAGCCGCGCTGGTCTTGGGTCACCAGCGAGAACGTGTTCGACCCGACGGCGAGGTCCATGGTCGAGCCGGCGCGCAGCGGAAAGCCGATCTGGACGCTGACTTCGTTGCGGACGCGTTCGGTAGGGCGGTGCGAGATGAAGAAATAGGCCGGGTCGCGGTTGAGCCCTTCGGGGGCGCGGCTCTTCGGCTGCGAGATGACGAAGCAGACCTTGCCATTGCCGGCAGTTGCCGAATAGGCCGCCCAGTCAGTGAACTGGCCGAGCAGCTGTTGCGCTCCCTGCGCACTCGACACGTCGGGGGCGAGCGCCGTCAGGAACAGCGAAAGGAACAGGCGGCGAGCGATCATGGGTCGCAATATCCAATCAGGCCGGCCGAAGCCGGCAGGCGTGAAAAGCGGCGGGAGGAATCAGTGCCCCGCGGCGCGAGAATGCGACCGCAATTACGAAGAAATGGTAAAAATTGGCGGAATTTGGAAACCGGTTGCTAACTATCGCCGTGTCCCCAAGAGCTTCCTGCTAAGCCGGTTCTCCCGAACGGAGGCGCTCAAGCGACACCCGCGCGGCGACCCTGTGGCTTTCCTTGATATTCGAACCGACCGCAATCAACGCGGCGGAAAGAACGCCGGCATCATCGGCGAATCCAAGCAGAGGCAGAATGTCGGGGATGGTGTCCATCGGGAGAACGAAATAGGCAAGTGCCCCGATCAGCGTGAAGCGGACGCTGTTCGGTGTCTCCCGGTCGAAGGCGCAGTAATATGCGGCGAGAGCCTGCTCGGCGAAAGGAAGGTCGGCAGCGAACTTCTTGAGCTTTGGCCAGAATCCTTGTGGACTTCCTGCTCCTGCTCCATCCGCTTCAATTCGTCATCCTTCGTCTGCCGAGCCATGCGCGCCTCCTTGGTCTCCCTAAACGCCAACTCGGGAATTAGGTCCCGACGAGGCTATCGATAATGCCGGCGAGCTTGATGTCCCGCTCGCTGAGGCCCTTCACATCGTGGCTGGTCAGCAGGATGTCGACCTTGTTGTAGACATTCGACCATTCCGGGTGATGGTCCATCTTCTCGGCAGCGAGCGCGACGCGGGTCATGAAGCCGAAAGCCTGCGAGAAATTCTTGAACTGGAAGGAGCGCTCGATCGCGTCTCGGCCCTCGGCGAGCGTCCAGTCCGGCAGCTTGTTCAGCGCCTCCCGGCGCTCGTCACCAGCGAGAATCCCCATCCTCGTCCTCCTCCACGACTTCACCGAGCGGATAGCTCTCCTCGACGATATAGGGACCGCCGCCGGTCGAGGCGCGCGAGGAGAACAGGACGAAGCGGCTCGCTTCGAAATGCATGCGGGGGGCGCCGCCGCGCGTCGCCAGCCAGTCCGCCGTCGCTCGGGCGGAAACGTCGCGCAGGCGCGCCAAGGTCACGTGCGGCGTGTACTTCCGGCTTTCCGGAGGCAGACCGACGCGACGCAGGAGGCGTTCGTGCTCGGCCTGTAGGTCGATCAGCGCGGTCGTCGCCTGCGCCTTGACGATGACGGCGCGAGGACGAGATCCGCCGAATGCATCGAGATCGTCGAGCGTCACGCTGATCGGATCGCGCTTCACGCCGCCGAGAAGCTGGGCGGCATCGCGCGCCGTGCGATCGTCGACATCGCCGAGGAAGCGAAGGGTGATGTGATAGTTCTCCGCGTCGATCCAGCGCGCACCGGGCAGGCCACCGCGTAGAAACGAGAGCCTCTCGCCGATGTCGGGCGGAACTTCGAGCGCTGTGAAAAGACGCGGCATCGGACAGAGCTCGAGGGTTAGGTACCGGCCTGAATCCGGCGGAGAAAATCTTCAGTGACCGGCAGAATTCTGTCGACGATCACCCGCACGCCCTCCGGTGTCGGGTGCATTCCATCTCCAAGATTGAGGGAGGTTTGACCGGCGACGCCGTCGAGAAAGAACGGATAGAGCATGAGCCCGTATTTCTGGGCAAGGGCCGGATAAAGCGCATCGAACTTTTCGTAATAGGCAGCGCCCATATTGCGCGGCGCATACATGCCGGCGAGCAGAACCGGGACCTTGCGCTCCTTCAGCCGAGCGAGGATACCGTCGAGCGCGACGCGGGTCGTTTCCGGATCGAGGCCGCGCAGGGCATCGTTGGCGCCGAGTTCGAGAATGACGCCTTGCGTATCGTCCGGCACCGACCAGTCGACGCGCGCGGCACCGGCAGCGGCCGTGTCTCCGGAGACGCCGGCATTGGCGATAGCGACATCCCAGCCTTTCGCCTTCAGGGCGGCTTCGAGCACCACCGGGAACGCGTCGTTCGGCGGCAATTGATAGCCCGCCGTCAGGCTATCTCCGAGGGCGACGAGCTTGATCGTCTTGGCCGCGGCAGGCGCGGCAAAACCGGCCATAAGCAAGATCACGCTCAAAAATGCCGCAACGACGCGGGAACGGTACGACTGGCGCGGCACCGGCGGGGCCTCCATATGCTTGGCTCTCGGAGCGGATGGTATGACGATCAGACTGACGGACATTGACCTTAGCCTCGGACGGGGCGCTGCCCGGGTCCATATTCTCAAGACCATATCTCTCCTGATCGAATCCGGCGAACAGGTGTCGCTGACCGGGCCTTCCGGCTCGGGGAAATCGTCGCTCCTGATGGTCATGGCAGGTCTGGAACGCCCGGACCGGGGGAAAGTATCCATTCTCGGACAGGACATCACGACGCTCGACGAGGATGGGCTCGCCCGTTTCCGCGGCAAGAATATCGGCGTCGTCTTCCAGAGTTTCCACCTGATCCCGACCATGACCGCGGTTGAGAACGTCGCCGTTCCGCTCGAACTTGCAGGCCGCCCCGACGCTTTCGACCGGGCGCGCGCCGAGCTTGCGGATGTCGGCCTTGCCGCCCGCGAAGGGCATTATCCGGCCGAGCTTTCGGGCGGCGAACAACAGCGCGTGGCGCTGGCACGGGCGCTGTCGACCGACCCGAAAGTCCTGTTCGCCGACGAGCCGACCGGCAACCTGGACGGGGCGACGGGATCGTCTGTCTCCGATCTCATCTTCGGCAAGACGCGCGAGCGCGGCACGACGCTCGTTCTCGTCACCCATGATCCGGTTCTGGCGAAAATGTGCGATCGCGTGATCGCGATGCGGTCCGGCGAGATCCAGCACGCGCAGGAGACTTTGTACGCGTGAGCGCTTTCGTCGATGCCCCGAGCGCGCCGGGGCTGCTGCTTTCGCTGAAGCTCGCACTCCGCGAGCTGCGCAACGGGCTCTCGGGCTTCCGCATCTTCGTCGCCTGCCTCGCGCTCGGCGTGGCCGCGATCGCCGGCGTCGGCTCGATCGCGCAAGGGCTGCAGGACGGGCTGGAGCGAGAAGGTCGCGCCATTCTGGGCGGCGACGCGGCGTTTTCGTTGGTCCATCGCGAGGCGAGCCCGGACGAGTACAAGTTCCTTGCGTCCAGGGGAACAGTGTCGACCGTCGCTACGCTGCGGGCGATGGCGCGGACGGCGGAAGGCACGGCCGCGCTAACGGAACTGAAGGCCGTCGATGGCACATACCCGCTCGCCGGAAAGCTCGTCACCGAGCCGGCCGGAGACCTGCCCGCACTTCTCGCCAATCGCGACGGTGCGTTCGGCGCCGTCGCCGATCCCACGCTTCTCGGCCGCCTCGGCATCGCGACCGGCGGACGGCTGCAACTCGGCACGGCGACGATTGAGGTCCGCGCGGCGCTCGTCACCGAGCCGGACGCTCTGTCCGACGGGATCGGCCTCGGGCCGCGCCTGATCGTTTCCCGCGATGCCCTGATGGCGAGCGGGCTGATCCAGCCCGGCAGCCTGGTGCGCTGGAGCTATCGCGTGGGGCTTCCGAACGGCGCGCCGAACGCGGATGTGATCAAGCTCACCGAGGATGCCAAGACCGCGTTTCCCGATGCCGGCTGGCGGGTGCAGACGCGCGACAAGGCGAGCGATCGGCTCGAGCAGAATATCGGCCGCTTCACCCAGTTCCTGACGCTCGTCGGCCTGACTGCGCTCCTCGTCGGCGGCGTCGGCGTGGCGAATTCGGTCGCGGCCTATGTCGAGAAAAGGCGGGAATCCATCGCCGTGCTGAAGGCGCTCGGCGCGCCGGGCAGCCGCATCTTCCAGATCTACCTCGCGCAGATCCTGATGATCGCCGGACTGGGCGTGGCCGCCGGTCTCCTGCTCGGCGCCACGATGCCGTTCCTCGTCCAATGGCTGGCCGGCGCGATCCTGCCACTGCCATTCGAGGCGCAATTGCAGCCACACCAACTGGCGATGGCGGCCGTGTTCGGCATGCTGATCGCCTTCGTCTTCGCGCTATGGCCACTTGCCCGCGCACATGACATGCCGGTTACGGCGCTGTTCCGTGATCATCTGTCGGAAAAGCCGTCATGGCCCGGCCTCGGATATCTCGTCCTGATCGCATTAGCGCTCGCCGCGCTCGTTGCGGTCATGGTCGCGACGGCCGCGGACAAGAAGGTGGCGCTGATCTTCCTCGCAGCGGCGGCTGCGATCTTCGCGCTTCTGCGTGTCGTGGCGACCGGAATCATGGCGGTTGCCCGGCGCCTGCCGCGCCCGCGCTCGGCGGAGCTTCGGCTCGCGCTGGCTAACATCCATCGCCCCGGCGCGCTGACGCCATCGGTCGTCCTTTCGCTGGGCCTCGGCCTCGCTTTGCTCGTCGCGCTGACGTTGATCGATTCCTCGATTCGCAATCAGCTGACGGCCAATCTTCCTGAAAAAGCGCCGACCTTCTTCTTCATCGACATACCGAATTCGGAAGCGCAGGACTTCAACGCTTTCCTGCAGATGAGCGCGCCCGGCGCCACGATCGAGCAGGTACCGATGCTGCGCGGCCGGGTGACCGGCTTGAAGGGACAATCGACCGAGAATTACCCGGCAGGAGACGCCGCGTGGGTGCTGCGCGGTGACCGAGGCCTGACCTATTCGGCGACCTTGCCGAAGGACTTCGTGATCACCGACGGCTCCTGGTGGCCGGCTGATTACACGGGCGAGAACCTCGTTTCATTCGAGAACAAGCTCGGCGCGGAGCTTGGCCTCAAGGTCGGTGACATGATCTCGGTGAACGTGCTCGGCCGGCAGATAAACGCCAAGATCGCGAATTTCCGCACGGTCGAGTGGGAAAACCTCGGCATCAATTTCGTGATGGTGTTCTCGCCGAACACATTTGCGGGAGCGCCCTATCAGTTTCTCGCGACGCTGACCCTGCCGGACAACACGGGCGCAGATACCGAGACGAACCTGCTGAAGGCTTCCGCCGCCCGCTTCCCGTCGGTCAGCGCGGTGCGGGTCAAGGACGCACTGGAGACGATCGGCGATCTCGTCGCCAAGCTCTCGCTCGCAATCCGGGCTGCGAGCGGCATCACGTTGGTCGCAAGCGTCCTCGTCCTCGCGGGCGCGCTCGCCGCCGGCCATCGCTACCGCGTTTATGATGCGATGATCCTGAAGACACTCGGCGCGACCCGAAGGCGGATCGTCGGAGCCTTCGCGCTCGAATATCTCCTGATAGGGTTAGCAACCGCTGTCTTCGGCCTGATCGCCGGAACGATCTCTGCCTGGGTGATCGTGGTCCAGGTGATGGACGTGCCCTTCAGTTTCGACGGCCCGGGCGCTGCAGCGGCTGCGCTTTTCGCTCTGGGGCTGACGATCGTCCTGGGCCTGATCGGAACGTGGCGGCTCGTCGGACTGAAACCCGCTTCGGTTCTGCGCGAGCTCTGAGCCGCACCCGGAAAATGAACTCTCTGTAATACTGTAGACTTACGCTTGCCTGTGACGGCTCTCCCTCCCATATTCTTCGTCGAGATCCCGCGCCGAGAATGCGGGGTATTGTGAGGGATTAAAGCAATGGCTGACTTCGACCGCTACGGAACGGCCCGGTATGGTGCCGGTACCGCCCGAGCCGAGGCCGGAGTGATCGACCAGGGCCTCCGGTCCTACATGCTGTCCGTCTATAACTATATGGCGATCGGCCTGGCCATTACCGGCCTTGTGGCGATCGGAGCGTTCAAGCTCGCTGTGACGCAGGACGCGTCGGGCGCGATCGCGCTCACCGAGCTCGGACGGGTTCTGTATACGAGCCCGCTGAAGTGGGTCGTCATGCTGGCTCCGCTGGGCGCCGTATTCTTCCTGAGTGCGCGCCTGAATTCGATGTCGATGTCCGGTGCGCAGATCGCGTTCTGGGTGTTCTCGGCCCTGATGGGCCTCTCGCTCTCGACGATCTTCCTCGTCTACACGGGAACGTCGATCGCGCGGGTGTTCTTCATCACGGCTGCGGCCTTCGGCGCGCTGAGCCTCTACGGCTACACCACGAAGCGTGACCTCGGACCGATGGGCACGTTCCTTGTGATGGGTCTGATCGGCCTCATCATCGCGTCGCTCGTCAACATCTTCCTGGCGAGCTCGATGATGCAGTTCGTCATCTCGTCTGTCGGTGTCCTGATCTTCTCGGGCCTGACGGCGTATGACACGCAGCGCATCAAGGAAATGTACTTCGTCGGCGACGACGGCACGGTAATGGGCAAGAAGGCGATTTCGGGCGCACTGTCGCTCTACCTCGACTTCATCAATCTGTTCACCATGCTGCTGCAGCTCTTCGGCGACCGCCGCTGATCTGACAGAACGAACAACAAAAGCCCCGGCATTGTCCGGGGCTTTTTTGTATGGTGCCGCGCATGATCCGCGACGCCCGACCCGACGACCTTCCCGCCATCACCGAAATCTACGCCGAAGCCGTCCGCACCGGCACGGCAAGCTTTGAGCTCGAACCGCCCAGCCTTGATGAGATGAGGCGGCGCTTCGACAGCATTGCCGACGGAGGCTTTCCCTATATCGTCGCGGAAGAGGATGGTGTCGTGACTGGCTACGCCTATGCCGGCCCGTATCGACCGCGCCCAGCCTACGGATACACAATCGAGGAACTCGATCTACCTAGACAGCAGGTTTCGCGGACAGGGCCTCGGCCGCGCTTTGCTCGACGCGCTGATCGCCGACGCGGAGGTCAAGGGCTTCCGCCAGATGATCGCGGTGATCGGCGACAGCGACAACGCGCCGTCGATCAAGGTACACGAGGCTGCCGGGTTCGAGATGACCGGAACGTTTCGCTCCGTCGGCCGCAAGCACGGACGCTGGCTTGATACGGTCCTGATGCAGCGCGCGCTCGGGGCGGGCGACGGCGGGCCGCCGACACGCGAGCCGGGCGCGTGATCAGAGGCCGCGCACGACAATGGCGCTCTCAGTTCCGGACGAGCTTCAGACGCCTGTCCAATACCGCCAGAACCCGAGCAAGATCATGACCGCGCTTGAGGATCAGCCCCGTCGCCGTCACGACGGAATAGACACCCTGCCGGTTGCGGAGCTTCGGGTCCTTCTCCACTCGATAGAGTGGCACTTCGCCCATATGACGGAAGATCGAGAAGACTGCCTTCTCCTTCAGCTGGTCGATCGCATAGTCCCGCCACTCCCCGGCGGCGACCATGCGGCCATAGACGTTCAGGATCGCGCGGAGTTCGAACCGGTCGAAGGAGATGAATGAAACGTGGGGAGACCGGACATCCGGAACAGAGGCCCCGGCTGTCCGGAATGGACGCGAGGGTTCGATCACTTCACCCATCAGCACCTCGTACTATGTGACAGTATGATTGCGCTGCCCGACACTAGGCGCAAGGGCGAGGATTCCACAATTCGACGGATCATGAAATCACCCCTCGATTTCACAGTTTCGCCCTGTTCCAGCCGTGCGAGCGCCTAACGCCGGAGCGAGGATTCCACTGTTGCCTCGGGGCCCGGTCGTCAAAGCCCCTATCCAGCCCCCCAGCCCCACGGGGCGGAGACGACCGGGTCGACCGTAAACGCTCGGAGTCATCCGATGCGGATCTTGAAAAGGGCCGGTTCGCCGGCCCTTCTTTTTTGCTCAGCGACTGGCGACCTGCGCGGCGAGGATCGGCCCCGGCACGCCGCTCGTTCCCGCCTGGACCATGACCAGATAGCGGTCGGCATCCGCGGGCACCGCCTCGCTCCGCGTGATCAGGAAATGCGCGGGCTTGCCGTTGACCGCACCCAGCCTCGTCATGCGACGCACGACGTTGTTATAGGTGATCGTGCGGCCCGCATTGTCGCCCTTGGCGATCTCCACGGTCCGCTGCGAGGAATAGGCGATCATCCAGACTTCGGCCGCACGCGGTAGCGAACCTATTTTGACCTCGATGCGCGCGGACTGCTCCCTAATGTCGATCGGCACATCCGGATGATCCTCGGCCTTGAGCACGGCGGACTCGATCGCTGCCTTGTCGCTGCCCATCGTGGACGTCGTCCCGTTGACGATCACCTGCGGGGTGAAGACCCGCCGGTCGCCGCGCGCCAAACCATAGGCCCGCCAGCGCGCGCTGTTGCCCGGCAAAGCGAGCGTGTCCTTCCAGCCGAGATAATCCCAGTAGTCGAGGGAATAGGTCAGGACCAGAACGTTCGGGTCCTGCACGAGCCAGTTGGCGAGATCGTCCGCCTTCGGCGAGGAAGGACAGCCTTGGCTCGTAAAAAGCTCGAGAACTGCCCTGGGCTGTGAACTGGCCGGCGCGATCAGGAAGAGTAGAAAGGTCGCGGCGCAAGCAAAGATGCGTACCATTCCATCTTTCTGGACTGGCCCGCCGAGGCGGGCCAGTCACGACCACGCGACCGTCAGGCCGCCAAGCCCCTGAGCACGTACTGAAGGATGCCGCCGTTCCGGAAGTATTCCAGCTCTTCCAACGTATCGATGCGGCAGACGAGCGGCACTTCGGTGACGTCGCCGTTCGTAGATGTGATCTCGGCCGTCAGGATCTGACGCGGCTGGAGTCCCTCGGCGAGACCGTGGATCGTCACGACTTCCTTGCCGGTCAGACCAAGCGATTTCCACGACACGCCTTCGCCGAAGACGAGCGGGACAACGCCCATGCCGACCAGGTTCGAGCGATGGATGCGCTCGAAGCTTTCGGCGATGACGGCACGAATGCCGAGCAGCGCGGTTCCCTTAGCCGCCCAATCGCGCGACGAGCCGGTGCCGTATTCCTTGCCGGCAAAGACAACGAGCGGGACGGCCTCGTCCTTGTAGCGCATGGCCGCGTCGTAGATCGGCATCTGCTCGCCTGACGGCTCGTGGATCGTGACACCGCCTTCCACGCCCGGGAGCATCTGGTTCTTGATGCGGATATTGGCGAAGGTGCCGCGCATCATGACCTGATGATTGCCTCGCCGCGTGCCGTACTGGTTGAAGTCGGCCGGGCGGACCTGATGGTCGCGCAGGTAAAAACCGGCCGGGCTCGCTTCCTTGATCGAACCGGCGGGCGAGATGTGGTCCGTCGTGATCGAGTCGAGGAAGAGGCCGAGGATGCGGGCCTTCTCGATGTCGGTGATCGGAGCGGGCTCGCGCTCCATGCCGACGAAGTAGGGCGGGTTCTGGACGTAGGTCGACCGGTTGTCCCAGGCATAGGTTTCGCCGGCGGGCACCGAGATCTTCTGCCAGTTCTCGTCACCCTTGAAGACGTCGGCATACTTCTCCTGGAACATCTTCTTGGTGACGTTCTCGCGGATGAAGGTCGCGATCTCCAGGTTCGACGGCCAGATGTCCTTGAGATAGACCGGCTGGCCATCGGAGCCCGTACCGAGCGGCTCAGTCGTCAGATCGATCTGCAGCGAGCCTGCGATCGCATAGGCGACGACGAGCGGCGGCGAAGCGAGATAGTTCGCCTTGACGTCCGGGTTCACGCGGCCCTCGAAGTTGCGGTTGCCGGAGATGACGGCGCCCGCGACGAGGTCGTTCTTGTTGATCGCCTCGGAGATGTCCTCCTGCAGCGGGCCGGAATTGCCTATGCAGGTCGTGCAGCCGAAGCCGACGAGATTGAAGCCGAGCGCATCGAGGTCCTTCTGCAGGTCCGCGGCCTTGAGATAGCCCTCGACCACCTGCGATCCCGGCGCAAGCGAGGTCTTCACCCACGGCTTCGAGGTCAGCCCCTTCTTCACCGCGTTACGGGCGAGAAGGCCCGCCGCGATCAGCACGGTCGGATTGGAGGTGTTGGTGCAGGAGGTGATGGCGGCGATGGTGACGTCGCCATGGCCGAGATCGAACGAGGAGTTCTGGACCGGAACGCGCTTCTTGGCTTCACCGGGCTTCTTGAACTCCGTCTCGAGCGCGGCGAGGAAGCCGGACTTGGTCTCGGCGAGAAGGACGCGATCCTGCGGGCGCTTCGGACCGGCAAGCGACGGCATGACCGTGCTGATGTCGAGTTCGAGCACATCGGTGAACACCGGATCGGCGATGCCGGCATGACGCCACATGCCCTGCGCCTTCGAATATTCCTTCACCAGCGCGATGCAATCCGGTGTGCGGCCGGTCTCGTCGAGATAGGCGATGGTCTCGGAATCGACCGGGAAGAAGCCGCAGGTCGCGCCGTATTCCGGCGCCATGTTGCCAATGGTCGCGCGGTCGGCGAGCGAGAGATGGTCGAGGCCGGGGCCGAAGAATTCGACGAACTTGCCGACGACGCCCTTCTTGCGGAGCATCTGCGTGACCGTGAGGACAAGATCGGTCGCGGTGATGCCCTCGTTCATCTTGCCGGTCAGCTTGAAGCCGATGACCTCGGGGAGGAGCATGGAGACCGGCTGGCCGAGCATGGCCGCCTCCGCCTCGATACCGCCGACGCCCCAGGCGAGAACGCCGAGACCGTTGACCATGGTCGTGTGGCTGTCGGTGCCGACGCAGGTGTCAGGATAGGCAATCGTCTCGCCGCCCTCGTCCTTGGTCCAGACCGTCTGCGAGAGATATTCGAGGTTCACCTGGTGGCAGATGCCGGTGCCCGGCGGGACGACGCGGAAATTGTCGAACGCGTTCTGGCCCCATTTCAGGAAGCGGTAGCGTTCCTGGTTCTGCTTGTATTCTTCCTCGACGTTCTTGCCGAAGGCCGAATTGTTGCCGAAGAAATTGACGATGACCGAATGGTCGATGACGAGATCGACCGGCACGAGCGGATTGATGCGCTTCGGATCGCCGCCGAGATTGACCATCGCGTCGCGCATGGCGGCGAGGTCGACGACGGCCGGGACGCCGGTGAAATCCTGCATCAGGACGCGCGCGGGACGATAGGCGATCTCGCGCTCTTCCTTGCCGCGGTTCACCAGCCAGTCCTTGATCGAGACGATATCCGACTTGGAGACGGAGCGGCCGTCTTCCATGCGCAGCAGGTTCTCCAGCAGCACCTTCATCGAGAAGGGCAGCGCGGAGATGCCGTCGAGACCATTTTTCTCAGCGGCGGCGAGGCTGTAATAGGTGTAGGTCTTGCCGCCAGCGGACAGAGTTGTGCGGCATTTGAAGCTGTCGAGGGATGACTTGGACACGAGTGCTGATCCTTTTACCAGACACTCGGCGGGAGCGTGTGCACTCCACGACGATGGTGCCAGAGGATGGCACGCACCAGGTCGCCCCTTAATCGGGATTCGTCGAGCCTGACCGGACTATAATGAGCCCTTTCGAATCCTTCCAGAGTGGGGACGCGTTGACGACCGCAAAACAGGCAGAAAAATCGTCAACTGCATTCAGTTTGAGCGCGTCCGGCCTGATCGTCGAGCGCGGCGAACGCGTTATCCTGACTGGGGTTTCGCTCAATCTATCGGCAGGTGACGCACTTGTGGTCACCGGCCCGAACGGCGCCGGCAAATCCACGCTGCTGCGCACGCTGGCCGGCCTCCTTCCAGCGGCCAGCGGAACGATCGAACTCAGGGGCGGCGACCCGGAAGCGCGGCTTGCCGAACAAGTGCACTTGCTGGGGCATTCGGAGGGAACCAAAGGGTCCTTGACCGTCCTTGAGAACCTGTCGTTCTGGACGCAGGCGCTTGGCGGGACGGTCGAGACGCTTGGCGACGCGCTGAAGGCGGTAGGCCTTTCCCACATCGCCGATCTCCCGGCCTCCGTCCTGTCCGCCGGCCAGCGGCGGCGCCTGGCGATGGCGCGGCTCGTCAGCGTCGGCCGGCCGATCTGGCTCCTCGACGAACCGGCAACGGCGCTCGACACCGACGGCGTGGCGCGGCTCGGCGACCTCGTCCGCGATCACAGGAAGGCAGGCGGCATCGTAATCGCGGCGACCCATACCGATCTCGGCTGGCCAAAGCTGAAACGCATGGTACTGGGGCGCGCGGTCTGATGGGCACGCTCCTCGCCGTTATGCGACGCGACTTTACCCTTGCGATACGGGCCGGCGGAGGGTTCGGCCTGCCGCTCGTCTTCTTTGTCAGCGTCATCGCCGTCGCGCCTTTCGCGATCGGCCCGGACCTCACCCTGCTGTCGCGCATCGGCCCGGCGCTGCTCTGGATCGCGGCGCTGCTGTCGACCCTGATCGGCCTCGACCGCCTGTTCGGGCAGGACGCCGAGGACGGAAGCCTCGATCTTCTGCTGACCGCCCCATCGCCGCTCGCCCTGATCGTGCTGGCCAAAGCGGCGGCACACTGGATCGCGACCGGATTTCCGCTCGCGGTCGCGGCCCCCCTGCTCGGCCTGATGCTCAATCTGCCACCCGAGACGCTCGGCACGGTCGCGCTGACGCTCCTCGTCGGCACACCTGCCCTGACATTGCTGGGAGCCGTCGGCGCGGCACTGACGGTCGGACTGAAGCGCGGCGGACTGCTCCTGCCGGTCCTCGTCCTGCCGCTGACCGTCCCGGTGCTGATCTTCGGCGTCGGAGCGACCGCAGGCATAGCGGGCGGCGCCGGGTTCGGACCTTCGTTCACATTGCTGCTGGCGGTGACGCTCGGCAGCCTCGTCCTTGGTCCGCTGGCTGCGGCGGCCGCTTTGAAGGCATCGCAGGCGTGAACCGTGCCGCATTGCCTCCAGTTGACCGTGGGTCTACATCGCGCCCGATGATCGCTCTTGCGAACCCCGCCCGCTTTTCCGCCATCGCGGAGAAGATCCTGCCCTGGCTCGCCGGGGCAACGGTCGTGCTCTTTGCCCTCGGCCTCTGGCAGGGCTTCTTCGTCGCGCCCGCCGACTACCAGCAGGGCGAGACGGTGCGGATCATGTTCATCCACGTCCCGTCCGCGTGGCTGTCGATGTTCGGCTGGACGATGATGTCGATCGCAAGCCTTGGCGTGCTCGTCTGGCGTCACCCGCTCGCCGACGTCGCCGCGCAGGCCGCCGCTCCGCTCGGCGCGGCGTTCACCTTGATCGCGCTCGTCACCGGCTCGCTCTGGGGCCGGCCGATGTGGGGGACGTGGTGGGTCTGGGACGCGCGGCTGACCTCCGTCCTCGTCCTCTTCCTGATGTATCTCGGCGTGATGGCCCTGCGTGCGGCGCTCGACGAGCCGAGCCGGGCGGCGAAGCTTGTGGCCATCCTCACGCTGGTCGGCTTCATCAATATCCCGATCGTGAAATTCTCGGTCGACTGGTGGAACACGCTGCATCAGGGCGCATCGGTGTTCCGCGTCGACGGGCCGACGATTCACCCGGCGATCCTCGTTCCTCTGCTGATCAACGCGCTCGCGTTCACGCTGTTGTTCCTAACGCTGCACCTGCTGCTGATGCGGACCGAACTGATGCGGCGGCGGTTGCGCGGCCTGCGACTGCGCGCGGCGGAGAGCGGCGCGTGACCCCTCACACCGGTTATATCGTTGCGGCCTATGCGTTCGCGGCAGTGACCGTGATCAGCCTGATCGTCTGGAGCCTGCTCGACCACCGGGCGCAGCGCCGCGCCCTCGCCGATCTGGAAGCGCGTCTCGGGCCGGAAGCCGCCAAGCCGAACAGAGGAAAAAAGTGACCGACGCCGCGCCACCGCCGAAGAGATCGGCTCGCTGGGCCGTCGCGATCCCGCTCGTCCTGTTCGCGGCGCTCGTCGCGCTGTTCTATTTCCGCCTCTATTCCGGCGATCCGTCGTCGATCCCGTCGGCCCTGATCGGCCGGCCGGCACCAGAGTTCACGCTGCCGCCGCTCGACGGGCTGAAGACGGCCGACGGCTCGCCGGTTCCCGGACTGTCCAAGGCCGATCTCACCCAGGGCCATGTCACGATCGTCAATGTCTGGGCCTCATGGTGCGCGCCGTGTCGTGACGAACACCCGCTGCTGATGCGGCTGTCGCAACTCGGCAGGGCCCGGCTCGTCGGCATCGCCTATAAGGACGAGCCGGCGAACTCGCTGAAGTTCCTCGGCGACCTCGGCAATCCGTTCGCCGCCATCGGCATGGACGAGAAGGGCCGCGCGGCGATCGACTGGGGTGTCTACGGCGTTCCGGAGACCTTCATCGTCGGCAAGGACGGCACCATCGCCTACAAGCATATCGGCCCACTGACCGAAGCCGCGATTACCGACATCATCCTGCCTGAGATCGACAAGGCCGAACGCGGCACGGCATCGGCAAGCCTTTCCCGCTGACACGGCTTGCGCCCGCGCGCCCACTATGGGCACTGTGCGCGCCATGCAGGAAATCGCGTTACCAGCCCCGATGACGATGATGGAGCACGCCTTTTACGCGCTCCTCGTCCTGTCGATGCTGTCGACGCGCATGGTTCCGTTGCGCCTGATGGTCATCGCCGCAGCGGCAATCGGCATTTTCGGTCACCTGATCGGCACCGGGAACCAGGCCGCTGCCGCCTGGCTCGCGGCGCTGATCGCCGTCAATGTCGGCCAGATGGCGCTGGCCGCCTACAAGACGCGGTCGTTCCAGTTCTCTGCCGAGGAGCAGCTCTTCCGGGACTATGTCATACCCGGCCTAAGCCCCGAGCAGGCCCACAGGCTGACCCGTGTCGGCGCATGGCTCGACGTGCCGCCGGAAAAGGTGCTCGTGAGGCAGGGCGATCTCGTCAGCCACATGTTCTTCGTGGCGAGCGGTGAGGTCGAGATCACGGTCGACGGCGTGGCGGTCGGATTCTGCGATCGAGGTAGCCTCGTCGGCGAGATCAGCATCATGACGGAGACGCCGGCGACAGCGACGGCGACAGCGAAGTCGAGCGTCCGGGCGCTCGCCTTCGAGAAGGCGTCACTGCTTCAGATCATGGAGTCCGACCGCGACATCGAGCAGGCGCTGAACCGCAGCATCCGCTGGGGGCTGAGGCAGAAGCTGGCCAGCGCCAACGAGGCGCTGGTTGCGGCGGAGAGCCGTTAGGCGGCTGTGTTGCTCTTGGCCGCGTCGTAGCGCTGGATCAGCGGGAACTGGCAGAGCGCGAACAGGAAGGTCAGCGGAAACACGCCCCAAACCTTGAACGCGACCCAGAAGTCGGTCGAGAAATTCCGCCAGACGACCTCGTTCAGGACGGCGAGGAACAGGAAGAACAGGCCCCAGCGGAAGGTGAGCTTCTTCCATCCTTCATCGGTCAGGTCGAATGCCGAGTCGAAGACAATCTCCAGCAGCGACTTGCCGAAGAGCAGGCCGCCCAGAAGCGTACCAGCGAAGAGCAGGTTCACGATGGTCGGCTTCAGCTTGATGAAGTGCTCGTCCTGCAGATAGAGCGTCAGCCCGCCGAAGATCAGCACGACGACGCCGGTGACGAGCGGCATGATCGGCACGCGGCGGATCAGCGTCCATGACGCGATCAGCGACACGACCGTCGCGATCATGAACAGGCCGGTCGCCCAGAACAGGCCGGCTTTCGAATTCGAGACGAAAAAAATTGCGAGCGGCCCGAGTTCCAGCGCGAGCTTGACCAGCGGATTGAGCTTCTTCGACGGATCGTCGGCTGTGGTCTTGATGGTCATTTTCTAATCCAGGCCCACGAGTGCGCGGGCAAAATCGCGGGCGTCGAAAGGTTCGAGGTCGGCGACCCCTTCCCCGACGCCGATGAAATGGATCGGCAGGCCGAACTTTTCGGCCACCGCAACGAGGATGCCGCCGCGCGCGGTGCCGTCGAGCTTCGTCATCACGAGCCCAGTCACGCCCGCAGTCTTCTGAAACGCCTCGACCTGACTCAGTGCGTTCTGGCCCACAGTCGCATCGAGGACAAGCAGGACGGCATGGGGCGCGTCCGGATCGAGCTTCTTGATGACGCGGGCGATCTTTTCCAGCTCCTGCATCAGCTCGGAGCGGTTTTGCAGGCGGCCGGCGGTGTCGATCATCAGCACATCGGCGTTTGCCGCCCGCGCCTTCTCCAGAGCCTCGAAGGCGAGGCCCGACGCATCGGCGCCGATATCCTTCTTGACGATCGGCACGCCGATGCGGCCGGCCCAGACCGACAATTGCTCGACGGCCGCCGCGCGGAATGTGTCGCCGGCTGCGAGCCACACCGATTTGCCTTCGGAGCGGAATTTCTGGGCGAGCTTGCCAATCGTCGTCGTCTTGCCGGAGCCGTTGACCCCGACCATGAGGATGACGAAGGGTTTCGCGGCATTGTCTATGCCGAGCGGCTTCGCGACGTCGCCAAGTGCCTTTTCGACCTCGCTCGCGACCACTCCACGAACGCCTGCCGCATCGAGTCCGCGCTCATGGCGCTGGCGACCGACTTCCTGAGTGATGCGCTGGGCGGTGTCGACGCCGAGATCGGCCTGGATCAGCAGATCTTCGAGCTCGTCGAGGGTCGCGGCGTCAAACTTGGCCTTGGTGAAGAGTTCGGCGATGCCGGTGCCGAGGCGACCGGATGTGCGCGCGAGACCTTCGCGGAGACGGGTGAACCAGCTCGGCCCGTCGCGCGGCGGCTCGACCTCTGGCGCGAACAGTTCCTCGGCCTCTTCGCTCGCCGGACGGAGGATGATTGGCTCCTCCTCGATAGGAGGCTCGGGCTCCGGTGCGACCTCCACCGGCTCAATGGTTTCGACGGGTTCAATCGTCTCGACCGATTTTTCCTCGGCGGGCTTGCTGCCAAACAGGCGGCCGAACAGGCCGGGTTTCTTTTCTTCTGCCATTACGCTGCCAGCAACCTCGCGCCGTCATGCCCGGCGATGGTGACCGGAACCACACTGCCCGTCTCGGCCGGGCGTGCAAGCTTCACCAACGCGAAGCTCTCCGTGCGACCGGTCGCGGGATTTTCGACCAGGATCGACCGGCGCCGGCCGATCTCTCCGGAAAGGTGGCGGTGCAGCGCGTCCTGTCCAGTCGCGCGGAGGCGCGCCGCCCGCTCCTTGGCGATCTCGCGCGAGACCTGCGGCATGCGCGCGGCCGGCGTTCCGGGGCGCGCCGAGAACGGAAAGACGTGTAGATGCGTCAGCCCGCATTCGGCCACTAGCGTCTGCGTATTGCGGAACTGCGCCTCGGTCTCTGTCGGGAAGCCAGTGATGAAATCCGCACCGAAAATGATCTCGGGGCGCGTCCGTCGGACGTCATTACAAAAACGTATGGCATCGGCGCGCAGGTGGCGGCGCTTCATGCGCTTGAGGATGAGGTCGTCGCCGGACTGCAGCGAGATATGAAGATGCGGCATCAGCCGCTCTTCCTCGGCGATGGCGATCAGGAAGTCGTCGTCGGCCTCGACTGCGTCGATGGACGAGATGCGCAGGCGCGGCAGTTCCGGGACCGACTTCAGGATCGTGCGGACGAGCTTTCCGAGCGCCGGACGGCCCGGAAGGTCAGGGCCGTAGCTGGTGAGGTCGACGCCGGTCAGGACGATCTCGCGGCAGCCTTTGTCGACAAGGCGCTTCACCTGCTCGACCACGGCACCCATCGGCACCGAGCGCGAGGGACCGCGGCCGAACGGGATGATGCAGAAGGTGCAGCGGTGATCGCAGCCGTTCTGGACCTGCACGAAGGCGCGGGCGAGGCCCTCCATGCCGTCGATCAGATGCAGCGCGGTCTCCCGCACCGACATGATGTCGTCGACCTTGACCCGTTCGCTGGCCTCGAGCCCGAAGGACGGCGCCCAGGTTTCGGCGCGTGTCTTGGCGCTATTGCCAATGACCTGCGTGACCTCACCCATGCCGGCGAACATTTCCGGCTCGACCTGAGCCGCGCAGCCCGTGACGACGATGTCGGATTGCGGATTGAGGCGGCGGAGCTTGCGGATGGTCTGGCGGGCCTGGGCGGTCGCCTCGGCCGTTACCGCGCAGGTATTGACCACGATCAGGTTTTCGCGGCCGGCCTCTATGGCGGCAAGGCGGATCGCCTCGCTCTCGTTGGCGTTGAGACGGCAGCCGAAGGTGACGACCTCGACGCTCACGCGGCGTTACCGGCGAAGATCGCGGGATCGAACCGCCCCTCGAATTCGGTTTCGGCCGGTCCGGTCATCAGGATGTGGTCGTCTTCCTCGCGCCACAGGATGTGCAGCGGACCGCCAGGCAAAGTGACCGTGACCGAGCGGCCGGTGCGGCGGGTGCGGGCGGCGGAGACGGCGGCGGCGCAGGCGGCGGTGCCGCAGGCGCGCGTCAGGCCGGCGCCGCGCTCCCAGACCTTCAGCGTCAGCGCGTCGGGCGCGGTGACATGGGCGAGCGAGATATTGGCGCGCTCGGGAAAGATCGGGTGGTTTTCGAGCAGCGGGCCGAAGCGGGCGAGATCGTAGGCCTCGACATTGTCGACCCAGAAGATCGCATGGGGATTGCCGATATTGGCGACCGAGGGCGAATGGAGCACCGGCGCGTCAATCGGGCCGATCTGAAGTTCGATCGCGCGGGTGTCGCGGAATTCCTCCGCCAGCGGGATCTCGTTCCAGCCGAAACGCGGCACTCCCATGTCGACGGTGATCGTCTGTGGCGCGGTCCCGGCGGTCGCGATCAGCGGGCCCGCGTCGGAATTGATGACGAGGCGGTTCTTTCCCGTCTCCTGCATGACCAGCCAGGCGATGCAGCGGGTGCCATTGCCGCAGGCCGAGGAGAGCGAGCCGTCATTGTTGTAGATGCGCGTCGCGAAGTCGGCGGTGCGCGCGGGCTCGAGCGTCATCAACTGGTCGAAGCGGAGCCCGGATTCGTGGATGGCGCGGGCCTCGTCGCCTGTCGGAGCGGCGGCGCCGTCGCGCAGATCGACGACCAGAATCTCGTTGCCGAGTCCGTTCATCTTCACAAAAGGGCGGTTCGCGAGCGCGCTCATCAGGTGGCTTATATGGCGAACCGGTGAAGGGAAGCTAGATTTCCAGCACCTGGCCGGGACGGAAGGCCTGGAATTGCGTTTCCGCGAGGCCGTATTTGGCGCGCGCATCGGCCAGAGCCTTCTCCGGCGCATCGACCGCCTCGGCGGTCAGCCGGAACGTACCCCAATGGTGGCCGACGGCTTGTTCGACGCCGAGACGCTGGAACGCCATTACCGCTTCCTCGGGGTTCATGTGGTTCGTCTGCATGAACCAGCGCGGCTCGTAGGCGCCGATCGGGAGAAGCGCGAGGCAGAACGGGCCGTATGCCTTGCCGTGCGCGGTGAAGTTCGCGTCCTCGGCATAGCCGGTGTCGCCGACATGATAGATGCGGCCCTTCGGCGTCTCGATGACGAAGCTCGCCCAGAGCGCCCTGCGGCGGTCGCCGAGGCCGCGCGCGGACCAGTGGGCGGTGGCGACGAGGGTGACGACGACGCCGGGCGCGAATTCGACGCAATCGCCCCAGTCGCGGGCTTCAACCGAGATATTCGGGATGGCGGCCTTCAGGATCGTATCGTTACCGAGCGGCGCGACGATCCGCGGATTGTCGCGCTTCACGAGCCTAGCCAGCGTCGCGGTGTCCATGTGGTCGTAATGGTTATGGCTGACCAGGACCGCGTGGATCTTCGGCAGGTCGTCGAAGGCGATGCCCGGCGGGTTGACGCGCTTCGGTCCAGCGAAGCTGAACGGCGAGGCGCGCTTGGAGAAAACCGGATCGCACAGAATGTTCACGCCGCCGGTCTGGATCAGATAGCTGGCGTGGCCGATCAGCGTGACGCGGACGCCATCGCGGACTTCGACCGGCGGCTTGTCCTGCGGAAACGGGCTCGGCCAGGTCTCGGGCCAGTCCTCGCGCGGCGTGGCGAAGAGGAAACGGGCAAGCTCCGAGGCGCTCTTGTCGACGTTGCGGTCGGGATTGAAGAATTTCAGCCCATCGAAATGGTCGCTGACCGGGCCTGAATAATAGGGATTGCGGCCTGACTGCCAGCGGAACCAGCCTGCCCCTGCGGCAAGGGCGAGGACGGGAGCGGCGAGAAGGGTCATCACCGCGCGGCGGTTCACGACGCTGCCGGCTGCTGCCGGTTCGCGGGCGGATAGTTCAGGAAGTACTTCACCGCGACCGCCACGATATGGGGCTGCGACTGATGCGGGCCGTCATATTCGATATAGGTCACGTCATAACCGGCATTTTTCAGGCGCGTGGCATGCGCCCTGCCCGCCGTCTCGACCGGCGTCTGCTCGTCCTTGGAACCGTGCGCGATGAAGATGTGCGGCGCGCCTTCCTGATGCAGCACGGTCATGAAGCCGGCGGAGAAAGCGAGGATGTGGGTGACAAGATCGCCGTTGCAGAGGCCGTTCGACAGCGAATAGCTGCCGCCGTCGGAATGGCCGGCGAAGGCGACATGGGTCGGATCGAGCGTGAAGCGCGACGCCACTTCGTTGAGCCCGAGGTCGAGGCGCTCGCGATCGGGGCCGTTTCCGGCGATGACGATGTCCCAGGTTGGCATGAAGGATTGCGGCACGAGGAGAAGGAACTTGTTGTTCTCCGCGTGGGTCTTCATGACCGGCAGGATCCTCTCGGCGCTGCCGCCGCCACCGTGGAACATGATCATCAGCGGGGTCGGCCTCGTCGGGTCGATCCCTTCCGGGACGACGAGCACGTAGTCGCGCGGGTCGAACAGGCCGAGATTGTGCTGTCCCGGCGGGAGCGGCTCCTTGGTCGGCGTCGGGTGCTGGAAGGAGAGGCGGCCGGCGAGAGAAGGATCGAACATGGTGTCGATCTAGCCGATCCTCGCACGCGCGCAAAGCCGTCTGGCGCGGGCATTTCCTTGACTCCGTCACACTCCGCGCGTATTCGCCTCAGTGTTCTCACGCGTCCAACGCCTGAGCCACCGACCGGTCCATGAGGCTGGAGGTCAACGCCCGACAGCGCGATGCGCCCTCGGGCGCGTTTTGCGTTGGACTTGTGAAACGACAGGATTGTTGATGTTCGACACGCTTCAGGACCGCCTCGGCGGGATATTCGACAAGCTTCGCGGTCGCGGCGCTCTCTCGGAGAGCGACGTCGGCGAAGCCATGCGCGAAGTACGGCGTGCGCTGCTGGAGGCGGACGTCGCGCTCGATGTCGTCCGCAGCTTCACCGACAAGGTGCGTGAGCGCGCCGTCGGCGCCGAACTGCTGAAGACGGTCAAGCCGGGCCAGATGGTCATCAAGATCGTCCATGACGAGCTTGTCGCGACCCTCGGCTCCGACGCGCAGCCGATCTCGCTCGCCGCCGCCGCGCCGGTGCCGATCCTGATGGTCGGCCTGCAGGGTTCGGGCAAGACGACCTCAACGGCGAAGATCGCCAAGCGCCTGCAGGACCGCGACAAGCGCAAGGTCCTGATGGCCTCGCTCGACACCCGCCGCCCGGCCGCGATGGAACAACTCGCGGTGCTCGGCCAGCAGGTTGGCGTGACCACGCTGCCGATCGTCGCCGGACAGTCGGCGGTGCAGATCGCCGAGCGCGCGATGCAGGCAGGCCGTCTCGGCGGCTACGATGTCGTGATGCTCGACACCGCCGGCCGCACGACGGTCGACGAAAGCATGATGGCCGAAGCGGCCGAGGTGAAGCGGGTCGCCAAGCCGCACGAGGTGATCCTCGTCGCTGACGCGCTGACCGGACAGGACGCGGTCAACACCGCCCGCGCCTTCGACGGCGCGCTTGGCATTACCGGCATCGTGTTGACCCGCGTCGACGGCGATGGCCGCGGCGGTGCGGCGCTCTCGATGCGAGCCGTCACTGGCAAGCCGATCAAGCTGATCGGTGTCGGCGAGAAGATGGACGCGCTGGAGGATTTCGATCCCGAGCGCATCGCCGGTCGCATCCTCGGCATGGGCGACATCGTTTCGCTGGTCGAGAAGGCCGCCGCCGAGATCGACGCCGAGAAGGCCGCCAAGGCCGCCGAGCGGATGCGCAAGGGTCAGTTCGACCTGAACGATCTGCGCGACCAGCTCCAGCAGATGCAGCGCATGGGCGGCATGTCCGGCGTGATGGGTCTCCTGCCCGGCATGGGCAAGATGAAGGCCCAACTCGAGAACGCAAATCTCGACGACCGCAT
Source organism: uncultured Alphaproteobacteria bacterium (assembly GCA_963778835.1). Lineage (GTDB taxonomy): Bacteria > Pseudomonadota > Alphaproteobacteria > Rhizobiales > Methylopilaceae > Flaviflagellibacter. The sequence continues at coordinate 78,396 of CAVZVY010000005.1, forward strand.
CCTCAAGCGCCAGACCGCGATCATCGGCTCGATGACCGCCGCCGAGCGCAAGAACCCAGACATCCTCAAGAACTCCCGCAAGAAGCGCATCGCGGCGGGTTCCGGCACCAAGGTCGAGGACATCAACCGGCTGCTGAAAATGCACCGGCAGATGGCCGACATGATGAAGATGATGGGCAAGGGCGGACGCGGCGGTCTCGCCGGCCTCGCCAGCAAGCTTGGAATGGGCATGCCGCCCGGCGGGATGCCGCCAGGTCTCGATCCCAACGCGCTGAAGCAGCTCGGCAAGGGGGCGCCGCCTCAATTGCCGCCGGGCGGAATGCCCGGCCTGCCGCCGAATTTCCCGGGTGCGCCCGGCGGAGCTCCCGGCCTTGGACCCAAGCTGCCGGGCCTCGGCGGCTTCCCCGGTTTTGGAAAAAAGAAGTGATCCCGGCCCGAGCGGCCAACAATTCGAATGGAGTGAACTAGAATGTCCCTGAAGATCCGTCTGGCCCGTGGTGGCTCCAAGAAGCGTCCGTTCTACCGCATCGTCGTCGCCGACTCGCGCTCGCCGCGTGACGGCCGGTTCATCGACAAGATCGGCACCTACAACCCGATGCTGGCCAAGGATGTCGAGCGCGTCGAGCTCGACGTCGAGAAGGCGCAGGAGTGGATCAAGAAGGGCGCGACCCCGACCGACCGCGTGCTCCGCTTCCTCGCCGACAAGGGCGTCGCCACCCGCGCGGCCCGCAACAACCCGACCAAGGCCCTTCCGGGCAAGAAGGCCCAGGAGCGTCTCGACGCCATCAAGGCCGCCGAGGAAGAGAAGGTCGCTGCTGCCGCCGCCGCGAAGGCTGAGGCCGAAGCCGCCAAGAACGCTCCCGTCGAGGCTCCGGCTGAAGAGCCGGCCGCCGAGGAAGCCGCTCCCGCCGAGCAGGCGTAAGACGCCATGGCAGGGCTCGTCCCTGCCATCCACGTCCTTTCCCTGTCGAAGCGCTCTGAACTCGTGGATGCCAAGGCCAAGCCTTGGCATGACGGGATAGGATCGACGCCATGCCTCCTGCCCGCATCCTGATCGGCGTGATCGGCGCGCCTCATGGCGTGCGGGGGGAGCTTCGCGTGAAGCCCTTCACCGACGACCCACTCGCGATGAAGGACTACGGACCGCTGGAGACCGAGGATGGGTCGCGAGCGTTCAAGATCGCGGCCGCCCGCCTCCAGGGCGATATGGTGATCGCCCGTTTCGAGGGGATCACCGACCGCGACGTCGCCGCCTCCCTCACCCATACCCGCCTCTTCGTTCCCCGCGACCGGCTTCCGGACCCGGAGGAAGACGAATTCTACCAGTCCGACCTGATCGGGCTCCGGGTCGAGGATCCTTCGGGTGCCGTGCTCGGCAAGATCATCGCGGTAATGGATTTCGGCGCGGGTGACGTGCTTGAGATCGCGCGGGACAATCTGCCGTCGGTCCACCTGCCCTTCACCCGCACCTTCGTGCCGACCGTGGACGTGAAAGGCGGCCGTGTCGTCGCCGAGCCCCCAGCGGGCATTTTCGACGACGAGGGTGGCGAGGAGCCGAAGCCGTGAGCTGGCGGGCGACGATCGTCACGCTGTTTCCCGAGATGTTTCCCGGCACTCTGGGCCTGAGCCTTGCGGGACGGGCGCTGGAAAGCGGCACCTGGGCGCTCGATACGGTCAATCCACGCGATTTCGCCACCGACAAACACCGCTCGGTGGACGACTCGCCCTTCGGTGGCGGGCCTGGCATGGTGATGCGACCGGACGTGCTGGCTGCGGCCATCGAAAGCGCAGGCGAACGGCGGCGGCTGCTGATGACGCCGCGCGGGCGGCCGGTGACACAGGACCTGGTGCGCGAGCTCGCGGCGGGACCGGGCGTGGTCGTCGTCTGCGGACGGTTCGAGGGCGTCGATGACCGGCTTACCTCGGCTTGCGGGCTTGAAGAGGTTTCGGTCGGCGATGTGGTGCTGTCCGGCGGAGAGCCCGCGGCCCTGCTGCTGCTCGATGCCTGCGTCCGCCTTCTGCCGGGGGTGATGGGGCACGATCAATCCGGGTCAGACGAGAGTTTCGAGACCGGTCTTCTGGAATATCCTCAGTTCACCAAGCCAGCCGAATGGCGCGGAATGGGCGTGCCGGAGGTGCTGACCTCGGGCGATCACAAGGCGGTGGCGCGCTGGCGGAAACTCGAGGCGATCAAGGCGACAAGGGTCCGCAGGCCAGATCTCGTCGCGAAATATGTCGCGAAGCTGTCATCGGGCGTCGACAAGCCGCCAAAGATCGAGTAATAGCCGCCCCTCAATCGCTATTCGCACGGTTAAGGCGCCCCCGAGCGTTCGGGCGCGGTGCCGCGGAGATTAAGATTATGGCCGTTAACATCATCGAGCAGCTCGACCGCGAGCAGATGGAAATCGTCGCGGCGGTCCGCACGATCCCGGACTTCGCTCCCGGCGACACGGTTCAGGTGAACGTCAAGGTTCGCGAAGGCGAGCGCACCCGCGTTCAGGCCTACGAGGGCGTCGTGATCTCGAAGTCCGGCGGCGGTCTCAACGAGACCTTCACGGTCCGCAAGATTTCCTACGGCGAGGGCGTCGAGCGCGTCTTCCCGTTCTATTCGCCGATCATCGACTCGGTGAAGGTGCTGCGCCGCGGCAAGGTCCGTCGCGCCAAGCTCTATTACCTCCGCGAACTGCGCGGCAAGAAGGCCCGTATCGCCGAGAAGACCACCGGCACGGCAAGCCAGGCGTCGGCTCGCTGAAGCGAGCTGGTTCGGAATTCGAAAAGCGCGGCCTCGGCCGCGCTTTTTTATTGCCTTCTCCCCAACGTGGGGAGAGAGAGCCTACTGGATCGAATGTCGGATCAGGATTGCCTTCGAGGCTTCCTGCAGCCACCACCCGAGGAACGACCAGAGCGGGTCGAGATCGAGTGTCGGGATCGGCGAGGAGGTCAGGAGGTCGAGGAGGAGTTCGTTGCCGGAGCCGGAAACGGTCTGGAACCTCAGCGCCATGCCGCGAACCGCCATCTCCTCATAGGAGAGATGGGTCAGGGCACCTGCTTCAATCGCCGTTCCGGGCATGGTGTCCGGCATGCGTAACAAGACCACGGCAAAAATGATCGCCGCCGCCACTGAGGCAATGGACGCTCGAGCGGGCATCTGGCCCGTCCTCCCCGTATCCGGTCTTTGCCGGTTTTGTGAAATCAGACCACAGTAGGAATCCGTCCGCAAGCGCGCCCCTTTTGGACGAGGCTCTCAGCGCCCATATCGGCGCTCTGACCCTTTGTCCCGCCGGTTTGGAAGTGTTATAAGGCGTCATGGTCCAGACGAACCGCGAGCACGATACATGCGTGAGGCCGCCGGAAGGCGCGGTTCCGCACGCCCGCTCGACGCTGGATTTCGCCGGGTTGCACGACCACACCCGGATGCCGGCCCGCTTCTTCGGCCGGCTGATCGCCGCTCGCGCGGCGGACCTTCGTTCGCTCTGACGTTTTTCGGGCCTGAGCCCGTGCATGCCGCGCCTGTGCGCGGATTCCATCAGCGAATTTGACGACCGGACGAGAACCGATGACTGCCCATTCCAACCCGCCGAAAACCCTGTACGACAAGATCTTCGACGACCACATCGTCGAGCGCCAGGAGGACGGCACCTGCCTCCTGTATATCGACCGCCACCTCGTCCATGAGGTGACGAGCCCGCAGGCCTTCGAGGGTCTGCGCATGACCGGCCGCAAGGTGCGCGCGCCGCACAAGACGCTCGCCGTCGTCGACCACAACGTCCCGACGTCCGACCGCAACCTGCCGAACCCGGACCCGGAGAGCACGATCCAGATCGCCGCTCTGGCCGAGAACACGCGCGAATTCGGCATCGAATATTACAACGAGTTCGACAAGCGGCAGGGCATCGTCCACATCGTCGGCCCCGAGCAGGGCTTCACCCTGCCCGGCACGACGATCGTCTGCGGCGACTCGCATACCTCGACGCATGGCGCATTCGGCGCGCTGGCGCACGGCATCGGCACGTCCGAGGTCGAGCATGTGCTGGCGACCCAGACGCTGCTGCAGAAGAAGGCGAAGAACATGCGCGTGACTGTCGACGGCAAGCTGCCGGACGGCGTGACCGCAAAGGACATCATCCTCGCCATCATCGGCGAGATCGGCACCGCGGGCGGCACGGGCTCCGTGCTCGAATATGCCGGCGAGGCCGTCCGGGCGCTCTCGATGGAAGGGCGGATGACGATCTGCAACATGTCGATCGAAGGCGGCGCCCGCGCCGGCCTGATCGCGCCGGACGCGACGACCTTCGCCTACATGAAGGACCGCCCGCGTGCGCCGAAGGGCGCGGAATGGGATGCGGCTCGCCGTTATTGGGAGACCCTGGTTTCCGACGAGGGCGTGCATTTCGACCGCGAAATCCGGCTCGATGGCGCCAAGCTGCCGCCGATCGTCTCCTGGGGCACGAGCCCCGAGGACGTGGCTTCGATCGCGGGCGTGGTTCCGAACCCCGACGACATCGAGGATGAGAATACCCGCGCGGCGAAGTGGCGGGCACTGAAGTATATGGGCCTGAACCCCGGCACGAAGATCACCGACATCGCGCTCGACCGCATCTTCATCGGCTCGTGCACGAACGGCCGCATCGAGGACCTGCGCGCGGTCGCGAAAGTCGTCGAGGGCAAGACGGTCAACGCCAATCTCAGCGCGATGATCGTTCCCGGTTCCGGCCTGGTGAAGATGCAGGCCGAGGCGGAAGGCCTCGACAAGATCTTCAAGGCGGCCGGCTTCGACTGGCGCGAGCCGGGCTGCTCGATGTGCCTGGCCATGAACCCGGACAAGCTGCGTCCCGAAGAGCGCTGCGCCTCGACCTCGAACCGCAATTTCGAGGGACGGCAGGGCTATAAGGGCCGGACCCACCTCGTCTCGCCGCAGATGGCGGCGGCGGCGGCGATCGCCGGCCGCTTCGTCGATATCCGCGAATGGGGTCACTGATCGCTCAAACGGAAACGGCCGCCCGATGGGCGGCCGCTCTGGATTGGAACCGATCTGGGATCAGTTACAGCGACGAACCGTACGAGTGATCTTGCGGCCGTTCTCCCAAACGGTCGTACGGCGGGTGCGACAATCATCACGATACGCGCTGCGGCCGGAGTAAACGGTCACTCCGGGATCCTGGCGGTAATAGCGGCGATCGCCACGATAGCCGTCGTGGTAACCGGGGCTACCAACACCAATGCTGACGCCGACTTGAGCGGCGGCAGGGGAAGTAAAGGCGGCGGCACCGATAACAGCCGCAACAGCAGCGGACACGAGATATTTTGTCATGGTTCCCTCTCCTGGAAATCTATACGAGAAGAACTCGCGAATACGTTCATGGTTTCATCATAACGTCGGAATTCTTGAGCCTCTTGTGATTGCGATGACTTCCGGAGAGCTTCAATGACTGGAACCGGAGAAGGTTCCATCTGGGATACGAGGCAAGCTCCGTCACTCGCCGATTTCGAGGCGATGGCGGACCGGGCCTACGCGGCTCTGCCGGACAGCTTCCGGGCCATGAGCGGAGGCGTGGTGATCCGCGTCGAGGACTTCCCGACCAAGGACGTGCTCCACGAGCTCGGAATGGAAAGCGAGTTCGACCTGCTGGGCCTCTTTCAGGGCGTGGGCCTCGCGCATGGCAGCGCGGCGCCGCACACCGGTCAGATGCCGAACATGGTGTTTCTGTACCGCCGCCCGATGCTGGACTATTGGGCGGAACACGAGGAGACGCTGGGCGGGATCGTGACCCATGTCCTGATTCACGAGATCGGCCATCATTTCGGATTATCCGACGACGACATTGATGCGATCGAAGCCGCCGCCGGCTGAGACATAACGAGGACAAGGCGCGAGCGCGCCGAAGGAGACTGACGATGGAACCCTTCAAGACCCTGACCGGTGTGGCGGCGCCCCTGCCGCTGATCAATATCGACACCGACATGATCATCCCGAAGGAATACCTGAAGACGATCAAGCGGACCGGGCTCGGCAAGGGCCTGTTCGCCGAGATGCGCTTCGACCAGCAGGGCAACGAGAACCCGGATTTCGTGCTGAACAAGCCGGCCTATCGCAAGGCCGAGATCCTGGTGACCGGCGAGAACTTCGGCTGCGGCTCCTCTCGCGAGCATGCCCCGTGGGCGCTGCTCGACTTCGGTATCCGCTGCGTGATCGCCACGTCGTTCGCGGACATTTTCTATAACAACTGCTTCCAGAACGGCATTCTGCCGATCAAGGTCTCACCCGAAGAGCTCGAGAAGCTAATGGACGACGCCGAGCGCGGCTCGAACGCGACTTTGACGGTCGACCTCGAAGCGCAGGAAATCCGCGGGCCGGACGGCGGCTCGATCAAGTTCGACCTCGATCCGTTCCGCAAGCACTGCCTGCTGAACGGCCTCGATTCGATCGGCCTGACCATGCAGAAGGGCGAGACGATCTCGGACTACGAGGCGAAGGTCGGGGCTGAGCGGCCCTGGGCATGAGCCCTAGGCCAATCTCTCCTCAAGCCGCGCCTTCGCGGCCGGCCATTCGTCGCTGAGGATCGACAGCACGACGGAGTCGCGGCGCGACCCGTCGGGCTGGATCATGTGGGCGCGAAGCACGCCCTCCTGCACCGCGCCGAGTTTCTTCACCGCCGCCTGGCTGCGCAGATTGCCGTGATGGATTTTGAACTGGACGCGGCGGGCGCCCCAGTCCTCGAAGGCGTGGGTCAGGAGGAGCAGCTTCGCCTCAGGATTGACCCGCGTTCCCCAGACTTCCGGGATGTACCAGGTGTAGCCGAGCTCAAGCCGCTTATGCGTGGCGTCGATCTCGAACAGGCGGGACATGCCGATGATCCGGCCGGTCGCCTTCTCGATGACGACGAAGGGGACAGCCTCGCCGTCCGCCATCGCTTTCCGGGCGGCACCGAGATAGGTCGCAGTATCGCCTCGCACCGAATAGCCCCAGATGCGCTCGTCGCTCGCGGCCTCGGTCAGGCCGGGGATGTGGCTGTCGTTGAGCGGTTCGAGGCGGATCGTCCGTCCCTCCAGCGGGACGGCAGCGGGCAGGTCTGACGCAGGCATGCGGCGTCGTACCACCGTCACGCGGCGACGGACAGTGCTTGCCTCCGCGACCGGAATGCGCATGGTGCGCGCGACTTACCATGACAGCGAGCTTGCAATGACCCGCCGCCTCATCTCCTCCGGCTCCGATTTCGAAAAGATCGCTGGCTATTCGCGCGCAGTCGTCCAGGGCGACTGGGTGTTCGTGGCCGGGACGACCGGCTACGACCCGGTGACCAAGGCGATGCCGGAAAGCGTCGAGGAGCAGGTCCGCAATTGCTTCGCGACGATCGAGAAGGCGCTGCAGGAGGCCGGATCGAGCCTCGCCGACGCCGTCCGCACCCAGTATTTCGTAACGAGCCGCGAGGACGCCGAGAAGGCGTTCCCGGTGATCGGCGAATTTCTCGGCGACATCCGCCCCGCCGCCGGCATCTATGTCGTCTCGGGCCTTTATCGTCCCGAGATGAAGATCGAGATCGAGCTTACGGCGCTGAAGCGCGCCTGATCTAGGTCAAACGGATTCCTTGAAAACCGCCCCCCGTTTCTTTACGGGGGTGAACGTGAAATTCCTTCCTTTCCCAAGCACTTTCCAGGGACACGAACACATGGCCACGCACAAGCTTCTCCTTTTGCCGGGCGACGGCATCGGCGTCGAAGTCATGCAGGAAGTGAAGAAGCTCATCGCCTGGCTCGAAAAGCGCGGCGTGGCGAGCTTCGCACTTGAAGAGGACCTTGTCGGCGGCGCGGCTTACGATGCCCACAAAGTGTCGATCACTGACGCTGCGATGGCGCGCGCGAAGGCCGCCGACGCCATCATCTTCGGCGCTGTCGGCGGCCCGAAATGGGACAACGTCGTCTATGAACAGCGGCCCGAGGCCGGCCTGCTGCGCCTGCGCAAGGAACTCGATCTGTTCGCCAATCTGCGCCCGGCGATCGTCTATCCGGCGCTGGCCGACTCGTCGTCGCTGAAGCGCGAGATCGTTGAAGGCCTCGACATCCTGATCGTCCGCGAACTGACCGGCGGCACCTATTTCGGTGAGCCCAAGGAAATCGTGACGCTGGAGAATGGCCAGCAGCGCGCGGTGGACACGCAGGTCTATACGACGAGCGAAATCGAACGTATCGCGAGCGTCGCCTTCGAACTGGCGCGCGTCCGCAAGAACCTCGTCCATTCGGCTGAGAAGCGGAACGTGATGAAGTCGGGACTCCTGTGGAATCAGGTCGTGACCCGCACGCACGCCGCGAAGTTCCCGGACGTGAAGCTTGAGCACATCCTCGCCGACAACTGCGCGATGCAGCTCGTCCGCAATCCGAAGCAGTTCGACGTTCTCGTCACCGACAACCTGTTCGGCGACATCCTGTCGGACGCGGCCTCGATGCTGACGGGCTCGCTCGGAATGCTGCCCTCCGCCTCGCTCGGCGCCCAAGACCCGGCCACCGGCAAGCGCAAGGCGATGTACGAACCGGTCCACGGCTCGGCTCCGGACATCACTGGCAAGGGTCTCGCCAATCCGATCGCCCAGATCGGCTCGTTCGGAATGGCGCTGCGTTATTCACTCGGCATGGTCGAGGTTGCCGACGCGATCGAGCGCTCCGTCGCCCGCGTACTTCAGCAGGGCTACCGCACGGCCGACATCGCGGCGCTTGGCGAAAAGACGATCGGCACGTCCGAAATGGGCGACGCGATCATCGCCGCGCTGGACCGCGAACTGGCCTGAGCCATCGCCCCGATCAAAGAAAAAACCCGGACGGCCATGCCGATCCGGGTTTTCTGTTGTCTCAGTCATTCCGGACGATGGTCAGGAATAACGATTACTTGATGCGGTCGGGCGCGCGCAGCACGTACTGGCCGCGGCTGTCCGGCAGATAGAACTGGTCCGGCAGCGGGAACGACTGGAAGCCTTCGACGCCCGAATAGTTTGGCGAGCCAAAGGTCGTGTTCAGCGGCGACACGGATATGTCGCGAGTCGTACGCGGCGGAACCTTGTTGCCCGGGTCGAGATAGGAGCGCGGCGTGATGGTCACGCGGACGCCGGGCAGGTTCGGATCTTCCTGAGCGAAGGCGGGTGCTGCGACCGTGGCGGCAGCCAAGGCAGCAAGGATAAACATACGCATTGGGGGGTGCCTCCGGCACGGAGCAGAATTTCTCAAACTCAATGTCCATCCGACAAGAAGGTTCCGCAAGAGCCAAACTGCAACAGCGTTCCTGAATTGCGTTTTCGGCAAATTCGCTTAAATGACCGTCACGGTCGCTCAGGGACCGTCGACGTTTTGACCGGCCTATGACGCCGGCCTGAGCTTTCTGGAGCAAACCATGGGTTATCGAGTCGCCGTCGTCGGCGCCACGGGTAATGTGGGCCGCGAAATGCTGAACATCCTCGACGAACGGGAATTCCCGGTCGACGAGTTGATCCCCCTCGCCTCGCGCCGGTCGCAGGGCACCGAGGTGTCCTTCGGCGACAAGACGCTCAAATGCCAGACGCTCGACACGTTCGACTTCTCCAAGACCGACATCTGCCTGATGTCGGCGGGCGGCGACGTTTCCAAGGAATGGTCTCCGAGGATCGCGGCGCAGGGCGCGGTCGTGATCGATAATTCGTCGGCCTTCCGTTACGACCAGGACGTGCCGCTGATCGTGCCTGAAGTGAACGCAGACGCGATTTCCGGCTACACGAAGAAGGGCATCATCGCCAATCCGAACTGCTCGACCGCGCAGCTCGTCGTCGCGCTGAAGCCGCTGCACGACGCGGCCAAGATTCTTCGCGTCGTCGTCTCGACCTACCAGTCGGTGTCAGGCGCCGGCAAGGAAGGCATGGACGAGCTGTGGAACCAGACCAAGGGTATCTACGTGAACGACGCCGCCGAGGCGAAGAAGTTCTCGAAGCAGATCGCCTTCAACGTCATTCCGCACATCGATGTGTTCATGGACGACGGCTACACCAAGGAAGAGTGGAAGGTGATGGTCGAGACCAAGAAGATCCTCGACCCGAAGATCAAGCTGACCTGCACCGCCGTGCGCGTGCCGGTCTTCGTCGGCCATTCGGAAGCGGTGAACATCGAGTTCGAGCGTCCGATCTCGGCCGACGAGGCACGTGACATCCTTCGCGAGGCGCCGGGAATTCTCGTCGTCGACAAGCGCGAGCCGGGCGGATACGTGACGCCGATCGAATGCGTCGGCGATTACGCAACCTTCGTCTCGCGCATCCGCGAGGACTTCACGGTCGAGAACGGCCTGTCGCTCTGGGTTGTCTCGGACAACCTCCGCAAGGGCGCAGCGCTCAACGCCGTGCAGATCGCCGAAAGCCTGATCAATCGCGGCTTCCTGAAGAAGGCGGCGTAAGCCGTCTTCTGTCCGGCGTCATGGCAGGGCTCGTCCCTGCCATCCACGTTCTTCCCCTGTCAGCAGCGCATTGAACTCGTGGATGCCAAGGCCAAGCCTTGGCATGACGATGAGGACCTTTGACTTAATCGGCGGCGGCCAATGCCGGCGCGAAATTCCCGGTCTCTTCGTCCAGGATGGTCAGGTTGCCGTTCGAGATGTCGAGATGCGCGCCGTGGATCGACAGCATCCCCTCGGTCTCGCGACGCTGAATTTCCGGGAAGGTGCGCAGGTTGCGGATCGACATCCGGATCGCCGCCTCCTCGACGGCGGTTTCGAGCGCCTTGCCCTTCAGCCCGGGATTGCGCGAGAGGGCATCCTCCTTGGTGCCCTCGATCAGATCCATCCACGGACCGATGAATTCGCCGCGCGAGCCCTCGCTCGCATCGAGATAGGCCTTCACGCCGCCGCACTGCGAGTGACCCATGACCACGACATGCGGCACCGCGAGCCCCCGCAGCGCGAATTCGATCGCCGCAGACGTGCCGTGCTGCTTGCCGTCGGGCCGGAAGGGTGGAATGACATTCGCGACGTTGCGGATGACGAACAATTCTCCGAGGCCCGCCGAGAAGATCGTCTCGGGCGAGACACGGCTGTCGCAGCAGCCGACGATGAGCGCGGACGGCGCCTGGCCCAGAGTGGCGAGCTGGGCGAGACGGCCACGGTTCTCCGGCAGGACCGACGCGCGCCAGATGCGATAACCGTCGGCAAGCGTTCTTGGAAGCATCCGAAAATTTCTCCTCCCGCCGTCCTAGAACAAGGAATACGGCGCGGTCCAGACCCATCGGCGGGAATGCAAACTGAATTCAAATCATCCCTTGGCAGGGTTGAGACAGCGTGATTAGGTCCGTGTCATCATGCAAGACACCCGCCCCCGCCGCAGCGCCCTGTACATGCCCGGTTCGAATAGCCGGGCGCTCGAGAAAGGCAGGACACTGCCCGTCGACAGCCTGATCTTCGACCTTGAGGATGCTGTCGCCGACGAGGTGAAGGAAAAGGCAAGAGACCAGGTCGTCGAGACGATCCGCAAAGGCGGGTTCGGCCACCGCGAAGTGGTGATGCGCGTGAATGCGGCGCGCACCGCCTTCTTCGAAGAGGACATGACGGCCGCCGTCGCCGCCCGCCCGGATGCGGTGCTACTCAGCAAGGTCGAGAGCACAGCCGAGATCTACGCCGCCGAGCGCCATCTGCGCGGCCGGCCGGAGACGCAGGGCATCACGCTCTGGGCCATGGTGGAGACCGCGCGCGGCCTGATCGACATCGACGAGATCGCTGCCTCGGTGAAAAAGCCGGAGGGCCACCGCCTGCGCGGACTCGTTCTCGGCACCAACGACGTCATCCGCGAGACGCGAGTGAAGCCCGGTCCGGACCGGCTTCCGGTCCTGGCCTGGGTCAGCCGCGCCGTGCTCGCCGCCCGCGCCTCCGGCCTGTTCATCCTCGACGGCGTCTACAACGAGTTCACCGACCTCAAAGGCTTCGAGGCAGAATGCGCCCAGGGCCGCGCGTTCGGCATCGACGGCAAGACGATCATCCATCCCTGCCAAGTCGAGATCGCAAACCGGCTGTTTGGACCTAGCCCGGAAGAGATCGCCGACGCCAAGGCGGTGATCGCAGCGTTCGAGAAGCCCGAGAATCACGACAAGGGCGTGCTGGCTCTGAACGGCCGGATGATCGAGCGGATGCATATCGAAATGGCCAAACGGACCCTCGATATTGCAGGGCAGATACGCGCACAAAGCATGACACCGGAACCTGCTACAATATGAGGCGCTTTGCCTAGGCTCCGAGCGGGGGTCGGACCTGCACTGCGTGACATTGCCACATTGATAGGCATGGGCTAACGAAGCTTCAGGACCCCCTCGTGGATCAAGCCAATGGCTGACGCCCGCTTTGCGAGACGGTTGCCGGAGCGGCCACTCTCGCCGCACCTGCAGATCTACCGTTTCACCTGGACCATGGCGATGTCGATCGCGCACCGTTTCAGCGGTGCCGCGGCCTATTTCGCCGCCCCCCTACTCGTTCTCTGGCTTCTTGCGGCAGCCCAGGGGCCGGAAGCCTATGCCACTCTCTCCGGCATCTACGGCTCCTGGTTCGGCATCATCGTCCTGATCGGCGTGAGCTGGGCGGTGATTCACCACACGATCGGCGGCGTACGCCACATGGTGTGGGACGCGGCGATCGGGATGGACAAGAAGTCCCGCACGCTCTGGGCCCAGGGCACCCTCGTCGGCTCGGTTGTCCTGACCGCGCTCGTCTGGCTCGCCATCCTGATCTGGAGCTGAGATGGTCGTCCGTTCCCGTTACGCTCAAGTCCGCGGATACGGCTCCGCCCGTTCCGGCGCCGCCGAACACTGGCGGATGAAGCTGACGTCCTACGCACTTCTGCCGCTGACCCTGTTCCTCATCGGCCTTCTCGTCGCATTGGCGGGCGAGGAGCATCCGACGGTCGCCGCGACGCTCGGCCAGCCCTATGTGGCGCTGCCGCTGTTCTTCTTCGTGTTCATCAACGCCATTCATATGCGGCTGGGGATGAGCGAGATCATCGAGGACTACGTGCATTCCAAGCTCTGGAAGACGGCGGCCGTGGCCGGAAACATCTTCTTCTCCTATGCCACCGCCGCGGCGGCGGCCTTCGCCCTGCTGAAGCTGAGCATCGGAGTCTGACCAGATGATCGATCTCGGCGTGCGCGCGGCAGCCCCCGGCGGCCGCGCCTATGAAATCCAGGACCATACCTACGATGTCGTCGTGGTCGGAGCCGGTGGCGCGGGTCTTCGCGCGGTTCTCGGCTCCAGCCAGGCCGGGCTGCGCACCGCCTGCCTGACCAAGGTCTTCCCGACCCGCTCGCACACTGTGGCGGCGCAGGGCGGCATGTCGGCCGCGCTCGGCAACATGTCGGCCGACGACTGGCGCTGGCACATGTTCGACACCGTGAAGGGCTCGGACTGGCTCGGCGACCAGGACGCCATCGAATATCTCTGCCGAAATGCCCCGACCGCCGTCTATGAGCTGGAACATTGGGGCGTGCCGTTCTCCCGCACCGAGGCCGGCCTGATCTACCAGCGCCCGTTCGGCGGCATGACCACCGAATTCGGCGAAGGCGGAGCCGCGCAGCGCACCTGCGCCGCCGCCGACCGCACCGGCCACGCGATCCTGCACACGCTCTACGGCCAGTGCGTGAAGGCGCAGTCGGAATTCTTCATCGAATATTTCGCCCTCGACCTCATCATGGACGACGAGGGGCGCTGCCGCGGCGTCATCGCGCTGAAGATGGACGACGGCTCGATCCACCGCTTCCGCGCCCAGACGACGATCCTGGCGACCGGCGGCTACGGCCGCGCCTATTTCTCCTGCACCTCGGCGCATACCTGCACCGGCGACGGCTCGGCCATGGTGCTGCGCGCCGGCCTGCCGCTGCAGGACATGGAGTTCGTGCAGTTCCACCCGTCGGGCATCTACGGCGCGGGCTGCCTGATCACCGAGGGCGCGCGCGGCGAAGGCGGCTACCTCACCAATTCCGAGGATGAGCGCTTCATGGAGCGCTACGCCCCGCACGCCAAGGACCTCGCCTCGCGCGACGTCGTCTCCCGCGCAATGACGATGGAGATCAGAGAGGGCCGTGGCACGGGCAAGCTGAAGGACCACATCCTTCTGCATCTCGAACATCTCGACCCAGACATCCTGCACGAGCGGCTGCCGGGAATTTCCGAGAGCGCCAAGATCTTCTCCGGCGTCGACGTGACCCGCGAGCCGATCCCGGTGCTGCCGACGGTCCACTACAATATGGGCGGCATCCCGACGAACTATCACGGCGAAGTGCTGACCAAATGGCAGGGCGATCCCGATTTCGTGGTGCCCGGCCTGATGGCGCTCGGCGAAGGCGCCTGCGTCTCGGTGCATGGCGCCAACCGCCTCGGCTCGAATTCGCTAACCGACCTCATCGTGTTCGGCCGCGCCGCCGGCCAGCGCTGCGCCGAGATCCTGAAGCCCGGCGCGCCGCAGCCCGTCCTGCCCGAAGGCGCGACCGAGAAGGCGATCGATCGGCTCGACCATTTCCGCAACGCGAACGGCGGCACCCGCACCGCCGATATCCGCCTCGCGATGCAGCGCACCATGCAGTCGAACTGTGCGGTCTTCCGCACCGGCGAAATCCTCGAAGAGGGTCAGGAGCTGATCAACAAGGTCTGGCAGTCGATGGACGACATCGGCATCTCCGACCGCTCGCTGGTCTGGAACTCCGACCTGATCGAGACGCTGGAACTCGACAATCTGATCGCCCAGGCAGTCGTCACCGTCGAGAGCGCCGCGAACCGCAAGGAAAGCCGCGGCGCCCATGCCCGCGAGGACTTCCCGGACCGCGACGACGAGAACTGGATGAAGCATACTTTGTCCTGGGCGGACACGGAGGCGCGCACCGTGACCATCGATTACCGCCCGGTCCACTCCTACACTCTGACCGACGAGGTCCAGTACATCGCCCCGAAGAAGAGGGTGTATTGATCGCTCGCCGGACCTAAGACTTGTTCCAGAGGAATATGCCTGATGGCTGAATTCAGTCTGCCGAAAAACTCGAAGATCAAGCAGGGTCGAACCTGGCCGAAGGCGGACGGCGCCGAGCGAGTGACCGAGTTCCGCGTGTATCGCTGGAACCCGGACGATGGCGAGAATCCGAGCGTCGACACCTATTACGTCGACCGCGAACATTGCGGGCCGATGATCCTGGACGGCCTGATCTACATCAAGAACACGATCGACTCGTCGCTGACCTTCCGCCGCTCCTGCCGCGAAGGCATCTGCGGTTCGTGCTCGATGAACATCAACGGCGCGAACACCTTGGCCTGCACGATGGGCATGGACGACGCGGGCGGCGATTCGATCGCGGTCTATCCGCTGCCGCACATGGCGGTGATCAAGGACCTCGTCCCCGATCTCAGCACCTTCTACGCCCAGCACGCGCTGATCGAGCCGTATCTGAAGACCGAAACGCCGCCGCCGGAGCGGGAATGGACGCAGTCGCCGGAGGATCGCGAGAAGCTCGACGGCCTCTACGAATGCATCCTCTGCGCTTGCTGCACGACCGCGTGCCCGAGCTACTGGTGGAACGGCGACAAATATCTCGGCCCGGCGGCGCTGCTGCAGGCCTATCGCTGGATGATCGACAGCCGCGACGAGGGCCTGGGCGAGCGTCTCGATACGCTGGAAGATCCGTTCCGGCTCTACCGCTGCCACACGATCATGAACTGCGCCAATGTTTGTCCGAAGGGTCTGAACCCGGCCAAGGCGATCGCGAAGATCAAGAACCTGATGATCGATCGGCGCATGTAACTCACTAGTGATTACAGGCTGGCGATAAGAACACGTAGCGGCCGTCTTTCACCGCTTTTTGGCCGCTTTGCAGGATACAGATGTTAACGGAACGTGATTTATGGGTCACGCTCACCGATAATTCGACATCTTCTAATCTGCCGGACGCATGATCCACACCCGCCCCGCGATCGTTCTAAGTTGCGCCGCGTGCCTTGCTTTCGCGGTCGCACCGCTGCGGGTGGATGTGTCGACGCGGGCGATCGAGACAGCGGGAGCGTTTGCGGCAACTGCGGCAAAGCCCGCGGCGAAAACCGCCACTCCAGCCAAATCGGCGGCGAAAGCCGCGCCCGCCAAGGCGAAGAAGGTCACCAAAGCAAAGGGCAAAAAGAGCAGGAAGGCCGCAAAGAGCAAAAGCCGTGGCAAGGGCAAGCCCACGGCCGTCGCCGCCCTGCCTCTCGATCGCCTCGAAGCCGCGCAAGTCGAACCGGATATGGTCAAGAATGCCGGCTCGAAATCGGCGATCGAACTTCTGGCGTCCTACAAGCAGGCAGTGAACGAGGGCGATCTTGAGACGGCGGCCGTACTGCTCCGCGTCACCTCCGGCCATAAGCTCACGCACGAAATCGTCAGCCAGGCCAACGAACTCCTCGGTGTGACCCTCGACGGCGACGACCGCGAAGTGCTGGTACAGCTTTCCGCCTCGCCGCGCACCGCCGAGGTCGCAAATGCCGTCGCGCCGAAAACGGAAGCCGCCGACGTCTCGACATTCGAGGGCCGCATCAGCTCCGTGCATGCGGTGGCGAACGCCGCGCCCCGGACCTCGGCACTCAATTGCCTCGTCGCCTATAAGCGCGCGGTCGAGACCGGTCGTTCCGACACGGCCGGAATCGCGCTTGCCGCAGCCATCCGCAAGCCTGTCGATGAGCCGACCGTCCACGAGGCGAACGAATTGCTCGGGCTGACCTCCAGCCAGGTGAACATTCCCGAGGTGGCATCGAGCGGCCGAAGCGCCGCCGTGCCCGTCGCGCCGGTCGCGCCTGTCCCTGTCGCTCCCGTCCCGGCCGCGCCGATCGTGGTGCCGGCGCCGCAGGCCGAGGCCGTTCCTTCTCTGGTGCCGCTGGTGCCGTCCGCCTTGGAGCTGGCACCCGCCCCTGCTCCGCTGACGCCCTCGATGACGGATCTGCTCAGTCCGGCGCCCATGTACGAGCCGGCGGTGCAGGAAGCCGAGGCCGCGATGGCGGCTGCGTCCATCGTTTCGGACGCGGTGCCCATGCCGGTTCCCGCGCCGAAGCGGCAGCGTTGATTTTATCGATGTTCAGAATCGAAAAGGCCGGGTCTCCCCGGCCTTTTTGTTCAGTGCAGGCTCGCGGCCTGGGTTCTGATTGGCTCCTGCGCGACTGGCGGCGTCGCCGCCGGCGGCTGCTGGGCCGGCTCGGTGTCTGGCCCGTTGGTCATCGCCATGATCGCGTTGCGGAACGGACCTTCGATGGCGACGCCGAAATTCATATGCGTCTCGGAGAACGGGCCGGCCTTATCCGGATGGGTTGAGCGCCAGCCGACATAGATGCCGACCATCGCGCAGGACGAACCGGGCAGCATGATCGCGCTGCCGGACGCGCCCTCGCCGGCGCTGCAGTCGATGGCGATCTCGCGGGCGCTGGCGGATTCGATGCGGTGCGAGGTGCGGATCATGCAGGCCTCGATCGCCTTCCGGCCGTCATGAACCCAGCCGCGATGGCGGTGGGCGAGCATCACGATGCCGGTGCCGGCCGATTCGGCCTCGGCGGTGCCGAGCGCATAGGGACGGGCATTCGGCACGCCCTCGGTCAGCCGGACGACCGCCCAGTCATGCACCGGCGACACGGCGTAGGGATTGCGCGAACCGACGCGGAGCGAATTCGCGTCGATCGGGATCGCGTGCTGGACGCCGTCGATGGCGATCGCAAACACGCAGGAGGAGAGATTGCCGCGCGGCCTACCGTCGGCGTCGAAGAAGGCATGCGCCGCTGTCGTGACAACATCGTGCCGGATGGTGAGCTGCGCGGTCGAATACACGCCCGAGCAGATGACCATGCCGGTCGCGGCATAACGCGTTTCGAACAGGCTCGGATCCTGCCCGTTCTTCTGAGCGAATTCGGGAAGCGTAAGACGCGCATCAGAAATCAGAGTCACTGCCTCGGCCTCGTCAGAGACCGCAAACAGACCAAGGCCGCAAAGGACCACCGCCAAGAAAATCAGCCCGTGCCGCACGTTCTCATCCCCCGCACTTCGGCAAAGGATGGAGCAGGCAGAATTTTCGTCAAGCAGGTAAAACGACTGAGCCGGGATTCAGTTCCCGGCGTTACAAAAAAGTTTCACTTCCGCCACGCAACTGTCGCAAACCAGACCGGTCTTGTGGAAAAACCTTCTTTCTCAGGGCAAGTATTCGCCATGACTCGCCGTAACTTGCGCCCCAGCCATGCAACAAACGCTTGACCAGAACTACGCCGAACTGGCGCGCTCCGGCGCAATCAGACCAGACCCCGCCCAGATTGCTGTCGTGGGGAAGCTCGATACTCTGCTGACAGAGCTCGACGAGACGCCGAAAGGCGCGGGCCTGTTCGACCGGCTGTTCGGCAAAAAAGCTCCCGCACCGCGCGGCCTCTACATCTGGGGCGAGGTCGGGCGCGGCAAGACGCTGCTGATGGACCAGTTCTTCGATCTCGCGCCGGACGGCACGAAAAGGCGGGCTCATTTCCATGCCTTCATGGTCGAAGTGCATGGCCGGCTGCACGAAGTGCGGCGACGGCAGAACGGCAAGAGTGGCGACGCCATCCTCGAAGTGGCGGACGAGATCGCGGCGGAGGGCAAGCTGCTCTGCCTCGACGAATTCCAGGTGACCGACATCGCCGACGCGATGCTGCTGAGCCGTCTGTTCGGACGGATGTTCGAACGCGGCGTGGTTCTCGTCACCACCTCGAACGAGCCGCCGGACGGGCTCTATCGCAACGGGCTCAATCGCCATCTCTTCCTGCCGTTCATCGATCTCCTGAAAGAGCGGGTAGATGTGGTGAAGCTCGACGCGCCTTCGGATTTCCGCCTGGAGAAACTGGCGGCCGCGCCGACCTGGTACGTCCCGGCGGACGCCAAGGCGAAGAAGGCGATGGACGCTGCGTTCGAGCGGCTGGCCGGAGCCGCGCAAGGCGGGCCGCAAACGCTGCGCGTACAGGGGCGCAATGTCGTCGTCCCGAACGCGCTGAACGGGGTCGCCCGCTATTCATTCGAGGGTCTGTGCGGAGCTCTTTTGGGCCCGGCGGACCTTGGCGCCATCGCCCAGCGCTACCATTCTATCGTGCTCGACGGGGTCCCGGTGCTCGACACGGCAGCTCCGGACCAGGTTCGGCGCTTCATCATCCTGATAGACGAATTGTACGATAACAGGGTCAAATTGATCGCCTCGGCGGCCACCGAACCCGACACTCTCCTGACGTCGGGGAAGCAGGCCGCCGCATTCAAGCGGACGGCCTCCCGGCTGGTCGAAATGAGATCAAAAGAATGGCTTTCCCTCCCGCACGGCCGCGCCGTCACTTGAATTCATAATTCAAACCGCGATAGCAATTACCCCTCAGAGGAAACTCCAAATGTCCCGCAATAAGATCGCATTGCTTGGCTCCGGACAGATCGGCGGCACGCTCGCCCTTCTCGCCGGATTGAAGGAACTCGGCGACATCGTGATGTTCGACATCGTCGAAGGCACGCCACAGGGTAAGTCGCTGGATATCGCCGAATCCGCTCCGATCGAGGGCTTCGACGCGGTCTTCAAGGGGACGAATTCATATTCCGACATCGCGGCCGCGGATGTCGTGATCGTCACCGCCGGCGTGCCGCGCAAGCCCGGCATGAGCCGCGACGATCTCGTCGGCACCAATATCAAGGTCATGGAGCAGGTTGGCGCCGGCATCAAAAAGTATGCGCCGAACGCATTCGTGATCTGCATAACGAACCCGCTCGACGCGATGGTCTGGGCGCTGCAGAAGTCGTCCGGCCTCCCGGCGAACAAGGTCGTCGGCATGGCCGGCGTGCTGGACTCGGCCCGCTTCCGCTACTTCCTCGCCGAGGAACTCGGCGTCTCCGTGAAGGACGTCACCGCCTTCGTGCTCGGCGGCCACGGCGACGACATGGTGCCGCTGACCCGCTATTCGGCGGTCGCCGGCATCCCGCTGCCCGACCTCGTACGTATGGGCTGGACAACCCAGGCGAAGATCGACGCCATCGTCGACCGCACCCGCAAGGGCGGCGGCGAAATTGTCGGCCTGCTGAAGACCGGTTCGGCATTCTACGCCCCGGCGGCATCTGCGATCGCAATGGCCGAGAGCTATCTGCGCGACAAGAAGCGCGTCCTGCCCTGCGCGGCCTTCCTGACCGGCCAGTACGGCGTCGACGGACTTTATGTCGGCGTGCCGGTCGTCATCGGCGCAAACGGCGTCGAGAAGGTCGTCGAGATCGAGCTCAACGGCCATGAGCGCAGCATGTTCGACAAGTCGATCGAAAGCGTGCGCGGCCTGGTTGAAGCCTGTCAGCAGATCGCACCGCATCTGGGAGCCTGACGCACGGCTGCCGCAAAGAACGTTTATCTTCAAAAAGATCGGCGCCGGGTGTTGAAACCCGGTCCGATCTGGCTGATTCTCAGTCGACAGTTTTCGCCTTCCGGAAACTGCCCCTTCCTCCAGAACGGCGGCCACAAGAACCGCCGTGGCGTCCAAAGGACGCGACGACCATGTCACGCCAGACGGCGAACCAGGCTTTCCTCAACACCGCTTTTCTCGACGGCGCCAATGCGGCCTATGTCGAAGACCTCTACGCCCGCTACATCGACAATCCGAATTCGGTAGACGCCGAATGGCGCGCCTTCTTCGCGGAACTCGGCGACAAGCCGGCTGACGCCGCGAAGAACGCCGAAGGGCCATCATGGTCCCGCCCGGATTGGCCACAACCCCTGAACGGCGAACTGGTCTCCGCGCTCGATGGCAACTGGGCGCCCGGCGAGATCCATATCGCCGAGAAAGCGGTTTCCGACCGCATTCAGGCGAAGGTGAAGGAAACTGGCCAGGCGATCTCGTCGGAAGAGGCGCATCAGGCGACACGCGATTCCGTCCGCGCGCTGATGCTGATCCGCGCCTACCGCATGCGCGGCCATCTGGCGGCCGATCTCGACCCGCTCAAGATCCAGCCGTCACGTGCGCAGGAGGAGCTCGACCCGGCGTCCTACGGCTTCACCCAAGCCGACATGGACCGCAAGATCTTCCTCGATTACGTGCTCGGTCTCGAATACGCGACCATGCGCGAGATCGTGACGATCCTCCGCCGCAATTATTGCTCGACGATCGGCGTCGAGTTCATGCACATCTCCGAGCCCGCCGAAAAGGCGTGGGTCCAGGAGCGCATGGAAGGCCCGGAAAAGGGCGTCGCCTTCACCCGCGAGGGTAAGCGCGCGATCCTAAACAAGCTGGTCGAGGCCGAGGGCTTCGAACGCTTCCTCGACGTCAAATATACCGGCACCAAACGCTTCGGCCTGGACGGCGGCGAAAGCCTGATCCCGGCGCTGGAGCAGATCATCAAGCGCGGCGGCAATCTCGGCGTTCAGGAGATCGTGCTCGGCATGGCCCATCGCGGCCGTCTGAACGTGCTCACCCAGGTCATGAGCAAGCCGCACCGCGCGCTGTTCCACGAGTTCAAGGGCGGTTCCTCGACCCCCGACGACATCGAGGGCTCGGGCGACGTGAAGTACCATTTGGGCGCTTCATCGGACCGCGAGTTCGACGGCAACAAGGTGCATCTGTCGCTGACCGCGAACCCGTCGCATCTCGAGATCGTCGACCCGGTCGTCCTCGGAAAGGTCCGCGCCAAGCAGGACCAGCACAAGGACACCGAGCGCACCAAGGTGCTGCCGCTCCTGATCCACGGCGACGCCGCGTTCGCCGGCCAGGGCGTGATCGCCGAATGCTTCGGCCTGTCTGGCCTCGCCGGCCACCGAACCGGCGGCTCGATCCATTTCATCATTAACAACCAGATCGGCTTCACCACGAGCCCGCGTGTCGCCCGCTCCTCGCCCTATCCGTCGGATGTGGCGAAGATGGTCGAGGCGCCGGTGCTGCACGTGAACGGCGACGATCCGGAAGCGGTGACGTTCGCCGCGAAGGTCGCGACCGAGTTCCGGCAGAAGTTCAAGAAGCCGGTCGTGATCGACATGTTCTGCTACCGCCGTTACGGCCATAACGAGGGCGACGAGCCGTCGTTCACGCAGCCGGCGATGTACAAGGTCATCCGGCAGCTTCCCTCGACGCTCGAACTCTACGCCAAGAAGCTTGAGCAGGAGGGTGTCGTCGCGCCGGGCGAGGTCGACCAGATGCGCGAGGCATGGCGCGCGCGGCTGGAGACCGAGTTCGAAGGCGGTGGCAATTACCTGCCGAACAAGGCCGACTGGCTCGACGGCCGCTGGGCCGGCCTGAAGCCCGCCGGCAAGGACACGGACGAGCCGCGCCGCGGCACGACCGGCGTCGAGAAGGAGACGCTGAAGGAGATCGGCCGGAAGATTACGACCGTCCCCGAAGGCTTCCACCTGCACAAGACGATCGCGCGCTTCCTCGACAATCGCAGAACCGCGATCGAGACCGGCAAAGGCATCGACTGGGCGACCGGCGAGGCTTTGGCGTTCTCGTCGCTGCTCCTAGAAGGCCACCCCGTTCGACTGTCCGGCCAGGATGTCGAGCGCGGCACCTTCTCGCAGCGCCATTCGGTTCTGACCGACCAGGAGACCGAGGCGCGCTACAAGCCATTCAACCATCTGAGCGAAAACCAGGGCCATTACGAGGTCATCAATTCGATGCTCTCGGAAGAGGCGGTGCTCGGTTTCGAGTACGGCTATTCGCTGGCCGAGCCGAACGCGCTGACCCTGTGGGAAGCTCAGTTCGGCGACTTCGCCAACGGCGCCCAGGTCGTCATCGACCAGTTCATCTCGTCCGGCGAGAAGAAGTGGCTGCGCATGTCCGGCCTCGTGATGCTCCTGCCGCATGGCTATGAGGGCCAGGGTCCGGAGCATTCCTCGGCACGTCTCGAGCGCTATCTGCAGATGTGCGCCGAAGACAATATGCAGGTCTGCAACATCACGACGCCGTCGAACTACTTCCATGTTCTTCGGCGCCAGCTGAACCGCGAGTTCCGCAAGCCTCTCGTCCTGATGACGCCGAAGAGCCTGCTCCGCCACAAGCGGGCGGTCTCCACTCTCGACAAGTTCGAGGAAGGCACGTTCTTCCATCGCTGGCTGCACGACGACGCCGACGAGCGGAAGGGCGGCCAGCTCTTTAAGGAGCCGGGCAAGGTGCGTCGCATCATCCTGTGCTCGGGCAAGGTCTATTACGACCTGTTCGAGGAGCGGGAGAAGCGCGGCGTGGACGACGTCTACATCATGCGCATCGAGCAGCTCTATCCATTCCCGGCGAAATCGCTGGTGCAGGAGCTGTCGCGTTTCAAGAACGCGGAGATCGTCTGGTGTCAGGAGGAGCCGCGCAATATGGGCGCCTGGTTCTTCGTCGATCAGTACATCAACTGGGCAGGCGGTCGAAAAGGCGACGTGCGACGTGCGCGCTATGTCGGACGTCCGCCAGCGGCGTCGACGGCCGTCGGCCAGATGTCGAAGCATCAGGCCCAGCTCAGGGCATTCTTGGACGAAGCGTTCGCGTGAACGCGAGAAGACGCCGGATGGCGCGATAGGGGAGTAAGATGGCGACCGAGATCCGCGTTCCGACCTTGGGTGAAAGCGTTACCCAGGCGACGATCGGCAAGTGGTTCAAGAAGCCCGGCGATACGGTGCGTGCCGACGAACCGCTGGTGGAGCTGGAAACCGACAAGGTGACGGTCGAAGTCCCCGCCCCTGCCGCCGGCGTGCTCTCGGACATCGCGGTGAAGGAAGGCGACACGGTCGAAGTCGGCGCCCGGCTCGGCGCGATCGACGCCAGCGGCGCAGCGGCGGCTCCCGCGGCAACCAATGGCGGCAGCACGGGCAAGCCGACCGAAAAGACCGAGACGACGAAGCCGATCAACGCCGCCGAGGAACAGCCGCAGCAGCGCGCAGTACCGAAGGACATCCCGGCGACACAGAAGGTGACTGAGCTTCCGGTCTCCCCGTCGGTCCGCCGCCTCGGCGCCGAAAGCGGTGTCGATCCGTCGAGCATTTCCGGCAGCGGCAAGGATGGCCGCGTGACCAAGGGCGACGTGCTCTCGGTCATCGAGGGCGGCGGTGCCCGCGCGGCGGCGGCAGCCGCTCCGGCCCCGGTCCGCGCTCCCTCCGCTCGGGCCGATGCCGTGCGCGAGGAGCGGGTGAAGATGACCCGCCTGCGCCAGACCATCGCGCGGCGCCTGAAGGACGCCCAGAACACCGCAGCCATGCTGACGACGTTCAACGACGTCGACATGGGCGCAGTGATGGAACTCCGCACCGAATACAAGACGCAGTTCGAGAAGAAGCACGGCGTGAAGCTCGGCTTCATGGGCTTCTTCGTGAAGGCCTGCATCCAGGCGCTGAAGGAGATCCCGGCGGTCAATGCCGAAATCGACGGCGAGGACCTCGTCTACAAGAACTACTACAATATCGGCGTGGCGGTCGGCACCGACCGCGGCCTCGTCGTCCCGGTCGTCCGCGAGGCGCAGGACATGACGATCGCGGATATCGAAAAGACGATCGCCGGCCTCGGCAAGAAGGCGCGCGAGGGCGCGCTCTCCATCGAGGACATGCAGGGCGGTACGTTCACGATCACGAACGGCGGCGTCTATGGCTCGCTGATGTCGACGCCGATCCTCAATGCGCCACAGTCGGGCATTCTCGGCATGCATCGCATCGAGGAGCGTCCGGTGGCGAAGAACGGCCAGGTCGTCATCCGCCCGATGATGTATCTCGCCCTCTCTTACGATCACCGCATCGTCGACGGCCAGGGCGCGGTCACCTTCCTGGTCCGGGTCAAGGAAGCGCTGGAAGACCCGGCGCGCCTGATCCTCGACCTCTGAGGGGGCACGGCACATGGCGTTCGGACCCGATGTTCCGCCGATCCAGGCCCATCTCTGCGTGAAGGGCGGCAGCGAGGCGATCGCCTTCTACGAGAAGGCGTTCGGCGCGGTCGCCACCTTCAGCCATATGGCTGAGGACGGAAAGCGGATCATGCACGCCAATCTCGCGCTCTTCGGCGGCGAGGTCATGTTGCATGACGAGTTTCCGGAGTTTGGCGGCGATGTCCTGTCGCCACTGTCGCGTGGCGGCGCCAGCATGGCGATCAACATCAACCTGAAGGCTCCTTCCGACACGGATGCCGCGATCGAGCGCGCGGTCGCGGCCGGCGCTACCCTGGTCCTGCCGGCGCAGGACGTGTTCTGGGGTTCGCGTTACGGCAAGGTGCGCGATCCCTTCGGCCATGTCTGGGAGTTCAACGCCCCCCTCGCCCCGCAGGCCGCGTGATCGACTTTTCCGAAATTGCGGCGCTGCTCGGTGTCTTCTCGCTCGCGGTCGTCGCACCCGGCGTGGATTTCGCCTTCATCGTCCGTGAGAGCACGGGCTTTGGCCGCAGCGCGGGCGTGATGGCAGCATGGGGGCTCGCCACCTCGATCCTCGTCCACGTCACCTACACCGTGCTCGGCGTCGGCCTGGTCGTCTCGCAGTCGATCCTGGCTTTCAACATCATCAAATGGGCCGGCGCGGCCTATCTGATCTTCATCGGCGTGATGTCGCTGAGAGCATCTCCGGCGGCGCCGATTTCCAAAACTGAGCCCGCGAGCAACGGCCGCTCGCTGCTGCGCTCGTTCGGCCTGGGCTTCCTGACCAATCTGCTGAATCCGAAGGCCGCCCTGTTCTTCGTCTCGCTGTTCACCGTGCTTGTCTCCCATGAGACGCCGATCCCAGTTCAGTTCGGCTACGGCACGATCATGGCGATGATGGTCGGCGGCTGGTTCTCGCTGGTCGCGGTGTTCTTCACGACCAAGGCAATCCGGGCCGCCTATGCCCGGGCCAGGCGCTGGATCAACCGCGCGACGGGCGCGGTCTTCATCGCATTCGGCGTCAGGCTCGCTCTGCAGAAGGCCGCGCCGTGAATCTCTCCTCCGAAATCCTCGTCCTGGCCCTCGGCGTGGTCCTGCTACTTGTCCACATCACGCTGCAGAGCTCGATCGGAACGAAGGAGCGCGGCCGGGCGTGGAATGCTGGCGCGCGAGACGAGACCGCGCCGCTCAGGAATCCGGTCGCGGGCCGCGCCGAGCGGGCGCTGAAGAACTATCTCGAGACGTTCCCGGCGCTGGTCGCTCTGTCGCTGGCGCTCGCGGTCACGCAGAAGACCGGCGGCTGGGGCGCGATCGGAGCGTGGCTCTGGTTCGCCGGGCGCGTCGTGTACATTCCGCTTTATCTGGCGGGCATTCCCTACATCCGCACGGCGGTCTGGGTCGCTTCGACGACCGGACTGTTCATCATGCTGATGGTGCTGCTATTCGGATAAACTGCGAAGCTCGATATCGATAGAAACGAAAAGGCCGCGATCCGGATGGACCGCGGCCTTTGTTGTTTCGGCTCGGCTCAGTGAATGACCATCTCGGTGAAGGGATAGACATAGGCCTGAAGCATCACCAGACCGCCGACGAGGCAGGCCAGGACGATCGAGTGCCAAAACACGAAGCGAAGGATCGTGCCTTCGTGGCCGAACCAGTTGGTGGCCGTCGAGGCGACGACGATCGACTGGGCGTCGATCATCTTGCCCATGACACCGCCCGAGGAGTTCGCCGCGCTCATCAGGATCGGCGACAGGCCGAGCTGCTGGGAGGTGATCTTCTGCAGACCGCCGAACAGCACGTTCGATGCCGTGTCCGAACCCGTCAGCGCGACGCCGAGCCAGCCGAGCAGAGTGCCGAAGAACGGGTAGAGCACGCCGGTGGAGGCGAAGGCGAGGCCGAGCGTCGCATCGAGGCCCGAATAGCGGGTCAGGGTACCAATCGCGAGCATCGCCGCGATGGTGAGCAGCGACGCGCGCAGTATCCAGATCGTCTTGGCGTATTCCTTGACCAATCGAACCGGCGAGAAGCCGGCGACGATGAGGCCGAAGATCAGCGCCGCGAGCAGCATACCCGAGCCGGTATAGGAGACGTAGGTGAATGAGAACACCGCTCCTTCGGTAGCCGGAGCGTGCACCACCGGGGGTACTTTCTGGACGAGGTTGTGAAGGCCCTCGACCGGATAGTTCCAGGTGAAGATCCCATTGACCCAGGTCTTGAACCAGCCCGAGCCCCAGACCAGCAGGATGACGCAAACGATGATCCAGGGAGTCACCGCGCTCCAGACTTCGGCGGACGTCGGCTTATGGTCCGACGGCTGCAGTTCGCGCGGGGCCATGGTCGAAGCCGAATCGTCGCGTGTGCGCAGAGCCGGGGAGAGCCAAAGCTTTTTAGGCTGCCAAAAGCGCATGAAGCCGATCAGGGCCGCCATCGAGATCAGCGAGGCACCGATATCGACGATCCAGGGGTTGATGTAGTTCGAGATCACGAATTGCGGGACGGCGAACGAGACACCGCAGACCAGCACCGCCGGCCATACTTCCTTCATGCCCTTCCAGCCGGCGAACGCCCAGACGACCCAGAACGGGACGATGAGCGAGAAGAACGGCAACTGGCGGCCGACCATCGCGCCCAGAAGATAGGGATCAAGACCAGTGACGCTGGCGAGGCCGGCGATCGGAGTGCCGAGCGCGCCATAGGCGACCGGCGCGGTGTTGGCGATGAGCGACAGGCCAGACGCGGCAAGCGGCGAGAAGCCGAGGCCCATCAGGATCGCTCCGGTGACGGCGACGGGAGTGCCGAAGCCGGACGCGCCCTCGAAGAAAGCCCCGAACGAGAACGCGATCAGGAGAAGCTGGAGTCTGCGGTCCGGCGTGACGCCGCCGATCGCACGCTCAAGAATGTTGAAGCGCCCGGTCGCGACCGTGAGCCGGTACATGAAGATGACGTTGAGGACGATCCAGCCGATCGGGAAGAAGCCGGTGACGACGCCGAGGATAGCGGCGCGGATGGCAAGACCCGCGGGCATGGTGAAGATGAAGATCGAGACCGCGATGGCGGCAAGAAGCGCGATGATGGCCGCGAGATGCGCCTTGATCTTGCCAGAGGCGATCATCGCCAGAAGCAGCACGACCGGAATTGCCGCCGCGAGCGTCGACAGCGCCATGTTGTTCAACGGATTGTAGACTTGGCTCCACATTGGCGTTCCATTCCCGCTATGAATTATGAATTCATTTTGCGGTAAGAGGAGCGCCGCTAGACCTCCAGCGCAACGTAGACCAAAGTCGAAACCCCCATCTGGTTGTCCGCCGATTCCCGAACCGAACCCTCCACGTTGATGACACCCGCGGCCACCCCATATAGGGTTGCCGTCCGCTCCTCCCCGAAGCGCCCCACGAGAATCAAATGTCCTACGATCTCATCGTCATCGGCACCGGCCCCGGCGGCTATGTGTGTGCGATCCGTGCTGCCCAGCTTGGCCTGAAGACGGCCGTCGTCGAGAAGCGGGCGACCTTCGGCGGCACCTGCCTCAACATCGGCTGCATTCCCTCGAAGGCGCTGCTGCATGCCTCGCATCTGTTCGATGAGGCGGGCCACAAATTCGCGGAGATGGGCATCGGCGTCCCGGCGCCGAAGCTCGATCTCGCCGCGATGCAGGCGTTCAAGCAGAAGGGCGTCGACGGCAATGTGAAGGGCGTCGAATTCCTGCTGAAGAAGAACAAGGTCGACAGCTTCTTCGGCACCGGTTCGATCCCCTCGGCCGGCAAGGTCCTGGTGAAGGCCGAGGACGGCAGCGAGCAGGTGCTGGAGACGAAGAACATCGTCATCGCGACAGGCTCGGACGTGACACGGCTCCGCGGCGTCGAGATTGACGAGAAGCGGGTCGTTTCCTCGACCGGCGCTCTGGAACTCGACAAGCTCCCGGGCAGACTGCTCGTGATCGGCGGCGGCGTGATCGGCCTCGAACTCGGCTCGGTCTGGCGCCGCCTCGGCTCCGAGGTGACGGTGGTCGAGTTCCTCGACCGCATCCTGCCCGGTATGGATTCCGAGCTCGGCCGAAGCTTCGAACGTATCCTGTCCAAGCAGGGAATCGTCTTCAAGCTCGGCTCGAAGGTGACCGGTGTCGACACGTCAGGCGATGTGCTGAAGGTCAGCGTCGCGCCGGCCGCCGGCGGCGATGCGGAAACTCTGGAAGCCGATGTCGTGCTGGTCGCGATCGGCCGCGTTCCCTACACCGAGGGGCTCGGCCTCGAAGCCGCGGGCGTTCAGCTCGACGAGCGCGGTCGCATCGCGATCGACGGTCATTACAAGTCGAGCGTGGACGGCATCTACGCCATCGGCGACGTGATCGACGGGCCGATGCTCGCACACAAGGCCGAGGACGAGGGCGTGGCGATCGCCGAGCTTCTCGCAGGCAAGGCGGGCCACGTGAACTACGCCGTCATTCCGAACGTCGTCTACACCGATCCGGAGGTCGCTTCCGTCGGCCAGACGGAAGAAGAGCTGAAGGAGAACGGGATCGACTACGCGATCGGCAAATTCCCGTTCACGGCGAACGGCCGCGCCAAGGCGAACGGAACAACGGACGGCTTCGTGAAGATCCTTGCCGATTCAAGGACGGACGAGGTTCTCGGCGTGCACATCATCGGCCCCGATGCCGGAACGCTGATTGCGGAAGCCGCGATTGCGATGGAATTCGGCGCGTCGTCGGAGGATATCGCCCGGACCTGCCACGCTCACCCGACGCTTTCTGAAGCGGTCAAGGAAGCGGCGTTCGCGGTCGAGAAGCGCGCCATTCATATGTGATCGCCCGAAGGGCGGTCACGGGAATCAGCGCGCTTCGACCTGCGCGAACGTCGACGGCGGGCCGTTCGTCTCGATGAAAGTGAACGGCAGCGACATGAAGATGAGCGCGGCGAAATAGCAGCCGAGCAGGATCAGGTTACGTTTAAGAGACACGACAGCCTCCCGGGTTCGAGTTGCGGCGGTTAATAGGTGTGCCCCGTTTCCGCCCTATGTCTTGCAATGTGTCGCTGAAGAAATGATTCCGGTTCACGCCTGAAGATCAGGCGCGTGGATGAGCCGCGGCGTGCACCGCGATCAACCTGGCCGAATCCACTTCGGTGTAGATCTGCGTAGTCGAAAGACTTGCGTGACCTAAAAGTTCCTGGATGGAACGAAGGTCACCGCCGCGCGCCAGGAGATGAGTGGCGAAGGAATGCCGCAAAGCATGCGGCGTCGCGCTCTCCGGCAGGCCAAGCGCGCCGCGCATTTCCTGCATCGCGCGCTGGACGATGCGGGGCGACAGCGGCCCGCCTTTCGCGCCGCGGAACAGCGGTTCGCCAGCGGCGAGGTTCCAGGGGCAGAGCGCGATGTATTCCTCGACGGCTTTCGCGACGGCCGGAATGACCGGGACGCCACGCATCTTGTTGCCTTTGCCGGTGACGGTCAGCCGGGCGACGTTGCCGACCGGCGCTTCGGCGCGGGTGAGCGACAGCGCTTCCGCGATACGCAGACCGCAACCGTAGAGCAGCGCCAGCACGGCGGCGTCGCGGGCGAGAACCCACGGCTCGCGCTCCTCGCCGGCACGGGTTTCGGCGTCGACGACCTTGCGGGCGGAGGATGCGGCGAGCGGCTTCGGCAGGCTGCGCGGGATCTTCGGGGCGCGGATGGCGGTGAGCGCCGAGGCCGAGCCCTTGCCCGAGCGTTCGAGGAAGCGCGAGAAGCTGCGCGCGGCGGCCAGCGCGCGCATGATCGAGCGGCTTTGCAGGCCGTCCGAACGACGGCGCGCGAGGAAGGCGCGAACATCGCGCGGACCGAGCCCTTTCAGATCGTCGAGAGAGGCCGGACCGCCGAGATGCGTCTGCAGGAACGTCAGGAAGAAGCGGACATCACGCCCATATGCCTCGACCGATTTCGGCGAGAGCCGTCGCTCCGCCGAAAGATGCGTGGTCCAGGCCAAAAAGGCGGACTGGACGTCCGCCTTCACTGGCAGGGCGATGGAGACGGTCTCGGCCATTTTATGAGAATGCCCGGAGAAGTCTTTAAGGACCGGTGAGTCGACCAATCAGGCGATCGACTGGCCGGTCTTCTTCCAATCGGCGACGAACTGGTCGAGGCCCTTGTCGGTCAGCGGGTGCTTGACCAGGCTCTTGATGACCGAGGCCGGGCAGGTCGCAGACGTCGGCGCCGATCAGGGCGGCTTCCTTGACGTGGTTCGGCGAGCGGATCGAGGCGGCCAGGATTTCGGTCTCGAAGGCCGGGTAGTTGTCGTAGATCTGGCGGATTTCCTGGATCAGGTCCATGCCGTCGAGGTTGATGTCGTCGAGGCGGCCGATGAAGGGCGAGATGAAGCTCGCGCCGGCCTTGGCGGCGAGCAGTGCCTGGTTGGCCGAGAAGCAGAGCGTGACGTTGACCATCGTGCCTTCCGAACGGAACGTGCGACAGGCCTTGAGGCCGTCGAGCGTCAGCGGCACTTTGATGACGATGTTCGAGGCGATCTTCGCGAGCTCGCGGCCTTCCTTGAGCATGCCGTCGAGGTCGGTCGCTGCGACTTCGGCGGAGACCGGGCCGGACGTCACATCGCAGATTTCCTTGAGGATGTCGCGATAGGGACGATTGGCTTTCAGCACCAGCGACGGATTGGTGGTGACGCCATCGATCAGGCCGGCCTCGGCCAGTTCACGGATCTCAGCAACATCGGCCGTGTCAGCGAAGAATTTCATGGGTAAGGTCTCGCGGGTTCCGGGAAACGACAATGATCATTGATCATATAGGCCTTGGCGTGGGCGATTATGACAAGGCCAAACAGTTTTATTCAGCCGCGCTGGCACCGCTAGGCCTGTCGCTGCTGATGGAAGTTGTGCAGGAGGACGGGGTCAGCAAGGCTTGCGGGTTCGGGCGCGGCCACCAGCACGCATTCTGGATCGGCTCGGAAGGCGTGACCACCCCGCGTGCGCACATCGCCTTCGCGGCGCAGAGCCGCGCCGAAGTCGATGCCTTTTACAATGCGGCGATCGCCGCCGGGGGTAAAAACAACGGTGCGCCCGGCATCCGCGAGCATTACCATCCGGCCTATTACGCCGCCTTCGTGTTCGATCCGGACGGTCACAACATCGAAGCGGTCTGCCACAAGCCCGAATGAAGGACAGGGTCGAAGTTCTGCTGCCGGTCGCGCTCGACCGCAGCTTCACCTATTCCCTGCCCGAAGGGTCCGAGGTTGAACCCGGCGACATCGTCGAGGTGCCGCTCGGCCGCCGTGCGATGGCGGGCGTGGTCTGGGGCCCGGGCGATCCCGAGGTGCCGGCCGCGAAGCTGAAGCCGATTTCCGGCGTATTCGACCTGCCGCGGCTCGCGCCGGAGCTGCTCAAATTCGTTGACTGGGTATCGCGCTACACACTCTCCCCGGCCGGCATGGTGTTGCGGATCGCGATGCGCGGCGCGCGGCATGTCGGCGACGAGCCCGCGAAACGCGCCGTACGCACAACCGGCGACGAGCCGCGTCGGATGACGGAGGCGAGACGGCGGGTGCTCGACGCGGCAGCCGACGGAATGGCACGTAGCAAGGCCGATCTGGCACGCGAGGCAGGCGTATCGTCCGGCGTGGTCGATGGACTTATCGGCGAAGGTGCGCTGACGATCGTCGATCTGCCGCCGGAACCGATCGGAGCGGGGCTCATCCCGGATCACGCGACGCCGGAACTGAACGAAGATCAGGCGCTGACAGCCGAAGCGCTGGCCGCGAGCGTGCGCAACCAGAGCGCTGAAACCCATCTCCTCGAAGGCGTGACCGGAGCCGGCAAGACCGAGGTCTATCTGGAGGCCGCCGCCGAAGCTCTCAGGATGGGCCGGCAGGTGCTGATCCTGCTGCCCGAGATCGCTCTGACCCGCGCCCTCCTCGACCGCGTCGCCAAGCGATTCGGCGAACCGCCGGGCGAATGGCATTCGACCGTCGCGCCGCGACGTCGCGCCCGAACCTGGGCCGGCACCGCGAGCGGCGAGACGCAGATCGTCGTCGGTGCCCGCTCGGCCCTGTTCCTGCCGTTTCGCGATCTCGGCCTCATCATCGTCGACGAGGAGCACGACACCGCGTTCAAACAGGACGACACGCCGATCTACCACGCTCGCGATATGGCCGTGGTGCGCGGACGGTTGTCGAATGCGCCGGTCGTGCTGGTCTCTGCGACGCCATCGATCGAGAGCCGCGTCAATGCGGAGACCGGACGCTACAAACATCACCTTCTGCCGGAGCGCTATGGCGGCCGGACGCTGCCGGAAATCGCGCTGATCGATCTTCGCACCAGTCCGCCGCATCGCGGCCGCTGGATCGCGCCGGCGCTGGAGAAAGCCGTCCGCGAGACCCTGGAGCGCGGCGAGCAGGCGCTATTGTTCCTGAATCGTCGCGGCTTCGCACCGCTGACGCTCTGCCGGAGCTGCGGCCACCGATTCGCCTGCCCGAACTGCACCGCATGGCTGGTCGAGCACCGGTTCAGGAACCAGCTCGTCTGCCATCATTGTGGCCACCACGAACCGGTGCCGCCGGCCTGCCCGAAATGCGGCGCCGATTCGGAGAAGCTCGCGGCGGTCGGACCGGGCGTGGAACGCATCCGCGACGAGGCGGCCGCCCTGTTTCCGGACGCTCGACTGGCGGTCCTGTCGAGCGACATCACCGTCGGCGCGGAGCGCATGCGCGCCGAACTGACTGCTATTGCTCAGCACGAGGTCGACCTCGTCGTCGGCACGCAGTTGGTCACCAAAGGCCATAACTTCCCTGGTCTGACGCTCGTCGGCGTGGTCGACGGCGATCTCGGGCTCGGCACCGCCGATCCGCGCGCGGCCGAGCGAACATTCCAGCTGCTCGAACAGGTGACCGGGCGCGCGGGGCGCGGCGAGCGGCCGGGGCGCGGCTTCGTGCAGACCCACGATCCAGGCCACCCGGTGATGCAGGCGCTGAAAGTTCACGACAGCGAATCCTTCTACGCCGCCGAGATCAATGCGCGCTCGGATGCGGCGCTGCCCCCGTTCGGGAGGATGGCGAGCCTGCTCGTCACCGCTCCAGTCCGGGCGGAGGCCGAGGCCTATGCCCGCTCGCTCGCTCGTGCTTTCCCCGGAACGCCCGACATCCGCCTGCTCGGCCCAGCCGAAGCGCCGATCGCCGTCATCCGCGGACGCCATCGCATCCGGCTGATCGTGAAGGCTCCCCGCGCGACCGATCTTTCGGGCTTCATCCGAGGGTGGTTGGCCTACGCGCCCCCTCTGCGCGGGGCGCTGACACTGCATATCGACGTCGACCCGATGAGCTTCCTTTGAGGGCCAGGATATGATGGTGACTCGCCCTCTCCGGAATCGGGCGAAAATATGGGGCGATTCCGTCGCATGTCATCGTGTTGCCCCGCCCCGACCGCTGTGTTAGTCAACCCGCGGTTTGCAGAGGGATCGCCTCCGTGGACCGGCCGACTGGCCTAAGAAAATCCAATAAATTCCAACGGCTTGCGAATTGCCTGAACGGCGATCCTGGGTCTTGGGATGGAAGACGAGAGACCGTTTCGGTGCCAGCAGACGACGCGACCCCGACAGGCATGGCCGGCCGCTACGCGACCGCGCTGTATGAACTGGCCTCCGAGGCCAAGGCCGTCGATACCGTAGACGCCGATCTCGGCCGTTTTGAAGCCCTCCTTAAGGACAGTGCCGATCTGCAGCGCCTGGTGAAGAGCCCCGTCTTTTCATCGGAAGAGCAGCTGAAGGCGATCTCCGCCGTTCTCGACGCCGCCAAGATCGGTGGCATCGCCGGCAACCTGATCCGCCTCGCCGCGCAGAACCGCCGCCTGTTCGCGATCGAGGGCATCATCCGCACCTACCGCGCCATCGTGGCCAAGGCTCGCGGCGAACTCACCGCCGAAGTGACGGTGGCCGAGCCGCTGTCCGACGCGCGCATGAAGGACGTCAGGGACGCCCTCAAAGATATCACGTCGAAAGACGTGAAGGTCGACGTCAAGGTCGATTCCAAGATTATCGGCGGCATCATCGTGCAGCTTGGCAGCCGCATGGTCGACGCCTCGGTTCGAACCAAACTTTCCGCCATCCAACACGCCATGAAAGAGGTGCGCTGATGGACATCCGCGCCGCTGAGATCTCCGCGATCCTCAAGGACCAGATCAAGAATTTCGGACAGGAAGCCGAAGTCTCCGAAGTCGGACAGGTTCTGTCCGTCGGTGACGGCATCGCCCGCATCTACGGCCTCGACCAGGTTCAGGCCGGCGAGATGGTCGAGTTCCCGGGCGGCGTCCGGGGCATGGCCCTCAACCTCGAAACCGACAATGTCGGCGTCGTCATCTTCGGCTCGGACCGCGAGATCAAGGAAGGCGACACCGTCAAGCGCACGGGCGCCATCGTCGACGTTCCGGTCGGCAAGGGTCTTCTTGGCCGCGTCGTTGACGCCCTCGGCAATCCGATCGACGGCAAGGGCCCGATCGAATACACCGAGCGCCGCCGCGTCGACGTCAAGGCCCCGGGCATCATTCCGCGCAAGTCGGTCCATGAGCCGATGCAGACGGGGCTCAAGGCGATCGATGCCCTCATCCCGATCGGCCGCGGCCAGCGCGAACTGATCATCGGCGACCGCCAGACCGGCAAGACCGCCGTCATCCTCGACGCCATTCTCAACCAGAAACCCATCAACCAGGGCACGGACGAGAAGGCCAAGCTCTACTGCGTCTACGTCGCGATCGGCCAGAAGCGGTCGACCGTCGCGCAGTTCGTGAAGGTTCTCGAAGAGAACGGAGCGCTCGATTATTCGATCGTCGTTGCCGCGACCGCTTCCGATCCGGCTCCGATGCAGTTCCTGGCGCCCTTCGCCGCCTGCGCCATGGGCGAATTCTTCCGCGACAACGGCATGCATGCCCTGATCGCGTATGACGACCTTTCCAAGCAGGCCGTCGCCTACCGCCAGATGTCTCTCCTGCTGCGCCGCCCGCCGGGCCGCGAAGCCTATCCGGGCGACGTGTTCTACCTTCACTCGCGTCTCCTCGAGCGCGCCGCGAAGCTGAACGACGACAACGGCTCCGGTTCGCTGACCGCGCTCCCGGTCATCGAGACGCAGGCGAACGACGTGTCGGCCTACATCCCGACCAACGTGATCTCGATCACCGACGGCCAGATCTTCCTCGAGACGGACCTGTTCTACCAGGGCATCCGCCCGGCGGTGAACGTCGGCCTCTCGGTGTCGCGCGTCGGCTCCTCCGCCCAGATCAAGGCGATGAAGCAGGTCGCCGGCAAGATCAAAGGCGAGCTCGCGCAGTACCGCGAAATGGCGGCATTCGCGCAGTTCGGCTCGGACCTCGACGCCACCACCCAGAGGCTCCTGAACCGCGGTTCGCGCCTCACCGAGCTCTTGAAGCAGCAGCAGTTCTCGCCACTGAAGATCGAAGAGCAGGTCGTGTCGATCTACGCCGGCACCAACGGCTATCTCGACAGCCTGCCGGTCTCGAAGGTTCTGCCGTTCGAGGCGGGCCTCCTGAGCTACCTGCACGCGAACCACCAGGACCTGCTCGACGCGATCCGCACCTCGAAGGAAATCTCCAGCGACAACGGCGTCAAGCTGAAGTCGGCTGTCGATGCCTTCGCCAAGTCCTTCGCCTGACGAGCTGAGACCCGATGGCTTCGCTTAAAGACCTCCGCAACCGCATCGCCTCCGTCAAGGCGACGCAGAAGATCACCAAGGCGATGCAGATGGTCGCCGCGGCGAAGCTGCGTCGCGCCCAGATGGCGGCCGAGGCTGCGCGTCCTTACGCGGAGCGCATGGACCGCGTTCTGGCCAATCTGGCGGCCGGCCTTGCCAATTCGCCGGACGCCCCGCTGCTGCTCCGCGGCACCGGTCGCGACCAGAAGCATCTCCTGATCGTCGCGACCGCCGAGCGCGGTCTGGCCGGAGCGTTCAACTCGTCGATCGCGCGTCTCGCACGCGAGCACGCCAACCGCCTGATCGCCGACGGCAAGGACGTCACGATCCTTCCGGTTGGTCGCAAGGGCGCCGAGATTCTGCGCCGCACCTTCGCGAACCGCCTGGAGTCGGCCGTCGATCTTCGCGAAGTGAAGCAGATCGGCTACTCGAACGCGCAGTCGATCGCCGAAAGCGTGATCGCCCGCTACGAGGCCGGCGAGTTCGACGTCGCGACTTTGTTCTTCTCGCGTTTCCGCTCGGTGATCTCGCAGGTCCCGACGGCGCTGCAGATCATCCCGGCACAGATCCCGGTCGAAGCGACGCAAGGCCCGGCCGTTCCGTACGAGTTCGAGCCGGACGAGACTGAGATTCTCGCCGATCTTCTGCCGCGGAACGTTGCTATCCAGGTCTTCCGCGCGCTCCTTGAGAACGCGGCGTCCGAGCAGGGCGCGCGCATGAGCGCAATGGATAACGCCACGCGCAATGCCGGTGATATGATCAAGAAGCTGACGATGAACTACAACCGTACTCGTCAGGCGCAGATCACCAAGGAACTCATCGAAATCATCTCGGGCGCCGAGGCGCTCTGAGCGAACGAGGAGGATCAGCCATGGCTTACAAGACCTCTGCTACGACCAAGGGCGGCCGCAACGGCCGTGCGATCCTCGCCAACGGCGGGCTCGCGCTCGCCATGGCCCTGCCGAAGGATCTCGGCGGCAGCGGCGAAGGCCATAACCCTGAGCAGCTCTTCGCTCTGGGTTACTCGGCCTGCTTCGGCCAGGCGCTTCTCGTTCTCGGCAAGAAGCACGGCGTGGACACGCAGGATGCCCGCGTGACCGCTGATGTCACTCTTCATGTAGACGGCGGCTTCTCGCTCGCCGTCGAGCTCACGGTGTCCATCCCCGGCGTCGACAAGGACAAGGTCCAGGCGCTGATCGAGGACGCTCACACCGTTTGCCCCTATTCCAAGGCGACGATGGGGAACATCCCCGTCAAGCTGATCGCCGCCTGACCGGACCGGATTCAAGGAGACTACCTATGGCCATCGCAACGGGACGCATCGCCCAGGTCATCGGCGCCGTCGTCGACGTTCAGTTCGACGAACATCTGCCGCAGATCCTGAACGCGCTGGAGACGCAGAATCAGGGCAACCGCCTGGTTCTCGAGGTCGCCCAGCACCTCGGCGAGAACACTGTCCGCACGATCGCGATGGACTCGACCGAAGGTCTGGTCCGTGGCCAGCCGGTCACCGATACCGGCGCCGCGATCACGGTTCCGGTCGGCGAGGCCACGCTCGGCCGCATCATGAACGTCATCGGCGAGCCGGTCGACGAAGCAGGCCCGATCAAGGGTGAAGGCACCCGCGGCATTCACCAGCCGGCTCCCTCCTACGCCGAGCAGGCGACGGAAGCCGAGATCCTGGTCACCGGCATCAAGGTCGTCGACCTGCTGGCTCCCTATTCCAAGGGCGGCAAGGTCGGACTGTTCGGCGGCGCCGGCGTCGGCAAGACCGTTCTGATCATGGAACTGATCAACAACATCGCGAAGGCCCACGGCGGCTATTCGGTGTTCGCCGGCGTCGGCGAGCGCACCCGCGAAGGCAACGACCTCTATCACGAGATGATCGAGTCGAACGTCAACAAGGACCCGAAGGAGAACGGTGGTTCGACCGCCGGCTCCAAGTGCGCTCTCGTCTACGGCCAGATGAACGAGCCCCCGGGCGCCCGCGCTCGCGTCGCGCTGACCGGCCTGACCGTTGCAGAGAACTTCCGCGACCAGGGCCAGGACGTGCTGTTCTTCGTCGACAACATCTTCCGCTTCACGCAGGCGGGTTCGGAAGTGTCGGCGCTTCTCGGCCGTATTCCTTCGGCCGTGGGCTACCAGCCGACCCTCGCGACCGACATGGGCGCGCTGCAGGAGCGCATCACCACCACGACCAAGGGTTCGATCACCTCGGTGCAGGCGATCTACGTCCCGGCCGACGACCTGACCGACCCGGCCCCAGCCGCCTCGTTCGCCCATCTTGACGCGACGACCGTTCTGTCGCGCTCGATCGCGGAAAAGGGCATTTATCCGGCCGTCGACCCGCTCGACTCGACCTCGCGCATGCTCTCGCCGGCCATCCTCGGCGAGGAGCACTACAACACCGCTCGTCAGGTCCAGCAGATCCTGCAGCGCTACAAGGCACTTCAGGACATCATCGCCATTCTCGGCATGGACGAGCTCTCGGAAGACGACAAGATCACGGTCGCCCGCGCCCGCAAGATCGAGCGTTTCCTGTCGCAGCCGTTCCACGTCGCCGAGATCTTCACCGGCTCGCCGGGCAAGCTGGTGGCGCTGGAAGACACGATCAAGAGCTTCAAGGGCCTGGTCGAAGGCAAGTACGATCACCTGCCGGAAGCCGCCTTCTACATGGTCGGTTCGATCGACGAAGCCATCGAGAAGGCCCAGAAGCTCGCCGCCGAGGCGGCCTGATCTGAAAGGTTTCGGTAGCCGGTGAACACGAAGGCAATCCTTCTCGTGCTCGGCCTCCTCGCCGGAGGCCTCACCGGTTACGTCACCCGTCCGGAGTCGGCGGAGATCAACCTCCCCGGCCTGAACATTCAGATCACGGGCGAGGGCCGGGCGGAGAGCGGCGGCAAGCTGACCTCCGACCAGTGGCAGCACATCGGAATTTTCGCCGCCATCGGCGGAATTGTCGGCCTCGCGCTAGGCTTCGTCGTCGGCGGTGGCCGGCGCATCTAAGGAACTGAGAGCATGGCCAGCTTCCCCTTCGAACTCGTCTCGCCGGAACGTCTCGTCGTTTCCGAAGAAGCAGACGAAGTGACGGTGCCGGGCATCGAGGGCGAGTTCACCGTGCTCGCCGGCCACGCGCCGTTCATCACCAATCTGCGTCCGGGCATCGTGACCGCGCGCTCCGGCTCGGCGTCGCGCAGGATCTATGTGCGCGGCGGCTTCGCCGAGGTGAACCCGGCCGGTCTGACGATCCTCGCCGACCTCGCTCTGCCGGTCGAAGAGCTGAACGACGCCCGCTTCACGACCGAGATCGCGGCAGCCGAGCACTCGATCTCGCTCGCTCACGACGACGAGAGCCGCGCCAAGGCGCAGCAGCAGCTTGCCTGGATCAAGGACCTGCAGGCGGTCGTAGTACCTCACCACGTCCACGCCTCGCACTAATCGCGACAATCCGGCCGGACGCGGCACGCGTCCGTGCCCTCCTCGGCTCATCGAGACCGGGAGACCAGTATGCCCTTCTCAGCCGACGCCTGGAGCGCCAACGAGGCACTCTACGAGAAGATCCGTACCATGCCCTTCAACGAAGCGCTGGCGGCTGGCACGCTGACCGAGGACCGGTTCAAGCACTACATCATCCAGGACGCGCACTATTTGATCGCATTCGGTCGCGCGCTGGCCGTCGCCGCGGCCAAGGCGGACGATACCAACGGGATCGTGCAGTTTGCCGAAGGCGCGAAGGTCGCGATCATCGTCGAGCGGGCGCTGCACGCCGACTATTTCAAGAAGTTCGGCGTGACCCCGGCCGATTTCGAGAAAACACCGCTCTCGCCGGTCTGCCACCATTATTCGAACTACCTGGTCGCGACGGCATGGTCGGAGAGCTATCCGGTCGTGCTGGCGGCGCTCCTGCCCTGCTTCTGGATATACGCCAAGGTCGGCACCGATATCCTCGGCCGAGCAACCTCGCCGAACCCGTATCAAGCCTGGATCGACACCTATGCCGGCGAGGACTTCCACGACGCGGTGAATGCCGTCATCACCACGACCGACCGCGTGGCCGCCAAGGCGGCACCGGAAACGATCGCGGCGATGCATGCCGCATTCAAGCGCGCCACGCAGCTCGAATGGATGTTCTGGGATTCTGCCTGGCGGCTCGGAGACTGGCCGGCCTGAGGTTGGATCGTCCCGCCGATCAGCTCGGCACCACGGGAGACTTCTCCTTTCGGAAGGCCTTCAGAGTCTGCTCATCCACATTCAGATGCGCCTGCACCAATTCGGGAGGCGTCAGCGCCAGCCACTGGTTGAGCGACACGTCGGCGAAATAGCTGCTCTTGAACATCTCGAGGAAGCGCAGCGGCGTGGTGCCGGTGTTTTCGATGTAATGGCCCATGGCAAACGGCACATAGCCGACATCGCCCGCCTGGAAATCGAAGGTGCGGGCCTGGCCCGACGCCGCGAACACGCCCATGCGGGCCTGGCCCTCGATGTAGTACTGCCACTCGTCGGTATTGGGATGCCAATGCAGTTCCCGCATCCCGCCCGGTTCGACCTCGACGAGTGCTGCGGCGATGTCCTTCGCTACCGGGAAGACACTGGTGTCGGTGATCCGCACCGTTCCGCTCTTCATCTTGATCGGTTCCTGCGCCAGCATTCTGTGGCTGAAGGGTTGCGCGACCGCGGTCGCACCGGGGATCTTGTCGGAGCTGAGTGGTCCCGGAACGGTGGAAGCGAAAATGTAACGCTCGCTCTCGTTCGGAACATGGCTGAAGGATGAGCCGGGAACACCGAAATTCTTGCTCAGAACCTCCTCCGGTATGTGATTGAACCAATCGGTGAGGAGGAAGGTGTTATCTTCGTCGAAGTCGCCATCGTCGAAGACGAGAAGAAATTCGCAGCCATCCGGACCGAGCCCCTGGATGGAATGCGGAATGCCCGATGGGAAATACCACAGATCGCCGACGCCAACATCGTCGACAAAATTCCGCCCCTCGGCGTCGATCGCCGTAATGCGCGCGCTACCGTAGAGCATGTACGCCCATTCGGCAGCCTTGTGCCAATGCATCTCGCGAATGCCGCCCGCATTAAGACGCATATTCACGCCGGCGATGTTCTTGGAAATACCAAGCTCTCGCACGGTGATCTGACGGGTCCAGCCACCGGACTCGAGCCGCATATGAGCGTCCGAAAACGAGAAACGCAGATTGGGCAGCGTGCCGTGATCAGTGGAGGGTGGAACGAGCAGATCGGGGTTCTGCAGGTCACGGGACAGACTGCGAGGACCGGGGTCGCTGCCGCCATTTCCCGGGCGCTGAGGCTGAGGAATGGCTTGCTGTGCCGAGGCGATATTCGCAGCGGTCATGACGCCACCAGCGGCCGTGGCTGCGAGGAGTGTACGGCGAGAGATGGGGTCCATAATGTCGCTCCGAGGAAAGTCTTCCAAGCGAGCTAATTGGAGCGTTTCCCCCGTCTCCCAACTGAACAGAAGCAGGGGGTCTGTAATCCCTTCGTGCTAAGCCACCGAAGTCGAGTACCGCGCAAAAGCCTCGGCCACCCGCTCGTAGACCGGCCGCCGGAACGACACGACCAGCGCGGGTAGCATGACGAGCGGGAAGAAGCCCCAGACGTCGAATTCCGGATCTTCGTCGCAACCCTCGACATCCATCTGGATCTCATCGAGCGAGCCCTCCAGGCGGAAGGCGACCCAGCGCTGCTTCTGCCCCCGGAACGGTGCGAGCTTGTGCGTCATCGGTCCGTCATAGGGCGGAAAATCGTAGGTCCACCATTCCTCGGTCACCGCGAGCACTGAAGCAGTCCTCACGCCGGTCTCTTCCCAGAGCTCGCGGCGAGCGGCTGCGATGATGTCCTCGCCCTCGTCGATGCCGCCCTGCGGCATCTGCCAGGCGGTTGCGGGATCGATCAGTTCCGGCCCGAAGAGGCGAAGCGATGGCCCGCGAAGACGAGACCGTCGCGGTTGAACAGGGCAACGCCGACATTCGGGCGGTAGGGTTTGTCGCTCACTTCGCAACCAGCGGCGCGAGTTCGGCGATCACTTCCTCATAGGCCGCGCGTTTGAAGGGCACGATGATGCCGGTGAGATTTTCGATCTTCTCCCAGCGCCATTCGACGAACTCTGCCTTGTGGTGGCCGCCGCCGGGTTTCTCGACGTCGATTTCCTTGTCCTTGCCGGTGAAGCGGAGCACGAACCACTTCTGCTTCTGGCCGCGATAGCGTCCCTTCCAGGCCTTGCCGACGATGTCCGGCGGCAGGTCATAGGTCACCCAGTCTTTGGTCTCGCCGATCTTCTCGACCGATTTGACGTTCGTCTCCTCGTAGAGCTCGCGAAGCGCGGCCTCGTAGACGTCTTCGCCGTCGTCGATGCCGCCCTGCGGCATCTGCCAGGCGAAGGTCTCGCCGATTTCCTGGCCACCCGGCGCGCGGCGGCCGACAAAGGCGAGACCATCGCGGTTGACGAGCATGACACCCACGCAGGGGCGATAAGGTAGGCTTTCGGGATCGACCATGGCACTCAGGAAGGGTTGGACAGTTTCACGACGGCGCTGACCGGGACGAGCGAAATGCCCTTGGCGTTGAGCC
Organism: uncultured Alphaproteobacteria bacterium; assembly: GCA_963778835.1. Taxonomy (GTDB): domain Bacteria; phylum Pseudomonadota; class Alphaproteobacteria; order Rhizobiales; family Methylopilaceae; genus Flaviflagellibacter. The sequence continues at coordinate 121,470 of CAVZVY010000005.1, forward strand.
CGGCCGCCCAGCGCTCGACACTCGTGAGCGTCACCGGCAAGGCGCTGGCAACGCCGATGACCGACCCCTCATTGCGGGCACGGTCCTCAAGACGAGCCAGAGCGGCATCGATCATCGCCACTTCAGGTGTCTCGTCAATGACCATCTCGGCGCGCGCGACCGAGGCGCCGGAATCACTGGCGAGCTTGGAGACGACACTACGCGGCGAGACGCCGGTATCGAGGAAGGCAAGGCCCCGGCGCGCCGTCTCGGTCAGGATCGGCATCAGCGCTTCCTCGTTGCCGATGAACTTGGCGCCCATCAGATTGGTGACGCCGAAATAGCCGCCAAAGCGGCTCATGACCCATTTCAGCCGGTCGATATTGGCGTCGGTCGGAAGCGCGGTCAGCAGGGTCTGGGGACCCGGATCGTTGTTCGGGTAGTCAAACGGCTCCATCGGGATCTGGAGCATGATCTCATGGCCGTGGGCGCGCGCCTTGTTGATCCAGGTCTGCAGGTCGGCGCCATAGGGTGTGAAGCCCAGAGAAATCTGGCCCGGAAGCTTCTCGATCACCGCTTCGGTGGTCTTGTCGGCGATGCCGAGGCCGCCGATCAGGAGCGCGACTTTGGGGCGGCGGTCTTCGGCTTCGGCGACCGAGGTCGAGGAATAGACGTCGAGCGGGCGGCGACCGTCTTCGCCGATCTTCGGCAGGGCACCCTGCTTGGCCGTCTCGGACAGCGCCGGATCGACGCCCGAAAACGGACCCTTCGAACTTCCGTTCGGCGAGGACGGCACCTTGATGATCAGAGGCCCGCTCTTGCCCTGCTCGCCGGGCTCGGCCTTTGCCGGCTCTCCCGCGTTCAGAACGGAGGCGGATTGTCCTCCTTGCGGCGCGGTCTGAGCGCCATCCGTCGGCGGCGCGGGGCGGGTCCTCTGTCGCTCGATCTTCGCGATCGCAGACGGCTCCCCGCCCAGGGGATCATCGACGATCGCGATCCATGCCACGGGAACCAAAAGGACAAACCCGATCAACCCGGCGAGATAGCGGCATCACATCAGGAAGACGGCGCTTCGGCCGCTTCGACGTTCCGAGAGGGACGTTCAGGTCGTCGTCCGCCGCCACGGCTGGCACCCGAGCAAAAGGAAAGCGGCTGCGAACCTAATCGCAGCCGCTGATTCTCGTAAGCCAACCTGTGAAAAAGGTCAGTTGGCAACCTTCTTCGGAGCCTTGGCGCTCGTATCGGACTTCTTGGCCATCTGCGCGCATTCGGCGCTGAGTTCGCCGGGCTTCGGCGGGAAGGCCGTATCGGTCGCCGTGCCGCGCAGGAGCTCAAGCGCCTTCTGCAGCTGGACGTCGTCCTTCGGATCCGGCGGCACATACGCCGACGAGCCGCCGCCCTGATCCTTGTCGTTGTCGTCGTTCGAGATCTCGTCCTGCGAGACCGGATCGGCCTGGCGCGGCTTCTCGCCGGTGCCGAGGAGATGCCCGCGTAGGCCGGCTTCGCCCTGCGTACGGTCCTTGCCCTTCAGCTCGTCCGGAATCACCGGCTCGACCATGATGTCCGGCTCGATGCCCTTAGCCTGGATCGAGCGGCCGCACGGCGTGTAGTAGCGCGCCGTGGTCAGCGACAGGGCGCCGTTATTGCCCATGGTGATCAGCGTCTGCACCGAACCCTTGCCGAACGAACGCGTGCCGAGGATCGTCGCGCGCTTGTGGTCCTGCAGGGCGCCGGAGACGATCTCCGATGCCGACGCGGAACCGCCATTGATCAGCACGATGATCGGCTTGCCGTTCGTCATGTCGCCGGAACGGGCACTGTAGCGCTGAACGTCTTCGGGCTGGCGGCCACGAGTGGACACCACCTCGCCGCGCTCGAGCACGGTGTCGACCACCTGGATCGACTGGTCGAGCAGGCCGCCCGGATTGTTGCGGAGGTCGATGCACGTAACCCTTCAGATCCTTGTCCGGGATCTTCGAGTGGATGTCCTCGATCGCCTTCTGCATGCCTTCGGCCGTCTGCTCGCTGAACGAGGCGAGGCGGATATAGCCGACGTCGGTGCCTTCCAGCGCGGTGGCGGACGACCTGGATGCGGATCACGTCGCGCACGAGCTTGATGTCCAGCGGCTCCGAATCCTTGCGCATGATCTTGAGCTAGGATCGGGGTGTTCACCGGGCCGCGCATCTTCTCGACCGCCTGCTGCAGCGTCAGGCCCTCGATCGGCTCGCCGTCGATATGGGTGATGACGTCGTTGGCGAGGATGCCGGCGCGGGCGGCGGGCGTGTCGTCGATCGGGCTGATGACCTTGACGAGATTGTTGTCCATCGAGACTTCGATGCCGAGGCCGCCGAACTCGCCGCGAATATCGACCTGGCGGTCGCGATAGCGCTTGGCGTCCATATAGCTCGAATGCGGATCGAGCCCGGACAGCATGCCGTGGATGGCCGATCTCGATCAGCTTCGAGTCATCCGGCTTCTCGACATAGTCGGCGCGCACGCGCTCGAACACGTCGCCGAAGAGGTTGAGATTCTCGTACGTGTCCGCATTGGCGCGCCGCCCAAGCCTTGGTGAAAAGACCGGGCTCCTGGGCAACGCTCATCGCGGTGGCACCGAGAAGGGCGCCGGCAAGAACAAGGGAAACCTTACGCATTATCCACGGACCTTCTCGGCAGAGCTGCTGGCCCACCAGGGGCTAGGATCGATCGACTGGCCGTCCTTGCGAAATTCGACATACAGCACAGGCTGTGCGGAATTCGCAGTGACGAGCGAAGCTACTTTACGGTTTTGCGCCCATTTGGGCCACGGGTTCGCCGGTCAGAACGAACTGCCCCAGAGAGACATCGATCTTTTCCATTCCCGCCAAGAGGACATGGTATCCACCGCCAGCGTTCAGGATCAAGAGTTGTCCGTAGGATCGGAACGGCCCCGCATAGACCACCCAGCCGTCGCAGGGCGCCGTTACTTGAGCCGCCGCTCTCGTCAAAATTGAGACGCCTTTGCGCTGTCCGCCGAATTCATCGTCTTCGCCGAACCCGGAAATGCGTTCGCCGGAAGCCGGAAGCGGCAACATTCCCTTGGCGGAAGAGAAGGCGATCGCGGGCGACATGCGCCCCGGATCGTTGAGGGCGGCGAAATCGGAACGACCGGGATTGACCGGCGGCTGGGCCGCTGCCGCGGCGGCTGCCGCATCGCGAGCAGTCGCGACATCGCGCTCCATCCGGCCGATCAAATCTTCGAGAGACTTCACCTCGCGGGAAAGCTGCTGGCTGCGATCCTGCTCCTCGACGAGAGCCTTTTCGCGCTGCTTCCTGCCGTCGCTGGCGGGCATCGACGAGCAGCTTCAGACGCGCCTGCGAGGCATCGAGGTCTGCGCGATCGGCCGTGAGCCTGTTTCGCTCGACCGAGATGTCGTTGCGAACGCGGTTCAGCTCCGCGAGGTCCTGCGCCAATTCCTCGGTCTGCTCGCGAATCTCCGGCAGGACCGTGCCAAGCAGCATCGCCGAGCGGACGGAGGTGAGCGCGTCCTCGGGCTGAACGAGAAGGGCCGGCGGCGGCTGGCGACCCATCCGCTGGAGCGCGGCGAGGAGTTCGGCCACGACGGCATGGCTGCCATCGAGTTTCTTGCGGACGTCGGTCTCATCCTCGCCGAGATCGGTGAGGCGCTGTTCCGTCGCGCTCATCTTTGTCTCGGTGTCGCGGATCTTTGCCGCCGTGCCGACGAGTTCGGCGTTGAGCTGGGCGCGTTCGCGCGACAACACCTCGATTTCGGCGTGGATCGCGGTCTCCGTTTTTTTGGAGCGCTCGAGCTCTCCCTTGCGGTCCTGAAGCTCTTTCTGCCTGATCTCGGGGTCGGATTGCTGATCCTGCGCTTGGGCAAGCACAGGGGCCGAGCACAGGCCCGCCACGAACAGTCCGCGTAGAAGAAGTGAGCCTGAATACCGCCGCATCGGCTCAGTGAAGTCCCGCAAGCATTGACGATCCATTAACCACTTGCCGGAGCCCCAGTCACTCCCGGTGATAGGGATGTCCCGAGAGAATGGTCGTAGTGCGGTAGAGCTGTTCCGCCAGAAGCACGCGCACCAGCTGATGCGGCATGGTCAGTCCGCCGAAGGACAACACCATTGCAGCTTTCGTCCGGACTGTCTCGTCCAGCCCGTCCGCGCCGCCTATGGCGAACTGAAGCGCCGACGCGCCCTCGTCGCGCCAACGGCCGATGCGGGCTGAAAGGTCCGTGCTGGAGGGGGATTTGCCACGCTCGTCGAGAACGATGAGGGGCGAGGACGAATCGAGAAGCGCGAGAATGGCCTGCGCTTCGTCTCGCTTGCGGTCTTCCGGCCGACGCGACCGGCTTTCCGGAATTTCTCGTATGTCGAAGGGGCCGAGCGAGATGCCACGCCCTATCTGCTCGGCGCGCTCAAGGTAGCGGGCCGCAAGTTCGCGCTCAGGCCCGTCCTTCATGCGCCCGACGGCGGCGACAACAATCCTCATGCCGCCGTCACTATAGGCTCAGACGACCAGCCGCTCTTCCGGACGGTCGGCGGACCACATCTTCTCGAGATTGTAGAAGGCGCGGACTTCCGGGCGGAAGATGTGGAGGATGACGTCCCCCGCATCGATCAGCACCCAGTCGGCCGTATTCATGCCTTCGACCCGAGGCTTGCCGGCACCGGCATCCTTCAGGCCTTGCACGATGCGATCGGCAATCGAGGCTACGTGGCGGTTGGAGCGCCCCTGGGTGACCACCATCTGGTCTGCCAGGCAGGATTTTCCCTTCAGATCGATCGCAACGGTCTCTTCGGCTTTCGCCTCGTCGAGAAGGCCGTGAATCAGGGAAATCAGGCCGTCGCCCATAAGGGGTCCGGCACTTGTCGGAGGCACGGTCAAGGCCGGCTCCGGGGTGTGTTGCATCTGCAGTGGTATCGCCCTCGATGAGCGCGGATCATGTCCGCACAGTAATGATAATGGTCCCAGACGACGCTTTCTTCAAGCTGGCTCGGGCGGAGCGCCCTGGCGCACAGCTGTCGAGGACAGATCGGAGCGGGGGCCGTGCAGGAAGACCCATGACGGCGGCTTGAGGTCGGCGAGCATCCGCGCGTCGCTTTCCTCAATGCGGTATGGCCTTAGCCAATGCGCCGCGTTCGAGTATACGGCGGAATGCGTCGTGCCTGGCCGGTCGATCACGGCGATCGGCATCTGCCGCGCAATTCCGCGCCAATCACGCCATCGTGAAAAGTCGCGCAGATTGTCGGCACCCATGATCCAGACGAAGCGGACACCCGGGCAGCGGGCCTTGAGCGCCTTCAGGCTGTCGACCGTGAAATGCGTGCCGAGCGCGGCCTCGATGCCGGTCGGAACGATGCGGGGATCGTGCATCACCCGGCCCGCGACGGCGACCCGCTCGGCAAGCGGTGCGAGACCGTTCGTCTCCTTCAGCGGATTGCCGGGCGTGACCAGCAGCCAGACGCGATCGAGGCCGAGTTGCTTGAGGGCGCGCTCGGCGACCATGCGATGCGCGGCATGGGCCGGATTGAACGAACCGCCGTAGAGTCCGATCCGCATGCCCGGCGCCGAGGCCGGGAGCCGCTTCGTCACGGCCGGGTCTGGCCCGACCCGCGAACGCGGTATTTGAAACTCGTCAACTGCTCCAGCCCGACCGGACCGCGCGCATGCATGCGGCCGGTGGCGATGCCGATCTCGGCGCCGAAGCCGAATTCGCCGCCATCCGCGAACTGCGTCGAAGCATTGTGCAGGACGATGGCCGAATCGACCTCCCGCAGGAACCGCTCGGCCGCATCGATATCGCTGGTCAGGATCGCGTCGGTGTGGTGCGAGCCGTGGGTTTCGATGTGCTCGATCGCGGCATCGATGCCATCGACGACGCCGACCGCGATGATCGAATCGAGGAACTCGGTCGCCCAGTCCTCTTCGGTCACCGCCGTCACGCGCGGATCGACCGCTTGCGTCGCCTGATCGCCGCGTACCGCGCAGCCGGCATCGAGCAGCATGGTCACGAGCGGTGCGAGATGCGTCCCGGCGAGCGCCTCGTCGACGAGCAGCGTCTCGACCGCGCCGCAGACGCCGGTGCGGCGGAGCTTGGCGTTCAGGACGATGGTCTTCGCCATGCCGAGGTCGCAGGGAGCGTGGACGTAGATATGGCAGTTGCCGTCGAGGTGAGAGAAGACCGGCACCTTGGCTTCCGACTGAACGCGGGCGACGAGGCTCTTGCCACCGCGCGGCACCATGACATCGAGATTGCCGTCGAGCCCCGCAAGCATCTCGCCGACAGCGGCGCGGTCCCGCGTCGGCACCATCTGGACGGCAGCCTCGGGCAGGCCGGCTTCGCGCAGCGCCTCGACGATGGCGGAGTGGATGGCAGATGAGGAGCGGAAACTGTCCGATCCGCCGCGCAGGATGACCGCATTGCCTGACTTCAGCGTCAGCGCGGCGCCGTCGGCCGTGACGTTGGGGCGACTCTCATAGACAACGCCGATGACGCCGATCGGCCAGGACACGCGCTCGAATTCGAGGCCGTTCGGGCGCGTCCAGTCAGCCAGCACGCGACCGACCGGATCTTCCAGCGCGGCCACCGTCTCGATGCCCTCGGCCATTCCCTCGATGCGTTTGTCGTTGAGGACCAGCCGGTCGATCAGCGCGCCGGTCGAACCGGCTTTGCGCGCCTCAGCGACATCGATTTCGTTGGCGGCGAGGATATCCGGCGCATGACGGCGGATCGAAGCGGCCATCGCCTTGAGCGCGCTATCCTTTTCCGGTCGACCGGCAAGCGCCAGCACCCGCGCCGCAGCGCGGGCCGAGCGCCCGATCTCGCGCATGACCGAAGAAATATTCGACGCTGACGCGACCTCTTTGGCATTCTGTGCGTTCAGTTCGTTGGGGGCAACGTTCATGACCATACTCGAAAGCTCTAATCGCGTACTCTCTATACGGCAGAAAGCGCGGAGTGCCACACCGGATACTGCGGCCAATACGCAGCTGCGCATTGGCACGTCCGGCTGGCATTACGGCAGCTGGCGCGGCCCATTCTACCCGAAGGAAGTGAAGATAAAGGAGCTGCTCAGCTTCTATGCAAGCCGCTTCGACACTGCCGAGATCAACAACTCGTTCTACCGGCTGCCGACGGTCAAGGCGATCGCCGAATGGCGAGAGACCGTTCCCGAGGGCTTCGTCTTCGCCTGGAAGGCGTCGCGGTTCATGACCCATTTCCGGCGGCTGAAGGACTGCGAGGACAGCATTGAGATGGTGTTCGGCAGAATGGCCGGCCTCGGACCGGCTTTCGGACCGGTGCTCTTCCAACTGCCTCCGCAGATGAAGGTCGATCGCGAGCGACTCGCGAGCTTCCTGCTGCAGCTCCCGAGGGAACACCGTTACACGTTCGAGTTCCGCGACGAGAGTTGGTACGAGCCGGCGATCTTCGCTCTGCTGAGCGATCACAACATCGCGCTCTGCATCAGCGACCATGCCGCCGCCCCCGCCCCACCCGAGGCGACCGCCGATTTCGTGTATGTACGTGGCCACGGCACTGACGGACGCTATGCCGGCAGCTACCCCGACGACACTTTGTCGAACACGGCTAAAGCCATCGACGGCTGGCGCAAAGAGGGCCGCGACGTCTTCGTCTATTTCGACAACGACCAGAAAAGCGCGGCACCGAAAGACGCCGAGCGGCTGGTCGCGATAACGAGCGATTAGCGCCCGGCGATCACCAGATCGTCGCGATGGACCATCACGCTACGGAACGGCGCGCCGAGTACTTCCTCGATGGCTGCGCTGTTCTTGCCGGCGATGCGAAGCGCGTCGGCGGCATCATAGGCGACAAGCCCGCGGCCAATTTCCGTGCCCTCCGAATCCCGAATGACAACCGCATCGCCACGCTGGAAACCGCCCTCGACGCGAGTAACGCCGGCGGGCAGCAGGCTCTTGCCGCTGCGGAGCGCCTTCACCGCGCCGTCGTCGAGGATCAGCGCGCCCTTCGGTTCAAGCGAACCGCCGATCCAAGTCTTGCGCGCCGCGGAGGGATTGCCCGAAGCGAGGAACCAAGTCGAGCGGCCGCCCTGCTCGATCGAGCGGATCGGATGCATGATCTTGCCCGAGGCGATGACCATATGGGTGCCGCCCGAGGTGGCGATCTTGCCGGCCTCGATCTTGGTCCGCATGCCGCCACGCGAAAGAGCGGACGCCGCGCCTCCGGCCATCGCCTCGATCTCCGCCGAAATGCGCGGCACGACCGGGATGTGTTTGGCGCTCGGGTCCTGCGCCGGCGGCGCCGTGTAGAGCCCGTCGATGTCCGACAGAAGAATGAGGAGGTCGGCGCTCGCCATGGTCGCCACCCGCGCTGCGAGGCGGTCGTTGTCGCCGTAGCGGATCTCGGTCGTCGCGACGGTGTCGTTCTCGTTGATTACCGGAACGGCCTTGAAGTCGATCAGCCGAGCGATGGTCGCGCGGGCGTTGAGATAGCGCTCGCGCTCTTCCGTATCGCCGAGCGTCAGAAGGATTTGGCCGGCGGTCAGGCCGTGGGTGCCGAGCACCTCGGACCACGCGCGGGCCAATGCGATCTGGCCGACCGCCGCGGCGGCCTGGCTCTCTTCGAGGCGAAGCACCCGCTTCGGCAGGTCGAGGATGGTGCGGCCGAGCGCGATCGAACCCGACGAGACGACCAGCACATCCGCGCCGCGATGGCGGATCGCCGCGATGTCCTCCGCGAGGCTCTCCAGCCAGGCGCGCTTCAGGGAACCCTGTTCGTGGTCGACGAGCAAAGCCGAGCCGATCTTCACGACGACGCGGCGGAACTGGATGAGCTGGGGAACGGTCACGGGACGGCCGAAAAGCGAGAGTGGACAGGCGCTAACACAAAACTGCGTCAGCCGTCACGGCCGCCATTCGGTGCGCACGACCGGCGCCTTCTCCGCTTCTTCGGCCGCGCGGTCGATGTCGATGATGCCGAGCAGAGCGCGGAGCGCCTCCGGCACGCCTTCACCGGAATGCGCGGACATAAGTAGCGGCGTCTTCTTCGCCGCGCGCTTCAACCGAGCGAGTTGCTGCTTGCGGGTTTCGGGATCGAGCGCGTCGGCCTTGGTCAAGACGACGATTTCCTCCTTCTCCGCAAGCCCGCCACCATAGGCTTCGAGCTCGGCGCGAACGGTCTTGTAGGCCTCGCCCGCATGTTCCTGCGTTCCGTCGACGAGATGGAGCAGCACACGACAGCGCTCGACATGCCCGAGGAAGCGGTCGCCGAGGCCAATGCCCTCATGCGCGCCCTCGATCAGCCCGGGAATGTCCGCCAGCACGAATTCACGGCCATCCTGGCGGACGACTCCGAGACCGGGATGGAGCGTAGTAAAGGGGTAATCGGCGATCTTCGGCTTGGCCGCCGTCACCGTCGACAGGAAAGTCGACTTCCCGGCATTGGGCAGGCCGACGAGACCGGCATCGGCGATGAGCTTCAGCTTCAGGATCAGCCAGCGCTCCTCGCCCTCGAGACCCGGGTTCGCGCGGCGCGGTGCCTGATTGGTGGAGGTCTTGAAATAGGCATTGCCGAAGCCGCCATTGCCGCCCTTGGCCAGAAGGACGCGCTGACCGACATGGGTCATGTCGGCGATGAGCGTCTCCTCGTCTTCCTCGAAGATCTGGGTGCCTGCCGGCATTTTCAGCACGACATCGTCGCCGCCCGCGCCGGTGCGGTTGGCGCCCATGCCATGGCCGCCGGTCTTTGCCTTGAAGTGCTGCTGGTAGCGGTAGTCGATGAGCGTGTTCAGCCCATCGACGCACTCGGCCCACACGTCGCCGCCACGGCCGCCATCGCCGCCGTTCGGCCCGCCGAACTCGATGAACTTCTCGCGGCGAAAGGAAACCGCTCCGGCGCCACCATCGCCGGAGCGGATATAGACCTTCGCCTGATCAAGGAACTTCATAAAGTCGCTTCTCCCATCTGGGACTGCATCTGCGGGACGATACGCCGACCCGAACGATTGCGGCCCCAGGACACGAGGCTCTCCCAGATCCACCGCTCCAGCCTGAAACGGTCGACCGGGAAGGCGCCCTTGAACCCCACCGAGCTGGCCAGACCGCAGCCCGACCATTGAAATCCGCATTTCTCTATCACGCGTCGCGACGCCGTGTTGGTCACACGGCACGACACTGTGATGCGATCAACGCCGATCTGCTCGAAGGCATAATCCACGAGCGCGCGGGCGATCTCCGTCGCATAGCCTTTTCCGCGGAAGGGCGCGCCGAGCCAGTAGCCCAGCTTCAGTACGCCATCCTCTCCCTCGCTCAAGCCGCCTGCGCCGACGAGCGTTTGGACGCCATCGATATCCGCGAATGCCAGGAATTCATGCTTGTCGTCCTCGTGAATGCGGACGAACCATTCCTGCGCATGGGCGAGCGTATAGGGATGCGGAATCATCGCCGTGTTCTCGGCGATCCATCGATCGTTTGCGAGACGGGCGACGCTTTCGGCATCGCTCGCGCGCGGACGGCGCAGGACCAATCTGCCCGTCCTGAGGATACAGTCTTCGTGCTGTAATGCTTCGCGTTCTTCGCAGATCATGACGCAGCTCCAGACGCGACGAAGGGGAGACTTTGCCAGCCTCCCCTTCGGAACTTTGGAGCCCATTCGGCTCCACCGGGTCGACTGACACCGGCGGAACCGTCGCTTGATCCGCCGTTTACTCTGCTGCCTCGGCCATGGCCGGGGCGACCGTCACATACGTGCGGCCGTTGGCTTTCGAGACGAAGGCCACCTGGCCATCGACGAGGGCAAAAAGGGTGTGATCCGTGCCCATGCCAACGTTCGCGCCGGGATGCCACTTGGTCCCGCGCTGACGCACGATGATGTTGCCGGCTACGACCGCCTGGCCGCCGAACTTCTTCACGCCGAGGCGACGGCCGGCCGAGTCGCGACCATTGCGCGACGAACCGCCTGCTTTCTTATGTGCCATCGGTCTTTACTCCGTCTCGGTCTCGGCCGCCTTGGCGGCCTTCTTCGCCGCCGGCTTCTTGGCCGGGGCTGCGTCTGCATCAGTCGCCTCGACAGCCTTCTTGGCCGCCTTCGGCTTCGCGCTGGCTTCCTGGCCCTTCGCCAGGATGTCCGTGATGCGGATCACGGTGTGGTCCTGACGGTGACCACGCTTGCGCTTCGAATTCTGCCGGCGGCGCTTCTTGAACGCGATGACCTTGTCGCCGCGGCTGTGCTCGACGATCTCGATCACAACGCGGGCGCCATCGACGAACGGTGCGCCAAAGCTCGGCGTGTCACCGCCGAGGGCCAGAACTTCGCCAAGCTCCACGGTGGAGCCGACGTCGCCAGCCAGACGGCCGACGGTAATCTTGTCATTCGCGGCGACGCGGTACTGCTTGCCGCCGGTTTTGATGACTGCGAACATCGATTTCTCCCGTGTTCGGATCGGCCTCGAAGGACCGTCTTCTTTGCAGCCTAAGGGTGATACGAAGAGGGTCGGGAACGAATCCCACCTCTGCGAGGGGCTCTCCTTATATCCATGACGGTCCTGCGTCAACCAATTCACGGTTCACGCTTGTGCGGCGCGAAAGGTCCGTATACACGGGCGCTTCCCATCGCATGACGGCTCGCGGAGAGGTGCCAGAGAGGTCGATTGGGACGGTCTCGAAAACCGTTGTGCCCGCAAGGGTACCGTGGGTTCGAATCCCACCCTCTCCGCCATAAACTACTGCGTGCAAAGCGCAAATTATGTTTAAGTGAGACTGCCCGCTTTTGCAACCGTCGGGCGAGTGCGCCTTCCGACATGCAACAATGCTGCAACAAGAAAATCCTGTTGCAGCAGCGCTGTTAGCGCCAGGCAATTCGGAGCAGTCGCTTCTTGGATCATTTTTTTTGGGGCTCGAGGCGCGCCCGGGCGGTCCTCCACAAGGCTGACGCCACGGCGGTCGCGGGTCATGAGCGCCGAAAATAACCTTGTAAGCCGATCCACCCCCTGACCACCTGATGGACCGCTTTTGGACCCAAAACAGACCTTCGCCGTGCCTTCGGCCCCTCGGGGAACGCCGAGAGCGGTGCGGCCATATCGATCGACGTTCGCGGTGATGCAGGTATCAAGGCAAGGCGGTATAATTCGTTTCCGATGCTTGACCATTTCGGAGAGGTCACGTGTCCGCTTTTGCGAATTTGCCGATCTCGCGCAAGCTTATGGCCGCGTTTGCCGCCGTGATCGTGGTCATATTTGTAAGCAGCGCTCTCGTATACGACAGACTTCTCGTGATCGAATGGGCCAAAAACTGGCGTGTCCACACCACCGACGTGCTGGAGACGTTGCAGACGGCAATGGACGCGATGCTGGAGCAGGAAACCGGCGTGCGCGGCTATTTGATCTCCGGCGACGAGAAATTTTTGGAGCCGTATCATAGGGGCGGCAATTCCTACACCGTAGCGATCCAGAAAATAAGAAACCTCACCTCGGACAATCCCGCCCAACAGAGTCGGCTCAATGAGCTGAACGAATTGGCGAACAATTGGCGTTCGGGGCTCGCCGAGCGGGCGATCGTGCTGATGACGAAGCCCGAAACGCGCGAGGATGCGCGCGCCTTGGAGGGCATGACGGCCAGCAAAACCGCAATGGACCTCATCCGTGCCAAAATGCAGGAAATCGAAGGGGTTGAGCGCGATCTGTTGGCAAAGCGCGACGCCGTGCAGCAACAGGCGTTCGCGACTGCATACACGGTGACGATCGTCGGCGGCGCAGCCACGCTCATCATCGCGACGCTGATGGGCGTTCTCCTCACCCGCGGCATCGCGGTGCCGATCACTCGCATGACCAGCGCCATGACCACGCTCGCCAAAGGCGATACCACCGTCGAAATTCCCGCGGTCAGTCGCAGTGACGAGATCGGCGCGATGGCGGCGTCTGCCCAGATTTTCAAAGACAGCATGATCGAACGCCAGAGGGTCCAAGCGGAACTTGCCCGCGTTGGACGGATGACGACGATGGGTGAACTGGTCGCCTCCATTGCCCATGAGATCAACCAACCCTTGGCCGCCCTCTTGGTGCACAGCGACGCCTGCCTGCGCTGGCTGAACCGGGACGAGCCCGATCTCGACGAAGCGCGGGATGCAGTGTCTTCCATCAAGCGGGACGGCAGCCGCGCTGCAGAAGTGATCGAACACCTCCGTGCAATGGCAAAAAAATCCGAGCCCCAACGCGCCAAGCTCGACATCGATAGCGCCATCCGGGAAGTTCTCGTGTTAGCCCGCAGCGAGCTGACCCGGCACAATGTTGTGGTTCGCGCCGATCTTTCCGCTGGCGATCGGACGGCCTTCGCGGATCGGGTTCAGATGCAGCAAGTTGTGCTCAATCTGGTCATGAACGCATGTGAATCCATGAGCGCGGTCATGCATCGCCCTAAGATGCTGACGATATCTTCGGAATGCCTCGAACTCGGGGGACGTTCTTGTTGCGGTCAAGGATACTGGCGCGGGCATAGATCCGGCGATAGCCAATCGCATCTTTAAGTCCTTGTTCACGACGAAACCAAACGGCATGGGTATGGGGCTTTCCATCTGCCGATCGATCATAGAGGCGCATGGCGGGCGCTTCTGGACGTCGCCGAACACGCCGCACGGCGCCATCTTTCAGTTCACAATTCCCGGGCGCGGAAGGGAGCCGCCAGCACCCAAGTGGGGCGGATAACCAGCAATAGAGGTAATCAAGCTTCGTGGCGCAGGCGATGCCGCCACACATGTTGCCCCTGCCGCGAGCAGAGCCTTCCGCAGCTATACGAACGTATGGCCGATTAGCCAAGAAGTGCAGCTTACAAGCTGGGTGCCACGCGTCATTACATGCCAGCCGGATCAAATCCGACGTTGCCGCCCGGATGGGTTGTGATATCGGCGAGGCGACGCCCGTCCTCCGGCGCGCAGTAGCAAACGCCGCGGGCCAACGAGGGCGGCCTGATCACAAAAGCACGCGTCTTCCCTTCGACAGGAGCCATCAACGTCATGATGACCCCACCGCCCACATGCGGAATTTGTCAGGCTGGCCAGGTTCGGGCCGGCAGAGAGATTTTCGGGTCAGTCGATCCGGACGCCCTGTCCATCCTTGAAGACCGCGGGGGGATGAGAACGTGCAACGCGGTCTGACTTTCTTGGCCGCGATCCTGTGTGGCCTGGCTGCTCTCGGTGGTGAGGAGGCGCGGGCAGTGACGCTGATCTCCGACGCCCGGCTGACCTTGCCCGAATTCGCCCGGAAGAGCGGGCAGGATCCCGATCTCTACGAAACGCGGTACGCCGCGACCGGATTGATCAACTGCTCCGACGTCTATTCGACGGCGCAGCTTACCGTCCGCAACGATGTTGTGACGACCGCGGCGCATGCCTTCTTCGATCCAGAGGGAAATCCGCGCGGCGATCTGTCGACCTGCACCTTCGTCATCGATATCAGCGGCGTCCATCACGAGATTCCGCTGGACGTGGCTTCGCTCCAGGTCGGATCGCGCAACCCTTATCCGGTGTCGCCGGTGCATGATTGGGCGGTGGTGCGGCTCCGGGACAAGGTACCGGAGGCCCAACCTTATACGCTAGGGCCGTCGGCCAACGATGGCGCCAACATCGTGATGCTGGCCCATCGCCATCGTGGCTGGGTTCATGACGGAACCAGGGCCATAGAGGCCTGCGCCATCCGCTCGTCCGACCAAGTCGACCCCTCGGATCCCCGCGAGCTCGCAATCGATTGCAGCGCGGAGGCGGGTGCTTCGGGTAGCGCCATTATGCTGCCTAACTCGTCCTGCGCGATGGTCGGCATCTTCGTCGGGTGGCGCAGCACCCATCCGTACAGTCCCGGACCGTTCTCGCCGACTCATATGAATTTCGGGGTCGCTGTCGAGGGGCCGTTCCGCGATGCGATCCTCGCGATGGCCAATGAGCCGGAGCCGACCGTGCTTGACACCAACCCAGCCGAAACGGCGCAGGCGCAACTGAGCGCGCCGGAACGATCCCAATGAGAAGGATTAACCGCCCTCATATTCAAGCCGCCACGACGCCGACGCGGGCGCAGGAGCAAATCCTCGAAATCCTGCTCGGTACAGGGGGACGCTGGGTGCCGTTGAGGTGGCTGGATTCCACGCCGATGCTGCATGAGGACGACTTCCCGGTCGTCCCCAGCCTCATCGAGAACGGGTGGGCGGCTTATATACGCAAGTCGATCCAGATCACGCCGGAAGGGGTCGCGGCGATGCGAGGTCGCGGAACGTGAGCGGGCCTGGGACAGGGGCTGACCCCGGCCTTCTAATAATCGTTCACCGCGTGTCTGGAGCTTCCCTCCTCCTTTCAGCCCGATCCAGCGCAGCGATCATTTTTGAGCGAGAAGCAATGGAGGATCCCGGTCAATGGAGACCGCTTTTGGCGCAAAGCGGACATTGGGCCCGCCGCCACGAACTTCCGCTTCTGACCGATTGCGTTGAAAAAGTCGGCGCGTCGCGCGGAGCATATGCAGGGCGCGGACGGCGGAACTGGCCTACGCCGGCGTCATCGCCGTCGCAGGCGGGATGAGTTTGGCGAGTTTGCGAAGGTTCTGGGCGGTGGCGGCGAGGAGGAACTCGTCTCTGGCGCCGCAGGGCCCGCCGCTCGCCCATCATGCCCACGCCCTCCCGCCTGAGCAGGAGTGAATCAGGTCAGAAGTCACCGCTTCAACGACCCTTTTTCAACAGCATCCGCCACTTGCGGACATTCGCTCCCGTCCCGAGAGCAGACTTTCCGCTGCCGCGCCGCCGCCCCGCGGCGGTGCCGGACGGGGGCATCATGGCGAAGGCGTTCATCACGTCGAAGATGCCGCTCAGCGTCGACAGCACGGCCTCCGGAATGGCGACGAGGCTGACATGGAGCCGTTCCGGTGCGGCCGAGGCGGGGTGATGCGGCATGTCCGGTCTCTCGGACGCCGGGCCTGAAGAATAAGGCGGACCGAGCGGTGGCGCCGCGCGGCACGAACGGCCAATTCCAGACGCCCCCGTGGGTTCATTCGCCCCTGCTTGCAATCCTGCACGAGGTTGCAGTGTTCCGCAGCATGGCGGGAAGCTTTCACCATTGGCTCGCCGCCTACGCGACCGCCGAGGCCGAGGCAAGGTTGTAGCCGTCGAGGCCGTGCCAAGGGCGGGTATCCTTGCAGCCCACCGCCGGGATCGCCCTCTGCTCGTGGTTCGCGTCCGCAATGTGATCAGCGATATAGGCCGCATCGCGCCCGACGCCGATGAAACGGCCGGAGCCCCAGGTGTAGAGCCAGGGCAAGCCGACGACGTAGAGGCCCGGCTCCGGAGTGATGCCCCGCTCATGCTTCGGATAATTGTTCTCGAAGACCGGCAGGTCGACCCACGACCAGTCGGAGGTGAAGCCGGTGGCCCAGACGATGGCGCCGATCCCGGCCTCGACCGGATCGAGCGTTTCGGCGCCGGTCTCCGGCTGCCAGACCGGCGTGTAGTGCGCCTGCTCCGGCGCCTGGATGCCCTGGCTAGCGATGTGCTTGTCGATCATGCCGCAAA
Source organism: uncultured Alphaproteobacteria bacterium (assembly GCA_963778835.1). GTDB lineage: Bacteria > Pseudomonadota > Alphaproteobacteria > Rhizobiales > Methylopilaceae > Flaviflagellibacter. The sequence goes on from CAVZVY010000005.1 coordinate 137,966, forward strand.
TGCCGTTGTAGACGGCATCTGCGGCATCGAGGTTCTTCGCGAGGTCGTCGCCGAAGACCATGCGCTCGTCTTCGACGGCTTGCAGGCGGCCGTGCAGCTTCATGCCTTCCAGCGCGAATTTGCGGAGGTCGATGTCGCGCCCGCCGTCGCGGCCTGTCAGGTAATGATTGGCCTTGCCGCGCACGCCGTCCTTCAGCGGGTGCTTGTCGACCGGCAAATCGTACTGGCCGAGATCATCGAGCCAGTCGACGGCGTCGCGGCCGCGGTAGATTCGCGGGCAACGCGGCGCGCTGCCGACGACGAGATGGACCTTGCAGCCGGCGAGATGCAGGTCCTCGGCGATCTGGCAGCCGGACTGGCCTGAGCCGACGACCAGGACCGCCCCCTGGGGAAGCTGGCCTGGATTGCGGTATTGCGACGAATGGATCTGCGTGATGCCCGCCGGAAGATCGGCCGCGACTGCGGGGATCTTGGGCTTGTGATAGGCGCCGACCGCGAGCACGACCTGGTCGGTGGTGACGGTGCCGTCCTCCGTCTCGACGCGATAGCCGGCGCCGTTCCTGGACAACTTCTTCACGCCCACGCCCTCGCGGACCGGCGCGTCGATCTTCCTCGCATAATCCTCGATGTAGTCGACGATCTCGTCCTTCAGCATGAAGCCATGCGGCTCCTCGCCGGGATAATGATGGCCCGGTAGCTGGCACTGCCAATTCGGCGTGACGAGGCAGAACGCGTCCCAGCGTTGGGTGCGCCATGAATGGGCGATGCGGTTCTTCTCGAAAACGACGTGGCCGATGCCGCGCGTCTTCAGTTCGTGGCTCATCGCAAGGCCGGCCTGACCGCCTCCAATGACGACGACGGGCCAATGTTCGGTCGCGCTCATGGCGTCCTCCTCATTCTTCGAAATTGCAGATGGTGACCCGGGCGTTCGGCTGGTTCGCGAACGCCTTGCCGGTCGTCTCGATACGGGCGAGCTGATCCTCGCGGCGGAGCAGGCGAAGCCGTATTTCGCCCGCACGCGCTCGCTCGCAATCTCCAGCGCCTCGCGCGACTTGGCGAGGAAGTCGCCGAGCGGCACGGTCTCGCCCTCGGCGAAATAGTCCTTGATGACGAGCGAGGGCGAATAGCAAAGCTCCTCGCTGGCATCCGGCCAGCGGACGCGGAAGCGCATTTCAGGCATTGGCGAACTCCAGAAGGCCGGCATAGACGGCCAGATGCTTCTCGGCGGTGCGGCCGCCAATCGTGCCGGGCGGCGACCTCGTGACCCTGCGTGATCAGCCGCCCGCGCATTGGCACGGAGAGCGTCAGCGCGGTGGCGTCGGCGATCGAGGACGGACTTGTCGGGTCGCACCAGGCGACATCATCGGGACCGAGATATTCGGTGAAGGGCGCGATGCTCGACGTGACCACCGGAACGCCGCTCGCCATCGCCTCGAGCACGCAAAGACCGAACCCCTCCTTGAGCGATGGGAACAGGAGCGTCGTCGCTATGCGATAGAGCGCCGGCATGTCCTCGTCGGCGATCTTGCCGGCGAGGATCACGGCGTCGCGCGGCAGGGACGCCGAGGAAAGCGCGGTGTCGAATGCCTTCCTGTAAGCCTCGTGGTCGAGCAGCGAGACGCCGCCGGCGATGACGAGCTGCGCACCCGGATAGAGGCTATGGACCTGCCGGAAGGCTTCGAGCACGCCGAGCGTGTTCTTGCGCTCCTCGACCCCGCCGATGGACAGGAACACGGGGCCGCCGCGAATGCCGAGCTTCGTTCTCAACCCATCTTCGCGTCCGTCGTAATGCGGTGTGTGGCGAGAGGTATCGACGCCGTTGCCGACCACGGTCGAGTCGAGTCCCGAGTCGAAGGCCAAAGTCTCGCACCAGAGCTTGCTGACGACGAAATGCCGGTCGGCCTCGCGGATCGCCCGCGCCTGGAGCACGGTGACGCGCGGGTCCTCGAACGTGTCGATGTGATGGACGGTCCGGACGAAGCTTGGGATCAGCCCCCTCGCCTTCAGCGAGGCGAGCGCATTGCCGGAAATGCCGTCCTGCGCATGGAAGACATCGAAATGGCGGTTCCCGCCATGCTCGAAATAATGGAGGTAGTCGGCGACGCGGGTCTCGACCATCGATGCCGTGTCGTGGCTGTCGACCACCGAAGCGGGAATGCTGACCGTCTCCGCCAAGGTCGGCCGGAAGAATCCCTTGCCCGACGGGTCGGGCGCATGAACCGTCACGCGATTGCCGAGCCTGACCAGCGCATCGGCGAGGCCGAGCGTGTGGACCACGCCGCCGCGCGGATTGGTGGAATGCGCAAGCAGCGCAATGCGAAAGGCCGCTCACGTGAGCGCCCCGGTCGAGGCGCAGCCGATCAGCGGCGAGGTCGAGAAATCCCAGATCGTCTCGGTGTCGGCGCCGTCGGTGACGTCGACCTTGGTGCCGGGGCGGAAGGCGCCGATATCGGCGGCGGCGATGCCGCGCTTGCGGAAACGGTCGAGCACCTTGCCGACATTCGGTGGCGAGACCGACAGCAGATAGCCGAAGCTCGGGAATGGCGCGAGCCAGCGATCGAGCGCAACGCCCTCCGGCTTCGGAACGGCGTTGACGTCGATCTTGACGCCGACCTCGGAGCATTCTGCCAGCATGCGGCGGTGCCGACGACACCGCCCTGGCTGATGTCCTTGGCGGCGACCGACAGGCCGGCTTCGGCGATTTCCGGCAGGATGCAGAGATCGCCCTGCAGCCGCTCGGGCGCGGCGCGGGTCGCGGCTTCCCAGTTCAGGAACGGCTCGCGGTAGCGGCCACGCAGGTCGATCGGCGGCGATCAGGCGGTCGTCCGGCGTGGCGTCGAAGCTGGTCAGCAGGCGCTTCGCCCGGCCGAGCATGGCGACGGAGAGCTGGCCGCGATCGGTTGTCAGATTGGTGTGGCCGCCGACGATCGGAACGCCGTAGGCTTCGCTCGCGCCGCGCAGGCCGCGAAGCACTGGATCGGCCGCGTCCGCGCCGTCGGCCCAGATCGCGTTGACGACGGCAATCGGCCGTCCGCCCATCGCCGCCACGTCGGAAATATTGACCATCACCCCGCACCAGCCGGCAAACCACGGATCGCCCTTCACGAACTCGTTCATGAAGCCTTCGATGGCGAGCAGCAGGAAGCCGTCATGGTCCGGGATCGCCGCGCAATCGTCGCCGACGGCGATGACCGAGGAACCGGACAGGCCGAGCCGGCCGGCCACCGCGCGCGATGTCCGCCTTTGCGTGCATGCCGCGATCGGCGCGGAGCACGTCGGCGAGCTGCGGCGAGACCGGCGGTCATGATCAAGCGGCCTTTCGCGGAAGCGCGTGGAAGCCGGTTTCGGCGTCCATGATCGGTGGATACCAGTCGAGATCCGCTTCCATGTGGTGGTGGGCGCGGCCGTGCAGGTCGAATTCGTGCGAGCGTGTTCCAGTGCAGGCGACGGAAGAGCAGCGCGTTCTGGCTCTGCACATTGGCGAGGAATTTGGTGCATCCGCGCGCATGGGCGGACGACACCGCGAGCTTGATCAGGGATGCGCCGAGCGCCCCGATCCGGCGATAGTCCGGCGCGACCGCGAGTCGCGAACCCCACCACAGGCCGGGCTCGGCCTCATGGATGCGCACGGTGCCGACGACATCGTCGGCGACGACGCCCCAGAGAGACACGGCGACAATCGGGATCGCGATCTCGTCGATCTCGTCGCGATCGTCACCCGCGAACACGCCCTGCTCTTCGCAGAACACTTCACGACGCAGGCGAGCGGCGCCGCGGCGCTCCCAGTCCTCGGTCGCGTATTTCACCTGGAAACCGGAGGCCACGAACGGCTTGAACGGCTCGAAGATCACGAGGCGAGCCTCCGTTCATAGGTCGAGAGCGCCGAGCAGGCACCGCACTTGCCGCAGCCGGCCTTGATATCGGTGGCGCGGAGTTCCACTCCGCATGACCATCATCGAAAGCGGCTTCAGGATCTCGTCCATGAAGGCGGGGCTCGGCGTCGGATGGCTTTCGAGCGGCGTGCCGGAGATCGGCACGAACGGGACGACGAAGGGGTAGACGCCGATCGCGACCAGGCGCTCGGCTATCTCCAACACAGCTTCTCGCGTGTCGCCAAGGCCAGCGAGAATGTAGGTCGAGACCTGTCCCTTGCCGAACACCGGGACGGCCGCCTCGAAGGCGGAGAAATAGCGCTCCAGCGGGACGCTCGCCTTGCCGGGCATGATCCGGTGGCGGACCTCTGGCGTCACCGCCTCGAGATGCATTCCGAGCGCGTCGACGCCCGCATCCTTCATCCGCTGGAACCAGACATCGTCGTCCGGCGGCTCGCACTGCGCCTGGATCGGCAGGTCGACCGCCGCCTTCACCGCGGCGACGCTCTCGCAGAGGATCGCCGCGCCGCGATCCTTGCCGGGCGGTGTGCCGGTGGTCATCACCATGTGCTTGACGCCATCGAGTTCGACGGCCGCCTTGGCGACTTCCGCGAGCTGGGCCGGCGTCTTTCGCTCAATGGTGCGACCAGCCGCGAGCGACTGGCCGATCGAACAGAACTGGCAGGTCTTGGTGCGGCTCTGATAGCGGATGCAGGTTTGCAGCACCGTCGTCGCCAGCACGTCACGGCCGTGCAGCACCGCGATCTTGGAATAGGGAATGCCGTCCGCCGTCGTGCGCTCGTAGAAGCGCGGGCGGAGCGGAAACGAGACCTCGCCGAGATTGAGCCCCTCGCGGGTGATGCGGCTGCGGCCCTCGGCGTCCGGCTTCTCGATGACGTACGGACTCTCGAATGCCGGCGCGGTGTGCACCGGCACCATCACCGTCATGCCGTCGAGCGTCATCGCCTTGTGGTCGGACGGACCGGCCCCGCCGCGACGGCTCTGGACACCGACGCCGGTGTCAGCGAGCCGTGCTCCGTAGGACTGCAATTCGTTGATCAGCTGCTCGGTCGGCATGGCCGTCGGCATTGTCTGTTTCATCGGGCACGCTCCCAAAACCGGGATCAGGGAAAGCGCCGGCCTGCATCGGGGCGGTGGCGCGGTTGTCGAGATTGAGGCTGAGCAGTTCGGGCCGGGCGTAATGGCCGACCGAGTCCATCATCCGCTTGCGCTTGACGATGAGGCCCATGTCGAGATCGGCGATCAGGATGCCCTCGCCCTCGGTGAGCGGCGGCACGACATGCGCGCCTTCGGGCGAGATGATCGCCGTCATGCAGCCGCCGCGCAGGCCCTTCCGCAGCTTCTCGTCGGGCGAGATCTTCGCGATCTGCTCCTCGGTCAGCCAACCGGTCGAGTTGACGACGAAGCAGCCGGATTCCAGCGCGTGGTGGCGGATCGTCACCTCGATCTGATCGGCGAAGATCGGCCCGACCAGCGAGCCGGGGAACTGGGCGATGTGGATTTCCTCGTGCTGCGCCATCAGGGCGTAGCGGGCGAGCGGATTGTAATGCTCCCAGCAGGCGAGCGCGCCGATGCGGCCGACGGCGGTGTCGACCACTTTCAGCCCGGCGCCGTCGCCCTGCCCCCAGATCATCCGTTCATGGAAGGTCGGGGTGAGCTTGCGGCGCTTCAGCAGGATTGAGCCATCGGCATCGAAGACGATCTGGGCGTTGTAGAGCGAGCCATGATCGCGCTCGTTGACGCCAAGGACGACGACCATCCCGTGCCGCTTCGCGGCCGCGGCCACCGCCTCGGTGACCGGACCCGGCACCGTGACGGCGTTCTCGTATAGGCGGATGTGCTCCCCGCCGGTCAGGACCGGCGGGTGCACGAACGAGAAATAGGGATACCAGGGCACGAAGGTCTCCGGGAACACAGCAAGCTGCGCCCCCTTGCCGGCGGCATCCGCGATCGCCGCGAGGACGCGGTCGAGCGTCCCCGTCGGTGTTTCGAGGTCTGGCGCGATCTGAACCGCGGCGACCCGGACCATGCGCTTGTCGCTCATGTCGTCCCTCCGTGCCGTCCGATCACACCGTCCAGGTGTGCATCATGAAGGCATCGTCCCTGCGGTGGAGCAGGATGAGATCGAGCACGTCGAGCGGGCTGATCGGCACGATGCCGGGGATCAGCGACCCCTCGCCGTGGCCGTACAGGGCCTGCAGCGCGAAGCGACATGCATAGACCTTGCCGCCTTCCTCCATGAACTTGGTCAGGGTGTTGTTCATGTTCTGGTGGCCGGGGAAGGCCTCGTCGCCGAGCTTCGGGAAACCACGCTGCACGCCGAGCGTGACGCCGGGGCCGTAGAGCAGGACCGAGGTTTCGAAGCCCTTGCGCAGCAGGCGGGTTGCCTGGAGCAGGTTCACAAAACCGATCGAGCCTTCGAAGGCGACGGTATGGAACGTGACGAGCGCTTTTTCGCCCGGTTTTGCCTTTACGTCTTCAAAGACCTTTTCTTCGTAGTCGACGAGAAAATCGCCTTTCTGGCGGGCTGGCACGGTAACGGCAGGCATCGGAACTCTCCCTCGCTTCATCCGAGCCGACGCTCGGAACACGCGAAAGACAGGTGCAATCAATGTGCCAACATCGACTGCTTCTTGATGCAGTCAAATATCCAATCAATTATCGCGATATGCGCTCATGAAGCGGGCATCCTGCTGCTGAAAATTCGCTCATGCCCTCTCTAGGCGAAGCAGCATGCAACAAATATACAGTCAATTACTGACTGGATTGATTGCACGCTGATGACGCTCACCGACTGGCTTCCCGACATTTCCGGAAGTGACCGCCCCCGCTACATCGCCATCGCCGACGCCATCGAGAGCGACATCGCTCATGGCAGGCTGCAAACCGCGGACCGTTTGCCGCCACAGCGCAAACTGGCCGACCGGCTGAGCATCGACTTCACCACCGTCGCGCGCGGCTATGTCGAGGCGCAAAAGCGCGGACTGGTCGAATCCCGCGTCGGCCAGGGCACCTTCGTCGTCGAACGGAATGTCGCGTCGAGCCGCCCTGCCCGGCCCGAGCGAGTCGACCTGTCGATGAATCTGCCGCCCGAGCCGACCGATCCGGGTCTTCTCGCCCGCATGCAGGCCGGCCTCGACGACATGAAACCCGACCTCGTCTCTCTGCTCCGCTATCAGGGGTTCGGCGGCGCGCCGGCGGACAAGGACGCGGCGTCGAACTGGCTCGGCCGCCGCGCGCTGGTGCCGGCACAGGAGCGCATCTTCATCACGCCCGGCGCGCACCCAGCGCTGCTGGCTATCTTCGGCATCCTGGCAAAGCCCGGCGACATCATCCTCTGCGAGGCGATCACCTATCCCGGCGCACGCGCCATCGCGGCGCAGCTTGGCATCAGGCTCGTCGGCCTGCCGATGGACGAACAGGGCATCGATCCCGATGCCTTTGCGGAAGCGGTGACGGAGCACCGGCCGAAAGCGCTCTACCTCAATCCGACACTGCAGAACCCGACCACCATCACCGTGCCGGAAGAGCGTCGCGCCGCAATCGCCTCCGTCGCCCGCCGCTTCGGCGTACCGATCGTCGAGGACGACGCATACGGCTTCATCCCGGCGCATGGACCGCATCCCTTCGCGGCGATCGCCCCGGACCTGACCTGGCATGTCGCCGGTCTTGCGAAATGCGTCGGCGCAGGCCTTCGCGCGGCCTATGTCGTCGCGCCCGACGTCAAGTCGAGCTGGCCATTCTCGGCGGCCCTGCGCGCAGCGAACGTGATGGCCTCGCCGCTGACGGTCGCGCTCGTCACCCGCTGGATCGAGGACGGCACCGCCGACATAATCCTGCGCTTCATCCGCACCGAGACGGCCGCGAGGCAGGCGATGGCCCGCGAGATTCTGCCCGCGAACTCCTATTGGGCGGACCCGATGAGCTTCAATCTCTGGGTGCCGCTGCCGGAACCGTGGACCCGCTCGGCCTTCGTCGGACATATGCGCGGCATGGGCATCGGCATCGTCGCCAGCGATGTCTTCGCCGTCGATACGCCACCGGAAGCGGTGCGGGTTTGCCTCGGCGGACCTGCGAAGCGGGAAACGGTGCGCGGCGCGCTGGAGTTCATGGCGCACGCGCTGTCGACCTCCCCGGCTATGGCGCTCACCGCACTTTGATGAGTTGAGCGGACCGGTGAAAATGCCGTTCCTCCTATGAACAGCGTCCGCAACGCAGTGTTACGGGGTCAATTGTGCGATAAACGTGTCACCGCACCTCCTTTCGTGATGGAGGCCCCAAATCGGTCCCCATCAGGCCGCCATCGTGTCCATCCGGATGGCTCGCGGATGGTATGCAAAAATTGGATACGCCGGTCGGACGGGGTGGACGCTGCGTCCGGCCGATGCCGGGGATGGTCCTTGTTCGATGCATGGCGGTCGCCCACATCCGATCCATGCCGCACCTGATCGTCACCCCCCTGGTCCACCTCCGCGACGTCGTCGCCTCCAGCGGATCGAGGCACGTCCTGACGCTGCTCGAGGATCGGGTGGTCGTTCCGCCAGGCGTCGAGCATCACCTGGCCGTCGACGTCCACGACATCGCCGAGCCGGTCGAGGGCTGCCGCCTGTGCGGGGAGGACCACATCGGGCTCCTGGTCCAGTTCGCTCGCGGCTGGGATCGAACGACCCCGCTTGTGGTGCACTGTTGGGCCGGTATCTCCCGGTCGACCGCAGCGGCGTTGTCTATCGCCGCCGCCCTCGACCCGGGCCGGCCCGAGGAAGACCTGGCCGGGGAGCTGCGCGCTGCGTCGCCGACCGCCACGCCGAACCGGCGGATCATCATGCTCGCTGACGACCTGCTTGGACGGCGGGGTAGCCTGGTCGACGCGGTGGAACGGATCGGTCGCGGCCAGCCCGCCGAACGGGGCGCGCCCTTCCGCCTGACCGTTCCGCCGGCCACGTAGAAACCGGATCGACCCGGGGACGGGCATCCCCTCCCGCCGCCGATGCCCCTTCTCGAACCAGCCTGCGATCGCCGGTCTCGTCCAAGCGATCGAGCCTTGCAGGATGCAAACCGGGGATCGAAGGTCGTCCTTGGAAGCCGTGGAGGCCGCCCGGGGGATGCCCCCTCGCGGGTCCTTCCCGCCCAACAAACGAAAGGCAGGGTTCGCGCGCCCGACCTTCGCCTAGCTCCAGACTTCGAAACCGGTTGCGCACCGTTGCGCAGTTGCGCACCCCACAGGGACCGTCCACGTGGCCGCTGACGTCGTCATCCACTCTGACATCGGCCTCGTCCCCGTCGCCAAGCTGCGGCCTGATCCGCGACATGGCTTCAGCCCCGCTCTAGGGGGCGTCAGGCTGCGGTGCAGATTCTCACTCGAAGAACTCGTCGGCTGGGTCTCTGCTGTCGCCATCTTGTTTCGGCGCTCCGGCCTTCGAAGAGTTGGCCGGCGTCGCGCCCATCTGGCCGAGGCATTGCCTAAGCAGGCCCATCGCCTGCACGCCAACCTTCCTGGCCTGCCATCATGCGCCCGTAGATGTTGGCCGCGAGGATTTTGTGAGAGGAGTTCAACCAAGGAACGTCCTTGGCGACGGCCGCCCACGCCGATCGACACCGATGTAGAAGCGCAAGACGCCGGAAGATATCGGATAAAAGTTGCGGCATCTGCCTTGGGACGAGAGACGGACCTCCGGTGCTGCATTCCGAGTGTCCGCTTTGCGCCATGTGGACGGCTCTCCGTTGGCAAGGGTGATCTGACGCTCTGCTGAGCCTGGTCGGTGCGGCCATGTGTTCGACCTGTTGATGCGGTGCGCATGACCGCGGGCCATAATGCCTTCCGCGAAGACGGGTCCCGACCAAAAGCACGCGCTCGAGGCGCTTTGGCGCAAATGGGTTGTGCCGTCTTCCGGTATCGACCGGCTGTCGCATGACATCGCGTCCGCCCTTCCCAAGTTGGTGGGCCGCAGCGTGCCGCCGGGCCTGATCGCTCGGCCGCCGCCGGCTCCCGATAGCGCTCGCCGCGGGTCATGATCGCCCAGACCATCCGGGCGGTCTTGTTGGCGAGCGCGACGGCGGCGACCTTCGGCGTTCGTCGGGCGAGCAACTGCACCAGCCAGGGCCGGCGCGTGCCATTGCGCACGGCGTAGCGGACGACCGCCAGAGCGCCGACGACCAACATCTGTCGCAGATAGCGGTCGCCCTGCTTGGTGATGCCGCTCAGCCGCTCTTTGCCACCGCTGGAGGTCTGCCGCGGCACGAGGCCGATCCAGGCCGCGAGATTGCGGCCCGAGCGGAAGGCGTTCGGATCGGCGATGGTGGCGACCCGGGCGCTGGCCAGCAGCGGGCCGACGCCCGGGATCTCCATCAACCGGCGGCCGACCTCGGTCGCACGGGCGCTGGTGCGGATCAGCCGGTCGGTCTCCAGGATCTGTTCGTTCACCAGCCGGAGCTGATCGACCAGCAGCGACAGGCAGCCACGCGCTTCCTGCGGCAGCCGTTCATCGGCTGGGTCAGCGATCACCGCGATCAGCGTCTGAAGGCCCCGGCGACCGACGGCGGCGGCCAGGCCGAACTCTCCCATATGGCCGCGGATCGCGTTCGACAACTGGGTGCGCTGGCGTATCAGGATCGAGCGGGTGCGGTGCAGCACCATCACGCTCTGCTGCGCCGGCGACTTCACCGGCACGAAGCGCATGCTCGGTCGCGTCACCGCCTCGCAGATCGCCTCCGCGTCGGCCATGTCGTTCTTCTGGCGCTTGACGTACGGCTTCACGTCGCTGGGCGGCATCAGCCGCACCTCATGACCGAGCCCAATCAGCTCCCGCGCCCAATAGTGCGCCGTGCCGCACGCCTCGATCCCGACCAGGCACGCATCCAGCTTGCCGAAGAAACCCAGCAGCCGCCTTCGTGTGAGTTTCCGACGCAGGATGACGGCGCCTTCACCATCGACGCCGTGGACCTGAAACACCGACTTCGCGATGTCCAACCCGATCGTGGTGACCTGACCCATGGCTCTCCTCCCGCTCAAACCGGAAGCTTACGCTCCGGCAGGGTTGGAGAGCCGTCCACAGCATCATAAGGGGACGCTGGAGGTCTCTTCAGCAAGAAAAAACGCGCACCAATAGGCCTCGGCTAAGCGGTCACCGTCGACGATTTAAGCCTTTCGGAACAGAACCGAACACAGGCTGGAACCCGGCGGACCTTGGTGTTCGCTACCGGCGCTGATGAAAGCCGGCGTCGTTCCGAACCGCGCCCCGAGAACTCCGCTCGCCGCGGCACGCAATTGCTTGTCGCTCGGTAGATCGCTGGTAAATACCGTGGTGCGATTGCCCCTCAAAAACCCGGACGGCGGGATCCCCGCCTTGAAAAATATGAACTCGGCGATCCCGTCGCTGAGTTCGGAGAACTCGGGGATATCGAGGATGTCCTGCATGTGAGCGGTGCGCACCGTCCATCGGCTATCCCCGCCCGGCCGTTCACCCAAGACGCTTGCCTCGACACAATCGGTTTCGGTCCCCGAGAACGCAATTGTGCGCATGGCGTAAGCGGAGCTTCGTCCGACTGGATCATCGTCCAACTCATCGGGAGCGATGTCACCCAGGGCCAGACCGGCGCCTATGCCGCCCGCGCCCCGCGCCGCATCGGTCGAACCTGCGTGGCGGGCGAGAAGCCCCGCCCCGAGGGCATGATCGGGCGATAGGACAGGCGATTTCACGAAGACAAGTCGAACCTGGTCGGCGGTCAACCCAGCACTTGCAACCGCTTCGCGAACAGTCTGGGCAACTATCGCTATATGATCCCGCCCGCATCGCTTGTGCGGAGGCAGGGGGGATGACCTCGCACCGCCGAAAACCAGGCCGTCGTTCCCGTGCTCATGGCCGTCTTCGATCTCAACCAAAACGAGGATGACCGGACTGGCGATCCCCTCGCAGCCAGTCGAAAACAAGCCCCATGTCCGTTCGAGCAACTCCTGTCCCCTCGCCCGCACGACGGCGTTTTGCATCGCCGATTGGGCGAGATGTCTCGAATAATCGTTGAGCGTCGCGGGCCCTTCGACTTTCCCGAAGATGCCCAGGCGCAAGATGCGGCCAACGGGAAGCGTTTCGAGAAAGGACTGCAGGTCGCCGACATCGCCGGGGCTGCCCGGGCGGATGATCGCCAGTTCGAGGCTCAATTCCTGGCTCCGCCTGCTGCCCGATCGAGAGCCAGATTGGCCAGCGCGACGTCGCCGCTTGCCATGCCCTGGATAATGGCGAGAACGATCTCTTCCTTCGCCATACGGCCCGGCGCCTGACCAGTTGCGATGCTACCGATCTCGGCCGACAGACCGGCGCGGATGTCGTCAAGACTGGATCCGGCCTGGAGCCAGCCGTGCACGGAGCCAATCGTCGTCGCGTAACCGAGATCATCGACGACAAAGCGGTCCGCACGAGACAAGGCGCCGATGTCGATCTCATGGCCTCCGCCAAGACCGCAGACCGTCATCCCCGGCTGCAGATGACGGGCGTGCAGCACCGGCTCGCTGGCGGAACTGATGGTAATCACGATATCGGTGCCCGGCATGGCGTCATCGACGTTGTCGAAGGCGGCAACCGCGGACTCCGCGCCATGCTTGGCGGCGAAAGCTTTGGCCGTCTCCACACGCCTGGAGACGATGCGGATTTCAGAGATATCAAACGCCGCCCGCAGAACCGCGGGCAGTTCCTCCGCGATCTGTCCGGCACCAACGATCGTGACGATCGAGCTATCGGCACGGGCCAGAAGTTTAGCCGCTACCACGGCTGTCGTTGCGGTGCGCAGCCTGTGCAGCCAGGTCTCGTCGACAAGGCCTTTGATCTGCCCGGTGCGGGCGTCGGCGACCCAGCAATAATCTATGCTGGTCTCTCCGCTGTCGGAATGGAGGTCGGCTATGATTCGGAAACCGGCGACCGCCTGCCCGGGAACATGCGCACCCTTGATCTTGAACGACGCGTGATTGTCGGCCGTATGGACAAGCCGAAGCGCGGCGGGCTCGGAAAGCATATTCCCAGAGCGCCCATGATCCTTGAACGTTGCCAAGATGGCCGACAGGGCGTCTTTGGGAGAGATCAGCTCACGCACCCGCTCAGAGGAGAGAATGGGCACGCTCGGCGTGTTGGATTCATGCTGGTTCATCAGCCGCAAATGCAGCGAAAATAATTTCGATGCAACGCCGAGAACGCTTATGGATTTATAACCTTAGTTTATTCGCCAGACCCTTATTTCCATACTACACACGGTCTCTCTCCCATTGACCACACAACGCTCTGATGCAACCGCCCAACATCCGACATCTTGAGATATTCCAGCTTCTGATGAAGACGAGAAGTCTGACGGAAACCGCGCGCCTCATGAACGTTTCGCAACCCGCGATCAGTCAGGCGCTACGCGATCTGGAAGGACAGATCGGCATGGACCTGTTCTTTCGTACCGGTGGGCGTATCCGTCCGACGACCGAAGCGACGATGTTCCTGCCCGAAGTGGAGCGATTGTTCGCCCAGATTGGGTCTCTCACATTCCGGGCCGCTGAATTGCGCGACGACAAAGCGGGCCAGATTGTCGTCGCCGGAATTCCGGAGTTCTCCTCGACCGTGATCCCAGCCGCGGCACGGCAGCTCATGGAGGAACGTCCGCGTATCAAGATCTCACTCCTGTCCCTTCCGACCGATGACGTGGTCGACAAAGTCAAACGGGAATCGGCCGATCTCGGTTTTACCTTCTCACCTCTGGACGAGAGCCTCGTCGGGGCCGAGCCTCTTTTTGAGACGCAGATGTGCTGCATCCTGCCGGAAGGTCATCCGCTGGCGGGCCAGGCATCGGTTTCGGCCGCGAGCATCGCTGGTGAGTGCATCATCGCTTTGTCGGCCCAAACGCCCCCTGGCCTGCTGCTCCGCGAGGAGCTGCGCAAACAAAGGGCCGAGGCCCTGCCCAATATCGAGACGAACAGCGCCGCGACCGCCCTTTCGGCCGTGAGGGAGGGGATCGGCATCGCGATAGTCGATCCGATGGCAATGCTGTGCGGAAATCATTCCGGCGTCGTTGTGGTGCCGTTCGAACCGAGGGTGGAACTGACCGCGTGCGTGATCTTCTCCCGCCACCGTCCAATTCCGAAGGTCGCGATGCGCTTCATCCAGCGAATGCGCGAAGCGTTCCGCCGCGAGGCCGAAACGCTCAAGAGCCTTGGCATACCCGCCCGTGGGCTCTAACGCGCCCAGCTCGACATATGAACGCCTGCGTAAGCAGTACGATTGCCTGCTCTCGCTGAATCCGGCGTTCCATGCTTTTTCCCATATCGCGTCATGGGAAGATGAGCCGGTACGCCGACTGGCCGCTGAGGCCACCTCGGGTGGCCGCAGCCCCATTCACGGCCTCAGCGTCAGCATAAAGGGCAACATTCCGGTAGCAGGTCTTCCCTGGAGCGAAGGGTCGGCCGCTTTCGCACGTCGCATCGCCTCGGTCGACGGAGAGATCGTGCGGCGTATCCGGCAGGCCGGCGGCGTTCTTTTCGGGATGACCAGTCTGTCCGAATTCGCGATGTATGGCGTTCGCAACGATTTCGAGACGATGGGTCTGAATCCCTGGGATGCCGCCCGCACCGCGGGAGGCTCGTCCACCGGTGCCGGCGTCGCCGCGGCGCTTGGACTTTGCGATATCAATATCGGCACCGACAGCGGAGGATCGATACGCAATCCCGCCTGCCATTGCGGCGTGGTCGGTTTCATGCCGAGAATTGGAGCGCTCCCCGACACAGGGCAAGCGAACTATACGCCATCTCTGAGCAGCAACGGCATCATCGCACGCGACGTCGCTCGTGTGTCGAGCGCCTATTGGACTTTGTCGGGCGACCGGCCGCCGGCAGAGATCAAACGGCGGCTCCTTGTTCCACGCGATCTGGTGTTCGCGATGGCGGACGAAGCGACATCGGTCCTGTTCGAGGAGGCGCTGGAGAGTCTCAGCAATTCGGGAATCGAACTAACCGAGTGGCGCTTTTCGGGCTGGGACGAGGCTGAGGCCGCGGCCGGCATCGTCTCTCTAGGCGAGAGCAGCGTGGCGCTCCGTGGCTTCGACGTCGGCGAAGCGGGCGAGGCAATCCGTGCTCGTGCGCTCGTTAACGTCGAAGATGCGCAGATGCAGGCGGCGCGCGCCGCCATGGCGCGCTTCCGCCGACAGTTCGCCGATGCCGTGGAACAGGCGGAAGCGGACGCAGTGGTCACGCCGACCTGGCCGTTTCCCGCCCCGCTCATCGACGCTACGACCACCGACATAAAAGGCGTAGTCGTGCCTCTCGACCCGCGTCGGAACTGTTTCGTGCGCGCGGCCAATGCGATCGATGCCTGCGCGATCAGCCTGCCGATGGGGATTTATCCCGATTGCGGCGTGCCCGCCGGCCTTCATCTCATGGCACCAGGCGGCCATAAATCGCGGCTCCTCGCGATCGCTTCCACCGTCGAGGAAATTCTACCGCCCATCGGCAAGCCTCCCGCGGACCTCTGAAGATCAGGTCTTTCGGCTTCGCAGGACATGCGCCGCAAATGCGATGTCGCCGATGGCCATGCCTTGGATCAGGGCGACTGTCCGCCGTGTCTGCTGGCGCACGCCTCGGCGAAAATCGTCGGCGATCCGGGATGCCCTCAGATCGACCCGGTGGGCTATCTCCTCTTTCGTAATTTTTCCGTCTCGCACCCAAGCGCCGCCATCGCCCATCTCGGACGCATAATCCGGATCATCAACGACAAAGCGTTCTGCCTCTCCGAGAACGTCGAACTCCACTTCGTTATGGCTGCCCATCGACACCAGCACCGCCTCGGATCCCATCCAGCCGGCGCGGACCAGTGGTTCGGTCGCCTCCGTCAGGGTTACGATCAGATCGCTGTCCTCCACAACCTCCCGATCGGTCTCGACCGCCCGGACGTCGAGGCCCGTCTGGTCGACCTGGCGAGCAGCGAATGCCTGGGCGCTCTCGAAGCGGCGCGAGCGAACCCGGATGTTCCGGACGTCGAAGGCCAGTGAAAAGATCGGCACGATTTCGGCCGCGATGTCGCCGGCTCCGAAGAGCCCGATCCTCAGCGACCGGTCCGGCAACAACCCCTCGACGCCGGCGACCCCGAATGCGGCCGTCCTGATGCGGCTGAGCCAATGCTCCGAGACCATTCCAAGGATGGCCCCTTCGGCATCGTGATCGTAGACGACGGCCACATTCTCCGCTCGAGGAAGCGAAGCAGCTCCCATCCGCGCCAGCAGGCGGACACCGGAAACCCCCATATGTCCGACCACGGCTGCCTTGAACTTGAACTTGGGTCCACCCTGCACCGTGGCATCGAGGGCCATTGCCGAAGGCGCGGAAAGCACACTTCCGCCCGCCTCCTGGTCGACGAGCGTTGCGCGCGCAAGATCGAGGGCTTCGCGTGGCGTGATCAGGCCGCGCGCTTCGCTATCGTCGACGAAGTACATTCATGCCGTCCTGACAATGCACGCGCATATGCCGCCGCCGACAGGAGCCTGGTGGACGGTGTTTGCCGAGATGAACGTGCGGCACGACCCGAGAATGGATCCAACGATTCCGCTCATCGTCGCCCGGATATGCTTGTCCATGTCTAGATGACTGGTCTTGATCGTGGTCCGCATCCCCCTGACGCGCCCGTCGGGGGCTACGCCCGCTTTGACCATCATCGCAGCCAGAAGTTCAGGATTCCGCAGGCGGCCTTCTTCGTCGATGACGCCTCCCGCAGCGCGCAAGGCGTTCCTGACACCCGCGGCGTCCAGCAGGTCGTCGAGCAGCCCCGTCCGGATCACAAGATTGCCGGCCGCGCCCGGACGGTTGGCCAGAAGCATGATCTCGACACAGTCGAGTTCCGAACCCGAGAACACCATCGCGCGCTTCGCATGCAGATGGTGGTCCCGATTGAACGCTTCCTGCACAATGTTCGCCCGGTCAACCTCGCCGAGGGCAACACCGGCGCCAAGTGCGCCGACCGCCTTCGAATAGGCCGAGGTAATCCGCTTGTTATGGGTCTCCGGTGCGGTTGCAGGGATATGGCTCATAATCGGAGTCTTCACGATCACGAGTTCGACTTGCTCGGCGCGGACGCCGGCTTGCTCCATCGCCGCCCGCACCGTGTCGGCCGTGATGTCCGCATGGGTCGGCGTACCGATCTCGTCCGGCAGAAGCGAGCGGCTGCGCGCGCATCCCATCGCAAGCGCAATGCCGTGGGCGCTCGGCGCCGCATCCGGCTCGTCATGGTCCACGAACAGGTAGCCGAACGGCGTCATCGCTCCCTCGCAACCCGTCGAAAACAAGAAAGTCGATCGGGTGACGAGCTCCGGGCCTCCGTACTCGGTGAGTTCCTTCTCCGCTGCGACAAGACCGTATTCGCGGGAAAAGTCGTTGAGATCGGAATTGCCTTCCGTTTTGACCAACAGTGCGAGCCGCCGGATGCGGGCCGGTTCGAATGCCTGAATTTGCCTCTTTAGATCGCTGGTGTCACCGGGGTTCGCGGTGTCGTACGCGATGACATGCATGGTCATAGACGGGACTTTCCTTCGTGCTTGAAATTTTTCTTTTCGGATAGGAGCGTGCCAAATCCCGGGATCGGCGTGGCGATCCCGATTGCCTGAAGGCACTGCCAGAACGTCGCCTGGTTGCTTGTAACCACGGGCTTTCCGAGGACTTGTTCGAGTTCGTTGATCAACGGGATCGTCGGCAGCTGGGTCGAGCCGATGAAGATCGCGTCCGCGTCGTCACGGTCGGCAGTCAGCACGAGCCTATGAACCACCTCGACGGGCACGCGTCCGATGAAGCGCCGCTCCTCCTCGGATACGCCCAGTCCCAGGCACTGCCAGCCGATAACCTCCAGGCCCGCATGCTCTAGAAATTCGATCTCGCGGCGCGTGACGAATTCCGTGCGCGGCCCGACGACGACGACACGCTTCGCGCCGACGGCTTTCAGCGCCTCGACGACCGCGGTCGCGGCGAGGATTGGCTCGAAGCCGGAAGCCTCCTTTATCGCCTCGCCTACCGTCTGTGGTGGAACGAAGTACGTGCAAGACGTGCAGCCAAGCGCGATCGTGTCGAGTTCCGCCGTTGCCAGCATTTCGGCTGCGACCGCGACCTCTTCGACAGTCCGCCGATAGGAGGAAACCTCTTGAGCGCCCGACTGGATGATGCGCGCCACATGAACCGTGACGCCGGCGGGAGCCATGCGAGAGAATTCCGGCTCGAGCGTCGTATTGGTCGAGGGCACGATCACACCGATCCGACCTCGCCAGCTATAGGGAGAATACGACGACAGCACCTTCGAAAGGCCGCTGCTGTTTTCGGCAAAGGCCTCGGAGGCGAGATATTGCTGGCCTTCGTCTTCGTTAGCCGACATGGCTGTATCGTCCTATAATAATTCTGTTATGAAACAATAATAAATAGTCTATCTCTCGAACGGCTAGGCACTTATCCTCCGAGTAGTTACTTGTGCTATGCTAATGTCGCATATATCGCCATTGCCTTTGCTTGCGCAATGGCATTTATTGATTGCATCGCGATACGGAAACTGTGGACCGACAATGCATACCTGCCCGAAACAGCATGCTGACGCTTAATCGAATGAAGGAACGCTCATTCACGCTCCGGGGGGCGCGTGTTTACCGCCACGGCGCCGACACCGATATGCCACCGATCGCCGATGTGCTCGTCCGCGAGGGTAAGATCGAGGCCGTGGGCGAACTCGGTACGGCCGACAGCGAACTGCCGACCATCGACCTCTCCGGGTACCTGCTGGCTCCCGGTTTCGTCAACGGTCACTACCACTCACACGACGTGCTGGCCAAAGGCATGTTCGAGACGATGTCCCTCGAGCGCTGGGGATTGATCGCGGGCGCGATCGGTTCGTCGCGCTCCGTCGAGGAGGTTCATTTTCGCACCATGCTGGGTGCCGTCGAATGCGTCCGCAACGGCATCACGACGGTGCAAGATTTCGCAAATATCGCCCCGCTGAACCCCGATTATGTGGATGCAATTGTCTCGGCTTACGAGAGCGTCGGCATCCGCGTGGTCCTGTCGGTGACGGTACGGGACCGCTCCCAACTCGATACGATCCTTTGGGCCGACGAGATGCTGCCTCAGGAGCATCACGCCATCGTTGGAACGGCGCGCAGCGGCGGACGCGAACAGATCGACTTCATCGCATCCCAAATGAACAGGATTGGAGACCGGGGTGGCAATCTGGTCTGGGCGATCAGCCCCTCCGCTCCGCAGCGCTGCTCGTTCGAGCTTTTGAAGGCGGCCGCGGATTTCGCTCGCGAAAGCAGGATTCCGGTCTACACGCATGTTTATGAAACCCGCCTGCAGCGGCTCTTTGCGAAATACCGGCTGCAGGAATTCGGAGGGTCGGCCGTTGCGTTCATGGAAGCGGCGGGTCTCGTCGGACCCGGCGTGACGATCGCACATGGCGTCTGGCCGGACGACGCTGAGATCCAACGGATTGCCGACACCGGCACCGGCGTCGTGCTTAACATGCTCAGCAACCTCAAACTGCGAAGCGGCGTCGCGCCGCTGGCTTCGTATCGCGCCGCCGGCGTGGCGCTGTCGCTTGGTTGCGACAACTGCAGTTGCAGCGACGTGCAGAGCATGACGCAGGTGATGAAGCTCTACTGTCTCCTCTGCTCCATCGACACGTCGGGGCCCGAGCGTCCTCGCGCGGAGGAGGCGATCCGAACTCGCTACCCGGGGCGGGGCGCGAGCTGCCGGCCTGGCCGATCGCACCGGCGCCATCGAACCCGGAATGGATGCCGATTTCGTAGCCTATGACCTGTCGGATCCCGCGTGGCAGCCTCTGAACAGCGTCGCCCGACAGCTCGTTTTCGCGGAAAGCGGTCGAGGTCTGCGGCATGTCTGGGTGCGTGGTCGCCAGGTGGTCGCCGATGGCCTCTGCACGACGGTCGATGAGCGAGCCCTTCAGGCAAAGATCGCTGAGATAATGCCAAACGTGCGGCGGGACATCGATGCACTGTCCCTGGATGCCGACAAGGTCGAGCCGGTGTTCCAGAAGATTCAGGCGAGGGCTTTCGCGACCGAACTCCCCTACAGCAGGTATTTGTCCAAGTGAGCACCTCGCCGAGTACCCACGACACACACGCGGACGGACCTAGCGATCAACCTTCACAGGTCTCCGTCGCGATCGCGGCCGCAATCGGCATTGTGTGCTGCGCCTTGGCGTTCACGGCGACGGGCAGTTTCGGTACTTCAGCCCGTATCGTGCCGCGTCTCATCCTGACATTAGGGGGATTGAGCGCCGTTGCCGTCTTCGCGCGGGCCTTCCTTGCGGCCCGAAAAGAGCCGGGCAAAGCTCGCCCGGAACAGGTTGGTTCCGGGGTCGGGATGCAGGACATGCTGATCGGCTATCTCGGTCCGCCGGTCTACGGCCTGCTGTTTTATCTCCTGGGTTTTTGGGTCGCTTCCACGATCTGTCTGGCGAGCCTCCTTGTCCTACTGGGCGAGCGACGGATGCTGGTCGTCGGGGCCATTACCTTCACGACGTTGCTGTCGATCTATGTGGTGTTCGACTTCGCGTTCCAGATCCGTATGCCGGAAGGCCTCTTGCTCGACTATTTGGCCGGCTAAGTTCCCCTCCCCCTGAGACGATGACTGACGCACTGGAGCGTGGCTTTGCTTGATAACCTGATGCTCGGTCTTGAGGCCGCCATGCACTGGGATCGTCTCCTGGTGATGTTCATCGCGACGTTGATCGGACTGTTCCTCGGCGTGATGCCTGGCCTCGGTCCGCTGGCCGCCATGGCGCTCCTGATCCCGTTCTCCTTCAGCATGGATCCGCTGAGCGCGATCCTCGGCCTCGCGTCCATTTCCGTCGCCGCCAATTGCAGTGGATCGTTCAGCTCGATCCTTCTCAATGTGCCTGGTGAAACGGCATCGGCAGCGACATGCTTCGACGGCCACCCGATGGCGCGCCAGGGGCAAGCCGCGGTCGCCATCGGGTTGTCGATCGGTGCATCGTTCGTGGCGGCGGTCGTCGGCGTGCTGGCCGTGATCGCGGTCATCCATCCTCTCGTCTGGATCGCGCTCTCGTTCGGGCCGCCGGAGAACTTTGCCCTCGCCGCGGTCGGTATCTCGTTCGTGTCGTCCCTGTCACGGAACTCCATCGCCAAGGGCGTTTTCATGGCATGCGTCGGCCTGTGGCTCTCGACGGTCGGTGTCGATGCAGTCAACGGCGAGCCGCGCTTCACCCTCGGCCTGCTGGAGCTTCAGGACGGCATCGATGTCGTTCCGGTCATGACGGGCATGTTCGCGATCACGGAGATCATCACCTGGATGCGGGAACGCGGGACGATATCGATCCTGGGCCGGATGGAGGGCTCCGTGTGGAAGGGTGTCCTCGACACGTTCCGCTATCCGGTCGCCCTGCTACGTTCCACCTTTGTCGGCATTGGCGTCGGCGTGATACCCGGCGTCGGCTCGATCATAGCGAGCTTCCTCGCTTACGAGATCGAACGCCGGTTCAGCCGCACTCCCGAACGCTTTGGCAGAGGCGCGCCCGAAGGCGTGATCGCGCCCGAGGCGGCCAACAATTCGTCGATCTCATCGAGCTTCGCGCCGGCACTGGCGCTCGGCATTCCAGGAGGCGCTACGTCCGCGCTCCTCCTGGTCGCGCTGATGGTTCACGGATTGCGGCCGGGAAGCATGCTGTTCTCCGGCCAACCGCAATTGCTGTTCGGATTCCTCGTCGGACTGATCATTGGAGCCGTGATGTTCACGCTTGTCAGCGTGATGTGTGCGCGCCCGCTGTCTCTTCTGACGCTCGTTCGCGCCGAACTCCTCGCCCCGGTATTCCTGATCGTCTCGTTCGCTGGCGCCTATGCGCAGGACCAGCAGTTCAGCGATGTGGTGATGACCATCATCTTCGGGCTGCTCGGGTGTCTCGCCAAGGCGCTCGATTTTCCCGCCGTGCCTCTCGTCCTAGGGCTTGTACTCGGCAGGCTGTTTGAGACCTCGTTCCTGCAGTCGCTTGAGATATCCGACGGAGACTGGACCATTTTTGTGACCCGGCCGATCAGCGGTACCCTCCTCGCGATCGCTACCATGATGATCGCGACGACCCTCATCAAGGGCATGAAGGTCGCCAGGGACTGAACGAAAAATGGCGCCGGCCATGCCGACGCCATTTTCTTCACGTGGGTGCCGGGCGGCGGCCCGGCTAATCAATGGCTCACGGGATCAGGCTGAAAGAACCGATTGGTATTTGGTCGCCATGTCCAGATAGGTCTTGACGAGGGCGGATACCTGCTGAGCCGTCATCGGCTTTACGATGACATTGACCTTCTTCTGCTGCTCGATGAGCTCCGGATCCGCGAAAGCCATTGCGAATGCGTCCTGGAGCTTGGCGATCCGATCGGCGGGGACACCTGGACCAGCATTCGCGTAGATCACCTCGTTGATCGGGGTCACGTCATATCCCAGATCCTTGATTGTCGGGACATCCGGCAGCATCGGATCCCGTTCGGCGCGGAACACCGTCAGGAAATTGATCGTATCGGCCCACTGAACCGACGATGCGCCGCCCATCCCGACGTCGACGTGTCCGCCGGCCACGGCTGAGTAGGCCGGTGCCCCACCATCAAAATGCACGAACTGCAAATTCAGTCCGAGGACATCGGCCAGAATCGCATATTGAAGATGGCTCGGACCTCCCTTGCCAATGGTCGCGACAGTGACCTTTCGCGACTTGGCCGCGGCGACGAAGTCCGCGAAGGTTTTGATCGACGATGTCTTCGGAGCATAGATATTGAAGGCATTGATGAACCAGCCGAACAGCGGCTGGAACTCTTCGAGCCTGTAATCGGCCTTGAAGATGACCTTGCCCAGCACCTCTTCGGGTCCTGCTTCGGTCATGACCGTGTAGCCATCGGGTTTCGAGCGCGACAGCTGGCCGCGCGCGATACGTCCGGACGCTCCGCGCACATACTCGATCGTGGACTTGAAGCCCTGTTTCTCAAGGAAAGGCTGCGCCAGGCGCGTCGAGGTGTCGATCAGACCGCCCGGCGCTTGGTACACGATCCACTTCAATTCCTGGGCTGGATAGTCTTCCGCTTGGCCGACGCCCGGCCATACGGTGGATAGGGCGGCACCGGCCGCGATCGCAGACGATGTCCTTAGAAACTCTCGTCTATCAAGTACTGTCATGTTCTCACCCCGCTCTAGGATGGGGGATCGAAACATCTCCATCGAATTATGGGCAAATAAGGAGCGCTTAGATCGCTACGCGCCCTGCACCGCCCAGACGATCGGCGCGATCGGTTCGAAGGTGACGAGATCGCCGTCTTTCGAGACCGGGACCATGGCCGGGCCGTTGGCCTGGCCGCTGACGAGCGTCACCCGGTCCTCGTTAGCAGGCAGGCCGTAGAAGGCCGGGCCGTTCAGCGAGGCGAAGGCCTCGAAACGGTCGAGCGCATTCTCTTCGGCGAAAACCTGCGCGTAGCAACCGAGCGCCACCGGCGCCGAGAAGACGCCGGCGCAGCCGCAGGCCGCTTCCTTGAGGTGGCGCAGATGCGGCGCGGTGTCGGTTCCGAGGAAGTAGCAGGACTGGCCACTGGTGGCCGCCTTGCGCAGCGCGATCTGGTGGCGTTCGCGCTTCAACACCGGCAGGCAATAGAAATGCGGGCGGACGCCGCCGACGAACAGCGCATTGCGGTTCAGCATCAGATGCTGCGGCGTGATCGTCGCGCCGAGCCGCGGCGCATTGGCGAACACGAATTCGGCGGCCTCCTGCGTGGTGATGTGCTCCATCACCACTTTCAGCGCCGGGAAAGCCGCGAGCAGCGGCGTGAGCACGCGGTCGATGAACACCGCCTCGCGGTCGAAGATGTCGATATCGGGCGAGGTGACTTCGCCGTGGACGAGCAGGGGCATGCCGGCGCGCTGCATCGCCTCGAGCACCGGCGCGACCGATTTGATATCGGTGACGCCGTGGCTCGAATTGGTGGTGGCGTGGGCCGGATAGAGCTTCACCGCGGTGAGTACGCCGTCGCGATGGCCGGCGACGATGTCGCCGGCATCGGTCGAATCGGTGAGATAGGCCGTCATCAACGGAGTGAAGGACACGCCCTCGGGCACGGCGGCGATGATGCGGTCACGGTAGGCGGCCGCCGCCGCGGTCGTCGTCACCGGCGGCACGAGGTTGGGCATGATGATTGCCCGGCCGAAATGACGCGCGGTGTAGGGGACCACGGCCTTCAGCATCTCGCCGTCGCGCAGGTGCACATGCCAGTCGTCGGGGCGGCGGATCGAGAGCGTCGTCATGTCGGTTCGTCAGTGTCCGTGCGGCCAAAGCCAAGGATGATTTCCTCCAGAAGCGCTACGCCTTTGGAAAAATCCTCGAGTTCCATGGACTCGGCCGGATTGTGGGAGCCGTTGCGATTGCGGACAAAGATAAGCCCCGACGGCACACCCGCATTCGCGAATATCGCCGCATCATGACCTGCGCCGCTTGGCAGCAACTTCTGTTTCATGCCCAGCCGCACCGCCGCTGAACACGCGCGCTTGATCATACTCGAACTCATGCGTGCAGGCGCCGTGAAGATTCCGCGGTCGGAGGAGAACGTAACACCGCGTTCAGCTGACACCGAGGCCATTTCTTGCTCGAAGGCGTCGTGGAAGTCTCGAACGGTTTCCAGATCAAGACTGCGAGCCTCGAACGAAAAGGTCACCTCGCCGGCGATGCGAGAGATGGCATGTTCGTTGGGGTTGGTCGTGACGATACCGGTTGTCACCACGAGATCGTGGCCCTGCCGCAGCCAGTCACCCCAGAAGTCTCTCCATCCTCAAGGCGAGATCGGTGAACGCCAGTACAGCGTCCCGGCGCAATTCGCGGGGAACAGCGCCGGAGTGACCGCTTTCTCCTCGGCAAACCACGCGATTGTGGCGGACGTTTCCTCGAATACCTGTGACGATCCCGACCGGCAGATCGTCAGCGACGAGCACCGGCCCTTGTTCAATGTGCAGTTCCAAGTAGCCAGCGACTTGTTTCGGATCGAGCAATATCTCCGCGTCGCGAATACGGGAGACGTCGACGCCAACCGCGCTCATCGCCTCCTCGAGCGTCTCACCGGTTCCGCGACGCCGTACACGCAGGTCCTCCTGCGATACCAGACCAAACAGAGCGTGAGAACCGAGATTGGGCCTGCCGAACCAAGGGCTTTCCTCGGCTCTAAGAGCCATAAGCCATAGTGGACGAGGCGGCGTGGTGCCGGAACGCTTAAAGCGCATCATCAGCAGCAGGCCGGCCAAGACGCCTGCGGCGCCGTCGAAATTTCCACCTTGGGGAACGGAATCGAGGTGGGAGCCCAGGACGATCGGACCTGCAGCTGCCGACGGGCCATCGAAAACGACAAGATTACCGACTGAATCGAAGGAATGATTCAACCCGTACTTCTTGGCGATCTCGGCGACGTAGTTGAAGGCCGCATTCTCGCCAGGGCCATAGCTTTCGCGGGTGACCCCTACACCGTCCCAACCGATCTCCCGTAACTCGCGAAACATCTCCGCGGTAAGGGACAGTTCTTCGTTGGATAGAACGCCATGTACTTGCACATTGCAATCGCTGTACATTTGAAGTGCTCGCATGGACTTATGTCAAAATGAGTCGCCAAAAGAGAGCACCCCGAAATATCGATACCCGCCTATCTACGCAATACGATTGTCATTATCGATGCATAAGCATCTGTTTATAGAACAAAGCGTTTGACGATCCGCTATACTCGCTGAACTATGTAATTATACTAACGCCTATGTATCTGAAATTACTGGCGCACTCGGCCCTCTCTCGATTAGCTTTTCCCGATCCAGTGGCCAGCGAACACCGAAGCGGACCGTCCCAATGTCGCAGGAGGGGGTCAGGAGCAGACGTTGAGCCGTAGGTGACCGCGAGCAGCCGCCCGTCTGCTTCGAATTGACCACGCGTTGCAACGGAAATGATTTCCGCGCCGACGAGTGAGACTCACGCGATCCCCCATCAGAACAGACCCTCCCACCAGTTCTGACCATCGACGAACTGCTGAATGATCCGGTCGCTCAGGACCGGCACGTCCCGAACCATCAGCGGCTTCTCCTCGTTGACGACGTCGGCCGCCGGATCGTAGCCGCGCATTACCCGGAGCAACCGCTCGGCGTGCTCGCCGATGTGATCGAGCGGGACGAGCTGGGCGAAGCGCGGACGGATCGGAACGCCAAGCAGACGAAGCGGTCCGTCGAGGTCGAGGAAACTCCTAACGGCGCCGTCGACTTCGAGCGGTGAGGCACGGACCGGGATGACGATCGTCGTCACCTCCTCGAGCAGGGGCCAGATGTCCCAGGCGGACACCGCCGGCAGGTCGATGACGACATCGTCGACGCCGCGGCTCCATTCCGCGACCGCCTGTTTCCAGGTCGCGATCAGCGGCCGCACCAGCGTGCCGGGGCTGACCTCCGGCGCCGCGGGGGCCGGGGCGAAGCCGCGAAGCGACACGACAAGAGCGAGATGATCGGGATGGCGCGCTTCCCGCGCTGGCCGCAGTACCTGGCGCAGCCGCGGCACCGGGAACCCGTCACAAGGATCGAAAGCGTCGGGATCGTCGCCGTCGCGGCCGAGCTGGATCAGACGGACGGACCGGCCGAGCGCATGCTGTTCCAGAGCGAGCAACGCGGCGGTGAGGCTGCGGCCGGTGCCGCCATAGAGGCTGAAGACGGCGGTGATGCTCATGCGGCGCGCCCGATCCGCTTATAGGTGCTCGTGCCGTCGCAGCGCGCCCTGAGCTCGGCCAGAGCCCGCGACAGCCGCGAGCGGACGGTGCCGACGGCAATGCCGAGCTCGGTTGCGATCGCCTCATTGGATCGTCCGTCGAGGAGCGCGCGCATGATGATCGCGCTCGCCTCCTCCGGCAGGCCGGCGAGAACCGCGAGCACCTGACGACATTCGATCTCGATCGGCTGCGAGGCGTCGATCGCCGCATCGGGCAGGATCGCCTCGCCGTCAGTGTCCTCGCCAATGGCAATCACCTCGCACTCGAAGCGCCGCCTACTACGTAGCCGCCGGCCGAGATCGCGGGCTCGCATCGTCAGGATCGCGCTCAGCCAGCCGCCGAGATTGGCGCCGTCGAACCGGTCCACGTTCTGCAATGCGATCACCACCGTGTCCTGGACGAGATCGTCGGGCGCGATCATCAACCCTTCGCGGTGAACGAGACGGACAGCGCGGCGGCGCAGATCCGGCAGCTCGGCAGGAAGGCGTTCGGCAATCGGTGTCGGCATGGAAGCTCTCCGGTGGATGCGCGGAGAATCCTGGCAGGATCCGATCAATGACGCAAGGATCTCATTCCTATTTTGTTGACAGACGCAGACGTCCCCTCGCCTCGTCAACCGGTTTAGCCGGCCGTGCATGGAGACCGCCCTGCTTACGCCGTTTACCGGAGTAACGGGGGGAATATGCTCGGAGAATAGGCTCACGCCGTCAGCCGTCGTCGCCGTGATCGAGGTAGGGCTTCTTCTGCGGTTGCCAGCCCGCTTGATAGCGCTCGACGAGCTCGTCGAACCGGACATCGGCGGCCGCACGGTCGAAACCTCGACCGACCAGTTCGCGGACAATCGCCCGCTTCAGCGCCGGGAGCTGGTCCTGACCGCGCTCGCTTCGTCCGGCCTGGGCGATGATGAAATGGAGCGCCGCCCGGGCGATGTCGTCGCGCGACGGCATCCGCTGCGCTTTCTGTCGCTCGCGATAGCGGCGCTGATATTGCGCCTGCTTCGCCTACCGCTCCTTTGTCCCCGCCATCGCATGATCCCCTGCCCGCTCACGCCGTTAGCGTGCGGGCGGTGAATCGTTCGTATGCGGTTCCGCAACGCGGGCCAGCGGTCTCGCAACGATTGTCCGCGGCGTTGAATCGCAAAAGCGCAATTTGGTTTGATTGAGGATGCGTCGCGGGCGCGTCGATCCGCATTGGTCCGGCCCGCGGAATTGCATGTCCGCGATTGCGCAACGCCTGCGCGCAGTTCTGAATCGCTCGTCGCTGGGTTCGCAACGACAAAGCGCAATTTGCGTCGAAGCAGGAAGACATGCGGGTACGCGATCCTGCATTGCCAGTGACGGACCTCATCTCGATGCGGGCGGCGCCGGTGCTGCACTTTCGACGTCGCTGCGGGAGCCGGCTAGACGCGCCAACGCCGACCGCCATTAGCCCGCGCATGATGAATTTTGCCATGTGCGTCATTTTCTGCCTCCTACGACAACGCCGGGGGAACCTCGTCGAGATTGGCGAGCGCGTCCGCTGCGACCTGCTTCGCACCCTGCGGCGGTTGGAACATAAAGACTTCCGCACTCGCGGGCGCATCCGACTGCCATTCCTTGATGCGAAGCGTGTACTGGGGCGCCCCGGTCACTGACTTGCTGGTGATCACGTATTTGCGTGGGATCGGCCGCGCGCCGATCTCGACCCAAAGCTGCCAGTCGACCTCGGCGTTGGTCACGCTCCCAAACCGACGATCCGCAGGGCACTTCTCATCGGCATTAGGCAGCAAACGCCACGCGTCAGCTGCCCAATGCCGCGCTGAAGCCGTGAAGCCCTCCGGCGAACGGTGTCAGGAGGTCGCCATGCGTGTTGGTCGCTTCGATGCATGTTTCTGTAATTGCAACTCCGAGCCGCGGCCGCTCGTCTGCGACGGTGTGGACCGACGAGAGCTCATCTGCGGTGGCGGCGCTGCCATCTTCGCCGGATTGCTGGCCGGGCTGCTCGGCGGGGCCAGCCCCGCCCGCGCTGCGACGCTCTCCGGCGAGGTTCCAGAATTGGACCGCGTGGCGGTCCCTGATCGACAGCTATCAGTTCGCCGTGGCTCCAAGCAAAAAGACCGAGGGTCCGGATATCCAGCATTTCGGCTGGGGCATCGGTGATCATTCGCCCTCGAGGACATTGATCAGCGAGTTTGGTCTTTCGATGCACGTCGAAACCCAGCGTGGCACCGAGACCCAAAACACCCTGATCGATTTTGGGTTCACGCCCGAGGCGCTCAACAGCAACATCGAACTCGTCGGCCCCGACCCCGGCGCACTGGATGCATGGTGCTCAGCCATGGCCATTACGACCATTTCGGCGGGCTCGTGGGGTTCCTTCAGCGCACCCGCGGCAAGCTGAAGCCCAAACTTCCGCTCTATGTCGGCGGCGAGGATTGTTTCTGCGCCCGCAATTGGACCGGCCCGCCCAGACCGGGCGATTTCGGCGTCCTCGACCGCCGGCCGATGGAAATGGCAGATCTCGTGGTGACCGACTCCGTCGGCCCTTCGCGCGTCGGCGATCATGGCTTCACGTCAGGTCAGATCAGCCAGGGCAGCTTCGAAAAGTCGCTGTCGCCCAGCGCCATGAAGATCGGGGTGGACAATGGCATCGGCTGCTTCCCAGAGCGGCTTGCCGAGGAGGACCGAAAGCCGGGTCTGGTGCCCGACCAGTTCCGTCATGAACTGGCCACAGCGTTCAACCTCAAAGGACGCGGGCTCATCGTGCTGACCTCATGCAGCCACCGCGGCGTGATCAATGCGATCAAGCAGGCTCAAGCGGTATCCGGCATTGACAAGGTGCATGCCGTGATCGGTGGCTTCCATCTGGCGCCGTATCAGCCGGACTACCTGCGCCAGACCCTCTCCGCACTGAAGGAGATCGATCCGACCTATGTCGTTCCGCTTCATTGCTCGGGCGAACCGTTCAACGATCTCGCGAAGACAGAGCTTCCGACGAAACTGCTCCGGGCGTACACCGGGACGCGACTGGTCTTCGACACTCGAACTGCTTAGGCACGCTCGAGGCGCCCCAGATTTGGCTTGAGAGGGCCCCGATGAAACTCGGCATCGAAATCGATCGGCCGTAAACGCCAGCCGAGTTGACGCCATTCCTTCAAATGGGGACTGCGCCCGGCGAGCAGGAGCATGCCATTCCGGTGTGTCCTCGGCTTCACGAGCAAGATTTCATCTGGATCGACGCGGCACGTTGCGTCGCCGAGCGTCCCTGCGTCCGGGTTGGAACCGAAGGACCTGATCAGACCGCGGTCAGCTGCGAGCTGATCCGAAACGACTCGCGGGAACCGAGGCCGACCAGAAGGGCGTCTCCGCCATTTACCGTTGCGATGAACCGATCGATGATGCTGGCGCGCATATGAGTGCCCTCCGTATCCGGCGATGGTCGGAGGGCATCTTGAAAGCCACAAATGGAACCCGGGCGAACACAGCCAAAGGGCGAGTTTACGCTTCTGAGTCCAGCTAACTCGGTTTTTGAGTTCCTACTTCGCCGGAGAAAGAGTCCGACTATCGTGGCGTTCGACAAGCGAACAGAACGCGCCGACGCCGCCGTGACGCGCGCCATTTGTTCCGACAAAAACGCCTGCAATCCTAGCAATTTGATTAGGAGGGCAGCAAGCCGTTGCGAGGTCTCTGTCACAGCGAGATGCTCTGCTTGCAAGCGAGCATTCGTAGGCAGGGGTCGCCGCTTCAGTGGCTGTGGTGGCGGCCCTGTCGCGCGGAACCGAGCGTCCTGTATCCCGGCGAAATGCTCCGTCGAACTGGACGACGATGGACAGATCCAACTCCCGAGTGTTCGGCTATCTGGAAAGCGGCGCAAAAAGCCCCACCGCGGCTTTCACCGGGCGGGTGGAATCTACGTACTGACGTAGCCTAATCGGCGTGCAAGTCTGCGAGACCCCAAGA
This sequence comes from uncultured Alphaproteobacteria bacterium, assembly GCA_963778835.1. Lineage (GTDB taxonomy): Bacteria > Pseudomonadota > Alphaproteobacteria > Rhizobiales > Methylopilaceae > Flaviflagellibacter. Next base: position 168,573 of record CAVZVY010000005.1, read on the forward strand.
CTATATGGGCAACGCCGTCACGCTCCGAGCCGCACTCCTGGCGTGACGGCTCTTTCGCCCCGCAACAAACAAAAAGCCCCGCTCAGGCGAACCGGCGCGGAGCGTAACTCTACGTCATGACGCAATAAAATCGGCATGCAAGGTTAGGTTGCCTGCGCCGTCTGCAAGCCGTGCAGGCACAGAGCCGTCACGCCCCGCGCCGCACTCCTGGCGTGACGGCTCTATTGAAGCGCCAGCAACCGATACTTCCCGCCGGTGTTCGGATGGGCCGATCCGAGTTCGGCATAGACGAGAGCGCCGACCAGAGTGATCGCGCCGCCGAGCAACCACACGGCCAGGAATGCCGTCTCGCTCCCGACATTGTCGGCGACGATCTGCGGCGTCTTGAAGATGCCGATCCCGACGACGATGCCGACGAGCATGGAGATCCCGTCGACGACAGTGAGGGTGGGACGGGAACTCCTGCCGACCGGCGTGCTGACGTGGTCGGTCACTGCTTGTTCCTTCCGGCGGTGAAGCCGCGGGAGGCGGACCACGGGCCGGTCGTCGATGAATCACCCTTGATCGTGTCGCCACTCACGGTGCCGGTGTACCGGGCTCCATTGGCCGTGAACGAGATCTTGGCGCCATCGAGCTTCGCATCGGTGATCGTCGCCGAACCCAGGGTGCCGGAGAACGACTGATAGCGCTGGCTGAGCCGCAACTCCTGATCGCCCAGCCGCCAGGTTCCGTGAACCTTCGCCGGAACGATCCATAGCAAGGCCCGGCACCAGCGCTCGCAGCCGTTTCCGATCGTCGAGGTCTCGTCCGCCGGCCAGTCACCCATGTCGAAGGTATTGGAAACGATCCGCGTACCCGGCGCGAGGTTCAGGATGTGCGGACGCAGCTTCTCGTTGATCGAGGGAAGCAGGAACAGGGTGATCACCCCGGCCGATGACAGATCGGTCTCGAAGAGATCAGCCTGTTCGAAGGTCGCCCGGTCGCCGACCTCGGCGTCGGCCGCGTTGCGCCGCGCCAGGGCCACCATGTCGGGATTGTATTCGATGCCTCTCGCGGTCAGCCCGCGCCTCGCGGCGGTGATCACGGTGCGGCCGTCACCCGATCCAAGATCGATCAGGCGATCCTTGGGGGTGACTTTAGCCATGTCGAGCATGCGATCGACCAGCGCCTGTGGTGTGGGTACCCAGACCACGTCCTTGCCGGCCTGGCCGGATTGCGGCTCGAATTGCGCCGGTACGGCCATCTCCGCGCTCGCCGGCATGGGCAGGGCAATGGATGCCGCGAGGAGCAGGCCAATCGCCCAATTGACCGCCCAATGACCCGGGCGGGCGGGCAATGCGCCGCGTTGGCGGAAAAGCATCATGGCCTCCATCCAGCAGTCGGCCAGGCGGTGCCCGCGGCAACGAAGCGTCCGTTCCGACAGGCGCCATTTCACGGGTCGGTTGATGAGGCGATGGTGGAGCGGAGATGTCGCAGAAGTTTCCCGCCCCGCGAACCGCATGTGTCAATCTGTAAGCTTCATGCGATCCGATAGCCTTTGATACATCCACGCCCGTGCGGTGTTCCGCGGATCGTCTTAAGCGTCCGTGTGCCGTTGCGAGACGGCCGGACGGAACGCTTCATTTTCCCGTGGCATGGGCAATTGCCGATGGAGCGGCGCCCGAACCCGGACGTTTCCGACACGACCGAAGAGTAATGAGTTGAAAGGTTAGGTCGATGACGTCGGCTATCGACGACATGAAGCGTGACGGCGTGGTCTTCGCCATGACGCGCGAAGGTTACGAACTGCCGGTGCTGGATATCGCGCATCCGAGGTTTGCCATTCAAGAGGACGCGGACACGGTCGCCGCGCTCAATCGCGAGATCGACAAAAGCGAGCGCCAGCGCCGCCGCGTGCCGAAATTCATCTGGCGGATCCTGTTGAAATCGGCGGCGAAGCAGTCCCGGCTGGCGCGCGCGCTGTTCGCCCCGGCAGGCTCGTTCCTCGACGGGATGAGCACCTATGTGATGAAGCTCGGCGGGAACAATCTCGTGCCGCCCTACGACACTCCGATGGACCGCAAATTCGCGTCCTCGCCGCATGCGACCTTCATGCGGATGCGGACCCAGCAGACCGCGCGCCTGATCGCCGATGGCCTGCAGGCCGAACTCTCAGAGGACGACAAGCGCCCGCTGCACATCGTCAACATCGCGGGCGGCCCAGCGATGGACAGCGTCAACGCCCTGATGCTGCTGGCGACCTCGTCTCCCGGACTGTTGAACCGACCGATCACGATCCACGTCCTCGAGATGGCCGAGACCGGCGCTTATTTCGGGCGCAATGCGCTGCACGCGCTGCAGGATCACGGCCGCAAGCTCGCCGGGTTCGATATCTCCTTCGAGCACCTGCCCTATGACTGGAACGATCCGGCGGTTCTTCGGAATCTGCTCGGCAGCCTGACTGGTGTCGTGATGGCTTGCTCTGAAGGCGGCCTGTTCGAATATGGAAACGACGAGGCGATCATCGCCAATCTGAGCGCGCTGAAGACCGCGAACGTGAAATTCGTTGCCGGCTCGGTAACCCGAGCCGACGAGGCGCGCCAGCGCCTGGCCGAGGGCAGCCGGGTCAAGCTGATCCTTCGAGGCATCGAAGTGTTCCGACCGCTGGCCGAACGCGCCGGCCTTGGCATCGCGGAGGTCCGCAGCACCGTGTGGAGCGATCAGGTCCTGCTACGCCCATTCTGACGATCAACGGGCATATTTCTTCGCGCCGGCAACGCAGACGACGACGAAGATCGTGACCACGAGCATCAACGCGCTGACGGGCTCGTGCAGCAGCCAGCCCGCCAGCGTCAGACCCATGAATGGCTGCAGAAGCTGCAACTGCCCGACCGCCGCGATGCCGCCCTGCGCCAGGCCGCGATACCAGAACACGAAACCGATCAGCATGCTGAAGGTCGAGACATAAGCGAGGCCGAGCCATGCCGGCTGGCCGATACCGACGAAGCTCGGCGGCATGGTGACGAGCCCGAGCGCCGCCGTGAATGGCAGCGACAGGATCAGCGCCCACGAGATGACCTGCCAGCCGCCGAGCGTGCGCGTCAGGCGGGCGCCCTCGGCATATCCGAGACCGCAGACGACGATTGCGCCGAGCATCATCAGGTCGCCGGTGAGCGAAGCCGCGCCGCTCTGGGCCAGAGCGAAGCCGACGACCGCAAGGCTGCCCGAGCCTGAGAACAGCCAGAAGACCGGCCGAGGCCGCTCGCCGCCGCGCAGGACCGCGAAGATCGCGGTCGACAGTGGCAGGAGACCGATGAAGACGATCGAATGGGCTGATGTGATGTGCTGGAGCGCCAGCGCCGTCAGCAGCGGAAATCCGACGACCACGCCGAGCGCGACGATCAACAGCGAAACGAGATCGCCGCGGCCCGGGCGCTTTTGGCGGAATGCCAGTATGAGCAACGCACCGAGCAGCCCGGCAATCGCCGCGCGAGCCATGGTCAGGAACACCGGATCGAAGGCCATCACCGCCACCCGCGTCGCCGGCAGCGATCCGCTGAAGATGACGACGCCGAGGAAGCCGTTGGTCCAGCCTGAAGTCGTTTCACGCATCCCGATCTCCCTCGGCCTTCATTCGGAGATCGAGCGTGGATTTCCCAGATACGGTGAAGTACGGTTCGGCCTAACTGTAATGTCGCCGAGACCGATACGAATGGATGATCGGATCGCTTGGAACGGCACGCTCGCCGAAGGATTGGTAGCAACGATCCGGGGCCGGATCGTTGCGCGAACGCTCGTGCCCGGAGCGAAACTTCCGTCGATCCGGGCGTTCGCCAAGGCAATGCGGGTCTCGAATTCGACCGTCGTCGAAGCCTATGACCGGCTTGCGGCCGAAGGTGCGATCCGCTCACGGCCCGGCTCCGGTTTCTATGTCGCCGCACCGCTTGCGCCGCTTTCTCTCGCCGAGATCGGACCGAAGCTCGACCGGGCGATTGATCCCTTCTGGATCGCCCGCCAATCGCTGGAAGCCGGCGACGATATGCTGAAGCCCGGCTGCGGCTGGCTTCCCCCGTCATGGATGCCGGAGGACGCCCTGCGGAAGGCGCTACGAACGCTCTCGCGCGCCGATGCTTCCGTCCTCACCGATTATGGTTCCCCGCTCGGCCTGCCTCCGCTCCGCCAATTGCTGGCGCGCCGCATGGCCGAACGCGGGATCGAAGCGTCGCCGGAGCAAATTCTGCTCGTCGACTTCGGCACCAACGCGATCGACCTCGTCTGTCGCTATCTGCTGCAGCCCGGCGACACCGTGCTCGTGGACGATCCCTGCTATTTCAACTTCCATTCCCTACTGCGCGCTCATCAGGCCAAGGTGGTCGGCGTGCCGTATACGCCGAGCGGGCCGGATATCGGCCTGTTAGCCCAGGCATTGAGCGAGCACCGCCCGCGCCTCTACATCACCAATTCCGCGCTCCAGAACCCGACAGGCGCGACCCTCTCGCCGGTCACCGCGCACAAGGTGCTCAAGCTGACCGACGAGGCCGGGCTGACTATTATCGAGGACGACATCTTCGCCGATTTCGAACAGACCCCCGCGCCGAGGCTTGCGGCTTTCGACGGGTTGGAGCGTGTCGTCCAGATCGGCAGTTTCTCCAAGACACTCTCGGCATCCATTCGCTGCGGCTTCATCGCCGCGCCGCGAAGCTGGATCGATGGCCTCACGGATTTGCGGATCGCGACCTCGTTCGGCAGCAATCCCATGTCGGCCGAACTGGTTCTGTCGATCCTCAAGGACGGCAGTTATCGCAAGCACATGGACGGTCTCCGCGTGCGTCTCTCCAAAGCGCGCGACGCGACGATCGCTCGATTGGCATCGCTCGGCTTGACGCCGTGGATCGAGCCGGAAGCCGGCATGTTTCTGTGGTGTCGCTTGCCGGAAGGGCTGGATGCCGCGGAGATCGCGAAACGGGCACTCGCCCAGGATGTCGTGCTGGCACCCGGCAATGCCTTCAGCCCGTCACAAGGCGCCAGCGGCTTCTTGCGCTTCAACGTCTCGCAGTCTTTGGATGAGCGCATATTCAAGGTGGTTGAGGCCGCGATGCGGGAGTGACGATGAACGGGATATGCGTCGAACTACGGTCCTACGCGGACGAGGTGAGCCTGCACCGGCACGATTATCACCAGATCGTGCTGCCCTGCGCGTGGCGTGCTCGACCTTGAGGTCGAGCACCGCAACGGACAGGTCTCGCAGGGCGTCGGCGTGTTCATCGCCGCCGGCGAAACCCATGCCTTCCGTGCACGCGGCAAAAACCGCTTCATCGTCGCCGACGTTCCGACCGAGGGCATATTCGTGCCGGCCGCGACGGCGGACGCGTTCGTCGGAACGCCCTTCTTCACGATCGGCGCCGATACTCAGGGTCTGATCGACTTTCTGGAGGCGAGGCTGGCGCGCGAGGACCTGACGGCGGAAGCGCTCTCGGCGTGGAACAGCCTTTTTATTTCCAGCCTGTCCAATCGCCGCCGCGACGGCCGGATAGACGCCGCTCTACCTTTCATGCGGGCGCACAGTTCCCATGCGATCGGGATAGCGGATATCGCCTCGGCCTGCGGCGTCAGTCCCTCGCGCCTTCATGCGCTTTTCAAGCAGGCCGTGGGCGAAAGCCCCCATGCGGTCCTGTCGCGGCTGAGACTCGACCAGGCCAGGCGTCTCCTCGCGGCAACCGACCTCTCCATTGCCGAAATCGCCGCTCGAACCGGACACACGGACCAGAGCGCGCTGACCCGCAGGATGCGCCTTTCCGACGGCGTTACGCCTGGCCAATACCGGCGAAACGCCCGCCTTGCCGTCACGCCGAGAGGTTCTGCATAAACTTCGCGAGGAAACGCCAATCCGGAACGCGCCGGCGGGGCTAGAGACGGCGCGGAGGTTGAATGTCGGAACTCAGCGAAACAGCGGCGCGTCCCGGCCAGGCGCGGGCGACCGGGATCGGCCTCGTCGCCATCATGCTTTGGGCGGCGCTTGCCCTGCTCACCGTCCACGCGAACGGGATTCCGAGCTTCGAGCTTCTGGCGCTGACTTTCGGCGTCGCGTTCCTGGCCGGTCTCGCGGCACTCGCTTTGGGCGGACGCGAACGTCTGGCCGAACTTCGCCAGCCGGCGGCTCCATGGCTGACCGCCTTTATCGGCATTTTCCTCTACCACGCGCTCTATTTCTTCGCGCTGTCGGCGGCCCCAGCCGCGCAGGCGAGCCTGATCGCCTATCTCTGGCCGCTGCTGATCGTGCTGTTGTCGACACTGGCCGCCGGGCAGCGTTTGCGTCCCGCTCACCTGATCGGCGCCGTTCTCGGTCTCGCCGGCACGTTCAGCCTGTTCCTCGGTAAGAACACCGAAGCCGTCTCCGCTAGCGCTACGATGGGCTATCTTGCCGCGTTCGGCTGCGCCTTCGTCTGGTCGGGCTATTCGGTCGCGAACCGCAAATACGGTGCGACCCCCAGCGGCATGCTCGTCGGCGTGTGTGGCGCGATCGCCGTCGCAGGAGCGATCTGCCATGTGATCTTCGAGACGACCGTCGCACCGAACGGTGGGCAATGGTTCGCGATCGTCGCCCTCGGCCTCGGTCCGACGGGCCTCGCCTTCTTCGCCTGGGACCACGCGACCAAGCATGGTAATCTGCCGCTCCTCGGCGCGCTCTCCTATCTCGCGCCGCTCGTCTCGACCCTCCTCCTCATCGCGACCGGGCAGGCCGAGCCGAGCCTCGCGATCATCGTCGCGGCGCTCCTGATCATCGGCGGAGCGGCCATCGCCGCGAAGGCAGCCTAACCCGGTTCGTTGAGGCAGCCCGCGACCAGCGCGAAGCGCACGAGATCGGCCAGGCTCTTCGCCTGCATTTTCGACATCACATGCGCGCGGTGGATCTCCACCGTCCGCGCACTGATACCGAGCTCGTAGGCGACGATCTTGTTCGGATTGCCGCGCACGAGGCTGAGCAGAACCTGCCTCTCGCGGCTCGACAGGGTGTTCAGCCGCTCTTCGATCGCCGCCCTGACCTGGTTCGTCTCTTCACCGGGGCCGGAGCGGGATAACGCCGCCCGCACGGACGAGAGCAGCCGCTCATTGTCGAAAGGCTTTTCGATGAAGTCGGTCGCGCCGGACTTCATGGCCTCGACGGCCAGCGGAATATCGCCATGCCCGGTTATGACAATGACGCTGATTTCGGGACGCCTTGCCTTGATCGCCTGGAGCAGTTCGATGCCCGACATCATCGGCATCCGGACATCCGCGATCAGGCATTTGCAGACGTCCGCCGTGCGGGATTTCGAGAAAATGCGGCCCGGCCTCAAAAGCTTCCGCCGTCATGCCCGCCATGCTGAGCAGGAAACTCAGCGACTGACGCGCTCCCGCATCGTCGTCAACGACACACACGACCGAGTCATCGGCCATCGGCAACCTCCTCCTGAGCCAAGGGCAGTGTAAACCTGAAAATCGTGCCGCCGCCCGGGTTTTCTTCGACCCCGATCCGGCCGCCGTTCGCTTCGATGATTGTCCGGCAGACGGACAGGCCGACGCCGAGCCCTTCGCGTTTCGTCGTCACGAAAGGCTGGAACAACTGATCCGCGACCTCGGTCGCGATGCCACTGCCGGTATCGGCCACGCTGACTGTGATGAATCCGCCCTCCAGTTTTCCGACCATAACCAGAAGTTCCCGGCGCGTGCACCCGTCCATGGCCTCAACCGCATTGCGGATGAGGTTGAGGATGACCTGCTGAATCTGGACGCGATCGGCGAAAACCTGAAGACTCTCGCGAGGGAAGACAAAGGACGTCCGGATGCCGCGTTCCTTTGCACCGACAAGCGCGAGCGCGCTCGCCTCCTCGACGATGCGGCCGATACTGAAAACCTCGCGGTCGGTCTCGCCCCGCGCCACGAAATTGCGCATCCGCCGGATGATCTCGCCGGCACGCAGTGCCTGATCGCTCGCATGGTGCAACGGCGAGCGCAGCATCTCCGCGGTCTCGTCGTTCCGATCCTTCAGATAGAGCAGCGTCCCGGCGTGATAGTTCGCGATCGCCGAGAGCGGCTGGTTAAGCTCGTGCGCGAGCGTCGAGACCATCTCGCCCATCGCGCTCAGCCGAGAGATGTGGATCAGTTCGGATTGCAGTTCCTGGAGCCTTGTTTCGGTTTGCTGTCGCTCAGTCAGGTCGCGGACGAAACCCGTGAAGAAGCGTTGGTCGAACGAACGCATTTCGCCGACAGACAATTCCATCGGGAAGGTAGAGCCGTCCTTGCGTAAACCGACGACAACCCGGCCGGTTCCGATGATGCGCGCCTCGCCGGTCGCGAGATAGCGCGAGAGATAGGTATCGTGCGCTTCCCGATAGGGCGTGGGCATCAGGATGGAGATGCTTCTGCCAACGGCCTCGTCGGCGAACCAGCCGAACAGCCGCTCGGCCGCGGAACTGAAAGACTGGATCGTGCCCTGCTCGTCGATGACGACCATCGCGTCGGGAACGGTATCGAGGATCGACTTTAGATGCGCCTCACGCGCGCGCAGTGCCCGCGTCGTGGTCTTCCACCGCGTCTGGCTTCGCCGGACACGCTCGCCAATGATGCCGATGCCAATGCAATTCAGCGCGAAAAGGGCCGCGTAGAGAAAGTCTATCTGCACCAATCCACCGTGCCACTTCGCGTGAAGGCCGATGGAAGTGGCGAGAGCAGTCGCGGTCAACGCCGGCCCGATGCCGCCGAAGGCGGCTCCGACGACGATAGATGGAAAGAACAGAAGGTAGCCGGCGGCGGTGCCGGTAAAAGGCTCGAGCAGATCTCGTATCAGCACGCCGGCCGCCAGTGTGGCGCAAGCCCCCAGATAGCCAAGGGCCTTTTTCGTCTCCGAACGGACGACCTGATCTGTCATTCGCGAACTACGGCTCTTTACCAGCAACCGATGAGAGCATGACGCTCCTTTAAACGTTAAGCGAATCCCCTACGCGACACTCCTTATTTCGCGATTTCCCCGCTCCGCATACTCATTTCAACGACGGAGGGAGACCGCAAATGCTCACGGCCTGCTCGACAATCGCAGTGGCACCTGAAGCTCGCAGCGATGCGTGTCATTCGGCGTCGCAACCGGAGCAGCTGAGCGGTATCGGCGCGGTTCCGGCCGTGGTGATGAACTATGCGGCAGACGAGCGGGTCTTCGGGCAGGGCATGCCCCGGAAGTTCGTCTACAAGGTCAAATCGGGCGTCGTGCGAACGTTCACCCTTCTCGGTGACGGCCGCCGGCAGATCGACGCCTTTCATTTTCCGGGCGACGTTTTCGGGCTCGAACTCGGGGACGATTACTCGCTGTCCGCCGAAGCAGTAGCTTCCACGCAGCTCCTCGTTTTTCAGCGTTCGCTGATCGATCGCGCCGCCGAGAGCAATTGCGCCATGGCCCAGGAGCTTTTGTCGCTCACCGGCCGCACGCTCGAGCGCACTCGTGCCCAGGTCGTCCTGAACCGCCGGAGCGCCATCGAGCGGCTCGCGAGCTTCCTTCTCAGTCTCGGCTCCCGGGTCGGAACCGAGACTTCGGTCGACCTGCCGATGTCGCGTTATGACATCGCCGATTATCTCGGCCTCACCATCGAAACCGTGTCGCGCATGCTCACCGAGCTCGAGCGCATCGACGCGATCGTCCTCTCAACCACCCGCCACATCGTTTTCCGCGACAGGCTGAAATTAACAGTGCTTTCCAACTCACCTATGGGATGACTCCGCATCCTCGTCATTCAGGGAAATCCGGATGGCAAAGAGCCTCATCTTTGCCACTCGCTGGCTGACGCCTATTGCGACGAAGCACAACAGAATGGCCATCTCGTCCGCCGCATTGATCTGGCGGCGGTGACTTTCTCTCTTCTCCGCTCCCGCAGCGAGTGGCGTCAGCCGCCGCCGAAAGAGATCGCGCTGGCGCAGGAAAGCGTTGCCTGGGCAAATCACATTGTCCTGATCTTTCCCCTTTGGTTGGGCTGCATGCCGGCACTGCTCAAGGGCTTCCTCGAACAACTGCTCCGCCCCGGCTTCGCGCTGACTGAAAGCAGGACCGGGCTGAAACCTCTGCTGACGGGAAAGACGGCGAGCGTGGTCGTGACCATGGGCAGGCCCGCTCCGCTTTTTCTTCTCTTCTTCCGCGCTCATGGGTTGAAAGCACTGGAGCGGAACGTTCTGCGGCCCGTCGGCATCCGGCCGCTCCGGCGTATGGTCATCCGCGGAGCCGACAGGTTGTCGACCGAGGACCGCGACCGCTGGCTCGACAAGCTGCGCTTGCGCGCGGCCATCGCGAATTGACACCCGACTTCAATTGAAAAGGCCGGTCCACAAAGGGACCGGCCTTCTGGTTTCGCCTGAGGTTGGGGGTCAGGCGGCCTGGACGTTGGTCAGGAAGGAGTTGACCTCGCCGCCGAGGCTGGCGGAGTGGCGGGCGAGTTCCTGCGCCGCGGCCAGCACCTGAGCCGAGGCGGCGCCGGTGGTGCCGGCGGCGTCCTTCACCTGCTCGATGTTCATCGTCACCTGCTGGGTGCCCTGCGCCGCCTGCTGGACGTTGCGGGCGATCTCGTTGGTCGCCGCACCCTGCTCCTCGACGGCGGCGGCGACGGTGTAGGTGATCTTGTTGATCGTATCGATCGTGCCGCCGATGCCGCGGATCGCCGACACCGCTTCCTCGGTCGCGGTCTGGATCTCGGCGATCTGGTTGGAGATGTCGCTGGTCGCCTTCGAGGTCTGGCTGGCCAGTTCCTTCACCTCGGAGGCGACGACCGCGAAGCCGCGGCCGGCCTCACCGGCACGCGCCGCCTCGATCGTGGCGTTGAGCGCCAGGAGGTTGGTCTGCGCCGCGATGTCGGCGATCAGCGAGACGACGTCGCCGATCTTGTGCGCGCTCTGCGCCAGCGACTGGACGATCTGATCGGCCTTCTTCGCCTCGTCGACCGCCGCTTCGGCGATCCTGGCGCTCTCGCCGACCTGGCGGCTGATCTCGCCGACCGAGGAGGCGAGCTCCTCGGTCGAGGCGGCGACCGTCTGCACATTGGCCGAGGTCTGCTCCGCCGCCGAGGCGACGACCACCGCCTGCTGGTTGGTCTCCTCCGCCGTCGCCGACATCGAGCTCGACGTCGCCTCCATCTCCGAGGCCGCCGCCGACAGCGACCGCACCAGTTCCGACGACGACGCCTGGAAGGAGCGGGTCAGTTCGTCGAGCCGCTGAGCCCGTTTCATCTTCGCCTGGTTCTCGATCTCGGCGAGTTCGCCGAGGCGCCGGGCCTCGATCGCATTGTCCTTGAACACCTGCAGCGCACGGGCCAGCGCGCCGACCTCGTCGCCGCGCTCGGTGCCGCTGACCTCGACCGCAAGATCGCCCGAGGCGAGCTTGCTCATCGAGCCGGTCATGTCGCCGATCGGCTTCACCACACCCTTCAGCGCGATCATCACCAGCAGGCCGACGCCAAGGATCAGACCGGCAGCGCCGGACGCAATCAGGATGGTCGAGGCCGAGCTCGCCTGCTCGGCCGCTTCCTCGCGGGCGGTCTCCAGATCCTCGCCCATGACGTCGACGCGCTTGCCGATCAGGTCGGAGGCCTTCGTGCGCGCCTTGCGGCCCTCGCCGGTGGAAATCTTCAATGCACCGTCCCGATCGCCTGCCATGGCGAGCGCCGTGCTTTTGTCGGCCGTCTCGAAGTACTTCTCGATGACCTCCTTCAGCTGAGCGTTGATCGCCTTCCGCTCCGGCGTGCTGGAAAGCTCTATCATCGTGTCGGCGTTTTTCAGCGCCTCATCCTTGGCCTCTTCGTAGCGCTCCTTGTACGCCGCCTGCTGCGTCGGCTCCTGGACAATGATCAGGTTCTTTTCCTGGATCGTCGCGTCATTGACCGAAGCCTCGATCTGCTGGGCCGCGGCTCGCCGCGCGGCCGTTCCGTTGACGATGTCCTGGGTCTGCGCGGCCAGGCCACTCAATTCGTAGGAAGACAACCCAACCAAGGAGAGCACAACCGCAACGATTATGCCCGTCGGAATGAGCAACTTGGTCAGTATCTTCAGATTGTTCAGTGACATCGTGCAGTCCCCGGCAGAGCTGCCACTCGGCAACCTGTTGGAGCCTGTTGCGGTTATGGTTAACGATGTCTTTCTAAAAGTGACAGTAGTTATACTTAGGGATAGATATGGGGCTTTATTTTACCGAGGCCCCATATCCCGCGTCCTGCAAAGGCCGGATTACAGGAGACCGGTCAGCAGGCCGATACCCGCAACTGCTGCCAGGCAACCGGCCGAACGCACGACGATCGACCCATGACGCGCCCCGGCCTTGGCAATCGAGAACCCGATCGCGATGCCGAGTACGTGGAGGAGCGCGGTTCCGAGCATGAAGCCCGCGCCGTAGGCAAAACCACCCGCATCCTCCGGCATTTGGGCGCCGTGTGCGTGGCCGTGGAAGATCGCGAACAGGCCGACAAGTCCCATCGCGATGGCAACAGGGGCGGTGACGTTCAGTGCGACCGCTGCGCCGAGAACGACGACGGAAAGGGCGATACCGGTCTCGACGAAGGGAACCTCGACGCCCGCGAGGCCCAGCGCGCCGCCGCCGGCCATGATGGCGACAAATGTCGCTGGAACGAGCCAAAGCGCACGCCCGCCGAGCTGCCAGGCGAAGACACCGACAAGAACCATCGCCAGAACGTGGTCCAGGCCGGTCACCGGATGCTCAAAGCCGTGAAAGAAGCCGGTCGTGTCACCGACGCCGGTATGCGCAAAGGCAAGACTCGGAATGAGAAGCGTGGTGATGAACGCCAACGGCGCGATGAACTTGGTCCGCATAACCCCCTCCAGAATGTCACGAAGCTTAGTAATGACCTCGCACGGCGTCGACGCCCTTTTTTCGCTCCCCGTCAACGCTTGCAAGAGCCGTTCCGGAACAAAAAAAGGCCGATCCACAAAGGGACCGGCCTTCTGGTTTCGCCTGAGGTTGGGGGTCAGGCGGCCTGGACGTTGGTCAGGAAGGAGTTGACCTCGCCGCCGAGGCTGGCGGAGTGGCGGGCGAGTTCCTGCGCCGCGGCCAGCACCTGAGCCGAGGCGGCGCCGGTGGTGCCGGCGGCGTCCTTCACCTGCTCGATGTTCATCGTCACCTGCTGGGTGCCCTGCGCCGCCTGCTGGACGTTGCGGGCGATCTCGTTGGTCGCCGCACCCTGCTCCTCGACGGCGGCGGCGACGGTGTAGGTGATCTTGTTGATCGTATCGATCGTGCCGCCGATGCCGCGGATCGCCGACACCGCTTCCTCGGTCGCGGTCTGGATCTCGGCGATCTGGTTGGAGATGTCGCTGGTCGCCTTCGAGGTCTGGCTGGCCAGTTCCTTCACCTCGGAGGCGACGACCGCGAAGCCGCGGCCGGCCTCACCGGCACGCGCCGCCTCGATCGTGGCGTTGAGCGCCAGGAGGTTGGTCTGCGCCGCGATGTCGGCGATCAGCGAGACGACGTCGCCGATCTTGTGCGCGCTCTGCGCCAGCGACTGGACGATCTGATCGGCCTTCTTCGCCTCGTCGACCGCCGCTTCGGCGATCCTGGCGCTCTCGCCGACCTGGCGGCTGATCTCGCCGACCGAGGAGGCGAGCTCCTCGGTCGAGGCGGCGACCGTCTGCACATTGGCCGAGGTCTGCTCCGCCGCCGAGGCGACGACCACCGCCTGCTGGTTGGTCTCCTCCGCCGTCGCCGACATCGAGCTCGACGTCGCCTCCATCTCCGAGGCCGCCGCCGACAGCGACCGCACCAGTTCCGACGACGACGCCTGGAAGGAGCGGGTCAGTTCGTCGAGCCGCTGAGCCCGTTTCATCTTCGCCTGGTTCTCGATCTCGGCGAGTTCGCCGAGGCGCCGGGCCTCGATCGCATTGTCCTTGAACACCTGCAGCGCACGGGCCAGCGCGCCGACCTCGTCGCCGCGCTCGGTGCCGCTGACCTCGACCGCAAGATCGCCCGAGGCGAGCTTGCTCATCGAGCCGGTCATGTCGCCGATCGGCTTCACCACACCCTTCAGCGCGATCATCACCAGCAGGCCGACGCCAAGGATCAGACCGGCAGCGCCGGACGCAATCAGGATGGTCGAGGCGGTCGAGGCAAGCGTAGCGGCGTCTTCACGCGCCTGCTCCATATCCTCTGCCATGACATCGACGCGCTTGCCGATGGCGTCGCCCGCTTTAGCGCGGGCGGTGCGTCCCTCACCGGTCGAAACCTTCTCGGCGGAGGCGACATCGCCCTTGAGGCTGAAGTCTATGCTCTTGTCCGCCGCATCGAAGTATTTCTCGACAAGGTTCTTCAGGCCCTTGTTCGCTGATACCCGCTCGGGGGTCGAGGCCAGTTCGATCAGCCGGTCGGCGCTATTGAGCGCCTCTTCCTTGGCCTCTTCGTAGCGCTCCTTGTAGATCTCCAGCTCCCTCGGATCGTCCGCGAGCATCATGTTCTTTTCCTGGATCGTCGCATCGTTGAGCGACGCTTCCATCTGCTGCGCAGCCGACCGGCGGGCGGCAGTGTCGTTGACGATGGATTGGGTGTTGTTCGCAAGCTGGTCCAACTCAAAGCTGGCGAGACAAATGAGTCCGCTGACCACGGCGACGACGATACCTGTCGGCACCAGGAGTTTCGTCAGCACTTTCAAATTCTTGAATGACATGGTCCGCCCCCCTAGCAGATCGGGCGGCCGCCACCGGCCAGCCCCAGGGGAATAAGATTGATCAACCTATGGTTAATGGAAGGTTACTACTAAGGGCGCGCGACCAATGATCGGCAAGGAAAATTTAGGCAGTGTCACGAAATAGGTGGTTAACCGCCATCAGCAATCAGGCCGAATATTACAGATCAAAGAATTCGCGGAAATGACACGCCAATTACATTGTGAGCTTACGGATTGATTATGGACAAAAAAGCCCGTGTCGGGCGACCGACACGGGCTGTTCACGCGTTATAAGCTCTTGATCACGACAGATACGGCATCACTTCCAGTGCTCCGCGATACATCATGTCGAGCGCGACGTAGAGAATGACCGCGAGACCGACATAGGCGATCCAGCGGTGCTTCTGCAGGATGTTCGCGACAAGCGTCGCCGCGAAGCCCATCAGCGCGATCGACAGGGCAAGACCGAACACGAGAATGATCGGATGCTCGCGCGCCGCGCCGGCAACGGCCAGAACGTTGTCGAGCGACATCGAGACGTCGGCGACGATGATCTGGATCACTGCCTGACGGAAGGTCTTGGTCGGGGCGGCGGTCGCGCTGACCGATGCCGCGATCGTGCCGTCGGCGTTTACTTGGACATTGCCGAGATCATCGACCGCGGGCGCCTCATGGTGGTGGTGAGGCGTGCGGAGCTCGCGCCACATCTTCCAGCTGACCCAGAGCAGCAGCAAGCCGCCCGCGAGAAGCAGGCCGACGACCTGGAGAAGCTGCGTGGTCATCAGCGCGAAGATGATGCGCAGCACAGTTGCCGCGCCGATACCGACGAGGATGACCTTGCTGCGCTGTTCGAGCGGCAGACCCGCTGCCGCGAGACCGATGACGATTGCGTTGTCGCCCGCCAGCACCAGGTCAATCATGATGACCTGCATCAGAGCGGACATGCCCTGCGCCGAGAACACCTCGGCGAAAGCGTGTGCGGAGAACATTTCCATCAAACCCAGAACTCCCTTCACCTCAAAATTGGTGACAGGACGGGTCCGCCGATCGGGCCGGCCGGCTCGAGCCTCGCGCGGCACTTCCCGAGGGAATCGGGGCGAGGCTGCGCGAGCGGCGGACTATCGTCCGTCGATGCTCCAGTCCGACATCGCAGCTCGTCTGAGCTGCCAGCGGGGCCCGGTCTGGCGTTAAGCCCTCACTGCCCGGAGGCAGCGAGGGTGTTCGTGAGATCCATCACGTACTGGTGGTCACCCAGCACGCCGGCCGCGAAGCCGAGGAAAACGCAGGTACTGGCCACGTCCCATACGGTGATACGTCCCGGCATCTGCTTGTCGCCGTGAAGCCATGCGTAAAGGGCAATGCCCGCGCCGGCTGCAAGGGACACCATTGCGAAAGCCGGAACGACCAATCCGCTCGGAAGGAGGACGACAAGCACCAGAAAAACCGCCAATGCGCTGGCGATCATGGCTGCTGCACGCGTTTCCCAAGTCGCGGACTTATCGCCCGTCTGTGGCCATTGGCCGTCATGGTAAGCCATTGAACATCCTTGACGTACGACGGCAGCCCCGCCTCCGTGAACTCACGGAGGCAAGACAGCTTTCGACGCGCCATGCGTTCGATGGTGTGATTTTACGGTGGGGTCCGTCCG
This sequence comes from uncultured Alphaproteobacteria bacterium, assembly GCA_963778835.1. Taxonomy (GTDB): domain Bacteria; phylum Pseudomonadota; class Alphaproteobacteria; order Rhizobiales; family Methylopilaceae; genus Flaviflagellibacter. The sequence continues at coordinate 184,878 of CAVZVY010000005.1, forward strand.
GACGGTATTCGCAACACTTCCACGGAAGATCTTCCGCAGCACGAATCCCTAAGTAAAACTACGGCTCCAGCCGACCGAGCCGGATCGCCTGCCGAACCAGGACCGCGACGCTTTCCGCCTGCATCTTTTCCATGATCGCGGCGCGATAGCTTTCGACGGTGCGGGCACTGATCTCGAGCTTGGCGCCGATTGCCTGGCTCGTATAGCCGGCTGCGACCAGGTCGAAGATCTCGGACTGCCGCGGGGTCAGGCGGGCGAAGCGCGCGGCGAGCCCCTCGTGCGCGTTCTGGGCGGATTTCGATTCCGACGCACGCACGAGGCTACGGTTGATGGCGCCGACGAGTTCCGCGTCGTCGACCGGCTTCTCGATGAAATCCTCCGCTCCGGCCTTGATCCCTTCGACCGCCATCGGCACGTCGGCGTGGCCCGAGATCAGGATGACCGGCAGACCAAAGCCACGCCGTGCCTGCTCGCGCACGAACTGGATGCCGTCCGTGCCCGGCATGCGCACGTCGCAGACGACGCAGCCCGGCCGAGCCGGGTCGTAACCGGCGAGGAAACGGTCGGCGGAATCGAAGGTCTCCACGGCGAAGCCGAATACGCTCAGCATCTCGCCGAGTGCTTTGCGCACCGTGTCCTGGTCGTCGATGACGAAAATGGTTGGTGTGGTCATGGGTCCGTTCGTGGAGGAGTAAGCGGAACTGTGAAGCGAAACTCGGTACTGCCAGCTTCATGCGAATGAAGCCAGACCCGACCGCCATGGACCTCGGTGATCGAGACGCAGATCGGCAGGCCCAGGCCAAGTCCATGAGTTTTCGAACTAACGAGCGGATCGAACAGCCGCTCGGCCTCGTCGTCAGTCATCCCCGGGCCGTTGTCGTGCACGGAGAATTCGATACGGTCGGGGTCGCCGATCAGACGCGCGCTAATGCGCACCTTGCCATTGCGGCCCCGCTCGCCCGAAATCGAATCGATAGCGTTGCGCACCAAGTTCAGCAGAACTTGCTGCAATTGCACACGGTCTCCCATCACCGGCGGCAAGTCGTCGGGCGCCTCGAAGGTGAGGTTGACATGTTTTTGCGTGGCGTCGGCACGGATCAGTGTCAGCGCGCCCTCGACCATGGGTCGGACATGCACCGTGTTGAACTGCAGGCGGCCGCGGCGGAGGAAGTCGCGCATCCGGCGGACGATCTCACCGGCATGGTCGATCTGGGCAACGACCTTTGAAATGTTGTCGCGCACGCGGCCGAGATCCGGCTCGTCGCGGCTGACCAGGTGGCTGGCGGACCGGGCGAAGGCGCGTGCCGCTGTCATCGGCTGATTGATCTCGTGCGCTAGCGCCGTAGTCATGCCGCTAACGAGATGAAAGCGCGCGGCCTGCGCGGCCTCGACCTCCAGGTCGCGAAGTCGAGCCTCGGCCCTGCGGGCACGGACATTGGCGTTTTGGCGTTCGGAAACCACCGCGCCGACCGTCAGACCGGTCGTCGTCAGCACGCCCATCAGGAGCTGGAATTCGGTGAAGGCCTCGGCGGGAATGCCGGCGCCGTGCAGCAGGCCGACCAGCGCGAACTGCGTGAACGCGAGCGCCACCGAGGCGCCGTCCAGTCCGAAGCGGATGGCGGTGATCACGACCGGCAGGAAGAGAATGTAGAAGAACCGCGCCCCCTGGTCGAAGCCGATGACGTGAACGAGCGCAAGGCTGCCCCCAAGAAGCAATGCATGCAATGCGATTTCCGGACGCGGTATGGCGGCCGGGTGAAACGGCACGTCGCCAAGATGGATCAGCCGCATCGTCAAAGGTGCCAGAACGGCGATTCCGATCAGATCGCCGAGAACGAGCGGTATCGTCGCGACGTTGACGTCCGCCCAGTCGAGCTTGGCGTCCATCACCAGAAGCGTCGGCAGCAGCAGCGCGATGAACGCAACGGCCGTCATGCCGGCGAAGAGGACGATGGCAAGGTCGCGAAGACGCGAGATCGCTGGATCGAATGTCAGGTTGCGGCGACAAAACTCGGCAACACCGCCGGATGCGAGCGCAATGATTGCGGCAATCCCGAACACCACCGGCCAGGCGAGTCTCGTCTGCAGGACGAGAACTTCAGAGACAATGACGCCGACGAACAGGACAGAGGCGTAGAAGGCGCCACGCGCCATGATCAGGCCGAAGACGACCCCGAGCCCGGGGTTCCAGGGGGTAACCGGCAGGCCCTTGTATTCGTGGATGAAGCTGATCCATTCAAGCGCGACATAGGCCGTGAGGCTTCCCACCCACAGCGCCGCCTTTCTCGAACCGTTCTGCAACGCCGGCAACGTCACTCCCTGACTTTGCCACCACGCATAGCAGGTGTTTCCCCGAAAGGAGAAGCGCTTCCCGCGAGTTCGTCAGTCGCGCTGGCCGATGGAAGCGGAGCGTTCAGGCTTCTTCTTTTTGTTGTCCCCGAAGCGCTGGAGCCTGATTCCCACCTGATTGTCGGCGCCATCGAAGACGGGGGTCAGTGTGTCCTTGAAGGTCGGAATGGTTTTTTCGGCAGCGATGCCGCTGAGCGCATACGGCTCCTGCGGAATGCCGATCATGTTGCGATCGAAGTCCTGATTGGAATTCATGTCCTGATAGCCGTTGAAGCCATAGGAACCTTCGGGCAGGCCTTCGAAGATGAACGTCTGGCTTTCGGCGAGCGCGTTGGCCTCGCCGGTCAGCGGGCAGCCCTTCCGGGAGAGTTCGGTGTTGCAGACACCCACCTTGACCTGGCCCTTGCCCGGCTCGATTCCGCTGATGGTGACGACGACGTCCGCGGCATGCGCGGAAGAGACGAGCGAAACGGCAAGGACTGCGGCGAGCGGCAACTTCATGTTGGCCTCCGGACTACGAAACCGTCCCATCAAACAGGACGTCGCTTGCCCGAGGCTGTCGCCGGAACGGCGGGCGGATCTTCCGCCCGCGCCAATACGATCAGTTGTTGACCAGCATGTAGCCCATATAGCGCTTGCTATCGATCGGATCGAAGCCAAGTCGGCCGCGAAGCTTCTTGCGGAGCTTGGAGATATGGCTCTCGACCACGCTCTCCTCGACCTCGTCGTTGCAGAAGCCGTAGACGAAGTTGAAGATCTTTTCCTTGGTCAACCGCTTGTTCTGGTTCTTGACCATGTATTCGAGGATACGGCGTTCGCGGCGCGGCAGGACGAAGACCTCGCCGTTCACTTCCGGGTCGCGACCGTCGAAATAGACGCGCATATCGCCGATCATGCTGCACTCGTCGGAGGCCGGCGTGGCGCGACGTTGGATTGCTCCGGCGCGGGCGATGATCTCCCGGACATGGACCGGCTGGCGGACCACGTCATCGACGCCGACGGCGAACAGGCCGAGCGTCATTTCCAGGTTCGGCATGTCGTTGAGCGCGATCACCGGCGCATCGCATCTGTCGCGGATCAGCCGCGGGAAGCTCTGGCGGTCTTCGCAATTGCCAAGGAGGAAACCTTCCACCGCGCCAATATCCGTATCGGGAGCGGCGCCCATCCAGTCCTTGAACTCCGGAGCGCGGAAGCCGATGGAAGAAATACCTTCGCGCTCAAAGCCGGATGCGTATCCAGCAGTAACGATCTCACGATCGTCTATGATGATAAACATTCCCAGTTCCCCAATGTTTGGGGCCCTGCGAAGGACCCCCAGCCCACGGAGACACTATTGTGGCGAACTGAGCACGGTCAACGAAAGACATGTATTCGTTGCCTGTAACTGGAATCGTGTTTATCTATCGGAGAATCGTGGAAGACCAATTTATTAGATAGGAGTCCAGCTTATACGACATAAATTTCTTTAAAATGCCGATCTTTCTGAGATTGCATTCACAAAAGCTTCATAATTCTCGGGCGTACACCCAGAACATCTAAAGCCTAATTAGAGAAATCGATAAAAATCGAGATATAGCGCACCAGTAATCAGCTCGCCTTCTGGCCGCAGAATGCCGAGGAATTCGCGGTCCAGGAGCCGAAGCCGCTTTTGACCATGTTGCTGATGACGAGGCAGACATAGCGCTTCTGAGCCGGGTTGTTGTTCGGACCAGCGTGATATCGGGCGACGGCCATGGTCCAGGTATCCTGGCGCGCACGCAGTTCGGTCAGGAAGCGCGCGGCATACTGGACGTTCTTGTGCGGATCGAACATCTCGTCGACCGAGGTGAACCGCTCACCATGATAGTGGTGATTGATCTGCATGCAGCCGAGGTCGATCAGCTTCACGCCGCGCGCTTTCTCGGCCTTGAAACGGGCTATCGCTTCTTCCTTGGTCGCGGCGATGAACGGCTTGCCGGCGATGTTCATCGCAAAGGGCTGGAGCCCTTTCTTGCCGCCGCTCTCGGTCATGCCGACGGCGTAGAGCACGCCGAGCGGCATGTTGAATTGCTTGGCGGCCGCGTGCATTTCGCGCTCGCAGATCGTCAGTTCCTCGGCGCGGACGGGTGCCGCGAGATTAGAGATAAAGATCGCCGCGAGGACGGTTCGCGCCAGCTTCGTCATTGGACTGGTCCTTGTGCGGAACGGATTGGCGGGCCTGCTGCTCGCGGCCTTCCCCCGATTGATTGTTCTGTGACGCCGCCCCCTGCGAGGCCGAGCCGTTCGACGAACTGCTCTGCGAGCCCGATTGGCCGGTCTGCGATTGGGAGGAATCAGGAGCGCCCGCGGCCTGGATGGTCACAACATCCGGCGTGTAGCCGGACGCCCTGAGCACCCGGGTCAGCATCTCCTTGTCCTTTTCGAGGAGCTGCGCCGTCTCGGCGCGCGAGGTCTCGAGATGCAGTTCGAGCGACTGGTCGACGAGGCGCATCTTCAGCACGACCGTGCCGAGATCGTCCGGCTCCAGCTTGATGTGGAGTACGCGAAGCGGCCCGGCGGATGCGGAACGCAAGGGTGCTTCGGACACCGGGTCCGGGTGGCGGCTGAACTGCGCCTCGTCGAGTGCCATGGCCTCGTCGGCAACCGCGGTCGCGATCTGCTGGACCGGCGACAGCCGCTGGACCGGCTCGAAATGGGTTTCCCGGACGACGACCGTCTTCTTTGGCGCAACCTTGGCGTCCGGCTCGGACGCGATGTCCAGTTTCGGATCGTCCTGCTTCAGCATCGAATTGAGGACCGCGAACGGGTCCTTGGTATTGGCGGCATCGGCCGGCATCTGCGGACCGCTCTGCGCGGACTTCGCCGTCGCCGCCGTTTCGGATTTGTGAGGCGACGGCAGAGCCATTGAGACGGCGCGGCCGAGATCCCGCGCGGCGGTCGATCTTTCATATTTCGTTTCGTCGGATGCTGCCGGCGCCGTCTTCGCATGCAGGTCGGCGGTAGGCTGGGTCAGCGCCTCCGGCCAGACGATCGGAGTTTCCGGGGAGGATGCGGCCGGGCCGTCGACCTCCGGCAAAGCCGCGTCGGCGTCAGTCCCATTCACGGCATGGGCGCCGGGGCGATGTTGGACCTTCTTGTCGTCCGTACGCACATCCGGCTTTTTCTGGACGAAAGTGCCGTCTCGATCGACCGATCGGGGCTTCGCTCCGTCGACTCTCTCGCCTGTCCCGTCCTTCGCCGAGCCATCCTTCCCGGAGATCTCGCGGAGCAGATTCTTGAATGCCGTGCTCTTTCCCTGCGCGGTTGCCGCGTCGTCCGGGATCGGCTGGCCCTTGCCCGGCGTTCCCTTGCTCGGCAGTGCGATTTCGATCCTGTTCATCGGACAGGGGCCTCCTTCAAGAGTTTCTGCGAGGCTTCGACGCCCGCCTCGGCACGGCGCATGACGTCCAGCACCCAGGCGTTCGAACGTGCCGGATCGGTCAAGACCTGGCTTACGCTTTCGAGCGGCTCGGGCTCCGGCGTTTCCTCGCGGATGGCGGCGGCGACCGATTGCGCCGCGTCTAGTAGGTCGTTGTCGCGGCGACCGATCTGTCGGCGATTGATGCCGTCGAGATCGCGCTGATATTCCTCGAAGTTCTCGGTCGTGATCCCCGAGGACGCCTCGTAGAGCTTCGCCCTCATGGAATCCGAAGAACCGAGCGGCGCGACTTCCAGCGCGTCCCTGGCTGCGATCCGCGCGGTCTCGAGCTTGCCGTGGATCACCGCCGAACGTGCGACTTGCAGAAACAGCGCACGCTGGCTTTGGGTGTCCGTTGACTTCAGCATGCCTTCGAGCCGATGGAAGCGGGCATCGCTGTCAGCGATGCTGAGACGCGTGATCGCGGTTGCGAAACGCTGGCGGAAATCGGTCGCGTAGATCGAATTGCCGAAGCGCCGCAGATATTGCTGCGAGAGGAACTCGAAGCGGTCGAGATCGCCGATCTGGGCGACGATGAAGACCTGACGTCGGAGCGCGGCCTCCTCGACCAATGTCCCCGGCATCAGAAGCCGCGCATCGTCGAGAAGAGCCGAAGCGCGCTTCAGATCCTCACGGGCAATCAGGCCAGCCTGGATCAGGGCGACATGGCCGCCGAGGCTGACGGGAAGCGCACGCGCGTCGAGCGGCATCAGCAACTCGCGCGCCTCGTCCTGCCGGTCCTCGACATAGGCGACGGCGCCCTTGGCGAGATTGGCGTCAACCGCGATCGGCGGATTGAGCGTCAGAAGCTGCTTCAGCACGTTCGGATTGCCGCCGGAGAGCGTGTAGCTCACCGCCGCGCGGGCATTGCGGCCGTCCTCCCAAACCTTCGGATCGGCGGCCAGGAAACGGGTTCCCATCGCGTCCAGCAGTGTCCGCTGCGCGGTCACCGCGGCGGCATTGCCGTTGGCGACCTGCGATTGAATCGTCTGCAGCGTGCGCGCCATTTCGTACGGCGCGACGGCCTGGATCGTCTCCTGTTCCTGCGCCCGGCTGGCGCTGCAAAGGCCGAGAAGCGTCAGGAGGATTGCCGAGAAGCGCAGCCGGATCATGCCGACGGCTCCCGGATCAGGATTTCGATACGCCGGTTCTGCGGTGCTTCCGGATCCTCGGGCTTTTTCAGCTGCTGGTCGGCATAGCCTTCGATCTTCTCGAACCGGCTCTCCGGCACGCCGCCGCGGATCAGCATATAATAGGCCATGTGGGCGCGGGCGGTCGAGAGCCGCCAGTTGTCGTAATCCTTCGAACGGAACGGCCGGCCGTCGGTATGACCGCGCACCACGATCTTGCCCTGGCGCTCGCCGAGGAGCTTGCCGATCGCGTCGACGGTACGGATCAGTTCCGGCTGCGGCTCGGCCGAGCCGATGGCGAACATGCCGAAATCGGCGTCATCCATCAGCGTGACGAGAAGGCCTTCCGCGCTCTGTGTCACCTGCACACCCGGCGCTGGCTTGATGCTCTCGATTGCCGCTTCGATTTTCCGCTTGAGCTCCTGCGCTTCCGGCCCCTGCCCGGCCTGCTGGTCCGCGGTCGGGCCGCCGGTCTCGGGCATCTCGTCTGCCTGCGGCTCGACGGGGCCGTCGACGCGCTTGGCGGCGAGTTGCTGGTCCGCCTTCAACGGCGGCGTGCTGTCAGCCGGCGCAACCGGAATGTCAGTCGCCGTGCCCCGGCGAAGCACTTCGTCGCCCTTCAGCAAGGGTTGGCTTTCGTCGGGCGTCTCACCGGGCTTCGCCGCATCGGCGGCGAGATGCATCTCCGGCATCGCGGCGAGCGCGAGATCCTTTGCGTTCGGATCCGGCTTGTCCGGCTTCGGTCCCGCGACGGCGGCCGCGTGCATTTCCGGCGCGGCTTTGGTGAGATTGACGCCGACCGTATCGGCACCGCCGGATTCCGGACCGTCCTGTGGCAACGGAGCCCGCGACATCCGCCAATAAACGGGATCGAACGGATCGCGTTGCGCGTCGCCGCCGTTCAGGCCGGGCTCGCCCGACTGGCCGAGCGTCTCGAACGCGCCGACATTGTCCGCCGACTGGTCCGGTTCGGAGCCGGCGACAAGCGCCGCGAGCACCGCGTAAGGGTCCTCGAACAGAGCGGCCTCCGCATAGCGCGGCTTCCGCTCGTGTTTCTCGTCCAGCGTCTTGCTGTAGCCTTTCAGGCTCTCGTCCACGCTTTCCTTGGACGACCGCTGATCGGTCGCTTCGGGCTTGCCGTCCTTCTCGGTATCGAGCGGATCGCGCAGGCCCTTCTTGTCGACCGTCGCCTCAGCGAGTTTTACCGGGTTGAAATAGCTCGCGACTGCCGTGCGGGTCTCTTCGTCGGTGACGTTGATCAGCCACATGACCAGGAAGAAGGCCATCATGGCGGTCATGAAGTCCGCGAAGGCGATCTTCCACACGCCGCCCTTTGGAGGCTCAATGCTGAGATCGGTCGAGCGGCGGACGATGAGGATTTCGGGTGTGTCGGCGCTCATGATCTCACTCGCCGCTCCGGTCTAGCCGGGCGACCCATTCCTGGATTCGGGTTTCAAGGATCGTCTCGCCGGCGATCACGCGGATATCCACGCTTGCATCCGGCTGAAAGGAGATTGATCCAGCGTTCGCGCCAAGCGCGGTCGAAAAGCTGTCGAGCAGATCCTGCGGGCCAGAGATCGCGAGGGCGGGATGCGCCGGATCCGCGAGAATCCTGACGACGCATTCGGCTAGTTCGGCCACGGCCTGTTCTCGCGAACGCTCGACCAGGAACGGCTTCAGCACCTTCGCTGCCGTGTCGGCGATACGCTTCTCAAGACCGTCGATCGCCGTGACCAGAGCCGACGACAGAACGGTAGCCTGCTCCTCGACCCAGGCATTACGTTCGGCCTCGAGCTTTTCCGTGAACGCTGCCGCCTGTTCGGAGAGCGCGCGTTGCAGGCGGTCGTCGGCCTTCGCCTGCACGTCCTCGCGGACGCGGGCACAGGCTTCATCGATCTTCTTCGCCGTCTCCTCGGTCTGCGAGAAGCCGAGCGGCTCGACCGGAATATCCGGCTCGACTTCCGGCGGAACATTCTCGTTCAGCGGTTCCTCGACATCGAAGTCGGCGAGGACGTGAGCGACGGAGCGCAGCATCACGCCGGCTCTCCTTCCTTCATCCACTGACGAAGGATCGTCGCGGCCTGCTCCTCATCCATCTGGACGAGCTGTTCGAGGACCTTCATCGGCGAATTGTTCATCCGCTGGGTCATGTCTTCGAGGAGATGCGCCATGGTCGGCCCCGCGCCCGCGAGCTGCGGCGTCTGACCACCCTCAAGCGCAGGCGTACCGTCGGCGTTCAGCGCCTCGACCGACTTGTCCTCGATACGCGGCAGCAGCGCCGCCATGGCCGGACGCAGGCCGAACCAGATCAGCAGCATCGCGACGACGAGGATCGCGAGCGCGTTGACCACCGTGCCGAGCTGGCGAAGCAGCGCATCGGTGAGGGTCAGCGGCGGCACCGGCTCCATGTTGCGGAAGTTCTGCGCGAAATCGACGGCCGAGACCTGGATGTGGTCGCCACGCTTGTCGTCGAGACCGGCCGCGGAGGCGGCAAGGTCACGCATCTCGTTGACGCGGGCGGTGATCGCCTCAGGTGTCGGGTTCTCGCCGAGCGATTCCGCGATACGGGCACGGTTGACGATGAGCGCGACCGACAGGCGGTTGATCGAGTAGCCGTCGCTGACCGTCTCTTTGACCTTCGACGAGATCTCGTAGTTCGTCAGATCCTCGCGGCGCGAATTCTCTTCGCTCGACTTGTCGCCGCCATCGGCCGCCACGTCCTCCTCGGGAAGGTTCTGCTCGACAGTCGTCGGCGATTGCTGGCTCGTATTCTGCGACGCGCCGTTCTCACGGATGACGCGGACGGAACGCTCCACGCGCGATTCCGGATCGAAGGTCGTCTCCGCGATCTTGCTGCGATCGGTGTTGAGGGTAGTGGCAACGCTGATCTGGAAATTGTCCGGGCCGAGATAGGGGGTCAGGGCGCGGCGGATATTGTCCTGGATGCCGGTCGAAACCGTGCGCTCCAGACGGTTGGACTTCGAGCCCGGAATGCTGGAGGCATCCTCGCCCGAGGCGAGCACGGTGCCGTCGGTGTCGAGCACGGTCACGCGATCGACGCCGAGCGCCGGGACGGCGCCCGCGACGAGCTGGCGGATCGCCTCGGCCATATGGGTGTCGCCGGGCGTGTCGGTGCGCAGGATGACGGATGCGGACGGCGGCTGCTGGTCGCGGCGGAACGAACCGCGGTCCGGCAGCACGATGTGGACGCGCGCGGCCTTCACGCCCTTCATCGTCTGGATGGTCCGGGCGAGCTCGCCCTCCATCGCGCGGACGCGGGTCACTTCCTGCATGAACGAGGTCAGGCCGAGCGATCCGAGTTCGTTGAAGAGTTCGTAGCCGGCGCTGGCGCTGTGCGGCAGGCCCTTCTCGGCAAGCAGCATGCGCGCCTGCGAGGCCTGGTTATGTGCGACATAGACAATCGAGTTGTCGGCGCTGACGTCGAACGAGATCCCGGCATCCTTCAGCGCGGCGCCGACGCGGGAAGCATCGTCCTTTTCGAGCCCGCTGTAGAGGACGCCGAGCTGCGGCTGGCTGAGATAATAGGCGGCTCCACCGACCAATCCGAGCACCGTGACCGCGATCATCGCCAGTGCGGCGAGCCTGCGGGGTCCGAGCCCGAGAAGATTGATCCAGAGCCTTTCAGCGTGCTCGCGAGCGGTCATAAACGGCCTCTTTTGGTCCGGACGGGATTCCGGCTGGATGAGGCGTCACTTTCGGCGGGCAAGCTTGCGCGAGCATTGAGCCAAAGAAAAAGCCACGCCCCCGTGGGGGCGTGGCCGGTAAAGCGGCGGGGGTTGAGGGGGAGCCGCTTAGCCGCGGAACAGCGACAGGATGTTCTGGCTGTTCGAGTTCGCGATCGACAGCGCCTGGATACCGAGCTGCTGCTGAACCTGCAGAGCCTGGAGGCGGGTCGATTCCGCGTTCATGTCGGCGTCGACAAGCTGACCGATACCGCGGGTAACGGCGTCCGTCAGAGCCTTGACGAAGTCCTTCTGCGTATCGACACGGTTCTTCACCGCACCGAGGTTCGCAGCGGCGTCCGTCAGCTGGCCGAGAGCGGCGTCGACGATCTCGATGTAGGCCGTCAGCTTGGCCTGGTCGGCAGCCGAGTTCGGTCAGTCCGGAGATGTCGAGGTCTTCGACCGACAGGGTCACAGCCGTGTACGTCTGGGCGGCAGTGCCCACCGGCGGAGCATCAGCGACCGTGACGCTATATTCAGCGTCAAAGAGGCCTTCGCCACCAACCTTGACAACACCCTGGGCAGCGCCCGTGGCGTCGGCAGTCGGAGCCGTGCCAACCGCTGTCGCGGTCGTGCTGCCGTCATACAGCTTGATGTCGGAAACGCTGACGTCGATCGTCTCGATCGTGATCGAGTCGCCGACACGCGTGAACGAAGCCACGATCTGCTTGGTGTCGTTGTAGCCGGTGGCGCTGGAGTCGACCGAGAGCCAGTTCTCGCTGTTGAACACAGCAGAGCTCGCGATGCTCTCCATCTGGCCGAGGCGGGCGTCGATGTCGGCCTGGATCTGGCCGCGGTTGACACCCGGGGTCTTGGCGCTGGTGAGGAGCTTCTTGATCTCGGAGAGCTGGTCGACGGTGCCGTCGAGAGCCGTGTACTGCACGTCCACCGTCGCGGCGCCGAGGCCGAGAGCGTCCTGAACGGCCGAGAGGGCCTTGTTGTCGGAACGCATGGTGGTCGCGATTGACCAGTAAGCAGCACCTTCAGAAGCCGTCGCGATGCGCAGGCCCGTCGAGATGCGGTTCTGGGTCGTGTCCATCGACCGGTTGGTCGAGTTCAGGGTCTGGAGAGCGGTCATCGCCGCTGCATTGGTCAGAAGGCTGGCCATTTTCGTATGTCCCTTGTGTGAGTGTTGATCGGGGACATACCGGGCTTTCACCGGTATAGCAGGAGCGGCTTCATGCCCTTGGATGCGTCGTTTGGTTTGCGATCCAACCTGCTATGCGACCCACTATTCCGGCTGAAGCTTGCGCGAAGCTTAATTCGGTTCCGCAATTCCTACACATCGCGAAAATAGCCCGGACAGCCCTGCACAAGATTGGTGTCGAGAATACCCGCGTACGCCTTGTGCGTGCATGGACGTTCGGAGACAGGCATGAATCGCAAGCAGAGACGGGCAGCGGCAAAACTCGAGCAGCCGTCACAAGGAGCGCTCGGCGCACAGGCACCGGACGTGTTGTTTGTCCACGCCACGTCGCTTCAGAATGCCGGCAAGCATGAGGAGGCCGAACAGCTCTACCGCTCGATCCTTGCCGCCCACCCCGATCATCCAGGATGTCTGAATCATCTCGGCGTCCTCACCCGAGCGCAGGGAAAGCCTGAGGAGGCCGCAGCCCTTCTCCGTCGCGCCGTCGCCGTGAAGCCGGACTATGCGCAAGCCTTCGTCAATCTCGGCGGCGTGCTGCGCATGCTCGGGCATCTCGACGAGGCGATGTCGGCCTGCCGCAAGGCGATCACGCTGAAGCCCGACCTTGCCGACGCCTTCACCAATCTTGGCAATCTGCTGATGGATGCAAGGCGCCCCGGCGAGGCCGTCCTGGCTTTCCAGCGTACCGTCGAACTCGAACCCGACAATGCCCGTGGCTTCGCCCGGCTCGGGGTCGCGCTTGCCGAAGACATGCGTCTCGATGAAGCCTCACTCGCTTACGAGCGCGCGCTTGAGATCGAACCGAACTCCAAGCATCTGCACTTCCACCTCGGAACTGCATTGACCAGCCTCGGCCGCGACGCGCCGGCCCTTGAGGCGTTCAAGCGCGCGATCGCGCTCGACCCCTCCTACGCGCCGGTCTACCACAGCATGGTCGGTATCCTTCAGCGCTGGGGCATGCTCGCCGAAGCGATGATGATCACGCGCAAGCTGATCGAACTGAGGCCGGACCACGCGCTCCACCGCTTCAATTATTGCCATCAGCGGCACCACATCTGCTCCTGGGACGGGCTGGCGGAGGACGAAGCCGATCTCCTCACTGCGGAAGAGGACTTCGTTCCGTTCATCGTTCTGACGATGGACTCCACGCCCGCACAGCAGCTGCATTATGCAAATCGCTGGGCCAACGCCATCGGCGGCGAGGGAACCTCTCGCCTCTGGACCCCTGCAACGGCCCGCATGCGTGACACCGACCGTATCCGCATCGGGTATCTCTCGAACGATTACCAGAAGCACGCGACCGCGTTCCTGATCGCCGAACTTCTGGAACGACACGACCGCGACCGCTTCGAGGTCATCGGCTATTCCTACAGCCCGGATGACGGCAGCGACATTCGCCGCCGCCTGACCTCCGCCTTCGACCGGTTCGTCGACATCCGCGAGAAGCCCGACGCCGTTGCCGCCCGACAGATCCACGCTGACGGCGTCGACATTCTCGTCGACCTCAAGGGCTACACGCTGGGCGGTCGCAACCAGATCCTGATGTGGCGCCCGGCTCCGGTCCAGGTGAACTATCTCGGCTACCCGGGCACGATGGGCGGCAACTTCGTCGACTACATCGTCGCCGATCCATTCATCGCGCCGTTCGACCACCAGCCGTTCTACGCCGAGCGGATCGTCCACCTTCCGAATTCGTACCAGCCGAACGACACGCGGCGCGAAATCGCGACGCCGCCATCGCGCGAGGAATGCGGCCTGCCGCCGTCCGGCTTCGTGTTCTGCTCGTTCAACAACACCTACAAGATCACATCTCCGGTCTTCGACATCTGGATGCGGCTTCTGAAAGCCGTGCCGGGCTCGGTCCTCTGGCTCCTCGAGGCCAACAGGCTCGTGAAAGAAAATCTGATGCAGGAAGCCGCGAAGCGGGGCGTCGATCCCTATCGTCTGGTCTTCGCGCCCAAGCTTCAGATCGCCGAACATCTCGGCCGCCACGCGCATGCCGACCTCTTCCTCGACACGCTGCCGGTCAACGCCCACACCACCGCGAGCGATGCGCTCTGGGCCGGATTGCCCGTCCTGACCTGTGCCGGCGACACCTTCATCGGCCGCGTCGCCGGCAGCCTGCTGCATGCGATCGGACTGCCGGAACTCGTCACCCATTCGCTCGATGAGTATGAAACGCTCGGGCTTCGCCTGGCGACCGATCCGGGTCTTCTCGCAGGCTTCCGCGAGCGTCTCGCCGCGAACCGCCTCAGCGCGCCCCTGTTCGATATCGGACGCTACTCGCGCGATCTCGAAGCCGCCTATCTCCGGATGTGGGAGATCCATCAGGCCGGTGGCGCGCCGGAGGCATTCGCCGTCGAGGATGGAGCCGGACAGCCGAGCCTCCTGAGCGCTGAAGCAGGGGCTCCAGGGCCCGCCCTGGAGCCCCAGCGCACCGCAAGGTTGGGGCCAGTCTCGAAGGCTACCCTTCGTCGTAGCCGGGGCATCTTGGCCCTCATTCCACAATCGAAGGCTTCCGAATGTCGATGACCGAAAACGCCAGCATGTCGAAGGCGCTGATCTTCATGACGGCGCGCAACTGCGAGAAGTACGTGCCCAACTCCCTCGCGAGCCTGGCGCGGCAGACGTTGAGGGACGCCCACGTCCTGTTCATCGATGATTGTTCGGACGACAAGACCGGGACCGTGGCGCAGCAATTGCTGGGCGACCTGTTTCCGGGACGGCACACGTTCATTCGCAACGAGACGCGCGTGGGAAAGGCCCGCAACGCCTGGGAGCATCTGCGCCCGCGGACGGGACTGGCCGAATTCGTTGCTGTCCTCGACGGTGACGACCAACTCGCCGAAACGACCATCCTCGACCAGATGTCGACCGCGTACCGGAACGGCAAGGATGTCGTCTGGACGAACTACATCACCGACAAGGGCCTGATCGGCAGCAACGGACCGCTCAACCCGAATCTGCCGCTCCGCCAGCAGGGCTGGAAGACGAGCCATTTCTTCAGCTTCCGCGCATCGCTGTTCGATACCGTGCCGGAGCGCTGCTTCAAGGACCGTGAGGGAGAATGGCTGCAGGCGGCCTGTGACATCGCACTTGCCATGCCGATGATCGACCAGACCCGCCGGTATGAATACATCCCGGTCAACGCCTACCGCTACACGTCGGCCAACCCGCAATCGCACCACAATCTCGATGCGGCTTCGAGCGGACTGAATTCGACCGTTCAGGCAAAGAACTTCCGGGAGCTGTTTACCAGGGAACCCCTGCCCCTGCTCGAGCAGTACCGGCCCCAAGCCTCGGCTCCGGCTTCGGCGCCAGCTTCCGCCCCGACCCCGGCGCCGAAGCCGGGCCTGGCCCAAACCCTGCCCCCCGCCGATCGCATCGCCATTGCATCGGCGCTCAATCATGTCGGTACGTGGCAGGACCTGGCGGGTGGCATGCTGATGGTCGAATGCCCGCATCTGATGAACGCGCTGGCGTTCGGCGGTCAGAGCCAGATGACGCCGATCCAGGCATGGGCCCTGCGCGGCCTCCTCCAGAGCCGAGGCTCGGACGCCCGCATCCTGCATATCGGCGCGACGCGCTCCGCCCTCGTCCTGGCGGCGCTGTCCTCGCTCACCGACGGACGCATCACCAGCCTGTGCGCGTCCGCGCCGGAGGCCGAGGAGCTTCGCGTGCGCATCGCGGCATCCGGCCTGGCCGACCGGGTCGAGATTGTCGAGACCAATGTGGTGCAGGCGATCTTCGACGAGTTTTCGGGCCCGTTCCCGGACATCCGCGTCATCGAAGACGGCACGAAATTCGACTTCGTAATGATCGACCTGCCGCCGACCCTTCCGCAAGCCAGCGCGCTGGTCTCGCTGTCGGTCGTCGCCAATTACCTGTCGCCGGAAGGCTTCGCCCTCTGCCTGCTCGCCCGTGACCGCGCGACCGAGGCACTCGCGGAAGAGCGTTGGCGCCCGATCAGCAACGGATTGAGCTTCTGCCCGAACGCCCTCGGCGGTTCCGGCCTGATGATCGCGGGCGGACGCTGATCCGCGCAGACCAATTGCTCGCAGGAGAGCTTGCCAGATGACCGAAGCCGTACCCACGATCCGGTTCGACCGTGCATATCCAACCGCCGGCGCGGGCGATTTCGGTGCACTGCACGATACCGACCCGAACACGAACCTTCAGGCCGGCCCGCTGGCGACGATTGCCCGGCTCGGCGCGGACGTTCGGCTGGAACATGCCCAGATCTCGCTCGGCACCAGGCATTTCGATGTTTTTCACACCGATCCCCAGGATCACATCTTCAAGATCGTGAAGAACTCGAGAAGCTTCTACGAAGCGGGCTTTCTCTACGCGATCGCCAAGCACCTGAAGCCCGGCGACCTCGTGGTCGATGCAGGCGCCAATATCGGCAATCACACCCTGTTCTTCGCCGGGGCGCTCGGATGCCGCGTCACCTGCTTCGAGCCGGGCGCTCTCACCCTTCAGTTGCTGCAGCACAACGTAGCCGCGAACAATCTCGCCTCCCGGGTCGAGATCTGGCCGTTCGCGCTCGCGGAAACAGCGGCCCAATTCGCGTCGAAAGACGCACGCGCCCTTCAGCAGCTGGGTCTGGGCGCCTTGACGCTACGGCCGGACGCAGGGGGCGAGATGCGGGGTATCCCGCTGGACAGCGTCCCGTTCGATCAGCGCATCAAACTGCTCAAGATCGACGTCGAGGGCATGGAACTCGAAGTCCTGCGCGGCGCCCGCGAGACTCTGTTGCGCGACCGCCCTGTGATCTGCGTCGAATGCGACGACCTCAATCGCTTCGATCAGCTTTTCGACTATCTGTGCGAGCTCGGTTTCCTCGCGATCGACAGCCACAACTACACGGCCACCCACGTCTTCGTGGCCGTCCACAATCCCTCGCTGATCGAGGCCTCGCTCTCGCGGCAGCTGGCCTCCCGCTACATCTCGCACGGACGCCAGATCCATGCGCTCGAAGGCCGCCTGGCCAACGTGGAAAATGTGCTGCGCCGCATCCAGTTCGTCAGCCGGCCCCCGGAAGCCTCCCCGCAGTAAGCCCGGCGACGAAGAGAAAGATCGTCAGATGACAGAAGCCAGAGGATCCACATTGATCCGGTTCGATCGTCCCACCGATTTCATCGAGACGAGCGGTTTCGACGGCGACGTCGGAGCGCTGATCGCAGCGGGCCTGAATACGAGCGTTCGCGACGATCGCGCAGCGCCGTCGCCCCTCGCACGCGAAGCATCACCCCGGCCCGCCGAAACACCGAACAAGGGATTCGACAGCGCCGCCTACTGGTCGCAGCGCTACCGCACGGGAGGCAATTCCGGCGCCGGTTCCTACGGCCGGCTTGCAGCCTTCAAGGCGGAAGTCATTAACGCGTTCGTCAAGGAGCGCGGCATCAACTCCGTGATCGAATTCGGATGCGGTGACGGCGCGCAGCTGAAGCGCGCGGAATACCCGGTCTATCTTGGCTTCGACGTCGCGGACAAAAGCATCGAGATGTGTCGCGCGGCGATGGCCGGCGACCCGACAAAGGCTTTCCGGAACGCGCAGGGCTACAAGCACGAGCGCGCCGACCTCACGATGTCGCTCGACGTCATCTATCACCTCATCGAGGATGAGGTGTTCCACGAATATATGCGCCGGCTGTTCTACTCGGCCGAGCGCTACGTCATCGTCTATTCGTCGAACCGCGACGCCTCTTGGCCGGCGGCTCATGTAAAGCACCGCAAGTTCACCGATTGGGTCGAAAAGCACCACGCGGACTTCAAGCTGGTTCAGCACATTCCGAACCGCTATCCGCCTGCCGGCGACCCGGAGAACGAGAGCTTCGCGGATTTCTACATCTTCGAGAGGCTGCCTTCGCAGAGGCACACGCTGCCGGGACACCTTGTTGTCTCGGTCACGTCCTGGGTGAAGCGTTTCCCGACACTCGAGCTGACGCTGCGCCGTATTCTGCAGCAGAGCATGACGCCCGACGAAACCGTTCTCTGGGTATCGCCGCAGGATGTCGAACATCTGCCGAAAGGCGTGATCGAGCTGCAGCGCAGCGGCCTGTCCATCCAGGTGACCAAGGACATTCGCTCCTACAAGAAGATCATTCCGGCGCTGAAGCGATATCAGGACAGCTTCATCATCACGCTCGACGACGACCAGATCTATCCGCGCGACGTGATCGAGCCGCTCGTCAGCAACTACCGCTCCCCGACGGAAATCCTCTGCCGCCGCGCGAACCAGATGAAGTTCGACGACAAGGGCAAACTGCTGCCTTACATGAAATGGCGGTTCGACTATCCGGACGAGGGCGACGGCTTCGATCTGTTCCCGACCGGCTGCAACGGCGTGCTCTATCCGCCGAAATCGCTGTCACCGCAGGTGCTCGATGAGGAGCAGTTCATGAGCCTCGCACCGCACGCGGACGACATCTGGCTGTTCTGGATGGGCCGCATGGCCGGTAGCACGATCCGCCGCGTCGGCCGCCCATGGCACAATGTCGTCTGGCCTGGAACGGAAGCATCCTCGCTGATGCATCACAACTGGAACGGCGGCAACGACCAGCAGATAGCCGCGATGACGGAGCACTACGGCTCCCCGTTCTAAGAGGCCTCAGCCGCTGTTCAGTTCGTCAGGAGAAAAGCGTCGAGCCTCCACTCGCCGCTTTGATGGCCTCGATTAAGCCGAGCGCCGCGGCGCCTTTGAACCGAATGCATCGGAGACCGCACAGAAATAGTTTCTCTGACTGGAAACTATCTCTTGACCCCTGCCCGCCGATAGTTTCCTGTGAGGGAAACTATTAAGGACGCGCTGCGGAGTCAGGCTACATGCAGGCTCAACAACTGGATCGCATCTTTCTCGCTCTGGCGGACCCGAGCCGGCGCGGCATGGTGGAGTACCTGAGCAAAGGCTCCGCCACCGTGAAGCAGTTGGCGGAGCCAGCGAGAATGCGCCTCCCCTCAGCGGTCAAGCACCTCAAAGTGCTTGAGGAGGGCGGCATCGTGATCTCGCGGAAGTCGGGCCGCACCCGCACCTACAGCATGCGACCCGAAGCGTTCGGAGCAATCAACGCCTGGGTCCGCGAACGAGAGGCCGCCATGAACGCCGCTTTCGATCGCCTCATCGACATCATGAACGAACTTCCCGAGGAGAAGGGCAAGCTGTGACCTCGCTATCCATCGAGCATTCCACCTTCGTAATAGAACGCGAACTGCCGGCCAGTCCCCGACACGCATTCCGTTTCTGGTCGGAGCCTGATTTGAAGAGGCGCTGGACAAGCTGCCATCCGGACTGGACCGTCCTCGAAGACAGGTTCGACTTTCGGGTAGGCGGGGTTGAGGCCAAGCGTTGGCGGACGCCCGAAGGGCATGAGCTGACGTTTCGAGCCTACTACCTCGATCTCGTGCCAGAGCACCGGATCATCTACGCCTACGAGATGAGCTTTAGAGGTGACAAGCTGTCGGCCTCGCTGGTGACGATCGAGCTGCTTGCGGCCGGCGCAGGGTCGCGTATGACGTTTACCGAGCAGACGGCGTTCGCTGGTGGTGCCGATGCGCAGCGCCAAAGGGTCATCGGGACTGAAACGGGCTTCGACAGGATGATAGAGGCGATCCTGAGCAATGGATCGGACGCGGTCGGAAGCTGACTTCAGCCACTCCTTGAGAAAAGCGTCGAGCGTTAGCTCGGCGCTGGTCGGCCTCAGAAGAACGAGCGCACCAATCCGCCGACCAGCATGTTCCAGCCGTCGATCAGGACGAAGAACAGCACCTTGAACGGCAGCGAGAGGACGGTCGGCGGCAGCATCATCATGCCCATCGACATGGTGAGCGTCGCGACGATCATGTCGATGACGAGGAACGGCAGCGCGATCAGGAAACCGATCTCGAAGCCTCGCCTGAGTTCCGAGATCATGAAGGCCGGGATCAGGACGCGCAGCGAGACCTCGCCGTTCTCGCTCTTGAGCTGCATGTGCTCGACCGCGAGGTCGTCGAGGAGCTTCAGGTCCTTGTCGCGGACATGCGCCTGCATGAACTCCTTGAACGGGTCGGTGATCTTCGTGAACGCCTCTTCCTCGGAGATCTCGTTCCGGGTCAGAGGCTGCACGCCTTCCTTCCAGGCGCGATCGAAGGTCGGCGCCATGACGTAGAAGGTCATGAACAGCGCGAGGCTGATCATGATCAGGTTCGCCGGCGTGCTCTGCAGACCGATGCCCGAGCGCAGGAACGACAGCGCGACGACGATGCGGGTGAAGCTCGTCACCATCACGAGCAGACCCGGCGCGAGCGACAGCACGGTCAGCATCGCGACGAGCTGGATGATGCGACCCGCGGCGCTGCCTTCGCCGGCCGGGATGAGCGAGTTCAGGTCCGGCACCTGCGCCATCGCGGCGGTGGTACCGGCGGCCAGGATCAACCCGGCAAGGAGGAGACGCTTCACTGGACGACGAAGCTCTCGATGATGACATCGCGGACCTCGCCGCCGGAGCGGATCTGGACGCGGTCTTTCAAGTCCTCGCGCAAATGCACGAAATGGCTCGCGCCCTCGATCTGTGTGAGCTTCAGCGTCTTCATATAGCCGAGCAGGTCCTGGCTGATCTGGGCCGACAATTCTTCGGAATTCGGCATTTCGTCCTCGAACACGATCGAGGCCTCGAGACGCGCCCAGACGTCGTCCGGCTCGCCGATATTGGTGACGATCGGCTTCAGCTTCTTCAGGCGCGATTTAAGCGGGTCGCCGGAATCCGCGACGATGGCCTTCGGCGGCGGCTTCTCGTCGCTTGCCTGCACGGCATGGACGAGATGGATGCCGAAGCCGACACCGGCGCCGATCGACAGCAAGGTGAGAAGGACCGCAGGGCCCATCCAGGCGCCGCGTTCCTCGGAGCTCTCGCTCTTCGCGCGACGGAAAAGTCCGGTCTTGAGTGGTTGTTTCATCCCGGACGACCTCAGAACGGCGCGATACGGTCGTAGAGCTGATGCACGACACCGGGCTGCTGCACCTCGGTAATGCGGCCGCGGCCGCCATAGGAGATGCGTGCCTCGGCGATCTTCTCGTAGGGGATCGTGTTGCGCCCGGAGATGTCGCGCGGACGGACGATGCCCTGGATGTTGACGATGCGCATCTCGAAGTTGACACGCATTTCCTGCGAGCCGCTGATGATGAGATTGCCGTTGGGCATGACCTGGGTGACGACGGCCGCAAGTGTGACCTCGATCTCCTCGGAACGGTCGATGTTGCCCTCGCCCTTGGTGCCGGTGCGCGAACTGATATCGGCGCTGAAATCGCCCGACGAACCGCCGCCAATGCCGAAACCGCCGCCGATGCCGGCGCTGGATTCACGCGAACGCTCGGACGAATTGTCGATCTCGGCCTTGTCGTCCATGCGGATGATGACGGTCAGGACATCGCCGACTTTGGCGGCGCGCGAGTCCCGGAACAGGTCCTCGCCGCCATGCACATAGGTCGAGTTCGCTTCCTGGTAGGTCGCGGGCACAGGCGTCAGCGCGGCGGACGGCAGATGCCGCGCCCACCGGGCTCATCCGCGGCTCCTTGTTGAGGTCGTCGAGCGAAGCGCAGCCCGATAGTGCAAGTGCGATGGCGAGAAGCGACAAATGCCTCACAGCTGTTCTCCCTTCGTGGGCATGCCGGAGGCGCCCGCGAGCATGTTGGCGAGCTGCGCCGCGCGTATCGGCTCCATCTCGTTGAGGATCGCGCTGGAATTGCGCGCATTGAGTTTGGCGAGCACGGCGGCAGCGGTTTCATCGTCCATCGCCGCGAGCTGGCCGGCGGCAGCGTCAGGACGCATCCGCGAATAGATCGCGACCATGTCCTCGCGCGCCTGCTTCAGGAATTCCTCGCGCTTGGCGAGCCATTCCTCATATTCGGCGCGCTTCTTCTCGAGCGCGATCACCTGTTCGGCGACCTGCTTCTCGAGCGTTTCGAGCGTCGCCGTCTGCCAGGCCACGCGGGCATCGGCGGCGGCATCGCGAATGTTCACGCAGTACTGGCGGGCCTCTTCGGTCAAAGCGCGCATCTCGACGCCGGAATGGCTTGTCGAAAGCTTCTCGACTGGCGAGACGTCGAGCGCGCCGAGCGGCTTCGACTTGTCGTCCTTCTTCGGCGCGGTCTTGTCGGCCGGGAGGAGCTTCTCCGGACGCGAGATCGGCACCGGAACCGACTGCGCCTTGGCGGCCTGCATGTTCGTGCTGGCCATCATCATGAAGAGAACGAGCTCGCCCGCGGAGAACAGGCGCAGCACCTTTCGGGAGCGCTTGGGCATGGATCCGTGTCCCGTGCTGGTGGAAATGTCCGTCATGACCGCCATCGTGGCGGGACGAACTTGCGCGGGGCTGGAACGCCCCGCGCTTAACGTCACTGGATGACGAGATCCGCCTGCAACGCCCCGGCCGTCTTCATCGCCTGGACGATGGCGATGATGCCGGCAGGCTTGAGGCCGATCTGGTTCAGGCCGCGCACGAGCGTCTGCAGATCGGTGCCGCCAACGATGGCAAGCTTGCCGCCGCTTTCGGTGGCATCGACCATGGTGCGCGGCAGGACGACCGTCTCGCCGTCGGAGAACGGCGCCGGCTGCGATGCGACCGGAGTCTCGGTCACCCGGATCGTCAGATTGCCATGCGTCACGGCGACCGTCGAAATCCTGACATCGGCGCCCATCACGACCGTGCCCGTGCGCTCGTCGACGACGACGCGGGCCGGTGTGTCCGGACGGACCGCCAAGCCCTCGATCTCGGCGATGAAGCGGGCAACGCTCATGCCGCGCGGCTTGGTCAGGCTGACCGAGCGGAAATCGCGTTCGATCGCGACCGGCGCGCCGTAGCGCTGCTGGGCGAAGCCGTTGATCGCGTCTGTGATGCGCACGGCCGTGCGGAAGTCCGGATTGCGGAGCTTCAGCGTCAGCCGCGAGATCTCGTCGAGCTTGGTCGGCAGTTCCTGCTCGATCACCGCACCGTTGGGAATGCGGCCCGCGGTCGGCGTTCCCTTGACCACGCTCTCGGCCTGGCCGGAGGCATTATACCCCGTGACCGCGACGGGTCCCTGCGCCACCGCATAGACCTCGCCATTGGCGCCTGCGAGCGGGGTGATGACGAGCGTACCGCCCTGCAGCGACACCGCATCGCCCAGCGAGGCGACGTTGACGTCGATGCGCGAACCGGTCCCGGCGAAGGCCGGCAATTCGGCGGTCACGATGACGGCCGCGACATTGCGTGTCCGGAGATTGGCTTCCCGGACATTGACGCCCAGGCGCTCGAGCATCGATTGCAGCGATTGTTCGGAGAACGCGGCGTTGCGCAACGTGTCGCCGGAGCCCTGCAAGCCGACCACGAGGCCGTAGCCGATAAGCTGGTTCTCGCGCACGCCTTCGAGCGAGGAGATGTCCTTGATGCGGACCTGGCCGGGCGTGACGATGTGGCTGAGCGGATCCGGTCGAACCGGGATCTCCGGTTCGGCACTCGCCAGCACCTGCGGCGGCGGGGCAGGCTCTGGCACGGGTTCGGGCGGGACCTCGACAACCGGCGGCTCCGGCGGAGGGACCGGCAGCGGCGGATCGGCGGCAAGCTTGATCTGCTGGTCGACAGCCGCCGGCGGAACCGGAGGCGGAATTTCGACCTGAGCCTGCGCGGTCACCAGGGCGGCGCCCTCGGGAAGCGCGCCGGTCTGGAGTGCTGCCTGCTGCTTGGTCTCGGGCGGAAGCGGGAGCGGCCCCGGCGGCGGCGCCTTCGGTTGCGGCGCCAGCTGGACGGAACGCAGAAGCTCGTCCGGCGAAATCCCGTTCGAGGACGCCGGTTGAGCTTGCGGCTGCTCCGCCGCACGGGGTTCGTTCACCGGCATCACGCGGGGACCGATATCGCGGGGCCGGATATCCGGCTCAAGCTGCGGCGGTGCCGGCGGCATAGCCGCCTGAAGCGGCGGCGGGCGACGAGCGCCCGGCGGAATCGGGAACGCAGCGGTGATCTTGCCCGCGGCCTTTATCCGCACGGGTTCCTGCGCCTGCGCAGAGGTCAGGGCGGCAATCGAAAGAACAAGGCCGGCGAACAGAAAACGCATCAGCTCTTGCCCACGATAATGCTGCCGTCCTTCTGGACGACGCCGGTGATGACCGTGCCGGATTCGGTATTGCGCACGCGGATGATCTCACCGGCGCTGCCCGCCTGGAGCGGCTCGGCGTAGGTGATGATCGTCAGGCTGCCCTCGACGAAGATGAGCCGCACCGGCACGCCGCGGCGCACCAGTTTCGGTTCCTCGATGGCGTTGAGCGTGACCGGCTGACCGGGCAGAAGCGTGCGGCGGGCGATCTTGCCGACCATGATCTCGCGCGAGGCGACGACGGCTTCGAGATTGCGGCGCGACAGCCGGAACCGGCGGTCGGTCAGCACCTCGTCGGTGATCGGATCGCCGGGATAGATCGTGATGCCCGGCACGGGCACCGTCGTCACGGCTTGCGCCTTCGCCTCGTATGTACACGCCAGAACGGCGACACATACGGCGGCTGCGGCCGGCAGGAACCTCATGGCTTTTGCCTTTCGCTAGATCAGCGGAGTCCGGTCGAAATCGTGCCCGCCATCGAGTCGGCGGCCTGGATCACCTTCGAATTCATCTCGTAGGCGCGCTGCGCCGAGATCAGCTCGGTGATCTCGGTCACCGGATCGACGTTCGATGCCTCGAGATATTTGTGGCGGATCTTGCCGAAGCCCGGATCGGTCGGCACGCCGACCACCGGCGCGCCGGAGGCGAGCGTCTCGCGGTAGAGATTGCCGCCGAGCGGTTCGAGGCCGACATCGTTGGCGAAGTTCGCGATGGTCAGCTGGCCAAGCGCCTGCGGGGCGACCTGGCCGTCGACACGGGCGAACACTTCGCCGGATTCGTTGACGGTGATGCCGGTGGCGTCGTCGGGAACGATGATCGCCGGCTGGACCGTATAGCCGTCGAGCGTGACGAGTTGGCCGTCCTGGTTCTTGTTGAAGGCGCCCGAGCGCGTGTAGAGCGTCTCGCCGTTGGGACCGTCGATCTGGAACCAGCCGCGGCCGTCGACCGCCATGTCGAACTCGTTGCCGGTCATGGTCAGGCCGCCCTGCATATGCAAATTGCGGATCGCCGCGGCGCGGACACCGAGGCCGAGGCGCACGCCTTCCGGAATGACCTCCTGGCCGCCCTGGTTCGGCACACCCTGCATTCGCTGGGTCTGGTAGAGAAGGTCGGTGAATTCGGCGCGCGAGCGCTTGAACGCCGTCGTGTTGATGTTCGCGATATTGTTGGCGATCACCTCGACGTTGAGCTGCTGGGCGTTCATGCCCGTGGCGGCAATGGCAAGAGCTTTCATCGTTCTACCTCAGATCGCCATACGGCTGATTTCCTGGTAGGCGGAGACGACCTTGTCCCGCACCGCCAGCGCGGTCTGCAGCGTCTTTTCGGCGGACATCACCGCCTCGACGACCTGCTGGACCGACATTTTTCCTTCGATGCCCTGGATCGACGCGGCTTCGCCCGCCTTCAGGGTGTTCACGGCCTTGGACGAGACCTGCGAGAGGACGTCCATGAAGTCGACGGTGGGCGTGCCGCCCCCGCCGGAAATGGCGACCGGCGCGGCTGCGCGGACGGAGGACGTGCCGGCCGCAGGCGCGAGCTTGTCGAGCGACAGGTCGATCGATGAGACGGCGTTCATCATCACGAGTTCCTCAGAAGGTCGATGTTCATCGAGATCATCGAGCGGGCCTGGGTGATGGCCTGCAGATTGGCGGTGTAGGACCGGTTGGCCTGCCGCATGTCTGACATCTCGATCAGCGGATTGACGTTCGGCACCTTGACGTAGCCGTTCGCGTCGGCGGCCGGATTGCCCGGCTCGTGGCGGACGTCGAACGGCGCCTTGTCGACGCCGACGCCCTTGATCTTGACGAGCGACGCGCCCATTGCGCGGTCCATCTCGCCCTCGAATGTCACGGTCTTGCGGCGGTACGGATCGGCACCCGGGGCGCGGCCTGTCGACTGCGCGTTCGCCAGGTTTTCCGAGACGATGCGCATGCGCGTGGACTGCGCCTGCATGCCGGAACCGGCGATCTTCAGTGCGGCGGTAAGTTGGTCGATCATCGCCTTAGCCCTTCACGGCCGAGGACAGCATCCGGCCGAAGGCGGCGACGATGCTGCGGTTGAGATTGAAGCTTCCATTGACCTCGCCGGCCTTCAT
Organism: uncultured Alphaproteobacteria bacterium; assembly: GCA_963778835.1. Taxonomy (GTDB): domain Bacteria; phylum Pseudomonadota; class Alphaproteobacteria; order Rhizobiales; family Methylopilaceae; genus Flaviflagellibacter. Next base: position 210,884 of record CAVZVY010000005.1, read on the forward strand.
CATTTCCTGCTCGAGGCTGACGGAATTGCCGGAATGAGTGATCTCCCAGGAGCCGCTCTTGCGGACCTTGGCGGCCTTCAGATCGAGATCCGGAACATCCAGATGGCTCGTATTCGTCGAGGCGAGCTCGAGCGACGTCTTGTCGAGGACGTCATTGAACGGCTCGACGTCGACGGCGCGATATTTCGGCGTGTCGGCATTGGCGACATTCTGCGAGATCGCGGTCTGTCGGAGCGACAGCCAGCTCGCTTGCTGCGACGCCAAGGAAAACAGGTGCACAGGCCCCATGAACAGAGCTCCCTCTGGGCTTTCATGGAGATCGTGACGCTGTAAACTTGCCCGAGGCTGGCGTGCCGTTCGGGCGGTCTTCTTTTACTGGAGAGGCTTGATCCGGGCGTCGGCGATGGCCGCGACGAGACGGGCCGTGTTCTCTCCGGGATCGTTCGAAGAGCCGTCAAAGGCGATGTAGTGAATGTCGACGCTCGCATGCAGCGCGCCAAGCGCAAGCGTGAAGAATACCGTCACGCCCTGGTGGCGGAATTCCATATCGAGGCACACCGTCGTCGGCCCGCCCCAGGTGATATCCACCTTGGAGCGCCAGCCGTAACGCAGGGTATCGGGCTTGAAGTAAAGCTCGACCGAGGAGGCGACGATGTCCTCCAGGTTACCGTGCTTTTCGAGGTGTATGTACACGACGAGATTGACGACGTCGATCAGGCGCAGTTCGGCGGCGACGTCCTTGACGCCGTCGGCGAGCGCCTTCTCCCTTGCGAGAGAGCGATGATCGTTACGTATCTTCGTCATCAGCGATTATTAACAACTACCGGCAACTTTGAATCGTACTCGCGCTGTTGAATGAAGTAGATCACTTCCGCAACTGCTTTATAGAATTCGACAGGGATCATTCTATCGATATCTACTTTATCATACATGGCGCGAGTCAGCAATTTGTCTTCGATCACAGGAATGTTATTCGCTTCCGCGATCTCCCTGATCTTCAGCGCGATCAGATCCTGACCTTTGGCGATGACTTGCGGCGCGCCGCCCTCTTCGTACACGTAGCGAAGCGCGATGGCGTAATGGGTCGGGTTGGCGAGAACGAGAGTCGCCTTCGGGACGTTGCCCATCATCCGGTTGCGGATGCGGTCGCGGGCGAGCGAGCGCATGCGGGCTTTGACCAGGGGATCGCCCTCGGTCTGCTTGTGCTCGTCCTTCACCTCCTGCTTCGTCATGCGCAGGTTGCGGCGCCATTGCATGCGCGCCCAGACGAGGTCGGCCGCGACCAGCACAATGGTCGCGATGCAGACGGCCGAAAGCAGCCGGATCGCGACGAATACGGTGTTGTCGACGATCGTCCCGGGATCGGAAAACATCGCGTTCACCAACCGGTATTGTTCGGATTTGAGAATGATCCAGACGACGATCGCCATGCCGAGAAACTTGAACAGCGCCTTGGCGAATTCGATCGCGCCCTGCATGCCGAACATGCGTTCCCAGCCCTTGCGGATCGACAGCCGGTTGAGTTCCGGCTGGATGCGATCGAAGACGAGATTTGGCGCGTTCTGAACCATCGAGCCGGCAAGGCCGGCGACGGTGAACACGACGATGATCGGCACGAGGAAGCGGCCGATCTCAAGGCCGACCGCGTGAAGCAACTGTACCGCATCTCGTCCCTGATCAAGTCGCACTCCTCCCGGATTATCGAGAAAGCCCCGAAGCATGAGGACGAGGCGAGCGGTTCCATTTCCGATCACCCAGACCAGCACGATCAGCATCGCTCCCAATGAAAACAGCATCGGAAGCTCGCGCGACGACGGGATATTGCCCTTGTCGATCGCGTCCTGCGTTTTCTTCGGCGTGGCTTCTTCTGTTTTGCTCTCCTGGTCTGTGTCGTCAGCCATGTCCGGTCTCAGCGAACATAGGTGTCGTCATCCTGGCCGGAATTCAGCTCGATCTCGCCGCGGCCCGCCATGTCGAGCGCAAGGTCGGTGATCATGCGGCGCGCCTCCACGACGTCGCGCTGCGAGATCGGCTCGCCACTGTCGAGCTCGTGCTCGACGATGCGGCGCGCGCGGGTCGCGAGCGAGGACAGGATGATGTCGCGGAAATCCATGTCGGTGCCCTTGAGGGCCAGCACGACACGCTCGGTCGGGATCTGGTCGAAGATCGACTGACGCGCACGCGGCGTGAGGTTGACGATGTCGTCGAAGGTGAAGAGCAGGCCCTTCAGCATCTCCGCCGATTCCGGCTTCACCTTCTGGATGCCTGTCGAGCGCGTCTTCCATGTCGTTGCGCTCCATCTTGTTGAGGATGTCGGCCATGCGGGCATGCGTGTCCGCGCCCATATTGCGGGCGAAGTTCAGCATGAAGTCCTCATGCAGCGTCTTCTCGACGATCGCCGGCGGTATCCTCGACGATGGGCTTCAGGTTGAGCATCCGGCGCATCAGCTCGTGGCGCGTCGGCGGCGGCAGATGGCTCATCGTGCGGGCGGCGAAGGCGGGCCTGACCTTCGACAGGATCAGCGCCGCGGTCTGCGGATGTTCCTTGCAGCAGGTAGTTCGCGAAGATGTTTTCCGAGACGCCGGAGATGCGGTCCCAGATCGAGCGGTTCGCATAGCCCAGCACGTCCGACATGATGTCGGAGATCTCGTCGGCCGGCAGGACGCCGGCCAGAAGCTTCTCGACGTCGCTCGCGCTGCCGAGCAGGTTGCCGCCGCGAGAACTTCGAGGCGAATTCCTCGACGAGCTGTTCGATCTGCTTCGCCGGTGATCGAGCCGAGATCGGCGATCGAGCGCGTGACCTGCTTGATCTCGGTCGTATCGAAATGCGCCAGCAGACGGCCGGACAGCGGCTGGCCCATTGCCAGAAGCAATGCCGCCGCCTTCTCGGTGCCCTGCAGCGTGCGTTCCGCCACCTGATTCTTGCGCCGCCGCCGTGGCTGCCATGGCTAACTACCCCGGACCCGTTCAGGCGTTGGCGGTCGAACTGCCGCCGATGATCTCGGTCAGCGAAATACCGAAGCGCGAGGTGTCGTCCTCGACGACCACGACCTCGCCGCGCGCAACGGTGCGACCGTTGACGACGACGTCGACCGGCTCGCCCACGCGATGATCGAGCGGGATCGCCGCGCCGCGGCGCAGCTTCATCAGATTGGCGACCGGCATGACCGCCGAGCCGAGCACGACCTGGATCGTCACCGGGATGCGCATGACCGCATCGAGATTGCCGATCGAGCCGAGGCTCTCCTCGAGAGTCGGGCCTGGATGCACTTCCGGGGTCGCGGTCGAGGCGGTCGCGGACGCGCTCACCTTCGCGGTCGCCTCGACGGCAACGGCCTCGAGCACGTCGGTCGGAGCGTCCAATTCCACTTCAGCCATGATCTCGTCGATCGAGCGCTGAGCCTTCGAGCTTCTCGCCATGGTCCCTGTTCCTTTTCAGTCGGGTGCGCGCATTAAAGGCTGCGACCCTTGCGTGTGTCTGGATTGGTGAGTTCAGCCCCGCGCGATCGCGCGAAGCTCCGTTTTCTTGGCAGCGCCTGCCTCGGCATTGGCGCGCTCGAGTTCGTCGAGCACAGACCGGGCGGCGTCGATCTGGGCGACCAGGCGCTGCAGCGTGGTCAGTCCCTGCATGTTGATGTCGCGGATCGCGCCGCCGACCGTGATCAGTGCCGACGCCGGTCTCATCGAGCGCATGGACGTAGCTCGCCTGGTCGGCCCTCAGCTGCTTGAGTTCGCGGCGCATGATGATCAGGCCCGCGATCGTCGCAACGAGCGCGACCAGGAGGGCGCCTTCAACGAGATAGGATGTCATCGAGAAACTCCTGGTCCTCATCGATGTAATCGTCGACCTTGACGGTGTAGGAGCCGTCGCTCTGTCCGAGCTGGCACCAGAACAGGGGCTGGCCCTTGCATTCGAGTTTGACGCGGCTGCGCGGCGTGGCCTGCAGTTCCAGGACCTGCCCGACCTTGAATTCGGTGACGTCGCCGAGATCGATCAGACGCTCTTCGAGGATGGCGCGAGACCTGCATCTCGGTACGCTGGATCTCGTTCTGGATCTGGCGCGCCCAGCGCGGATCGCGCGGCGAGGCATCGCCGGACATCACGTGCGAGAGCGTCTCGCGAACCGGGTTGAGCGCCGATTGCGGGATGATGATGAACATCTCGCCGCCGCGGTTCGAGCGCCTGCAGCAGGAACTTGGCGACAACCGAGAGGTTGTTGCGGCGGCCGATGATCGCGAAGTCCATGCGCGTCTCGATGCGCTCGAACTTGAACGCGCTTTCGGACAGCGAGCCGAACGACACCTGCAGGACCTTGGCGATGCGTTCGAAGATCGCCTGGGCGATGTTGATCTCGATGTTCGAGAACGGCCGTTCTTCGTCGATCGGCGGCTCGGCGCCGTCGGCACCGAACAGGACCTCGACCATGCTGAAGATGAAGTCGCGGTCGAAGCCGACGAGGATGCGCGAATCCCATTCCGGAGCGTGGAAGACCGCCGCGATCGCGTTGCCTCGTAGTCCTCCAGGACGTCGCCGATGCGAGCGCTTTCGATATTGCGAGAGCGAGAAGTAGGCGGGCGAGGCAGACATCTGGCGCAGGCTGTCGGCGCAGTGCGTGGCCATACGGTCGAAGACCACGTGCAGCATCGGCAGACGGTCGACGGAGATACCGCCGGCGTCGAGAAGCTTGTCGGAGATCGTCCGGCTGTCGGTATGCGTCGCAACCATCACGCGGCACCCCGCACGCGTTCAGCGGCCGGCTTGGCCGACGAGGACGACATGGCCATCGAGATGACCTCGTTCTCGACCTCGTCGATCGTCGGGCGCTCGGACGACGGAATGGTCTTGCGGCCGTATTCCAGCGCGATCTGCGGGACGGCGCCGTTCATGAAGGCAAGCAGCGACTGCTTGATGATGACGTAGAGGGCGAGCTGGCGCTCGCGGACGACTTGATCTTCTGAGCCATCGGATTGACGATCGCCGTAGGAGATGAAGATGCCGGCGAAGGTGCCGACGAGAGCGGCGCCGATCAGGCCGCCGAGGATCTGCGGCGACTGGTCGATCGCGCCCATCGCCTTGATGACGCCGAGCACGGCCGCGACGATGCCGAGCGCCGGAAAGGCCTCGGCGATCGAGTAGAGCGCGTAGATAGGGCTTCATCCGCTCGCGGGCGATGGTCTGGATTTCCTCGTCCATCAGCGCCTCGACCTCATGGGTCCGGCGCATTGCCGACGATGATCAGGCGGAAGTAGTCGCAGATGAACGCGCGCATTTCCGGGTTGTTGGCGACCTTCGGGAACGCGCTGGAAGATCTCGGAGGAATCCGGGTCCTCGATGTGCTTCTCGACGTCGTTGCGGCCCTTGCTGCGCAGTTCGCGCATCAGCGCGTAGAGCACTTCGAGCACGCTCGAGATAGTCGGCGCGCTTGGGGATCGCGCCGGTGATCGCCTCGACCAGCGCCTTGCCGGTGTCCTTCACCGTCTTCAGCGAGTTGCCGACGAGGTAGATGCCGATCGCGGCACCACAGATGATGACGAGTTCCCAAGGCTGCCAGAGAACGCTGATATGTCCGCCGAGCGCGGCATAGCCGCCGAGCATCGAGCCGAACGTAATCACAAAACCGATCAAACTGCCCAAGGTCCCGGCTCCCTTTTGCCCCGTTGGAACGAGAGCAAGCTAGAAACCGAGGCTTGCGTGAGGCTTGGCCGGTTCGAACAAGCCCCGTGCAAGCTTCAGGGATCACTCTTCCCGCGTAAGCAGGAGAGCGAGAGATGCTGTCGACACCCGTCAGCTTTCAGATGATCACGCGGGACATGAACGCCACGCTGAACCGCACGGCCAACCAGCCCGACGTGAAGCGCGCGACCGAATATTACCGCGAGAACATCACCAAGGTGTCGAGCCTCGACGAGTTCTTCGCCGATCCTCAGCTCTACAATTACGCGATGAAGGCCTATGGCCTCGACGACATGATCTACGCCAAGGCGTTCATGCGGAAGGTTCTGGAGAGCGATCTCACCGACCCGAACAGCTTTGCGAACAAGATGGTCGACACCCGCTACCAGGAATTCGCGAAGGCGTTCGGGTTCGCGAAACCCGTTCCCCAGAGCGACGCGTCGTTCATCGATATCGAGACCAGATATGCGGACGTCTCGAAGGAGGAGTTCGACTTCGGCGACGCCCTGATCCGGCTCGAAACAGCAGCCTACGAGCAGGGCATGGATCGGGTGACGTCGGTTGACGATTTCCTGAAGAACGACCATCTCGTCGATTACGCGCTGACCGCGTTCAAGCTGGATGCCCCAGGCCGCACCGACGCGGCCGAAAAGAACTTCCTTCGCCAGATCCTGACCAGCGACCCCAGCGACGAGAACAGCTTCGCCGCCCGTCAGGTCAATCCGAACTGGGCCGAATTCGCAAAGGCGTTCAACTTCGGCACCGAAGGCAACGTCACGGTCCAGCAGTCGGCAACCGTCGACCAGACCGTACAGAACTATTTGCGCCAGACCGTCGAGGTGAATGCCGGCCAGGACAATGAAGGCGTCCGCCTCGCGCTCTATTTCGAGCGCAAGGCGCCGACGATTCAGAGCGCCTATTCGATCCTCGCCGACAAGGCGCTGATGCAGGTCGTCCAGACCACGCTGGGTCTCTCCGCAGAGTCGGGCTCGGCCGACCTCGACGTGCAGGCGAACTACATCGCCAGCAAGATCGACATCGAAAATCTCGCTCAGCCGGAGGAGCTGAAGAAGTTCCTCACCCGCTTCACCGCGATGTGGGAGGTCGCCCATCCGACCGCCCCTCAATCCGTTCCTAATCTCTTGTCCGGCCAGCCAGGCCAGCTCATGAGCGTCGACACGCTGATGAGCCTTCAGGGCCTCAGGCTCGGAGGAAACTGATCCATGCAAAGCGCGCTTTACGTCTCGCTCTCCGCGCAGGTCGCGCTCCAGAACCGGCTGACCACTCTGGCCGGCAACGTCGCCAATGCCGGCACCGCCGGCTATCGCGCCGACGAGATCAAGTTCGATACCTTCTTGTCACGGGCAGCGAACGACCCGGTGAATTTCGCATCGACCGGCAAGACCTACATTTCCCGAGACAAGGGCGCCATCAAGCAGACCGGCAACGACCTCGATGTCGCGGTCGATGGCGAAGGCTGGCTCGCGGTGCAGACACCGGCCGGCCTCGCCTATACCCGCGACGGCCGCATGCAGGTTTCAGCCGACGGCGTTCTGCAGAGCGTGACCGGCAACGCGATCCTGGATCCCGGCGCCGCCGCGATCATCGTCGATCCCGACGCAGGCCGCATCTCCATCGCCCGCGACGGCATGATCAGCCAAGGCGGCAATGTGGTCGGCGCGATCGGCCTCTTCCATATCGGCGACAATGCCAATCTTGCCCGCCGCGACAATTCGGGCGTCGTGCCCGACCGTCCGGCGACGCCCGTGATCGACTTCGTCGGCGAGGGTATCAGGCAGGGTTATGTCGAGGAATCGAACGTCAATCCGATCATGGAGATGACGCGCCTCATCGAGGTGACGCGCTCGTTCGAGCAGGTCACGCAGTCGATCGAGAATTCGGAGAAGTCGCTTCAGGACGCTATCCAGAAGCTCGGCCAGGTCTCGTAAACCGACCCCTCGATGAACAACCTCCACAAGCTCGCCAACACCGTCGGCCTCGCCGCGCAGGAAGTCCCGCGCGTGCGCGTCGGCGGCACCGTTTCGCAGGTCTCGCCGGAGGCCTACCGCGTCACCGGCCTGTCCCAGTATGTGAGGCTCGGCGACCGCATCGAGCTCGATGCCGCGCACGGCTCGCAGACCGGCGAGGTGCTCCGCATCGACGGGGCAGGCGTCACGGTGAAACCGTTCGGCACGCGCATCGAAGCGGGTCTCGGCGCCTTCGCCTATCGCGCCGGCGCGGTCGCGCTCTGTCCGCATCCGAGCTGGAAGGGTCGCGTCATCGACTCGATGGCAAAACCCATCGATGGCCTCGGCGATCTCGTTCCGGGCGATGTTCCGGTGCCAATCGACGGCCGTCCGCCAAACGCGCTGAAGCGCGCCCGCGTGAAGACGCCGCTGAAGACCGGGGTCCGCTCGTTCGACCTCTTCACCCCGATCTGCGCCGGCCAGCGCATCGGCATCTTCGCGGGCTCGGGCGTCGGCAAATCGACGACGCTTTCGATGATCGCCCGCTCGCAGGACTTCGACACCGTCGTCATCGCGCTCGTCGGCGAGCGCGGCCGCGAGGTCCGCGAATTTCTCGACGACGCGCTCGGCGACAACCGTGCCCGCTCCGTCACCGTCGTCTCGACCGGCGACGAAAGCCCGATGATGCGCCGCATGGCGCCGAAGACCGCGATGGCGATCGCCGAATATTTCCGCGACCGCGGCGAGTCCGTCCTGCTTGATCGTCGACTTCGGTGACCCGCTTCGCCCATGCCGCGCGCGATGTCGCGCTGGCGGCCGGCGAACCCGCCGTTGCGCGCGGCTATGCACCGAGCGTCTTCACCAGCCTGCCCGAGCTTCTCGAGCGCGCCGGCCCCGGCGAGGAAGAAGGCGGCGGCACGATCACCGGCATCTTCGCCGTCCTCGTCGACGGCGACGACCACAACGATCCCGTCGCCGATAATATCCGCGGCACGCTCGACGGCCATATCGTGCTCGACCGCACGATTGCCGATCAGGGCCGATACCCGGCGGTGAACGTCCTGTCCTCGATCTCGCGTCTTGCCCAGCACGTCTGGAGCGGCGAGGAGCGCGCCCTGATCCTGCGCCTGCGCAATCTGATCTCGCGCTTCGAGGACACCCGCGACCTGCGCCTGATGGGCGGCTACCAGCCCGGCCACGACGCCGAGCTCGACCAGGCCGTCACCATCGTGCCGAAGATCTACGACGCGCTCCGCCAGAGTCCGTCGGATCCGACGAGCCGCGACGCCTTCCGCGAACTTGCGGAAATGCTGCAGGCGCCGCCACCGGCAAACTGATCCAGGCAATAAAAAAGGCCGCGCTGAGCGCGGCCTTTTTGCCGTTTCGGCACCGCCCTTATTGGCGCAGCGCCTCACGCGAGAAATAGTTGATCTGCTCGACCAGGACGTCCTGCACGATGTCCGCGTTCAGCCGCACATTGACCTTTTCGCGAACCGACTTGGTCAGTTCCTTGAGGTCGTAGCGCTCGATGTGGTCGAGATCGATATTGTCGTCGCCATAAAGCGCACGGAAGGTCTCGTCGGTAACGAGAAGACCCGGCGGCATGATCGCCTCCTTCAGGCGCGCGCTGTCGGCGGTGTAGACGAGTTGCACGACGGTATAGCCGTTCAGCTTGCCTTCGCGGATCATCGGCACGTTGATCGGCTGCGTCTTCTCGTACTGGAGGCCCTCCCATTCGGAGGTCTCCATCATTTCCTTGCCGCCGCCGATCAGCCAATAGGCCGTCAGGTAGCCGGACAGGAGCGTCACGGCGCAGACCCAAATACCGGTGATGACGATCCGGCTCATTGCGGCGCACCGTGATGCCCGGCCGGCGCCGAATAGGTACCGTCGGACTCAGCAGCGCGGATCGCCTCGGTCAGGATGGACGAGATTTCGCGCGTCGCGTCGAGATGCGTCTTCAGCATGGTGCGGTTACGCTCCAGCCGATCGCGCAGATCCTCGAGACGGTTGCGGACCTCTTCGCCGACATTCGCCGGATCGATCGAGCGCACGGCGCGGGTCAGTTCGAGCAGGCCGTGGCTCTTGCGATAGTTGAAATCGTCGAACGAAGCCGTCTTGCCGGTGCGAAGCGCGTCCGTCTCCTGGTCGACGACCTCTTCCAGGCGGCCGATCGCCTTGAACAGCGCAAGCACCTCGATCGGGGTCGCCTCTTCCGAGCCCTCCCAATCGACGTCGGGAGCGGTCAGACACCGGCATCGCATCCGAGCCGGAGACCGCATCATTGGAAACTGCCAAGGTGAGGCGCGGTTCGTCCATGTCATTTTACTCCGAAACTCGAACGGGAAATCAGAAACGGGAAATGTTGGCGTACATCGCGGCCATCTGTGCCGGCTGCGAAACGGACGGCTGGCGGTCCGGCATCTGCGCGTCCTTGTTGCAGCAAGTCGATCGGCGATGCCGATCCCGCCCGAACTCGCCATCTGCTTGCCGAGCTGTTCGGCCAGCATGGATTTCCAGATGTCGCCGGCGGTGCCCTCGCCGTAAACCTGCTCGGCGTTCTGCGGCAGCATCGAGCCGATGAAGGTCTGCAGCACCATCGCCTCGAAATCCTGCATCGCCTTGGTACGGCGATCGGCACCGGCCGGACCGGCGTCGGCGAGGTGCGTCGTCGCGGCGGTGTCGTTGCGCATCTTCAGCCGGGCGCGGTTGACGTCGAACGGCATCGACGGCTCGTAGCTGTAGGGAACCTGCTTGGCGGAGGCGATGTGCGTCTTCGCCTGATCGAGAGCCTTCTCGATCTTCGGCGTCGCTCCTTCACTTCTCCATGACATCGGCAAACTGCGTGCTCGCAGTCTCGCCGAGCTTCTGCAGCTTGGCCGTCGCGACCCTCAGCTTTCGGGGTTCGCGGCTTGCGAGACCTCGAGAATGATGTCCGACGGCGGTTTGATCGCCATCAGCTAGCTCCGGGAACCTGATATCCAGGAGAGGGTAGAGGCCTAGCTTACGGCAGGCTGGTGTCGGGCTTCCGGGCGAGGAATTGTTCGATCAGCCCTTCCAGCTCGCGCTTGCCCTGGATCGCGTCTACCTCTTTCGAGACCTTGTCGATCATGGTCTCCGCGAACTTCGCGTGACGCGCCTGCACCAGCACACGCTGGGTCTGGAACGCCTTGATCGGCTGCAATGCCTGCTGGCGTTCATTGACGCGCTTGAGCCGTCCCGCCATGTCGTCGACGAACAGGCCATGCAGCGCATGGTCGTCGTTCAGCGCGGTGATCAGCACCTGGCGCTTGTTGTTGCAGCTCGGCCTCCTCCGCATGCAGATGCGCGAGCTTGATCTCCTCGATCCGTTTCTGCTGATGACGCAGATCGACGATCCGCGAAGCGAGCGGAGGCGTTGCATCGGCCGTCATTCGTTGGCCAGCCAATTCGGCGAAGCCGATCATGAAGAGATGCAGGAATTCGACTGCTGGTGAAATAGAGCAGGAGCAGGCCACCCATCATGACGAACGGCATGGAGACGAAGTAGACCGGGATCGTGCGGCGTCATCTTGTTGAGCAGGCCGACGCGAAGTTGATGATGAGGCCGTACATGATGAAGGGACTCGCGATGCGCAGCGCCAGCATGAACGCCTTGCCGATCGTGTCGACGATCTGGATCAGACCCGTTTGCGGGTCGAAGCCGCCGGCGATCGGCAGCACGCGTAGGAGTTCATCGACGGCTCGCAGCACCATCGAGTGCTGGTCGGTCATGAACAGCAGCACGTGGCGGTCAGCGTGATGAGCGTCGTCATCGACGGCAACGGCTCGACAGTCCTCGATGGGCGTGCCCGGCATCGAGCCGTAGCCCACGGTCATCGCCATCGCATGCGCGAGCGTCTGCAGAGCGAGAAAGAAGATGCGGCCGAGGAAGCCGATCATTACGCCGATCAGCGTCTCGGAGCCGATGATCTGAACGAGCGTCAGTGGCGCGTCGTTCGGGATCGAGGCACTTCACCGAATCCAGGATCAGTGGCGCGACCGCCAGGCGTGATCGCCACCGCCAGGAACAGGCGGATCTGCATCGGCACGCGCGGGCTGGACACACCCGGCCATCAGCATCAGGCAGCCGCCAATGCGGCAGAAGATGACGAAGACGGCCAGGATCGTGTCCGAGCCGATGCCCGATCACGAAATCGTGCCCAGCGCCTCGACCTCGACGCCGCGCGCGATCTCGACGTGCGAGAGGACGGGCATCGCCGGGAACAGCCGCTCGATGATCAGGCGAACATACGGCCGCGCTTCCGGCGCCGTGACCACCGCGAAGGTGTGACCCTGGGCGATCCGTGCGCGCACCGCTTCCGTCGCTTCGTTGCCGAACTGCTCGATCAGCCGCGGATCGATGTCGAACTCGACGACTTCGCCCTTGCTGTCGCGCTTCAGGCCCTGATGGAAGGCGAGATCCCAGCGGTTGCCGAGCCGCAGCACCTTCAGCACGCCGCCTTCGGCAAGGTCGCCGCAGATCTGCTGGGCGATGCGCATGCGCACGTGCTCGACGATCTGCTCGGAGCGACGGACATGCGGGGCGATCTCGGCGATCGCTTCGAGGATGAGATGAAGGTTGCGGATCGAGACGCGCTCGGCGAGCAGCAGCTTCAGCACCGCCTGCAGGCCCGAATAGGAGATCTGCGACGGGCAGATGTCCTCGACCAGACGCTTGTATTCGGGGTCGAGCCGATCGATCAGCGCGCGCATGTCCTTGTAGGACAGCAGCTGCGGCAGGTTGTTGCGGATCACCTCGCTCAGATGCGTCAGCATCACCGAGATGTTGTCGATGGGCGTGAAGCCGTCGCGCTTGATCTCGTTCACGATAGTTCTGCGAAATCCACATCGCCTTCATGCCGAAGGCCGGCTCGCGCGCTCGTCGCCGGGCACGTCCGGCGCGCCGGCATCGCCGGTGATGACCAGGACGCTCGCCGATGCGCAGTTCCTGCGCCGCGATGACGGTGCCGTGGATCTTGATGCGGTATTCCTTCGGCGGGATCGACACGCTGTCCGTCAGCTTGATGTCGGGAATGACGAAGCCGTATTGCTTCGCGAACTTGCGGCGCATCTTGCTGACGCGATGCGCCAGTTCGCCGTGCGCATTGAGCATCTGCGTCGCCAGCTGCTTGCCGACGCAAAGCTCGATCTCGGCGGTCTTCAGGTTTCCTTGACGGAGTCCTTGTGTCGAGCTTCGTCAGCGAGTTCGCTTCCTCGGCCTTCGCGGCTCGCGAACGCCGCCCGCTCGGCGTCGCCGCGGAAGGGCATAGCGCGATGAATGCCATCAGCGCCGCCGGAAGGGCGAAGGGCAGCAACGGCAGGCCCGGCACCAGCGCCAGCGCGAGCATCAGGAACGCCGCGACCGCACAGCGCGCGCGGATAACCACCGAGCTGCCCGAGGACGGCCTGCTCGGCCGAACCTCGCGTGCCGCCCTTGGAGACGAGCAGGCCGGCCGCGAGCGAGACGATGAGGGCCGGGATCTGGGAGACCAGACCGTCGCCGACCGAGAGCTTCACGAACACGTCGGCCGCTCGCGCAAGCGGCATGCCGTGGCGGGTCGACGCCGATGATGATGCCGCCGAAGATGTTGATGGCGGTGATGATCAGGCCCGCGATCGCGTCGCCGCGCACGAATTTCGAGGCACCGTCCATCGCACCGAAGAAGGCGCTTTCCTCCTCGAGTTCGCGCCGGCGCTGTGGCCTCCTTGTCGTCTGATGAGGCCCGCCGACAGGTCGGCGTCGATCGCCATCTGCTTGCCCGGAATGGCGTCGAGCGTGAAGCGCGCGCCGACTTCGGCGATACGCGTGGCACCCTTGGTGATGACGACGAAGTTGACGGTGATCAGGATGGCGAAGATGATCAGGCCGATGACGAAATCGCCGCCCATCACGAACTTGGAGAAGCCCGCGACGACGTGACCGGCGGCGCCGTCGCCCGCATGCCGCCCGACAGGATCAGGCGCGTCGTCGCGACGTTCAGCGCGAGGCGCAGGATCGTCGCGATCAGCAGGACCGTCGGGAAGGCCGAGAAGTCGAGCGGCCGCTGGATCCACAGCGCGACCATCAGGATCAGGACGGACAGGGCGATCGAGAACGCCAGGCCGACGTCGATCAGGATCGGCGGGATCGGCAGGAACAGGATCGTCAGGATGACGACGATGCCGACGGCGAAGCCGACGTCGCGACGCGCCGCCATCCGGTCGCGCGGCTCTGCGTCGCCGATCGTTGCGTCGACCATGGTCGCGTTCTCGTCCCTTAGAAGCCCGTCTCGATCCGGCCGTAGACCAGCTCGGTGAAGGCATAGATGTGCGCGCCGATGAACGGCCCGGACAGCGACGATCGACGAGCAGGATCGCCACGATCTTCGGGATGAAGGTCAGCGTCATCTCCTGCACCTGGGTCAGCGCCTGCAGCAGCGCGATCGCGATGCCGACGAGCATCGCGGCACCGACCGCCGGCCCCGAGGCGACGATGATGGTCCAGATCGCCTGCGGACGATGTCGAGTGCATCACGTTCGTTCATGTCAGCTGATGATGATGCCGGGGCCGAGATGATCGACTTGCCGTTCGTCCAGCTCGGCCACCGCCCCACCGTTGATGATGCGCACGGCCATCATCTCGCCGCTGACCGTGCCGTCTTCGGAGGTCAGCGTGCGGCCGATGATGCCGTCGGCCTGCGACAGCGCGATCGAGGACAGCAGCTGTCGAGCTTCGGCGTTCGTCTGCATGGACTGTTCGACCTGCGAGAAGGTGGCGAACTGCGCCACATATTGCGACACGTCCGTCGGAGCGGTCGGGTCCTGATTTTTCATCTCCGCGATCAGGAGCTTGAGGAACGCGTTGTAGTCGATCGAACGCGGCGGCTGTCGGTCGAGGTGGACTGGCGTTGCGTTTGCGCCGATGCGGCGCTGTTGGTCGAGACTTGCATGATCGTCTCTCCTATTTCAGGCCGGCGCCGCGTTCGGCGCGCTGCGATCGGGTTTCATGCGACGGGAAAGCTGTCGCTCGCCTGCGAGCACCCGTTCTTCGACGGGAAACATCGCTCGCATCGTCTTCAGCGCGTCGAACAGGCGGTCATTCGCCGATCAGCGATTCGGACCGTGCCAGACCCGCGATGATCTCCGCGTTGTCAACGTGCGATTGCAGCGAGGCGAGCAGTCCTTCGACGATCACGACCTGCGCATCCTCCGCGTTCTGCTGCTCGATCAGCATGAGCTGGACGACGAAGTAGAGCTGCCGCAGCGGCGTCGTCGTCTCGCTCGGCTGCATCACCTGCGCCTCGAGCAGGAACTTGACGTCGTTGATCAGCTCGATCGACACCTTCCGGTCGACCCGGAGCACCGCGCCGTTCACGTAGAGGCGTTCGCCACCGCGCAGGCCGAGATGCATGGATCGGTTCATGCCAGACCATCTCGAATGATGCCGTTGATCTCGATGAGGCCGTCGAAGTTCTGCGGACTTGTCGTGGCGGATCTGGTCGGCTTCCTTGATGATCCACAGAGCCGATCGAGATCAGTTCGGCCCGCAGTGCTTCAGGCAGGTCGTTCTCGGGCTGCGCCAGATCCTCGATCAGGTAGCTCCACAGCCGGCGAAGATAGAGCACCGCCTCGATCGCCTCACGCGATTTGGAACCCTTGGGCTTGGCCAGTTCGAGAAGCTCGACAGCCCGATCCATGGCCATCGCCTCATGCTGGCGGGAGAGGCTTACTGCGTCTCCGACGATGTCGGCATACGAAAACTGATGCATGAAACACCACTCGGTTAAGGTCGGGACGTAGTCGGTCATCCGGTCGGAATTCACGTCAGAGGTAGTTCAGAAGGCTCAGCTGCTGCGCACGCGCGGTCAGCGCGTAGGCCATGTCGAACTGCGTCTCGAGCGCGGTCACCCGGGTCTGACGCTTCGAGGGGATCGACCAGTTCGAGGTCGTTGATGTGCGTGTTCAGGATGTTCATCTGAACATCCATCCGGTCATTGGCGTTCGTGACACGCTCCTGCGCGGTGCCGAGACGGGCCATGACGACCGTCGTGTTCGAGATCGCCTCGCCGACGATTTCCGACCGCCTTGTCGATGACGGTCTGATAGGTGCTATCGGTCAGGTTCGGCGACGCGAATTCGATGACCATCGTGTAGGCCATGGCGATCTTGCGGAACGCCGCCTCGTTGGCAGTTGGCCGAGGTGTCGACCAGTTCGGACGTCGAGATGCGGCTGCGGACATTCTGGTCGGATGCCGAGGACCAGCCGTCCACGGGGTCGCTCCAGCCGGCCGGATCGAACATCGCCGCGAACGGTCCGTCGAGGAAGGCTCCATGCCGCCGGGGTGATGTTGACCGCCGCCGGATCGTTCTGCGCGATGCCGAACGCGGTCAGGAAAGCGTCGTCGACCGCCGCCTTCGGGCCGGTGCCCGGAGTGATCGGCGTCGCGAAATAATCGGTCACCGGACGGACGTCGGTGTCGATGCCGGCGAACAGATATTCGCCGTCGATCGAGGTGTTCAGCGAGGCGATCAGGGCCTGGAGGTTGTTCTTGGCCTCGTCCTGGATGACGTCGGCACCGGTATCGCCGGTCCGCACGCCGATCAGCGAAGCCGAGAAGTCCTGCGCCATCTTCAGCACGCCTTCGAGCGCGGCCTGGCTGCCGTCAAGGCGAGACGACACGAGGCCGTTCGTATCCTCGATGCTGTCGAGCCGCGCGAAGTCCTGTCGGAGCGAAACCGTGCGGCCCGTCTTGTTGCCGAGTTCCAGGCCGACATCTGCCCAGCGCCCGGAGCCAAGTTCCTTGCTGTTCTTGGCGAGCTCGGCCTGCATCTTCATGATCGAGAGCCTTGTCGCGCTCGATACGGCCTGGGTGGAGATGAATGTGGTCTTCATGGCTGTCACTTGGTTCAGGCTGCGTCGAGGAGGGCTTGCAGCATCTCGTCCACCGCCGCGATCAGTTTGGCCGAGGCGGCGTAGGTCCGTTCGATTTCGAGCTGCTGCGCGAGCTCGTCGTCGAGGTTGACACCCGTTGCGTTCGACAGCGCCTCGGAGGCGCGTTCGAGCTTGGTCGTCTGGTAGGTGGATTCGTTGTCGACCTGCTGGCGGTTGAATTCGAGCCAGCTGACCGAGGAAGCGGCATAGTCCGCGAGCATGTTCGACGGATCGGCGCCGGAGGCGGGATCGAAGCCGCGAGACAGTCCGAGTTCGCCGACGATGTCGTTGAGACGGTCGGCGAAGCCGGCGACGGCCTCGGTGTTGTAGGTGTAGGTGATGCCGTCGCGGATGGCGTCGAGGTCACCGCCCTGTTCCGGATCGATCGACGGGTTGACGAAGATCGTGCCGGCGAGGCCGGGCTCGATGACGCCAGTGGTCAGAGTGCCGCCGGTCGGCCAGTCGAAGATGCCGGGCACGTCCGGGCCGATCCCGGCCGGGTCGCTTTCTGCGAACACCTCGATCAGGCCGCGCGCGATCTCGTCGAGCTGGCTCTGATAGGTGACAGTCGTCTCGTCGCGCAACGTGGCGAGGCCGTAGAGGCGGCCGGTCTGGCTTGCCATGGTCGACGGGCCGCCGACGACCGGCACGCCGTCGACATAGACCGCGTTGCCGACCGTCGTCGCGCTATAGACGTTGGTCGCCTGGAAGCTGACCTCGCGCGGCGACTTCTCGAAGAGGGTGACGCCGCCATCGGTGTAGATCGCCAGTGTCGTTGTTCTCGCGCACCACGACCGAGATGCCGATCTCTTCCGACAACTGCGCCAGGATATTGTCGCGCGTGTCGAGCTGATCGGTGATGTCGGCGCCTGAGACCGTGCCTTTGACGACAGCGGTGTTGGCGATCTCGAACTGTGCGAGCAGACCGTTGATCCGCTCGACGGAAGCCGCCATGTCGGCGTCGGCAAGCGCGCGGGTCGCCTGCACCGTCGTGGTGGCGTCATTGAGCGCGACGGTCATTTCGCGCGCCGCGCCGAGCACCGCCTGCGCCAGGATCGAATTGTCCGGAGCGGCGGCGTACTGCTGCAGCTTGTTGGTCAGGTCGCCAAGCTTCGCCGCGACGCTCTGGTCGAGTTCCGGATCGCCGACGGTTTCGGAAAGCTTGGTCAACCCGTCTAGGAGAGCCTGCTGTCCTGCGGCAGCAGACGTCGATTTCAGCATGGTCTTGAACAGGGCCGCGTCGGTCGCGCGCTGGATCGAGACGACTTGGACCGAACCGCCCTCGCCGGTAATGACCATCGCCGTCTTGCGCGAATAATAGCTCTCGCTCCCGTTCGCGATGTTGCGCGAGGCGGTCGCCGTCTGCACGCCCGTTGCCTGGAGCGAGGATTTTGCGACATTGAGTGCGAGCGAGAGAGACATGACCCGTTATCCGGTTTTGGAAGGCCCGATCAGCGCTTCAGGTTGACGAGGACGTCGAGGAGATCGGAGCCGGTCTGGAAGACCTTGGAGTTCGCGGTGTAGCCGCGCTGCGCCTCGATCATCGCGGTGAGTTCCGCCGCCATGTCGACGTTGGACTGCTCGAGCGCACCGGACTTGATGACGCCGTAGCCCGCGCTGTTCGGGAAGCCGACCGTCGGATCGCCCGAGTCCATCGAGATCGCAAAGGCATTGCCGGCAACCGGCGTGAGATTGTCCGGGCTCGGAACGTCCGCCAGGGCGAGCTGATAGGTCGCGAGACGGGTGCCGTCCTCAAACACGGCGAACACCACGCCGTCATCGCTGATCTCGATGCCTTCGACCGACTGCGGCGAGTTGCCGTTGGCGCCGGCCTCAGGCACGAAATCGCCATTGGCGAGCTGCGTCATCGTGGAGAAGTCCATCGTCATCGGCTGGCCGTTGGGAACGGTGAGGCTGACCGGCATCGGAGCGATGCTGGTGAACGAACCGTCGGCACCGGAGAAGGTCATCGCGCCCTCGTACAGTGCGGGCGAACCTGCGGCGCCATAGGGGAATCCGCCGGCGGTCGCCGTTGCGCGGTCGTAGATCGAGACTTCCCAGCCATTCGCCGCCGTCTTCGTGAAGTAGATGTCGAGCAGGACCTCGTTGCCGAGATTGTCGTAGGTCTTCAGCGAGGTCTTGTTGGTGAACTGCGAGTTGGCGGTGTTCTCACCCGCCGTGTCGACGCCGGCCGTTGCCGTATCGACGATCGCGGCATTCGAGTTCAGGTTGGCATAGAGGCTGCCGGCCGTGGTCGGCGTCGCCGTCATGCCGGCCGCGTAGATGTTCACCGGAACGAGACCCGTCAGGCTGTTCGCGGTCGGGTTCGGCGGACCAGCCGAGAGGTCGTAACCCAGGAGCTGATAGCCACCAGCATTCAGGAGCGTGCCGTCCGGCTGCGGGGTGAACGAGCCAGCGCGCGTCAGATACGGAGTGCCGGCAGCGTCCTGGACGATGAAGAAGCCCGAGCCGCCGATCGCGAGATCGTAGCCACTGCTCGTCGGCATGATCTGGCCGGCTTCGCTGATCGCGTAGCGGGTCTGGGTCGACACGCCGCTCGGCATGTAGTTGCCGACCTTGCTGTTGCCAATGACCAGCGTTGAGAATTCGGTCGTGGCCCGCTTGTAGCCGGGGGTGTTGGTGTTCGCGATGTTGTCGGCGGTCGTCGCAAGCTTGTTGCCTTGCGCGTTCATGCCCGAAACACCCGTCCGCAGTACGCCGTAAAAACTCATTGCCGCTTCTCCTGAAGCCACCTGTGTTGGCTACAAGAAACCCGACGACCCTTGCGTGAAGCTGATCTGCGGTAAGGCTAAAATTGGATATGTATTTGTACGGGCAATAGCTTGGTGCCGTGCCGCGGAAACACTGGTCCGCGGCACGGCATTTCACATCAGGCGTGGCGGGACTGCGCGTCCGGCGCCTTTTCGTATTCGTCGTGCCTGCGCATCCAGTCCATGATCTCTTCCTCGTTCCGGCCCTTTGGAGCGCGATCGAGAACCATGTACGTACCGATCAGTTCCTCCGGCCCACGCGCATAGCTGGAATAGGTGTGGAACACCTGCCCCTGCTCGTCACGATAGAATGAACTCAGGCCCGGCAGTTCCGGCGCGGCGTCCTTCACCGGGATCTTCGTGAAGTTGTACGACACCTGATCGCCCTTCATCTCCTCGTCATTGAACGAGACGTGGAAATCGTGGTTGAAGTCGGAGCCGAACGACGACACCCACGGGAAGTGCCAGTCCATACGCTTCTTGTAGGCCTCGAGCTTTGAGAGCGGCGCACGTGACACCGCGACCAAAGTCACGTCGTGATGGTTCAGATGCGCCAGCGTGCCGTCGAGATGATCCGCCAGGAACGAGCAGCCGGGGCAGCCCGCCTCCCAGTCCGGTCCGAACATGAAGTGGTAGACGACAAGCTGGCTCCGCCCGTCGAACAGTTCGGCCAGGCTTTTCCGCCCGGCAGGTGTCTCGAACGAATAGGACTTGTCGACCTTCACCCACGGCAAGGCCAGCCGCTCCGCATTGATCGCATCGCGGAGATGCGTCTCTTCCTTTTCGCGGGCGAGGAGTGCCTTGCGTGCGGTCAGCCAGTCCTCACGTGAAACGATCTCGTGGTTCAGCATCATGGTCCTCCCTTTGTCGGGTTGGGCGGGTTTCAGCGCTTTGCCGAAACCAACGCGAACATCGCCCCCTGCGGATCGAGGCCCTGGATGATCCAGGCGCCGCCGGGCACCTCGTGCGGCCCCATAAGGACCTTGCCGCCGCCGGCATTGACCCGATCGATCGCGGCATCGATCCCATCGACATTGAAATAGAACAGCCAGCCCGGCATTGGCATGTCCGGATGCTTCGTCATCATCCCGCCTGCGGCGACGCATGATTTCGGATCGTCCTCGCGGGCATCCGTCATGAAGAGCTGGTACGTGCCCATCGGGCCCATATCCATCGCCGTGTCCTTCTTCCAGCCGAACAGGTTTTCGAAGAAGCCGAACGACTTCTCCCAATCGGTGGAATGCAGCTCGTTCCAGCCGGTATGGCCGATCGCCATCTGCGCCTTCGGGTCGCGATCCTTGTCAGGCTCGCAGTTGAGCGAGAGCAGGCAGATCGTGCCGCCGCCCGGATCGCCGGCGATCGCAAAGCGGCCGACGCCGGGAATGTCGGTCGGCTCGTAATAGATCATGCCACCGAGGTCCTTCACCTTCGCGGCTGTCGCGTCGACATCGTCGACCCTCACCGAGCCGAGCCAGCCGGGCTTGGCCTCGCCGTCGCCGCAGGCGTCGGACTGAACCATCATTCCGCCCACGTCCTGGTCGCTCGCGGAGATGATCGTATAGGGGACGTCCGGCATGCCCATGCCCGGAGGCGGGCTCTTGAAGCTCCAGCCGACGACATCGCCATAAAACTTCTGTGCCGCGGCGGTATCGGTCGTCATCAGCTCGTGCCAGACGAAACTGCCGTCTTTGGTCGCCATTACGCCCTCTCCTGTGATTTAGGGTCCGCTTCGCTGCCGGGCCCACTTGACTAAATAAGTTGATACCAACATATTATGGCGATGTCAAAGCACACCGATCCGGCGGAAGCCGCCGGACAGGCGATCACGGTTCCGTTCGAAACCACGCTCCTCGTGCGAGATTGCTGCTTGTGTCTACATGTCCAACGGGCGGCCCGGGCACTTGCCCGACGGTTCGACGTCGCGCTGAAGCCGATCGGGCTCAACAACGGCCAGTTTTCGCTGCTGATGTCGCTCAATCGGCCGCGTCCGCCATCCATGGCTCCAGTCGCGGAGCTCCTCGCTATGGATCGCACCACGCTGACGGCGGCACTTAAGCCGCTGGAGCGTCGAGGTCTTCTCACGATTTCCATCGATCCCAAGGACAAGCGCAGTCGACTGCTCAGCCTGACCCCGGCCGGTCAGGCGCTCCTCGCACGTGCCGTGCCGATCTGGGAAGCAACCCATGCCGCCGTCGAATCCGAGCTTCCGGGTGGCGATCCCGAGCGGCTTCGCAATGACCTCCGCGCGCTGTCCTAACCGCGCAATTTTCCTCAGCCCACCTACCTCAGTTCAAACCAGGGAGAAGCGCATGCCGATGAAGATTTTCGTGAACCTGCCAGTGAAGGACCTCTCGAAGTCGATGGACTTCTTCAAGGCGCTGGGCTGGTCGTTCAACCTCCAGTTCACCGACGAGACCGCCGCCTGCCTCGTGATCTCGGATGACATCTACGCGATGCTCCTCACCCACGCGAAGTTCAAGGAATTCACGCCGAAGGAGATCTGCGACACGTCGAAAGCGACCGAAGTTCTGACCGCGCTGTCGTTCGACAGCCGGGAACAGGTTGACGAGATCGTGAAGAAGGCCGTCGCGGCCGGAGGCTCGCTGTACTCGGAGCCGAAGGACTACGGCTTCATGTACCAGCACTCGTTCCAGGACCTCGACGGGCATTCCTGGGAGGTCTTCTACATGGACGAGAAGGCGATCCCGGCCGCCTGACCGGCCTCGCAAATTGCAAGCGCGCGGACCGTCCCGCGCGCTTGTCTATTTTCCCGACAGGCCGAGGATGAGGCTCGAAAGCTCGGGCTCCACCAGAAGCGCGGCTTCCTCGAGATCGAACCAGCGCTTGCTGCGCTCGTCCTGCTCCTCGTAGCTGTCGAGGTCCTTTTCGACCTTCATCAGATACACGGTGACCTGGCAGAGGTCGAAATGCGTCTCTCGCCGCTTCCAGTAGAGATAGGTGCCGAGCGCATTCTTCTCGATCCTGCCCTCGATGCCGGCCTCTTCCAGCGCTTCCTGCGCGGCCGCCTCATGATCCTTGAGCCCCTTCATTGGCCAGCCCTTCGGGATGGTCCACCGCCGGGTCGTCCGCGTCGTGACGAGGAGCACGCGAATACGCCCGCCATCCTTGCGGACGGGCAGCGCACCAATCTGATGCAGCGGTGCAGGGGTAGGCTCAGGCATCAATTGGTGGGTCACCTCGGAAACATGGAATGCGGGCAAATCGTTGCCAGCGGATCAGCTCAATTTGTCTACTATAATATACGACCCGGCGGCGATCACAGCCGCGGCAGGCAGTGTAAGCACCCAGGCCACAACAATGTGGCGCGCAACGCCCCAACGTACCGCTGTCATCCGCCTTGCGGCGCCGACACCGATGATAGCGCCGGTAATCGTGTGGGTTGTCGACACGGGAATACCGAGTCCCGTAGCCATAAACAGGGTAATCGCGCCGCCGGTTTCAGCGCAGCACCCCTGCATCGGTGTCAGCCGGGTGATCTTCGAACCCATCGTATGGACGATGCGCCAGCCGCCGCAGAGCGTACCAAGCGCCATCGCTGCCTGGCAGGTCAGCACCGCCCAGAGCGGCACATGGAATTCCGAGCCGAGATGCCCCTGCGAATAGAGTAGCACCGCGATGATACCCATCGTCTTCTGGGCATCGTTTCCGCCATGTCCCAGGGAATAGAGAGAGGCCGAGACGAATTGCAGGACGCGGAACGTGCTGTCGACCGCATATGGGGTCTGCCGGACGAATATCCAGGAAACGAGCAGGACGAGCACCAGCGCCAGCACGAAGCCCGTCGCCGGGGACAGAACGATGGCGAAGCCGGTCTTCAGAAGTCCGGCCGCAACGACCGCGCCGCCGCCTGCTTTCGCCACGCCTGCACCCACCAGTCCGCCGATCAGCGCATGCGAGCTCGACGAGGGGATTCCGAGCACCCAGGTGATGACGTTCCAGACGATCGCACCGATAAGCGCCGCGAAAATGACCGTCGGATCGACGATGCCGGGATCGATGATGCCGGTGCCGAGGGTCTGCGCGACGTGCAGGCCAAAGAACAGGAAGGCGATGAAATTGAAGAACGCCGCCCAGAACACCGCATAGCGGGGCCGCAGCACCCGGGTCGAGACGATGGTCGCGATCGAATTGGCGGCGTCGTGGAGCCCATTGAGGAAGTCGAACAGAAGTGCGACCCCGATCAGCGCGAACAGCAACGGCGCCGCCAGGATGACGTCCCCCATCAGACGTTCTCGATCACGATGGCGCTGATTTCGTTGGCGACGTCCTCGAACCGATCCATCACCCGTTCGAGATTGCCGAAAAGCTCCGAGCCGATGACGTAGGGCATCGCATTGCCATCTCGGTGCGCGAGAAAGAGCGACTTCAGCCCCTCTTCATGCAGATCGTCGGCGCGGCCCTCGATCAGCGTCACCTGCTCGGCAAGCTGGCTCAGTTCGGTGACGTTGGCGCCGACATGGCTCAGCAATGGCACAGCCTTCGCGGTCAGGCGCGCGGCCTCGGCGATCGTATCGCCCATCGCCGCCATTATCGGATCGAATTCGGTGATCTCGAAGAGCTGGGTCGCCTTCACCGTCTTCTTCATCTGGTCGATGGCGTCGTCCATCGACTGGATCAGGCTCTGGATGTCGCTGCGGTCGAACGGCGTGATGAAGCTGCGGCGCACCGCGGCCATGACCTGGCGGGTGATCTCGTCGGCCTCGTCCTCGCGCTCAATCACGATTTGCGCATAGTGCGGCACCTTTTCGCCGCCGAGCAGCATGCCCTGCAACGCTTCGGCCCCCGAAACGAGGATCAGCGAATGCTGCGTGAAGAGCTCGAAGAAGCGCTCCTCCTTCGGCATCAGGGTTCGGAACCAACCCAGCATGTAGGGAAATCCAGATTGGGCAACGGCGAGGTGCCCGGCTATAAGCGGACTGTCATAAAACTGCAATAAACATGTATCTATGCGTTGATTTTTCTGTCCTTTTTGTAGGTGCGTTTTGCGCCAAACCATCGCGGCACGGGCTCTTTCCTGCGGTGGGAGAGCTTTCCACGCCAGCCGGACGGCTCCACGCTCGTCGGGATGCACGATCTACTAATGAATGGTTGTCCCACCACCGGCGTCCATAGCGCCCGCGGGGCTTCTCCATTATGTGTTCTGCATCTTTCGGAGTCCGGGTGGGGCACAAGTGGACCAAGTCACGACCGACATCTGGTCTGGCCTGATCTGGGGTATCGACGTCGTCGATGGGCGGGTCTCGCACATCAGCGGAGTTGCCTCGATCGAAGTTCCGCCGGGCGGCTTCCGCTGGCTCCACGTCTCGCTCGCCGACGAACGCGCCCGCCGCCTGATCGCCACGATGCCGCTGCCCGACACAGCACGCGACATCCTGCTCTCCCGCGACGACGACCAGCGCGCATGGGCCGATGAGGGCACCATCGCCTGCGTCATCCACGATTTCACCCGCGAATTCGAGGACCCCGAGACCGCCCATACCGGCGCGATCCACTTCGCGCTGACCCCCACACTGATGATCACGGCGCGCACCCACCCCGTCCGCTGCGCCGACGTCATCAAGGCCCGGATCGATGCCGGCGATGCGCCGAAATCGGCGTCCGCGGCTCTCAATCTCATGGCTTCGGCCGTGTTCGAGATCGTCTCCGGGGTCATCCGCGACCTCGTCCGGCAGCATCAGGCGATCGAGGACGCGCTGCTGGAAGAAGATCGCGAGCCCGCCGCCCGCACGCTGCCGCTGATGCGCCGCCGCGCCGTCCAGGCCGGCCGGCATCTCCAGGGCCTGCACAGCGTCTTCACCCGCTTAGACGAAGACGAGGACCTGCCCGAGGCATTGCAGCCGATCATCGGCCGTCTCGTCCAGCGCGCCGCCTCGCTCGAGGCCGACGTGATGCAGGTGAAGGGCCAGACCCAGCTTCTCCGAGACGAACTGGATCTGCGCGCCAACCAGCGAACCAACCAGAACCTCTACGTCCTGTCGATCATGACGACCTTGCTGCTGCCGGCGACGCTCGTCACCGGCATCTTCGGCATGAACACCGGCGGCCTGCCGTTCGCGAATTCCATCGAAGGCACGATGGCCGCCTGCTTCGTCGCGGTCGGTGCCTCGGCGCTGACCTATATGTTCCTGCGCATGCTGGGATTCTTCCGGGGGCCGGACAAGTAGTCAGAGTTCGAGAGTCCAGGTCTGCTCGGTCAGCAGCGTGCCGAAGCGCGGCCGTGTCTCCTCCGCGCTCAGCGTGAAACCGGTCGCTTCGTAGATCCTCCTGGCCGATCCGAGCGCACCGACGGTCCAGAGCGTCAGTGTCCGGCAGCCTCGGGCGCGCGCCTCCTCGACGCAGATCGAGACCAGGCGGGAGCCGAGTCCCAGACCACGCATCCAGGGCTCGACGTAAAGGAGCCTGAGCTTCGCCACGGCCGGATCGTCGCTCTTCATCAGGAAGATCGAGCCCACGATCTCTCCATCCGCCTCCGCGATCCAGCCACGATCCGTCGTCGGATCATAGGTGCCGACGACGCCCGCCATCAGGGTCTCGTAGCTCGCATCCCAGCCCTGTTCCTGCGTGTAGAGCAGAGCCTGGCGATGGATGATCCAGCCGAGATCGCCGGGCGACGGCGCACGGACGGTAATGTCCGTCTCCACCGGAGGCTCTGAGCCGAGTACCCGCCTCACCGTTCGCAAGGAGCCGAGCAGCCGGCCGCGCGCCGGAAGGTCCAGCGGAGCGAGCAGGGCCTCGATCTCGGATATGGTCCGGCCTTCGAGCGCGCCGAACTCCGCCTGCCCCTTCTCCGTCAACGACAGCAGTTGATGCTTGGCGTGCAGAGGGCTCGTTTGTGTCGCAACGAGCCCGCCCGCCCGCAGCCTGCCGAGGAGCCGACTGAGATGCGCCTTGTCCATGCCGAGCTCCCGCGAAAGATCGGCTGCAGTGCGCGGGCTCTGCCGCGCCAGTTCGTACAGAACACGCGCCTCGGCGAGCGTGAAACGGCTCTTCGCCAGATGCTCGTCGAGCAATCCGATCTGCTTCGTGTAGAAGCGGTTGAATTGCCTGACTTCCTCGATCGCACCCATCGTTCCGCTCCGGAAAACGGGCGCACAATAGAATCTGTGTTGTGTTAGTCAACACAGATTGAGTCTCGTATTTTCGGTCAAGACACCCTTATAGGGTAGAACTCGCCGCCCGGACCCGTCGCATGGCTCTCTTCGAGAGCACCCTCATCCTTCTCCTGATCGCCGTCGCGCTGCTCCAGGTCGCGCGCTGGATGAACATTCCCTACGCGACCATGCTCGCGGTTACGGGTGCCGCTGTCGCGGCTATTCCCGGCGCGCCGCAAGTCACCATCGAGCCGCATCTGGCGCTTGCCTTGTTCATCGCGCCTGCGCTCCTCAGCGCCGCCTTCGACCAGTCGCCACGCGATCTCGTCCGCAACTGGCGGCCCTTGTTCGCGCTCGCCTTCATCGCCGTGCTGCTCACCACCGCCGTGGTCGCGGTCATCGGCTGGGGCCTCGCCGGCCTGCCGATCGCGGCTGCCATCGCGCTCGGCGCCATCGTCTCGCCGCCGGACGCGGCGGCGGCCGCCGCGATCTTCGGCAAGCTCGATCTGCCGCGCCGCGTCCTCACCATCCTGCGCGGCGAGAGCCTGCTGAACGACGCCTCGGCTCTGCTCATCTTCAACGCGGCTGTGGCTTTCGCCGCCGCCACGCCGGAAAGTCCCGTCAGCCTCGTCCCGACGCTGCTGATCTCGGTGCCTGGCGGCGTCATTTTCGGCGTCCTCACCGCGCGGATCTATCTCCGCCTCGCGCCGCTGACCGCCGGCACCCTCGGCGCGACGATCCTTCAGTTCAGCGCCACCTTCGTGGTCTGGCTTGCCGCCGAACGACTGCACCTGTCGGCGATTCTCGCCGTCGTCGCATACGCGATGACACTCGCCCATGTCGCGCCCGCCCTGGCGCGCCCCCGCGACCGCATCCTCGCCTATTCGGTCTGGGACACCGCGGTCTTCATCCTCAACGTGCTGGCCTTCATGCTGATGGGCCTGCAGGCGCGCACCATCTTCGAGCGCCTGCAGGGGTCGGAACTCTGGAACGCCGTCGGCTTCGCACTACTCATCCTGGCGGTCATCATCATCGTCCGCCTCGCCTGGGTGCTCGCGGTCCGCTGGCTGGTCAGTCGGATCGATCATGGCGCGGGCGCGTTTGCGGTCTCGTCGAAGCGGGAGAGCGTGCTGATTGGCTGGTGCGGCATGCGCGGCCTCGTCACCCTCGCCACCGCTTTCGCGCTGCCCGACAATTTCCCCGGTCGCGACTGGATCGTGCTGACCGCCTTCACCGTCGTCATCGGGACCCTGGTCATCCAGGGCCTGACGGTCGACTTCCTGATCCGCAAACTGGGGCTCGCGGGTGACGACACTTCGGCCGACGTCTCGCAGGGCCGCGTGCTGATGCTCGATGCCGCGTTGGAGGCGCTCGACAGCAAGACCGGGCCGGCGGCCGAGTCCGTCCGCCGCGAATATCAGGCCAAGCGACAGATCGCCGAGGATCCCGACGATCCACAGGGCGTGACCGAACAGGATCAGCTCCGGCTTCGCGCCATCGAAGCCCAGCGCAAGGTGCTCGTCGACATGCGCCAGAAAGGCAAGATTTCCAACGAGGCGTTCTATCGCCTTGAGGAAGAGCTCGACTGGGCCGAGCTCGACGCCTCGGCGCAGGATCGCCTCAAGATCGTCGAAGGCTGAGCATGCCGCTTCGCCTCTCGATCTTCGACATCGACGGCACCCTCGTCGACAGCTTCGGCTGGTTCTGCTCGGTCCTGAACGACGTTGCCGAGCGTCACGGCTTCCGCAAGGTCGAGACCGAGGCCGACATCGAACGCATGCGCGGCCTGGACACGCGGGGTATCCTCCGCGACCTCGAAGTGCCGGTATGGAAAGTTCCGGCGATCGCGCGCGACATGCGGGCGATGAAGCTCAACGCCGGGCTCGGCCTCTTCGACGGCGCGTCCGGCATGCTGGCAGCCCTGAAACGACGCGGCATCGAGCTAGCCATCGTCAGTTCCGACAATGAGGATAGCGTCCGCCAGTCGCTCGGCGACACGGCGCGGCTCATCAGCCATTTCCGATGCGGCGCATCCTTGTTCGGCAAAGCCGGCAAACTGCGCGAGGTCATCCGCGCCACGGGCATCCCTGCCAGCGAGGCGATCTATATCGGAGACGAGACCCGCGACGCGGTGGCCGCCCGGAAGGCCGGCCTCCGCTTCGCCGCCGTGAAATGGGGCTATGCCTCCCCAACCGTCCTGGCCGCCTGTGGTCCGGACGCGATGCTCGACCGCATCTCCGATATCGAAACCCTGTTCGGCTGAGCCTCAGAGCTCGTCGAAGCTGTCGCGCGGCAGCTTGGCAGGCTCCGGCGGAAGTTCGGCGCCGATCATCGCGCGGTAGATGCCGGTGATCGGGCTGCGATAGTGCTCGGAATCGTCCCAGGCCTGCAGCGCGCGGTTGCCCATTGCGAGCATTTCCGGCGTCGGATGCGAGATCGCCTCAAGCGCGGCCCTCGCGTAGCCGGAGAAGCGCGCATGGGTCGCGCCGTCGACCTCGTTCCACGGAGAAGCGGCCTGCCCGCTCTGCTTGGCGTGCTCGTCCCAGATCGCTTCAGCAATCTTGTCGATCAGCATTGTTCGCTTCCCCCTCATTACTCTGCGGCTTCGCGCAGTGGATTAGATGTTCCAGTTTGCGCCTTTGCGACGCTCACCGCGAGAACCCGCATGACATGCATGGCCTCGCGGCTTGCGCCATCGTGGATCTGATGACGGCAGGACGTGCCGTCGGCCACGATGATCGTATCCTCATCCGCCGCGCGCACGGCCGGCAAGAGCGATAATTCTCCCATCGCCTTAGACACTTGGATGGTGTCGGTGCCGTAGCCGAATGCGCCCGCCATGCCGCAGCAACTCGACTCGACCACCGAGACGTCGAGGCCCGGCACCAGGCGCAACGTCTTCTCGACCGCGCCCATCGCCGCAAAACTCTTCTGGTGACAATGGCCGTGGAGCAACGCCTTGCCGCCCACCGGGGCGAGCGGAAGGTTGAGCCGCCCCGCGGCGGCCTCCCTGGCGATGAACTCCTCGATCATCATGGCACTCTTCGCGAGCTTGGCCGCTCGCGGATCGTCGATCATCGCAGGAACCTCGTCCCGGAACGAGAACAGGCAACTCGGCTCGAGACCCAACATCGGCACCTCGGCGTCGATATAGGGAGATAGCGCATCGAGCGCACGTGTCGCCTCGCCCTTCGCCTCGTCGACGCGGCCGACAGAGAGGAAGGTGCGGCCACAGCAGAGCGGACGGGCGTCGCCGTCGTTCGGCACCGCGATATGGACCCGGTAGCCCCCGGCGACCAAAACCTCGATCGCCGCATCGATCGTTTCGCGTTCGAAATAGCGGTTGAAGGTGTCGACGAAGAGCACGACCGGCGAACCCTCCTTCGGCCCGAACGCCGGGACGCCGTCCGAAAAGACGTCGCCGCGCCATTTCGGCAGGGTCCGCGCGGCGCTGAAGCCGGTCACGCCCTCGGCGAGCTTCGCCGCGCCGGGCAGCCGGTCGCGCAGATTGAGCAGCCACGGCACCTTGGCAGCGTAAGGCGCATAGCGCGGCAGCCAGCCGACGAGCCGGTCGCGCAGCGAATGACCGTATTTCTTCGCCCGCGCCGCCAGCACCTCGATCTTCATCCGTGCCATGTCGACGCCGGTCGGGCATTCGCGGCGGCAGCCCTTGCAGGAAACGCAGAGCTTCAGCGTCTCCATCATCTCGTCGGAGGTCAGCGCATCCGGACCGAGCTGCCCGGAGATCGCGAGGCGCAGCGTATTGGCGCGGCCGCGGGTGACATCCTTCTCCTCGCGGGTGACGCGATAGGACGGGCACATGGTCCCGCCGGCAAGCTTCCGGCAGGCACCGTTGTTGTTGCACATCTCCACCGCGCCCTGCAGGCCGCGACCCTTGCCGGTGAAGGCCGACCAGTCGAGCTTGGCGTCGACCTCGATCGGCTGATAGTGCGGCCCGTAGCGGAACAGGTTCTTGTCGTCGAACTTCGGCGCGCGAACGATCTTGCCGGGATTATAGGCCGCCTTCGGATCGAACGTGTCCTTCACTTCCTCAAAGGCGCGGACGAGGCGCGTTCCGAACATCTGCTCGTGGAATTCCGAGCGGACGATGCCGTCGCCGTGCTCGCCGGAATGCGAGCCCTTGTATTCGCGCACCATCGCGAATGCCTCTTCGGCAATCGCGCGCATCTTCTTCACATCGAGATCCTGGCGCAGGTTCAGCACCGGCCGGACGTGAAGGCAGCCGACCGAGGCATGGGCATACCAAGTACCGCGCGTGCCGTGCTTCTCGAACACCTGGGTCAACCGCGCCGTATAGTCGGCAAGGTGCTCCAGCGGCACCGCGCAATCCTCGACGAAGGAGATCGGCTTACCCTGGTCCTTCATCGACATCATGATGTTAAGGCCGGAGGTCCGCACATCGGCGATCGCCGCCTGCAGGCCGGGTTCATAGATGTCGACCACGCCGCCCCATTTGGCGCCGCTCTTGTCCCAGCCGAAGCCGAGCTCGCCCATCAGATCGTGCAGCATCGCCATGCGGCGCACGTTCTCGTCCGGCTCTTCGGCGAATTCGACGAGCAGGATCGCATCCGGGTCGCCCTGCACGAACTGGTCGAGCGTCGGCCGGAACATCGGGATGTCTCGGGCGAGCTTCAGCAGGGTGGAGTCGACGAGCTCGACCGCGATAGGTCCGAGCTTCACCAGGTGCTGCGAGGCATCCATCGCCTCGTAGAAGCTGCCGAAATGGCAGGCGCCGATCGCCTTCTTGCCGAGAAGCGGCCAGAGCTTGATCTCGACCTGGGTGGAGAAGCCGAGCGTGCCCTCCGAGCCGACGAGGATATGCGCGAGGTTCAGATCGTTCGTCGCGCGCGGCACCAGCGCATCGAGATTGTAGCCGCCGACGCGCCGCTGCACCTTCGGGAACCGCGCCTCGATCTCAGCCGCCTCGCGATCGCCGATGGCGAACAGCCGGCGTGCCAGCGGCTTCAGCGGCGAATCGTTCGGAACGTCCGACAGATCCGCAGACACCCGCCCGAAATGCGCCCTGTCGCCATTGGCCAGCACCGCGTCGACCGAGATCACATTGTCTCGCATCGTGCCGTAGCGAAGCGAGCGCCCGCCGCAGCTGTTGTTGCCGGTCATGCCGCCGATCGTGCAGCGAGATGCCGTCGATACGTCGACCGGGAACCACACTCCGTGCGGCTTGAGCTGGCGATTCAATTCGTCGAGCACGATGCCCGGCTCGACCAGAGCCCGTCCGCCGGTGACATCGAGTTCGAGAATCTTCGTGAGATGCCTGGAGCAGTCGACGATCAGCCCGGTATTGATGGTCTGGCCGCACTGCGACGTACCGCCGCCCCGCGCCGTGACCGGCACACCCTCCTGGCGCGCAAGCGCGATCGCGCGCTCGGCCTCGTCGACCGTTTTCGGCACGACGACGGCCGCCGGCATCTGCTGGTACACAGAGGCGTCGGTGGCATAACGACCGCGGTTGAAGGCGTCGAACCACACATCGCCCGTGACCTCTGACCTCAGTCTGTCCTCGAAAGAACTACGCGCTGAACCCGCCATCCGACCTCAAAATCCTGCCAGGTGCCTTGACTGGATTTTGCATTCATAATTCAGTTCTGCAACAAGGAAAGCAGATTTGGGGCATGTCGCCCCGGCAGACCGGAGTTCATTGATGCGCACTAACGCCGCCCGAGTCGCGGGCCGACACTTCCTTCAAATTCCTGGCCCGACCCCCGTGCCGGACCGGATTCTCCGCGCCATGGACATGCCGGTCCTCGACCATCGCGGTCCGGAATTCCAGCGTCTCGGCCGCCGCGTTCTCGAGAACATCAAGGGCGTGTTCAAGACCGAGAACCGTGTCTTCATCTATCCGGCGTCTGGCACAGGTGCCTGGGAAGCCGCGCTCGCCAATGTGCTCTCGCCGGGCGACAAGGTGCTGATGTTCGAGACGGGGCATTTTGCCACGCTGTGGAAGAACATGGCGATCAAGCTCGGCCTCGAGCCGGAATTCATCGCGTCCGACTGGCGCACCGGTGCCGAGCCGGAGGCCATCGGCGCGCGTCTGCGCGAGGACAAGAATCACGAGATCAAGGCGGTCTGCGTCGTCCACAACGAGACCTCGACCGGCTGCGTCTCGCCGATCGCCGCCGTCCGCAAGGCCATCGACGACGCCGGCCATCCGGCGCTCTTCCTCGTCGACACCATTTCCTCGCTCGCCTCGATCGACTTCCGCCATGACGAATGGGGCGTCGACGTCACCGTGGCCGGCTCGCAGAAGGGCCTGATGCTGCCGCCGGGCCTCTCGTTCAACGCCGTCAGCGACAAGGCGCTCGCCGCGTCGAAGAATGCGAAGACGCCGAAACTGTTCTGGTCATGGGAAGAGATGATCCCCCACAACGACAAGGGCTTCTTCCCCTATACGCCGGGCACGAACCTCCTCTATGGCCTCGACGCAGCGATCGACATGCTGAACGAGGAGGGCCTCGACAACGTGTTCGCCCGCCACGACCGCCATGCCGAGGCGACCCGCCGCGCCGTCCGCGCCTGGGGTCTCGAAATCCTCTGCCGCGTTCCGGAGCACTATTCGTCGTCGCTGACGGCGGTGATGGTGCCAGAGGGCTTCAACGCGGACGATTTCCGCGCCAAGACGCTCGAAGCCTTTGACATGTCTCTCGGAACCGGCCTCACCAAGCTCACCGGCAAGGTGTTCCGCATCGGTCATCTTGGGGACACCAACGATCTGACCATCCTCGGCGCCCTCACAGGTGTTGAAATGGGCCTGGAATTGAGCGGTATTCCACATCGCAAGGGCGGCGTGCAGGCGGCGATGGACTTCCTGGTCGGCCAAGCACGTAATGAAGCGAGAATCGCGGCGGAGTAGCGCTCCGCTCAAGGAGAACCATCGTGTCGGAACAAGGCCTGATTTCGCGCAGAAGTCTGCACGGCGAACTCGTCGACCTGCTTCACGACATGGTGCTCGAAGGCGAGCTTCGCCCTGGCGACAAGATCAACGAGCAGGCGCTCTGCGCCCGGTTCGGCGTGTCCCGCACGCCGCTCCGGGAGGCGCTGAAGGTCTTGGCGTCGGGCGGCCTCGTCATCCTGTCGCCGAACAGGGGCGCGAGCGTCGCGCGTATTTCGCCGGAAGAGGTCAACGAGTTGTTCCCGATCATGGGAGCGCTTGAAGCACTTGCCGGCGAACTCGCCTGCGCCCGCATCACCGATGCTGCGGTCGCCCAGATTCGCAAGCTGCACGAGGCGATGCTGCGCCATTACGAGCGCAAGGAAGCCTCGAAATACCTCAAGCTCAACCGCGACATTCACGAGGCGATCTTCGCCGCGGCGGGCAATAACGAGCTGACCCAGCTCTATCACACGCTGATGGTGCGCACTCATGCGGTGCGGTTCACCGCCAAGAAGTCGGAGGCGCGCTGGGACGAGGCGGTCGCCGACCATGTCGAGATGATGGACGCGCTGGAGCGGCGCGACGGCGCGAAGCTGTCGGGCCTGCTGAAGGTGCATCTCCGCCACAAAGCGGCGATGGTCCATGAATTGCTCGAGAGCTCGGACAAGGCAGCCGAATAGCTTGACCGCGCCGAGGCCCGCTTCTCCCGGCGACACGCTGGACCGTGTCGAGACGCCGGCGCTCATTGTCGATCTCGACGCGCTGAAAGCGAACATCGCGGCGATGGCCTCACGCGCCAAGGCGGCCGGCATGGCGCTCCGCCCGCACGCCAAGACCCACAAATCGGCCGAGATCGCGAGGCTTCAGCTCGCGGCCGGCGCGATCGGCATCTGCTGCCAGAAGGTCTCCGAGGCCGAAGCCCTGATCGGCTCAGGCGTGACGGACGTCCTCATCTCCAACCACATCCTTGGCGAGGCGAAGCTTGACCGCCTCTGCGCGCTCGCGAAGCAGGCGCGCGTCACCACGCTGACCTCCGATCCCGCGCATGTCGTGATGCTTTCCGATGCCGCGACCCGGAACGGCGTCGAGATCGAGGTCCTGATCGAGATCGATGCCGGCGATGCGCGCATGGGCCTGCAGAACCTCAACCAGGTCGGCCCGCTGGCGCAGGCAATCGACAAGGCGCCCGGTCTGAAGCTGCGCGGACTGCAGGCCTATACCGGCCCGTTCCAGCACATCCGCGATCCAGAGGAGCGCGCCGACGCGGCGCTCGCCTCCGCCGAAACCGCGCTCGAGGCACGCGATGCCATCCTCGCGCTGGGCTTCTCCTGCGAGACGATCACCGGCGGCGGCACGGGCTCGTTCGACTACGACCTCTCGGAGCAGGCCTTCACCGAGATCCAACCCGGCTCCTACGTCTTCATGGACATGGATTACGGCCGCAACGAAGACGGCCCGGGCGAAGTCTTCCAACAGAGCCTGTTCATTCTGACCTCGGTCATCCGCATGCCCGAAAAGCGGGTCGTCTATGTCGATGCCGGCGTCAAATCGCTCAATCTCGACAGCGGCATGCCCGGCGTCCACCAGCGGCCGGACCTGACTTTTACGAAGGCAAGCGACGAACAGGGCCGCATCGAAATCGCAGCCAAAGGACAGGCGCCGAAGCTCGGCGAACTCCTCCTCCTCGTCCCCTCCCACTGCGATCCGACGGTCAACCAGTTCGACTGGATGGTCGCCGTCCGCAACGGCCGCGTCGAGCACGTCTGGACTGTGGACGCCCGCGGCTGCGTGATCTGACGTAATCGGTCTGTCGCGACTCGCGACATATTGATTTTGCTCAAAGACCTTCAGTTCGCGTCTTGTCACCTCCGACGAAAAATGAATAATGAATGCAAATTGCCGATGGCAGCCATGCGGCAGTAGCAGGGTTCAAGGGAGGTTTTCATATGCTGAAACAAGCTGCGGCTCTCGCCGGCGTCGCCATGATGTGCCTTGCCGGCGCCGCTAACGCCGCCTGGGAACCGACGCAACCGGTCGAAATCGTGGTCCCGGCGGGTGCCGGCGGCGCGACCGACCAGATGGCTCGCATGCTCCAGTCGGTCATTCAGAAGCACAGTCTGATGAAGCAGCCGACGGCGGTCCTCCTCAAGGGCGGCGCCTCGGGCGGCGAAGGCCTCATGGACATGAAGGCCAGCCCCGGCAATGCCAACAAGTTCATCATCGCGCAGTCGTCGATTTACACGCTGCCCTTCTCCACCAATCTGCCGTTCAACTGGAAAGACATGACCCCCGTCGCGATCATCGCGATGGACGAGTTCGTCCTCTGGGTGAATTCGGAAGCGCCTTACAAGACGGCGAAAGAATTCATGACCGCGGCCAAGGCGGCCGGCGAGCAGGGCTTCCGCATGGGCGGCACCGGCTCCAAGCGCGAAGACCACATCATCTCGGCCGCGGTCGAGAAGGTCGGCGGCAACAAGTTCGCCTACATCCCGTACAAATCGGGCGGCGAGGCCGCGACCCAGCTCGTCGGCAAGCACACCGAGGCGAACGTCAACAACCCGTCCGAGAACGTCGCCGTGTGGCGCGCCGGCCAGGTTCGCGCGCTGTGCCTCTTCGACAAGGAAAAGCTGCCCTACACGACCAAGATCACCGCCGATCAGTCGTGGTCGGACATCCCGACCTGCCGCAGCGAAGGCATCGACTTCGACTACACCATGCTGCGCGGCATCTTCCTGCCGTCGGGCGTCACGCCGGAGCAGGTCGCCTTCTACAACGACCTGTTCAAGAAGATCACCGCGACGCCGGAGTTCAAGGCCTATGCGGAATCGCAGGCTCTGAAGGCCGTGTTCATCTCGGGCGACGATATGACCAAGTTCCTCACAGAGGACGAGGCACTGCACAAGAAATTGATGGGCGACGCCGGTTTCCTGGCCAAGTAACCCATTTTTGCCCCCCACTCCGCCCCGGTGCGCCCATCGCCGGGGCGGCTTTTTATTCGTGAGGCCGCAATGAGCATACAAGACGAAGAAACCGAGGATCGCTCGGTCGTCTCCTATCGGTCCATTGACCTCGTCGTCTCCGTACTGCTGTTCCTGGCCTCGATCATTCTCGGCTGGACCAACTGGCAGATCGGCGCCGGCTGGGCGCCGGACGGACCAGAGGCGGGCTATTTCCCCTTCTATCTCTGCGTGATGCTCGGCATCGCCAGCCTGATCGGCATCGTGAAGGGCGTAATCTCACGCTCGACCGAAAGCTTCGTCGGACGCAACCAGTTCAAGCGCGTGCTGCAGGTCGCGATCCCGTCGCTCGCCTTCGTCGCCGGTATCCAGTGGCTCGGCATCTACGTGTCGAGCTTCCTGCTCATCGCCGGCTTCATGCGCTTCCTCGGCAAGAGCTCGATCGTGGCATCGCTGCTGACGCCCACGATCTTCGTCGTCTTCATGTTCTACGTGTTCGAGAAGCAGTTCACCGTGCTGCTGCCGAAAGGCCCGATCGAACGCGCACTGCTTTACTGAGGAAAAGTTAGCGTCATGGAAGCACTCAGCTCGCTCATTCACGGCTTCGACGTTCTCCTCACCTGGCAGAACATGGCACTGATGCTGTTCGGCATCGTGCTCGGCATCTTCGTCGGCGTGCTGCCGGGCCTCGGCGGCCCGAACGGCGTCGCGATCCTTCTGCCGCTGACCTTCAGCATGGATCCGACGTCGGCCATCGTGCTGTTGTCATGCATCTATTGGGGTGCGCTGTTCGGCGGCGCCATCACGGCGATCCTGTTCAACATTCCGGGCGAGGCGTGGTCGGTCGCGACCACGTTCGACGGCTATCCGATGGCCCAGAAGGGCCAGGCGGCAGAAGCGCTGACCGCAGCCTTCACCGCGTCCTTCGTCGGTTCCTTCGTCGCGGTTGTCGCTGATCACTTTCCTGGCGCCGCTCGTCGCGGGCTTCGCCATCAGGTTCGGACCACCGGAGTTCTTCGCGGTCTATCTCCTGACCTTCTGCTCCTTTGTTGGCCTCGGCCGTGAGGACAAGCACAAGATCGTCATCTCGCTCGTCGTCGGCTTCCTGCTGACCGCGGTCGGCATGGACACGGTGTCCGGTCAGCTCCGTATGACCTTCGGTTCGGTCGAGCTCCTGCGCGGATTCGACTTCCTCGTCGCGGTCATCGGCCTCTTCGGCGTCGGCGAGATCCTGCTGACCATGGAGGAGAGCTTCGCCTTCCGCGGCAAGAAGGCCGTCGATCAGCCCGACAGTCGTCTTCCGCACCTGGGCGACGCTGCCGAAATATTGGCTGACGCTGCTCCGCTCGTCCGCCATCGGCTGCTGGCTCGGCATCACGCCGGGCGGCGCGATCGCCGCGTCCTTCATGGGCTACAACATCGCCAAGCGCGTCGCGAAGGACAAGGAAAGCTTCGGCACGGGCCGGATCGACGGCGTGCTCGCGCCGGAGACGGCGGCCCATGCCGCCGGCACTTCCGCGCTGCTTCCGATGCTCGCGCTCGGCATTCCGGGCTCCGGTACCGCGGCCGTTCTCCTCGGCGGCCTGATGGTGTGGGGTCTTCAGCCCGGCCCGCTCCTCTTCGTCGAGCAGAAGGACTTCGTCTGGGGCCTCATCGCCTCGATGTATCTCGGCAATATCGTCGGCCTGATCGTCGTGCTCGCAACCGTGCCGCTGTTTGCCGCGGTGCTGCGCGTCCCGTTCCCGACCGTCG
Source organism: uncultured Alphaproteobacteria bacterium (assembly GCA_963778835.1). Classification (GTDB taxonomy): domain Bacteria; phylum Pseudomonadota; class Alphaproteobacteria; order Rhizobiales; family Methylopilaceae; genus Flaviflagellibacter. The sequence continues at coordinate 248,963 of CAVZVY010000005.1, forward strand.
CACCGATGATCCTCGTCTCGTGCGCCGTCGGCGCCTTCGCGGTCCAGAATGCCGTCTTCGACATCTGGCTCATGCTGATGTTCGGCGTCGTCGGTTACGTCTTCAAGAAGCTCGGCTACCCGCTGGCTCCCCTGACGCTCGCCCTGGTCCTCGGCGACAAGGCCGAAGACGCATTCCGGCAGGCGATGATCGGCGCGCGCGGCAGCATGACGGTGTTCTTCTCGAACGGACTCGTCGGCACGATCACGGTCATCGCCCTCCTGGTCCTGTTTATGCCGCTGATCAGCCAGGCCATCGCATGGCTGCGCGGCACCCGCGCCCCGAAGATCGAGCCGGAAGCCCCGCCGGTCTCGGCACCCGCTTCGGAGGCATGACAATCGAGCGGCGCGAGCTACGGGCTTGCGCCGCCGCCCCTCTTGCGGCTGAATAGCAAAGGGCCTCACAGCTCCCCGGTCGCGCCAATGTTGCCGACGACCGAACCCGGCAAGGACGCCCGGCACCCTCGATGAGGGCGCGGCGTCCTTTTTTGTTTTCAGCGCAGGGATGATTGGTGATGAACCTCGGTGCGTACCGCATCGCCGACGAGCCGTATTACCGGCCGGTTGGCAACGAGATCGAGCATGTTTGCGGCGGCCTATAGCGACCGCCTGCCGGTCATGCTCAAGGGTCCGACCGGCTGCGGCAAGACCCGCTTCGTCGAGCACATGGCATGGCAGCTCGGCCGCCCGCTGATCACCGTCGCCTGCCACGAGGACATGACCGCGTCCGACCTCGTCGGCCGCTTCCTGCTCGCCCCCGAAGGGACCGTCTGGCATGACGGCCCGCTGACCACGGCGGTCCGGCATGGCGCGATCTGCTATCTCGACGAGATCGTCGAGGCCCGCCAGGACACGACCGTCGTCATCCATCCCCTGACCGATGACCGCCGCATCCTGCCGCTCGACAAGAAGAACGAGCTCGTCCCGGCCCATCCCGATTTCGCGCTGACGATCTCCTACAATCCCGGCTACCAGAGCGCAGTGAAGGACCTGAAGGAGTCGACCAAGCAGCGCTTCATTGCGCGATCGAATTCTCCTATCCGGACGCCGCGACCGAAGCGGCGATCGTCGTCAAGGAAGCCGGCATCGACGAGAAGACGGCAAGCCTCCTGGTCACCATCGGCGAACGCTCCCGCAATCTGCGCGGTCACGGGCTCGAAGAAGGCGCCTCGACCCGCATGCTGATTCACGCCGGCCGCCTGGTCGCCGCCGGCATGGACATCAAGTCCGCCACCCGCTCCAGCATCGTCCTGCCGATCACCGACGACCTCGAAATGCGCGACGCCCTGACCGGCGCCGTCGCCGCCTGCCTGACCCTGATGCTAGCCCGCGCCGAAGAGGAACCGCTGAAGCCGCTGGAGCGCTATGCCGCCCAGCGCGGTCTCTCGCCGGTTCTTCGCCAGACCATCGCGGTAATCGCACCCCGCTCGACCCCTGCCGAACTCGACGACTGGGCCGAAGCCGGGCTTTCGCTGATCGCGGTGAACGCGGGCGCGGAGGTGGTGGGCACATACTGGCGCATCAGTGCACAATCGTTCCCGTCCCAGGGCACATCGGAGATGAGTGCAGCTGGCTATCTTCTCGCCAAGATCTGCCGCGAATCCGGCTCCAAAGCCGCAATCGCAGTCACCGCCCAATTTCCAGTCGCCGCCCGTGCCCAAGGTTTGGCCGCTTGGCTGGAAACCCTTCTGTCTCTTGCGGTTCAGGCGCCGAAAAGCGTCGTGCTCGCGGCCGAGAACACGCCACGCATCCTCGCCGCAACGGGCATTGCCGGCTTCGGTGACTTCATCGCCGCGGGCCTCCGTGCCAGCGGCGGCCAGGCCTCTCGTCAGGCAGCCTTTTTCTCCTTGGAAGATCCCAGAGCCGGGCAGCTTCTCGCCCGGTCTTCCGGAGCGATCACCTTCTCCGACGTCGAGCGCACCAGCCGGGCATTCGCCACATCCCTCTGGACCCCTCCGCAGGATGTCCGCGCGGTCCCACCGGGTGGCGACCCGCCGTTCCGCCGGACTGCTCTCTCCGGCCCGCTGACCCGCGTCCCGGAAATCTATGCCGGTGTCCCGCGCGAGACCGCGCCGCTCCTCTACCGCGCCACGCTCGCCCATGCCGGAGCGCATCGCCGATATGGCAAGGACCGCTTTCCGATCGGCCAGCTCAAGCCGCTCCAGATCGCTCTCGTCTCACTGATCGAGGACGCCCGCGTCGAAACTCTCGCGATGCGCGAATTGCCGGGGCTTCGTCATGTCTGGGGTCGGTTCCACATCGCACGCTCGGGCGGAGCCGCGACCGCACCATCGCTGATGGCTCGCCTCGCTCGCGCTTTGTTCGACGAGAATTTTGAAGACCCGGACGGCTGGACCCAGAAGGGATTGCGCCTTTTCCGCGAGGCCGCCGACCGCATCCACGATCCCGCGATCAGCCGCGATATCGGCAATCGCCTCGGCAACGATCTCGGGCAGATGCGCATTCAGTTCAACGCCAAGGATTATGTCGTCGAGCCGATCTATCGCGACAACAATCTCGGCCTCTGGGACTTCAGCGAGCAGCAGTCGCATCAGGGCGAGAGCGTCGCGATGGAAGTCGACGCCGCTCGTGTCGCCGAAGCCGAACAGACGGATGACGACCAGCGGAACGAGCCCGACACTCAGGCAGAGCCGACCGGGCGCACACGCTCCGTCGCCGCGTCAGACGCCGATCCGGTCGTCGCGACCTATGCCGAATGGGATCGTATCGCTTCCATCGAACGCCCGGACTGGGCCTCCGTGCGCGAGATCACGCCGGCTCTCGGCGATCCGTCGTTGGTCGACCGCCAGATCGACCGCGAAGGGGCGCTGCGCTCGCGGATATCCCGTCTCGTCCGCGCGTCAAAGCTCGGCCGCCCTACCCGTCTTCGCCGCCAGAACGATGGGCCGGAACTCGACGCCGAGGCCGCGATCGACGCCGGCATCTCGCTGCGCGGCGGGCTTCTTCCCGACGACCGTGTCTTCCGCCGGACCGAGCAGATCCAGCGCGATCTCGGCGTCATGGTGCTGATCGACGTGTCGCGCTCGACCGCAGACCGACTGCCGAACAGCACTGTCTCCGTACTCGACGTCGAGCGTCTCGCGCTTGGCCTTCTCGCCGATGCGTTGAGCCGCCTCGGCGACCCGTTCGCCATGCAGGCTTTCACCTCATCCGGCCGCGACGATGTCCGCGTCACGCGGTTGAAGGATTTCGGCGAGCAGTACGATCCGACCGTGAGGGCACGCCTAGCCGGCCTGACGCCCGGCCTCTCGACCCGCCTCGGCGCCGCGATCCGCCATGCCGGCACGGAACTCGCGCCGCTCCGCACGCACCGAAAGCTGCTCCTGGTCCTGACCGATGGCGAGCCGTCCGACATCGACGTTCCCGACCCGCTCGACCTCGTCGCCGACGCGCGGCACGCGATCAAGGGGCTGAGGCTGAAGGGAATCGACGTGTTCGGCGTCACGCTGCAGGGAGCCGGCGAGGATTCCGGCGACGCCGTGTTCGGCCGCGCCCGCCACATGCCGGTGAGCCGGGTCGCGGACTTGCCGCGCCGGCTCTCCGATCTCTATTTCAGACTGGCCCGGCGGTAATCCGCCGTCGTCCTCCGGCTTGAACCGGAGGACCCATGGGCATTGCGGTGGATCCTCCGGTCAAGCCGGAGGATGCCGAGTATCAGCGATGCACCGTCGACTGGTTTGGAATGCCCTCGATGGCGCATTCGTCGGTGCCGACCGTCGTGCGGGTGAACGATTCCACCATCTCGCGCGCGCCCTCCGGATCCTTGATCCACTTCGAATAGAAGTCGTAGGGGCACGAGACTTCGCCGCGGTCGCCATCGCCGGAATTGATCATGCCGGTGTAGCCGCGGTGCAGCAGTTTGAAGAGGTGGTTCTCCGACTGCATGTTTCGGCGCGCATCGCGGATGAGGTTCTTCGACAGCGCGGCGTACTGCACGCCCATCTCCTCCTCGCCGCATTCGCCGAGCGTGCGGCCGTCGAAGCCGATGATCGCCGAGTGGCCGAAATAGGAGTAGACGCCGTCGAAGCCGGTCGCGTTGGCCACGGCGACATAGGAATTGTTCGCGAATGCCATGGCCTTGGCCATGATGATCTGCTGCTCCTTGGCCGGATACATGTAGCCCTGGCAGCGGACGATCAGCTCGGCGCCCTTCATCGCGCAGTCGCGCCAGATTTCCGGGTAGTTGCCGTCATCGCAGATGATCAGGCTGACCTTGAGGCCCTTCGGACCCTCCGAGACGTAGGTGCAATTGCCCGGATACCAGCCCTCGATCGGCACCCACGGCATGATCTTGCGGTACTTCTGGACGATCTCGCCCTTGTCGTTCATCAGGATCAGCGTGTTGTAGGGCGCCTTGTTCGGGTGCTCCTCGTGCTGCTCGCCGGTCAGCGAGAACACGCCCCAGCACTTCGCCTCGCGGCAGGCTTCCGCGAAAATCTCGGTCTCCTCGCCGGGAATGGTCGAGGCCGTCGCGTACATCTCGGCGGAGTCGTACATGATTCCGTGGGTCGAATATTCCGGGAAGATGCACAGATCCATGCCCGGCAGGCCGCGCTTCATGCCGACCATCATCTTGGCGATGGCCCGCGCATTGGCGAGGACCTCGGCCTTGGTGTGAAGGCTCGGCATCTTGTAGTTCACCACGGCCACGCCGACGGTGTCGTTGCTGGAAGAAATGTCGCCATGCAGCATTGAGTGTCTCCGGACGCAAAGCTCCGCCGGCCAAGGCCGAGGAGCGCGGTTTCAGGGATTTTGCCGACAGCCCTGTCGGCAGGCGGAGGCATAAAAAAGCCCGCGCGGTCCTGTGGGACCGTTCGGGCTTCATCGCCTAGGGCCGGGCCAGCATCATCGGTGGCACGGCGGCGCCGCGGGAGATATGCTCAATCCGCAGGCATGCCTATAGTCTAAGCACTTTTGACCGGACCGTTCAAGAGTTCGTAGGCATTGATAATCGCCACCGCGATCTCCTCAACCGAGACCCTCTTGGACATCGCCTGCCGGCGCATCGTCTCGTAGGCGGCGTCCTCGGTCAGGCCCTGGCTGGACATCAGAATGGCCTTCGCCTTCTGGGTCTTCTGCATTCCGCCGATCTTGCGCTCGAGCTTGCGGATCTTCCGTTCGGCCTCGCTGCGCTCCAGCCAGAGGCTGCGCGCGAGAAGGAGGTTGGTCAGCAGTCCGAAGGGCCGAAATCGGCCGCTGGACGATGGCCAGCGCGCCACTCTCAATGACGACCTGGAGCGTCGCCGGATCCTCATAGCCGACAACCGCAATCAGCGTCGGCCCGCGCTCGTCCTGCTCCTTCAGAAGCTTCTGCAGCGCGTCGCGATTCTCGTGATCGATCGCCAGAATGACGACGTCCGCCGCTGCCGGAAATGTGGCCGGTATTGGCCACAATGCCTCGACCGTGGAGCCGATGCGCTTCAGATGCTCGATAAGATCGACGCCTTCCGCATCGTGCGGATGGATGACGGTGACCTTCAGCCCGCGCAGGTCTTTGAGGATCTGGATCGCCATGGCCCCTACCGCGCGACCGACAGGCCGTCTGCCGACCAGTCGTCGAGCGCCCGGATCATGCCGAACGGGTCCGGCCTGACGCGGACACCCGGATTCCAAACCGTCTGGAAGCGTCCTTGCGCGTCGACCTTTGCCACGCGCGGCCAAAGATGGGTGTGGTTGTTCTCGCCGCTGATCCGCACACGTCCCTGCGGCGCTTCGAACTCCCGTTCGCGTAGTTCCGGCAGCAATGCGTGCGGTTCGTCGGAGCCCGCGCGCGCCAATGCATCGGCCACCGCATGGACCTGGAAATATGCGGCTTCCGCCGCTGCCGGCACCGGCGCATCCTCGCCATAATGCTGCTTGAAGGCCTGCACGAAACGACGCGCGGCCGATGTCGCCAACGTCTCGAAGAATGGAGCTGCGGTGATGTGGCCCTCCGATATGTCCGGGCTCATTTCGACGAGTTCCGCCTCACTCGTCGTCAGGCTGGCAATCGGCATGGCTGCGGGATCGAATCCGGCCTTGCGATAGGCCTCGTAGAAGCGCGCGGTCGATCGACCCACGACAGTCGAAAAGACGACATCCGGCTTCTTCCTGGATATCGCCTTGATCGCGCGGTCGAAGTCCTCATCGTCGGCATCAAGTGGCACGTAGAACTCGTCGACGACCGCCCCACCGGACTCGACGACCAGATCGTTCATGATGCGGTTCGAGGAATAGGGGTAGACGTAGTTGGATCCGACGAGCAGGAAGCGATTGCCGTAGGTCGCAAGCAGATATTTCGCTAGCTGCAACGAGTTCTGGTTCGGCACCGCGCCGGTATAGATGCATGAGGCTGAATACTCGAAGCCCTCGTAGAGCGTCGGGTAGAACAGGAGCCCGCCGCGCTCCTCGACGACGGGAAGCACCGTCTTGCGCGCGCTCGACATATAGCAGCCGAAGAGCAGCCGCACGCCGTCCTGAGCCAGAAGTTCGGTGGCGTAGTAACGAAACTGTTTCGGATCCGAAGCAGGATCATAGACGACCGCCTCGACGGGCCGACCGAGCACGCCGCCGCCCGCGTTGATCTCGTCGATCGCCAGCAAGGTCGAGCGCAATTGCGCAATCTCGACACCTGACGTGACGCCCGTCTGGGAAAACAGCACGCCGACGCGCCAAGGTGTTCCGTCAGTCATGAAAAGATGAAGTGCTGGGCGGGATCATCAGGCAACTGTCGGGCATCCGGGGGCGATTGATCAACCCTGCCGGAAGTCGCGGGTAGACCGTTCGAGGTTAACCGTGTTTCAGAGTTGTTTCACCGACAAAACGGTACATTTACTGCACAAATTTTGGGGGGTTCGCTGTCTGCGAAATGTTCAAATGAGCTTTTCGAGAGCATTCGCGGCGGCGTTTCTGTCGAATTTGCGTACTGAATGCAATCTTTCTTGACGCCGCCGATGGCCCGGCCTGTAATCGCCGATGCGGGTCGCCCCGAAATGGTAACGGGGCACGGCAATGACTCGCGTGCTTTCGGGCGAAATGCGTACCATGCAGAGGCGAACAATGAAAAAACATCTCCTTCCCGTGATCCTGGGATTGGCTGGCTCAGCGATGACGGCTGGCGTGGCGAGCGCTGCGACGCTCGACAGACGTCAAGGCCAAAGGTTTCGTGCAGTGCGGCGTCAACACCGGGCTGCCGGGCTTCGCCGCTCCGGACGACACGGGCAACTGGACCGGCCTCGACGTCGACTACTGCAAGGCGGTCGCCGCGGCCGTGTTCGGCGATGCGACCAAGGTCAAGTACACGCCGCTCTCCGCGAAGGACCGCTTCACCGCGCTGCAGTCGGGCGAGATCGACCTGCTCGCCCGCAACTCGACCTGGACGATCATCGCGCGACACCTCGCTCGGCCTGACCTTCGCGGGCGTGAACTATTATGACGGCCAGGGCTTCATGGTGAAGAAGTCGCTCGGCGTCGACTTCGCGCCTGAAGCTCGACGGCGCCTCGGTCTGCGTGCAGTCCGGCACCACGACGGAGCTCAACCTCGCCGACTAGTTCAAGGCGAACGACCTCGAGTTCACGCCGGTCGTCTTCGAGAAGGTCGGACGAAGTGAACGCCGCCTACGAAGCTGGTCGCTGCGACGTCGTTCACGACCGACGCGTCGGGCCTCTACGCCTATCCGCCTGACCTTCCAGAACCCCGACGACCACATCGTGCTGCCGGAGATCATCTCGAAGGAGCCGCTCGGCCCGGTGGTCCGGCCAGGGCGACGCGCAGTGGTTCAACATCGTGAAGTGGACGCATTTCGCGCTGCTCGAGGCCGAGGAGTACGGCATCACGCAGGCGAACGTCGAGGAGATAAGAAGGCGTCCGACGAACCCGACCATCAAGCGCATCCTCGGCGCCGACGACAGCAAGCTCGGCGAGGCGCATGGGCCTCCCAACGACTGGGTCGTGTAACATCATCAAGGCAGTCGGCAATTACGGCGAGATCTTCGACCGCAACGTCGGCGCCGGTTCGCCGCTCAAGATCGAGCGCGGCCTGAACGCGCTCTGGAGCAAGGGCGGGCTTCAGTACGCCCCGCCGATCCGCTGATCGCCAGACGGGCCGGACCTGAACGGTCCGGCCCGCTTCGCATTGAGTGCGCTGTCGAGACGTCGCGAGACGTCGGCTGACAGGGGATCGGACGCATGGCTAGCGACGAGCAGACACTCCCGCGCCCGTCCGAACGGCTCATGGACGTCGCTCCTCTACGACCCGACGGTCCGCGGCGATCGTCTTCCAGCTCGCGCTTGCCGTCTTTCTCGATCGCGTTCTTCTGGTGGATCGTCAACAACGTCGATCACCAATCTGCAGCGCGCCAACATCGCCTCCGGCTTCGGCTTCCTTCGGAACCGCGCAGGCTTCGAGATCCTGTATCTCGCTCATCCCGTACAGCTCCAATGACGACCTATGGCCGCGCCTTCGTCGTCGGCCTTCTCAACACGATCTATGTCGCCGATCCTCGGCATCATCTTCGCGACCATCCTCGGCTTCGTCGTCGGCATCGCGCGGCTGTCGCGCAACTGGATCATCCGCACAGATCGCGACCGTCTACGTCGAGTTCTTCCGCAACATCCCGCTGCTGCTGCAGCTGCTGTTCTGGTACAAGGCGGTGCTCTCGCGTGCTGCCGGGCCCGCGCCAGAGCCTTCGTTCTTCCGGGCGCGTCTTCCTCAGCAATCGCGGCCTGATCATCACCAAGCCCTACGTCGAGCCGGGCGCGGGCGCGGTCGCCATCGCCTTCGTCGTCGCCATCGTGGCCTGCGATCGTGCTCGCCGCTGGGCGAAGCGCGCGTCAGCTGGCGACGGGCCAGCCTTTCCCGCGTGTCACGCTACGTGCCGCTCATCCTGATCGGGCTGCCGCTCGTCGTCGGCCTCGTCATCGGGCGCGCCGTTCGGCCTCGACGTGCCGGAGCTCGCCGGCTTCAACTTCCGCGGCGGCGCGACGGTAACGCCGGAGTTCCTGGCGCTGATGCTCGGGCTCGTCATCTACACGGCCACCTTCATCGCCGAGATCGTGCGCGCCGGCATCCTCGCCGTCAGCCACGGTCAGACCGAAGCCGCGTCTCGCTCGGCCTCGACCGCGCGCAGACGCTGCGGCTGGTCGTCGTTCCGCAGGCGATGCGCGTGATCATCCCGCCGCTCACCAACCAGTATCTGAACCTCACCAAGAACTCCTCGCTCGCGGTCGCGATCGGCTATCCCGATCTCGTCTCGATCTTCGCCGGCACGGTGCTGAACCAGACCGGGCAGGCGGTCGAGGTCATCATCATGACCATGCTCGTCTATCTGACGCTGAGCCTCGCTCACTTCGGCGTTCATGAACTGGTTCAACGCGCGCATCGCGCTGAAGGAGCGGTAAGCGATGGCCGAGCAAGACATCGCTTTCGTCCGCCAGGCCGAGTTCGCGAGCCGTCTGCCGCCGCCTCGACGGCTGGTCGGGCCGTCGCGCGTGGATGCGGCAGAACCTCTTCTCGTCGCCGCTGAATTCGATCGCCACGATCGTCGCGATCGTCTTCGTCGCCTGGGTCGTGCTGGTCGCTCGCTCGACTGGCTGATCTTCGACGCCATCTTTGAGGGCACGAACCGCGACGCCTGCCTCGCGTCGCCGGACGGCGGCACGCCGGCGCGTGCTGGGCCTTCGTCAAGGCGAAGTTCGGCCAGTTCATCTACGGGCGCTATCCGATCGACGAGCGCTGGCGGGTCGACATCGTCTTCTTCCTGTTCGCCGCGCTGCTCATGCCGATGGCGATCCCGAAGGTGCCCTACAAGCGCGAGAACGCGCTCTCCTGCTCGGTGATCTTCCCGGTCGTGGCGCTCGTCCTCCTGACCGGCGGCAATTTCGATTTCAGCGCCTCGACGAACCTCGATTCTGATCGGCATTCTCGCCGGCGCGCTCGTGTCTTTCGCTGCTGACGAGCGGCGATCGCCGAGACCGGCAGCAGGCGTTCCGGCTCGCGGTCATCGTCCTCGCGGCCGGCGTCGCGCTCTGCGTCATCGTCGCACATCGCGTCCTCTCGTGCTTCCTGCGGCGCGACTGCCGTCCGCATCGGATGCTCGGTCATCGCGGCCCTGCGGCGGCAGGCCGCTGCCGCTCGGGCCGCTGGCGCTCGGGATCGCCGGCTTCGTGGCCGCCATCGCTCTCGGTCGTTTCGCTATCGCGAACCGCTCGACCCGGACGCCAGCGCGCGTGTCGATCGGCGGCGGTCGTCGGCTCCGGTCGCCGGCGGCTGATCCTGATCTATCGTCGTGCTCGATCTTCGATTTCGGGCTTGCGCCGGTCGAAACCTCGCTCTGGGGCGGGCTTCTGGTCACGCTGGTGGTCGCGGTGACCGGCATCGTCGCCTCGCTGCCGCTCGGCATCCTGCTGGCGCTCGGCCGCCGCTCGAAGCTGCCGATGATCAGATGGTCGTCGGTCGCCTTCGTCGAGCTCTGGCGCGGCGTGCCGCTCATCACCGTGCTCTTCATGGCGAGCGTGATGCTGCCGCTGTTCCTGCCGGCCGGCGTCAACTTCGACAAGCTGATGCGGGCGCTGATCGGCGTCGCGCTCTTCTCGTCCGCCTATATGGCGGAGGTCATCCGCGGCGGGCTGCAGGCCATTCCGCGCGGCCAGTACGAAGGCGCCTCGGCGGTCGGCCTCGGCTATTGGCAGTCGATGCGCCTCATCATCCTGCCGCAGGCGCTGAAGATCGTCATCCCGGGCATCGTCAACAGCTTCATCTCGCTGTTCAAGGACACCAGCCTCGTCCTCATCATCGGCATCTTCGATCTGCTCGGCATCGTGCAGCAGAACTTCACCGATGCGAACTGGGCGAGCCCGGTCACGCCGGCGACGGGCTTCGTCTTCGCCGCCGCGGTCTACTGGATCTTCTGCTTCTCGATGTCCCGCTATTCGCAATTCATGGAGCGCCGGCTGAACACCGGCCACAAGCGCTGAGGAGTTCGCGAGCGAAGCACGCAGAACGTCATGCTCCGCCGCAGCAGCCACACGTCGAGCGCCTGCCGACAAGAGCCTCGCGCGTCGAGATGGTCGGCGTGAACAAGTGGTACGGCGAGTTCCACGTGCTGCGCGACATCAACCTCGAAGGTGACGCGCGGCGAGCGCATCGTCATCTGCGGGCCGTCGGGCTCCGGCAAGTCGACGATGATCCGCTGCATCAACCGGCTGGAGGAGCATCAGAAGGGCCAGCATCGTCGTCGACGGCATCGAGCTGACCAACGACCTGAAGAAGATCGACGAGGTGCGCCGCGAGGTCGGCATGGTGTTCCAGCACTTCAACCTCTTCCCGCACCTGACCATCCTGGAGAACCTGCACGCTCGCGCCGATCTGGGTGAGGAAGATGCCGAAGAAGCAGGCGGAGGAGATCGCGATGAAGTATCTGAAGCGGGTCAAGATCCCCGAGCAGGCGAACAAATATCCGGGCCAGCTCTCCGGCGGTCAGCAGCAGCGCGTCGCGATCGCCCGCTCGCTCTGCATGAACCCGCGCATCATGCTGTTCGACGAGCCGACCTCGGCGCTCGATCCGGAGATGATCAAGGAAGTGCTCGACGTGATGGTCAGCCTCGCGCGAGGAGGGCATGACCATGCTCTGCGTGACCCACGAGATGGGCTTTGCCCGCCAGGTCGCGAACCGCGTCATCTTCATGGATCGCGGCCAGATCGTCGAGCAGAACGAGCCCGAAGGAGTTCTTCTCGAACCCGCAGCACGAGCGGACCAAGCTGTTCCTGAGCCAGATCCTTCACTGAGCTCCCACGGGGGTGGGGACCAAGAGGCGGTCGCCTGTTCGTCAGGCGGCCGCCTTTTTCCATCCGGCCGCGAGAATACCCGCGCCGATCATCAGCGAACCACCCGTCCGGTTGACGACGCGCTGAACAGACGGCTTGCGGATCGCGTGGCGAGCCTTCGAGGCGAGCAGCACGTAGATCGTTGCGTTCAGCGTCGCGAGCACGAGGAACGTCGTCTCGAAAATCGCCATCTGCACGACGATCGGCCTCGTCAGGTCGAGGAACTGGGGCAGGAACGCCACGAAGAACAGGATGCTCTTCGGGTTGAGCGCAGTGACGATATAGGTGTGCAGGAAGATGCGGAACGGCTTTTCGGCCGGTGTCTCCGGCACGCCTGTCACCGACGGATCGGCGACCGGAGCGCGCCACAGCTTGATGCCGAGAAAGACAAGATAGGCGCCGCCGATCCATTTCAGGACCGTGAAAATCGTCGCCGACGCGGCCAGCAATGCGCCCAAACCGAGCATCGAGGCCGTCATCGCGGTGAAGTCGCCCAGCGCCACTCCGGCGACGCTCGCGGTCGCGACCTTGCGACCATGGCCGAGCGCATAGGAGATCACCAGCAGGATCGTTGGGCCGGGGATGACGAGAAGCACCGATGCCGCCGCGACGAATGCCAGCCAGTGCTCGATCGACATCTATGTCTCCTTGTCTGGCGCCTTGAACATCAGATCGTCGAGGCCGCCGGCGGAATCAGCCCAGCGCGCCATCACGAACAAAGCATCGCTCATCCGGTTGAGATAGGCCAGCACGCCGTCGGGCGCGGCCGGGCTCTGCAAGACGCTGACGGCACGCTCGGCGCGCCGCGCAACGGCTCGGGCCATATGCAATCGCGTACTGGCTTCTGAAACGCCGGGATAGATGAAGTCGCGCAGCGGCGGCAACTGCTCGGACAGTTCGTCGATATACTTTTCGAGCCCTGCGGTTTCGCCGAGATCGAGCGACAGATTCGGCCGGGCGCCCTCCGAGCTCAGAATGGCGCTGATCGTATAGAGTGCCTTCTGCATCGCCCGCAGTCGGGGCCGCATTTCTGGATTCGCCAGTATCGCCATGCCGATGCTCGACGACAATTCGTCGAGATCGCCGGCGGCGGCGACAAGCGGGTCGTCCTTGCGGGCCCGCCGTCCCGAGAACAGCGACGTCTGTCCGGCGTCGCCACCCTTCGTATAGATCTTCATTTCACGCTCTTACGCAAACTTGGGCGAGGCGGCGCTCCGGGCACTATATCGCGGCCCGGAACTGTCCGCTTCGCCTTTCGAGGTGACACCGACGACAGGATTCGCGGCATCGGACCCATCGTCGCGGCGGACGGTCAGAAGCTGGCGCGCACGCCTACGATGGCAGTGCGGCCCGGCGCTCCGTAGGTGAACGTTTCCTCGTATTCCTCATCGAGAAGATTTTCCATCCGAGCGTACACCTGCGTGTTCTCGTTGATTTGGTAGGAGCCGCGCAGATTGACGAGGACATAGGAATCGAGCCTTGCGCGAAAGGCGGAGAAATTGGCCCTGAATGCATCGTCCTCGCGTCGCCCGGCATAGGCGGCACCAAGGTTGACGTTCGCCCGCTGCTCCAGGAACGTATAGTTGACATCGAGCGAGGCGGAACGTTCGGGCCGGCGGACGAGCGGATCTCCATCCGGCTCCTCACCGTCAAGCCACGTATAGGCGGCACGGACCGAAAGCGGCTCGATCGGACGAACGGTGAGGCCGACTTCCAGGCCATGAATGAGGGCTTCGCCCTCCCCGTTCACATACCGCGTATCAAAGGTCGGCGGAGGATTGGCCGTGGTGATGAAGTCCTCGATCCGCTGATCGAAATAGGTCGTCTCGACAATGAGCCGATCGTCCAGAAGGGACTGGTCGATGCCGGCGTCCCAGCCTCTCGACCGTTCGGGCAGAAGGTCAGGATTGGGCAGAACCGGAAACACGCCAGGAGAGCCATAGAGCTCATAGAGCGAGGGGTCCTTGATGCCGGCCCCCCAGGACGCCCGCAACTTCGTGCCCGTCTGCCTGATCAGGTAAGCACCCGTCACCCGATACGTCGTCTCGTCGTCAAACCCTTCATTGAAATCCTGGCGCACGCTACCCGTGAGGAACAACTGGTCCCAGAAGCCCACATTGTACTGGCCGACGAGTCCGGTCTGGTCGCGTGAACGATCGAGATCTATGAAGGCGCTCTTGACGCGCGCTTCATTGATTTCGTGATCGACGGCGACGGTAACGCCTTGTGAGATTTCAGGTCGCGCGTCCGAGGTCAGATCGAAGTTGCTCTGATATTCGAACTTCGTCTTGTCACCGTCGTAGGAACCGTCCACCGCTCCGGCATAGTAGTATTTGTATTCGTCGTGGTTTCGCCCCGCCGCGAAGATCTGCCGCCAGCGACCATCGAACAGATCGAGCGTGGCTTTGGCGCGACCCAGGAACTGGCGCCCTTTCGTCTCGGGATCATTGGTGCCGTCGATCGCGATCGGATCGCCTAAAGGATTGGAGGGCGGCGATCCGAAGTCATCGCTCTCGCTCCAATACTTCGCGGCGCGGCCGACGAAATCCCATCGCAGATTATCGCTCGCCTGTACGCCGAATTTCGAAAAAACGGTGGCATTCTCGTAGCCATCCTTTTCGCTATTTTCGCGCCATTCGGCAGCGCTGGAGAACCCGTCAGTGCGGATGCCATTCGCGCTGACAAAATAGTCGACGCGGTCCGTCGCCCCTCCCACCGAAGCGCCGGCAGCCGCGGTTCCACGCGTGCCGCCTTCCACAAAACCGCTTACCTTGGCCGGCCCCTCACCGCGACGAGTGATAATATTCACCACGCCGCCGACAGCATCCGACCCATACAGCGCGCTCTGGGGACCGCGCAGAACCTCGATCCGCTCGACATCGAGGCCGAGGAGGTTTGCGAAGTCGAACGAGCCGTCAAGGTTCGCTGGGGAGTTGACTTCCATGCCGTCGATCATGACGAGCGTATGGTTCGAACTCAGATCCGCGGATACGGACTTGGGTCAGATTGCCGACGGCACCGGTCGTATTGACGCTCACGCCCGGCACGCTTCTTAGCGCGTCCGCGACGAACCGGATCTGCTTCTGCTCCAGCTCTTCACGGGTGATCACCGTAACCGCACTGCCGACCTCTGCCGCTGGAGTGGGCGTCCTGTTCGCCGTAACCACGATCGGCTCAAGCTGGATTTGCTGTGAGGGATCGACCGGCTCGGGGATAGTCTGGGCGGAAACAGCGGACGCAGTCGCGACAAGGGCAACGGAAGCAAGCAGGGCAACGCGGGACATGAAGACCTCGGGCGGCGACGCCAAATGGTGCATCACCGCGAGCGAAGCCTGGGCCACCGCTCGAACGAACGGCAGCGGTCAGACAACCATCGGCACACCCCGTCCGACGCTCTCGCGCATGACCATGCTGACGGCAGGTCTCCTGGCTCGCGGGTTGGCAGATCGCGCCGCCTTCCCGGGCTAACCCAGTGGCATGTGGCGAGACCCAGCCGCTTACAGTTGCGGGGGCAGCCGCGGCTTCGGGCGAACCCTCACCGCATTCCCTATTGATCCCTGAAGGGAACCGTCAGACCCAAGAATTCACAATTTCGCCACAGATGCAAACGCCGCGTTAATCGCTGCGCCGGACTTGATCGCCGCGACTATTGAGGCCAAACCCTTGCGGCACAGGCGAAGAAGCGCCATTTTGCGGCCTCGCGTCGCAGCATATGCGGAAATCTTTATGTCTTTACGTGAACAGCGCCGAGCACTTCTGGACGAGCTGGCCCGAACCCGCGTGATCATCCTCGATGGCGCGATGGGCACGATGATCCAGCGGCACAAGCTGACCGAGAAGGATTTCCGCAGTACCCGGTTCGTCAATCATGAGATCGATCTACAGGGTAACAACGATCTGCTGACGATCACCCGGCCGGACGTCATCAAGGGAATCCACCGGCAATATCTCGAAGCCGGCGCCGACATCATCGAGACGAACACGTTTAACTCAACCACGATATCGCAGGCGGAATACAAGCTCGAACACCTCGCCTACGAGCTGAACTTCGAAGGCGCCCGGCTTGCCCGCGAGGCCGCCGACGAGGTGGCCGAGGAGACTGGCAGCCCACGCTTTGTGGCCGGCGCCATCGGCCCAACCAGCCGCACCGCCTCGATCTCGCCGGACGTCAACAATCCCGGATATCGCAACGTCACCTTCGACGAGCTGCGCGAGGCCTATCGCGAGGCCGCGCGCGGCCTCATAGAGGGCGGCTCAGACATCCTCATCGTCGAGACGATCTTCGACACGCTGAACGCCAAAGCCGGCCTCTTCGGCGTCCAGGAGTTGTTCGACGAACTCGGCGTAGAATTACCGATCATGATTTCCGGAACGATCACCGACCTCTCCGGCCGCACCCTTTCCGGCCAGACCACGGAAGCGTTCTGGAATTCGGTGAAGCACGTGAAGCCGTTTTCGATCGGCCTCAACTGTGCCTTCGGAGCGGACCAGATGCGCCCTTACGTGGCCGAACTGTCCCGCGTCGCCGACACTTTGGTCTCAGCCTATCCGAATGCCGGCCTGCCGAACGAATTCGGCCAATACGACGAGGAGCCGGAGACGACCGGCGGCCATCTGCACAATTGGGGCAAGGATGGCCTGGTCAATATTGTCGGCGGCTGCTGCGGCACGACTCCGGGGCACATCCGAGCCATCGCCGAACGCGTCCACGGCCTGTCGCCGCGCGAAATCCCTGTGCGTGAGAAGAAACTCCGCCTGTCCGGACTAGAAGCATTCGAGGCCCAGGCGTGAGCGAGCAGACCGCGAGTTTCATCAATATCGGCGAGCGGACCAACGTCACCGGCTCGGCGAAGTTCAAGAAGCTGATCCTGAACGGCGATTTCGACACCGCGCTGCAGGTCGCCCGTCAGCAGGTGGAGAGCGGCGCACAGGTCATCGACATCAATATGGACGAGGCGATGCTGGATTCGGAGGCGGCGATGGTCCGCTTCCTGAACCTGCTCGCCGCCGAGCCGGACATCAGCCGCGTGCCGGTGATGATCGACTCCTCGAAATGGTCTGTCATCGAGGCCGGCCTGAAATGCGTCCAGGGCAAGTCGATCGTCAATTCGATCAGCCTGAAGGAAGGCGAGGAAATCTTCCTTGAACACGCGCGAAAGATCCTGCGTTACGGCGCGGCGGTCGTAGTCATGGCCTTCGACGAGCAGGGGCAGGCGGACAACGCCAACCGCAAGGTCGAAATCTGCGAGCGCTCGTACAAGCTCCTGACTGAGGTCGTCGGCTTTCCGCCGGAAGACATCATCTTCGACCCGAACATCTTCGCGATCGCGACCGGCATCGAAGAGCACAACAACTACGCGATCGAGTTCATCGAGGGTACGCGGCGCATCCGCCAGCTTCTGCCCTATGCCCACGTCTCTGGCGGCGTCTCGAACGTCTCGTTCTCATTCCGGGGCAATGAACCGCTCCGTGCCGCGATCCACAGCGTGTTCCTGTACCACGCGATCCGCGCCGGCATGGACATGGGCATCGTCAATGCCGGTGCCCTGACTCCGTACGACGATATCCCGACCGATCTGCGCGAGCTGGTCGAGGATGTCGTCCTGAACCGCCGTCCGGACGCGACCGACCGCCTGCTCGAAGCCGCAGACCAGTTCAAGGCGGGCGCGGCGAAGGATACGGTCGACCTCTCCTGGCGCCAAAAGCCGGTTCGTGAGCGCATCAGCCATGCGCTGGTCCACGGCATCACCGAATTCATCGATGAGGACACTGAGGAAGCGCGGAAGCTTTCGCCCCGCCCGCTCGACGTGATCGAGGGGCCGCTGATGGACGGCATGAATGTCGTCGGCGACCTGTTCGGCGCAGGCAAGATGTTCCTGCCGCAGGTCGTGAAATCGGCCCGCGTGATGAAAAAGGCTGTCGGCTATCTGCTGCCGTTCATCGAGGAGGAGAAACTGTCCTCTGGCGAGGAGCAGCAGGCCAAGGGCAAGATCCTGATGGCCACGGTGAAAGGCGACGTGCACGACATCGGCAAGAACATCGTCGGCGTCGTTCTGCAGTGCAACAATTACGACGTCGTCGATCTCGGCGTCATGGTGCCCGCAGCGAAGATCCTCGAAACCGCCAAGACCGAGAAGTGCGACGTGATCGGCCTGTCCGGCCTGATCACACCCTCGCTCGACGAGATGGTGTACGTCGCATCCGAGATGCAGCGCCTCGGCATGAGCCTTCCGCTCCTGATTGGCGGCGCGACGACGAGCCGGGTCCACACCGCCGTGAAGATCGACCCTTCCTACGGCAACGCCGTCGTCTACGTCCCGGATGCGAGCCGCGCAGTGGGCGTCGTCGGGAATCTTCTGAGCGAGACCGCGCGCGAAGGCTATGTCGCTGACGTGAAGCGCGAGTATCGCGAGATGCGTGAGAAGCACGGCCGCTCCAAGCGCACCGGCCCGCGCCAGACACTCGCCGGCGCACGGGCCAACAAGGCGAAGCTCGATTGGGCGAACTATCAGCCGCCCAAGCCGTCTTTCCTCGGCGTTCGCGCCTTCGACAATTACGATCTAGCGGAACTCGCCGAGAGGATCGACTGGACGCCGTTCTTCCAGTCGTGGGAGCTCACGGGCAAGTTCCCGGCGATCCTCGACGATGCCGTCGTTGGCGAGGCCGCGCGACCGCTCTACGCCGACGCACAGGCCATGCTGAAGACGCTGATCGCCGAGAAGCGGCTGAAGGCGCGTGGCGTGATCGGCTTCTGGCCAGCGAACACCGTCGGCGACGACATCGCGATCTATGCCGACGACTCCCGCAAGGAGCAGGTCGCGGTAAACCATACGCTCCGCCAGCAGATGCTGCGCGATAACGACCGGCCGAATTTCGCGCTGTCGGATTACGTTGCACCGAAGGATTCGGGAGTGGCCGACTATGTCGGCGGCTTCGCGGTCAATGCCGGCATCGGCGTCGACGAGATCGTCGCCGAGTTCAAGGCGCAGAAGGACGACTACAACGCCATCCTCGTGTCCGCCCTGGCCGACCGTCTCGCCGAGGCGTTCGCCGAGCGGTTGCACGAGCGCGTCCGGACCGAATTCTGGGGTTATGCTCAGGACGAGCATTTGTCGAACGACGACCTGATCGCCGAGAAATATCGCGGCATCCGTCCGGCGCCCGGGTACCCGGCGTGCCCGGACCATACCCAGAAGACCACCCTGTTCCGCCTGCTCGACGCCGAGAAGAATGCCGGCCTCGAACTCACCGAGAGCATGGCGATGTATCCGGGAGCGGCCG
Organism: uncultured Alphaproteobacteria bacterium; assembly: GCA_963778835.1. Classification (GTDB taxonomy): domain Bacteria; phylum Pseudomonadota; class Alphaproteobacteria; order Rhizobiales; family Methylopilaceae; genus Flaviflagellibacter. The sequence goes on from CAVZVY010000005.1 coordinate 268,107, forward strand.
TCTCCGGCTTCTACTTCAGCCATCCGGACGCGGCCTATTTCGGCGTCGGCCGCATCGAGCGCGATCAAGTCGAGGATTACGCGGTCCGCAAGGGCATGAAGATTGGCGAGGTCGAGCGCTGGCTCGCACCGAACCTCAATTACGATCCGTCGGAAGTCACCAGCGAGAACACCGCTTAGGGCCTAGATCTCGTAGACGAAATCGTCCATCGGATTGCGGCCCATCCGCTCCATGTCGGCGAGCGTCCTGCGGTCGAGGACCTGCGCCAGGGCCTCGCGGGCCTCAAGCATCAGCAGGCGGACCTTGCAGTCCTCCTCGGTGACGCAATCCTGGCAGCGGGCATAGAAATTCCGGCTCGCGCACGGCACCGCTGCGAGCGGGCCGTCGAGCTTCCTGATGACGTCGCCGACGATGATGCGGTCGGCCGGGATCGCGAGCATATAGCCGCCGCCGCGACCGGGCTTGCTCTTCAGGAAGCCTGCCTGACGGAGCTCGTTCAGGATCGCATCGAGGAACTTCTTCGGGATGCCGTGCTGGGTCGCGATATCGGCGATCAGTGCCGAACGGCCGGGAGGGAGCGCCGCGAGATGCGCCATCGCCTTCAATCCGTATTTCGCCTTCGCCGTCAGCATAATGAGAGGTAACCGAACACTGCGCTCAACCGCAAGGTGGTGAGACGATCATGCTGCGGATAGTGCTCCCGCGGTCTTCGAATGTCGCATGCGACGCTGGAGAATCGGGGTAATCGCCCGCGCCTCCGCCGGGCGGGCATAGTGATACCCCTGCCCAAGTACGCAGCCGAGTCGCTGCAGTTCGGTCGCCTGAGCGGCGGTCTCGATCCCTTCCGCGACGATGAGGATGCCGAGTTTCTTGGCGATGCCGATCACTCCTTCGACAATGGCGACACCAGCATCGCCGGGTGTCAGGCGATCGACGAAGCCCTTGTCGATCTTGATGATGTCGACCGGGAAGTCGAGCAGGTGGGTGAGAGATGCGTAGCCCGTCCCAAAATCATCCAGCGCAACCCGAAGTCCCGATGCCCGGAGCGCCTCGACCGACTTTGCGACCATCCGGTCGTTGCCCTCGCCCATATAGACGGACTCTGTGACTTCGAGAATCACATGGTGCAGCGGCACCTTGTGGGCATCGAAAGCCGCCAGAATGCGGTAATCGATATCGCCGCGCTGGAAGTCCGCTGAGGTGACGTTGATGCCAACGTGCTGGAACGGCAGCCCCATATCCAACCAGGCGCGAACGTCACCGGCGATATGCGCGAGCATCCGGTCCGTCAGGTGGCAGGCGACCTGGGCATCGCTCATCGCCTGGAAGAAGTCCTTGGCCGGAATCAGCTGGCCCTCCGCCTCCCGCAGGCGGCAGAGCGCCTCGACCCCGACGACCTCCGCGGTATCCAGGCGAACGATCGGCTGGTAATGCGCCTCGACGCGGGCATCATCGAGTGCGGCCGAGACGCGACGGATCGCGTTGAACCGCTGGGTGATTGTGGTTCCAAGACCGGGTTCATACGCGGTGTAGCCGCCACGGATGTTTTCTTTGGCGTGATAGAGCGCGACGTCGGCGTTCTGCCGGAGCGTCTCGCCGTCACCGCCGTCACGATCGTAGACGGCGCTGCCGATGGTCACGGAAGGGACGATGGTCTGACCGCCGGTCTGGAAGGGGACGCTCATGACCGCGAGGATATCCGCAGCGCATCGTCCCACCGCTAGGGACGCGCGATCACCGATCACAACGACCGCGATTTCGTCGCCGCCGATCCGATAAGCGCGACCGGGCTGCGCGACGCTCGCAATTCGCGCGGCGACCTCCTGGATCAGGACGTCGCCTGTCGCGTGGCCGGACGTGTCGTTCACCACCTTCAGGTGATCGATGTCGATCAGAAGAAGGCCGAACTGGTCCGGGACCGCCCAGCGTGTCTGGCACATGGCTGCCGCGAAGCTTGCGCGGTTACCGAGGCCGGTCAGCGGGTCGAAGAAGGCGAGCTTGCGATTGCGCGCTTCCACGGCCTCGCGCTCCATCGCGATGGCGCAAAGGTGCACACAGCGATTGACGATCTGCTGTTCCAGCGCGCTCGGGTCACGCCGGGTACGATAATAGAAGGCGAAGGTCCCGAGCACATTGCCGTCGCGTGCTATGATTGGGCTCGACCAGCAAGCACGGTAGCCGAGCGGCAGGATGAGATCGCGATACCCCTCCCAGAGAGGGTCGGTCTCGATGTCCGTTACCGTTACCGGCTCGCGCCGGAAGGCGGCCGTTCCGCACGAACCGGCATTGGGGCCGATGGCGGCGCCATCGATCGCTGTTGAATAACTCGCCGGAAGGCTCGCGGCGGCGAGCACTCGCAATAGCCCGCCAGCATCGATCGTCAGGATGGAGCAGGCCAGTTCCGGAACGAGCTTCTCGATCTCGCGGCAGAGCAAATCCGCCGTCGCCTTAAGGTCTTCCCCCCGGGCGATCATCTCGAGAATTGAGTTCTGCAGGCTTAAGAGCATCCCATCCGACTCGGTCGGTCCCCGCCACAGACCTACCAGTGCGGGTTAAACATGCCATCGATTATTATCCGAGACATTTATGTAAATTGTCTGCTTTAGCTGGGAGACTGGCCGTTTGGCGCGCTGCTTGCTTGGGCATCAGCGCCGCTAGGGTTCCGGCCGCGATCGTTCATCGCGGCGGCTGGTCCGAGAGCAGCAACCCGCCGCATAAACGGCGGGCACACGGCGGGACAAAAGCCCGGGAGATCGACCAGCGGAGAATGCCGCGGGGGTTGGTTTCCCGTCTGGCGTTCTCCTCGAACGGAGGAGAAGCTTTTGAGATCGCCCGTCAATTCACCCGGTGTGTTGCATTATTCGACCGAGATCCCTGGCGGAAAGCACTGGTCCCTGACCGTGCGCGCCAGCACGGCTTTGCGCGTGACCGACCTCGAAGGCGGCGCATCGGTCGGCATGCTGTTCTACAATCCGCAGGACCTGCTGGAGCGTTACAACGCGCCCGATACGCTCAAATGTCAGCACACCTTTAAATTAACACGCGGCAATTGCCTCTACTCCGATATGGGGCGGATTTTCTGTTCCATCACGCATGACAGCGTCGGCTGGCACGATACTGTTTCCGGCACCTCGACCAAGGCAATCGTCGAGCGGCGCTGGGGTCACCGCGACTACCAGAACGACCGAAACGCCTGGAAACAGAACGGTCGCGACGCCTTCCTCGTGGAGGCGGCGAAGCATGGTCTCGGACGGCGCGATCTGGCGATGAACGTCAATTGGTTCAGCCGAGTGGCGGTCGCGGATGATGGCGCGCTTGCCTATGTGCCGGGCAATTCGAAGGCCGGAGACAGCGTCGAACTCAGGTTCGAGATGGACACGCTCGTCCTGCTGCATACCTGCCCGCATCCACTCGACCCCTCGGCCGAATATCCGTGTAAATCCATAGGGTTGGAAATCAAGGAAGTGTCGCCGGCAGCGCACGATGACGAATGCCGGTTGTCGCGACCGGAGAACGGACGGGGCTTCGAGAACAACCGGCTCTATCACATCGGCTGCGCCTGCGGAGGTGCACGATGAGAACTCTCATGAGCACCCTTGAGAACAAGGACGCCGTCTACGCGAAGACCGTGCCCGCCGGCGATTACTGGATGGAGATCGTCAGGAAGGGCCAGACCTTCCGCATCGTCGACCTCGAAGGCAATCAGGCCGCCGATACCCTGTTCTTTTCCGCCGCGGATCCCGCCGAGCACTACAGCGCGATGGATACGATCCGCGAGCAGGGCAATGTCTTCCTCGGTCTTGGCACGAAGCTGATGTCGAACGACGGCAATGTCATGCTGACGATCACGGCCGACACCGTCGGACGGCACGACACGCTGGGCGGCGCCTGCGCGACCGAGTCGCAACACCGTCCGCTACGACCTCGAAAAGCGTACCATGCATGCCTGCCGGGATTCGTGGATGCTGGCGGTCGCCGAGCGCCCCGAATTCGGGCTGACCAAGCGCGACATCACCCACAACATCAATTTCTTCATGAACGTGCCGGTGACGGCCGATGGCGGGCTGACCTTCGCCGACGGGCTCTCCGCGCCGGGGAAATATGTCGAGATGCGCGCCGAGATGGACGTCATCGTCCTGATCTCGAACTGCCCGCAGCTCAACAATCCCTGCAATGCCTACAACCCGACCCCGATCGAGGTCGTGATCTGGGACGCGGCGTGAGGGGCGAGATGTTCAAGAAAGTACTGATTGCAAATCGCGGCGCCATCGCGTGCCGCGTCATCCGCACGCTCGACCGCATGGGGATCGCGTCCGTCGCCGTCTATTCGGAGGCGGACCGCCATTCGCTGCATGTGAAGATGGCAACCGAAGCGGTCTGCGTCGGCCCGCCTCCGGCATCGCAGAGTTATCTCGACGCCGCCCGCATTCTCGAAGTGGCGAAAGAAACCGGGGCGGAGGCGATCCATCCCGGCTACGGCTTCCTGTCGGAGAACCCGGACTTTGCCGAGGCCTGCGCCAAGGCCGGTATCGCTTTCGTTGGCCCGCGACCCGAGCACATGCGGGCCTTCGGCCTGAAGCATAAGGCCCGCGAGATCGCCGAGGAGGCAGGCGTGCCGCTCGCGCCTGGCGGCGGCCTGATCGCGACCGCCGAGGCGGCGCGCGACGAGGCTGAGCGGATCGGCTATCCGGTGATGATCAAGAGCACCGCGGGCGGCGGCGGCATCGGCCTGCAGCTCTGCCGTTCGGCGGAGGAAATCGTGCCGATGTTCGAACGCGTGCAGCGGCTCGCGACGAACAATTTCAAGGATGCGGGCATCTTCCTCGAAAAGTTCATCGCCCGCGGCCGCCACATCGAGGTGCAGATCTTCGGCGACGGCAAGGGCAAGGTGCTCGCGCTCGGCGAACGCGATTGCTCCGCGCAACGCCGGAACCAGAAGGTGGTCGAGGAGACACCCGCGCCGAACATCTCGGACGAGACGCGCGCCGATCTGCTGGCGACCGCCGAGCGCCTCGGCGCGGCGGTCAATTACGAGAACGCCGGCACCGTCGAGTTTCTGTACGACGTCGACGGCGGCCAGTTCTATTTTCTCGAAGTGAACACCCGCCTCCAGGTCGAGCACGGCGTCACCGAGCAGGTAACCGGTGTCGACCTCGTCGAATGGATGCTGCGGCAGGCGGGAGGCGAGGCCTTGCCGCTCGAACGGCCCGAGCCCAAGGGCCATTCGATCCAGGTCCGGCTCTATGCGGAGGATCCGGGCCGCGATTTCCGCCCGAGCGCGGGTCTGCTGACCCAGGTCCGGTTTCCCGAGGGCGCCCGGATCGAGACCTGGGTCGAGAGCGGCTCGGAAGTCCCGCCCTTCTACGACCCGATGATCGCCAAGCTGATCGTGACGGGCAGCGATCGCACCGACGCATTGGCCAGGCTCCAGACCGCGCTGCGCGGCACCGAACTCGCGGGCATCGAGACCAATCGCGACTACCTGCTCTGGCTCGCGGCTCGACCTGAGCTCGCCGAAGGCGAGATCACCACACGGACGCTGGAGCAGCTCGATTATCGCCCCGCCACCGTCGAGGTCGTCTCGCCTGGCACGCAGACCACAGTGCAGGCATGGCCCGGCCGCCTTGGCTATTGGGACGTCGGCGTGCCGCCGTCCGGCCCGATGGATCATTTGTCGTTCCGGCTCGCCAACCGGGCGCTCGGCAACAATCCGGACGCCGCCGCGCTGGAAATAACCCTCGCCGGCCCGGCCCTGAAATTCGATGCGGCGACCATGATCTGCCTGACGGGCGCCGCTATGCCGGCGACGCTCGATGGGCAGGCTGATCCCGTTCTGGCAGCCGATTGCGGTCGATGCCGGACAGCTGCTGAAAATCGGCGGCGTCTCCGGCGGCGGCGCGCGCGCCTATCTGGCCGTTTCGGGCGGCTTTCAGGTGCCGGACTATCTGGGCTCGAAGGCGACCTTCACCCTCGGCAAATTCGGCGGGCATGGCGGCCGCGCCCTTCTGCCGGGAGACGTTCTCCATCTCGATCCCGGTGCCGGGTCGACCGGACTGCCGGTGCCGCCGAGCCTCATTCCGGAGATGGACCGGTCCTGGCAGATCGGCGTTCTCTACGGGCCGCACGGCGCGCCGGACTTCTTCACCGAAGAGGACATCGCCGCCTTCTTCGCCGCCGATTGGGAGGTCCACTACAATTCCAACCGCACCGGCGTCCGCCTGATCGGCCCGAAGCCGAAATGGGCGCGGACCGATGGCGGCGAAGCGGGTCTTCACCCATCCAACATCCACGACAACGCCTATGCGGTCGGCGCGGTCGATTTCACCGGCGACATGCCGGTGATCCTCGGTCCCGACGGCCCGAGCCTCGGCGGCTTCGTCTGCCCAGTGACGATCGTCCAGGCCGAGAACTGGAAGATGGGTCAGCTCCGCCCCGGAGACCGGGTGAAATTCATCCGGCTCGATCCTCGCATCGCCGATCAGGCGGAGGCAGACCAGTCGGCGAGCATCAAGGCACTGAGCACCGTCAAGGCTCCGCTCGTCGGCGATGCCGGTCCGAACGACGCCGTGCTCGGTGAGATACCCGCTTCCGACGACCGACCGCTCGTCGTCTACCGGCGACAGGGCGACCGCTATCTCCTCATCGAATACGGCCCGCTCGTCCTCGACCTCGAACTGCGATTCCGCGTCCACGCGCTGATGCTGGCGATCCAGGATCGGAAACTTGGAGGGCTGGTCGATCTTACGCCGGGTATCCGCTCGCTGCAGATCCATTACGACCCGGAGCATCTTCCGCTCGGCCGCTTGCTGGCCTTGCTGCGCGAAATCGAGGCAGGGCTTCCCTCGGTCGACGAGATGGAGGTGGAGACCCGCATCGTTCATCTGCCGCTATCCTGGGACGATCGAGCAGACGCAGCTCGCGATCCAGAAATACATGCAGTCGGTGCGTCCCGACGCGCCGTGGTGCCCGTCGAACATCGAGTTCATCCGCCGGATCAACGGGCTCGACTCGATCGACGACGTAAAGCGCATCGTCTTCGAGGCGAGCTATCTCGTGCTCGGTCTCGGCGATGTCTATCTCGGCGCACCGGTCGCAACCCCGCTCGATCCACGCCATCGGTTGGTGACGACGAAATACAATCCGGCCCGTACCTGGACGCCGGAGAACGCGGTCGGCATCGGCGGCGCCTATCTCTGCGTCTACGGCATGGAAGGACCGGGCGGATATCAGTTCGTCGGCCGCACCTGCCAGATGTGGAACGCGTTCCGCTCGACCGAAGCCTTCGAACCCGGCAAGCCCTGGCTGCTGCGCTTCTTCGACCAGATCCGCTTCCATGAGGTCAGCCACGATAAGCTGATGCGTTTCCGTGACGACTTCCCGCACGGAAAGGCCAAGATCCGGATTGAGACGGAGCGCTTCCGTCTCGCCGACTATCGCCGGTTTCTGGCTGAGAACGCCGAGAGCATCGCGGCCTTCACCGCGCAACGGCAGCAGGCGTTCGGTGAAGAGCGCGCGCGTTGGGAGGCATCCGGCCAGATCGGCTACGGCGCCGATTTTGCCGACACCCCGGAATTGTCGGAAGACGATCTTCCCCCGGGCGGCATGGCTGTTGCGAGCCCGATTCCCGGCTCGGTCTGGAAACTGAATGTGAGCGAGGGCGCGCGCGTGAAGGCGGGCGATCCCCTGATTGTGGTGGAGTCGATGAAAATGGAATTCGAGGTCGCTGCTCCCGAGGATGGCGTGGTCACTGAACTCCGCTGCGCCGAAGGCCGCGCCGTCGGCCTCGGCCAGACGCTCGCTGTCCTGGTGCCGGAGACGAACTGATGCGCCCGCTCGATCTCACCTCTCTTGCGGCCGCATATGCCGACGGCCTGACGCCGACCGAATTGGTCATCGAAGTCTACACCGCGATCCGCGACGCCGGAGAGCGCCCCGTCTGGATCAGTCTGGTGCCCGAAAAAGAGGCACTTGCCTACGCAGCGGACCTTGAGCGCCGGAAGGCGGCGGGCGAAAGGCTTCCGCTCTACGGCGTGCCGTTCGCTGCGAAAGACAATATCGACGTCGCCGGCGTGCCGACGACGGCCGCCTGCCCGGATTTCGCGTTCACGCCGGAGCGTTCGGCGACTGTCGTCGAACGGCTCGAAGCGGCTGGCGCCATCACAATCGGCAAGACCAATCTCGACCAGTTCGCGACCGGCCTGAACGGCACACGCTCGCCCTATGGGCAGCCGGCATCGGTGTTCGACAGCCGCTATGTCTCCGGCGGGTCGAGCTCAGGTTCGGCGGTCTCGGTAGCATCCGGACTGGCGACGTTCGCGCTCGGCACCGACACCGCAGGTTCGGGACGCGTCCCGGCGATGTTCAACAATCTCGTCGGACTGAAGCCGAGCCGGGGTCTGATCTCCACGCGCGGCGTGCTGCCGGCCTGCCGCAGCCTCGACTGCGTCTCGGTCTTTGCCGGGACCGTCGGCGACGCACTGAAGATCGCAGAGATCGCCTCCGGCTACGACGCCGGAGATGCCTATTCCCGCGCCGCGCCGAAAGGTAGTTTCACGCCCGACGGTTGGCCGGAAGGCTTCCGCTTCGGTGTGCCGGAGAAGCCGGAATTCTGCGGCGACGACGAGGCTGCTGAACTGTTTCAGGCCGCGATCTCGCGGATGGAGCGCCTTGGCGGGGTGAGGGTCACGTTCGACTACACGCCGTTCCGCGATGCGGCCCTGCTGCTCTATGCCGGCCCCTGGGTCGCGGAGCGGCTGGCCGCTATCAAGGGCTTCGCCGAAACCAGGCCGGACAGCATTTACCCCGTCGTCCGGGACATCGTGCTTGGCGGAGCGCGCTATTCGGCGGTCGACGCATTCGAGGGCCAATACAAGCTCGCGGCGTTCATCCAGCAGGTGAAACCGGTCTGGGAGCAGATAGACGTCATGCTGCTGCCGACCGCGCCGACGATCTACACGATCGCCGACATGCTCGCGGACCCGGTGCGGCTGAACTCGAACCTCGGCACCTACACCAATTTCGTGAACCTGATGGACCTGTCGGCGATCGCGATTCCGGGCGGCTTCCGCACCGACGGCCTGCCTTTCGGCGTGACCCTAGTCGGCCACGCGTTCGAGGACGGCAAGATCGCCGGGCTTGCCGATCGTCTGCATCGCGCGCTCGGAACCGCCACCCTCGGCGGTACCGGCCGTCCGCTTCCGGGCAAGCCGCTTGAAGCCAAAGGCGGTGGGCGAATCGATGTCGCCGTCGTTGGCGCGCACCTGAAAGGCCTGCCGCTGCACTGGCAACTGACCGACCGGGATGCCCGGTTCGTCCGGACAGCGAAGACCGCTCCCGGTTACAGCTTCTACGCACTGGCAGGCACCGTGCCGCCGAAGCCGGGCCTCGTGTTCGACGGTTCGGGTGCGGGCGGGATAGAGGTCGAGATCTGGTCGGTCCCGGCGTCGGAATTCGGCAGCTTTGTCGCCGAAATCCCGGCGCCGCTCGGCATCGGCACGCTTGCGCTGGATGATGGGGCGTCAGTGAAGGGCTTCGTCTGCGAAGCCCATGCCGTGAACGGCGCCGAGGACATTACGAAGTTTGGCGGCTGGAAGGCCTATTTGACTTCAATCTCATCCTGAGCCGGACGCAGCATGCGTCCGTGTCGAAGGATCGGCGGCAGGCTCCGCATCTGTGGCCGTCCTTCGACACGAGCACTGCGTGCTCGGCTCAGGATGAGGGCTAATGCACCAATCCCGCCTGCGCCTCCAAGGTCTGCCGCTTCCACTTCTCGATGATCGGCTTGCGCTCAACCTTGTCGTCCAGCGGCAGGTCGTAGATCACCGTCGCGCCATAAGCCCCCGGCGCCTGCGGATCGCGCCGCGTCTTGTCGAACGACAGGACGCGCGTCGCCAGCTTGAAGCCCTCCTGCAGGTCGTGGGTGATCATGAACACAGTCATGCCTTCCTCCTGCCAGAGCTTCAGCAGGAGGTCGTGCATCTGCGACTTGGTGCCGGGATCGAGCGCGCCGAACGGCTCGTCGAGGAGCAGGATCTTCGGCCGGCGGACGAGCGTCTGGGCGATGGCGAGGCGCTGCTGCATGCCGCCGGAGAGCTCGGACGGATATTTGTCCATCGCGTGCTCCAACCCGACCGAGGCGATGCATGAGTGGGCATCACCGATCGCACGGCGACGCTCGGCTCCGAAGAAGCGACCGAGGAATTTCGAGCGCTCGAACTCCAGCGGCAGCATCACATTGTCCAGCACGGTGAGGTGCGGATAGACGGAATAGCGCTGGAAGACAATGCCGCGGTCCGGCCCCGGCTCGTCGGGGAGTGGCTTGCCGTCAAGCAGCATCGCGCCGCGCGTGGGCTTTTCCATTCCCAGCAGCATCCGCAGGAACGTGGTCTTGCCGCAGCCGGACGGCCCGACGACCGCGCAGAACTCGCCCGTCGGGATTTCCATGTTCAGGCGTTCCAGAACGATCTGGTCGCCGTATTCCTTCCAGACATTGTCGATGAGCAGGCTCATGCCATGCCTCGCGAGAGCCAGGGGAACGCGCGCCGGCTGAGCCTGCGGAGCGCCCAATCCATGAGGAAGGCGATCAGCGTGATCCAGGCGACGTAGGGCAGGATGACATCCATCGCGAGATAACGGCGGACGAGGAAGATGCGGTAGCCGAGCCCCTCCGTCGCCGCGATGCCCTCCGCCGCGATCAGGAACAGCCAGGCCGGGCCGAGCGAGAGCCGGACGCTGTCGATCAGCCGGGGCAGCATCTGCGGCAGGATGATGCGGACCACGATCTGCCAGGTCGAGGCGCCGAGCGCCTGCGCCTTGATGAGGAGTTCGTTCGGCATCTCCATCACTCGCATCGACATGTCCCGGATGAGAAACGGCGCGATGCCGATGACGATCAGGACGATCTTGGAGAGGTCGTCGAGGCCGAAGACGATGAAGAGGATGGGCAGGATCGCCATCGGCGGGACGAGCGAGATGACGCCGATGAGCGGGGCGAGCCAGGCGCGGACATACGGCACGAGTCCAATAGCGATACCGGAGACGAGCGCGATCAAGGTCGAGATGCCGAGACCCCAGGCGAGCCGGGTCAGGCTGGCCGCCGTATCGGCCCAGAGGAGATAGCGGCCACTGCGCTGATCCGGCTCGAACGCCATGCGCTGGATAGCGCTACCGATGCTGGAGAGCGCGGGCAGAAGCTTGTCGTCGGGATTCTCCGCAAGACGCAGCGAGGAGAAGGTGACGTAGAGCACCGCCAGCGCAAGAAAGGGCAGCACGCCGAGAACGAGCGCGCTGCCCCTTGCCGGGTGCCGGTTGATGATCCGGCGACCCATGTCAGAGCTTGCCGTCGGCCGCGAGCTTCATGAACGCGGAATCGAAGCGGAGCTTCACATTGTCCTTGTTGCCGAGCGTCGCGTCGCCCGGGAAGGCGATGCCGACCGCGTCCTTGGACTTGGCGCCTTCGCCGAGCAGACCGTGGTCGAACGAGAAGCTGCGGACGAGGTCCATGGTCTTCACGAGCGCCGGATCGGTCGCGAACGCGACGCCTTCCTTCGGCGTGTAGAACATCTTGGTCGTCTTCAGCTGCGCCTTGTAACCGTCGAGGTCGGTGCCCGAGGCGTCGGCCATCGCCTTCAGCGCCTTCTCGCCTTCCGGCGTGCCGGAGGTCATCAGGCCCATGATCTCGTACCAGGCGCCGGTCAGCGCCTTGCCGAGGTCCGGATTGTCCTTGAGCGTCGCCGAGTTCACGACCATCAGGTCGATGATTTCGCCGGGCACCTTCGAGCTGTCGAAGACTTCCGTCGCGCCCTTGACCGCCTTCACTTCGGAGAGCTGCGGGTTCCAGGTGACGACGGAGGTCACGTCCGAGCTGCCGGTGAACACCGAGACGATGTCGGCGTCGGAGGTGTTCACGACGGTCACGTCCTTCTCGGAGAGCTTCACCGAGTCGAGCGCGCGGGCGAGCAGGTAGTGGGAGACCGACAGTTCGACGAGATTGATCTTCTCGCCCTTCAGGTCCGCGACCGACTTGCCCTTCTTCATGACGATGCCGTCATTGCCGTTGGAGAAGTCGCCCGAGATCAGGGCCGTGGAGTCGACGCCGCCGGCTGCCGGGATGGTCAGCGCGTCCATGTTGGTCATGACGCAGCCGTCAAAACCGCCGGCCGTGTACTGGTTGATCGATTCCACGTAGTCGTTGATCTGCGTGATCTCGACATTGATGCCGTATTTGTCGGCCCACTTCTTCATGATGCCGCTGTCCGCCGCATACCCCCACGGCATCCAGCCCGCATAGATCGACCAGGCTATCTTGAAATCCTTCTTCGGTGCCGCCTCGGCCGAGGCGAAGGGCATCAGCGCCAACGCAGCAACGGCAAGGGCAAATCCGCACCAGGTTTTGTTCGCAGTTCGCATGTCGAACTCCCCGTCCAATCAGAGTGCGCCGCGATGGCGATCGGTTGGGGCTGTCACACGGCCGGTTCCTCATCGAGACCCCGCCCGTGAGACAGACTCGACTGCCCCTCGCGGCTTCGGATCTCCCGGGCTTTTATCCCGCCGTGGCTCCGCCTCTCGGGCGGGAGTGCGATCTCTCGGACCAGCGCTCGAAGCGAGCCGGAACCCTAGACGCATTATGCTGAAATCTTATGCAGGGGACGTGCCAAGTCCCTGACGGCCAAAGAGGCGCGACGCCGCAGCACGCATCCGTGTATGGCCATTCCGGACATTCCGTTCTAAGGCTCGGCCGAGGAGCGGTCTGTGCAAATTATTGAGCATATTCAACAGTTTTGAACACTTCCAGCCTTGATAGAAAAGTCAGGCCGGACGGTTTCTTACAGCGAGCTGGCCGGGAAGGTCATGGCCATGAGGTCGAGGCTCGGCGCCGAACGCCGGCTGATCCTTCTCGAATTCGGGCAGGACATTCCCTCGATAACGGCCTATCTCGCAGCGCTTTCGGGCGGCCATCCGGCGATCCTCGTCCAGCCCGGATGTAGCCGCTCCGATGAATTGATCGAAGCGTTTCGGCCGCAGATCGTGATGCGGAACGGTGAACCAACCCGCATCGCCGCGCGCGGACCGGACCTTCATCCCGACCTTGCTTTACTGATGACCACGTCCGGCACAAGCGGCGCTGGGAGACTGGTCCGGCTATCGCACCGCAATATCGAGGCGAATGCCACGTCGATCGTCGCGGCACTCGGCCTGACATCCAATGATCGCGGCGCGCTGACGCTGTCGCTCCACTATTCTTACGGCCTGTCGATCCTGAACTCGCACTTGATCGCAGGCGGAAGCGTCAAGCTCGTCGCCACGCCGGTGCTGGATCCCGGATTCATCGACGCCATTGACGGATGCACAAACCTGTCCGGCGTTCCCTACAGCTACGATCTCCATGAACGCATCGGCCTTCGCGACCGGGCACCGGATAGCCTCCGGATGATGACCTCGGCGGGTGGACGTCTCCCGCCCGAAATGGTTCGGACCTATGCGGAGTTCATGGAGCGTCGTGGCGGCCGCTTCTTTGCGATGTACGGCCAGACCGAAGCGACCGCGCGCATCGCGATCCTGCCGGCCGACCGAGCGGCAGCGCTTCCGGATGAAATCGGCGAAGCGGTACCGGGCGGGGATCTCTCGCTGGATGATGGTGAACTCGTTTATCGCGGCCCGAACGTGATGATGGGTTATGCCGAAACCGCGTACGACCTCGCACGCGGGCACGACGTCGATCTGCTGCGAACCGGCGATCTCGCCGAGCGTACGACCAGTGGATCGTTCCGCATCACCGGTCGCAAAAGCCGCTTTTCGAAGATCGCGGGTCTGCGCCTCGGCCACGAGGATGCGGAACGAAAACTGGCCGTCGGGGGCGTTGAGGCGGTGGTCGTCGGCGACGACACGATCATGGTTGCCGTCGTCTCCGACGAGGACTTAGAGCGCGACGCCCGCGACGCGCTGATTGCCGCGACCGGGCTGCCGCGCGGTCATGCTGAAAGCGTGACGATCGCCGACATCCCGCGCTTTTCCTCCGGCAAGATCGATGTCCCGGCATTGCGCGAACGAGCTTTCGAGCGTCTCGGTCTTGGGCGCCGCCTGCCCGCGGGCGTTCTCGCGGCATTCAAGGAAATGTTCTACCCACGCCCGGTAAGGCCGGCGGACAGCTTCGTCTCGCTCGGCGGCGACTCCTTGGCCTTCGTCCAGCTGTCGATGACGCTCGAGGAATTGCTTGGCCGCCTGCCGGACGGCTGGGAACAGCGACCGATCCCGGCGCTGGCCGCCGTCGACAGGGAAGCGCCGAACACCGCCGCGCTCGACACTCATCTCGCATTGCGCGGGCCGGCGGTGCTTTTCGTCGTCCTGCACCACGCTTCACAAGGACCCTATGTCGGCGGGGCGGCGATGATGCTGCTTCTCGCCGGCTACAGCCTTGCCCGGTTCCAGAGCGTGAACCTCGTCGTCGGACGCATCCGCCCAATGCTCGCCACGCTGCTTCGAAACGCCGTTCCGTACCTCGCCGTGCTCGCGCTGTTCGCCGGCATCGAAGGCAATGTGCCGTGGCAGAAATGGCTACTGGTCGGCAATCTCGGCATCGGCGGCTACACGCCTGTTGGCACGTTCCACGTCATCTACTGGTTCGTGGAAGCCTATGCGCAGATCGTCGTCGGCTTCGCGCTCCTGTTTGCGTTTCCCGCCTTTCGGCGGTGGGCGGCGCGCGATCCTCTGACCTTCGGCCTAATTTTGCTTGGGGCCGCCCTTGCGGCGCGCTGGGCTATCCGGACGGCCTGGGCCGGCGATCCGCTGCGCGTCTTCGCGACGCCCGCGGTACTCTATGTCTTCGCCTTCGGCTGGTGCATCTACTTCGCGAAGACCGTTCGCCAGAAAATCGCGCTCAGCCTGATTGGCCTGGCGGTATTTCCGATCGCCGATCCACCGCGATACGACTTCCTACAAATCAAGCTCGCATGCGTGCTGGGAACTGCGGCGCTGCTTCTCTGGGTGCCCCGCATTCGCCTCCCGAAGCGGCTCGGATCGGCGCTGATCGCCATCGGCGCGGCGAGCTACCACATCTACCTGTTCCACAACATC
Organism: uncultured Alphaproteobacteria bacterium; assembly: GCA_963778835.1. Taxonomy (GTDB): domain Bacteria; phylum Pseudomonadota; class Alphaproteobacteria; order Rhizobiales; family Methylopilaceae; genus Flaviflagellibacter. The sequence continues at coordinate 283,179 of CAVZVY010000005.1, forward strand.
GCGCCGCACTTTCTGACCGATGAACTCGGCGTGCCGCGCAGCCTGCAGACCGCAATCAATTTCGGCTCGGGGGTGACTCTCGGCGTTGCCGTTTACTGGCTACAAACGAGCCTTGCGCGCGTCTCGGCAAAAAGGCGGCGAGAGGCAGCGGCCGAACCTGCGTCCGTGGGTTCGGCCGTGCTTTGATCACTCCATCGTCGGGATGGCGAACTCCGCGCCTTCCTTCACGCCGGACGGCCAGCGCGAGGTGATGGTCTTCATCTTCGTATAGAATTTGAAGGCATCCGGGCCGTGCTGGTTCAGGTCACCGAAGCCAGAGCGCTTCCAGCCGCCGAACGTGTAATAGGCGAGCGGCACGGGGAGCGGCACGTTCACGCCGACCATGCCGACATTGACCTTGGACGCGAAATCGCGCGCCGCATCGCCGTCGCGGGTGAAGATCGCGACACCGTTGCCGTATTCGTTCTCCGAAGGCAGGCGCAGCGCCTCAGCGTAGTCGTGGGCGCGAACGACCGAGAGCACAGGCCCGAAAATCTCGGCCTTGTAGATGTCCATGTCCGGCGTCACCTCGTCGAACAGGCAACCACCGAGATAGAAGCCGTCTTCATAGCCCTGCATCTTGAAGTTTCGACCATCGACGAGGAGCTTCGCGCCCTCCTCGACACCGCGATCGACATAGGAGCGGACCTTTTCCATGTGCGCGCGGGTGACGAGAGGGCCCATATCGGCCTGGGCATCCGTCGACGGGCCGATCTTCAGGCTCTCGACGCGGGGAACGAGCTTGTCGAGGAGCTTCTCCGCCGCGACCGGGCCGACCGGCACCGCGACCGAGATCGCCATGCAGCGCTCGCCGGCCGAGCCATAGGCCGCGCCCATGATGGCGTCGACAGCCTGGTTCATGTCGGCGTCGGGCATCACGATCATATGGTTCTTGGCGCCGCCGAAGGCGTGGACGCGCTTTCCGTGCGCCGCGCCGCGTCCATAAACGTATTGCGCGACATCCGACGAGCCGACGAAGCCGATGCCGGCAACGTCCGGGTCGTCGAGCAGCGCATCGACCGCTTCCTTGCCGCCGTTGACGACATTGAGGATGCCGGCCGGAAGCCCTGCCTCCATCATCAGTTCGGCAAGGCGAAGCGGAACGCCGGGATCACGCTCGGACGGCTTCAGGATGAAGGCGTTGCCGCAGGCGATGGCCGGGCCGAACTTCCACATCGGGATCATGGCCGGGAAGTTGAATGGCGTGATGCCGGCGACGACGCCGAGCGGCTGGCGCATCGAATAGACGTCGATGCCGGGACCGGCGCCCTCGGTGAACTCGCCCTTCAGGAGATGCGGCGCGCCGCAGGCGAACTCGATCACTTCGAGGCCGCGCTGGATGTCGCCCTTGGCGTCGGCCAGCACCTTGCCGTGCTCGCGCGCGAGAAGCTCCGTCAGGCTGTCGATCTCGCGATTGGCGAGGTCGAGGAAGCGCATCATCACGCGGGCACGACGTTGCGGATTGGTCGCGGCCCAGGCCGGCTGCGCCGCCTTGGCGTTCTCGATCGCCTCGCGAACATCGGCCTGATTGGCGAGAGCGACCCTTGCCGCGACCTCGCCGGTCATTGGCCAGTAGACGTCGCCGAACGCGCCGGAGCGTCCGGGAACATGCCGGCCGCCGATGAAATGACCATAGGTTTTCATGAACTTGGGTCCTGTCAGGCGAGGCGGTCCAGCGCCGCGCCGAGCTTCTCGATGATCTCGTCGATATGCGAGGTCTCTGCAATCAGCGGCGGCGACATCGCGATGATGTCTCCCGAGACGCGGATAAGAAGCCCGTTTTTGAAGCAATCGACCATCAGGTCATAACCCCGTTTGCCGACGCCGTCAGCCCGCGGAGCAAGCTCGACTGCGGCCATCATGCCGATATTGCGGATGTCTATGACGTTCGGCTTGCCCTTCAGGCTGTGCACCGCTTCTTCGAGATGCGGGGCAAGCTTTGCGCCGCGCGTCAGGAGGCCCTCGCGCTCGTAGATGTCGAGCGTCGCCAGGCCGGCCGCGCAGGCGACCGGATGACCGGAATAGGTGTATCCGTGGAACAGCTCCATTGCGTTCTCGGGACCGACCATCAGCGCGTCGTGGACCCCCCGACTCGCGAACACCGCGCCCATCGGCACGACGCCATTGGTGATTCCCTTGGCTGCCGTGAACAGATCCGGCACCACACCGAAATAATTGGAGGCGAACGGTGCCCCGAGGCGACCAAAGCCGGTGATGACTTCGTCGAAGATCAGCAGGATGCCGTATTTCGAGGTGATCTCGCGAAGCTTTTCGAGATAGCCCTTCGGCGGCGGAAGCACCCCGGCGGAACCCGCGACCGGCTCGACGATGACGGCCGCGATCGTATCTGCTCCGTGCAGGGCGACGATGGCTTCCAGCGCCTCCGCCTTGTCCACGCCGTGCTCCGGCTGGCCACGGCTAAAGGCGCTTTTCGCAAGATCCAAGGTGTGCGGCAGGTGGTCGACGGCGGGCAGGAGCTGTCCCGCGAACTGGCGGCGGTTGTTGACGAGACCGCCAACGGAGATGCCGCCGAAGCCGACACCATTATAACCCTTCTCGCGGCCGATGAACTTGGTGCGGCCGGCATCCCCCCTCGCCTTATGATAGGCGAGCGCGATCTTCAGCGCTGTGTCGACCGCCTCCGAACCGGAATTCGTGAAGAACACCCGGTCGAGGCCCTGCGGCGCAAGACGAGACACCCTCGCGGCGAAGTCGAACGCGCCCGGCTGGCCCATCTGGAACGGCGGCGCGTAATCGAGCGTCAGCAACTGGTGATACACCGCGTCGGCGATTTCCTTGCGGCCGTGACCGACGTTGACGCACCAGAGACCCGCCGAGGAATCGATCAGCTTGCGACCATCATCCGTCGTGTAGTGCATGCCTTCGGCCGAGGCGAGAATGCGCGGCGCCGCCTTGAACTGGCGGTTCGCGGTGAAGGGCATCCAGTAGTTCGATAGATCGAGTTCGTTCTTGGTCGCGGCTGAAATTGTCATGGTCTCTGTCTCATTTCGGACGCGGAGCATGCTGCCTTTCCGGCGACCGGACAAGGCAAAGGACATTTTCTTTTCGGATTATTCGGTGTCCGTCACGCGACGCTTGACACCCCAGTCGGCCAGAATCTCATTGATATCGTCGAGCACGAAATGCCGTGCGCTGTCGCGATCATATCCGTCGCTGAGAAGCGCGTCGTAGTCAGTGAAGGTGTGACGGATATAGGCCGTCATCGACAGCCAGAGGGCGGATTCGGGGTTCAACGCGCGCAGGCCGGGGCTCGTCACGGCATGGTCGACGACCACGTCGAACTCATGCGCGGGAATGTCCGGCGCGAGGTGCCGCAGAGCGGCTTCAAACTCCTCACGCCGGGTCAAGATCATGCCACTTCGAGCGTTGGGTAGTCGGTGTAGCCCTTCTCGCCGCCGCCGTAGAAGGTCGCGCGGTCAGGCTCGGCAAACGGCGCATTCCGGCGAATACGCTCGACGAGATCCGGGTTCGAGATGAAGTAGCGGCCGAAGGCCACGAGATCGACCTCGCCCTTTGCGACACGCTCGCGGGCGAGTTCGCCATTGTAGCCGTTATTGGCGATGTACGTACCGCCGAACAAGTTGCGAAGCCCGGCGAAGTCAAAGTCCGGGACGATGTCGCGCGGTCCCTGCGTGGCGCCCTCGATCATGTGGATGAAGGCAATCCTGCGCTTGGACAGTTCCGAGACCGCCAGATCGAACAAGGGCTGCGGGTTCGAATTCCGAAATGTCGTTCGACGGCGTGACCGGCGAGAGGCGGATACCGACCCGGCCGGCACCGATCGCCGCCACCGACGCATCGACGACCTCGGTCATGAAGCGCACGCGATTTTCGATCGGACCGCCATATTCGTCAGTACGCTTGTTGGCGCCGTCCTTCAGGAACTGGTCGATCAGATAACCGTTGGCTCCATGAATCTCGACGCCGTCGAAACCGGCCGACACCGCATTCTTCGCGGCGTTGCCGAAATCCTCGACGACTTTCTTGATCTCCTCGATCGTGAGCGCGCGGGGCTCGCCGACCGGATCGAAGTTGCCGTTCGGCAGGAAGGTCTTGGAATTGGCGCGGATCGCGGAAGGAGCAACAGGTCGGGCACCACCGATCAGATCGGGATGCGAGATGCGGCCGACATGCCAGATCTGGGCAACGATCTTGCCGCCCGCCTCATGTACGGCGGCGGTCACCTTCTTCCAGCCTTCGAGCTGAGCGGGCGAATAGATGCCGGGCGTCGAAACATAGCCTTGACCGTCCTGGCGGATCTGCGTGCCTTCACTGACGATGAGGCCAGCACCGGCGCGCTGGCGGTAGTAAGTCGGGGCGAGATCGCTCGGCACTTCGTGGGCACTCGCGCGACTACGGGTCAGCGGCGCCATCACGATACGGTTCTTAACGGAGATGTCGCCGACCTGGGCCGGCTGGAAAAGCGGATCGTCAGACATGGAAGTTCCTCGGGAGTGGGTGCTAGACATGAGGGTCGATTTCGCCCGCGGCAATCCCCTGCGAAAGAATAGTTCGATCAAACTAGAAATATGACCCAAAGATCGCGACTCGAATGGCTCTCGCTCTGAAACCTCTGGTCGCCCGCGTCGCTCTGGCCGTGACCCGGCTCGCAGCCCGTACGCCTCTTCTCGCCGCGATCACTCCGAGCGGTGGCGCGATTTCCGTGCCTGGGATCGCCTATGGACCGGACGGGCGACACAAGCTCGACGTCTACTCGCCCCCGAACGCGGACAAGGCTCCCGTCGTCGTATTCTTCTACGGCGGTTCCTGGCAGACCGGGGCCCGCCAGTTCTATCGGGCGCTCGGCCATGCGATGGCGGCGCGCGGGATCGCCAGCGTCGTCGCAGATTATCGCCTCTACCCCAAAGTCCGCTTTCCCGCCTTCGTCGAGGACTGCGCCTCGGCTTTCGCCTGGGCTCACGCGAATATCGCCGCTTACGGGGGTGATCCGAAGAAGCTGTTCCTGATGGGCCATTCCGCCGGCGCCTATAACGCCGCGATGATCGCGCTCGATCCGAAATGGCTGAAGCCGTGCAGGCTGGACCCAGCGCGCGACATACGCGGACTGATCGGACTTTCCGGCCCATACGATTTCGGCCGTCTTACCGAGGATGTAATGATTACGATTTTCGGCGGCGACGACCGGGCAGACACGCATCCGATCAATTTCGTCACCAGCGCCGCGCCGCCCTCCTTGCTCATCACCGGGGGGCAGGACATCCGCGTCGATCCCGGCAATACGGCGCGGTTCGCAAGACGCGTCCGCGACGAGGGCGGTTTCGCCGAAGAGATCGTCTATCCGACAATCGGTCACCTCGGGCCTGCGCTGGCGTTCGTGGGCCCGCTGCAAAAACGCATTCCGATTGCAGATCAGGTTGCGCGCTTCATTCGAGAGCGAGTGGCCTAAAGCAATTCCGCATAAGGCGGGTGCGGGATTGACTGGTGCGCGGCCCGCAGAGCCTTGGACCAGCGGTCGCGCAGATCGCGGAAATAGGCGTCGTCGTCGCCGATCCGGTGTGAAACGGCCGCCTCCAGCTCGTCACGCCGAACCACGAGCACATCGATCGGCAGGCCGACGCTGAGGTTCGACTGGAGCGTCGAATCCATCGAGATCAGGCCGATTTTCAGCGCGTCGCGCACCTCGACTTCGTGCGAGATGGCGCGATCGAGGATCGGCTTGCCGTATTTCGGCTCGCCGATCTGCAGATAGGGCGTATCCGGCGTCGCCTCGATCGAATTGCCCTCGGAATAGATGTGATAGAGGCGCATCGGGGCGTCGCCGATCTGGCCGCCGAGCAGCACCTTCATATCGAAGCTCAGCCCGTGCTGCTCGAGTGCCTGACCGTCCATCTCATAGACGCGGCGCATCGCCCGGCCCACGAGGTGAGCCGCCTGGAACAGGCTCTGCACGTTCATCAGATTCTCGATCTGCCCGGTCTCCACATTGAGGAGGCCCTCCTGGAGCATTGCCAGCACCGACTGGCTGATCGAGAGATTGCCGCTGGTCGCGACGCCGATGACGCGCTCGCCCGGTGTCTCGAACACGTGCAGCTTGCGGAACGTCGCAATGTTGTCGATGCCCGCGTTGGTTCGCGTGTCGGCGATCATGACGAGGCCGCCCGAGACCAGAATTCCCACGCAATAGGTCATTGCCGGCGCCCCCAAGCCCCTGTTGTCCATTGTTTTTTATCAGGCTTGCGCCTGTCGTGCGTCGTCGATCCTCAGACGAACGTCCATGCTCTCTGTCGAGCCGCCATAGAATGAGCCGCGGATCGGCGCGGCGTCGAGGTAATCCAGACCGACGGCAACGCGAACATAGCCCTCGGTCGCGCAGATCGCATTCGCCGGGTCGAAGCTGACCCAGCCGAGATCCTTGATGTACGCCTCAGCCCAGGCATGGCTCGCATCCTGCTGCGCCTCGCCCGGCTTGTAGAGGTAGCCGGACACATAACGCGCCGGCACACCGACCGCCCGCGCGGCGCCGATGAAGATATGAGCCAGATCCTGACAGACGCCATGGCCGGCGGCGAACGCCTCGGCCCCAGTCGTCGTGACGAGAGTGACGCCAGTGTCGAAGGTCACGAGGTCGTGGATCGCGTGCATCAGAGCATGCATGCGGTTCAGCACATTTTCCGAGCCGCCTGCGATCCCCTGCGCGAAATCGACGATCGTCGGATCCGACGCACTCAGATTGGTCGGCCGAAGAAACAGTGCGGGCGGGAAGCGCTCGACCGTGCCGCGAACCACGCCGCCCTGGTCATCAGTCTCGACGGCACCCTCGACCCGAACATGGATCTCGGTCAGCGGCCCGTCGATCGTCAGGCTATGCGTGATGTTGCCGAACCAGTCGTCGCGGCGGGTCATCCGCGCTTCGGTCTGGAGATGGATCTGCCAGTCGGCGACGAACTGTCCGTGGTGATTGCGCGGGGTCAGGCGCAGCAGCTGGATCGCCGACTTTATGGGCGCGCCGTAACGGTAGACGGTGTCGTGGGCGATCCGGATGCGCATTGGGGATCACAGAAGGTATTGGTCGGCGACGGCGTTACCGAGCCTGTTGTTGTCTTCTATGAAAGCCTTGATGAACTCGTGCAAGCCGCCCTGGAAGATGTCTTCGATGCGGCCGTTGCCTAGGCGTGAATAAACTTGGCGCGCCAGACGCTGCGAAGGGCCGGCGCGGCCATAGTCGTTCGAGATGTTGTCGAGGTGGCGCGTCAGCTCCGCATAGCAGGCCGCCAGCGAGCGCGGCATTTGCTCCTTCAGGATTAGGAAATCGGCGACCAGCCAGGGCTTCAGGTTCTGGTGATAGACCCATTGATAGCTGACCAGCGCCGAGACCGAGCGCAGGATCGCCGCCCATTGATAATAGTCGATGCCGCCGCCGATCTCCGCCTCGCGGGGCAGAAGCACATGGTACTTCACGTCGAGCACGCGGGCGGTGTTGTCGGCTCGCTCGATGTAGACGCCTATGCGAGAGAACCAGAACGCGTCGTTTCTCAGCATCGTCCGCGCAGCCGACCCGTCAAAGCGGAGCGAGGCTTCCTTCACCCAGTTCAGGAAGGTCGGCAGCTCCTCGAGCCGGAAGTCCTTCGGCTTGAACTTCCGCATATCGAGCCAGGCGCCGTTGATCGCTTCCCACATTTCGGAGGTCAGCGAGCCACGGATTGAGCGCGCGTTGTGGCGGGCGGTTTCGAGGCAGGCGCGGATGCTGGATGGGTTGGCATCCGAAACCGCAAGGAATTCGATGACGTTCTCCGGCGTGACCTCGCCGTAGACCGCCTTGAACTGATCGTAGGCACTCGCGGTGAGGAGCGCGGATTCCCATTCATTGGTGTGGTCGTGGCCGTACGAGATCGGCATCGACGACAGCCGGTAGGCGACATCGAGGATGCGTGCGGTGTTCTCCGCGCGCTCAACATAGCGGGCAAGCCAATAGAGGCTTTCGGCGTCGCAACTCAGCACTAGAAGACCTCGGAATTCATTCGCTGAGCACCCAGGTGTCCTTCGTTCCGCCGCCCTGGCTGGAATTGACGACCAGCGAGCCGGGCTGGAGCGCGACTCGGGTCAGGCCACCCGGCACGATGCGCACTCCGTGTGTACCGGTGAGAACGAAGGGGCGCAGGTCGACGTGGCGGGGCTCAAGCCCGCCATTCGCGAGAACAGGACATGTGGACAGCGAGAGCGTCGGCTGGCCGATGTAGTTCGCGGGCTTGGCGAGGATGCGCTTCTTGAAATCCTCGCGCACCTCCCTGGTCGCGTGGGGGCCGACCAGCATGCCGTAACCACCGGAGCCATGGACTTCCTTCACCACCAGCTCGTCCAGCCGGTCGATGACATAGGCAAGGCCCTCATCCTCGCGGCAGCGCCAGGTCGGTACGTTCTTCAGGATCGGCTCCTCGCCGAGATAGAACTTCACGACGTCGGGTATGTACGAGTAGATCGCCTTGTCGTCGGCGACGCCGGTGCCGGGCGCGTTACAGATAGCGACGTTACCTGCGCGCATCGCCCCTATCAGGCCGGGAGCGCCGAGCGCCGAATCCGGCCGGAACATCAGCGGGTCGAGGAAGTCGTCGTCAATGCGGCTGTAGATGACATCGACGCGTTGCGGACCCTGCGTCGTGCGCATGCAGACGATGTCGTCGCGCACCAGAAGGTCGCGGCCTTCGACTAGGCGCACGCCAAGCCGGTCGGCCAGGAAGGAATGCTCATAATAGGCGCTGTTGTACTGGCCGGGCGTCAGCACGACGACCGTCGGATCGGCCTTCGTGCCGTTCGGCGCCATCGACTTCAGCGTGTTGAGCAGTTCGTTTGCGTAATTGTCGATCGGCAGGATGCGCTGCTGCGCCACGAGATCGGGAAAAAGCCGCATCATGATCTCGCGGCCCTCCAGCATATAGGAGACGCCGGACGGGGTGCGGAGATTGTCTTCCAGGACGTAGAAGTCCTGGTCGTCGGTGCGGACAATGTCGATGCCTGCGACCTGGACGTGGATGCCGCCCGGCAGGTCGACGCCGCTCATCTGCGGCCGGTAATCGGGATTCTGATAGACCAGATCCTCGGGAACGATCCCGGCACGCAGAATCTCCTGCTGGCCGTAGATGTCCTTGAGGAACATGTTCAGAGCGCGGACACGCTGCTCCAGCCCGCGCGAGAGCTTCGCCCATTCGGCCGCGGCGATGATACGGGGTACGATGTCGAACGGGATCAGCCGCTCCTCACCCTCATTGTCGCCATAGACCGCGAAGGTGATGCCGACCTTGCGAAAGAGCAGTTCCGCTTCCTCCTTGCGCCCTTCGAGGAGGGCGGGAGGCGCGTCCTTCAGCCAGTTCTTGAAGATCTTGTAGGCGTCGCGGCAGCCGCCGTTAGCGTCGCTGGACATCTCGTCGAAATGCGGGCCGCTCATGAAGTCCGCCCATGCGGCGCGCGGCCGCCAGCAATCTCGGGGAAGGGAAACTTGACGATCTCGACGCTCACCTGCATCCAGCCGTACAGGAACACTAGTTCAGCTTAGAAGGCTCATATTTGAGCACAAGCAAATTGAGGCGGCAGGAACGGCCCAACCGCGCGGCATTTGCCTACAATCTGAGCAATTCCCTTACAGCTCGGCCGGTTCCGCAGGGGTGAAGAGCAGCTTGTCGATGCGACGGCCGTCCATATCGACAACCTCGACCGTCCAGTTCTGGATGCGCAGCCGGTCGCCGGTCGAGGGAATGCGGCCAAGGACCGACAGGACGAGGCCCGCGGCGGTGTGGAAATCCTCGTCCTCGCCGACCTTGATGCCGAGCGATTGCTCCAAGTCGTCGACTGAAGTCGCACCGTCGACGAGGAATGAGCCGTCGTCGCGCGGGAAGATCTCGCGGAACTCGTCAGGCGTCGCCGTCGCCAGATCGCCGGCAATCGCTTCAAGCACGTCTGTCGGCGTAACGAGACCCTCGAGCGAGCCGAACTCGTCGACCACAAGCGCGATATGCGCCGGATAGGTCTTGAACATGTTGAGCAGGCGGAGCACCGAAATACCTTCCGGCACGTAAACCGGCTGCAGCATCACCGCTTCGATGTTCATCGGATCGCCGCGCATCATCTGCGCGAGAAGGTCCTTCTTGCGGACGACGCCGAGCGGCTCGTCGACATTCCCGCCGCGCGCCACGATGATCCGCGAGGCGGAGGCGGTCATCAGCTCATTGCGGATGTCCTCCTCGCTGTCGTCGAGATCAATCCAGGCGATGTCTGGACGCGGCACCATGATCGCAGCCACCGGCCGGTCGGCGAGACGCAGCACCCCCTCGAGCATCTTGTGCTCGACAGGGTCGATGACGCCCGATGCCGTGCCTTCAGCGATGACGGTGCGGACCTCTTCTTCCGTCACGTGGTCCTTATCGCTCTCGCGGATGCGGAGGAGCGCGAGGACAAGGCTGCCGGAGACGCTGAGCAGGGAGACGAATGGCTTCGCGACCGCAGACAGGACGAGCAGCGGGCCCGAGACCATCATGGCGATGCGTTCCGGCGCCGAGAGCGCTATGCGCTTCGGCACGAGCTCGCCGAGGATCAGCGACAAATAGGTGATGACGACAACCACGACCGCCACCGCGATCGGATTGCTGTAGGGAGCGATCGTCGGGATCGTCCCCAGCCATTCGCCGAGCCGTTCGGCGATGGTCGCGCCGCCGAAGGCGCCGGTCAGGATGCCGATGAGGGTGATGCCGATCTGCACCGCGGACAGGAACCGGCTCGGATCCTCTGCCAACTTGATCGCCCGCTGCGCCTTCTGATTGCCGTCCCTCGCCAGCGCCTGTAGGCGTGCGTGACGGGCAGAAACGACCGCCAGTTCCGACATCGCGAAGAAGCCATTCAGGATGATGAGGAACAGGATGATCGCGATTTCAAAGACGGGCATTGGGTCCTGTTTTTTGGGGTGACCGACGGCAGTATCGCACCCTTTCTAGCGAAAAGGCCGCGATTTCGCGAGCAGCGATGATGCGCGACCTTCGACTGGCTTACCGGGCGGACCGTGACGGCGCCTGACGATCTATATGATCGCGCAGGATTTTCAGGTTGCGGTTATTCGCGCGCCAGAACACATCGAACACGTCGCCGAACAGCGGGATCGCGCCGAACACCATGTCGGCGACGATATTGCCGCCCATGCGCAGGAGCTTGTGCTTCGGCACGCCCATCCGATGCGCCTCGTAGATCATGTAGGCGGCAACGGCCTGTGCGAGCACGTCGCCCACGCCGGGAACGAGACCGATAGCAGCGTCGGCGCCGAGTTGGATACGGGTGCCGGGGATGGCAATCGCGCTGTCCATGATCCAGGCCAGCCGTTCGAGCTTGGCGACGCGCTCGGAATGGCTGATCGGGCGGGAGATGAACGAACGAGATTTGCGGCCAGCGGTCGCGGTTGCCATCGGCATTGATCCTTTCGGCGCGTATGTGGGGATCGCGGACCGCGCCGCAATCCCTTCACCGCGTAACGCCCAATGCTCAGGGGGATCAGACCGAACGCGTGATGCCGCCGTCGATGCGGATGTTCTGGCCGGTGATGTAGCCGCCGCGCTCCGATGCGAGGAGCGCGATCAGTTCGCTGACCTCCTCTACCGTGCCGTAGCGCCCCATCGGGATGCGGCCCTTGAATTCCGCCTTTTCCGGCAGGCTGTCGACGAAGCCCGGAAGGACGTTGTTCATGCGGATGTTTTCCGCGGCGTAGCGGTCGGAGAACAGCTTTGTGTAGGCGGCAAGACCGGCGCGGAACACGCCGGAGGTCGGGAAAACCGGATCCGGCTCGAAGGCGGCGAAGGTCGAGATGTTGACGATCGAACCGGACTTCTGCGCCTGCATGATCGGGGTAACCAGGCGGGTCGGGCGGACGACATTGAGGAAATAGACCTCCATGCCGCGGTGCCAGTCCTCGTCGGTCAGATCGAGCAGCGGTGCGCGCGGGCCGTGACCCGCGCTGTTGACGAGAGCATCGACGCGGCCCCAGCGGTCCATGGTCAGGTCGACAAGGCGCTTGAGATCGTCGTTCGACTGGTTCGAACCGGTGACGCCGACCCCGCCGAGTTCCGTCGCCAACGCCTCGCCCTTCCCGGACGAAGACAGAATGGCGACCTTGAAACCATCAGCCGCCAGTTTTCGGGCGGCCCCGGCGCCCATGCCGCTGCCGCCCGCCGTGACGATCGCAACCTTGTCCGACATTCCGCCTCCGCTCAGGCCGGCTGCAGTGTCTGCGCTTCCGAGCGCTTGCGGCCGATCATCAGCGAGATAACAGCAGCGACGAGGCCCGTCATGCCGGCGATGAAAAAGGCTCCGAAATAATCGCCCTGCACGCTCCGCATATAGCCGCCGAAGAAGGCCGCGCTTGCGCCGCCGAGCTGATGGCCGGCGACGATCCAGCCGAACACGACCGGACCGATGCGATTTCCAAACGCCTCGTTGGTCAACCGGAGCGTCGGCGGGACGGTCGCAATCCAGTCGAGGCCGTAGAACACCGCGAAGAAAGTCAGGCTGTAGAACGAGAAGTCCGAGAACGGCAGGTACATCAACGAAAGGCCGCGCAAACCGTAATAGAAGAACAGCAGGACGCGCGGATTGTAGCGGTCGGTCAGCCAGCCCGAGAGTGTGGTGCCGATCAGGTCGAAGATGCCCATCAGCGCCAGCAGACCCGCTGCCCGGACTTCCGGGATTCCCTGGTCGATACAGAGCGAGATCAGGTGCGTGCCGACGAGGCCGTTGGTGGTGAAGCCGCAGATGAAGAAGGTGGCGAACAGGAGCCAGAATACCTTGGTCTTCGACGCGAGAACGAGGCTCCCGATGGCCAATTGCAGCGGTCCCTCGCCGTTGTTCACCGGAGCGGGCTCGTCCTCAGTCGCGCCGTAGCGACGGAGACCGATCGAGGAGGGGCGCTCCGGCACGAGCAGGAGAACGAGCGGGATCAGGACCAGCGGACCGACCGCGACGGCCAGAACGACCGACTGCCACCCAAACGCCTCTGAGAGGGCCGCAAGCGCGGGAACGAAGATTAGGGTGCCGGTCGCGGTGCTGGCCGTCAGGACGCCCATGGCAAGGCCGCGGTTGGTGGCGAACCAGCGGTTCGAGACGGTGGCCGCCAGAACGACGGCAATGCAGCCCGAACCGAGGCCTGAAAATACGCCCCAGGTCGCGACCAGATGCCAGGGTTCGGTCATGAAATAGCTCGACCCGGTCGCAGCCGACATCAGCGCCAGCGCGCCGATCAGGGTCCGCCTCATCCCGACCTTGTCCATCAGCGCGGCAGCGAACGGACCGACCAAACCGTAGAGGAAGATACCGATCGCTGCCGACGCCGAAACCGTCGCCTTGCTCCAGCCGAATGCCTGTTCGAGCGGCGTCAGAAGGACACCCGGCGCACCGCGCGTACCCGCCGAAACGAGGAGGCAGAGGAAGATGACGCCGACGACGATGAAGGCGTAGTTCTGGCCAAGGGCACGGAGGCGGGCTATATGCATGTTACCGACCGGTACGTGAGAGGCGAAAGCTACGTACCGGTCGGTAACATTGTCAAATCACGGTTTGTGGTCATGTCCATCACTTCGCCTGATGCACCGCCTCCGAGAGCGAGGGACCGGATCCGCGAAACCGCGCGCGATCTGTTCTATCGCCTGGGGATTCGCGCGGTCGGGGTCGAGGAGATCGTCACGCGCGCGGGCGTCACGAAGCCGAGCCTCTACCGCAGCTTCCACTCAAAAGATGATCTCGCGGTGGCCTATCTGCAGGACTACGACGCGCGATTCTGGGCGAAGTTCGATGAGGCTGTCGATGCCCATCCCGGCGATCCTCGCAAGCAGATCGTCGAATTCCTGGCTCGGCTCGGCGAGCGCGCCCGCCTTCCGGACTATCGCGGCTGCGGGCTGACGAATGCCGCTGTCGAGTATCCGGAGCCGGAGCACCCCGCCCGCAAGGTCGCGGAGGCAAACAAGGCGGCGCTACGCGCGAAGCTACGAGAGATGGCAACCGAGATGGGTGCCGGCGATCCGGCAATACTCGGCGACGGCTTGCTGCTCCTGATCGAGGGCAGTTACGTGACGAGCCAGCTCTTCCATGGAGATGGACCCGCCGTCGCCGCTGCGGAATGCGCCGAACGGCTGATTGCGGCAAGCATCGCCCGCTGACACAAAAAGGCCCGCCGAAGCGGGCCTTTGAACCTTACGCCGCCTGCTTCGAGCGATAGCGCTCGGCCGCATGCTGTCGTGACAGATTCGGCTGCAGTGCCAGACGGGCGCCCTCATAAGCATCCCAGTCCTTCATATCCGGCAGCGGCGGCACGGTGATCAGCTCGCCTTGATCAAGGCCGGCAAGCGCCGCATCGACCATCTCGTCGACGCCCATCACCATCTCCGGCGGGAATTCCTCGAAGTCGATGCCAGCCCGCTCCCAGATTTCGGTACGGGTCGTGCCCGGCAATACGGCCTGGACGCGCACACCCTTGTCGGCGAGCTCGCGCTGCATCGACTTCGAGAGGTTCAGCACGAAGGCCTTGGTGCCGCTGTAGACGCCGTTGAAGAGTTCCGGCGCGAGCGCCAGCACCGAGGCAATGTTGATGATTGTGCCCTTGCCGCGCGAGGCGAAGCCGGAGGCGGCGGCCGAAGCGAGGCGCGTCGGGGCAGTGACGTTGAGTTGGATCATGGTGTCGAGCTGATCGACATCGGCCTCGAGTATCGTGCCGTGCACGCCCATACCGGCATTGTTCACCAGGCCGGTGACATCAGGATCGTTGCGGAGAACCGCCTCGACACGTGCCGTATCGGCCTTCGATGTCAGATCCGCTTTCAGGACTTCGACCTTGCGACCGGTTTCGGCGGTGATGCGGGCTGCAAGCTCCTTCAGCCGCTCTTCGTTGCGCGCGACAAGAACCAGGTCATAGCCGCGCTTGGCCAGGCGATCCGCATAGACCGCGCCGATGCCGGCCGATGCGCCGGTGACAACCACTTTTCCCTTGGACGAACCGCTCATGACACTCTCCATCAATCAGCTGCCTCAGCAGCGCTGAGCGATAGATTATGATCATCATCTATTTAAGCCAAGAGGCTCGGCGAATTATTTTTTGTCGCCGAGGGAAGTCCTTGCCGCATCGAGGATTTGGTCGGAAAGCGGCGTGCCGCTTATGGCCCGCGAGAGCACGACCGCGCCGATCAGGGTCGACAAAGTGGCGAGCGGCGCGGGGTCCTTCACCGCCTCCAGCCGCTCGATCATGCGGCCGACGCCGCGCATGAAGGCGTCGCGGAGTTCCTGATCGTTGTCGCGGCCAAGATCGCCGGCCAGGGCCGACAGAACGCATCCCATCGCCGGATTGTCGCGATGTTCCGGCGCAAGATAGGCGTCCAGAAAGACCTGCCGGGCCTCGGGCGTGTCCGCCGCCGCCGCGATCCGCTCGCGCAGTTCACCGACGGACTTCGCCGATGCACGTTCGAATGCGAGCGCCGCCAGAGCATCCTTGGATTTGAACTGCTTGTAGAAGCCGCCATGGGTCAGCCCGACGGCCGCCATCAGTTCCGGAACGCTGACACCTTCGATCCCTTTTTGACGAAACAGGCGGGAAGCGGCGTCGATGATCTCTTCCCGGTGCCTTTCGGCGTCTTCACGCGATGCGCGCGGCATGATGCAAACCCTTATAGATGTTTGTCGTCATATATAGGCGAAGGCTGCGCCAAATCCTAGCCGGATGAAGACAGCGAGGCCCGCAGTCTCGGCGTGGCGAAGTCGAGAAAGGCCCTGAGCTTCAGCGGAAGCAGGCCCTGCCCGAGATAGACGATGTGCACCGGCCAGGGCTCGGGCTCGAAATCCTCGAGCACCAGTTCGAGCCTGCGCTCCCGCCGAGCGGCGACGACCTGATAGGACAGGACACGCATCAGGCCGAGCCCGGCCTCGCAGGCATCGATGGCAGCCTCGATCTCGCTGACTGTCAGGCGCGAGCGCATCGGTACGCTGACCTCGCCCTTTGGTGTCCGAAAACGATAGGCGCGGACTGAGGCGACCCCCTCGACGGTTGCGATGCAGTCCTGCCCTTCGAGATCTTCCGGCTTTCGCGGTCTGCCCATGACGTCGAGGAGGGAGGGGGCCGCGCACATGACCCGCCGAACCGTGCCCAGCCTCGTCGCCAGGAGGCCGCTGTCCGGCAAGTCGCCAATGCGCACGGCCAGGTCGACATGGGTTTCGACGAGATTCATCACCCGGTCGGCGAGGATGAGGCGCAGATTGATCTCCGGATAGGCCTTCAGGAAATCGACGACCACCGGCAGGACGTGAAGCCGCCCGAATACGACGGGCGCGGTGATCGTAAGCTCGCCCTTCGGCTCGGTGTATTCCCCCGAGGCGGCGCGTTCGGCTTCCGAGACCTGTTCGAGGATGCGCTTGCACGCCTCGACATAGGATTGCCCTGCTTCGGTCAACGACACGAGACGGCTGGACCTGACGAGGAGCTTCGTGCCGAGATGGCTTTCGAGCTCGGCGACCTTCCGGCTCACGGTCGCAAGAGGCATGCGGAGCCGGCGAGCGCCCGCGGAGAGGCTTCCCTCGGCGACGACCGTCAGAAGCACATTCATCGCGTCGAGCCGGTCCATTCTTCCTCTCGTTTTTCGGAAGGATACTTTCCCAATCTGCCGGATACCGACGAATTCCGGAAGGCCCTATGTGTCGGCCACCGAAACCACTTGCCGAGACAGCATCATGGCCCGTCCACCCCTGCCGCCATTCAACGCGGAAACCGCGGCCCAGAAGGCCCGCGCCGCCGAGGACGCCTGGAACACCCGCGATCCCGCCCGCGTCGCCCAGGCCTATACCGTCGACAGCTACTGGCGGAACCGCTCCGAATTCATCAAGGGCCGCGACCAGATCGAGGCGTTCCTTACCCGCAAATGGGCGAAGGAGCTCGACTACCGCCTGATCAAGGAAGTCTGGGCCTGGCAGGACAATCGCATCGCCGTCCGCTTTGCCTATGAGTGGCACGATGACAGCGGCAACTGGTTCCGTAGCTACGGCAACGAGAACTGGGAGTTCGACGAGGAGGGGCTGATGCGCTTTCGCTATGCCTGCATCAACGACCTGCCGATCAAGGAATCGGAGCGCAAATATCACTGGCCGCTCGGGCGCCGTCCCGACGATCACCCGTCGCTGAGCGATCTCGAGCTCTGATCATGACTGCGCACGTCTATCCCAGCGACGTCGCCTTCACCCCTTCAGTGAAGGCGATACAGGATCGCAAGGGATCGCGGATGGGCTATGCGGCCATGGAAGTGAGCCGCGGCTGGCAAACCCGGATCACGCCAGACCTCGCGGCGTTCATCGACGCGCAGATCAGCGTGTTCCTCGGGACGGTGAACGCCGAGGGCCAGCCCTATATCCAGCATCGCGGCGGGCCGCCTGGCTTCCTCCGCGTACTGGACGAGCACACGATCGCCTTCGCCGATTTCAGCGGAAACCGGCAGTACATCACGCAGGGCAATCTCGCCGACAATCCGAAGGCGTTCCTGTTCCTGATCGACTACGCGAACCGCCAGCGGGTGAAGCTCTGGGGCGAGGCAAAAGTGGTGGAGGGCGACGACGACCTCGTCGCCCATTTAATGCCGGCCAACTACCGCGCGCGGCCGGAGCAGGCGTTGCTGTTCACGGTGAATGCATGGGACGGCAACTGCCCGCAGCACATTCCGCAACGATTCGAAGCGGCCGACGTCGCGGCGGCGATCGCAGCGCGCGACGAGAAGATTAAGGAACTGGAAGCTGAGATCGAACGGCTGCAGGCGGCCACGACTCAAAAGGCGCTCTAAGCCGCGCCACAACGGCGCGATCGAGGTGATCGCGCCGTTGTCTTTGTCGCCGCGCAAATACCTCAGGCTGCGATCTGTTCGTCGGTGGGACCGAAGAACTCGTAGTGCACCCGCTCGCCGGACACGCCGGCCCCCGCGAGCGCGTCGACCATTGCCCGGAGGAACGGTCTCGGTCCGCACAGATAGAAATCGGCGTCGGCAACCGGAGTATGGCGCTCCAGCCAGTCGCGGCTGACGAAGCCGGTAACATCATGGGTCACGCCCGGCTCATCGCCTGCTTCCGGATCGCTGTAGAAGGTCGTGACCGAGATGCGGCCGTGCCGGTTCGCGAGCGAGCGGACATGGTCGTCCATCGCATGGGTCGCGCTGCTGAGGGCACCATGGACGAAATGCGCCTCCAGTTCTGGATGATGCGATGCGATCGCCTCGACCATGCTGATCATCGGCGTCAGTCCGACGCCGCCGGACAAGAGAACAACGGGGCGCTGCGGGCTTTCGGGAAGGAAGAGGTCGCCGGCCGGTGGCGTCGCCTCCAACACATGGCCGACGTCGACCTCGTCATGCAGGAAGCGTGAGCCGCCTTGGCCGTCGGGCTCCCGCTTCACCGAGATGCGGTAATGGTCGTGGTTCGGAGCGCAGGAGATCGAGTAGTTGCGCTTCATTGCCTGTCCGGGAAGACCGAGTCGGAAGGTGAGATACTGCCCCGGACGGTGGCGCAGGACCGGCCGACCGTCCGCCGGGCGCAGGACGAATGAGGTGATCACCGCGCTTTCGCGGATCTTCTCCGCAACGACGAATGGACGCCAGCCAGTCCAGCCGCCGTTCTGGGCCTCGATCTCCGCGCGAATGGCGGCTTCGCGGTCCTTGAGGATCTCGGCGAGGAACCAATAGGCCTCGCCCCAGGCGTTGAGGATGGCCAGGGTTGCGGCATCACCGAGCACATCGGTGATCGCACCGAGAAGAGCGCGGGCCACGAAGGGATAATGCTCCGGCAGGATGTGGTAGCCGACATGCTTCTGCGCGATCCGTTCGACAACCGGCAGCAGCACCACCAGATTTTCGATGTTCTTCGCATAGGCGACGATCGCACCCGCCAGCGCATGGACCTGCGCCCCGCCTTCACCCTGATTCGCGTGGTTGAACAGGGCTCGGATGTGGTCGTCCTGGAAGAGCCGCGCATACATCGCCTTCGTGATTGCGGGTCCGTGCTCGCTGAGAGCCGGAATAGTGGCTTTGACGAGTGCGATCGTTTCCGTGCTGAGCGGCTTCTGCATTTGTCCAACTCCGTGGTCGTGGACGCCGGAGGGTTAGGTTCACCCGTGGCGCCTAAATCATGCATACAGAATGCTTCTATTCTGGCGCCAGAAAACATGCAATTAAAAAGCATGTTTCAAGCCTGGAACCTGATGTGCATCGGCGCACGCGATGAAACTGACGCGCTACACCGATTATGCGATGCGGGTGGTGATCCACCTCGGCACTCATGACGACCGGCTGTCGTCGATCGCCGAGATCGCCACCGCCTACGGGATCTCGCACAATCATCTGATGAAGGTCGTGCAGGATCTCGGAAAGGCGGGCCATGTCGAGACCGTGCGTGGCCGCAACGGCGGAATTCGCCTGGGTCGCCCCCCGGCCGAAATCAATCTCGGCGCTCTGGTCCGCCACACCGAAGCAGGGTTCGACCTGGTCGACTGCGAAAACTGCTTGATCGCTCCCGCCTGCGGCCTACCGGGCGTGCTCGCCGAAGCCACGCGCGCTTTTCTCGCTGTGCTCGACAAATATACGGTCGCGGACCTGCTCGGGCGGCGCAACGCATTGCGGGAATTGTTCGCGATCGCCGATTGAAAGGCTCGTACCGTCGCGTTCGGCAGGCTTCATGACCCGGCCCGCCCCACAAGCGCAAACACCCTGTCGATCACCAGCGGCCGCGGCCGTCGAGGTGCAATCACAGCAAGCGGCATCGGTGGCAGGAGATAACCGTCAGCGATCTCGGCGAACCGCACGCCGCGAAAACCGACACGCCGCGTGCAGGCCGGAAGCAGCGCAACACCAAGCCCCGCCCCGACCAGCGACATCATCGTCAAAGCGCGGCCGGCCTCCTGGACGATCCGGACGTCGAGCTCCGCTTGGTTGAAGGCATCAAGTATCTGCGCGTGCAGCACCGGCCCCTGCATCGCCGGGAAAAGGATCAGCCCGCGCCGCGCGATCTCAGCCAGGCCGACATCGCCGGGCTTATCCTCTTCCGCCACAACCGCGACGAACCGCTCGGACGAGACCTCCGGCAGCGGCACGCCGCCAAGCTTCCGCTCCCCGAGCGGCGCGCTCGCCGACAGTTTCGAACTCGCGCTCGACCGCCGGCAATGGCAGGCCTCATCGCTCACCATGCCGGTCCTTGTTATCCGCTCCGGTCGCGATTTCTGGAGCCGCCGCCCTGAAGACGCCGATACGCTCGCGCGCCACATGCAGAACTCGTCACCATCCCGGAGGCGACGCATTTCGTGCATCTCGACCGCGATCAGGCCGGACGCGGCATGTTTCTGACGTCGGTTACGCGGTTCCTAGGGAAGCAGGAATAA
>CAVZVY010000006.1:0-817500 GCA_963778835.1 uncultured Alphaproteobacteria bacterium
TGTCCTCGACGAGATGCGGATTGACGAGCTTCACCACAACTTTCGCGACAGCGCGTAGAAGCGCGTCAGCTGCAGCGGCGTGACCGTCATGTGCCCCTGCCCGATCGCGAGCTGGACCGAGTCACCGCTCGTCCACTGCTGGTGCGATCGGGTAGGCAGCGTCCGCTCTCAGCCACGCCGGCGTCGGCATGAGGCCGTCCTCCTCGGGGCCCAGCTCGAAGCCGGTGGGGCTCCCGAACCCCATCTTGCGCGCCCAGGCCTGGGAGCGGGCTGGGTTCTCGAGCTCGTAGAACCGGCTGCCGACGTCGTAGAAGTAGGTGTCGCACGAGCGCGCGAGCGCGGTCCGTGAGCTCCATCGCCTCGTTCACGTACGGGTCCCAGTTCTTGAACGTCTGCCCGTCGATCACGCGCTGGCCGTCGCACTGGAAGAACTCGGTCGGCGTGATCAGATCGTCGGCGAGCGCGGCGAGCGCCGTGACCGGCTTGAAGGTGGAGCCCGGCCGGGTACTCGCCCGCGACCGCGCGGTTCAGCGCCGGGAAGTTGAGCTCCTGCGCGCTCCTGCCGGGAAGACACGGGTCGTTGAGGCTTTTCGCGTGGCTCGGGGCAGCGGCCGGCGAACACCGATGGGTCGTAGGTCGGGTTGGACGCCAGGGCGTACCACCGCGCCGTCGAGCAGGATCCATGGCCACGATGGCGCCGCCGTTCGCAGCCCAGTTCCCGCCTCCCCCGAGCGAGCTTCGATCCCGGTTCTAATGGCCTCTTCGGCCGCACGCTGGAGCTCGGCGTCGATGGTCAGGCGCACAGCGGCCGGGCGTGGGGAGCTGGCTCGGGGGACGGGGCACTCGGTCACCTCGTTGAGCGAGTTGACCCGGACCTGCCCGATCCCGGGCTCGCCGCGCAGGTAGGTGTCGTAGGCCCGCTCGATCCCGCCCTTGCCGATCTTGTCGCCCCCCGCGTACCCCCTCGCCGAGGCGTGCGAGCTCCTGCTCGTCTACCTCGCCGACGTAGCCGAGCACGTGGCTCTTGGCGAGCGCCCCCTGCTCGTAGCGGCGAAGCTGGGTGGGGGCCACCTCGACTCCGGGGAAGTTTCGTTCTGGTGCTCGCGGATTGTAGCTCGCCTTGTCGTCGTGGACGTTACGTCTTGACCACGACCGGCGTGAGCGGGTCGTTCGCGGAGGGCTCTTCACCTGGCGGCGGATGCTCCCTGGCCCGGAACGTCCAGGAGCTCTCCGAGCCAGCTCCACGATCACCTCGTCGAGGCGGCCGTCCGTTTGTAGGCGGGCCACAGCTGAACGACCGTGCCGGGGACGTTCGAGACGAGCACGACGCCGTTTCTGTCCACGATCGGGCCACGCGGCGGCTGGATGCGATACGTGCGGACCTGGTTGTCCCTGGCCGTCTCGGAGGTACTGATCGCCGGAGATGACCTGGAGCGCCCAGAGCCGGAAGAAGAGGAGCGCGGAGGACGACGGCGACGACGCCGAGGATGGCGATGCGGGCCGCCGCCCGCGGCGTCAGGCGGTACGGCTCCTCGACCCGTGGGTCGCGGCGGGAGGAAGCGCGCGGGGCTCGGGGGCGACCATTCAGACAACCGACCAGCTCCCGCTCGCGACGAGGCGCCGGCTGTGGCGAAGCTGCGCACAGACCCCCAGTACGCGGGGATTCGCGAGTGCCCAGGTTGAGCAGCCAGCGAAGGCAGGAGCACACGCCCGACGACCGTCTCCGAACGAGCGCCGAGTCGCCGAGGAAGCACGTGGAGCACGATCGAGCCGATTCTCGACCCCTATCGTCAGCGTCGTCACCGCGATGAGGACGCGCGCGCGCTGGTTCTGGGTGATTCGACGTCGCCTCGCCGAAGCGCCCGGCCCAGTACCCCGACGGGTGAGCAGGCGAGCGACGTGAGCCCGAGCGTTCCCAAGAGCGTCCATCGGTGTCGACCAGCAGGCCGGCCCAGAAGCCGGCGGGAGCGGGCGCGCGAATAGAGCGGGCCGCGCAGGAGCGCGATCCCGACGAGGACGAGCAGGAGCACGCTCGGCCCGCCCTTCGGCCAGCTCGAACGCGTTCACGAACGCGATCTGGACGACCGCCGTCGAGCGGTCACGAGCACGGCCGCTTTGACAGCGTCGAGCGTTCATCGCGGGCGACGAGGACCACCACCTCGGAAAGCGAGTCGAAGTCGACGAACGGCTCGACCTGGATCCGCATGTAGAGCTCGATGTCCTGCCGGCCGACGCTCGTGACCTCGCCGATCGGGATTCCGAACGGATACCGGGACGAGATCTCACCGGAGCTCCAGCCGGAGGTCGGTGGTCTCCGCCGGCTCGACCACGAGCTCCTTGTCGACCCGGTCCAGGATCAGCCCGGCGCCGGCGCTCTGCGAAGCGCGGACGTCGCCTCGCGCCTCCGTCTCGGCGTCCTGCGCCGAAACGAACATCGACGGGTCCGACTGCGGGATGACGTCGCCCGCACGCTGGACGATGACGGTGTCGCCGATACGGATATCGTTGCCGTCACGAACGGAATTGCCGGCGGAATCGACACCGTGGATGAAATCCTCATTGTGCAGGGTCGCGTTCGAGACCACGACCCCGCCGACGGTGACGGGTTCTAGCTTGGCCACCGGGGTCAACTTCCCGGTGCGACCGACCTGGATGTCGATGTCGTTCAGGAAAGTCGTCGCCTGCTCGGCCGGGAATTTGTGGGCGATAGCCCAACGCGGCGCGCGTGAGACGTATCCCAGGCGACGCTGCAGATCGATGCGGTCGACCTTGTAGACGACACCATCGATATCGTAGCCGAGCAGCGCGCGCTCGACCTCCAGCGCAGTGTGATAGGCGACCATCTCCTCGGGCGAATTCATTCGCTCATCCGCGGATTGGTGACGAAGCCCCAAGCCTTCATCGCCTCGACCATGCCCATCTGAGTGTCGGCCGGCAGCGAGGTGTTCTCTCCCCAGGCATAGGCGAAGAAATGGAGGTGCCGCGAACACGTGATCCCGGCATCGAGCTGACGCAGCGAACCGCCGGCGAGATTGCGCGGGTTCGGAGCGATGGGCTTTCCGGCAGCTTCCTGCCGCGCGTTGAAGGCGCGGAATTCCTCGTGGCCCATATAGACCTCGCCGCGGATTTCGATGAGGTCCGGGATGCCATCACCTTTCAGCGCGTGCGGAATATCGGCGATGGTTTTGAGGTTGGCGGTGACGTTCTCGCCAATCTCACCGTCGCCGCGCGTCAGTCCGAGGACGAACCGGCCCTTCTCGTAGCGAAGATTGGCCGACAGCCCGTCAATCTTCGGCTCGGCGGTAAAGGCGACTGGATCGTCCGCCTTGAGATTGAGAAAACGGCGGACGCGGCCGACGAAATCATCGACGTCCTGAGCATCGAAGGCGTTGTCCAGCGACAGCATGGGCACGCCATGCTTCGCCTTCGCGAACTTCTCGGAGGGTGCGCCTGACACTTTCTGCGTCGGGCTATCGGGCGTGATGAGCTCCGGATGCTCGGCCTCGATCGCGATCAGGCGCTTGCGGAGTGCATCATATTCAGCATCCGAGACCGACGGCGCGTCGTTCTCGTAATAGCGGCGATCGTGCGCGCGGATTTCCTCCGCGAGGCGCTTGTACTCCGCCTGTGCGTCTTGCGGAGTTTGAGGCAGGGAGGTGTCGGGACTCATCGGCCGGATTCATGCCTCGAAAGCGCGCGCGCGTCACCCTCTCGGCGCTGCAAAAGCTCAGGCCGCGCCCTTCATCAACCGATCGGCGGCCGCACGGGCCTCGTCCGTGATCCGCGCCCCAGCGAGCATACGAGCGATCTCCTCGAGGCGATGGGCATCCTCAAGCGGCGTGACGCGTGTCGAAACGCGGTTCTCGCCCTTCACATCGTCCTTGGCGATCAGAAGATGGCTCACGGCCCGCGCCGCGACCTGCGGGGCGTGCGTCACTGCAAAAACCTGAACCCGCTGGCCGAGCCTGGCGAGCCGGGTTCCGATGGCTTCGGCGACCGCGCCGCCGACGCCGGTATCGATCTCGTCGAAGACGAAGTTGGCGCGGAACCTCGGTCGGCAAGCGCGACCTTCAGCGCCAGCAGGAAGCGCGCGAGCTCACCTCCCGAGGCGACTTTCAGCATCGGCCCGGCGCGCGTGCCGGGGTTGGTCTGGACCCAGAATTCGACGCGGTCGATGCCTTCAGGACCAGGAGCCGCCGCATCACTCGTGATGTTCGCGGTGAAGCGGGCGCGCTCAAGCTTGAGGTCAGGCAATTCCGTCATCACAGCCTTGGCGAGCGCATCGGCGGTCTTGGCGCGCTTTTGCGCCAGCGCTTCAGCGGCCTTGCGATAGGCAGCCTCGGCAAGCTCAGCCTCCGCACCCAGACGCTTCAGATCGCCCTCGCCGTTTTCCAGCGCGGCGAGTTCGGCCGCAAACCGCGCGGCGACCGCAGGAAGCTCTTCGACACCAGTGCCGAATTTGCGGGCCGCAGTGCGAAGCGCGAACAGACGCTCCTCGGCGCGCTCCAGATCCTTGGGATCGAACGCGGCGGTCTCAATGGCGCTTTCGAGATGAGCGCGCGCCTCATCGAGCGACACCAGCGCTGCATCGATGGCTTTCACCGCCGGCTCGACGAATGACGGCAAAGCCCCTGCCCGGCGCTCCAGGCGGCGGATCGCGGCGGCGAGTTGCGGGATTGGAGAGTTCGTCCCGGCAACCGCCTGATAGACCTCGTCCAAATCGCCCGCGATCTTCTCCGACTGCATCATCGTGGTGCGCAGTTCGGCGAGCTTGTCTTCCTCGCCCGTTTCCGGCGCAAGCTTGGACAGTTCAGCATGGGAATGGCGGAGATAATCAGCCTCCGCTTGTGCCTTCTCGACGAGTTGGCGCTGCGCCTCGCGTGCCGATTCGGCCTTGCGCCAGGTGGACCAAAGGCTGCGAAGCTTGCCGACTTCGTCCTCCAGGCCACCAAACGCATCGAGCAGCGCACGATGCTGGGCGGGGTCGACCAGAGCGCGATCGTCGTGCTGGCCGTGGATCTCGACGAGCGTCGTGCCGATCGCCTTCAACACTTGCACGCCGACAGGCTGGTCATTGACGAAAGCGCGGGTGCGGCCGTCCGAAAGCTGGACGCGGCGAAGAATAAGATCGCCGTCGTCGGGAAGGTCGTTGGCCTGAAGCACGGCGCGCGCGGGATGGCCCGGGCCGACATCGAACATAGCCGTCACCTGGCCTTGCGACGCTCCGGTACGGACCAGACCGGAATCGCCGCGGCCGCCGAGCGCGAGCGTGAGCGAATCGAGAAGGATGGATTTGCCGGCGCCGGTCTCACCGGTGAGCACGGTCAGGCCGCTACCGGCTGCGATATCCAGCCGCTCGATGAGAACGATGTCACGAATCGAGAGCTGGACGAGCATTGCGCCCCAGTATGTCCCAACCGGTCCGAAAGATCAGCCGACGATGCCCTTGAACGCCTTGGAAATCCAGGAGCCCTTGTCCTCGCGGGGCTCACCCCCCTTCGACTGAACGAGCTTGTAGGTGTCCTTGTACCAATCGCTCTGCGGGAAGTTGTGGCCGAGAACGGCCGCCGCGGTCTGCGCTTCGCCGACGATGCCGAGGCTCATATAGGCCTCCGCAAGACGCGCGAGAGCCTCCTCCACGTGGCGGGTCGTCTGATACTGCACAACGACGGTCTTGAAGCGGTTGACCGCGCCGATCCAGTTGCGCTGCTGGAGATAGAAGCGGCCGATCTCCATTTCCTTGCCGGCGAGCTGGTCACGGGCAATCTGGACACGCTTCCGCGCGCCGTCGGCATATTCGCTGTCCGGATATTTGCGAACGACCTCATCGAGAGCCTGCAGGGCCTGCTGGGTCCGCTGCTGATCGCGCGTCACGTCCGGAATCTGATTGTAGTACGACATGCCGAGCAGGAATTGGGCGTAGGCCGCATCCTTGCTGCCAGGATGGAGTGTCAGGTAGCGCTTCGCGGCGATGGCGGATTCGTCGTAATTGCCCGCGCGGTAGTTCGCGTAGACCTCCATCATGTGCGCCTTGCGCGCCCACTCGGTATAGGGATGCTGCTGGTCCAGCGTCTTGAACCGCTCCAGCGCGTCCTTCGTGTTACCGTTGTTCAGATTGTAGAGGCCTTCGTTGTAGAGCTTGTCCGCCGGCGCATCGTTGACGGTGATCTCCTCATCGTCTTTCGCCATCGTCGAGCAGGCCGTCAGGCCTGTCACGCAGACCAGCGCAACAGCGGCAATACACATGCCGCGCGAGCCCGCGGCGAACACAGAGGAGATGCTCGACATCATAAAGGCCTCGAAACACATAAGGTCGAAGGCTGAGAACTGCCCCGCCGCCTTCTAGCGCAAACACGACTGGACTGCCACCGTGGCGAAGTCGTGTCCGCGCGGGGGAACCTCAGTTCTTGTCCGGAGAAAAAGCGGGCTTGAGCGCCGGAATGAGGTCGCCGAGACCCGCACGAGCCGGAACGGTATCCTCCACCACGGTCCATGCTGACGAATTGGCGAACAGTGCGCGGAGCATCGCGACGTTCAGCTTGTGGCCGCCGCAATAGGACCGGTAGCAGCCCTGCAGTGCGATGCCGGACAAGGCCAGGTCGCCAACCGCATCGAGCGCCTTGTGGCGGACGAATTCGTCGGCGCCGCGAAGACCGTCGGCATTCAGGACTTCGCCGTCACCAATGACGACGGTGTTGTCGAGCGAAGAACCCTTGGCGAGACCGATGGCCGAGAGCTTCTCGAAATCCTTCATGAAACCGAAGGTCCGGGCGTAAGCGAGTTCGCGGCGGAAAGCCTTCGGCGTGAGGTCGAGCTCGATAGACTGACGGCCGATGAGTGCGTCGTCGAAGTCGATCTCGACTTCGAGCCGGAAGCCCTTGCGATACGGCGACAGTTCGGCCCAGGCGCGGCCGTGCTCGACGCGGACCGGCTTCAGAACCTTGATGTAGCTGCGCGGCGTGGCGAGAGAGGTGACGCCGATGGCGTCGATCGCCTCGACGAATGCCTGCGAGCTGCCGTCCATGATCGGCATCTCGGGGCCGTCGATCGAGACGACGGCGTTGTCGATCCCGAGGCCGCGCATTGCCGCCATCAGGTGCTCGATTGTCGAGACCGAGGCTTCATCGCGATTGCCGATGACGGTGCAGAGATCGGTTTGCGTGACCAGATCGACATGGGCGCGGAGAGCGCGGGCCTGGCCGCCTGGAAGATTGGTGCGGCGGAACTGAATGCCAGTGCCGGCCGGCGCCGGAAAGAGAGTGATGCGCGCAGGTGCGCCGCTATGGACGCCGATGCCGGCGATCGAGATCGATCCGCCGAGAGTCGTCTGCTGGTTAGCCATGCCCCCGCCTACCCTTTACACTGCGGCGCCGTGACCCGATCTTGGCGCTGCGATCCCCGAAAGCAGCGCCGCAAAAACGACTCGTGCCTTCCAAGAGAAGGATAGGAGTTGGTCAGAAATCCGAACAAATCACGCTTGGTTTCGGACTGTTACACCTCATTAACAATGCGAGGGCTCTCCCTCACAGCGGGCCCGGCATAGGCGAAGGCGGCGCCTCACGACGCCGCCTTGCTGTGTCTGCGAGGCCACAGTTTTGCGGCCGGTCTGCGTCCGTCAGTTGGACTGACGGCGCAGGAACGCCGGAATCTCGAGATCGTCCTCGAGACCGCGCGACTGCGGACGACCCTGCGGGTCGAGAGCGCCCTTGGCGGGACGATAGCTCTGCTGCGGCTGCTGCTGGAGACGCCGGGCATATTCCTGAGCGGAGTTCGACGGAGCGTCCATCCTCGGCTCGTGGTGCGAACCGTGATCTTCCTCCTCGCGACGGCCGAGGCCGACCGCAGCGAGACGCTGCAGGAGCGAGGCGCGTTTCGCAGCCGGAGCGTGATCCTCCGTCTGCTCGATTCGCTGCTGGGCCGCGATCTGGTTCTGTGCCGGGATCGGCAGTTCGTCGACGCGCGGCATGCGCGGCTGGCGAACCATGCGCTCGGGCGCCGGCGGGATGAATGGCGAAGGCAGTTCATCGTGGATCTCGACCGGAGCTTCCTGGACGAGCGGCTCCTGGAACACCGGCGGCGGCGCCAGCGGGCGGATCGTCATCTCGTCCGCGAGCTGCTCGACCGGAGCCGGCTCGTGGATTTCGAAATGATCCTCATAGACCGGCTCCTCTTCGGCGACCGGACGGATGATCGACGGACGGGCCGGCTCTTCCATTGCGTGCGCGGCCTGAGCGGTCGGACGCGGAGCGGGCTTCAGCCGCTGGGCGATCTCCGCAAGGCGGGCTTCACTGTATACCGGTGCGGCTTGACCGGCGATCATGTCTATGCCGGTGGCGACGACCGAGACGCGGATCGTGCCTTCGAGCTTTTCGTCGAAGGTCGCGCCGAGGATGATGTTGGCTTCCGGGTCGACTTCCTCGCGGATGCGGGTCGCGGCTTCGTCGACTTCGTAGAGAGTGAGGTCGTTACCGCCGGTGATCGAGATCAGCAGGCCGCGTGCGCCCTTCATAGAGACGTCGTCGAGCAGCGGATTGGCAATCGCGGCCTCGGCGGCGGAAATGGCGCGCTTCTCGCCCTGCGCTTCGCCGGTTCCCATCATCGCCTTGCCCATCTCGCGCATGACCGCGCGGACGTCGGCGAAATCGAGGTTGATCAGGCCTTCCTTGACCATCAGGTCGGTGATGCAGGCGACACCCGAATAAAGCACCTGGTCGGCCATCGCGAAGGCGTCGGCGAAGGTCGTGCGCTCATTGGCGACCCGGAACAGATTCTGGTTCGGGATGACGAGCAGCGTGTCGACGACCGCCTGAAGGCTCTCGATCCCGGCCTCGGCGACGCGCATGCGGCGGTGGCCTTCGAAGTGGAACGGCTTCGTGACGACACCGACGGTCAGGATACCCATTTCGCGTGCTGCGCGGGCGACGACGGGGGCGGCTCCCGTGCCCGTGCCACCGCCCATGCCGGCGGTGATGAAGGCCATGTGCGAACCCTGGAGGTGATCGCGTATCTCGTCGAGAACTTCCTCGGCGGCGGCGCAACCGACTTCGGGCTGGGAACCGGCGCCCAGTCCTTCGGTGACCTGCAGACCCATCTGCACGATGCGTTCTGCGCGGGACAGCGTCAGCGCCTGCGCGTCGGTGTTGGCGACGACGAATTCCACGCCCTGGAGACCGGCCTCGATCATGTTGTTGACCGCGTTACCGCCGGCGCCTCCGACGCCGAAGACCGTAATACGGGGCCGAAGCTCCCGGATATCGGGCATTCTCAGATTGATAGACATCGATCGCCTCTCAGTTTTCGCACGCGCGCGCGCCGGGTTCCTAGTTGTTTGAGCAGTGGGTGGCTTGCGGCCGCCCACTAGAAGCTCTCTTTCAGCCACTGCCCCACGCGGGAGAAGTAGCCGTTCGTTCCAGTGGCGCGCATGGTCCTGCGCACCGGGTCAAAATGTTCTTCAGCCGCACGCTGCGGGTATACGAGCAGGCCGACCGCCGCTGCGAAGCTCGGCCCCTTGGCGGCTTCCGGAAGGCCCTTGATGCCGAGCGGCCGTCCGACCCGAACCTGGCGGCCCAGAATCTTCGCGGCCAGTTCGCCCAAACCGGTCAGTTGGCAGGCGCCGCCCGTCAGGACGACACGCTTGCCGGCCTCGTTGGCATGGCCCGACGCCCGGAGGCGGTCGCGGACCAGTTCCAGCGTCTCCTCGACGCGCGGTTTGACGATGCGGATAAGCTGCGATTTCGGCACGTGGTGCGCGATCTCGCCATCCGGCTCGCCGACCGGCGTGATGTCGATCATCTCATTCTCGCTCGACACGCCCGGGAAGACATTAGCGTGAAGCGTCTTGAGTCGCTCGGCATGGTCGATCGTTGTCGACAGGCCGCGAGCGATATCCAGCGTGACATGGTGACCGCCGAGCGCGATCGCGTCGGCGTGGACAAACTGGCCGCGCGAGAACGAGGCCACCGTCGTGGTGCCGCCGCCCATGTCGACGAGCGTGACGCCAATCTCGGCTTCGTCGTCGGCGAGCACGGAGAGGCCCGACGCGTATGGCGCGGCAACGAGAGTCTGGACGCTGAGATGGCAGCGCTCGATGCAGAGCATCAGATTGCGCACCGGCGCGGCGTCCGCCGTGACGACATGCATATCGAGACCGAGCTCCATGCCGACCATGCCGCGCGGATCGCGGATACCACGGGCACCTTCGAGGGCGTAGCCGACGGGGATCGAGTGCAGGACGCTGCGGCCCGGCTTCACGACGTGGCTGGATCCCGCACCCAGGACGCGCTGGATGTCCGTCTCCGAGACCGGACGGCCATGCACGGGAACGGTCGCGTGATAGTGCTCGCTCGACAGCCGACCGGCGGAGACGGTGACGATCAGGCTTTCGATCCGGGCGTCGGCCATGCGCTCGGCGGCGTCGACCGCGAGCCGGATCGAGTGCTCAGCGGCCTCCATGTCGACGACCGCGCCGGCCTTGATGCCGCGCGAACGCTGATGGCCGATGCCGAGCACTTCGATGCGGTGAGTACGGCCCGGCAGAAACGGGCCGGTCTCGATCGGACGCAGGCGGCCGATCAGGCAACCGATCTTGGTCGTGCCGATATCGAGGACCGAAATATCGATCGCGCGCTTCGGCGGAAGCGGCTTGAGGCGAGGCGTTACGCCGTGGGGCATCTTCTTCATGTGCCCGCCCTCTTCGCCTTGACCTTCTTCGCTTCGGCATCGGCTGCCGCGGCGGCGTCGGAGAGACGTACGGTGACGTGGTCGGGCAAGCGGAAGTCCACCTCGGCGATGTCGCGCTCGCTCAGCTTCGAGGTGCGGTCGAGTTCGACGAAACTGGCGAGCGCCTGCTTGAAGCCCTCGGCCGGAAGCTTGATGTCCATGCCGTTGGTGAGACGCAGGTTCCAGCGGCGACCACCGACGAAGACGGCCGCATAGACCTTGGAACGAAGCTCCGGATAGGGCTCCAGCGCGGCCAGGATTGCCCTCACCTCGTTTTCGGCGCCGCGACCGACGACAAGCGGGAGATCGGCGAAACGCCCCTGCTCCACGCCATCGATGACCGTGCCGTCGCTGGCGATGACCGCCAGCTTCTCGCCGCGCTGCCAGAGCGCATAAGGCTGACGCTCGGTCACAGAAACCGAAAGCGTGTGCGGATAGAGCTTGCGGACCGAGGCGGTCATGACCAGCGGATTCTGCAGGAGGCGTTCACGGGCCGCGTCGGCGTCGACGAACAACAGCGACTGGCTGACCTGCGCACCGATAGCGGTCAGGATCTCGTCGTCGGTGAGGATTTTTCGGCCGTCGACATCGATTCGCTCGATAGTGAAGCCCGAACCGCGCGCGAAAGCGTCCGGCATCACCACGGCCGCCTCGGCCATGCCCTGCCAGTGATTGCCAACCGTCGCCCCGTAGGAGCCGGTCGCGGCGAGAAAGAGGAATGCGCCAAGCCAGCCCATGCCGGGCCGGGTCAGGCGATCGAGCCAGGTTCTCTCGGGACGCTGGGCGGGACGCTGCGGAAGCGCCGGGCGAATCTGATTCGGAGCTTTACCGGGACGCGGCTCGGTACGGTAGATGACCGTGCGGCGTTCGGCTGTGAGCGGACGGCCGACATCGCCGACAGCCTTTAGGGGGCCGTCTAACGATCTAAGCTTGCGTCCTCCACCATCCATGCCACGAGCTCTTCAAACGCATACCCGGCGTGCGCCGCCAATTCCGGCACAAGACTGGTCTGCGTCATTCCGGGCTGCGTGTTGACTTCGAGACAGACGAGTTCGCCGGTTCCACCCGGCCGGTCGTCGTATCGGAAGTCCGCACGGCTAACCCCACGGCAACCCAGTGCTTGATGGGCCTTAAGCGTGGAGTGTTGAACAAATTGGTAAACAGAGTTTGAAAGTTCGGCCGGCAAAATGTGTTTCGACCCCCCTTTCGCGTACTTCGCGTGGTAGTCGTACCACCCCTCCGCGGCGACGATATCGATGACCCCGGTGGGTTTGCCGTCGATGACCGCGCAGGTCAGTTCGCGCCCGTCTATGAACCTCTCAGCTAAGAGAAATTCGCCGTGAGGCCAGTCGCTTCGGGTGAGTTCCTGAGGTGGGTGTTCAAGCCCTTCCGGAACGATGAAGACGCCGACGCTGGAGCCTTCGGCCACCGGTTTCAGAACGTAAGGAGGCGTTAACACATGTGATGCCGCCGCCTCGCGAATATTAACCATTCTGCCGTCCGCGACGGGCACTCCGGCGGCCGCCATGGCGATCTTCGCGCGGTGCTTGTTCATCGCCAATGACGAAGCCAGGACACCGGAATGGGTGTATGGAATCGCGAGGATTTCGAGCAGACCCTGGATCGTGCCGTCCTCACCGAAGCGGCCATGCAGCCCATTGAACGCGACATCGGGCTTCAAGTCGGCGAGCGTCTTCGCGATCTTGCGATCGACGTCGATGCGGGTGACTCGATATCCGGCGCGCTCCAGCGCGTCAGCGCAAGCCGTGCCCGTATTCAGGGACACTTCGCGTTCCGCGGACCAGCCGCCCATCAGGACGGCGACATGTTTCGGCATTTCAGCACCTTCCCTTGCCTCTCCCGTTTACGGGAGAGGTCAACTCGCCGACAGGCGAGCGGGTGAGGGCATGATTGCAGCAACGAGCATCGTGCTTGCCCTCACCCCGGTCGCGTAACCGCGACTCGACCCTCTCCCGCTCCGCAGGAGAGGGCTCACACCGCCCCCGTGAACACATCCCCGTCGAGAAACTCCCGAACTTCCCGCCCAGGCGGGAAGTGACCCATCCGACGGATTTCCCAGCGCAACTCGATCCCCGACTTTCCGCGCACCTTGTTGCGTACGGTTTCGCCCAGCGTCTCCAGATCGTGGGCGCTGGCCGCGTCGGTGTTCAGCATGAAGTTGCAGTGCAGTTCCGACATCTGGGCGTCGCCGACCCTGAAGCCGCGCAGACCGGCGTCGTCGATCAGCTTCCAGCTCGAATGGCCATCCGGGTTCTTGAAGGTCGAGCCGCCGGTCTTGGAACGGATCGGCTGCGTCGTCTCGCGCCGCTCGGTGATCTCCTTCATCGCGGCCTTGATGGCCTCCGGCTCGCCGGGCATGCCCTGATAGACCGCCGAGGTGAACACCGCGCCGCGCGGGCCGTTCGACTTGCGATAGAGATAGCCCATGTCGGCGTTGGTCAGATTGACGATCTCGCCCCGGCGAGTAACCGCCCGGAGCTCGACCATGCGATCGCGCGTCTCAGTGCCGTAGCAGCCGGCATTCATGTAGAGCGCGCCGCCTATGCCGCCCGGAATGCCGCTGTAAAAGGTCAGACCGTCGATGCCGGCGTTCGCCGCAGCGGTCGCAACGCGGGCATCAGGAAGGGCGGTACCGACGCGGAGGCGATGACCACCCAG
The DNA here is from genome assembly GCA_963778835.1 of uncultured Alphaproteobacteria bacterium. Taxonomy (GTDB): domain Bacteria; phylum Pseudomonadota; class Alphaproteobacteria; order Rhizobiales; family Methylopilaceae; genus Flaviflagellibacter. Next base: position 13,399 of record CAVZVY010000006.1, read on the forward strand.
CACCTCGACATTGCCGAAGCCGCGCGCCGACAGTCGGATGACGATGCCGTCGAGGCCGCCGTCGCGGATAAGCAGGTTCGAGCCCAGTCCAATCGTCGTGACGCGGATCTCCTCAGGCAGATTCCTGAGGAAGAATGCAAGGTCCTCCTCGTCCGCCGGTTGGAAGAAGAGCTGCGCCGGACCGCCGACACGAAACCAGGTGATCTCGGACAGGAGCTGGTTCGGAACCAGATTGCCCCGGACCTTCTGGGTCCAGTCGCCGAGCTTCAGTTCAGGAAAGCTCACGCCTTCCCTCCCTGTGCCTCGAGCTCGCCCGGCAGCGCGTAGGCCCATTGAGTGATCGAGCCCGCCCCGAGGCAGACGACGTAATCGCCCGCGCCGGCAAATCCCGCGATGTGGTTCGCAAGCTGTTCCGGCGCCTGGAGCGGGATGACGTTGCGGTGCCCCCTCGCCCTTAGGCCGGCCACGAGATGGTCGCGGTCCGCGCCCTCGATCGGCTGCTCGCCGGCCGCGTAGACATCCGCGACGATGACCGTGTCAGCATCGTTGAAACAGGTCGAGAAGCCGTCGAACAGCGCATGCAGGCGCGTATAGCGATGCGGCTGAACCACGGCGATGACGCGGCCGTCTGTCGAGGCGCGCGCGGCGCGGAGAACGGCCGCGATCTCGACCGGGTGATGGCCGTAATCGTCGAAGATCGAGACGCCCTTCCACTCGCCGGTCTTAGTGAAGCGCCGCTTCACTCCGCCAAAGCGCGACAGGCCCTCGCGGATCTTGTCCGGCGAGATTCCGAGATTGTGGGCGACCGCGATCGCGGCTGTGGCGTTGAGCGCATTGTGGTGGCCCGGCATCGGCAGTTCGAGGCCGTCGATCTCGACATCCTTGCCGCCGTCGACGCTGCGGATGAGCACCCGGAACCGGCAGCGCCCCCCTTTGAGATCGATGTCGACGAGACGGACGTCAGCCTGCGGGTTCTCGCCATAAGTGACGATGCGGCGATCCTCGATCTGGCCGACGAGGTCCTGCACGACCGGATGGTCGAGGCACATTACGGCGAAGCCGTAGAACGGCACGTTCTCCACGAAGGAATGGAACGCCGCCTTGATCGCGTCGTACGTCTTGAAGTGGTCGAGGTGCTCCGCGTCGATATTGGTGACGATCGCGATGTCGGCGGGAAGCTTCAGGAACGTGCCGTCCGAACTCGTCGGCCTCGACGACCATCCAATCGGAGGCGCCCATGCGGGCATTGGTGCCGTAGGCGTTGATGATGCCGCCGTTGATGACGGTCGGATCGAAATTGCCGGCATCTAGAAGCGTTGCGACCAGTGAGGTCGTGGTCGTCTTGCCGTGGGTGCCGGCGATGGCGACGCAGGTCTTGAGCCGCATCAACTCAGCCAACATCTCGGCGCGGCGGACGACCGGCAGGCGTTTCGAGCGCGCCGCGACGAGTTCCGGGTTATCACGCTTGATGGCGGACGAGACGACGAGAACCGCAGCATCGCCCAGGTTCTCGGCGCGGTGGCCGACCGTGACGGTAATGCCCTTCTCACGCAGCCGCTTGACGTTGGCGTTTTCAGCAACGTCAGAGCCCTGCACCGTATAGCCCTGATTGGCCAGCACTTCGGCGATGCCGGACATACCGATGCCGCCGATGCCGACGAAATGGATTGGGCCAGTATGGCGGGGCAGCTTCATTCAGGAGGGTCCCGTCGTAATCAGGAATGGACGCGGGCGACCTCGAGAACGAGATCGGCGAGCCGCACCGCCGCATCCGGCTTTCCATAGGACCGGGCCGCGGCGGCTTGTGTCGCGAGTGTTTGCGGCTTTGCCATGAGGTCCGTCAACAGGCGAGCGAGGGTCTGTGGCGTGAACTCCGATTGCGGCACGACCGTGGTGCCGCCAACCGAAGCAAGCGAACGGGCATTCTCGAGCTGGTCGTTGTCGAGCGAATGCGGCAGCGGAACCAGAATCGAGGGGCGGCCAATGACCGCCAGCTCGGCGACCGTCGAGGCGCCGGAACGGGCGATCACGAGATGCGAGTCGGCCATGCGCGCCGGCAGATCGCGGAAGAACGGAGTGACCTCGGCCTGGATCTTCGCATTGGCGTAAATGGCGGACACCGCCTCGATGTCCTCGGCGCGTGCTTGCTGGACGATGACGAGATGCGGATGAAATTCCGGCTCCAGCCATTTCATCGCAGCCGGCACAATCTCCGACATCACCCGCGCGCCCTGGCTGCCCCCGAAGACGAGAAGGCGCAGGAAGCCGTCCGGGCGCGGTGGGTAGTAGGTTGAGTCAGCCGCCTTCAGCACCGCCTCGCGAACGGGATTGCCGACATGGGCGCCCTTAGCGAGAATTTCGTCCGACGCCTTGGCCAGGGTCGGAAAGCCGGTCGCGACGCGCGTCGCGCGCTTGGCCAGGAGGCGATTGGCGCGGCCGAGCACGGCGTTCTGTTCGTGGACGACCGTCGGCATCTTCAGCAACTGGGCGACTGCGAGCGGCGGGAGGCTCGGATAGCCGCCGAAGCCGACGACGACCGACGGCCTCACGGCGCGCAGAAGCCGCGCGGACTCGACCGAAGCCGAGGCCGAGCTTGCTGGCCGATTTGAAGATGTCGATCGGGTTGCGGTTGCCGAACGTCGCCGACGAGACGGCATGGATTGCCCTCGCCGGGAACGTGATCGCGTAGTCCCGCGCACGCGGATCGGTGACGAGCTCAACCGGCACACCGCGTTTGCCGAGCTCCGTCGCCAGCGCTTCCGCCGGGAACAGATGACCTCCCGTGCCGCCCGCAGCGAGCAGCACAGGCCTTACCACTGCCATTATGAAAACTGCCCGGCTGGAACCGCGCCCGAGAAACCTTCGACGAGCCGGGCACGCGGGCGGCGGCGTGTCAGTGCGAGCAACATTCCCATACCCAAAGCAAGCGAGATCAGCGAGGAGCCGCCATACGAGATGAACGGCAGCGTCATACCCTTTGCAGGCATGAGTTGCACATTCACTGCCATATTGATGGCGGATTGCAGGCCAAACAACATTGTGAGGCCAGCAATTGCGAGCCGTGCAAACGGCTCATCCTCGTTCAGGGCGTGCCATAGCCCGCGTAGCACCACGAACGCAAACAGCGAAAGCAGGATCAAACAGAAGATTATGCCGAACTCCTCGCCGGTTACGGCGAAGATGAAGTCGGTGTGGGCGTCCGGCAGGATGCGCTTCACAGTCCCCTCGCCCGGTCCTTTTCCGAACCAGCCGCCTGAGACGAAGCTCTCGAAGGCGCGCTCGGTCTGGAAGTTCTCGCCCGTCTCCGGATTGAGGAATTTACCGAAGCGCGTGCGGACATGCGGCAGCGCCTCGTAGGCGAGGAAGACACCGCCGACGCCGAGCCCGCCGAGGCCGATCATCCAGATCCACCGCAGTCCCGCGAGGAAGAACAGGCAGCCCCAGACGACGCCAATCAGCATGGTCTGTCCGAAGTCGGGCTGCAGGATCAGAACGCCGATGGTGGCGCCGAACAATGCCATGGCCAGGAGATGGCCCGGAACGTCATCGCGCTTCGTGCCTTCGGCGAACAGCCAGGCCGCGAGCACGATGAAGCTCGGCTTGACGAATTCGGACGGCTGTACACCCAGCGGACCGATCTGGATCCAGCGATGCGCGCCCTTGATCTCCGGACCGAAGAAAAGCGCGAAGATCATCAGGGGGAAGAAAATCAGATAGCCGCCGAGCGCCAGCCGCCTGACCCTGCGCGGGTCGAGGAAGGAGATGCCCAGCGTCAGCAGCACCGTCGGGATGAGGAACATCACCTGGCGATTGACGAAGTGAAACAGGTCGAGGTTAAGCCGGTCGGCGACCGCCGGGCTCGCCGCGAGCGACAGAACAATGCCCCCGACCATCAATGCGGCAAGCGAAAACAGCAGTGGCTTGTCGATCGTCCACCACCACTCGCTGAATCGGGTTCGTTCTGCGCGGGAAATCATAAAATCGATTCTGCGCGATTAGCGTTAATCAGCTCTTGCACGAGGCGACGGAAATGATCTCCGCGAACCTCAAAGTTGGGATACTGATCAAAGCTCGCGCAGGCAGGCGACAGCAGCACGACAGGCTCTCGCGCCTCGGACTTCCCGGCTTCCTCGGCCGACCGCTCTATAGCGCGATCCATCGTCCCGACGATCTCGTGCGGAACCGAACCGAGCTGGCCCGCGAAAGCCTCCGCCGCCTCGCCGATGAGGAACGCCTTGCTCACGCGCGGGAAAAACTCCGCGAGACCGAGAATTCCGCCGGTCTTCGGTTTGCCCCCGAGGATCCAGTAGACATCCGACGGGAAGCTCGCCAGCGCCTGATATGTGCTATCGGCGTTCGTCGCCTTGGAGTCGTTGACGAATAGCACACGACCAAGATGGCCGACCTGCTCCATGCGATGGGCGAGGCCCGGGAAAGTCTGGAGGCCCCTTGCGATCGTTTCCGGCGACAGCCCGAGCGCGAGACAGGCGGCGGTCGCGGCGGCTGCGTTCTGGGCGTTGTGGGCGCCGCGCAGCGAACCGATGTCCTTCAGGCTCGCGATCTGACGCGATGCTCCGTTCTGGACATAGATCAGCGACTGACCTTTAGCGTAGACGCCGTCCGCGACCGGCTGGCGCTGAGAGATGCGCATCACCGCCCCGCCCTTCCGTTCGACGCGGTCGGCGATGGCGGAGCTCATCGTGTCGTCGACCCCGATCACGGCGGTGCCGGCGCCGGCAACCAGCCGCTCCTTGACCGCAGCGTAGTTCTCCATCGTGCCGTGACGCTCAAGATGATCTTCCGACAGATTCAGCAGAACACCGACCGTCGGGTTGAGCGTCGGCGCGAGGTCGATCTGATAGGACGAGCACTCGATGACGTGGACCCGGCCGCTCGACGGCGGCGCGAGATCGAGGATCGGCGTACCGATGTTGCCGCCGATCTGGGCATCAAGGCCGGCCGAGCGCAGCAGATGGCCGATCAGCGCCGTCGTGGTCGACTTCCCATTGGTGCCGGTGATTGCGATGAACGGCGCTTCCGGGTCGATCGCCTGCCGTTCGCGGCAGAAGAGTTCGATGTCGCCGATGATCTCGACGCCTGCTGCCTTGGCCTTGTTAACGGTCCAGTGCGGCTCGGGATGAGTGAGAGGCACTCCCGGCGACAGAACGAGACAATCGAAACGCGCCATGTCCATCGCGGGGGCGCCTTCCGTCGGAATGCCCGCGGCCTTCGCGCGCTCGATGCCGACCGTTGAATCGTCCCAGGCGATGACCTCAGCGCCACCGGCCATCAATGCCTTTGCGGTCGAGATGCCCGAACCGCCAAGCCCGAACAGCGCGACGTGTTTTCCGCGAGACGAAGTGACAGGTGTCATCGCAGCTTCAGCGTCGACAATCCGATCAGCGCCAGCACGACTGCGATGATCCAGAACCGGATCACGACCTGCGGTTCGGTCCAGCCAAGCTGTTCGAAGTGATGATGGATCGGCGCCATCTTAAAGACGCGCTTGCCGGTGAGCTTGAACGAGACGACCTGGATGATGACCGAGGCTGCCTCGAGCACGAACAGGCCGCCGATGATCGCGAGCACGATCTCATGCTTGGTCGCAACCGCGATCGAACCGAGCAGGCCGCCGAGCGCGAGCGAACCGGTATCGCCCATGAAGATCTGGGCCGGCGGCGCGTTGAACCAGAGGAAGCCGAGACCCGCGCCAAGGATCGCACCGCACATCACCGCGAGCTCGCCGGTGCCGGGCGTGAAGTTGATCTGCAGGTAATCGGCGAAGACAGCGTTACCGGCGAGATAGGCGATCAGCGCGAAGCTCATGGTGGCCACTATCACCGGAACGATGGCGAGGCCGTCGAGACCGTCGGTCAGGTTCACCGCATTGCCCGCGCCGACGATGACGAAGGCACCGAAGATCGGGAAGAACCAGCCGAGATTGATCAGCACTTCCTTGAGGAACGGCAGAGCGAGGCCATTCTGCAGATGCGCCGGGCTGACCGCGCTCATGATGATGACGGCACAGGTGGCGAGCACGAACTCGATCGCGAGGCGCGAACGGCCGGAGAAGCCATTGTGGCTCTGCTTCGTCACCTTCAGCACGTCGTCATAGAAGCCGACGAGGCCGAAGCCCAAAGTCACCGCCAGCACGACCCAGACATAGGGGTTGCGGAGATTGCCCCAGAGAAGCGTCGCGACGACGAGACCGAGAAGGATCATCAGGCCGCCCATCGTGGGCGTGCCCTTCTTCGAAAGCAGATGCGTTTGGGGACCGTCCTCGCGGATCGGCTGGCCCTTGCCCTGCATCGAGCGCAGCCAGTCGATGATCGACGGGCCGAACATGAAGACGAACAGAAGTGCGGTGATAACCGCCCCGCCGGTCCGGAAGGTGATGTAGCGGAAGACGTTAAGGAACGGCAGGCTACCGGAGAATTCGGCGAGGAAAGTCAGCATATGGACGTCTTTAAACGGAAGCGTCCGCCGGAGCGAATCGGCGGATCAGCGCGGCGACGATAGGGCTCATTTTGCTGCCGTTCGAGCCCTTGATCATGACAGCGTCGCCACCCTTCACCTCGTCGAGAACGAGCGACTGAAGTTCGGAGGACGATTCTGCCCAGCCACCGCGGCGGGTCGCAGGCACCTGTTCGTAGAGCGCCCGCATGGCGGGACCGGCGGCGAACAGAAGATCGATACGGGCTTCAGCCAGCGCAGGCGCGAGCTGGCGGTGCAAATCGTCGGCCTGGTCGCCGAGTTCCAGCATGTCGCCTAGCACCACGATACGGCGTCCGGCGGCGGGCAAAAGGCCCAGCAGGCTGATCGCGGCGCGCATCGAGGCCGGATTGGCGTTGTAGCTCTCGTCGAGGAGAACGGCGGGACCCGTCGGCGTGATGAGTTCGTGACGCTGGCCGCGCCCCACAGGAGGTTGAAACTCGATAAGCTTTGAAGCGGCCGAATGCAGATCGGCACCGGCGAGCTTCGCCGCCATCAGCGCCGCGAGGCTGTTCATGACGAGATGCCGGCCCGGCGCGCCGAGGCGGTAGGCGATCTCCTGGCCGAGGATCGAGGCGGTGACGATCGAATGCGCTGGCAGGCTTGCGACCGTAAGGAGCCGCGCATCGGCATTCGCAGCCTGACCGAAGGTCCGAACCTCCGCCTGAGCCAACTTCGCGGTCGCGACCAGGCGGTCGGCATAGGGATTGTCGGCGTTGATGATCGCAGCGCCACCGGGTTCGAGGCCTGAGAAAATCTCCGCCTTGGCGTCGGCGATCGCCTCGACCGAGGGAAAATGCTCGAAATGGACGGGCTCGACCGTGGTGACGATCGCGATATGCGGCCGAACCATCTTCGTCAGCGGCGTGATCTCGCCGGAATGGTTCATGCCGATTTCAAAGATGCCGTAATGCGTCGACTGAGGCATACGCGCGAGCGTCAGTGGTACTCCCCAGTGATTGTTGAAGCTCGCGACGGATGCGTGCGTATCCGCGTCGGCAGAGAGCATCAGGCGCAACATTTCCTTGGTGCCGGTCTTGCCGACGCTACCCGTGACCGCGATCACCCATGCCTTGGACCGGTCGCGCGACGCCTTGCCGAGCGCGATCAAACCGTCGAGCACATCCGGAACAACGAGAAGCGGCGAGGTTGTCCCGACTTCGTCCTGCTTGCCCTGAGCGATGACCGCCATGCCGGCGCCGTTGTCGAGCGCCGAGCGGACAAAGGCATGACCGTCGTGGCGCTCGCCCTTGATGGCAAAATAGGCCTCGCCCTTCCCGACCGTCCGGCTGTCGATCGAGATGCCGGTGATGGCACGCGGCAGCTTGCCCGTGACCTGGCCGCCGAGAGCGGCGGCGAAGTCCTTGCCCGTCCACAGCGCTTCACTCATGCGGTGGCCCACCTATCGCGGTCAGGATCGCCGCGTGATCGGAGAATGGAAGCGTTCGGTCGCCTACGATCTGGCCCGTTTCATGACCTTTGCCCGCAACGAGGAGAACATCCCCTGGTTTCAGCTCGGCCACGCCTGCGGCTATAGCTTGCGCGCGGTCCCCAATTTCCCGCGCGCCGGGGGCGGCAGCCAGAATCGCCGCGCGGATCTTGGCGGGCTCTTCGGAACGGGGATTGTCATCGGTGACGATGGCGATATCGGCGCGCTTGACCGCCGCCTCGCCCATCAGCGGACGCTTGCCGGGATCGCGGTCACCGCCTGCGCCGAAGACGACGATCAAGCGGCCGGTCGCATATGGACGAAGCGCATCGAGCGCATTGGCGAGCGCGTCGGGGGTATGGGCGTAGTCGACGACTGCGATTGCGCCGTTGACCTCGGCCACGCGCTCAAGCCGCCCCGTTGCGCCTTTCAGGCTCTCGAGCGCTCCGAAGACCTTGTCCGGCCTGCCCCCCGTTGCGATGGCGAGACCCGCGGCGACGAGCGCATTCTCCGCCTGGAAGCTGCCCGCGAGCGGCAGTCGAACGCGATAGTCCTCCTCGCAATGCCGTATCGTCAGTACTTGAGCGAAGCCGTCGGGCTCGACCTTGAGGAGATGCAGATCGAGACCATGCTGACCGACAGTCAGCGTGCGCAGGCCTCGATCCCGCGCGGCCTTGATGAAGACCTGGGCGCCGTCGCCGTCGGCCGCGATCACCGCCGCTGCCTTCTTCGGCAGGACACGGGTGAAGAGGGTCAGCTTGGCATCGCGATAGGCCTCGAAGCTCACGTGATAATCGAGGTGATCGCGAGTGAGATTGGTGAAGCCGCCAGCCTTCAGATGCAGACCGTCGAGCCGGTACTGATCGAGACCGTGCGAGCTCGCTTCGATCGCGAGATGATTGACCCCCTCGCCCGCCAGCCGGTCGACGAGCTTGTGCAGCACAACCGGATCGGGCGTGGTGTGTGTCGAATATTCCTCGCCTTTCGGGCTGACGAGACCGACGGTGCCGAGGCTCGCGGCCTGATGGCCGAGCGCGGTCCAGATCTGGCGGACGAAGCTCGCAACCGAAGTCTTTCCGTTGGTGCCGGTGACGGCGACGATGACGTCCGGCTGGCGCGGATAAAATCTCGCGGCGGCTTTTGCCAAAGCAGAACGGGCATTGGGAACTCGGACAGCAACCGCCCCTTCAACAGCATCTGGCTTTTCGGTCAGGACAGCGACCGCTCCGGCGGCGATCGCGGCCGGCGCGAAGGTCAGCCCATCGGCTTTGACGCCCGGCAGCGCCGCGAACAGAAAGCCGGGCTTCACGGCCCGGCTGTCGGCGGTGATCCCGGCGATCATCAGCGCCTTGAGATTGGGCGACAACTGCGCATCGGGGAAAAGCTCCCCGAGCGAAACCGCCCGCGCCTCTCGTATTTCGATCACTGAATGGAGCCGAGCGCGGCGGCCTGCGTGGTCGGCGGCAGCATTGGCGGGATGTCGAAGTCCGGCTTGACGTCGAGCAGCGGCGCGATGCGAGCGACGATCCGGCCTGTCACCGGGGCTGCGTTCCAGCCGGAGGTGCGGAAACCGTGCGTTTCCTTGGTCGGTTTCGGTTCGTCGAGCATGACCAGCAAAGCGTAGCGCGGCGCGTCCGTCGGGAAAACCGCCGTGAACGCAGTCATCACCTTATCATCGGAATACCGGCCGTTCACAACCTTCTCGGCCGTGCCGGTCTTGCCGCCAACGCGATAGCCGGGAATGTTCGCCTTCTTCGCGGAGCCCGCGGGGGACGTCGCGTTGAGACGCATCAGATAACGCATCTCATCGCTGGTTTCGGGCTTGATGACACGCTTGGCGAGCGTCATCGCCTCTTCCTTGCTGCGCTTCAGGAAGGTCGGAGGAATGAGATAGCCGCCGTTCATCAGCGCGCCGGTCGCCATCAGGGTCTGGAGCGGCGAAACCGACAGGCCGTGACCGAACGAGATCGTGACCGTGTTCAGCTCGCCCCAGTTCCGTGGAACAATCGGCATCGCGCTCTCCGGCAATTCGGTACGCAGCCGATCCAGTTGGCCCATCTTCTTCAGGAAGGCCTTGTGTCCCTCGACACCGACGGCAAGCGCGATCTTGGCCGTGCCGATATTCGACGAGTGGATGAACACTTCCGGCACCGACAGGATGCGGCGGGTCGGATGGAAGTCGTCGATCGAGAACTTGCCGTATCGCATCGGCGCGCGGGCGTCGAAGCGGTCACTGAGCTTCACCTTCCCGGAATCGAGCGCCATCGCTAGCGTCAGAGCCTTGAAGGTCGAGCCCATCTCGAACACGCCGACGCTGACGCGGTTGATCGCTTCGGGCTTCAGCGCATCGGCCGGCTTGTTCGGATCGAAATCGGGCAGCGAGACATAGGCGACGATCTCGCCCGTCTCGACATCCATCACGACGCCCGAAGCCGCGATCGGACTGAACTCCTTCATCGCGACTTCGAGCTCGTCACGGACCGCGTGCTGGACCATCAGATCGAGCGCGACGTCGAGTTCCGGCGGCTGGCTGGAGCCGTCCTTCACGACGCGATTGGTCTTGTCGATATAGGCTTCGAGGCCGGAAATGCCCTGGTTGTCGACGTTCACGGCGCCGAGCTCGTGAGAGACGATCGGACCGTTCGGATAGACGCGGCGCTGCTCGGTCAGGAAGCCGACGCCGGGAATGCCGAGGCGATGCACTTCCGCCTGCTCGCGCGGCGAGATTTCACGCTTTACCCAGACGAAGCCGAGATCGGTCGAGAACTTCTTGTGCAATTCGTCGAGATTGAGATCCGGCATGACCCGGCCGAGCGCTTCCGCAGCCTCATCGGCGTCGATCATCTTGCGCGGTTCGGCAAAAATCGACGAGGTCTCGATATCGGTCGCAAGCTGACGGCCGTCGCGATCGGCGATAACCGGGCGACGGGTCGCGAGACCGGCTTCCGCATCAATGCGCGCCTTGGCCTGCTCGTCCGGCTTGATGCCGAGCAGAACGAGCTTGCCGGCAATTGCGAGATAAACGGCAATGAAGCCCGCCATTGCGAGCCTCACCCGGCCGGCATTGCTCGCAGACCTCATTGCGGAACTCCGTGGCGTGGCGGGGCCGACTGGCCGATACCCAGCGAATTCATGACGCGATCGACGCGGTCTTGGCCGCTCGGCAGCGCAAGGCCCATGGCCTCGATGGTGCGGGCGATCGGATCTTCGCCCGGCGCTTTCGGTTCGGGCAGGAGCGGCTGCTGTTCGAGGCCGAGGGATTCGATCGTGTCGGCGATCGAATCGACCCGCGCCGGACGCAGGGGCAGCGCCGCGATCTCGATCCGCTGGCGGGGATCGGCCGCCTTGAGATCAAGGTTCTTCGAGGCGAGGAACTGGATGCGGTCAGGACGCACGAGATGAGCCCACTCGGCCTCGAGCACGGCGATGGCCGATTTTTCTCGATTGATCTGCCGCTCGAGCTTGGCGACCTCCTCGGCCTGCCAGGTCGCGCGGTATTTGATCTGATAGACGACGACCGCCGCCGCGATCAGCGCAAGAACGGCGATCACGTTGAAGAACCGGGCGATCTTCACTGGCCACCCATGATCGTCGTCAGGGCCGGAAGATGCGGCACCCCATAGGCCAGGGAGTCACTCGGACCGCGCGCCGGAGCATCAGTGCGCTCGGCGGCGCGCAGACGCGCCGAACGCGAGCGCGGATTGCGCGCGATCTCATCATCGCCCGGCGTAGCTGAACGAACCACGGGAATGAAGGTCGGCGCCGCGGCGAAGGTCGCCGGCGCATGACGCGAGACATTCGGCGTGGTGCGCGAGCGCTCGGCGAGGAAGGTCTTCACTATGCGGTCTTCCAGCGAATGGAAGCTGACCACCGCGAGACGTCCGCCCGGCGCCAGAACCTCTTCGGCCGCAAACAGAGCGCGGAGAAGCTCGCCGAGTTCGTCGTTCACCGCGATGCGCAGCGCCTGGAAGGTGCGCGTCGCCGGGTTGATCTGATCGAAGGCCCGACCGAGGACGGTTTCGCATATTTTCGCGAGATGAAGCGTCGTTTCGATGCGCGAATTATTCCGCTCCGAAACGATCGCCTTCGCGATCGCGTTAGCCCGACGTTCTTCACCCAGGGTACGAATAAGCGCAGCCAAGTCCTTCTCAGAAAGGTCATTCACGAGATCGGCGGCGCTCGGCCCCTCGCCGCCCATGCGCATGTCGAGTGGCCCGTCGAAGCGGAACGAGAACCCGCGATGCGCATCGTCGATCTGCATCGACGAAACACCGACATCCAAAACGATGCCGTCGACCCGCTCGACGCCGAGATTTGCCGTGATTTCCTTGAGGTCGCCGAAGCGGCCGTTGACCAGCATCAGCCGTCCCTGCGACGCCTCGACAAGCGATGCGCCACCGGCGATTGCCTCGCGGTCGCGGTCGATGCCAACGATCCTGCAGTCCGCCATTTCAAGCAGAGCGCGCGAATAGCCGCCGGCTCCGAACGTGCCGTCGATGTAGAGCGCGCCATCAACCGGCGCGAGCGCATCGACCGCCTCGTCGCGAAGAACCGAGATGTGGCGGACAGGCGCTCCGCCTTCGACGTGAAGCGCCGTCATTGCGGCGTCTCCGTCGTGCTGCCGATCCGGCCCGCGCCGATGCGGCGCCGCAGATCTCGCGCCTTTGCGCGAGCGTCGTCGAGATGGGCGCGAAATGTCTCCGGCTCCCAGATCTGAAATTTGTGTCCGTGACCGACAAAGGTCACCGAATCCGTGATGCCAGCATAGGACTTCAGGCTCTCGGTGAGAACGACGCGCCCTTCCGGATCCGTTTTCAGTATTTCGCTGGTGCCGAGAAGAGACGTCGAGATCGCATCCCGCTCCTCCGAATACGGAGCGAAACCCTCGAGAAGACGGTCGATTTCCTGAAGAAGCGCGTTCCCGCCGGCGTCCAGTGCCTGGGTGTCCAGCGACGGAAGAACGCAGAGACCCTCGTATCCATCCCTCGCCAGCACAGCACGGAACGAGGCCGGGATCGAAACTCGTCCCTTGGCGTCCAGCCGGCTGGTGAAGTTGGACACAAAGCGGTCCATGGGGTCCCTCTCCCCCCGGACAAAGCTCCGCCTTCGACGCCAAACGGCCTCCCTGGGCCGCCGGACGAAGCCTCTCGACGAACGCTCCGCTAGGGATGATTTGGGATAACATGGGACCGCATGGGCGTCAACGAGATTTAGCCACAATTAACCATTCACAGCCCTGTCGCAGGCCGCGAATTGCCGAACTAAGTCGCTGTTGAATCTGGGCTGGTAAGGTTAACGGCCAGTTGCTGCAAAAAGCCCATCAGGCTGAAAGCGCGTTGGCCCTCGCTTGCCTTGGTAGTACTGTCGCGGAATATCTGCCGCAGATGCCCTTCTCGGAGGTGGCCGACCACGAACTGCGCCGGGACCTCAAGTCAATGATGGGCCCGCCTTGCGTGCCGGATCGAAGATCGACGCCCAAGGTCGTTTCCCGTATCCCTTTGGTCTAGCGGCCCAAATCTCGGCAGCCGCCGCGCCAGCGTTTGGCGCGGCGACCATCGATCCCTCAGCGCTGCAACTCCGCCTGCCGACGCTCCCCGACTACGATCCGGTCCCCATCCCGCCGGATGTCGACAACGCGCCCTGCTCTGCCGACCTGACCCGGGGTCGACACTTTGATGCCCTGTCCATCGGAGAGAATTGCCTCGATCCGGACCGGCGTACCCTCGCTATCGTTAGGCGCCAGCGTCGCCACCACGTGAAATCCACTGGGTTCAGGCAGATAGTAGGCATTGCCGGACACAGTTCCGAGATCGATGCTCTGCCCCTTGGGTACGTTGGCACCTTCGGCTTTGGCAATTCCAGGAATTCCGATTGCCAAGAAGGCAGCCAATACAACGTAATCGAACTTCATCGTTCGCTCCTCCGCGTTTCATTTAGCGTGGCACATAGATGTCGATCATAATCTATAATTGCAAGGGGTCCGACGAGTTGCTCGTCTTCCTTAGTGACAAACGTCGTCGCGAGTGCCCCGGGACGACTTGAGAACTGAGCGCTATTGAAGCTCAATCGTCCCCTCGACCGTGTGGGTAAGTCCGACCTGGTCGACGGTGAGCGCCACCTTCGCTGACAGCGTCTCGCTGCCTTTCAGTCGGCCGTCCGCTATCGCCTCGCGGATCGCCTTTTCGATCTCGCGCTGGGAGGTGACGCCGACCACTTTGAGGAACTTGCGCAGCGAGGTGTTGAGGGCCTCTTCGTTCATGGCAATCTCCTTTCAAAAACCGTCGCCGACCGGATCATCGCGACCCAGCCACCGGGACAAGCACCGGTCCGGCCGCACCAGGTTAAGTCAGCGGCACCGCCGCTCTGGAGACGAGCATTTCTAGTGATCCGTATGACAATGGCGATGGTCGGCGAGCACCTCAATAACGCGGCATTCCGACACCGTGCTCGAGGCGCAATCCTCAATCATTCGCGTCAGCTCGGACTCCAATGCCTGCAATCTCGCGATGCGGCTGCGGACGCCGTCGAGGTGGCGCCGGGCAATGCCGTCGGCATGCGTGCACGATGCGTCGGGACGGTCAGACAGCTCCAGGAGCGCGCGGATGTCGTCCAGCGAGAAACCGAGCTCGCGGGCGTGCCGGATAAACGCCAGGCGGTCGCGGTGCGCGGCGGAGTAGGCCCTGTGGTTTCCCGCGGTCCGTGCGGCGGACGGCATCAGTCCGATCTTCTCGTAATACCGGATGGTTTCGACCTTGGTCGAGGCGACACGCGCAAGATCGCCGATCGAATAGACGGATTTCATGTTCGCCCTGTTGTACCTGTAGTTGCTACAGGTCTTATGTCGTGTACCCACACGATTCAAGGAGAGGGTCGATGGGTGCGCAGACGCTGCGGTACCGGGTCGAGGGTATGGATTGCGCAAGCTGCGCCGCGACGATCGAAAATGCACTCGCGCGCATCGACGGCGTGAGCGACGTACAGGTGAACTACGCGGCGGAGCGATTGACCTTCCGCCTCGCCGAGACCGGGGCGGACGTCATCGAAGCCAAGATCCGCTCGCTCGGCTACGTCCCGAGTTCCGCGGATGCGAAGGCAGATCCGGCTAGGCATCAGCACCGCGACAAGACCCTCGATATGCCTTGGTGGCGGAAGACGAAGGGCCACCGGGTGATAGCGATCGGCGGGATGTTCGCCGCCGCCTGGGTCGCCTCGCATGTGCTGCCGAACTCCGCAAACCTGTTCTACGTCATCGCGGCTGTTGGCAGCGTCGTGCCGTTCGCCAAACGAGCGGCAATCCTTGCGGTGTCCGGTACGCCGTTCAGCATCGAGCTCCTGATGGTTGTCGCCGCGGTCGGCGCAGTCCTCATCGGCGAACCCGAGGAAGCCGCCGTCGTCGTGTTCCTGTTTGCGATTGGCGAGCTCCTGGAGAACGTGGCCGCCGGACGAGCCCGGGCAGGCATCAAGGCCCTTATCTCGCTCGTGCCCCGCACGGCTTTCTTGCGCAAGAACGGCGTCGACAGAGAGGTCCCCGCCGACCAGCTCGCTGTCGGCGACGTCATCTTGGTCCGCCCCGGCGACCGGGTTGCGTCCGACGGCGAGGTCATCGAAGGCGCCTCGGATGTCGACGAGACGCCGATCACCGGAGAGTCGGTTCCCGTGACGAAGTGGCCGGGATCCATCGTCCGCGCGGGCAGCATCAACGCAAACGGGGCGCTGCTCGTGAAGGTGACGCACGAGGCCTCGGACAACACCATTGCTCGCATCGTTCATATGGTCGAGGAAGCGCAGGCGTCGAAGGCGCCGCTGGCCCGGTTCATCGAGCGGTTCAGTGCCTGTTACACGCCTGCGGCCATGGTGGTTTCGGCCCTCGTGATCCTCGTTCCACCGCTCGCGTTTGATGGCGACTGGAGTACCTGGATCTACCGTGGTTTGGCCCTCCTGCTGATCACCTGTCCTTGCGCGCTGGTCATCTCGACCCCCGCCGCCATCGCCTCGGGCCTGTCCGCCGGAGCCCGGCGCGGACTGCTCGTAAAGGGCGGCGCGCCGCTTGAAGTACTGGGCCACCTGAAAACCATCGCCTTCGACAAAACCGGGACCCTGACGCTGGGGTCCCCGTGCGTGACGGACATCGTCTCCGTCGCTCGTGCCGAGCAAGAGGTCCTTGCCCGCGCCGCGGCCGTCGAGAAGGGATCGAGCCATCCGTTGGCGAAGGCGATCGTCGCCGCCGCGGCCGACAGAAGTCTTGAACTGCCTTCCGCATTCGGAAGCATGGCCGTTCCGGGCAAGGCGGTGACGGCGAGGCTGAAGGACGGCTTCGTTACGGTAGGCTCGCCGCGCGACGCTGCATTGCGGATCGAGGTCGCCGACGATGTTCAGTGGCAAATTCGACGTCTCGAGGAGCAAGGCAAGACCGTCGTCGTGGTGGCGAGTGGCAAGACACTCGATGGACTGATCGCGATGCGCG
Source organism: uncultured Alphaproteobacteria bacterium (assembly GCA_963778835.1). GTDB lineage: Bacteria > Pseudomonadota > Alphaproteobacteria > Rhizobiales > Methylopilaceae > Flaviflagellibacter. Next base: position 29,784 of record CAVZVY010000006.1, read on the forward strand.
ACGAGCCGCGCGAAAACTCCAGGGCGGCGATCCAGTGGCTACGCGACTTGGACATCCGGCCGATCATGCTGACGGGCGACAACACGGTGACCGGAACGGCGATCGCCGCCGACCTCGGCATCGACGTCGAGGCGGAACTGCTGCCCGACCAGAAGCTCGCCCGGATCGAGGGTATGAAGGACGCCGGACCGATTGCCATGGTCGGCGACGGCATCAACGACGCCCCGGCGCTCGCCGCGGCATCGGTCGGCATCGCGATGGGCGGAGGCACCGACGTGGCGCTCGAGACAGCTGATGCCGCTCTCCTTAACAGCCGGGTGAGCGGAGTGGCCGAACTCGTTGAACTGTCACGCTCCACGCTCAGCAACATCCGACAGAACATCGCACTCGCGCTCGCGTTGAAGGCCATCTTCCTCGTCACGACCCTCACCGGGACAACTTCGCTCTGGATGGCTATCCTTGCCGACACGGGAGCGACCGTGCTCGTCACGGCGAACGCCATGCGACTTCTGCGGTGGCGCGGCTCGCGGTGATCTTCGAGATGGCATGCTGGGCATGCGTGCCTATAGCGAAGCCCGGCCGCCCAGCGCAGTGATGCAATTGCGGACCGGCCGGGCGAGCGGGCGAACGTGAGTGAACTGTTACGCACTCGCGGGCTTGAATCTCCTAAGCCGTAGCGCGTTCGTCAGCACGAACACGCTCGACAGCGCCATCGCTCCCGCCGCGAAGATCGGCGATAGCAGCACGCTGTAGAACGGGTACAGCGCTCCCGCCGCGACCGGGATCAAGGCGACATTGTAGGCGAACGCCCAGAACAGGTTCTGCCGGATATTCTTCAGCGTCGCGCGTGAGATCGCGATCGCGTTGGCGGCATTTCGCAGGTCCCCGGACATCAGCACCACGTCGGCGCTTTCGACGGCGACGTCCGTTCCGGTGCCGATGGCGATGCCGACGTCCGCCTCCGCCAACGCTGGAGCGTCGTTGATGCCGTCGCCGACGAAGACGACGCCGGCGGAGCCGGCAGACATCGCCCGCAGCGCGGCGACCTTGCCCGCAGGAAGCACCTCGGCCACGACCGTATCCACGCCGACCTGGCGCGCCACGGCCTCCGCGGTCCGACGGTTGTCGCCCGTGATCATCGCCACCTTCACCCCAAGGGCGTGCAGTGCCGCAACGCCCTCGATGGCCGTTTCGCGGATTGGATCGGACACCGCGAGAACTGCCTCGAGGCGTCCGTCGATCGCGACATAGAGGGGCGATTTTCCCTCCCCGCCGAGGCGAGCGGCCGTATCGGCGAACCGCTCGACCGAGAGCCCGGCCGCGTTCATCATTCTGTCGGCGCCGACCTCGACCCGATGGCCGTCGACCATCCCCCGCGCGCCGTATCCGGGGACCGCTTCGAATTCGACAACGGGCTTCAGGCCGATGCCGCGCGCCTGGGCGGCGGCGGCGATGGCGGCGGCGATGGGATGTTCCGAGCGGGCCTCCACCGACGCGGCCAGCCGAAGCAGCTCCGGTTCCGCGATGTCACCAGCGACGTCGAGATCGGTGAGTTGCGGGTGTCCCTCGGTGAGCGTGCCCGTCTTGTCGAAAGCCACGGTCGCCGCCGAGCTGAGCGTTTGCAGCGCGTCGCCGCGCCGGAACAGGATGCCCATCTCCGCCGCGCGACCCGTGCCGACCATGATAGACGTCGGCGTGGCGAGGCCCATCGCACACGGACAGGCGATGATCAGCACCGCGACCGCATTGACCAGCGCGAAGGAGAGCGCCGGATCCGGACCGAGCGCGAACCAGACAACGAACGTCAGCAACGCCGCCGCCATGACCGCCGGGACAAACCACGCGGTGACCCGGTCGACCAGCGCCTGGATCGGCAGCTTCGCTCCCTGGGCCTGTTCGACCATGCGGATGATCTGCGCGAGCACCGTGTCCGCCCCGACTTTAGTCGCGCGGAAGGTGAAGCTGCCCGTCTTGTTGATCGTGCCGCCGACGACTTCGTCGCCAGCGCGCTTCGACACCGGAACGGGTTCCCCGGTTATCATGGATTCGTCGACGTAGGACGAGCCGTCGATCACGTCGCCGTCGACGGGAATGCGGTCGCCCGGACGGACGACGACGACGTCCCCGGCGACGACGTCGCCGACAGCGACCTCGACGGTATCGTTCCCGCGCTGCACGCGCGCCGTCCTAGGCTGGAGGCCGATGAGGCGCTTGATGGCTTCGCCCGTCCGGCCCTTGGCGCGTGCCTCGAGGAACCGCCCGAGCAGGATGAGGGCGACAATCACCGCCGCTGCCTCGAAATAGACATTGCGGGTGCCTTCGGGCATCGCCCCGGGCAGGAACGTCGCTACTGTGGAATAGGCCCAGGCGGCCGCTGTCCCGACGGCGACCAGCGAGTTCATGTCCGGTCCCGCGCGCAGGAGCGCCGGGATGCCCTTCGTAAAGAAGCGGCGCCCGGGTCCGACGAGGATCGCCGTGGTCAGCACGAACTGAATGATCCAGCTGGTCTGCTCGCCGAGCACGTTCATGACCCAGCCGTGCAGCGCCGGGACCAGGTGCGCACCCATTTCTAGGACCACCACTGGGAGCGCAAGGACAACTGCCAGCATCAGGCTTCTGAACAGACGGTCCAGCTCCTCGGCCTTCTCGCCGTGCTCGTGGGCGTGGATGGTCTCGACCACTTCCTTCGCTTGATATCCGGCCTTCTCGACGGCTGCGACGAGATCCTGAACGGAGGCCGACGGCTGGTATCGGACGGTCGCCCTCTCGGTCGCGAGGTTCACCGCAGCCGAGGCGACGCCTGGCACCGCGAGTAGCGACTTCTCGACCCGTCGGACGCAGGACGCGCAGGTCATGCCCTCGATCGCGAGATCCGCCTGCTCCGGAGCAACTTCGTATCCGGCGGAGGACACCGCCCGCTCAAGATCGGACGCGGCGACGGAATGCGTGGCCTCGACGCTGGCGCGTCCTGTCGCGAGATTGACCGACGCCCGGGAGACCCCAGGAACGCGCTCGAGCGCCTTCTCGACCCGGCGCACGCATGAGGCGCAGGTCATTCCCTGGATCGCGAGGTCGAAATTCTCCGTCCGCTCGGGGGACGGCGCAGTTGTCGTGGACATGGCCACTCCTTTCACTGCGCCATCAGATGGGGCTTCCCGTCATGGGAAGGTCAAGGGCACGGCCACAAAATACCGGTCTTGAATAGACGTCCTCGCGGCTCACTAGATCGTGTTGCACGCGAAACTCCGGGGCGTCGGCCCGCGGACGGCGTGCTTTCACACGGAAACGGCCAACGCAGGCTCTGATCAGCTCAGCGCGTCTCCACCGTTAGATGCGCGACCTCGTGAACCGGGCGTAGGCGCGAGCGGACCGTTTCGCCGTCGATGCTTCCAGTGACGCTAACGATGGCTGCTTGGGCGGCAGGACCGACGCGCCAGACGTGAAGATCGGTGATCTGGGCATCTCCGGGCCCTTCCACCAACTCCCGGATCTCCTGCTCGACATGGGCATCTCCGACATCGAGGAGAACCGACGCCGTGTCCCGCAGCAGCGACCACGACCAGCTTGCGATCACCACAGCGCCGACGATGCCCATGACGGCATCGAGCCACAGCCACCCAAGATAACTCCCGGCGATCAATGCACCGATGGCGAGGACAGACGTCAGGGCGTCCGCGAGCACGTGCAGGAACGCGGAGCGCAGGTTGTTGTCGTGATGATGCGCATGATGATGATCGTCATGAGCGTGATGGGCTCCATGATGATGGTGTCCGCCGCTCAAGATCAGCGCGCTGACGACGTTCACCGCCAAGCCGATCACGGCGACGACCGTCGCTTCGGCGAACGCCACGGGCAGAGGCGTGATCAGCCTCACGGCTAACTCGAACGCTATGCCGAGCGCGATCACGCCGAGGATCAGGGCGGAGGCGAACCCTGCCAGATCTCCGACCTTGCCCGTGCCGAACGTGAAGCGGGGGTTCCGCGCATGGCGGCGAGCGAACGCGTAGGCGCCTGCCGCGATCGCCAGGGCCCCGGCGTGCGTCGCCATGTGAAAGCCGTCAGCCAGCAGGGCCATGGAATTGAACATCGTTCCGGCGACGATCTCGGCGACCATCATGATCGCCGTGATCCACACCACCCACATCGTGCGCCGGGCGTTCGCGTCGTGCGAACCGCCAAGGAATACATGGTCATGGCGCAGGATGTCTGAGTGAGGATGCGTGTGCATTGGGCTCGTCCCTACTTCGCGTAGCGGCGGATGGCTGCGATCAGCTCTTCAGCGCCGGCGGCACGCTCTTCAGGCGTCAAATTCGGACGCGCAACGTGCTCGCGCAAATGGTCTTCCAGAAGTTCGTCCATGAGCCCGTTAATGGCGCCGCGGACCGCGGCGACCTGCTGAAGCACGGAAGCGCATCCGGCGTCCGCCTCGATGGCGCGCTCGACGGCGCCGACCTGCCCGGCAATACGGCGTACCCGGGCGAGCAGTTGAGGTTTCTGTTCGGTGACGTGAGACATACTATACCCCCCTATAGTATATCAAACCCTCGTTCAAGCGGAAGGGCGGCGGGATGGCTTGTCCGCCGTCCGTGATGCTAGCGGCCGCCTCGCGGCAGGCTCGCTCGCACTCCTGGCCAGCATCGGCACAGAACTCCCGTGGTCCGAGCAGCTCGACCGGACGCCGAAGCGGACCGGGTCAGCCAGCCGCTGGGGCAGGCAGGGGCGCCTAGGCGCCCCTGCCTTCCTCACTTGTTGGAGGCTTGCCACTTCTTCATCTCGTCGATCTCCTTTTTCTGATCGGCGATGATCTTCTCGGCCATTTTCCTGAGCTCGGGGTCCTTGCCGTATTTGAGCTCGACCTCGGCCATGTCGATCGCGCCCTGATGGTGCGGGATCATCATCATGACGAAGTCCTTATCGGCGTCGCCCGTCGGCTTCATGTTCATGGCATCCATCATCTTCTGATGGACCTCCATGTTGGCCTTGGCCGCCGGACTGTGCGGCATGGCGCCGTGGCTCATCTGCGCCGCCGCGGGCAGTGCGCCCATCATGGCGATAATCGCCAACGCGCCCAGGATGCTCTTCATCGTGTTCTTCATGATCGTCTCCATGCTCCGGATTGGAGCGGTGTTGATAGGGATTGGTTGGAGACGTCAGGCCTTGGGTGGGGGCCGCGGCGGGCGAAGGACAGACCCGGACATCGCGACCACGAATGCGTCCGGCAGAGACGTCTCCCTGGCAGCAACGGTGGCACGCTGCGGATCCGGCAACACGGTTCCCAGGCACATGCCGAAGCAGCAGCAGGCAAGGTCCGGCACCTGCTTTCCATGATGGTCGTCGGGCGAGGTCTGGCCGGGGCAACTCATCGCTGAGCCGTGTCCTGCGCCATGCGCATGCGCCGCGGGCCCGTAGGTCCCGAGCACGGTGCACATGAAGAAGGCTATCAGGAAGGCTCTCATTCGGAGGGCTCCGGTGGGGCAATCCAGCAGACGCGGACGTTTCTCCCGGACCGGGTTGGCTTGAAAACGAGCTTGCACCTTCCCATCATTGTAAGGTCAAGCGCACGGAGAACTGCCATGAACATCGGAGAGGTCGCGAAAGCCTCAGGCGTATCCGCCAAGATGATCCGCTACTACAAATCGATCCACCTTCTTCCCGAGCCCGAGCGCCGCGAAAGCGGCTACCGGGACTACGGCGTGAACGACTTGCACCGCCTGAAGTTCGTCCGTCGGGCCAGGGACCTTGGCTTCTCGATGGCGAGCATCAAGGACCTTCTTGCGCTCTGGGGCGACACCAATCGCAGCACCGCCGACGTGCGCGCGGTCGCCCGCAGGCACATCGCCGAGCTGGAGCGGCAGGCACTGAAGATCCAGGAGATGGCCAGCACGCTGCGCGACCTCGTGGGTCAGTGCGAGAAGGGAGATCGCCCGCACTGCCCGATCATCGTCGAGCTGGGTGGTGGCGTGGAGACAGCCCCCGCATCGCCGAAAGTCAAAGGGAACCGCCAGCGTCATTGACCGGACGCAGCCCGCTTGCCCTTTCCTTCCGACTGTTGGCTTCAGAAAATCGCCGAACCCTAACCGTGCTGATGCGTTCTAGGGGTACTGCCGCGTCTTGGAGATGCGGCCCAGACCCTGGAGGGACCATGATCATCGTTGCTGCCGAAGTCCCGGCGAAACGGGGCGAGAAGTATTGGGCCACACGCTGCCCGAACACTGGCAAGATCTTGCTGCTTGCCTCGCGCGACACGCCGCGCATGGCCTATCAGGCCTTCCCCTGCCATCACTGCCAGGAGACCCACGACGTCTCGCTGGCGATGATCTCCGAAACCGTCTCCGACGGCACGGAAGAGCGGCCGTAACGGCCGCTCAGACCGTGGACGCGTCGATCAGATCGGCGAAGCGCTTGAACAGGTAGTGGCTGTCCTGCGGACCGGGGCTGGCTTCGGGGTGGTACTGCACCGAGAAAGCCGGACGGTCGGTCAGGCGGATGCCGCAGTTCGAGCCGTCGAACAGGGAGATATGCGTCTCCTCGGCGTTCCCCGGCAGGGTTTCGCGGTCGACCGCGAAGCCGTGGTTCATCGACGTGATCTCGACCTTGCCGGTGGTGAAGTCCTTCACCGGATGGTTCGCGCCGTGATGACCCTGATGCATCTTCTTGGTCGTCGCGCCGATGGCGAGGCCGAGAAGCTGGTGGCCGAGGCAGATGCCGAAGGTCGGCACCTTCCTGTCGAGCACTTCGCGGATGACCGGCACGGCATATTCGCCGGTCGCCGCCGGATCACCCGGACCGTTCGACAGGAACACGCCATCCGGCTTCAGCGCCATGATCTCTTCGCTCGTCGCCGTCGCCGGGACCACGATGACGTGGCAATCCTGTTCAGCCAGCATGCGCAGGATGTTGCGCTTCAAGCCGTAATCGATCGCAACGACGCGCCGCTTTCCCTCGCCAATCCGGCGATAGCCGTTCTCGAAGGTCCAGCCGGCCTCGTCCCATTCGAACCGCTGCGCGGTGGTGACGCCGGGGACGAGATCGACGCCTTCCATGCTCGGAATGGCGGCGGCCTCGCGCTTCAGCGCCTCGATGTCGAATACGCCATCGGGATTGTGCGCGATCATCGCGTTCGGCATCCCCCGCTCGCGGATCAGCGCGGTCAGCGCGCGGGTATCGATGCCGGAGAGACCGACGATATTGCGGGCCTTAAGCCAGGCGTCCAGATCGCGACTGGCGCGCCAGTTCGACGGGTCGGTGATCGGGGCCGCGAGAACGGCGCCGCGGATACCGGATGCCGAGGCCATGTTGATGGTCTCGATGTCGTCCTCGTTCGTGCCGACATTGCCGATATGCGGGAAGGTGAAGGTGATGATCTGCCCGGAATAGGACGGGTCGGTCAGGATTTCCTGATAACCAGTCATCGCCGTGTTGAAGCAGACCTCACCGCTGGCCTGGCCTGTGGCGCCTATCCCCTGCCCTTCCAAAACGGTTCCGTCGGCCAGAACGAGTACGGCCGTGGGTTTGGGATCGGTCCAGGCGTCACCGCCTGCGTTTAGGGCTTGTTCAGTGGTCATGGCTGCCTTAGGTGTCCGGTCGCGGCCGGCGGACTGGCCAGTAGCTAGAACTCGTATGCCCGCCGGTCAACACCACAAGCCCTTTTATTCGGAGCTATCCAGATGCGCGAGGCGATCACCGCCGCAATGAAAGACGCAATGAAGTCCGGCGACAAAGTTCGTGTCGGCGCGCTGCGTCTCATCAATGCCGCCTTCAAGGATCGCGACATCGAGGCGCGCGGTGCCGGCAAGGAAAAGGCGACGGACGACGAACTCCTCGCCCTCCTCCAGAAGATGATCAAGCAGCGTGACAAGTCGGCGAAGATCTACGAAGCCAACGGACGCGCCGAACTGGCCGCCCAGGAGCGCGCAGAGATTTCGGTTATCGAGGTCTACTTGCCGAAGCAGATGGACGAGGCCGAGGTCCGCGCCGCCATCCAGGGCGTGATCGCCGAGACCGGGGCCGCGAGCGTCAAGGACATGGGCAAGGTCATGGGCGCGCTGAAAGAGAAATATGCCGGCCAGATGGATTTCGGCCGCGCCAACGGCGTGGTGAAGGAATTTCTGAGCTAGGTCAGGTTCGGCTGGCTGCGATCAAGCCGTCCCAGCCGGCCATGATCTGACGGACGATACGTTCCAGATCGGCGCGTTTAGCGCCGTCGCGAGCCTGCACCGAGAGGCCCTGCAGAACGGTCGCGAGGTAAACCGCCACTGCGCCTGTGTCAGTCCCATCCGGGATATCGCCTCGTTCGACCGCGCGATCGAGCCGCGCCTGCAACTGCTCAATGCTCTGTTTGCGGCAGTCGGCCAGAAAATCCCTGACCTCCTCGTCCTCCGGCGTCCCCACCAAAGCAGCCAGGACGATCATACAGCCCGGCGGCAGGTTCGGATCGGTGTAGTTCGCCACATGCGTGAGCAACATGTCCTCGACGGCTTCACGCGCCGTGGTTCCGCCCTCAAGTGCCTTCCACGCCAGAACGCCCGCGGCCGAATTGTATAGACCGGCCGCCTCGCGAAAGAGCGCTTCCTTGCAGCCGAACGATGCATAGAGGCTTGGCCGGCCGATGCCCATTGCCTCGGTCAGGTCGGTGAGTGAGGTCCCGGCATAGCCGCGTGTCCAGAACAGACGCATGGCTGCCTCAAGGGCCTTCTGGCGATCGAATTCGGGCGGGCGTCCGCGTGCCATTTTAATTTGTACCTATTGGTAGATAAGTATTGACGAGCAGGCCTGAGTCTCATACCGATATTTATACCAAGCGGTATATATAAGAGGTTATCATGGCCAGCAAGGACAGGAAGGTCGCTTTCGTGACAGGCGGTAGTCGGGGCATTGGCGCCGCCATTGTACGCTCGCTCGCCGAGGACGGCTTCTCCGTCGCCTTTACCTATGTTCACAGCGAAGCGGCGGCCCGCGCTCTCGCGCAGGAACTCAAGGCGCTCGGACGTGAGGTTATTGCTTTTCAGGCCGACAACGTAGACGCAGCGTCCGTCCATGGCGCCGTCGAGAAGACGTTCGAGACGTTCGGCCGACTGGACGTCCTGGTAAACAATGCGGGTATCTTCAGCACGACCCCGATCGATGAGGTGTCTCCCGGCGAGATCGATCATTCGCTTGCCGTGAATACGCGCTCGGTACTTATCGCTTCGCAAGCCGCCGCACGGCGCATGACATCCGGCTCTCGCATCATTTCGATCGGATCGTGTCTCGCCGAGCGCGTGCCGTTTCCCGGGCTCACCGTCTATTCGATGACCAAATCGGCCTTGATCGGCCTTACCAAGGGACTGGCTCGCGACTATGGTCCACGCGGGATAACCGTCAATCTCGTGCAGCCGGGCTCCACCAACACCGACATGAACCCGGCCGATGGTGAACATGCCGCGGCGCAGGTCGCGCAGACGGCCCTCGGCGGCTTCGGCCAGCCTAGCGACGTGGCCGCGATGGTCTCTTTCCTGGCAGGCGACGGCGGACGGCAGATCACCGGCGCGCTCATCGCAGTCGACGGCGGCGCGAATGCATGACCAACCTCGCTTGGGTAGCCGTGGTTGTGGCGGCAATCTTTGAGATTCTGATCGCACGGGGCCTCAAGGAGGCAGAAGCCTTCACGAGACTTTTTCCAACGGCCCTCGTCTTCCTTGCGACTGCGATCAGCCTCGGCCTGTTGTCGTTTGCGATGACCAAACTGCCTGTCGGCACCGCGTACGCCGTTTGGGTAGGTCTCGGCGCGGCAGGCGTCGCGGTATTCGGAATGCTGGCCTATGGAGAGAGCACATCAGCCGTGCGCCTCGTTTGCATCGGTGTGATTCTGACTGGGGTGGTCGGGCTCAAGGCCTACGGCTGAGACGCTCGCAGATTCTCCTCGCAACCGGCCGATAAAAGTTTTCGGCGCGCGGGCCTTATCGGCCTGACCGGGTCATCGTTGACCCGTCCTTAACAGGCGGCGTCGCATTCTCTGTATCAATGAGTTTGCGTATCGCCTCCCGCATCGCCGCCATAGCATTGGCGGGGCTCGTCGCCTCGTGCGGCGCGTTCGATTTCGAGCAGCGGGAGCCCTGGCGTGATGCGGCCGAACTGCAATGCCTGCGGGCGGGTGGATTCACCCGCTCGACCTATGCGGAAATGATCGGAACGATCGACGGCCCCGGCACTTGCGGGCTGGAACACCCTTTCAAAGTTTCGGCGCTGGCGGACGGATCGGTCGCCGTGGAACCCGCCGCGAGGCTCGGGTGCCCGGTTGCCGCGGCCCTCAATCGCTGGATGACCGAGTTGGTGCAGCCGGCCGCCTATGCGAATTTCGGGCAGCCCATTACCGGCATCAAGAATGCGGCCTCGTATGGATGTCGGACCCGGAACAACAAGCGCGGCGCAAAGCTCTCGGAACATGCCTTTGGCAACGCGCTGGACATCCGCGCCTTTGTTCTGGCCAACGGCCGCGAGATCAGCGTGACGCGGGGCTGGAACGGCGCCCCGGATGAACGGGCTTTCCTACGTCAAGCGCTGGACACGGCCTGCGGGCCGTTCAGGACCGTGCTCGGACCAGGCGTCGCCTACCATGACGACCATATCCACTTGGATCTGGCGCGCCACAACAGCCAATGGACGTCATACTGCCGGCCGCGACCGACAAACGTGCCCGCGGCACCGCAGATGATGCCGCAGCAGCCGGCCTATGACGTCTATCAGCCGCAGCAACGGAACTATCCGCCGCAGTACGAGCAGCCGGTTCCCGAGCCGTACTACTCACCTAACGTGCCGATGTCTTACGCGGACCACGATCATCTGCCGACCGGCAGTGTGCCTGGCGGCTTCCTTCACGATCCCATGGACGAATGATCAGCGCGTGCCGCCGACGTTGATCGGGCGGCCGAGGCTCGACGACGTGCTCATGATCGACATCGATGAAAGGCTTCCGCCAGTCGAGCAGCCATCGATCTGCGGAGAGCTCCCGGCGCCGATCGTGGCGTTACGCTGACCCATTCCATTGCAGGACGTCGAGCCGGAATCCTGAGAAGCCTGGTTGATCGACTGGCTGAGGCCGGGCGTCGAAAGCTGTCCCGTATTGTACACCGGCACCTGCTGGCCGGCGGAACTGCCGGGAAGCGATTGCGTGGTCGCGCCGCTGATATCGCCGCCATTGATTTGCGTGACCACGTCATTGTCCCCGAGCGACGGGTCTATGGTGCTGACTACCGGGGCCGGGGGCCTGGTCGCGGCCTCTTCCGAGGCAATGCCGGCGAGCGGCAGGTTAGGCGTTACCTCCGGTATGCCTACCAGAGAACCGAAATCCGGCGGGTCAATGATCTGTTGGCTGCTTGGGGTCACGGCCTGATGGGCGCCAGGGATCGCGGTCTGGTGGGTGCCAAGGGTATGGCCGCTGCTGGCGGAGAAGGAATGCATAGCCATTCCGCCGCCCATTGCCATTCCGCCACCGTGGGCAAACGCGGCGCTGCCGCCGCCGACAACAAAGGCCGCAACAAGAAGCGGCCTGAACGCAATAACTCTCATGGTCCTAACCTCGACGGTCAACTCAAACATCGCGCCGGCCGGCGGCCGTCAGCCTCGCCAGCGCATTACGGGTTGCTTTACGGACGGGACACGTCGACCGCGCCTCCGCCCGAGCCGCTGATGATCGACGGTGTTCCGAACTGGCTCTGAGTGGAACAATCGCCGCTGATGGTCGATGTGCTTGTGCCGCCGACGGTGCTGCTGCGTTGGCCGGTGCCGCCACAGGACGTGCCGCGCGAACGGGCCGAAGACTGGTCGATGGAACTGGCAATGCCCGGACTCGAAAGCCGGTTCGTTCCATAGACCGGGATCTGCTCGCCGACCGAACTGCCTGGCGCGGTCTGGGTGCTGACGCCGCCGCTCTGGCTCTGTGGCGAAACGAGACTGTTCTGGTTGGTCGTCGGGTCGACCGGCGCGGTCGAAGTCGATGCCCGGCCGGAAGTCGCCGCCTGCGAGGAAGTGACTCCCGCGCGTGGCATGGCCCTGCCGCCGCCAACGGACGATCCGCCGATAGACGACCCGCCGCCGGCGGAACCGCTGCTCGACTGCGCGAACGCGATGGAACTCCCGGCGAGAAGCAGGGCGGCAGTAAGGGAAACTGTCTTGTTCATGGTGCGATACCTCGCGGACCAATGGACGCGGACCAATGGACTCTGTGGGGAAAACGCATGGCGGAAAGCACCGTTCCGGCGATTGCCGAAAGGATGAGGCCGTGGCAGGGCTGGAGCATGAGTTTCCAGCCCGACACCTCCCTGCCCGTTATGGTCGCTCCCTCGCCCAACAACGATGCGCGGGCCGACGACATCGAGCCGGACATGCTGCTCCTGCACTACACCGGCATGGTTTCCGCTGATGAAGCTGTAGCCCGTCTGTGCGACCCGGCCTCGAAGGTGTCCTGCCATTACCTCGTCCACGAGGACGGGCGGATCGTTCAGATGGTTCCCGAGGCTCACCGCGCCTGGCATGCCGGGCTTTCGGTATGGGAGGACGAGCCGGACACCAATTCCCGCTCGATCGGGATCGAAATCGCCAATCCCGGCCATGAATTCGGTTATGCCGATTTCCCCGATGCCCAGATCGATGCCGTGATCGCTCTCGGTCTCGATATCTGCGAGCGCCACGGCATCGTACGTCACCGCGTGCTCGCCCACTCCGACGTCGCGCCGCGCCGCAAGGAGGATCCCGGCGAGAAGTTTCCATGGGACCGGCTCGCCGCCGCCAAGCTCGGACATTGGCAGAAGCCCGCCCCGCTTACGACCCAAGGAGAGACCTTCCTTCCCGGCGACGAAGGCGAGCCGGTCGAGGAAGTGCAGTCGCTGTTCGCGATCTACGGCTACGGGATCGAAATCTCCGGCCGGTTCGACGAGCAGACCAAGGCTGTAGTTACAGCCTTCCAGCGTCACTTCAGACAAGAGAAAGTCGATGGGATCATCGACCCTTCGACAATCGCGACGCTTCGAAGACTACTGAAGGCACTTCCAAAGGTTAACTCAGATTAACGATACGCCCCACAATGGTCACGGTCTCGCCGGCTGAGAGTCCCGACTGCTTCTAACCTGAGCCTCGATTCCACGCGAAGTCCCCCACCATTGCTAACGGAATGGGGACAGTTCCGCATGATCAATCGTCTTCTCGCGGGCGCAGCACTCACCTGCTCGCTCATCTTGACCCAAAGCGCGGCCGCGGACGACCGGTTCGATTTCATTCAGCAGCAGAGGGAAAAACTCGAGGCTTCGTCTGCCGTGAAGACCGAGGTGAAGCGCACCTCCGACCGTAACGATCGCACCGCCCGGGACCGCAAGCGGCGGGCCCGCAAGCTCGTCGAAGGTCGTGCCTCGACGTCAACGGAGCCCGCCGCAGCGCCGGGCGGACGCGACAATCTCTCTTCTCTCGTGCAGCGCCACGCTCAGGCAAACGGCGTGCCCTACGACCTTGCACATGGCGTCGTGATGGTCGAGAGCCGCTACAATGCGAAGGCGACCGGGCGCGGCGGCTATATCGGACTGATGCAGCTCAGCTATCGAACCGCCCAGGGCATGGGTTATTCCGGCTCGCGCGCCGCGCTCTACGATCCTGAGACCAATCTTCACTACGGAATGCGCTATCTCGGCGAGGCCTATCGCAAGGCCGGCGGCAGCATGTGCGGTGCGGTCTCGAAATATCAGGGCGGCCACGGCGTGCGCGGCGTGACCCGGGCCGGGTCCGCCTATTGCGGCAAGGTGAAGAATTTCATCGCCCGAGGCGTGCCGAGGAGCGGCCCTCAGGTCGCCGACGCCAGCCAGGCGAAATCCTGACGACAAGAGCCCGGACCGATGTCCGGGCTTTTTTATTTCTGGTTGGCGAGGAAGACTCCAGTGGCAGCCAGTACCATGCCGCCGATCTGCACGACGCTCATCGTCTCGCCGAATTCGACCCAGGCCATCAGCGCAGTGACAGCCGGGACCAGGTAGAGCAGCGACGTCGTCTGCACCACCGCGCCGCGCTTGATCATGACGAGCAGCATCGTGATTGCGCCGATCGAGATGCCAAAAACGGCCCAGAGCAGGCCCGCGAGAAGCTCCGGCGTCAGGTCGAATCGGCCGCTTTCGGTCAGCACCGCGACGAGTGCCGTGGGGAGTAGAGCGGCGGAGAACTGGATGACGTTCCCCGTTCGCATATCCATGGAGTTGCCGGTGCGCTTCTGCCAAATCGTGCCGGCAGTGAACGCGCCGACGGCGAGCACTCCGACAATGAGGGCCGGCGCCGGAACGGCATCGTGTCCGCCAATCTTCGGCAGCAGAACCAAAGCCGCTCCGACAAAGCCGAGCGCAATACCCACCCAACGACGACCGCTGACCGTCTCGCCGAGAAGCGGTCCCGCGAGCATGGCGGTCACGAGCGGCTGAAGGCCCGCGAACAGGCCTGCGAAACCGGCAGGCAGACCGTGCTTCACCGCCCAGAAGATGCCGCCGAGATAGACGCCGTGCAGCAGAAAGCCGGACACGGCGTTGTTGGTGAAATCCCTGCCCTTTGGCCAGGGCGCGGCGAGCAGGAGCGCGACCGGCACGAGGATCGCGATGACGAGGGCATAGCGGACCGCAAGGAAGGTCAATGGATCGGAATGCGGCGCGATCAGGCGCGCGACGATGAACCCCGACGACCAGAGAAGGACGAAGAGAACTGGAGCAACGCGGGTGAAGAGACCCGACGATGCAGATCCGGATGCGAGATCGGTCATCGCGGCTGGCTAGACCTGGCGCTTGCCCGAAACAAGTGAAACAAAGTGACGATATCGATCAGTTTGTGTGTCCTTCCTGAACCCGCTGATCCTCTGCAAACCTTGCGCGGGACGTCATCCACCCGTAAGTCATGCGCCGCCAGCCGGCTGGACGGCCGCTCCGCAAGGAGAGGAAAGTCCGGGCTCCATGGAGGCACGGTGCCGGATAACGTCCGGCGGGGGAGACCCCAGGGAAAGTGCCACAGAAAGCAAACCGCCGCCGGTTCGCCGGAGGTAAGGGTGAAAGGGTGCGGTAAGAGCGCACCGCGCGCCTGGCAACAGGAGCGGCACGGCAAACCCCACCGGGAGCAAAACCGAATAGGAGTGGCGCGGGTTCGCCCAGGTCCCGCCTCCAGACAGCCGCTCGGGTTGGTTGCTCGAGGCGTCCGGCAACGGACGTCCCAGAGGAATGGCCGTCACGTCGCAGTGGGCAACCGCTGCGGCCCTACAGAACCCGGCTTACAGGCCGGCTGGCACCTATCGCTCGCAAAATGAGCGAAACTCTCTGAGAATTGAGAGAAAACTCGTTCATCTCGCTTAGCGGGGGAGAAACAAGTCCCGCGCACGCTTCCCGCTGGGAATTCTGGAGCGGCGGCGAATGAACAGCGTCTGCGATCTCAGGATCGATCACTCGACCACGCGCAAACTGTACGACACGCTCGAAGGCTTTTGTCAGATGCTCAACGTCGAGAGCGGCCACGCTCCCGACGCGGAGGTTTATGCGCGCATCAAGGAGCAGCACGGACAGATCTTCGCGCAGCTATGGTGGCATGCGCGGCAGGTTCTGGACGATGCCCGAGACAAAGAGGAGTCCGACGTCATCGATCGAGCTTCTGTAATCTCCCGGCAACTTTGCGTGTGAGGGCACGCGGGGCCAGCTTGCCCATGGTGATGCCCATCCTGTTCAGCAGGCCGGGAATGACGATCGCCTTGTTGGCGCGATACCCGGCAAGGCCGATCCTCGCGACGGAGGCAGCGTCGACTGCCAATTCGAAAAGCTTCGACCCCTGGAGATTGGCCACATCCGCGAATTCGGTCGCCACCGGCCCCGGACACAGCGCCGAGACGTGAACACCATAGGGAAGCGCCTCTTCGTGCAGCGCTTCTGTCAGCGAAAGCACATAGGCCTTGGTGGCGTAGTAGACCGCCATGTACGGCCCGGCCTGGAACGCCGCCATCGACGCGACATTGAGGATGCCGCCCTGCCCTCGCTCGATCATGCCGGGCAGGAAAAGCCGCGACAGATTGGTCAGCGCGGCGATATTGACCTGCACCATGTCCGTCTGCCGATCCGCCGGAAGTGTGTGGAAGCGGCCGCGCAGGCCGAAGCCGGCATTGTTGACCAGCGTATGGACGGCGATTCCTTCCGCAGCCACACGGTCAAACAGCGCCTGCGGCGCGTCGTCGTCCGAAAGATCGAGATCGACGGTCAGCGTCGGGATCGAGTGCGCGTCCTGCAATGTCGCAGCGAGCGTGTCGAGCCGGTCCTTGCGGCGCGCGACGAGGACAAGGCCGTCGCCCTCCGCTGCGAACAGCTTGGCGAACTCCACGCCGATGCCGGCAGACGCCCCGGTGATGATCGTCCAGCGTCTCTCTGCCATCTGCTATCCCGCCTGTTAGCGCACGCGGGACTTTCGCAAACCGACCTCGCCGTGTAAACGACGCCTCTAGCCATTACAGACCGGGAACAATTCACCGCCGCCACTCGCGCGCGGGTATCAACCCGCGACCGACGAAAGCGCGCATCGCAGAACCATGCCCAAACGCCAAGATATCAAGTCGATCCTGATCATCGGAGCTGGCCCCATCGTCATCGGCCAGGCTTGCGAATTCGATTATTCCGGGACCCAGGCCTGCAAGGCGCTGCGCGAGGAAGGCTATCGCATCATCCTGGTCAATTCGAACCCGGCGACGATCATGACCGATCCGGAGCTGGCGGACGCGACCTATGTCGAGCCGATCACGCCCGAGATTGTCGCCAAGATCATCGAGAAGGAACGCCCCGACGCGCTCCTCCCCACCATGGGCGGGCAGACGGCGCTGAACTGCGCGCTGTCGCTGCGCAAGATGGGCGTGCTCGAGAAGTTCGGCGTCGAGATGATCGGTGCGACCGCCGAGGCGATCGACAAGGCCGAGGACCGCGAACTGTTCCGCCAGGCAATGACCAAGATCGGCCTCGACACGCCGAAATCGGCGCTGGCGACCGCGACCGACCTGAAACATGCCGACCGCGACCACCATAAGGCCGCTCTCGCCGAGATCGCTGCCCGCAACCTGCCGGCCGACGAGGCCGCGCGCGCCACCGAGGCCTATAGCCGTCAGTGGGATGGTGGCGAGAGCGATCGCAAGAAGCGCTACGTCGAGAAGGGCCTGATCGAGGCGCTGGAAGCACTCGACGACATCGGCCTGCCGGCGATCATCCGCCCGAGCTTCACCATGGGCGGCACCGGCGGAGGCATCGCCTACAACAAGGCCGAATTCATCGAGATCGTAGAGCGCGGCCTCGACGCCTCGCCGACGACCGAAGTCCTCATCGAGGAAAGCGTCATCGGCTGGAAGGAGTTCGAGATGGAGGTCGTCCGCGACAAGGCGGACAACTGCATCATCGTCTGCTCGATCGAGAACATCGACCCGATGGGCATCCACACTGGCAATTCGATCACCGTCGCCCCTGCCCTGACGCTGACGGACAAGGAATATCAGCGCATGCGCGACGCCTCGATCGCGGTTCTGCGCGAGATCGGCGTCGAGACCGGCGGTTCGAACGTGCAGTTCGCGATCGACCCGGAGACCGGCCGGATGATCGTCATCGAGATGAATCCGCGCGTCTCGCGTTCATCCGCGTTGGCGTCGAAGGCGACCGGCTTCCCCATCGCCAAGGTCGCCGCGAAGCTCGCCGTCGGCTACACGATGGACGAGATCGAGAACGACATCACCGGCGGCGCGACGCCGGCGAGCTTCGAGCCGACCATCGACTACGTGGTCGTGAAGACTCCCCGTTTCGCCTTCGAGAAGTTCCCGGGCGCCGAGGACAATCTGACGACCTCGATGAAGTCGGTCGGCGAAGCCATGTCGATCGGCCGCACTTTCGGCGAGGCCATGCAGAAGGCGCTTCGCTCTCTTGAAATCGGCCTGACGGGCTTCGACGAGGTCGAGATCGAGGGCATCGGTCAGGGCGACGACAAGAACGCCATCCTCGCGGCGCTCGCGGCTCCCAAGCCGAACCGTATCGTCACCTGCGCGCATGCAATGCGCCTCGGCCTGTCGGTCGAGCATATCCACGAAATCTGCAAGATAGATCCGTGGTTCCTGAAGCAGGTCGAGACCATCGTCCACACCGAGGAGAAGGTCCGCCGTCTCGGTCTGCCGAAGACGGCCGGCGCGCTGCGTTCGCTGAAATCGCTCGGCTTCTCCGATGCGCGTCTGGCCAAGCTCGCCGGCACGACGGAAAAGGAGGTCGCGGCGCTTCGGACCTCGCTCGGCATCCATCCGGTGTTCAAGCGCATCGACACCTGCGCCGCCGAGTTCGCCTCACCGACCGCCTATATGTATTCGACCTATGCGCCGCTCTTCGCCGGCCAGGCCGCGGACGAGGCCCAGCCCTCGGACCGCAAGAAGGTCGTGATCCTCGGCGGCGGGCCGAACCGGATCGGCCAGGGCATCGAGTTCGACTATTGCTGCTGCCACGCCTGCTTCGCACTGCGCGAGGTGGGCTACGAAACCATCATGATCAATTGCAATCCGGAGACGGTGTCGACCGATTACGACACCTCGGATCGCCTCTATTTCGAGCCGCTGACCGCCGAGGACGTGCTGGAGATCCTGCGTGTCGAGCAATCGCGTGGCACGCTCCACGGCGTCATCGTCCAGTTCGGCGGCCAGACACCGCTGAAGCTGGCGCAGGCACTTGAGGACGCGGGCATCCCGATCCTCGGCACTTCGCCTGATGCAATCGACCTCGCCGAGGACCGTGACCGCTTCAAGCAGCTCCTCGACAAGCTCGAACTCCGCCAGCCGGAGAACGGCATCGCCACCTCGACCGAGCAGGCCATCGCAATCGTCGAGCGCATCGGCTTCCCCGTCGTGATCCGCCCATCCTATGTGCTCGGCGGACGCGCGATGGAGATCGTCCACGACCACCATCAGCTCGATCGCTATATGCGCGAAGCCGTGGTCGTCTCAGGCGACAGCCCGGTCCTGATCGACCGTTATCTGTCGAACGCGATCGAGGTCGACGTCGACTGCCTGTGCGACGGCAAGCAGGCTTTCGTTGCCGGCATCATGGAGCATATCGAGGAAGCGGGCGTCCATTCGGGCGATTCGGCCTGCTCGCTGCCGCCCTATTCGCTGAAACCAGACCTGATCGCCGAGATCGAAAAGCAGACCAAGCAGCTCGCGCTGTCGCTGAATGTCGGCGGATTGATGAACGTCCAGTACGCGATCAAGGATGGCGACATCTACGTCCTGGAGGTCAATCCACGCGCCTCGCGCACGGTGCCCTTCGTCGCCAAGACGATCGGCCGGCCGATCGCCAAGATCGCGTCGCGCATCATGGCCGGCGAGACCCTCGCGAGCTTCGGGCTGACGCCGCAGAAGCTCGACCATATCGCAGTCAAGGAAGCCGTCTTCCCGTTTGCCCGCTTCCCCGGCGTCGACACCATTCTCGGCCCGGAAATGCGCTCGACCGGCGAAGTCATTGGCCTCGACCGCGATTTCGGCATCGCGTTCGCCAAGAGCCAGCTCGGCGGCGGTACGCGGGTACCGAAATCCGGGACCGTCTTCGTCTCGCTGAAGGACGACGACAAGGCGCGCATCCTGCCTGCCGTCAAACTGCTCTCGAGCCTCGGCTTCAAGATCATCGCGACTTCGGGAACTCAGCGCTTCCTGGAGAGCGAGGGCGTTGTCGCGGCCAAGATCCACAAAGTGCTCGAAGGCCGGCCGCACATCGTCGACGCGATCAAGAACGGCGAGGTCCAGCTCGTGTTCAACACCACCGAAGGCGCGCAGGCGCTGCACGACAGCCGATCGCTTCGCCGCGCGGCCCTCTTGCACAAAGTCCCCTACTACACCACCCTAGCAGGCGCGATTGCTGCGGCGCAGGGCATCCGGGCTTACCTTGACGGGGAGCTGGAGGTTCGGGCGTTGCAGTCCTATTTCGCAGGGACGGAAAATTTCCCGGCCTGACCGGGGACCCATATCTCCAGACACCGGCGACAGAGGGCAGCAACCCCTGCCGCTGGGCGGATTTTGCGCGGAAGAGAAGACGACGATGGAAAAGGTTCCGATGACCGCGGGCGGCCACACTCAGTTGGAAGTGGAGCTGAAACGCCGCTCGGCCGAGGAGCGCCCGCGGATTATTGCTGCCATTGCCGAGGCCCGCAGCCACGGTGACCTCTCCGAGAACGCCGAATATCATGCGGCGAAAGAGCAGCAGAGCCTGAACGAGGGCCGGATCGCCGAGATCGAGAGCGTGCTCGCGCGCGCGGAGATCATCGATCCTTCGAAGTTGAAGGGCGACACCATCACCTTCGGCGCGACGGTAAAGCTCGTCGACGAGGACACCGATGAAGAGCGCACCTATCAGATCGTCGGCGAGTTCGAAGCCGACGTGAAGCTCGGTCGCGTCTCGATCACGTCTCCCATTGCGCGCGCGCTCGTCGGCAAGAAAGTCGGTGACCAAGTGGAAGTGACCGCACCCGGCGGCGCCAAAAGCTACGAGATCCTCGACATCCGCTTCGCGTGAGCCGTTTACATTCTCTCAACCTCTCCGGGCCTAGCGTTCGCGCCTTGGCCCGGTGGGGGAGCGGCTACTCCGAGACGCGGCAGTGTCTTTATAGCTCTGGTTCAAGTCCAGAGCCGGGCCTCCAATTTCTTGAACGGCGGACTTCCCGCCGATGACGGACGCGTCCTCGCGGAGTGCCGATCTCCGCCAGATCGAGGTCGTCGCTCCGAACCTCAACCGCCGCTTTTCCGGCGTCACCTCGACCGTCATCGCGCTCTTGCCGCATCAGGCGAAGGCGATCCGGATCGCCGCGCTCGGCTACCACATCCCCGAAACCGTTCCGCGGGTGGGCTGGCGGGACATCCTCCGGCACGGCTGGGGCCGGCCGTCAGGGCGGACATGCCGCATCTGGCACGCCCGCCGCAATATCGAGATGATCGCCGGCGTGCTTCTGCGCGACGTCCTCCGGCAGCCTTGGAAGCTCGTCTTCACCTCGGCCGCCCAGCGCCACCACACCGCCTTCACGAAATGGCTGATCCGCCGGATGGACGCGGTGATCGCGACCTCGCCGCAGGCTGCCTCGTTCCTTGAGGTGCCGTCCACCACGGTCATGCACGGCATCGATCTCGACCGCTACCGGCCGGCGCCGGACCGCGCAGCGGCCTGGGCCGAAACCGGCCTGCCCGGCCGCTACGGCATCGGCGCGTTCGGCCGCATCCGCCACCAGAAGGGCACGGACCTGTTCGTCGAGGCGATGTGCCGCCTCCTGCCCCGCTATCCCGATTTCACTGCGGTGATCATCGGTCTTGCGACGCCGGACAACCAGAAATTCCAGAATAGCCTGAAGGCCCGGATCGCGCAGGCCGACCTGACCGAGCGCATCCTCTTTCTCGGCGAATTGCCGGCCGACGAGGTCCCCGCCTGGTTCCGCCGGCTGCTGATCCATGTTGCGCCGCAGCGCTGGGAGGGCTTCGGCCTTACGCCTCTGGAAGCCATGGCCAGCGGCACGGCGGTCGTGGCGACGCGCGCGGGGGTCTTCGAGGCGCTGGTCGAGGATGGCGTCAGCGGGCTGATCGTCGAGACCGGAGACATCGATGCGCTGACCGCGGCGTTGGACCGCATCATGAGCAATCCGGCCGCGGCGGCGGAATCGGGCATCGCTGGCCGCATACGGGCCGAACGGCACTTCTCCATTGCCGGGGAATTCACGCGGATAGACGAAGTCTATGAAGCGGTGTGGTCGCGCGAATAGCTAGGTCTTGCCGGTCTCGAACAGCCGCAGATAAGCGTCGGTGATCGCTCGCTGAGAGAACCGACTATTCAGCGTCCGCGTCCCTCCGCGAACGAGTTGCTCTCGCAAAGCGGGCGATTGTTGCAGCTTCTGGAGCGCCGCCGCGAACCCGGCGGAGTCGCCGATATCGACGAGCAGACCGTCTTCGCCGTCGGTCATCATCCAGCTCGGGCCTTCCGCCCGCGATGAGACCACCGGCTTCTCCAGGCCCCAGGCTTCCAGAATGACATTGCCGAGGGGCTCATGGCTCGACGGCATGACGAAGGCGTCGGCGGCAGCGAGGAAGGGGGCTGTGTCGTGATGCCAGCCGAGGAATTTTACGCGTTCCGAAATCCCGAGCTCGCGGGCCTGCTGCTCCAGCGGCTCGCGCTGCTCGCCGTCGCCGAGCAGCCACAGCCACGCGTCGGGAAGCTTTGCGACGGCATCGAGCAACGTATGGAAGCCTTTTCGCGGCACGAAGCGCCCCATCGCGGCGATGAGGAATGCGTCCGGCGGGGTTCCGAAGTCATTGCGGTCGGCCGGCGCGGCCGTCCCGAACCGGGTGAAGTTGGAGATGACCTCGGTTCGTCGCTCCCAACCGAGATCCTTGACGCGCTCGACGATGCCGGGCGTGTTGCCGACGATCACATCGGTGTTTCCGTAGTAATTGAGACGCAACGGATAATCGCCGAGTCGCGAGATCGTCAGGCACGGCAATCCACGCGGCAGCATGCCGCTCGCGCGCGGCGCCCACGCCAGCACGGCGTCGGGCTGAAATTCGCGCACGACCCGCTTCAGCCGCGCCGTCAGCACGAAGCGGTAAAGCGAGATTTTGTTGAAAGTGCCTTCGAAGATTTCGCCACAGCGTTCGATGTCGCCACGCCAGATGCGCTTCGGCCGGATGAAAATCTTCTGCTCGACGCCGCGTTCGTGAAGTCCGTTCAGGAGGGTCACAAAGAAGCGTTCCGAGCCGCCGTCCTTGCCGAAATGGATATGAACGACCTTCATTCCGCGGAACTTCCCCGTGTCGACGCCTCTTCCTCCGGGCGCCATTCGGCCAATGCGCAGCGCTGCCAGATCTTGGCTTCGGTCAGGAAGGAATAGACCGCGCCGGTCATTGCCTGGATGAAACCCGGCCATCCGCAGAGGAACAGGCGCCGACCGAAATACAGGCGCAGGAAATAATACGGCGGGTTGAACGCCAGCTTGAACAGGCGGGGCCGCTTGCCGCGTTCGACCCACTGGTTCGCTTTCAGAGTCGAATAGGTGTTTTCCTTCAGGATCTGCTCGTCGATCGGCAGCGGCCGGAAATGCAGGATGCTGCCGCGTCGCGCATCCCGGACGACGCCCGTCACGATGATGCCCTCATGCACGCTCTGGGTCACATCGTAGGCGCCACTGCCCTTCCGGAGGAGCCGAAGGATCGGCCGCTCGTAGACGAATTTGGGCGTATAGCCGTAGCCGATCAGATAGGGCCGCCGGCGGAAGGCCCAGGCATCGGCGCTGCCCGCGAGGAGGTCCGGCAACAGGCGTTTGAGATCGTCATCAAGCCGTTCGTCGGCGTCGAGGCTCAGACACCAGGGCTGCGTGCATTGCTCCAGAGCGAACTGCTTCTGTGCCGCATAGCCCGGCCAGCCGCGCTCGATCAGACGGATCGGAAACCCCTCCCCGGCCAGCCTGCCGAGCAGAGCCCGGGTGTCGTCGGTGGAGCCGGAATCGACGACGACGATCTCAGCGCACAGATCGAGGCTGCGAATGCATGGCTCGATGTAAAGCGCTTCGTTCTTGCAGATGATGAAGGCCGAGAGAGGGAGGCGATTCCGAGTGACCATGCGCCCCGTTCGGAAAGAGGGAAATGCATCTTCCGGGCGCACTCCATGACAAAACCTACGATTGCACGCAACCGGGGATTCATCGGTGCTCTGTCACGGCGTCGGCATGGACAGCCGAAGCCTTCTCAGTCGCCGTGCCGGATACACCGCTCGCACCGACCTAAGTAACCGGGGAAACATCCTCCTCAGTGGTTCAAGATACTGACGACCGCATACATCCGAGTTATATCGTCGTGGGATTAGACGGTGAACTCATTGTAGGTGCGGAGAATGGGCTCGAAATGATTGAGGTGGACGTCACCCTCGTTGCCAGCAGACGGCCCGAGCTTCTGGAACTCACTTTACAGTCTTTTCACGAGAACCTTCTGCGAGACCTCCGCGTCCGCCGACTGATCGTCAATATCGATCCGATCTGGGGAACGCGCGAGGACGCCGACCGCGTGCTCGATCTCTGCCAGTCCTATGGATGGGACGTCGTCAGCCGCAGGCCGGAAACACCGAGCTTTTGCGGCGCGGTACAGTGGGTCTGGTCACAGACGTCGACCGACTGGTTTCTGCATCTCGAGGACGATTGGTGTCTGGCGCGGCGCATTAACGTCGATCGGCTCTATCGAACGATGCAGAGCGACGATGTCGGCCAGATCGCTTTCGACCATGTCGAGAAGAAAGCGCGGAAGTGGAAGCGAGGGTTGACGCTCCGATCGTTCACGACGAGCCCCTCGTTTGTCCGCGGCGATCTGGGGCGGACCGTTTCCCAGCATTTCGTCGTCGAAAAAGACCCCGAGAAGCAACTCTCTTCGCTGCTGACAAGCATATACAGCGATCGCAGTCGTCCCTATCGCGCAGTCCTGTATGGCAACCGGCTGACACCGTTCTTCTTGTTCGATACCGGCCGAACGTGGCGAGCGGAACGGGGGATTGAGAAAAAAATCTCGCAGGGAATATCGACATGGACAATTAGCCAGCCAGGTGCTGGCCTTCAAAAGCCATGTTTGGACGCGTTCCGGCGGCGTATGCAGTACACGCGATACCTTCCAAAGATATAACCGCACGAAAAAGACGAATTTCTATACTGAAGGACGATATGCCTAGGTTTTCCATTATCATACCGACGAGAAATCGGGATATCGTCTTCGATTCCATCCAGAGCGTGATCGATCAGGATTTCAACGACTTCGAGCTGATCATTTCGGACAATTCAACCGACGAACAAAGCAAGCGACTGCGCCATAAGCTTGAGGCATATGCTCGAGACAAAAGAGTTCGTTACATAAGACCGGCCAGAGAACTTTCCATGACGGACCACTGGGAGTGGGCCATGTCCCACGCCAGGGGCGAGTTCGTATCAATTCTGACCGATCGCATGGTTTATCGTAGCTACACGCTGCGAACCGTCGACAGGATCATCGAGCAGAGCGGCGCGAAACTGCTCTGCTACGATGTATCGACCGCTCGAGAAAACGAAAAAGGTGTGTGGGTCCCCTTCCCGCCAGCGGCGATAAAACAACAATGGGTCGACACTCAAGCGACCCTGGACCAATTCGCAAGCACGAAGCTAACCGAAAGAACGCCTCGTTTTCTTAATACGTTTGTATCACTGGAAGAACTTAACAATATAAAAAGCGCTTATGGATCAATATTTACCGGAATAGCGCCCGATTATGGATTTATGTTTAGGTCACTCGATCATTTTGATAGATATCTATTCGTTTATTTTCCTTTCATCGTCAAACAACGAGATGACATAAGTAACGGAAAATCAGTTACCCGGAACAGAAACAACGAATACAGCAACGACTTCATTTCAAGAATGTATCAAGAGCAAAATCACTGGCTCTCGTTCGGCCCCATTCCGAACGAGCCATTTATTGCGAACAACATAATTCTTAGGGAATACGATATCGCAAAGAAATACAGCCAAAGAAAAGCGTTCAAGGACATCGATAAACAGACGTTCTATAATAGAACGTCCGTCGAGATACGAAATATCATGAGAGTCGGCGCTGACATCTCTTATCAAGCAGACAAGATAGAAGAATTCAGGCTAACGAACGGACTCCGTCGACACTATGGCTACAAACAACAATTTAAGAACGCCAGAAGACAACTGAAAGATACGGCAAGACGGCTATTCCCATCTTTCAAGAAGCAGTCCGACCAGACGAATGTGCCGAGGTATCCAGACATAATCTCGGCAATTCGCGCCGACAATTACGAACCGAACATCGCTCAGGTAGTCCGCTGAAGGTATGAGCTCGGCCAATACGTCGTCTTCGTGGTCGTCTTGCTCTCGTTGAAGCCGGGAGGCGGGTCCACTAGGCGAAAATCCGCTCTCTCCTGTAGGAACTGCAACACTGCCTCGACTGGGTTGTTGTGCCCCCAATCGGGCTCGGTCATCGGGTCGCCCACTAGGTTCTGCATGATTCCATCCGTCGCGACCATGTAGGAACCCACGCTCACGAGGTCTGCATATGCACGCAGTTCCGCAAGGACATGGCCCGCAGAGTGGTTCGAGTCCAAGATGACCATGACGTTCTCGCCGGGCTGAAGCTGCTCCTTGACCTTCTGAAGCGTGTCGTCGTCGGTCGAGCTACCCTGGATCATCGTAATCAGGGGACTGAGAATATGCTGCTCGACGGCAGTTCTGTTGTGCGGTCGGATATCGATATCGACTCCCACCACACGCCCCTTTTCGATCGCCTTGAAGAGGCTCGCGTAGAAAATCAGGGACCCGCCATGGGCTATCCCGGTTTCTATCAACACGTCAGGCTGGACGCGCCATATCGTTTCCTGGATACGCAGGACATCTTCAGGAAGCTGGATCAGCGGCCTTCCGAGCCAGGAAAAGCCATAGCTGTATTTCCGGTTCCAGCTCAATCGGACCCACAAATCCGAAATGACCTGAAATGCCTGCTCGGAGAGCAGCGGCTCGGCGGTGCCTCCATCATATCCGATGGTGCGAGCGTCGGTATCGATGACAATCTTCATGACAATCCATGCAATGTTACAATGTTGGCGTTGCAGCCGAGCTCCGCTGCCGTCCGTGTGATTTCTTCCCGGTAGTTCGGATTCATCACAATGATCGTGCGCGGCGCAATTTCAGCGATGCTTTCCGGGCTGCGCACCTGATGTCCGGACATACCGATAAACTTGCCAACCTTTCGATCATTGATATCGACGAGAGCAGCAATTTCGGTCTTGGCTGGATCGAGCAGCTGGCAGAACGACATTCCCTTGGCACCTGCCCCCCATACCACGACAGGCCCGACCGCACTCAAGCTTTGAAGACGCGTTTTCCATTGAGCGATGACGTCGGCACCGATCGAACGTGAGCCGGTGGAGAAGGCAATGGACGTGTCGCTCTCGTCGGCTCGATCGTCAACAAGCGTTCCGGACGCCCACAAATACTGACTTCCGAAGACGGAGATTACCTCGATATCGCTACAGCCGATTTTCTGCATTGCGAGGTGAAGGCTCGCAGGATCGAAGATCGAACAATGCTCGTAGAACACGTCCTCAAAGGCCGCATTGTCGACGATCCATTGAATATCAGGTGTCTCGATGAGCAACCTGACGGTGCGCCCCGAACGGAGCGACGCGTCCCGTATAGACCTCAAAAACGAAAGCGGCTCCGGAACGTGCTCGATCGTATGTCGGGAAACGACAAGATCCGGAACGTGAGGAATATCGCGGGCGACATCAGGATCGTAGTATCGCCTGTAAAGCTCGACGCCTGATCCGGTCGGGCCATCCGCTCCCCGGTAAGCGGGATCGAACCCCAGCGCTCGTCCGATTCCGGGCTCGATATCCTTCAAACGCTCAAGAAACCGACCCTGCCCCGTGCCGACCTCGACCACGCATGCAGATTGGCTGAAAACGGCCATCTCTTCGCGTACCAGGGCGATCATATCGTCCACATGGTCGCGGAATACCTGGGAATTGAGCTGGTCGTTATCGTAACCCGGAGCGTAAACGATGAGCTCCGGATCAAAAGCTCGGTTCCGCGCAAAACCGCAGTCTTCGCAACGCACGAGTTCGATGCTGCCCACGGAACAATGGCGGGCTTCTTCCTCAGTCGCGAATAGCTGGTGCATGAGCACTGGCGTCGGCTGGCGACGCGCGATGAGATTCGCCCTTTCACTATTACAGATCGGGCAGTTCATTGGTTTTCCCTCTGACCACGCCAGTATTGGATAGCCTTTGTAAGTCCCGTGCGAAGGTCCGTTTCCGGAACAAAGCCGACCTCGAACCTGAGGCGATCAATGTCCGCGACAATATGAGGTATTTCATTGGGCCTGTCGGGCAAGGCGCCCAATCGAACGAGATCCGGTCGTCCCATCAGTTCACCGATCGACTGCGCGACCCGTCCGACTTCGACAGCCGTGCCGGAACCGATGTTGACCGCCCCCCGGACGGGACCGATGGCAAGGTCGGCTATCGCGGCGCCCATATCCTCCGCATACATGAAATCTCGAACTTGCGTACCTGACGAGCACGGCGCCTCCTGCTTCCGCAGCAGGTTCAGGATGACGGACGGCACGAGCCGACGCGGGTCTTCTCCCGGTCCGTAGGGGAAAAAAAGCCGAGCCCAAGCTGCCGAAAAGCCGCCTTCCTTAGCGAGCCTTTCCAGCACCCCACGACATGCACCCTTCGCAACGCCGTACTGGAATTCAGAAGATGTCGCCGCCGTTTCCTTCAGAGGGGCAGCGGAGGGCGAATATTCGGCGCAGGTTCCGGTCGCGACGACCCGCCGCCCTCCTCGCGCGACGAACGCTTTGAAAAGGCGCGTGGAAGCGTCCAGCCAATCCGCATTCTCCGGCGAACGCCAGTAAGCGCCATGTTCGGTCACCCACGCCAGATGGACGAGCGTGCCTGCCTCGACACCATACAGCTTGGACTCCAGATCGTCGGTGAGGACATCCAGATGTAGAAAAGAGGCGGGACAGTCAGGACCGGGCGATTTGCGGCCGGCAACGATGACATCGTGGCCTTTGGCGGCGAGCGCCGAAACGACATGGGCACCGACAAAACCTGTTCCGCCGATGACGAGAAACCGGCTCATTTACTCCACACCAAAGCCGGCCACTCCAAATCCGCGTCTCCGACTACTCTGATCTCTACCGGCCATTCAATCCCGAACGCCGGATCGTCGTAGCGATATCCCAGGCGCATGACCCGGTTCGTAGGCGCGGCCCATCTGATAGAGCAGATCGGTGTCGTCCTCCAGCGTCAGGAAGCCGTGGGCACAGCCTTCGGGGATGAAGATCGCGTTCATCGCATGGCTGTCGAGGACCACCGACGTCCATTGCTTGAACGTCGGGCTGTCCGTTCTCAGATCCACGGCCACATCGAAGGCCCTGCCCCGCACGGCACGCACCAGCTTGGCCTCGGCGAAGGGCGGGTCCTGGAAATGCAGGCCGCGTAGCGTGCCTCGTGCCGGATTGGTCGAGAGATTGATCTGCACCGGATTGAAGTCGATGCCGGCCGAGGCGAACTCCGCCGGACAGTAGAGCCTGGCGAAGGCACCGCGCATGTCGGCGTGCGGTTCGGCCTCGATCTCGAAAACGCCTTGGATCGGCAATGCCTTGAAGCGCATCCGAGTCTACTCGATCTCAAGACGCGGAATCGCCGTGACGAAGCGGGTTCCGGGCTTCAACAGCGGGGTGAGTTCGGCCTGGATTTCCGATTTCAGATTCCACGGCAGGATCAGCACGTAATCGGGCGCCAGAGCGGCAAGATCGGTAGGTGAGACCACGGGGATACGGCTGCCAGGAAGATACCGGCCCTGCTTGACCGGCGCCGCGTCGGCGACCGCAATGACGTCGTCCGCCGTCATTCCGCAATAGTTGAGGAAGGTGTTTCCCTTGGCCGCGGCACCATAGCCCGCCACGCGGCGCCCCTCCGTTCGGCAAGTAGCGAGGAAGTCGAGAAAATCGCGGCGGATCGCGGCGACCTTCCGCTCGAAGCCCTTGGTAGCCGGACATATCGTGCATGCCGATCGCCCCCTCCTCCGCACGAAACGCCGCGACAGCCGGCGCCTCGGAACGTTCGCTCCGCTCGTGGCAGACGAACAATCGCAGCGAACCGCCTTGCGTCGGCAATTGCTCAAGATCGAACACGCGCAGGCCGACGCGCGCGGAAGATGCCTTCCAGCGCCACGAGCGACAGATAGGAATAGTGCTCGTGGTAGATCGTGTCGAACTTGCCGCTTCGGATCAGCTCCAGGAGATGCGGGAATTCGAATGTAGCTACTCCGTCCGGCGCCAGCAGTTCTGCGAAGCCTGCGGCAAAGTCGACGATGTCCGGAACGTGGGCCAGCACATTGTTGGCCGCGATTAGATCTGCGGGACCAAAACGCGAGCGCAGCTCGCGTCCGGTAGCGCGCGAGAAAAATGCGACCTCTGTCGGAATGCCGCGCTCGCGCGCCGCCGCGGCCGTGTTGGCGGTCGGCTCGACTCCGAGAACGGGAATGCCGACCGCCTTGAAGTGCTGCAGCAGGTAGCCGTCGTTCGAGGCGACCTCGACAACGCGCGAGTGCGGACCGAGGCTCAAGCGGTCGATCATCGACTCGGCGTAGCGGCGCGCGTGCTCGACCCAGCTCTTCGATGTCGATGAGAAGTAGGCGTAATCCGGCGTGAAGATCGCGTCGGCCGAAATGTCGTGGTCGGCCTGGACAAGGAAACAGGAACGACAGACCCGGACCGTGAGCGGATAGCGCTGCTCGTCCTCGTCCTGCCGGGTCAGGAATGCGTTGGCCAGCGGCTGTTCGCCGAGATCAAGGAACACGTCGCTAAGCGGCGCGGCGCATGCCTTGCAGGAGAGCATCGGGTCAATTGAGCTGGGCATGGCGGTCGATCTGGTCTTCGGTGACTTTCAGGGCGTCCTCGCCGGCATCGACACGCCGATACCATTCCGCCGACCAGGTGGCAGCCTGGCGGGCGTCGAGCTTCGGGCGCCAGTCCAATAGGCGCCGCGCCAGGCAGGCGTCGAGCGCGAGATGGCGCGTTTCAACGAGATCGGGTCGCGGTTCGACCACGATCCCGGTCTTGCCACCGAGACCGGTCAGGAAAATCTCGGCGATATCGCCGACCCGCACAGCCTCGTCTTCCGGTCCGAAATTGAGGCTTCGGGGCACTTCCGGATCGCCGGCGAGACGTTCCGCATACGCCAGATATCCGGCCAGGCAATCGAGCACATGCTGCCAGGGACGAACCGCATCCGGGTTACGCAGGATCAGCGGCTTCCCGGCACGTGCGGCACGCCATGCATCGGGAACGATCCGATCCGCGGAATAATCGCCGCCGCCGATGACATTGCCGCCACGCGCCGTGGCTACCGGGACGCCCAGCTTGTCGAAGAAACTGCGGGCGTAGCTCGCCGACGGCAATCTCGGTCATGGCCTTCGAAGCGGAATAGGGATCCCGGCCGCCCAGAATGGCGCTCTCGAGCGAAGCCGCCCGGTGCCGTCGTCCGCGTAGACCTTGTCGGAGGTGACGACGAGCACCAGGCCGAGGCCGGCCGACGCCGCAGCGCCTCCAGCAGATGCACCGTTCCCATCGACGTTGGAGGCGAAGGTGTCGACCGGCGACCTGTAGCGATCCGCAGGACAAGTCGGCTGGGCGGCCATGTGCAGCACGATGTCGGGCTGCGCCCGACCTACCACCTCGCGCACCGCGTCCGCGTCACGCAGGTCTGCGACGTGGTGGTCGAGCGATCGTCGCCAGACCGGCCAGGGAGAACAATGCCGGCTCGGTTCAGGGGCAAGCGACAGGCCGGTCACCTGCGCGCCCAGACCTGACAGCCATCACCGCCGTCCAGCCGCCCTTGAAACCGGTATGCCCGGTCAGAAGCACGCGCTTGCCTTGCCAGAAGGCCATCGATCAGGCCGCTCCAGGGCGCTTTGCCGGCGGCCCAAAGAGCTTCGAGGTGGTTCTTGTCGCGCAGAGTGTCCATCGGCTGCCAGAAGCCGTCATGCGGATAGGAGCCAAGCTGGCCGTCGCGGGCCAAGCGAGTTCAGCGGCTCGCCCTCGAACGACGTGTCATCGCCCTCGATCCGGTCGAGCACCGCGGGCTCCAGTACGAAGAAGCCGCCATTGATGCGCGCATTGTCGCCCGGCGGCTTCTCGGTGAAGGTCGTCACTGGCGTCGTCGGCCAGTTCGAGGGCGCCGTAGCGGCCGGGCGGCATGACGCCGGCGACGGTTGCGAGACGTGCCGCTGCGCTTGTGGAAGTCAAGTTCGGCGGCAAGGTCGATATCGGCGACGCCGTCGCCGTAGGTCATGAAGAACGGTTCATCCGGCGGCAGATGCGGTCGCACGCGCTTGATCCGTCCGCCGGTCATGGTGCTCTCCCCGGTATCGACGATTGTGACCCGCCACGGCTCGGCAAAACTTTGATGGAATTCAACGTTATTCGTGGTCAAGTCGATCGTGATGTCGGATTGATGAACGACGTAATTGAAGAAGATACTCCTTGATCATATACCCCTTGTAGCCGGCGCAGATGATGAAGTCGTTGAAGCCGTAATAGGAGTATCGCTTCATGATGTGCCAGAGGATCGGGCGGCCGCCGATCTCGATCATCGGCTTCGGTTTCAGATGAGAATTCCTCGGAGATTCTCGTCCCGTATCCGCCTGCAAGTATGACGACTTTCATTACCCAATCCCACGTTCAGGCCGTCCGGATAACACGAACACGACGATTGGAGTAAGATCAGCTCCGGAAGATCAGCTCCGTTGCGGTTTCCACAGACCCGTCAACCTCGCGGGCATGCGCTTGAAAGCGTCACACCTCAGCCCCTACATTAGTCACACTTTTCCGCGACCTCCCCGGTCGCTGCTTCCTTCGAGATCGATGGTCAATGCCCTCCCCCGAACATCATAGCCTCATCATCCTCGGCTCCGGCCCCGCCGGCTACACCGCCGCAATCTATGCGGCGCGCGCGATGCTGAAGCCCGTCATGATCGCGGGCATCCAGCCGGGCGGGCAGCTCACCATCACCACCGATGTCGAGAACTATCCCGGCTTCGCCGAGGCCGTTCAGGGGCCGTGGCTGATGGATCAGATGCGCGAGCAGGCCGAGCGGTTCGGCACGATCATGGAGAATGACCACATCTCCTCGGTCGACCTGTCGAAGCGTCCGTTTACGCTCAAGGGTGAGTCCGGCAAGGTCTGGACCTGCGACGCGCTGATCGTCGCGACCGGTGCGCAGGCGCGCTGGCTCGGGCTTGAGAGCGAGGAGCGGCTGAAGGGCTTCGGCGTTTCCGCCTGCGCCACCTGCGATGGCTTCTTCTTCCGCGGCAAGGAGGTCGTGGTTGTCGGCGGCGGCAACACGGCCGTCGAGGAGGCCCTTTTCCTCACGAATTTTGCCTCGAAGGTCTATGTCGTCCATCGCCGCGACCACTTCCGCGCCGAGCGCATCCTGCAGGATCGCCTGTTCGCCCATCCGAAGATCGAAGTGATCTGGGATTCGGTGGTCGACGAGGTTCTGGGTTCCGGCACGCCTCCCGGCGTCTCTGGCGTGCGCCTCAAGAACCTGAAAAGCGGCGTCGAGACCCAGCTGATGGTCGAGGGCGTCTTTGTCGCGATCGGCCATGCCCCGGCGACCGAATTGTTCAAGGGACAGCTCGAACTCGACGAGGCCGGTTATCTCAAGGTTCAGCCTGGAACACCTTTCACCGATGTGGAGGGTGTATTCGCGGCGGGCGATGTGTCAGATCATATCTACCGGCAGGCGGTCACGGCTGCCGGAATGGGCTGCATGGCCGCTCTAGACGCCGAGCGCTATCTGCATGGCCTAAATGCTCTCCAATTGGCGGCGGAATAGACCGGTCACATTATGTCGCTCGATTGGGACAAGCTGCGCATCTTCCACGCGGCCGCTGAAGCAAAGAGCTTTACCCATGGCGGCGACAAACTGGGGCTCTCCCAGTCCGCCGTCAGCCGGCAGGTCTCGGCGCTTGAGCACGAGCTCAAGGTCCCGTTGTTCCACCGTCATGCGCGCGGCCTGCTTCTGACCGAACAGGGCGAGCTCCTGTTCCGCACGACGCAGGAACTGTTCGCCAAGCTCGAAATCAACCAAGCTGCTCCTGACCGACAGCCGCGAGCGGCCCCACGGCGTGCTCAAGGTGACGACGTCGGTCGGTCTCGGTGGCGGCTGGCTCGCGCCGTTGATCGCCGAATTCCTCGATCTCTATCCAGAGATTTCGGTTACCTTGATGCTGACCGACGACGAACTGGATCTGGCCATGCGCGAGGCCGACATCGGCATCCGGCTCCGCCAGCCGACCCAGTCGGAACTCATCCAGCGCAAGCTCTTCCCTGTCCATTACTGGGTCTATGCGTCGCCGGACTACATCGCCCGCTTCGGCAGCCCGCGCGACGTGCAGGACCTCGACAATCACCGCATCGTCGGCTTCGCCGGCCTTGTTCCGAGCTTCCTGCAGCCGCTGAACTGGCTGGCGCTGGTCGGCCGCGACGACAGCGAACCGCGCCAACCGAATATGTCGGTCAACAACATGCTCGGTCTGAAACGCGCCGTCGAAGGCGGCGTCGGTATCGGCATCCTGCCGCAATATCTCATCGAACCGGATTCCAACCTCGTCCGGCTGCTGCCGAACGCGGAATCGCCGACGCTCGAAGCGTATCTCGCTTATCCGGAAGAACTCCGCAGCGTCCGCCGCATCCAGGTCTTCCGCGACTTCCTGCTGTCGAAGGTCCAGGCGCTGAGCTGAGCCTTCCCCTCTCCTGCGAAGCGGATGAGGATCGAGTCGCGGTCACGCGACCGGGGTGAGGGCAAGCACGGCAGCGTCATCCTCCGGCTTGACCGGAGGATTCATATCGGCGCCGTGGGTGGGTCCTCCGGTCAAGCCGGAGGACGACGATGTCACTCGGCAGCGTGCCTGCTGGCGATCACCTGATCGGCCGATCTTCCCACAAGCTCCGCCATATGGTCGAAGCTGGCGGTGAAACTGCCCACGCCTGCGCTGGCCGATCTGATCTCGACGATCAGATCGCCGATTTCCGCCTCCGGCAAAATCGCCTGCACGACATCCCAGCCCGGCCAGCCGCCCCGCGCGTCGAAGCCGAGAATCTGGCCGCGTCGGGCGGAGAGGATCGCGTTGACCTTCGCCGTGGCGTCGTTCGGCACATACACCTCAACCTTGAACATCGGCTCCAGCAAAGCCGGCGAGCATTGCGGCAGACCCTCGCTGAGGGCGATGCGGCCAGCGGCCTGGAACGCGGCGTCGGACGAATCGACCGTGTGGAACGAGCCGTCCACGAGACGCACCAGCACGTCAGTCACAGGGAAGCCGAGCGGCCCCTGCTTCAGCGCGTCGCGGACACCCTTCTCGACCGACGGAATGAACTGACGCGGCACCACGCCACCGGTGATCTTGTCCTCGAAACGAATGCCCTCGCCTCGTGGCAGGGCTTCGATCTCGATAACGACATCACCAAATTGGCCATGACCGCCGCTCTGCTTCTTGTGACGGCCGCGCAGGCTGGTCTTGCCGCGGATGGTTTCGCGATAGCCGACGCGCGGGGGCTTCGACATCACGGCGACGCCAAAACGCTCGGCGAGCCGCTCGGTCGCAACGCGCAGATGCATCTCGCCCTGCCCGTCTAGGCGGATTTCGCCGCCCTCCCCGGTCTGGCACAGATGGTAGGACGGATCTTCCTCGACGAGTTTGGCGAGCCCGGCCGAAAGCTTCACATCGTCCTTCCGCTCCTTCGTCAGCAGGGTCGCGCTGACAACCGGGTCAGTGCTTTCTACCTCGATTTCGGGGAGCGCCGCCGGTCCGGTCGTCACCATCTGACCGGTCTGGATGCCGTCAAGCCGGGCGAGCGCGACCGTGTCGCCAAGCACCGCCGAGCCGACCTTCACCGAGGCTGCGCCGGTAAGGCGCTGGATCGCGGCGATGCGGGCCTTGGAGCCGTTCGAGCCCATGACTGTCGCGCCGTCCGGGATCGCGCCGCGCATCATGCGGACAATCGACAGCTTGCCGCCGTGAGCGGTGTGGACGGTCTTCAGCACATAGGCCGAGGGATCGCCCTCGCCTGCCATGCCCGCGCGGGTCGCCATCGCTGTGATGCAGGGTGCCTCATGACGAAGCGCCTTCAGGAGACGCAGCACGCCGTTGCCGCGCAAAGCCGAGCCGAGCAGAACCGGCACGACGAGGCCCTGTTTCAGCTCGCGCGACAGGTCGTCGAAAACACGGTCCTTCGGCGGTTCGAGGTCTTCCAGCAGGGTTTCGAGAAGCTCGTCGTCGTGGTCGGCGAGCTTCTCCAACATGGCGAAGCGCGCCTCGCGCTGGCGGATGCGCTCGCCCTCGGCGATGTCGACGACGTTCGATTCCGCGTGCTCGCGGTAGACGAAGGCGCGTTCGAGCGCGAGGTCGATATAGCCGGTGATGATCTCGTTCTCCCAGACAGGGATCTGGCGGACGAGGAGCGGCGTGCGCGAGGACGGTTGCAGCATCTCGAGCGCTTCGCGGATGCGCGATTCCGCCTTGTCGATCTTGTTGAGGAAGAGGAAACGCGGAATGCCCTGGTCTTCCAGGAGGCGCAGGATCTGCTGCAGTGCCGGGACTTTCCGCTCGTCGGCCTCGCAGACCACGACGGCCGCGTCGACCGCGGGCAAAGCGCGCCGCATGTCTTCCAGGAATTCCACCGAACCGGGGCAGTCGACGAAGGTGTAGGCGTCACCGAAGAAGTCGACCGTCGCGACATTCATCTCGGTGCTCATGCGATGGGCGCGGGCCTCGGCGCTCGTGTCCCCAATGGTCGTGCCGTCCTCGACATTACCCGCACGCGGAATCGCGCCGGAATAGGCAAGAATGGCTTCAAGCAGGCTTGTCTTGCCGCTCTGGAACGGGCCCACGAGTGCGATGCATCGCGGACCCGATACTGGTCTTACGTCTTGGCCCATGGTGGTAGCTCCTACCCGGGCGTCAGAGACGTGTGACCGCTGTGCGACGGGCTCCCCCACCCCACGCTCAAACCCGAAGCGCGCGGCCAGGCGCCCGGTCCATTGATGGGACACCCGTACGGACACGGACGCAAGACGCAAAAAAGGGCACTCCTTAGGAGCGCCCTTTCTTTGTGCAGGCGATTTTAGTCGATTCAGCGCAGCGAGGCGCAGAACCGTTGAATTCGCTGGCAGGCCTCTTCGAGCGCCTTTGTCGAAGTCGCATAGGAAATGCGGAAGTTCGGGCCGAGGCCGAAGGCCGAGCCGTGCACCACGGCGACGCCCTCCGCCTCCAGAAGTTCCGAGACGAAATCCTCGTCGGTCTCGATCACCTTGCCCGACGGCGTGGTCTTGCCAATCGTGCCGGCGCAGGACGGATAGACATAGAAGGCGCCTTCCGGCACCGGGCACTGGATGCCCTTCGCCTGGTTCAGCATCGAGACCACGAGGTCGCGGCGCTGCTCGAAGATCTTGCGGCGTTCCTCGATGAAGTCCTGCGGACCGTTGAGCGCTTCGACCGCCGCCCATTGGGCGATCGAGCAGGCGCCCGAAGTCTGCTGGCCCTGCACCATATCCATCGCCTTGATGAGGTTCAGCGGGCCGGCCGCGTAGCCGATACGCCAGCCGGTCATCGCATAGGCTTTGGAGACGCCGTTCATCGTCAGCGTGCGGTCGTAGAGCTTGGGCTCGATCTCGACCGGTGTGACGAACTTGAAGTCGCCATAGGTCAGGTGCTCGTACATGTCGTCGGTGAGAACCCAGACATGGTCGTGCTTCAGCAGGACGTCGGTAATCGCCTTCAGCTCGTCATAGCTGTAGGCCGCGCCCGACGGGTTCGACGGCGAGTTGAAAATCAGCCACTTGGTCTTCGGCGTGATCGCGGCTTCGAGGTCCTTGGCCTGGAGCTTGAAGCTGTTCTCCTGCGTCGTGTCGACGATGACCGGCGTGCCGCCGTTCAGTGCCACCATTTCCGGGTAGGACACCCAGAACGGCGCGGGAATGATGACCTCGTCGCCCGGGTTCATCGTCGCGACGAACGCGTTGTAGAGTATCTGCTTGCCGCCGGTGCCGACGATGACCTGCGCGGCCGTGTAGTCGAGATTGTTCTCGCGCTTGAACTTCTTGACGATGGCCTCGCGCAGCTGCGGGATGCCGGGCACGGGCGTATACTTGGTCTCGCCGCGGTTGATCGCGTCGATGGCCGCCTTCTTGATGTTGTCCGGCGTATCGAAATCCGGTTCGCCGGCGCCGAGCGAGATCACGCTGCGACCAGCCGCCGTAAGCTCGCGGGCTTTCTGGGTCACAGCGAGCGTGGCGGACGGCTTAACGCGCTTGAGGCTCTCGGCCAGGAAGGCCATGTCACATCTCCGAACATTGAAGGAATTGGAAGGCGGCGCGGAACCTAGTGCTCCGAAGTCGAGCGCGCAAGCCACAAAATGAAACAGTTTTGCAACAGCCTTTCGACAACCTGACGCAGCGCGCTTGACTGCGCTCGCGCAAATAACGCAAGAGACGCGGATGTTGACTCTTTATTCCATGCAGCTCTCGGCAAATAGCTACAAGGTGCGGCTTCTGCTGTCCTGGCTTGGCCGGCGTTTCGAGCTCGTCGAAGTGGACGTCCTGTCCGGCGGCCATCGCACGTCGGAATTCCTGACCTCCAACCCGACCGGCCAGGTGCCGATGCTCGTGCTGACGGACGGCCGCCACCTGCCGGAATCGGGCGCCATCCTGCACTACCTGGCGGAAGGCACCCCCCTCCTCCCGGCCGAGCGTTTCGCCCGTGCCGAGGTGCTCCGCTGGATGTTCTTCGAACAGCACTCGCACGACCCGTTCATCGGCCAGGCGCGCTGGTGGCTGTCGCTGGTGCGCGGCGGTCGGGAACTCAAGCGGAACCTGCTCGAAGAATGGGAAGACCGCGGCTATCAGGCGCTGCGGGTGATGGATACCCACCTCACGGCACACCCCTATTTCGCGGGCGACACACGAAGCATTGCGGACATCGCGCTCTATGCGAACACGCATCTGGCGCATGAGGGCGACTTCGACCTCGCCCCCTTCCCGGCCGTCCGCGCCTGGCTCGCGCGCATTGAGACCGAATCCGGCCACGTGCCGATCACCTGGGCTCCGCAGAAGGTCTCGACCGCTCAGCCCGCATAGTTTCGTTCGGCCGCATCGTCCGTAGGATTGGGATGACGGCGCGCCGCTGAATGCATACATTGTCGCCGAACATGACCTATATCGACGCTTCCCTCGCCACCAATCGCAAGAACGGACAGATCAGGCTGCACGGCCCGGATGATTTCGCGGGCATGCGCAAGGCCGGCCGGATGGCGGCCGAGGCGCTCGATCTTCTCGTCGGCAAGGTGAAGCCCGGCGTCACGACCGCTGAGCTCGACACGATGGTGTTCGAGTTCGCCCGCGACAACGGCGCGATCCCGGCGACCTTGATGTATCGCGGCTATACCAAGTCGACCTGCATCTCGATCAACCATGTCGTCTGCCACGGCATTCCGAACGACAAGCCGCTGCGCGACGGCGACATCCTGAACGTCGACGTCACCGTCATCGTCGACGGCTGGCATGGCGATTCCAGCCGCATGTACGCGGCCGGCGACATCCCGCGCCGCGCCGAGCGGCTGATCGAGGTGACGCATGAATCGCTGATGCGCGGCATCGCCGCCATCAAGCCCGGCGGCACGACCGGCGATATCGGAGCGGCCATCCAGGCATTCGCCGAGGGCGAAGAGCGGATGAGCGTGGTGCGCGATTTCTGCGGCCACGGCCTCGGTCGCCTGTTCCATGACGAGCCGAACATCCTGCATTACGGCCGCCCCGGCGAAGGCGTAGCGCTGAAACCCGGAATGTTCTTCACCGTCGAGCCGATGATCAATCTCGGTCGGCCGCATGTGAAGGTGCTGGCCGACGGCTGGACCGCCGTGACGCGCGACCGCTCACTCTCGGCCCAATTCGAGCACTCCATTGGAGTGACCGATACCGGCGTCGAGATCTTCACCCTGTCTCCCGCCGGCTTTGACAACCCGCTCCTTGCCCGTGCATGAGCACTGAGAAGCCGCCGCAGTCCGAGCTCGAGGACGCGGCGCCGCATTATCGTGGTCATCGCGATCGTCTGCGCCGCCGCTTCCGCGAAGGCGGCGCCGATGCCCTGCCGGATTATGAGCTGTTGGAGCTGATCTTGTTCCGTGCCATTCCGCGGCAGAATGTGAAGGGACTGGCGAAGGCGCTGATCCGCCGGTTCGGCTCTTTCGCGGAGGTCGTCGCCGCGCCGCCGGCGCTACTCATGGAGACAAAGGGCATCAAGGAAGCCGCGGTCACCGAGATCAAACTGGTCGAGGCCGCCGCCCGCCGTTTCGCCAAGGGCGAGATCGCCCAGAAGCCGGTGCTCGGCTCATGGGCGCCAAAGTCCTGGATTATTGCCGCACCGCGATGGCGTTCGCGGACCGCGAACAATTCCGCATCCTCTTTCTCGACAACCGGAATGCGCTGATCGCCGACGAGGTGCAGCAGACCGGCACGGTCGACCATACGCCCGTCTATCCGCGCGAGGTCGTGAGGCGAGCGCTGGAATTGTCGGCGACCTCGATCATCCTCCTGCACAACCACCCATCGGGCGATCCCGAGCCCAGCCGCGCGGACATTCTGATGACGCAGAAGATCGTCGAGGCCGCGAAGCCTCTGGGCATCAACGTGCACGATCACCTGATCATCGGCCGCGCCGGCCATGCCAGCCTGAAGGGGCTGGGGCTGATCTGATCTCAGCGCCTATCTCTCACGCATGCGGGAGGCGGGTTTCATACTCAACTCGCCCAGAACGGCGTCGCCTTCCCGAAGTCGCGCCAGCGTCGACGCAGGCGTTTCGCAGCATCGATCTGATCGCGGCCCTGCCATCCGATGACCACGCCGATGGCGCGATGAACATCGGGATGCGCGGTGCTTCCCTCGATGTCGCGAAGAAGCGTGCGCGTCGTCGTCACATCATTGTCTGTGCCCAAGGCATCCTGCAGTCTCGACAGGCCTTTGAGATACTTCTGAGCCAGCGACTGTTCCGCATAGAGCGGCACGAAGAATTCCGCCGCGTAACGCAGCTTCTTCAGGGTCAGTCTGAGTGCGTGGCGAGCCTCGGGCTGCAAGTGCCGAAAATGACGCCCCTGCTTGAACGTCTTCCGCTGAAGTCGGGCCAGGCAGCGGCTGGCGAGAACCGATGCCTGCTCGGTGAGGATCGGCAGTGTTTCGCTGGCGACGTCGTCACGCCAGCTCCGGCGCTCGATCAGCCGACCGAGCGACAATAAAAAGCGATTGGTTTGCGGTTTCTCGAGTTCTTCCTGCAACCCGGCATGGCTCCGTCCGCGAAACGGTTCGGCCGCGCTACGCAGCTTGCAGAGATCCACATCCGGCAGATTGGCTTTGTCGATCTCGGCAACCGTCTCGGTGACGAACACATCCCAGTTGCGAACCGCACCCAATGTCCGGGCCAGCGAGCGTGCGTCAGTCGCAAGCGCCTGAAGCGAGGCCGCCGGTAGCTCGCGCCGCAGGATGGCAATGGCCGTCCGCAGCCGCCGCAGCGCGACACGCGCCTGATGGACGCCCTCGGGACTTTGCCCGCTCTGCGCCGCGGCCAGGTTCGCCATCAGATGGTGCTGGCAGTTCGCCAACAGTTTGGCGGCCGCCTCGTCAACGGTGTCTTCTGGGTCGATGCCGGCGGGCCCGGCTTTCAGCGTTGCGGGAGGCATGTCGAAGGCGAGCGCATATCCGCGCTCGGCCTTGCTGTGCACCGACACGCGCAGCGGCGCGACGTCGAGCAGCGACAGGCCGAGCTCATAGAGCACACCTGCACCGCCTTCCTTCAGCTCAAGCTCAATCTCGGAAACCGGCTCGCTTCTTTCGCCGGCCTCGATCACACCCTCGTCCAAGGCGATCTCGACCAAGCAACCGGGCAGATCGAGCGCTCGCGAATGCCGGCGAACCCGGGTTGCGAAGATCGGCACAAGATTGTCATCGCCGAACCGGTCGAACGGAGCAGCAATCTCGCCCGGCAGATTGCTCAGGTCCGGCGCCATGGTCGCAACGCGGGATTCCCATTCGCCGCGCACCATCGGATCGCTGCCGGAGGCACGCTTGATGGTTTGGACATATCGTTTGCCGTTACGCCGCACGCGCAACGCCAAACCGTCCTGCATGAGTAGGCGATCAGGGGTATCGTAATAGATCGCTTCAAGCCGCCGCACGACCCCCTTGTTCCGGGCGCGCTCAATCACGGCAGGCGCATCACGGACCCGGGCAAGCACGTCGGGCGATGCCACCAGCCTCAGTTCGATCTCATCGGGAATGGTGCCCGCGCCTCGGTGCCTCGCTCCGTTTTTGGACGACGGTTCCACGACTTGCTCCCGCACACCGGGATTTGATGACGATTCAGTAACAATATTGACACAGAGCGAGGGAGTGAGTGGCCGCGCACAAAAAAATGATCGCGCCGAGCAGCTAGGCCACGAGCCATTGCGAGGGATAGGCGTCGAGCCTAGGCATCCAATAGCGATCGAAGCCGGCGACGGACCGGCTCCACCTCCTGGAACGAGGACCTCAGGCCGCGCTCGAATGGCGTATCGGATTGTGGGTCGGCTTGCGTTCCTCGTCAGGGTCAGCATCTGACGCCAGGTCTTCCAGGATCGGGTATTCCGGCCGCTCGTCGCCGTTGCAGGCTTCGGCCAGATGCGCCAGCGCCGTACGAATGGACGCGAGATCGGCGAGCCGGCGGTCGATTTCCGCGACCCGGTTTTCGGCGAGCTTCTTCACCTCGGCGCCGGAACGGTCGGTTTCGTGATAGAGCGCCAGAAGCGCCCTGCACTCCTCGACCGAGAAGCCGAGATCGCGTGCCCGCTTCAGGAATCGCAGGGTGTGGACATCGGCATCCCCGAAGGCACGGTATCCATTGGCGGCTCGGTTCGGCCGCAATAGTCCCTGAGCCTCGTAAAAGCGGATGGCCTTGGGCGTAAGCCCGGCGCGCCGTGCGGCTTCTGCGATGTTCATCGCGCTTCCTCTCGCGTCTCCTGAATCGCCAATGGAACGCTGCCGTGAATCGACCTCGCCGATCAGGGCGTTGCGGTTCGTTGACCTTGAGGGAAAACCCGAGGCGCGTCTCTTGGTTCCAACGCGCTGGAGTCTC
The DNA here is from genome assembly GCA_963778835.1 of uncultured Alphaproteobacteria bacterium. Lineage (GTDB taxonomy): Bacteria > Pseudomonadota > Alphaproteobacteria > Rhizobiales > Methylopilaceae > Flaviflagellibacter. The sequence goes on from CAVZVY010000006.1 coordinate 72,558, forward strand.
ACATTCTAGTTTGTGGGAGGGCTCGCTGCTTCGAGTTGCAGGAAGAGCGCGGCATGGTCGAGATCGCCACCGCCCATCTCGCGTAGTTCGATGTAGCGACGCAGCGCGTCGCGCGCGAGCGGGAGGTCCAGCCCGACTTCATTTGCCGTGGCAACTATCGTCTCCAGGTCCTTGATCTGGGTGTTCACTTTGCCGCCCGGCGTGAAGTCCCGATCGATCATCCGGCGGCCATGGACCTCCAGAATTCGGCTCTCGGCGAAACCGCCGCGGATGGCGTCGCGAACCGCCGCCGGGTCGGCACCACCGCGCTCGGCGAGAAGCAATGCCTCGGCCACCGCGCCGATTGTGATCCCGACGATCGCCTGATTGGCGAGCTTGGCGAGCTGTCCTGCTCCAGATGGCCCAACGCGAAGAGCCCGGCCCATCGGTGCAAACGCCGGCAGAACGCGCTCAAAGACCTCGAACTCGACCGCCGACCATGATCGCCAGAGTTCCAGCCTCGGCCCCAACGGTGCCGCCAGAGACTGGCGCGTCGAGGTGGTTCTTGCCCATTGCCTCCAGCCGGGCGCCATGGTCACGGGCGACGCTCGGCGGGATCGAGCTCATGTCGACGACCACCGCCCCCACGGGCATTGCCTCGGCGACGCCCAGGTCGAAAAGCACTTCGGTCACCACCGCGCCGTTGTCGAGCATCGTGATGACGATGTCCGCAGCCTTCACCGCATCGGCAGCGGTCGTCGCCACGACGGCGCCGAACGGCTCGAGCGCCTTGGCTTTTTCGAGCGAGCGGTTCCAGACGGTGACGGGGAATACCGCACCGAGCAGCCGACGCGCCATCGGCGCGCCCATCAGGCCGGCGCCGAGGAGTGCGATTTTGGGAGAATTTGTCATGTCCGGTTCGCTACCCGCTGGGCGCGCTCCGGGCAAGCCTCAGAAGAACAGGAAGCTAGCGCCAGCGTAGATCAACCACGTCGTAAAAGCCGTAATCCCCAGCGCGACCAGTGACGCCAGATAGCCAAACAGGACGATCAATCCGTCGCGCTCGACGAGGCCGAGGCCGAACACGCAGGCGGCCGCGCCCGGCGGGATGTTGCCGAGGAAGGGAAACGGCATCAGCAGGACCAAGCCGAGAATGAACACCACGGCGCCGACCCAACGGACCGCAATCGGCGTCGTGAACGCATCCAATCGCGGCTTGCTGACCTTCTCGAATTTCTGGATCCACGGCACCGCCCGGTTGGCGATCCGCTTAAGCGATTCCCGCGGGATCGAGCGGTTCGACAACTTCTTCGGAAGCCAGATCGAATTCCATCCGAGCGCGAGCTGGCCGCCGAGCAGCATCAGAACCGCGCCCATGGCGGCCGGCACGCCTGGCGGCATAGGAAAGATGTTCGGAATGGCGAAAATCAAAATACCGACGCCAAAGACGCGATTGCGCAAGGCAATGATCAGCTCGCCGATGGTCAGCGAGTTCCCCACGAAACTGTCCGGCAGGGCCGAGATGATTTCCGATGTTCGCGGTGCGCGATGATCCACCCGCAACGTCTCCTGTGTGAACGGCAGCCTATAACAGACAAACATTACGTCCGCATTTCGACCCGCCCATCTCCGAGAAGCTTCACGCAGTCAAGGTAAAACAAGGGCGAACCAACCTTCTTCACGACTGTCACGTTCCTGTCATTTGCGCTCGATAATCGCACAGCGTTCCATTCAACCCTGGGGGCGTTTTCATGCGCGCGAATTTTCTGAAGGCCACCGCCGTGGCACTTCTCGCCAGCACGGCTTTCACACCGGCCGTCGCGGCCGAGATGTTCAACCGCATCGCCACCTTCCACGTCGTCGACAACCTGCCGGCCGATGCCGACAAGCGAAGCCGACGGTCGCCGAGATCATCACGGTCACGGAAGACGGCAAGATGCTCGTCTACACCGACAGCCCCGGCAAGCGCATCGGCTTCGTCGATATCACCGATCCGGCCAAGCCCGAAGCCGGCGGGCATCATGGCGCTCGACGGCGAGCCGACCTCGGTCGGTCGTCGGCAACGCGCTGTCGGCGTCGTCACGCCGAAGAGAACAAGCAGAACCCGTCCGGCCACGTCGCCGTCGTCGACGTCGCCACCAAGACGGTCGTCGCGAACTGCGATCTCGGCGGTCAGCCGAACTCGGTCGCCGCCGCTGCCGACAAAGCCTTCCTCGCCATCGCATCGAGAACGAGCGCGACGAGGAGGTGAATGACGGCGCCATCCCGCAGCTGCCGGGCGGCAATCTCGACCATCTCTCGCCTCACGGACGGCGACGCCGATTGCGCCTCGACGCAAGGTCGTCGAGCTCACCGGCCTCGCCGCCGATCGCGCCGGAAGATCCGGAGCCGGAATATGGTCGACATCAACGGCAAGAACGAGGTCGTCGTCACGCTCCAGGAGAACAACCACATCGCCGTCGTCGATCTCGCAGTCGGGCAAGGTCACAGGCGAATTTCACCGCCGGCACCGTCGACCTCGACAGGATCGACACCGAGAAGGACGGCGTCATCGCCCTCACCGGCAAGGCGGAACGACGTGCCCGCGAGCCCGACACGGTGCAGTGGATCGACGACGACCGCTTCGTCACCGCCAATGAAGGCGACTCGACGGCGGCAGCCGCGGCTTCACGATCTTCAACAAGGACGGCACGGTCGACTACGAGTCGGGCGCCTCGTTCGAGTACGAAACCGTCCGTCTCGGCCACTATCCCGAAAGCCGCAACAAGAAGGGCAGACGAGCCGGAAGGCGCCGAGGTCGCGACCTTCGGCGCGGATCGCCTGATCTTCATCGGCTCCGAGCGCGCCTCGCTCGTCGGCGTCTACAAGGACGAGGGCGCCGGCAAGGCGCCGACCTTCCTCCAGGCGCTGCCCGGCGGCATCGGGCCGGAGGGCCTGCTCGCCATTCCGGAGCGCAATCTGTTCGTCACCGCCAGCGAGACCGATCTCCGCGAGGACGGCCTGATCGGCTCGGTGGTCACGATCTACGCGCGCGCGAAGGCCGGCCGCCTACCCGACGATCGTCTCGGCCGACGATGCGACGGCCTGCCGTCCGCTGGGCGGCGCTTTCGGGCACCGTCGCCGATCGGCGAACGCCCGGCAAGCTCTACGCCGTCACCGACAGCGTCTTTCGCAGGGCCGCATCCTGACGATCGACGCGACGAAGACGCCGGCCGTCATCACCGGCGCGATCACCGTGACCAAGGACGGCGAGCCGGCCAAGCTTCTCGACCTCGAGGGCATCGCGCTTGCGTCCGGACGGCGGCTTCTGGCTCGCTTCGGAAGGCAATCCCGGAGCGAGAAGGACAAAAGACGCAGTCGACGCTGGTCAGCGTCGACGCCAAGGCGCGATCGTCGAGGAGATCGTCGAGCTCCCCGAGGCGCTCAAGCGCCAGCCGACCCGCTTCGGCTTCGAGGGCGTCGCGGTGACCGGCACCGGCGCCGACGAGATCGTCTGGCTCGCCGTCCAGCGCGAGTGGAAGGACGACCCGAAGGGCATGACCAAGCTCCTCGCCTACAAGCCCGCCGACAAGAGCTGGGGCGTCGTCCACTACCCGCTCGACAAGGTCGAGAAGGGCTGGGTCGGCCTCTCCGAGATCACCGCGGTCGGCGACGGCCTCGATCGTCATCGAGCGCGACAACCAGGTCGGCGACGACGCCAAGATCAAGAAGCTGACCTACGTCTCGCTGAAGGGCGTCACCCCGGCCCCGATCGGCGGCACGCTCCCGGTCGTGACCAAGACGACGGTCCGCGATCTCCTCCCCGACCTCGCAGCGCCGGGCGGCTTCGTTCTCGACAAGGTCGAGAGCTTCGCCATCGACAAGTCGGGCGAGGCCTTCGTCATCACCGACAATGACGGCGTCGACGACCCCTCCGGCGAGACGCAGTTCATCCGCCTCGGCAAGCTAAGCCTGAACTGAGCCCCCGCCACTTCACGACAAGCCTCCAGCGTAACCCGCTGGAGGCTTTTTCTTTTTTACAACCTTCCCTGCAACAGTAAGCTGTGGTTAGCTCTCCCTTCGAACTTGACTTTTCCACGAGGCGGGCGTGGCGACGTTTTCACGATTCGGAACCTGGGCTGCATGCGCCTGCGTGGTCGCATACCCATTGGAGCTGGCTGCCACGCCAGCCTCCCAAGACGGCCTCCGCCGGGTCCTCTATTTCAGCGGCATCGATATCTCGTCGGTCTCCATGTTCAGTTGGGCGGGTGCCGACATCGCACTGAAATCGCGTGACCTTTCGGGGCCGGTCCTCCGTCTTGCCGGCGGTGTCGGCGGCTACGATTACGCTTCCGAATATGCAGCGAGCGGCCGGATCCACGGGGACGTCACTCTCGGCGAAATCGTCGCCGGCTGGCGCCACCCTTCGCCCCGGGCCGGCGATAACGGGGCTTGCAGGCGTCGAGGTCGAGGATCACCGCCTCGATGTCGAGGACCCGGACAATGAGGTTTCAGGCACCGGCGTCGGAGCACGGGTGATCGGCGAGCTTTGGTGGGAGCCCTCGGCCGATCGCCGGCTCGAAGCGTCGGTCGCTTACGGTTCCGCGTTTAATTTCTACCGGGTGCGGATCGCCGGAGGGTTGCACATCTGGCACGGGGTCTTTGCCGGGCCAGAAATCGAAGTCTTCGGCAATGCCGGCTCGGATCAGCGCCGCGTCGGTCTCTATGTCCAGAACCTCGCGATGAAGGGACTTCGCTTCAAGAAAAGCGTCGGCATTCTGGACGATGGAGACGAGACCGGCGCCTATGGCCGCCTCGGCGTCGACGCGAAGTTCTAGCGCAGCCGCCCTGTCGTCCTGAGCACGAAAGTCAGGACTTCGGCGACTGCCCGGTAGAGCTGTTCGGGGATTTCCGTGTCGAGTTCAACATGCGACAGGGCTTCGGCGAGAGCCGGATTCTCCTCGATCGCAACGCCGTGCTCCTTGGCTGCCGCGAGGATCGCATCCGCGACCGCGCCTCGACCGGACGCGGTGACGCGCGGGGCGGCATTGTAGTCGTATTCGAGCGCGACCGCGATCGTCGGCTTGGCCGTCTCGCTCATGAGCGCTGGTCCAGAAAAGCGCCCGGCGGCGGCAGATGCGGGCTGAGATGACCCAGCCGGACATTGAGCGTCTCGACGTCGAAGCCCGCGGCGGTGAGGCCGTCGCGAAGCTGCGGAAGCGCCTCCTCCAATAGTTGAGCGATGTCGCTGCGCTCCACCCAGATGCCGGCGACTACCGCCCTGCCCCGCATCTGCACGTCCGCCTGAAGCGGCCCGGTCTCCGGCAGATCAAGCGCAGCCTGGACACGCCAGCGCTTCTGTTTTCTCGGATCGTCGCTCTTTTTGCCATCGCGTTCGACGACGAAACCCATCAGCGCTGTCCGACCGTCGAGCGCGATCGGAATCTCGCATGACCAGCGGGCATCCGGTGCGTCGAAGCGATTGGTCGCATGATCGTCCGGCAGCGATGCCATCTGATGCAGGCTGACGCGGGAGATCGCCGCGTCCGTGTCGGCGAGCAGACGCGGCGCGATCTCCTCCAGCGGCTGAGTCTGGGCGGCAGCGCGGGCGACGTCATGGGCATCGACCAGCGCATGTGAAACCGGCGGGGAACCATGCGTCGGCGGTGGCGCGTCTGGCCTCTGCGGCGTGGGATAAAGATGACTTGGAGTGGTTGGGGTCTGTTGGCCGGGGATCGTCAGCACGGGCTCACCGACCGGAAGCGCGGCGGCTTGAGCCAAAGCGAGCGTTGCCGCGCGAACGAGCGGTCCCGGTACCGGCCGGTTCGGAGGGGGAACAACGTCGACCTCGCTCAACAGCGACGGCAGCACGGCCTGACGAGGCGACGAAGATTGCGTCATGGCCTGCGCAGGTGGAGGCGCAGCTGATCCGGTGGGGAGCTGTGCCGGCCCTTCAGCATCGGCCGGAAGTGTAGTTGGAACGAGGGATTGAGCCGGCAGAGGCGCCAGGATCGCGGGCAATGTCACGCGTGGCGCAATGGGCGGAGCGGCTGGTTCCTGCTGAGAAGAGCCGCCGCCCTGCACCACCGCCGTCTGCGGTGATGAAGGCACGTCGGCTTCCGGCGGGGCAGCCAGAGCGATCACGCCGCCGGGCTGTGGGAGTGGCGGCTGAGATTGAACGGCTATCTGCGTGGAAACCATCGGTATCGCCTGAGGCGTGGGCATCGGCATCCCCTGTCCGGCGGGTCCGGCTTGCGGCGACTGGGCGGGTGCGGTTGGTGAGTTTTGCGGCGGCGCGGTCGGCGTGATCGTCTCGACGCCCTGAAGCGGAACGGCGACAGACGGCGCGACGACCTGAACCGCTGGAGGTTGGGCTACGGGCAATGACGGCAGCATCGGCGCCGCCGGCAGTTGGGGAACAGGAGCGCTGATCGGAAAAGCGGCAGTCTGTGGCTGGCTCGTAAGCAGGCTGGCAGTCGGCAGCGACAACGGCGCGCCGATCTGAGTGCGAGCCTGGGGTAGTCCCTGCTCAGGTAGGGGAACAGGATTTGGCGACACCGAGCCGGGACCGGGCTGCGTCGGCGGACTTGCCTGTGTGGGGGCCGCGGAAACCGGTGCGGCTGGCCCAGCAGGCGTGGAAACCGTGGCAGGCGGCATCGCATCGACCAGCGTCTGGACGACCGCTCGCAGCGACGACAGCGCCACCTTCAGATCGAGCGGCGGCGGAATATCCGGACTCGTTGCGAGCTGCGCTTCGGTGAACAGCCCCGATCTCGCGACCGCCTGTGCCAGTGCAGCGGGCCTGGGCGGCAAATCCAGCGGCGTCCGCATCGACAACAGCGTCTGCACGGCCTGGCGGATCGGCTGCGGCAGGTCCGGACGATCCGGCAATTCCTCGAGCGTGGCGAACAATGGCGACATCGTCGCCTGCTTGGCGGCGGCGCTGCGGACAGCCTCCTTCAGCGCGGCGGCAATCATCGCCTCGCTCTGGTCCGGCGCCTCGCCGGTGACCGTGACCGTGACGCTGCCGTCTGGCTTCGTGGAGACACGGACCGGTGTGCCTTCCGGCAATTTCTCAGGCAGCGGAAGTTCGAACTCGCCGCCGTCGGAACTGATGAACTTGAACAGCCCGTCAGCCAGAATCGCCGCGACCTTTGCCTCAACCAGCTGGCCGAGCGGGAACAAAGATGTTCCCTCGATCGGGCGCACGGTCGCGACCGGATTCGTGGAAATGCGTGCACCGATGTTACGCACGTCGCTCATTCGGTGAGAAAAACCCGAATAGCCTTTCAATTCTCTTGCAAAGCGTCACGGCCTTGCGGATGTTGTGGCAGCATTGGGGCGGGCATCATTCTTGCCTGCATTGCACGTGTACCGGCCTTTGGGCCCAACAACCGGTCAACGGGATGCGAAATCTAACTTCGCGCCAGTCTTCCGGAAAGAGAGTAAGCGGCGCATGGAGTATTTCCTCCAGCAATTGATCAATGGAGTCTCCCTCGGCTCCATCTACGGCCTCATCGCCATCGGCTATACGATGGTTTACGGCATCATCGGCATGATCAACTTCGCGCACGGCGATATCTTCATGATATCGACGATGATCTCGCTGGTCGTTCTGGTCGGGCTTTTTACGCTCGGCGTCACGAACGTGATCCTGGTTTTGCTGATAATTCTCATCCTTTCGGTGCTCCTGACCTCGCTTTACGGCTGGACGGTCGAGCGCATGGCCTACCGCCCGCTCCGCGGCTCGTTCCGTCTGGCGCCACTGATCTCGGCGATCGGCATGTCGATCGTGCTCCAGAACTACGCCCAGAACGGTCAGGGCGCGGACAAGAAGGCGTTCACCTCGCTGATCCCGGGTGGCCTCGAATTCTTCAAGGAATCGAGCTTCTCGGTCTGGCTGCAGTACTCGCAGATCGCCGTGATGGTGATGACCGTCGTCGTGCTCGTCATCTTCACCTATGTCGTGACGAAGACGCCGCTGGGACGTGCCCAGCGCGCCTGCGAGCAGGACATGAAGATGGCCTCGCTACTCGGCATCGACGTCGACCGGACGATCTCGCTGACCTTTGTCATGGGCGCCTCGCTCGCCGCCGTCGCCGGCCTGATGCACCTGCTCTATTACGGCTCGACCGACTTCTACGCGGGCTTCGTCGTCGGCATCAAAGCCTTCACAGCGGCTGTGCTGGGCGGCATCGGCTCGCTGCCGGGTGCCGTGCTCGGCGGTATCACCATCGGACTGATCGAGACTTTCTTCGCCGGCTATGTCTCCGTCGACTACAAGGACGTCGCCGCGTTCTCCATCCTGTCCATCGTCCTGATCTTCTTGCCGACCGGTCTCCTCGGCCGGCCCGAAGTTGAAAAGGTGTGAGATGACCGACGAACCCGTCGAGACTTCTCCCGCGAAAGACCCCCATCCCGCCGTAGCCCTCCTGAAGGACGCGGCCATTTGGGGTTTCATCACGCTCGCGACGACCACTCCGATCGTCGGTCTGCAGACCGTCGCGCAAGGCGGCCGCTACCAGTTCCACGACCGCTGGGGCACGGTTCTCGCGCTCGCCGCGATCGTCTTCTTCGGCCGCATCTTCCTCAACCTCACCATCTGGCGTGAGGTTCGGAGCCCGAAGGCGCGGGCCGCCGCGGGCACCATTCTGGAAACCAAGGCCGCGCTCAATCTGCGCAAATACCTCGTTCCGGTCATGGTGCTGATCGCCCTGACCTACCCGTTCCTGTCGGTCTGGATTTCGGGCGGCCTGGTCACCGGCCGCTACTGGGTCGATCTCGGCATCCTGGTCATGACCTACATCCTGCTCGGATGGGGTCTGAACATCGTCGTCGGCCTCGCCGGCCTGCTCGACCTCGGCTACGTCGCCTTCTACGCCGTGGGCGCCTACACCTTCGCGATCCTGTCGATGAATTTCGGCATGTCGTTCTGGCTCTGCCTGCCGATCGCGGGCCTGATCGCCGCGCTGTTCGGCGTGGTCCTCGGTTTCCCCGTACTGCGCCTGCGCGGCGACTATCTGGCGATCGTCACCCTCGCCTTCGGCGAGATTATCCGCCTCGTCCTGATCAACTGGCGCGAATTAAGCGGCGGCGCGTCCGGCATCAACCAGATCCCGCGGCCGAGCTTCTTCGGCCTGCAGTTCGTGGCGACCGGAGAAAACAGCTTCGCCCAGTATTTCGGCATCCCGTTCTCGCCGGTGCACCGCCTGATCTTCTTCTATTACGTGATCCTGGCGCTCGCCTTCATCGTCCTGCTTGTGACGATCCGCCTGCGCCGCCTGCCGATCGGGCGTGCCTGGGAAGCCCTGCGCGAAGACGAGATCGCTTGCCGCTCGCTAGGCATTTCGGTGGTCAACACCAAGCTGACGGCGTTCGCGCTCGGAGCGATGTTCGGCGGCTTCGCCGGCACCGTCTTCGCCGCGCGTCAGGGCTATATCAGCCCGTCCGACTTCACCTTCCTGCAGTCGGCGCTGATCCTCGCCATCGTCGTCCTCGGAGGCCTCGGCTCGAACCTCGGCGTCGTCTTCTCGGCTCTGATCATGATCGGCGGCATCGAGATGCTGCGGAACCTCGGCTTCATCAGAACCATCTTTGGCGAGGGCTTCGATCCGGTTCAGTACCGCATGCTGATCTTCGGTCTCGTCATGGTGATCATCATGGTTTGGCGTCCGCGCGGCCTCATCTCGTCGCGCGATCCGTCGGTCTTCCTCAAGAAGAAGAAGACGGTCAGTGCGGCCATGGTCAGCGAAGGACGCGGCTGATGTCGGCCAATCCAGTCCTTCTGCGCGTCGAAAACCTCTCGATGCGTTTCGGCGGCCTTGTTGCCATCGACAGCCTGTCGTTCGACGCCCGCCGCGGCGAGATCACGGCGATCATCGGCCCGAACGGCGCCGGCAAGACCACCGTGTTCAACTGCATCACCGGCTTCTACAAGCCGTCGGAAGGTCGCCTCGCGCTCGTCCATGGCGACGAGGCAATTTTGTCCGAGATCGACGAAGTCACGGTTTCGGGCCTCAAATCGATCAAGAAGAACGGCAGCGAGCTGTTCCTTCTGGAGCGGCTGCAAAACCATAAGGTCTCGCAGACGGCCCGCGTCGCGCGCACGTTCCAGAACATCCGCCTGTTCGGCGGCATGACGCTGCTCGAAAACCTGCTCGTCGCCCAGCACAACAAGCTGATGGTGGCCTCGGGATATTCGTTCCTCGGCCTTGTCGGCCTCGGCGGCTATGGCGCGGCCGAAAAGCAAGCGATCGATCGCGCCAGCTATTGGCTGGAGCGCGTGAAGCTGATCGACCGTGCCGACGACCCGGCCGCGAGCCTGCCCTACGGCGCCCAGCGGCGTCTGGAAATCGCCCGCGCGATGTGCTCCGAGCCGGTCATGCTGTGCCTCGACGAACCGGCAGCCGGCCTCAACGCGAACGAGAGCCACGAGCTCAACGAGCTCCTCCTCTACATCCGCAACCAGCATAAAACCTCGCTCCTTCTGATCGAACACGACATGAGCGTGGTGATGGGGATTTCGGACCGCGTGATCGTGCTCGACTACGGCAAGAAGATCGCCGACGGCGCGCCGGCCGATGTCCGTCAGGACCCGAAGGTCATCGCCGCCTATCTCGGCGTCGAGGAAGACGAGACCGAAGCCGTGCAGGAAGAGGTATCGCGATGAGCGCTCTCCTCTCCATCAGAGGCGTCCACACCTATTACGGCAATATCCGTGCGCTTGCGGGCGTCGACCTCGAGGTCAATCAGGGCGAGATCGTCGCGCTGATCGGCTCGAACGGCGCCGGCAAATCGACCCTGATGATGACCATCTTCGGCGCCCCGCGCGCCCGCGAAGGCCACGTCGTCTTCGAGGGCCGCGACATCACCCGAATGGCCGCGCACCACATCGCGCGGCTGCGCATCGCCCAGTCGCCCGAAGGTCGCCGCATCTTCGCGCGCATGAGCGTGCTCGAAAACCTGCAAATGGGCTCCGTCGTCGCCGGCGTCGAACACTTCGAAGAGGATCTGGAACGCGTCTTCACGCTGTTCCCGCGTCTCAGGGAGCGCCTCACCCAGCGTGGCGGCACGCTCTCGGGCGGCGAGCAGCAGATGCTCGCGATCGCCCGCGCATTGATGAGCCGCCCGCGCCTGCTTCTGCTCGACGAGCCGTCGCTCGGCCTTGCGCCGCTGATCGTGAAGCAGATTTTCGACGCGATCCGCCAGCTCAACCAGACCGAAGGCCTGACCGTCTTCATCGTCGAGCAGAACGCCTATCACGCGCTCAAGCTCGCGCATCGCGGCTACGTCATGGTCAACGGCCGCATCACGCTTTCGGGACCGAGCGCCGACCTTCTCTCCCGCGAGGAAGTCCGCGCCGCCTATCTCGAAGGCGGCCACTGAAGGAGCCGGCAATGGGCATTCTCTGGGAAGTGGGCCTCCCCGATTTCATCATCGTCACGCTCGTGCTCGGTTGCTCGGCAGCGATGATGACGGGACGTGCAACTGCGATCGGCTGGGATCCGGCCTGGCGCGCGGTCGTCTGGATGATCCTTCTCGCCGCGGCCGTGCGCTTCATCCACTTCGCGCTGTTCCACGGCACGCTTCTGTCGGCGCAGTTCTACCTCGTCGACTTCATCATTCTCAGCGCCGCCGCGCTGCTCGGGCACCGTCTCACACGGGTCCGGCAGATGACGCGCCGCTATGCGTGGGCCATCGAGCCTGAGGGCTCATTCTCCTGGCGCCTGCGCAACTCGGATGCCGCATGAAGAACTGGCTTTCCCTTATTGTAAAGCCATGCACAATACTTGCATGCGGCTGCTGCCGCTCGGGGCCAAGAACCTCCGAGAAGACATGGAGAGGCTGATGACCAAGAAATTGTTGACGGGCCTTCTGCTCGGCGCATCTCTCGCTTTCGCGGGTGCTGCCCAGGCGCAGGATATCAAGATCGTTCTTCAGGGCCCGATCACGGGCAGCGAAGCGACCTTCGGTGCGCAGATGAAGGCCGGCGCCGAGCGCGCTGTTGCCGACATCAATGCTGCCGGCGGCCTCCTCGGCAAGAAGATCGCCATCCAGATCGAAGACGACAAGTGCGACGGCACGGAATCGACCTCGGTCGCCAACCGCGTTGCCGGTTCGGGCGCCTCGTTCGTCGTCGGTTCGTACTGCTCGGGCGCGTCGATCCCGGCCTCCTCGGTTTACGCCGAGTTCGGCATCGTCCAGATCTCGCCCGCTTCGACCAACCCGAAGTTCACCGACCAGCGCCCTGGCCCCGGCATCTACCGCGTCTGCGGTCGTGACGATCAGCAGGGCCCGGCCGCCGCGAAGTTCATCCAGTCCAAGTTCGCCGGCAAGAAGGTCGCCTTCCTGAACGACAAGTCGCCCTATGGCGAAGGTCTCGCGTTGGAAGCCCAGAAGGCCTACGAAGCTGGCGGCGGCAAGCCGGTCCTCGTTGACTCGTTCAACAAGGGCGACACCGACTTCTCGGCGCTCGTCTCGAAGCTGAAGGCCGCTGGCGTCGATCTCGTCTATGCCGGCACCTACCACACCGAAGCCGGCAACATCGTGAAGCAGCTTCGTCAGCAGGGCGTGAAGGCTCCGGTCATGGCCGGCGACGCGCTCGTCAGCCAGGAGTTCTGGACCATCGCCGGCAAGGACGGCGAAGGCACGCTGATGACCTTCTCGCCGGACCCGGCCAAGAACGCCGCGAACGCTGAGATCGTGAAGAAGTTCGAAGCCGCCGGCGTGAAGCCGGAAGGCTACGTCCTCTACTCCTACGCAGCCGTTCAGGCGTGGGCCGAGGCCGTGAAGACCGCGAAGTCGACCGAAGCTCCGGCCGTCATCAAGGCGCTCGACACCGGCTTGTTCAAGACCGTCATCGGCGACGTCAAGTTCGACGCCAAGGGCGACGTCACCCTGCCGGGCTACGTCGTCTACGAGTGGAGGGGCGGCCAGTACGATTACGTGGAGTAATCGTCGGCCTCTGAATGAAAGAGCCCGCTCCGGGAGACCGGGGCGGGTTTTTCTTTGCCTTCTCCCCAACGAGGGAGAGGGTAAGATCATCCCAGCTTCCCCAGCGCCGGGAAGGTCTCCAGCAGCCAGAACGAGAAGCGGGTGATCCAGCCCGTCAGGAAGGCGATCCCGACGAGGATCAGCAGAACGCCGATCACCTGCTCCACCCGGCCGAGATGGCGGCGGAAGCGGCCAAGAAATCCCGTGAACGGCCCCATCGCCAGAGCCGCCAGGATAAACGGCAGACCTAGCCCCGCCGCGTAGATCGCGAGCAGCCCCGCCCCTCGCGTCACCGTCGCCTCGCCCGCCGCGACCGTCAGCACCGCGGCAAGAACCGGCCCGATGCAGGGCGTCCAGCCGAAGCCGAAGGCCAGCCCCATCGGATATCCGCCCCAGATCCCGACCGGCTTGGCCGGATTGAACCGTGCCTCGCGGTAGAGAAAGCCGATCTTGAACACGCCGAGGAAATGCAGACCCATCACGATGATGCCGATGCCGGCGGCGATCGTCAGCCAGGCAAGATGCTGGCGGATGAGACCGCCGAAGACCGACGCCGTCGCGCCGAGCGCGACGAACACCGTGCCGAAGCCAAGGACGAACAGCAGCGCAGTCGCGAGAGCGCGGAGCAGCACCGCCCTGCCCGGCCGGCTCGCCTGAAGCTCCTCCAATGAGGTGCCGGCGAGATAGGACAGATAGGCCGGCACGAGCGGCAGGACGCAGGGCGTGAGGAAACTCAGCATGCCGGCAAAGAAGACGACGGGAAGCGTGATCTCGTGCATGGCGAGGTTCTAGTCTTCCGCAACATCGAGCGCCAGCGAATGCAAGTCCTTGGCTTGGAGCCGCGGCGAGAAGAAGCGGCGTCCGCCACCCGACTTGAACCCAGTTGGCATAGTCCCCGCAACGATGCGGAGGATCTGCACGATGTGTTTGAAGCAGAATGGGCTGTCCGCGCCGAGCGCCGAACCGCCCGGCCTGGAGCTAGCCGCCGGAAGCGATCAGTGCCTGGTCCTGGGATGCTTCCCTTGGATTCGACATCTCGGAAACCCGGCGCTGCAGTTCCAAGCTCAAGAGCAGATAGACCTCCGCCAGATCGCACTGGCGAAGGCGCCTCATCTCCTCGACCAAATATTGGGTCATGGCGAGGCTAGCCGTGATATCGCTGGACGGAGTTTCGGAACAAGCTGAATTCGATTCCATATCAACATTTGAATCTGGATCGCATGCAACTGCATGGCCCAAATGGGCTAAAGATGTTGAACTCAAGCTAATTCTCAGTAATCATCGCTTTCATCTCAATATTGGGGATGTCTGCTGCGCAAAAATCTCCGACAGGCCGTAGGTAGTTTTACAGAGTCGGTCCTATTCGAGACGGACTTGACCATTGCTTTGGATGCCATTGCCTCCGCGGTGGGCGCCGCAGGCATCGTTCTCATCCCCACGCGGGATTTGGCTCCCCTCCCAAACGTTCTCATGTCGACGCGAATGCAGGATTCCGCAGGCGCCTATGTGGAACAGGGGTGGTACACAAAAGACGAACGAGCGAAACGCGGTCGGCCGAAATGGCAGCAGAACGATGTAGTTCTGGAGCAAGAGATAACCACGGCGGAAGAGCGCGCCCGCCTACCCTTTTACCAAGATTTTCTTAGAAAATATGGCCTCGAATGGTGGGCGGGCGCGATGTGCCCGGGGAAAGATCCCTGGTGCGTGACCTTTCATCGTGAACTCGGCAGCGATCCATTTGACTCACGCAACGCGTCTGAAATGGCCGCTCTAGCCCCGGATATCGCGATACGACTGAAGCTGCTGGACCAAATGGAACGTACGTCGCGGCGGCTGACTCTCGACGCCTGGGAGTTCGCAAACGTCGGCGCGATCCTCATCGGCTCCGCCGGCTACGTATTGGGTATGACCAGCCGCGCCGAACAATTGATGAGCGGCGCTCTCTCCTGTCGAAACCATCGACTTGTCGCACGCCATTCCGACAGTAATCACCGGCTTCAATGTCTCCTGGCGAGGATTGCGGCCAATCGCTCATCCGCCTTCGGAGCCGAACCGAACCGCCAGGCGGTCAGGCGCGAGAACATGCCTCCGTTGATCCTGGAAGGACTTCCCCTGCCGTTTGGCGTCGGAGGTCGTTATGCACGGGCGGTGCTGATCGTAAGCGATGGTTCTCTTCCCGACACCATCGATCAGAATCTTCTTAGGCAGGCCTTCGATATCAGCCCGGCGGAATCGCGCTTGGCGGCGATGCTTTTGGAAGGCGGTACAGCCCGGGATGTTGCCCAGCGGATGGGGCTTTCTTACCAGACGGTCCGAAATCAACTCAAATCACTGTTTGAGAAAACCGGAACGGCAAGGCAGTCGGAGTTGGTCAAACTGCTCGCCCATTTCAGCAGATAACAATGAGCATCGAGTAAGCTTGTTGACAATATTCCTATTTCCTGCTAGTCCTCCGCTCATCCTCACCCTGCGAGGGGCGCTTGCCAGGTACCGGCCGGCCGGCGTGGGATGAGGAGCGGCGCCTGCGGGCGGGGTCCGGAACCCCGCTCCCGGGAGGCCGGAGGATGAAGGGCAAGCCGCAAGGCTTGGCTGAATGAGCGGGCCCGTCGGGCACCATGACCCGTCTGTGCGAGTGCACTGGGGACGGTCTGGCTGCCGGTCGCAGCTCTTAAACTCGCCGGCGGCCAAAGGCCGTGGAAGCGCCCGCCTCCTCCGACTTGAGACGCTGCGCGTGGGGATGCGGATCGCGTCAACCACACCAACACACAAGAGGATGCGACCGCATCCCCCGCCCCTCCGAGGGGCGACCTTTTCCAACATCGTTGTTTTGGCAGGCGAGGATGGGACGCGCCCTGAGGATCGCACCCTTGCCCGTCCCCGCTTGGCCCTCTAGAACAGCGCCAAAATCCTGTCCCAGCAAAAATATCCGGAGCGCGGCCGCCATGGCACGTCAGTTCATCTACCACATGAGTGGCCTGTCGAAGACCTATCCGGGCGGCAAGAAGGTCCTCGAGAACGTCCACCTATCCTTCTATCCGGACGCCAAGATCGGCGTTCTCGGCGTCAACGGCTCGGGTAAATCGAGCCTGCTGCGCATCATGGCCGGCATCGACAAGGAGTTTAACGGCGAGGCCTGGGCCGCTCAGGGCGCCAAGGTCGGCTACCTGCCGCAGGAGCCGCACCTCGATCCCTCGCTGACCGTTCGCCAGAACGTCATGCTCGGCGTCGCCGACAAGCAGGCGATCCTCGACCGCTATAACGACCTCGCGGTGAATTATTCCGACGAGACCGCCGACGAGATGACCAAGCTGCAGGACGAGATCGAGGCTCAGGGCCTATGGGATCTCGATGCCCGCGTCGACCAGGCTATGGAAGCGCTGCGCTGCCCGCCGGACGACGCCGATCCGAACAACCTCTCGGGCGGTGAGCGCCGCCGCGTCGCGCTCTGCAAACTCCTGCTCGAACAGCCGGACCTGCTCCTGCTCGACGAGCCGACCAACCATCTCGACGCCGAAACCACGCAGTGGCTGGAGAACCATCTCCGCAATTATCCGGGCGCGATCCTGATCGTCACCCATGATCGCTATTTCCTGGACAACGTCACGAGCTGGATCCTCGAACTCGATCGCGGCCGCGGCATCCCTTACGAGGGCAATTACTCCTCCTGGCTCGGCCAGAAGCAGAAGCGCCTCGCCCAGGAATCGAGCGAGGACAGCGCACGCCAGCGCGCGCTTCAGGCCGAGTCCGAATGGATTTCCGCCTCGCCCAAGGCCCGTCAGGCCAAGAGCAAGGCGCGCATCCAGCGCTATGACGAACTGGTCAAGAAGGCTGCCGACAAGGCGCCGGGCACGGCGCAGATCGTCATTCCCGTCGCCGAGCGCCTGGGCAACAACGTGGTCGACTTCACCGGTCTGACAAAGGGCTTCGCCGACCGCCTGCTGATCGACGACCTGACCTTCAAGCTGCCGCCCGGCGGCATCGTCGGCGTCATCGGCCCGAACGGCGCCGGCAAGACCACGCTCTTCCGCATGCTCACCGGCCAGGAAACGCCGGATGCCGGAAAGATCGAGATCGGTGAGAGCGTCCAGCTCGGCTATGTCGACCAGTCACGCGATGCGCTCGACGCGAACAAGAACGTCTGGGAAGAAATCTCCGGCGGCAACGACATCATCTATCTCGGCAAGAAAGAGGTGAATTCGCGCGCCTACACCTCGGCCTTCAACTTCAAGGGCTCCGACCAGCAGAAGAAGGTCGGCCAGCTTTCGGGTGGTGAGCGCAACCGCGTCCATCTCGCCAAGATGCTGAAGTCGGGCGCGAACGTCCTCCTCCTCGACGAACCGACGAACGACCTCGACGTCGAGACGCTCCGCGCGCTGGAAGAAGCGCTGGAAGATTTCGCCGGCTGCGCCGTAGTCATCAGCCATGATCGCATGTTCCTCGACCGTATTGCGACGCACATGCTGGCCTTCGAGGGCGACAGCCACGTCGAATGGTTCGAGGGCAATTTCCAGGACTACGAGGAAGACAAGAAGCGCCGCCTCGGTCCCGATGCCGTCGAACCGAAGCGCCTGAAGTACAAGAAGTTCAGCCGCTGAAGCCGCCTGTTTCCGCGCCCTTCGCGGCGCGGAAGCCACGCAAAAAACATGTTCACCGCATCGCGGCAAAAATGATTTGTTGGCGATTGCTACCCATTATTGCGCGCATCCTTTAGGTTCCCTTGGAACTCACCCAGTCGGCGTGTAGTTTCCAGCACAGGGGAACGCGCAATAGAACGAGGCAAGCAGCTATGGCCGGTGAACGATCGCTGTGGGAGCGTGTCAAGGAAACACTCCTGAGATGGGGTGACGACGATCGCGTGCAGGGCCTGGTGAAGAAGGCTCAGGCGACCGTCAACGAAGTAGCGGACAGCATCACCCACTCGAAGCCGGAACCCGCGCCGAAAAAGGCGACCGGACGCAAGGCCGCGCCGAAATCGACCGCCCGCCGCGCACCGCCAAAAGCAAGCACGACCAAGGCGCGAAGCGCGGCAAAGCCCGCAGCGGCGCCAAAGCCCGTGAAGGCCGCCAAGCCCAAGGCACCTGCAAAGCCGAAAGCGCCCGCGAAGGCGGCCAGTTCCTCGACCGCTTCAGCCACGGCGAAAGCACCCGCTACCAGGAAACCCGCGGCTAAAAAGCCGGCGGCTCCGAAGGCGACTGCTTCTTCCAGCGCATCGGCCACCGCCACTCCAAAGGCTACGACGCCCAAGGCTCCGGCCAAGCGCGCCGCACCGAAGAAACCCGCTTCCGCAAAGCCCGAGCCGGCCGTCGGTGGCACTTCCGAACCTGATCCGGCCGTTCCCAAAATTAACGACTGAGCCGCAAGGCATCTTGCAGCGCCGAGCCAGACGGCATAAAGATATCTTTATGTCTGATCGTGAATCGAGGCAGTTCCCGCTGCCTCCGCTCCTTTCCGTGCTCCGCGCCGCCGGCGAAGAAACGCGCCTGCGTATCCTTGCGTTGCTCGCGCAGGGTGAGCTCAATGTCTCCGACCTGACCGACATTCTCGGCCAGTCGCAGCCGCGCATCTCGCGCCACCTCAAGCTCCTCGTCGAGGCCGGCCTGGTCGAGCGCCAGCGCGAAGGAAGCTGGGCCTTCTTCCGGCTGACCGACAGCGAACCTGCCTCCGGCGTCGCACAGGCAGTTCTGCAGCGCCTCGATTGCGGCGACCGCGATCTTGCCCGCGACCGCGAGCGCCTCGCCGAGGTGCGTGCGACAAGCGCCGACAAGGCAGCAACCTATTTCTCGCAGCACGCCGGCAATTGGGAAAACATCCGCGCACTTCATGTCGAGGAGACGGCCGTCGAAGCCGCGATCCGCGCCGCCGTCGGCACCAAACCCGTTCATGCGATGCTCGACATCGGCACCGGCACCGGTCGCATCATCGAACTGCTCGGCCCGCAGGCAACACGATCCGTCGGCGTCGATGCCTCGCTCGACATGCTCGCGGTCGCGCGCGCCAATCTCGCGCACAAGGGACTGCTCTCTGCCCAGCTACGGCAGGGCGACGTCTATGCCCTGCCCGTGCCTCCGCAGAGCTTCGACCTCGTCGTCATTCATCAGGTCCTGCACTTCCTCGACGAGCCGGCGCGCGCCATCCGCGAAGCGGCCCGGGCGCTGTCGCCGGGCGGCCGTCTGCTCATTGTCGACTTCGCGCCGCACGAACTCGAATTCCTGCGCGACCAGCATGCCCATCGTCGCCTCGGCTTTGCCCCGGATCAGGTCGAGAACTGGCTGCGTCAGGCGGGTCTCGAACCGGTGCAACACCACGACCTCGCGGCTCCAGGCGGCGAGCCGGACAAGCTGACCGTGTCGATCTGGCTCGCACGCGATCCGCGCATCATCACCGATATCCCACTCACAGACACCGGCCGGGCCGTGGCATGACAAACAATCATAACGACAGCGAACGCCTGAGCCGCCGCGACGACCACCGCAAGATCGGCGTCTCGTTCGAGTTCTTTCCGCCGAAGACAGCGGAGGCCGAGGTCAGTCTGTGGGCGTCGATCGGCAAGCTGCTTCCGCTCGCCCCGCGTTTCGTCTCGGTGACCTATGGCGCCGGCGGATCGACACGCGAGCGCACGCACCAGACCGTGACCCGCCTCGTCCGCGAAACCGAGACGCCGCCTGCCGCGCATCTCACCTGCGTCGCCGCGACCCGCGAAGAGATCGACGAAGTCGCGCTCGCCTATTGGGACGCGGGCGTCCGCCACATCGTCGCGCTGCGTGGCGACCCGCCGGCCGGCATCGGCGCGCATTACGAGCCGCATCCCGGCGGCTATTCCTATTCGAACGATCTCGTCGCCGGCCTGAAGCGCATCGCCGGTTTCGAGGTCTCGGTCGCGGCATACCCGGAGAAGCATCCGGAGAGCCCGTCGATCGACGCCGACATCGATGCGTTGAAGGCGAAGGTCGATGCCGGCGCCGATCGCGCCATCACCCAATTCTTCTTCGACAACGACATTTACGAGCGCTACGTCGAGCGCGTCCGCAAAGCCGGGATCGATATCCCGATCGTGCCGGGCATCGTTCCGGTGCACTCGTTCAAGGCTGTCTCGAATTTCGCGAGCCGCGCCGGCGCGAGCGTGCCGGCATGGCTGGCGCAGCGCTTCGACGGCCTCGAGGACGATCCCGCGACCCGTCAGTTGGTCGCGTCGGCCGTGGCGGCGGAACAGGTGCTCGATCTCGTCGATCGCGGCATCACCGACTTTCACTTCTACACGATGAACCGGGCCGATCTCGTCTATGCGATCTGCCACCTGATGGGACTGCGGCCGAAAGTCGACGAAGCCGCTTGAATTACCGGCATGCTCCGGCTCACCGGAGCATCAGGTCAAGGTCCCTCGGTCCTCCAGACAGACCTGAGGACGACGCACCAGCCTTAAGCCGGTAAAGGACATGCGGCAGCCCTGCCCGCTCGATCGGCTTCTCGAAGGCAAACCCGCACCTCACCATCACGGCCTCTGACCGCGCATTGTCGGTCAGCGCGAAGGCGACGATGTCGGTGAGACCGAGATTTTCAAAACCGAGCTGTGTGGCGAGCTTGCCGATCGCGGTCGCGCAGCCTTGCCCCCATTTTTCCGGCACCAGCGTGTAAGCGAGTTCGACCGCTTCCTCGCCGTCAACCTCGGTCCGACGGATGCCGCCCCAGCCGGCGAAGTCGCCGTTGTCCAGATCGCGGAAGAACCACATTCCATAGCTGTGCTCGCGCCAGTGCGCGCGCTCGCGGCCGATAAACGCTTTCGCCGCCTGCGGAGGACGCACGCCGCCGAGCGTTTTCATCACCCGCTCGTCGCCGAACACCTGTTCGATCCCCGCAAGGTGACCTTCGTGCGGCACGTCACCGAAAAGGCCCGCGACTTCCACCATTGTCGGGAACAGAAGGCTCAGCATGTCCTAGCCGATCGCCTCGAGCCCGACCTCGCCGAAGCCGAGCGCCGAGAGCGCGCTGAGCAGAGGCACAGGGAGAGGATTTCTCTGGGTGAACAGCGCCCGGGGAGCAGGCACCGGGAAACCTGTTTCATAGGTACCCACCAAGGTCGCGACGCGGCGCGCAATGGCCGGCGCGGGATCGATCCAGTTGACCGGCCATGGCGCCAGGGCCTCCAGCCGGTCGAGGATCAGCGGATAATGGGTGCAGGCAAGGACGATGACGTCCGTGCGGCTGTCTCTTGTACCGACGAAGGCGGGCGCAATCTCCGCCACGACATCCTCGTCCCTGATCGTCTCGCCGCGCAACACCGCCTCGGCGAGGCTCGCGAGGCCTTTGCTGCCCACGAGATTGACCTCGCAATCCAGCGCATGGGCAGCGACGAGTTCGTGTGTGTAGTCGCGGGCTACCGTTCCCATGGTTGCCAGAACGCTGATCTTGCGAGTCCTTGAGAGTGTCACGGCCGGCTTGATGGCTGGCACCGTACCGACGAAGGGTATATCGTAGCGCGCTCGTAGAACAGGAAGTGCCAAAGTCGACGCCGTGTTACAGGCGATGCAGACGATGTCCGGCGCGTATCCCTGGATGAACTGGCTCATCACGAGCGACACGCGCTCGACGAGGTCATTTTCTGCCAGCCGGCCATAGGGAAATACTTCGGTATCGCCGATATAGACGAGTTCGGCGCCTTTCATCTGGGCGGCGATTTCGGCTTGGACAGTCAGGCCGCCCATTCCGGAATCGAACACACCGATGCGCGGCGGACGGCCGGAAACTGGGCCGCGTGCCGTGTCCATCGTTCCCGCCAGGAGATCAACCCTCACCCGCGATCCTCATCGACTCGCCCGGTTGCCTTAGAATGGCTCGATTTTGATAACGAATTCGAACGCGTAACAAAACACCCCCATTCGAGCGTGCGAAGGCTGCCGCACCTCGCCGTTTGCCCAGGGTCCCTGGGTGGGGCCTGATCCAGCCGTCACAAGGAGGTCCAAAATGAACGTCTCGCGTCTCGCATTGGTCGCTGCGTTCGCCGTCATTGCCGGCTCTGCTCATGCGCAGAGCGCGGAAGGAGACTTCCTGAAACGCTTCGACGGCTCCTTCAACGGTGGTGGCGGCGTCCGCACGGCGGCCGACGGCAGTCCGTGGAACGTGAAGTGCAAGGTGAACGGCGCCTCGACCGAGTCTTCGGTCAAGATCGACGGCAGTTGCACGGCTGCAGCAGTGGTCACCCGTAAGATCGGCGCCGACCTCACGGTCGATTCCTCGGGCAGGTATACAGGCACCTATGTCGGCTCGAAGATCGGCCCAGCCGCCCTCTCGGGGCGCCGCCGGGGTGACACGATCGTGCTCGACGTCACTTGGCCGAAGCCGGTCAACGGCGACACCAAGGCCAAGATGACGATCAGCAACACCGGCAATGGCTTCAGCTTCGCGGTCGACGATCTCGACAAGCCGGGCGGAAAGTCAGTGCGGATGAGCGATATCAGGCTGTCGCGCTGACGAGCAGCGCGCTGCCGAGCCCGCCGGCAGCCGCGATTGCCGCAAGACCGAGCGATCTTGCAGGTTGCCGCTTGAGCTCGTGGAACAAGCGCACCGCCAGGATCGCCCCCGACGCACCGATCGGATGGCCGCGCGACAAAGCCCCCCCACCGGCATTGAGTATCCCGGTATCGAGTTCGAGGCCGTTCGAGCAGGCCATCGCCTGGACGGCGAATGCTTCCATGATCTCGGCGCGCGCCAGATCGCCCGGAGGAACGCCGTGGCGGCGAAGCACGGTCTGCGCCGCGGTGATCGGCGCGAGGCCGGGCTGCTCCGGATTTCCCCCTCCCCGCTGACCGCCAAGAATCCTGAGCTTCGGCCCGGAATGGCGCGATGCGACCTCTTCCGAGACCACGACGACAGCCGCCGCCGCATCGGCCTCGACCGCCGTCGTCGCGGCCGTAACCGCATGTTCGGGATCGCCGGCCAACGCCGGAAGCCGGGCACAAACACCAGCATCGAGCTTGCGGCTAAATTCGTCGCGCTGAAGACGGGCGACGAGGACGATCTCCTCACGATGATCCGCCTGAAGCGCATTCCGGTGGCTTTCGACGGCGAACGCCTCCTGTGCGGCGCGAGATATCCCGAGTTCTGCGGCGAGGAGCCCCGCGGCCTCGATCATGTCCGGATCCCGCTCGGCCCACGGCGTGAACGGCGGGCGCAAATATTCGCGGGGGAGTTCGTTGGGCGCGCTCGGGCGAACGAAGCGCAGCGGCGAACGGCTGAAGCTCTCCGCTCCGCCGGCCACGACAACCTCTACCTCGCCGGACGCGACGCACGACGTCGCCAGCAAGATGGCATCGAGCCCAGCGCAGCATTGCGTATCGACCGTCAATGCCGGGATGCTTTCCGGGATACCGGCAGCGAGAGCGGCGAGCCGGGCGGGATTGCCGCCGCCATAAAGCGCGTTGCCGAGCATGACATCGTCGACATGCTCTGGCCGCAAACCCGCGTCCTTCAACGCCGTGGCAATCACCGGCGCCGCCAGATCGTGAAGTTCGATGCTGCGGAACGCGCCGTTGCGCGGGGCGACGGCGCTCCGCCGGGCCGCGATGATATAGACCGGCCTCATATCAGAACCTCGCAGGAACCCTCACGCCAAAGCGTCGAGAGGGCGGCTATATCGGTCTTACCCGATCTCGTGCGCGGCCATTCGCGGACGAGCGCAAATACCTTCGGCACGCGGTTCGTCGGCAGGTTCTTCAGCAGATGCTCGGTCAGTTGAGCGCGGCTGGGCTCCGTGCCCGACTGGACATGGATCAGGCAGATCAGACGCGTCCCCCTTCGCTCGTCCGGAACAGATATCACGCCGGCTGCCGCCACCGCGGGATGGCGCTCCAGTTCGCTCTCAATCTCTTCGGGATGGATATTCCGCCCGGAAACCACCGCCATGCGGTCGTCGCGGCCAACGAGATGCAGGAATCCCGCCTCGTCGAGATATCCGCGGTCCCCTACCGATACCGCCTCGCCCGCACGACGCACGTCGCCGGTGCCGGTCGCATAGCCGAGAAAAACGAGCGGGCTCTCGACGTAAACCAGCCCTTCCCGCCCCGTCGCCAGCTTCCGGCCGCGCCGGTCGCGGATGCTGATCGAAACGCCCGGAAATGCCCGTCCGACCGAACCCGATGGCACCGGCTCGTCGTCCCGCGCGAGCGCGACGAAACTCAATTCCGATGCGCCATAGAATTCGGCGAACCGGGCACCGGGAAATGCACGCCGCATTTTCGGCAGCCGGTCCTCCGGGAATTTCGCGCCGGACGACAGCACCCAACGGACCGAGCCGAACGGCGCCAGCCCTGTCGACTCCGCCGCGTCGGCCAGCACGTCGATCTGGGTCGGCACGGCGTAGATCACTGAGACCCCGTGTGCTGGGATCAGCCGCACCGCGCCCGGCCAGAAACCGCGCGTCAGCACGACAGCGGCTCCCGCATGAAGACCGCTCGCGACAGCGTAGAGAAACAGCGAATGCGTCAGCGTTCCCGCCGCAAGTACGACGTCGTTCGGCCCGATCCCGAATTCGGCATCCGCGCCCTTGAAGCTCTCGGTCCATGACCAGTGCCCGCGCCGAAAACCTTTTGGCACACCCGTCGAACCCGAGGTGAAACCCACATAGAAGGGCCCGCTTGCGGCGGGTGCGGACAATGCCGTGGGCTCGGCAGGCGCGCCGACCGCGTCGGCGAGTTCGGACATCGGACCGAACGCGTCGCGCAAAACAACGACCTGCTTCGCTGGATGAAGGCCCTCGATGGTAGTGACGATGAGCGCGGGGGCCAATGCATCAAGGATGACATCGCGGAGCCCATCGGGCCAGGAAGCGTCGAGTATCTGGGCTTCGCGACCGGCATGCGCGACCGCCAGAAACAGCAGTGCGAGCGCGGGTCCGCTCGGCAGATGGAGCGCAACCCCCGCCCCGTCCGGCGTCCGTGCGGCGATCCACGACGCGAGCCGGGCAATGGTCCGGTCGAGTTCGCTCCAGGTCAGCCGGTCGTTCTCGAAGATCAGCGCCGTTCGGCCGGGCGCTCGGCCCGCATGGCCCGCCAGCGGTGCGGTGATGCTCATCCCCGTCCGGCGATCGCCTTCGGCACCGCGCGGCTCGCGGCTTCCGCGATGAAGCCGACAGCGATTGCTTTAAGCATGTCGCCCGGCACGAAGGCCATGCAGGCGAGCAAGGCCTGGACCAACGTCAGGTCGGCTTTCCAAGCGAGATATGGCACGCCGAACAGATACATGACGCCGATGCCGCCGATCAGCGAGGCGATGATGCCCGCCGGGATGATCGGAATGTCCGCGAGCTTGGACATCACCAGACCGGCGACAAACGCGGCGGGAACGAAGCCGAAGATGAAGCCAGCGCTCGGCCCGTAGAAAACGCCGAGACCTCCGCGGCCGCCGGCAAGGATCGGCGCTCCAAGCGCGACGAGGAAAAGGAAGAGCAGCACCGCCAGGGCACCGTTGCGAGCGCCGAGCGTGACGCCCGCTAGCATGATGCCGAGACTCTGCAGGGTGATCGGCACACCGCCGGCGACCGGAAGATCGAATTTCGGGAGTAGCCCAAGCGCTCCGATGATCGCTGCGAAGAGAGCGATCCGGACGAGGTCGCGCGTTTCCATGAATCAGACCCCCGCTTCGGTCCCCGCAACCTTATCGGGACGCGTGATATATGACACCACGCCCGTGGCCAAGGCCTTCAACAATCCACCGGGAAGAAGCGACAGCGCGGTGACGGCGGCTTCGTCAAGACTCGTCCCGTTCATCGCCATCAGCACCGGAATGCCGATCAGGTTCAGCAGGACATAGCCGCCGACGACCGAGGCGAGAAACGCGGCGCCGAACATTCCCAGGCGAAGCGACCAGCGATCGAACAGATAGCCGGAGACGAAAGCCGCCGGGATGAAGCCCAGGATGAAGCCGGCCGTCGGACCGGCGAACACGTCAAGCCCGCCTCGCCCGCCCGCCAGCAGCGGCGCGCCGAACAGGACGAGCAGAACGAAGAGCGCGGCCGCCATCGCACCACGGCGCGCACCGAGCATCACGCCGGCGAGCGTCACACCCATGCTCTGGGCCGTGATCGGCACGCCTTCCGCGAACGGCAGATCGACCTTCGGCACCCAGCCGAGCGCGGCGATGATGGCCGCGAAGAGGACGATCAGTGCAAGATCTCTCAACCCCATCCTCGCCCCCCGCGCCGGGACCGCGCGATACCGCGCGCATCCAGCGCTTCCGCCACATGGTCCGCCATCCGAAATGTATCGGCAATGAACGGACCAAGCAGTCTGAACGAAGGCCGGCGTCCCGTCCGGGCCCGCCAGGCTTCGCTCCGCGCCTGCCAATTGGCGCCCAATACAGGGATGAACCGGATCGCAAGCGAAACCGCAAGCGATAGCTTCCTCGGATTGAGGCCGAATGGTCGCAGCAATGTGAGCACCGGCGTCAACGCGGCCATCATCGCCTGCATGGTCGTCGTCATGCTGACGAGGTCCGCAAGCAGGATCATCATCACGAGCCTTGCCACCGCAGCGACAGCTTCCTGCCACGTTCCGGCGAGGAGATGCAGCACGGCGATGATGGCCAGAAACACCGCAAATGAGCGGATCATCGCCAGTCTTTTGAAGGCTTCCTTCCCGAGCGAGGCGTAAAGCAGAACCACTCCGGCGAGAGCCGCGACAAGCGCTCTCCAGTCATCGACCGGAAGAATAGCGACGCTGAGCACGGCGAGCGAAGCCAGTTTGGCGCCAGCCGGAACGCGGTGCAGCCAGGTTTCGCCGGCGAGGTAGTTCGAGATCATGCCCGCCTCGCAGTCTTCAGGCCGCGTATGGACGCCTCGTAGGCCGCGATCACCGTCGCAGGTCGGCCGTCTTCCCGGACACGGCCATCGTCGAGCCAGACCAGGCGGTCGAAACCCGACAGGAGTTCGAAATCATGGCTCGCCATGACCAGCGCCTGCGGCAGCGCGCGAAGGCGGTCCGACAGGTCGAGCCGGGTCGGCAGATCGAGGGATGAGAATGGCTCGTCGAGGAGAAGAACCGAGGGCGCGGGCGCAATCACCGAGAGCAGACAGACGAGTTGCCGTTGGCCCTCGGAGAGTTCGTGAACCGCGCACTTTTCCCACCCGGCACAGCCGTTTGCTGCAAGAAGTTCACGTGACGCGGCATTCGCCTCGGCGTCCGTCATGCCTTTTTCAGTGAGGCCGAAGGCAATCTCCTCGCCGACCGTTGGAAACAGGATCTGGTGGTCGGGATTCTGGAACAGGAAACCGACATGGCCGGGCAATTCGCGGCGATGTGCTTTCGTCTCCAGACCTTCGACAAAAACTTCTCCGGTATCCGGAAGCAGAAGGCCCGCTGCGAGCCGGAGCAGCGTGCTCTTGCCTGAGCCGTTATTGCCGATCAGCCCGACCCGTCGTTCGCTCAACGAAGCCGAGAACCCGTCGAACACGGTTCGCGCGCCACGGGCGAGCGAGACGTTGTCGAACCTCAGATAGGGCGAAATCGTGTCAGGCATTGGCGCCTGCATACGCGTCCCGGGAGTAGCGGTCCAGTTTCCGGGTCAGCCGGTGGAAGCAGCCCGGTCGATCAGCCAGACCAGATCGCCATGCGGCTTCAACCGCGCCGAGGGCAGATCCTCGCCTGCACGGACGCGTGCCAACGTCGCCGCCTTTGCTGCTCCAGCGACGAGAAAGGCCGAGAACCGGCAGCTCTCGAGCGTGGGGAAAGTCAGCGTCACGCGCGGCACGAAGGGCTTCATGCCGGCCTCGGACGCGACGACCCACTTCTCACGCTCTTTCAGCGTCGACATACCCGGGAACAGCGACGCCGTGTGCCCGTCGTCCCCCATACCGTTCAGCACGAGATCGAACAGCGGGCGCGATGCATCGAGCATGTCCGCGCCGTAGAACGCCTTCAACTCGGCTTCGTAACGCTGCGCGCTCTCATCCGGCGACGAGGTCTCGGTCGGGATCGGATGGACGTTTTCGACCGGTATGGAGACGTGGTCCAGCAGCGCCCGCCGCGCCATGCCGGCATTGTTCAACTCGTCTCCCGGCGGCACGAAACGCTCGTCGCTGAAGAAGACGTGGATGCGCGCCCAGGGCAGGCTCTCGGCCGCAAGGAGGCGGTAAAGCCGCTCCGGTGTCGAGCCGCCGGTCAGGCAGACCGCCACCCGGCCGGGATTGTGGTCGATCGCCGCGAGGAACCATTGTCTCGCGCGTTCTGCGAGATCGTCCGGATCCTGCAGGATTTCGACGTTCAGCGTCATCCGTTGTAGAGCGAGCGCCAGGTGCGCCCGTCCTTCTCAAGCAGGTGCTCCGCGGCCTCCGGCCCATCACTGCCCGCTTCGTATGTATGCATGCCCATCGGCCCGGCCTTTTCCCAGGCGTCGATAAAGGGCTGCACCGCGCGCCAGCCGGCTTCGACACCGTCCGCGCGCTGGTAAAGGATCGCGTCGCCGACCATGCAGTCGTAGATCAGGGTTTCGTAGCCGGTCGCAGGCGCCGCCTCGAAATAGTCCTTGTACTGGAACGTCATACCGACCGGCACGGTCTGGATTTCCGGTCCCGGAACCTTCGCGTTGAAGTGCAGGACCATGCCTTCGTCGGGCTGGATGCGGATGACCAGATCGTTGTCGCCGAGTTGATCCATCGACAGGTTCCTGAACATGGAAACCGGCGCATGCTTGAACTTGATGACGATCTCGCTGCGACGCTTGTTGAGGGCCTTGCCGGTGCGCAGGTAGAACGGCACGCCGGCCCAGCGCCAATTGTCGACTTCGAGCTTCAGAGCGGCAAATGTCTCGGTGGTCGAACCCGGCATCACATCCGGCGATTTGCGGTAGGACGTGATCTCGCGGTCACCGATATAGCCACCGCGATATTGCGCGCGCGCCGACATCGCGATCGCTTCTTTCTCCGTCACCTGCCGGATCGAATCCAGCGCCTCGGCTTTTTCGGAGCGCACCGCATTGGCGTCGAAGCGCGACGGCGGCTCCATCGCGACGAGCGACAGCAACTGGAACAAATGGTTTGGCACCATGTCGCGCAGCGCACCGGTCGAGTCATAGAACTTGCCGCGCGTGCCGACATCGACCGTCTCCGCGACGGTGATCTGCACATGGTCGATATGGTTGCGGTTCCACACCGGCTCGAACAGGCCGTTGGCGAAGCGCAGGATGAGGATGTTCTGGACCGTCTCCTTCCCGAGATAATGGTCCATGCGGAAGATCTGATCTTCCTTCAGCACACTCAGAAGCTGCTTGTTCAGCGCCTTGGCCGATTCCAGATCGGTACCGAACGGCTTCTCGATGATGACGCGGCGCCAGGAGCCACTCTCTTCGCGCGTCAGCCCGGCCTTTGACAAGTGCTGGGCGATCGGGGCGAACGCCGCTGGCGGCGTCGCGCAATAAAACAGGCGGTTGCCCTGCGTACGGCCGTTCTGCTCGATCCGCTCAAGTTCACGGCCGAGCTTGGCGTAGGTCTCGTCGTTGTCGAAATCGCCGGAGACATATGTGACGCAGGACAGGAGCCATTGCGCCGTCTTGGGATCGACGGCCTGCGTGGCGAATTCCTTCAGCGCCGCATCCAGCTGAACGCGAAACTCCTCCGAGGGCTGATCGTGCCGAGCGACGCCCACGATCGAGAAGCCATCGGAGAGCAGTCCCGTGGCCGCCAGATTGTAGAGCGCCGGCAACAGCAGCCGCCGGGTGAGATCGCCCGAGGCGCCGAAGATCACGAACGAACAGGGGGGAGCTACCGGCGGCTTGCGCGTCTCGTTACTTGTTAACATCTGGCGGCGGAACCTTTGGCTCGAGATGTCCGCCGAAGCCCTTACGCATGGCCGAGAGCACCTTCTCCGCGAAGGTGTGCTCCTGGCGTGAACGGAAGCGCGTGTAGAGGGCGGAGGTCAGAACTTCGGCCGGAACGGCCTCGGCGATCGCGGCCTGGACGGTCCAGCGGCCCTCGCCGGAATCGTCGACATAGCCGGAATACTGGGCGAGTTCGCCGTCTTCCATAAAGGCAGCGGCGCTCAGATCGAGCAGCCAGGAGGTGACGACGCTGCCGCGCCTCCAGACTTCGGCGACCTCGGTGATGTCGATCTTGATCCGCTCGTCCTCCGGCAGGCGCTCGGAATCGGCGTTCTTCAGGATATCGAAGCCCTCGGCGTAGGCCTGCATCATTCCGTATTCGATGCCGTTGTGGATCATCTTCACGAAATGACCGGCGCCGTTCGGGCCGGCATGAATGTAGCCCTGCTCGGAGCGCGCCCAGTCGCCGTTGCGTCCCGCGGTACGCGGAATGTCGCCGTGTCCCGGCGCGAGTGTCGCAAAGATGGGCTCGACCCGGTCGAAGGCTTCCTTGTCGCCGCCGATCATCAGGCAGTAGCCGCGATCGACGCCCCAGATGCCGCCGGATGTACCGACATCCATGTAATGGATGCCCTTCTCCGCCAGCATCTTGGCGCGGCGGATATCGTCCTTCCAGAAACTGTTGCCGCCATCGATGATCGTATCGCCCCGCTCCATCAAGCGCGCGAGTTCGTTCACCACCGCTTCGGTGATGTCGCCGGCCGGCACCATGACCCAGGCCGTGCGCGGCTTTTCGAGCTTGGCAACGAAATCCGCGAGGTCGGACGAACCGGTCGGCCCTTCCGCCGCAAGCTGGGCGACTACCGCGGGATTCCGGTCATAAATTACGGCCGTATGGCCGTTCTTGAGGAGACGGCGAACGATGTTTCCGCCCATACGGCCGAGGCCGATCATTCCAAGCTGCATGGATTTTCTCTCCGCGGCGACGACATAGGGCAGCTAGACGACAGTCCAAAGACTTGCGGCAATTTGGCTGGCGGGCAAGTGCCGAAAACGGGAGGCAGTCATCCCGAAATCCGCACTACGAATCCCGGGACGGTGACTACACCCTACCCCGTGCGCTCATTCCCGGCCGCACCAACTTTTCGATCCAGTTGCGGATTTCGGTGACACGCCGGCTGGGGTCAAGCACGTCTGCATCGTAGCCCAGCCGCCACGCGATATCCTCGCGTGACGGGTCCTTGGCCAAGGCGCGCAGATCCTCGGCGTGCTTTTTCAGCTCGTCCATATCGCGGAACGGCCCCTCGTCGACCAGGATCTGACCGTAGCGGGACATGACCGCGGCCATGTCGTCGAGCGTGAATTCCGGATGGTACTGTACGCCCCAGAACGTGCCGTTGCCGTGCTTTATCTCGGCGGCCTGCACCTCCGAGAACGCATTAGTCGCGGTCACCGTCATGCCGTCCGGCTTCGCGCCGACTTCGTCGGTATGGACGGCGGGCGCGTCATAGGACGGCCCCTTTCCCTCATGCAGCGCATGGTCCCGGCCCGCCTCGGTCAACACGATCTTGCGTGCGAGCCCGATCTCGCGGCCCTTCTGCGAGCGTACCACCGTGCCGCCCGCCGCGACCGACGCGACCTGCAGGCCCCAGCATGACCCGAAGAACGGTACACCCGAGTCAAAGACCGCCTGCGCAAGCTCGATCTGCTTCATGCTCTCCGGCTCTCCCTTGTAGATATTCAGGGACGAGCCGGTGATCGCGACGCCGTCATAGCCGCCAAGCCCGCCGGAATCCGGCAGGTTTGTGCCCTCATCGGCCGGAAAGCAGATGTCGACGACAGCATCCGGAGCCAAATCCCGCAGCACGTTGGCATAGGCCTCGCTATAGGTATGGCCCATGGATTGCGCCTGCCTCGTGCGCGCGCTCAGCGTATTGCCCTCAACGACCAAAAGGCGCGGCACGCGTGTCATGCGGCGGCTCCAAGGTCTCCGCGGATCGCGGCTCGGATAAGCGTTTCGAACTCCTTCGCCTTGAAGGGCAGCGGATTGCCGCCAGTCGACGGATCGCGTTCCGCGTGTTCCGCGAGTTCAGCCACGCGGTCTTCCTCGACGCCGAGTTCGGCCAGGGTGTGCGGCACGCCAAGCGCCTTGCGGAATTCGAGCATCCATTGGAGGACGCCGTCGAAACCGCCCTTCGGCAGATCGAGGACGCGCGCGAGAAGCGCCATCCTCTCCTCGATCGCCGAACGGTTGGCGACGAGGACGTAAGGCAGCATCACGCCGTTGGTCAGGCCGTGATGGGTGTCATAGATCGCGCCGACCGGGTGCGAGACCGAATGCACCGCGCCGAGCCCCTTCTGGAAAGCGGCCGCGCCCATCGAGCCCGCCGCCAGCATGCGCGAACGCGCCTCGATGTCGTCGCCCTTCGCATAGGCGCGCGGCAGGTATTCCGCGATCAGTCGGATACCCTCGATGGCAATACCGTCCGCCATCGGGTGGAAGCCCGGCGCGCAATAGGCCTCGATGCAATGAGCAAGCGCGTCAAACCCGGTCGCGGCCGTCAGGAACGGCGGCAGACCGACGCTCAGTTCCGGATCGGCGATGACGATCTTCGGCAGCATCAGTGGGTGGAAGATGATCTTCTTCTCATGCGTCGCCTCATTGGTGACGACCGCCGCGCGGCCGACCTCCGAGCCGGTGCCGGCCGTCGTCGGCACGGCAACGATCGGCGCGATCACCATCGGCATTGGCGCGGGTGTACCAGTCGCCGACATCCTCGAAATCCCACACCGGCCGCGTCTGGCCGACCATGAAGGCGACGAGCTTGCCGACGTCGAGCGCCGAGCCGCCGCCGAGCGCGACGACGCCGTCATGCTTGCCGGCGCGGTAGGCGACGAGGCCGGCATTGACGTTCGCCTCGGTCGGATTGCCCTTCACGTCGGAGAACACGTCCGAGGTCAGCCCGGCGCGCCTTCAGCACCTCGCGCGCCTTGGCCACGACCGGGCCGTCGACGAGGCCCTTGTCGGTGACGATCAGCGGCCGAGAAATCCCCGCCGTCTTGCAGGCGTCCGCCAGTTCGGAAATGCGGCCGGGTCCGACCAGAACGCGCGTCGGATAATTCCACGCGCCCTTCAATTCAGCACTCATCAGGTCCTCAGATCTTTTCACGCAGATGGAAGCTCTTCGGCCGGGTCAGCATGCCGTAGCCGAGTTCGGAGAGGGACGCGCCGCGGCCGGTATCCTTGACGCCGGTCCAGGCGAGCGCCGGGTCGAGGTAGTCGCAGCGGTTCATGAAGACGGTGCCGGTCTCGACCTGGTCGCCGAGTTCCTCTGCCTTGTCGACGTCCTGGGTCCAGATCGACGCGGTCAGGCCGTAGGGCGAGTTGTTCATCAGCCGGATCGCCTCGGCGTCGTCCTTGACCTTCATGATGCCGACGACAGGGCCGAAGCTCTCGTCCTTCATCACCTTCATCGAGTGATCGACATTCGTCAGCACCTGCGGCGCGAGATAGGGCGTGCCCGCCTTGTCTGCCGGGAAGTCCTTCGGGTCGAGATGCGCCTTGGCGCCCTTCGCCAGGGCTTCGGCGGTCTGCTCGCGGACGAGATCGGCGAAGCGCACATGCGCCATCGGGCCGAGCGTCGTCGTCTCGTCGAGCGGGTTGCCGAGCACGTATTTCGACGTGATGTCGGAAAACTTCTCGACGAAGCCGTCATAGAGGCTCTCGTGCACGTAGATGCGCTCGATGCCGCAGCAGCACTGGCCGGAATTGTAGAACGCGCCGTCGACGAGGTTCTCGACCGCATAGTCGAAATTGGCGTCGGCGCGCACATAGGCCGGGTCCTTGCCGCCGAGTTCGAGGCCCATCGTGGTGAACGTGCCGGCGGCGGCCTTCTCGATCGCCCGGCCGCCCGCGACCGAACCCGTGAAGTTCGACGTGGTCGACCGAACCCGAGGACAGGATCTTCGTCGTGTCGTCATGGGTCAGGACAAGCGTGCGGAACAGGCCCTTCGGCGCACCGGCCTTGTCCATCGCCTGCTGGAAGCGATCACCGACGAGGATCGTCTGCGAGGCATGCTTCAGGATCACCGCATTGCCGGCGATGATCGCGGGAACGATCGAGTTCACCGCGGTCAGGAACGGATAGTTCCACGGCGCGATCACCATCACGACGCCGAGCGGATCGCGACGGATGAAACGGCGGAAGCCGTCCCTTTCCTTCGGCACGATGTCGGCAAGCGAGGAATTCCGCCAGCTCGATCATGGTGCGCACGCGCTCCTCGACCGGCCTGAATTCGCCGCCATAGCGCACCGGACGGCCCATCTGCAGCGCCAGTTCCGGCACGACTTCCTGGTTCATGCCGAGCAGCGCATCCATAAAGCGCAACGCCAACGCCTTGCGCTCGGACAACGGCGTCTTGCGCCAGGCGGCCTGTGCCGCGCGGGCTTCCGCCAGCGCCGTCTCAATCTCAGCCGGATGTGGCCGTCGTCTTGCGCGCCACTTCGCGCCCGTCGACCGGTGATACGCATACGATCTCGCTCATGCTCGTTCCTGTTCCAGCGCCTCCCGGGGCCGGGATCGCTTCGTGCCTGAATGAAGAGTGTCGAGAGCCGATTTATGACGGCCGGGATGACACTCAGATGATCTCGAAATACCGCTGCATCTCCCAGTCGGTGATCGCTCGGCGGAACTCGCGTTCCTCCCATTCGCGTGTCGCGGCATAGTGGTCGACGAAGGCGTCACCAAACAGGTCGCGCGCGGCCGCAGAGGCTCTTAGCCGCCCCGCGGCTTCCATCAGCGAGCGCGGCAATGCCCGCTCCGGCGCGTGCTGCACCGCATAGGAATTGCCCTTGATCGCCGCATCCGGCTCGATCTTGTTCTCGACGCCCCAGAGACCGGAACCGATCGCCGCGGCAAGCGCGATGTAAGGATTGATGTCGGCCGCCGCCACCCGGTATTCGACGCGCTGGCTCTTCGGCGAACCGGGAATGACGCGCAGTGCGCAGGTGCGGTTCTCGACGCCCCAGGTCGCATCGGTCGGCGCCCAGAATCCGGGGATCAGCCTTGTGTACGAATTCACCGTGCAGGCGACCATCGCGAGCAGTTCCGGCATCAGCTTCTGCTGGCCGCCGACGAACCACCGCATCGTGTCCGACATGTTGTGCGGCTTGGTCTCGTCGTGGAAGACAGGCTTGCCGTCCTTCGTGAACGAGACATGCAGATGCCCGGACTGTCCCGGCCAGTCGGGCGACCATTTCGCCATGAAGGTCGCCATCCAGCCGCGCTGTTGGGCCAGGATCTTGGTGAAGGTCTTGAACATCACCGCGCGGTCGGCGGCTTCGAGCGCGTCTGAATATTCGATCGCCGCCTCGAGGACACCAGGCCCGGTCTCCGTGTGAAGACCCTCGATCGGGAAATCCATGTCGCGGCCGAGGGCGAGCAGATCGTGGTAGAAATCGGAGTGCACCGACGAACGCAGCATCGAATAGCCGAAGAAGCCCGGCGTGATGTTGGTCATCCCGCGATAGTGCTTCTCGCGCACTGAATGCGGGGTCTCGTCGAACAGGAAGAACTCGAACTCGGCCGCCGCCGTCACGTCGAAGCCCTGCTTCTTGGCGCGGTCCAGGACGCGGCGAAGCGTGCCGCGCGGGCAGACCTCCTCGGCAGCGTCGGTGAACTCGCTGAGGAAGAACAGCATGTCGCCTTCGAGCGGCACGTCACGGCAGCTTTCGGGGATCACCCTCACCGCCGCATCCGGATAGGCGGTGTGCCAGCCGGTATAGGTGACGTTGTCGTAGAGCTGGTCGTTGGAGTCCCAGCCAAGCACCACGTCGCAGAAGCCGAACCCCTTCTCCAGCGCGCCGAAGAACTTGGTTTTTGCCATGTACTTGCCGCGCATGATGCCGTCGACATCGACGACGCCGACCTTCACATGATCGAGGCCGCGCTCTTCGACGATCGCTTTCGCGTCGGCGGCAGTCTTCACATCACGGGAATCCATGATCGCTCGCTCAAAGGTGGGAACATGACGGCCGGACGCGAACGTTCGGCCGTCATTGATGGAAGCATCAATGCGACTTGTATTCAGCCGCACCCTTGGAGAGAGCGAACTCTTCTTCCGGCGACAGGACGAGTTTATGGCGTCCGACGACCGCGAAATAGACGGTCATCACGGCGAACCATACCAGCACCCAGAGCACGCCCTTGGTGAAGTTCGGATCCTGCACCTGATAGCCGAGCGTCACCACCGCGATGATAATGGTCAGCACCGCGCCGGTAATACCGAGCGGGCTCCTGTAGGGCCGCTCGATATGCGGGCTGTTCTTGCGTAGCAGGATGAACGAAACCGCCTGCGCGATGTAGGAGAACATCGCGCCAGAGACGGCCATGTTCAGCAGCACGCTGCCGATGGTCGCCCCGCCCCGCTCCGCGCCCAGCGCGAACCAGATCGTCAGCATCACCGCGAGACCGACGAGCGAGCCGACGATCATCGCGACGTGAGGCGTCCTGTAGGCCTTGTGGGTCACAGACAGGCCGCGCGGGAAATAGCCCGCGCGCGACAGCGAATAGATCTGCCGGCCCTGCGCATAGAGGATCGTGTGGAAGCTCGCGATCAGGCCCGTCAGGGCCACGATTCCGAGCAGCACGACACCGCTGTCGCCGTAGATCGCACGGAAGCCGTCGAGCAGCGGTTCAAGCGACGGTCGAAAGCTTGAACGAGCCGACATTGGCGACCGACGGATTGAGCAGCACGATCATGAACGCCGAGACCATCAGCGTGAACATGCCGAGCACGATGCCCTTCGGCATGTCGCGCTTCGGATCGATCAATTCTTCAGCCGCGAGCGGCAGCTGCTCGATGGCGAGGAACAGCCACACCGCGAAAGGCAGTGTCGCGAGCACGCCCGAGAATGCCGAACGGGAACAATGGGCCACCGCCCTCAGGCAATTCGACAGCAGCACCGTCGGCGCCGACACCGATGTTCAGCGCCCAGCGGCTGAAGTCCATATACGGGATGGCGCTCACCCAGAAGAAGACAAGCACCGCGAGCGAGATCAACGTCACGATCATCGTCACCTTGAACGACAGTTCCAGGCCGAACACGTTGAGCCCGAGGAAGATCGCGTAGAACACGACCCAGATGACCGGCGAATAGGCCGGATCGAGGCCGAAGATCGAATTCACATAGGCGGTTATGAAGGTCACCACGACCGCCGGCGTGATGACGTATTCGACGTTTTCGCAGAGGCCGGTGAAGAAGCCGCCCCAGGGACCCATCGCCGTTCGGGCGAAGGAATAGGCCGCGCCCGTGTGCGGCAGCGCGGCGGACATCTCGGCGATCGAGAAGGTCAGGCCGAGATACATGATCGCGATAATGATGCCGGCGACGAGCATGCCGCCCCAGCCACCGGTCGCGAAGCCGAAATTCCAGCCCGAGAAATGACCCGAGATGACGGCGCCGACGCCGAGCGCCCAAAGCGACGCCACGCCCGCATAGCGGATCAGACCGCGCTGGGCGAAATAGGCATCGTCGACCTTTTGATAGGTTACACCGGGACTCGCCTGAGCGCCGGCCACTGTTCCGTCACTTGCCATGTCTCTGTCCCCTCTGCCATTCGGACGTATCGTCCATTGCAGCACCCCAGCGGCGCGGTTGATTACCGCTTCTCGACCGGGAATGATCGTTCCAGACATGCAAGTATTATGTCAACTTGGAAGTAACGCTCCGCCAGCCAATCAGGGGATCGAACGGTGGACAAGAGTGTGACTGACACAAGACTTTCACTTCCCGACCGGATCGGCAGCCTGCTCGGCCTGCTGACCGCGCAGGAGCGTCGTGCCGCGCTCTATCTGCGCGATCACTATCCTGTTGCTGGTCTCGATCCCCTCGCGCGGCTGGCGCGCGCAAGCGGAGTGAGTTCGCAGACCGTGCTGCGCCTGACCGCCAAGCTCGGATTCGAGAGTTATCGGGAAATGCAGGATCACCTGCGAGCCGAGGTTTCGGCGGAGCGCACCTCTCCGCTGGGCCGATGGGTGACGCGGCAGGAACCGGAGCCCAACGCCGATTGGCTGGGCAATTTCGGCGGTCAGGTCGCACAAAATGTGCAGGCGGCGTTTTCGATGGTCGTGCGCGAGGATTTCGAGGCTGCCGCGAAGGCACTCTCGGACCGCAAGCGCCCGACACTCGCGATCGGCGGCCGCTTCACGCAGTCGCTCGCCCGTACCATCGTGCGTCATCTGGAGATCGTGCGCGGGGGCATCGAGGAAGTCGGCTCGATCTCGGCGACCTGGCCGGACCGTCTGATCGACGTCGATCGCCGCTCGATCATCCTCGCCTACGACATCCGCCGCTATCAGCAGGACGTGGTCCGCTTCTGCGAGATCGCCTCCCAGCAGGGAGCGACGGTGATCCTGTTCACGGACAGCCGCGCCGCGCCTGCGTGCCGTTTCGCCAACATCGTTTTCGTGGCGCCCACCGACGCGCCCGGCGCATGGGACTCACTCTGTGCCCTATCCGCCCTGACGGAAGCCCTGATTGCCCGTGTTACCGAGTTTGAGGGTAGTGGAACGACCGAGCGTCTCGGTCGGCTCGAAAGCATCCGGGAGAGATTGCTGGGCAACCAGTCCGATTAGCTCAGACAGCCGCTGCGACGTCGACAGGCTTCCGCGTCCGAGTGGCGGCGATATTTCGCCTGATCGCCCCAGGAAGCGCGTCGACCTGACGGATCAAGGCCGCGCGAACCGGTTGGTATTCGGTCCAATAGCAGAGACGGTAGCAGGCGATGACGACGATCAGCGTCACGCACCAGCTCAGCAAAATGTCGGACATGAAGTGCCCGCCGAACGCCAGCCGGTTCATCGACATCACGAATGCATAGCCGAACAGCCAGGTCGCGGCCCTCGCCCGCCATTCCCTTGGCATGACGAGGACGAAAGCGAGGATCCAGATCGACGACGAGGCCTCGCCGGAAACGAAGGAGCAGTTCGATGCGCAATGGCCGTAGACCTGCCAGGCCGGCGTGAAATCCAGCGCGCCGCCGAACTCCACGATATCGCGCGGCCGCACGCGGCCCCACAGCTCCTTCATGACGCCGTTGACGAGGAATGCCGGGCCGAGAAGCAGGCTGAGCGCGAGAAAGCACGCGGCGCGCACGCCCAGCAGATAACGGAAGCGACCGAACGCGCTGGCGATCAAGGATACGACGACGAAGACGGCGAGCAGGCCGGTGACCCACTGTCCAATTAAGCGCAAACCCATCGGCCCCGACGCCTTGCCGGCAGCAAAACCGACGCCGGGCACATAGAACAGGCGGCTGATCGCGATATCGATGCCCGGAACGAGCATGACAGGCAGGCTGATCGCGAGGATGGCGACGAGGAGAAAGCCGAGCGGACGGCTTCCGGCGAACCGTTTCAGTCCTGCGAACCAGGCCGCGACCTCGGACATATCCTGTCACCCAACCGGCCGAAGGGCCACCCCAGGCGCGATCTAAACGACCCCGGATGAAGGATTGAAGACAGTCTCGGGCCTTACACACTTCGCCGAACGAGCATGAAGAGGTGTGGTCTTCAGGTGACGATCTCGATGTGGTTGTCCCACATATATCGGTCCAGATCGCTGCCGCCGACATGGGTCAGATCGTGCGTTTCGGCACGGGCGATCTTCACTCCCGCATTGCCCGAGGACACGATGAACGTCCCCGCCTCCGGCGCCGCCGCGACGCCGCAGACGTCCGGCATCGGCGCGAGGCCGAGATAGCGGCCGGTCGAGCGATCCCAGAATGCCGCCATGCCGCCGCGCGGGCTCGTCGCAGCGATCAGCCGTTCCGAACCGTCGAGGCAGATCGCGCCGAGGTAATTGTTGAGCCGGTAAAGATCCTCGTCCGGCATCTCCAGCATGCGCGTCCGGCCGTCCCTCGAGACCAGGCCGACCAGCGGCGGTGCCTCTTCCGGATCGCCCTCGTACTGGCAGGCGAACGCCGCCTCGCCATCAGACGCGACCGCGAGATGGCGTACGGACAGGCCCGTCATCTCAGGTCCGAAATCGACCTTGTACCTCGCCTCGCCCGAACGCGGATCGACCAGCGCAAGGCTCGGTTCCATGCGATACTTGTTCAGGATCTCGCGCCCGGATGCCGGGTCCGTACGTGCGCCGCCATTGGCGACGAGCAGAAGCTCCTTCCCGGGCATGAAGGCAACGTCATGCGGGCCGATGCCGTGTGTCGGCTGCTCGCCGATGCGCCGATAATTCGCCGCCGTGTCATAGACGCCGAGCACTCCCTGCCCGGTCTCCAGATTGTTCTCGGTCGCATAGAGCAGCCGCCCGTCGCCGGAATAGGTGCCGTGGCCGTAGAAATGACGGCCCTCGGGGCTCCGGACCACCACCTTCACGTCGCCGTTGCGACGGTCGATCACCGCCATCCAGTCGCCCGGCCGCCGCGCGAAGACGACAAGGTCCGGGCTCGCCGGACTTAGCGCGATGTCGTGGCCGCGATCGGGCAGCTGCGTCTTGAACAAAGTGCCGCCGTCGGCGGTAAATACCGCGAGGTTCGAAATGCCGGCCGCGTCGTTGCAGGCGGATACGTACAGGCGTTCGCGGGCAAAGGCCGGCATGCCGCTGGCGACGAACGAACTCGCCAGAGCCAGCATGAACGAGCGACGGTCGATCTGCATCGTCAGTCCCCGTCGAGGCTGTTGAAGCCAACCACGATGCCTAGCGCGGCCGGTACGTACGCTGTCGTCAGATCGCGCGCGCCGCGCACCGCATTGCGCAGGAGATAGCAGCTTCGAGCGCTGCGAACCGTCCTTGATCATATCCGCCAGCGGCGCCGGCAAAGATTCCGTCAGGCTCTGGGCAGTCTCAATCGCGCCGACCGTATTGATGCTCGGCCCGCCATTTCCAAGGATCAGATAACTGAGGTCGGCCGCAGATTTGAGGTTGATGGCAATCGTCGCGTTCGACAAACCGCTCCGCCACCATTGCGCGGCCTGCGGCTTGGCCTCCTCCGGTGTGTTGCCAACCGGCACGTCGAGTTTCTGATCGCCGACGACCTGGAACAGCATCAGGAGATCGGTGCCGAACCGCGTCACCGCCTCGCGCGCGGGACCGTCATCGCCGGTCTTCAGCTTCTGGATCAGCGGCTGCCAGGCCGTCAGTACGTCCTTCGAAACCCGCACGAGGTTGGACGAGATCGCCTGCCCGGCGGCGCAGCGCCGTTTCGCTCCGGCATCGCTTGCCTTCAGCGCCGCCTCGGCGCCGTCGTCATAGAGCAACCGTTCCAGCGCGCTCATGCCCTGCACGGCGACGCTGCGGCCGTACATCGAATCTTCCGTCAGTGCATCTTTGCTTGAGAGAAGCCGCGCAAGACCACGCGCGACATCATTTTTCCGCTCAGGCCAATAGGCGATCCGCTCATAGCGGAAATCCTCCGAGATCGGCCCATAGCGGACGAGCTCAACCGCCGCCCACGCCTCGGCGGCCGCGCGGAACTGCGCACCAAGCTGCTCGAAACGCTGGTCGTCCGGCTTGCCGCAATAGGTCTTCCACGCCTCGTTCTGCGCCTGGAACCGCGTCGCCAGTGCCTCGTAGCGCGGCTCGACGAACTGCTCGGCGATCCTCACCGCCTCGGCCTTGAAGTCGGGGTTCTGGTTGACCGGCACATATTCCTGCGCGGACGCCGGAAGCACGGCGAAAACAAAAAGCGCGGCAGACAGCAAACGCAGCATCACAGACCCTCGACATAAGCGAGCAATTTTTGGCGGTCCTCGTCGTTTAGCGCGTCGAACTTGGCCCGCGCCCCCGCAGCCTCGCCGCCATGCAGAGCGACGGCGTCGGTCACATTCTGCGCGCGCCCGTCATGCAGTAGACCGGCATGCGCCGACAAAGCACGCGACACGCCCCAGAGCGGCGCGGTCCGCCATTCGGTTGCCGCTACGCCCGGCTCGGTCGCGCCGC
Source organism: uncultured Alphaproteobacteria bacterium (assembly GCA_963778835.1). GTDB lineage: Bacteria > Pseudomonadota > Alphaproteobacteria > Rhizobiales > Methylopilaceae > Flaviflagellibacter. The sequence continues at coordinate 114,268 of CAVZVY010000006.1, forward strand.
CGTCTAGACCCGCACCGAGATCGTGCAGCAGAAGATCGGTGAAGGCGCGTGCCTCGCCCTTTGCAGTCGGCAGCGACGGCACGTGGCAGGAGGCGCAGCCCGTGGCCGCGAACAGCCGCTCCCCTTCGGGATCGGCGACGGGCGGCGGTGGAGGCGGAACATTCGAGAGATAATCGGCGAGCATCGCAACGAGATCATGCCGGATTTCCGGCTGTCCCGCCTCTGAGCCATTCGGAGCATCCCGGCAGGCTTTCTGCGGGCAGTCGCCCTCGACCTTCGGCATGCCGTCGGTCGACAGGCCGATATCCGTGGAGAACGCCGTCTCGATCTGGTGTGTCAAAGTCGCCCCGGACGCCTTGAGCCCGAAACGGCCGACATGCTGTTTGCCGTCCGTGCCGACGACCCAATTCACCCGGCCGGAGATGCCGTCGCCGTTCCTGTCGTCCGGATCGGCCAGCGCAATGATGGCCTCGTCAGGAACCTCCGTCAGCAGGCCAAGTCCTCGCAGAGCCGGCGCCGCGCGGACGCCGATCCGAGTGTCCTTGCCGAGCGGACCATAGGCGAGATCCTTCGCCTCGGCTCCGGCCGGCGTCATCACAGCCCGGCCTTCCGGCTTGATCCCGGAGACCGCCGAGGTCTGCAACTGCCCGCCATAGCCGGGATCAAGCCGTCCGGCTGCGTCGCTCAATTTCAGCACCATGCCGTCATGGACGAACCGCCCGTCCGGCCCGACGTCCGAAACCGCCCGTTCGAGACCCTGATGGCAGAAAACGCAGGCCCGGGCGTTGAAGACCGGGCCAAGCCCGTCATTGGCCTTCGTCGACGATGGCGCGGCGACCCAGGCGCGATCGAACAGCGCCTTGCCGATCGCCCGTCCAAGCCGCGCATCGCTCGCGACGGCGCCGCAGGCGCCCGTCAAAACGAGACCCGCCGTAAGGGCAAGCCAGGCACGCATCAGGCGATCCTCAACCAGCCCATCATGCCGTTCTCCTGATGCTCCAGGATGTGGCAGTGGAACATCCAGTTCCCCTCCGCCGCGACGAAGGCGATCTCGACCCGTTCCTTGGGCTGGACCACGACCGTGTCCGCCAGGAAGCGCGGCAATTTCTGTCGCGAGGCCGAAAGCACCTCAAACGTATGCCCGTGCATATGGATCGGGTGCGGGTGCGGCGTCGCGTTCATCAGTTCGAACACGTAGTTCTTGCCGGGCGTCAATTCCGCCAGTGGTGGCGGCAGATTGCGATGGTCTCCGGTCGGCCATTGCTGCTTGTTGATCGCCCACATGCCGCGACTGCCGACACAGAGACTGTCGAGCAATTCCTTCGCCAGCGGATCATCCGGCGAAAAGTTCTGCGCGATTGAGGCCGCGGCCCCGCTTGCCGCACTGAACTGGAATTTCACGCGCTCGGCGCCGTCAGGTTGCGCCCGCGGCACGTGCGGCGCGTAAAGCGAACGAGCGGTCAATGGGCGCTCCTGCCTGGCCTCGCCAGTCGCGGTGAAGGTCGCGAGCGCCCAGGGCGTGGCCGAGAAATAATCGAGCACGCGGAAGACGCTGCCTGATTTCGGCACTCGGATATGGAGGTCGACGCGCATCGCCGCGCCGAGCCGCCATGTGTGCAGCGGAATTGGCTCGACCGCATTTCCGTCAGTCGCGATCACGAAGCCGTCGGCGCCATCGAGGCCGACATCGACCATGCGGGTCGGATCGAGATTGTAGATACGGACCCTGATGTCAGATCCGGCCGGCACGTCGGCGTTGTATGCCGCCGAGCCGTTGACGGTACGGACCGTTCCGAAGGTCCCTGCCCGGCCCGCCCCCTCTTCGGTGAAGAATGGCAGCCACTCGCCCTCGGGCGACAGCCGCCAGTCTTTCATCGCGAGCGTGTGCTCGGCGTCGAACGCCTGGGGTTCGTCGCCCTCGACGATCAGCAGGCCCGCGAGCCCATGCCCGATCTGGCTGACGCCATTGCAATGCGAATGGAAGAAGAAGGTGCCCGTGTCGGGCGGCGTGAATTCGTAGGTGAAGCTCTCACCCGGCTCGACCGGCGGCTGCGTGATGTACTGCACCCCGTCCATGGCGTTCGGCAGGCGGATGCCGTGCCAATGGATCGCCGTATGTTCGGGCAGTCTGTTCTGAAGCTTCGCGCGGATCGTGTCGCCAAGCTTCACGCGAAGCGTCGGGAACAGTTCGTCGTTGTAGAGCCAGAACGGAGCGTCGGCCGCGGCCCCCGCAATACGCTTGCCGCTTTGGACAGTCGCGACGAGATCAATTTCGTGCAGCGCGCCGGCCGGCACCGGAGGCGCCGCCGGCAATGTCGAACCTGCCGCCGCGGCGCGCGCTCCCGGAAGGTGGGAAACGGCGGCGAAAGCCGCCGCCCCTCCCATGCCGCCAAGCAATGCGCGCCGCGTCAGCATTGGATCACTGGACGGCCGACGGATTGTCCAGGCTGTCCGAACCTTCAACGGTGATCTCGAGGCCGAGCTTGGCGACCAGCGCCTCGAGGGCACGGGCCTGGCCGACGAGACCGTCGACCGCAGCCTGCACCATCTTGTTACCCTGCTTGTTACCTTCGCCGATCATCTGGTCGTAGGCTTCCTTGCCGCTGTCGGCGCGCTTCTTGATCGCGTCGAGAGCCGCTTCCGCCTTCTTCATCGCGGCGTCGACCGCCTTGGCTTCCTTCGGCGCCTTCTCGGCGGCGTAGACGGCGAGGCTCGGGCCCTTGGTGACCTTGCCGTCGGTGGATTTGTACTCGCCCCTGTAGATCGCGATCATGCCCACTTCGTCATAGTAGTGCGAGTTGTGGGTGTTGTCGGAAAAGCAGTCATGCTCCTCTTCCGGATCGTGGAGGATGAGGCCAAGCTTGATGCGCTCGCCGGCGAGCTCGCCGTAGGATAGCGAGCCGAGACCGGTCAGGATCGTGGCGAGGCCGGCCTTCTCGTCCTTGCCCGTCACGTCCTTTCGGGCGGCGCCGTCGGCGCCCCAGTTTCCGGCCATCTCGGTGAGGTCGTCGACCAGGAGGTCGGTCGCGGCCTTCAGATAGTCGCGGCGGCGGTCGCAATTGTCATTGGTGCAGGCCGAGGTGTCGTAATCGGTCGCCTTGCGCTCTCCCGAGCCCTTCTCGGTGCCATGCAGGTCCTGGCCCCACAGCAGGAACTCGATGGCGTGGTAGCCGATCGCGACGTTCGACTCGACGCCACCGGCTTCCTGCAGCTTCTGCAGGAGGTCCTTGTTGATAGTCGAGGCGTCGATCTCGTCCTTGCCGATGCGGATCGTCTTGTTGGCGATCACGTTGGCGGTATAGGCCGGGTTCTCGTCCGAGGTCTCGCCGTAGGAGCCCTTGTCGACATAGTCGATCAGGCCTTCATCCAGCGGCCAGGCGTTCACCTTGCCTTCCCATTCGTCGACAATGGCATTGCCGAAGCGGTAGCCCTCGCTCTGCTGGTAGGGAACGCGCGCGGCCTTCCAGGCGGTGCGGGCGGCCTTCAGCGTGTCTTCGGTCGGCTTGGCGAGGAAGGCATCGATGGCGGTCTGCAGGTCCTTCGCCTTGGCGAGGCTGTCCGAATAGATCGCTTCGGCGACATTGGCATAGTTGGTCATGATGTCGGCCGGCTTCGTCGCGGCGAAGCTCGGACCAGCAATGGCCAGCGACAGCGCGGCGGCCGAGATCATGGTGCGGAGCGAAATCATCGTGTTCTCCTGTCGCCGACAAGCGGCTGGTCGGATTCGTGGCCCGGGGGCGGCGCGGCGCCTCCCCTGACAACGCACGGAAAAGCCCATTCGGACAGGACTGTCAATGAGATGATCTTTGATTTTATTTAGAATAACTCGAATGTACGTAGTATTCCAAGTACACTTAGCATATATTGGCGACTTATACTAAAGTAGATGCGATCCCTGTATGCAGATCTGCCGACCGTCACAAACTACGTAAAAAGGCGTAGATGACCCGTTGGTACAAACCACTGATGCCTAAAAAGCCGGCAAATCGCGGTAGGAGGCTTAATTTTGTGCGATGCGGGGCACTTTTTCGCGCCATCAGCACGACTTCCGCAAACTCATTGAACGAACAGCGCTTTCCTTGATCGCTCCGCGTGCAGAAATCGCTGGCACGCGCCTTGCTGACCGGAGACCGGGGGCTGCCGGGCAGCCGAACCCAAAATACGGAGAGGCGTGATGCAAAAACTATTCGGAACCCTGGCGAAGACGGCGAGCACACTCGCCGCTGCGGCCATGGTCGCGGGCGGCCTGAATGCGGCCGTCGCGGCGGAGGACACGATCAAGGTTGGCGTGCTGCACTCGCTGTCGGGCACAATGGCCATCAGCGAGACCACGCTGAAGGACACGATGCTCTTCCTCATCGACGAGCAGAACAAGAAGGGCGGCGTTCTCGGCAAGAAGCTCGAAGCCGTCGTCGTCGATCCCGCATCCAACTGGCCGCTCTTCGCCGAAAAGGCCAAGGAGCTGATCGCCCAGGACAAGGTTTCGGTCGTGTTCGGCTGCTGGACTTCGGTTTCCCGCAAATCCGTGCTCCCGGTCTTCAAGGAGCTCAACTCGATCCTGTTCTACCCCGTCCAGTACGAGGGTGAGGAGAGCGAGCGCAACGTCTTCTACACCGGCGCCGCTCCGAACCAGCAGGCGATCCCGGCAGTCGATTATCTGGCGAAGGAAGAAGGCGTTCAGCGCTGGGTCCTCGCCGGCACCGACTATGTCTATCCGCGCACGACCAACAAGATCCTTGAAGCCTACCTGAAAGCAAAGGGCGTCAAGGACGAGGACATTATGATCAACTACACGCCGTTCGGTCACTCCGACTGGCAGACGATCGTGTCCGACATCAAGAAATTCGGCTCGGCCGGCAAGAAGACCGCCGTTGTCTCGACCATCAACGGTGATGCCAACGTCCCGTTCTACAAGGAGCTCGGCAACCAGGGCGTCAAGGCGACCGACATCCCGGTCGTGGCGTTCTCGGTGGGTGAGGAAGAACTCGCCGGCATCGACACCAAGCCGCTCGTCGGTCATCTCGCCGCCTGGAACTACTTCCAGTCGATCGACACGCCGGAGAACAAGGCCTTCATCGAGAAGTGGCAGGCCTACACCAAGAACCCGAAGCGCGTGACCAACGACCCGATGGAAGCCCATTACGTCGGCTTCAACATGTGGGTTAAGGCGGTCGAGAAGGCCGGCTCCGTCGATCCGGACAAGGTCATCGACGCCCTGCCGGGCATCGAGGCTCCGAACCTCACGGGCGGCACCTCGGTCATGCTCCCGAACCACCACATCACCAAGCCGGTCTTCATCGGCGAAGTGAACGAGACCGGCCAGTTCGACGTCGTGTGGAAGACCGACGGCCTCGTCCCCGGCGATGCGTGGTCGGACTTCCTCGATGGCTCGAAGGACCTCGATTCCGACTGGGTCAAGCTGAAGTGCGGAAACTACAACTCCAAGACCAAGAAGTGCGGTGGTCAGGCCTCCTAATTCTCCCAGGCTGAACTGACCCCAGGCCGGGAGGCGGCGTGCGGCCGCCTCCCGCTTTTCACTCTAGATGGCACCCGGGCTGATGATCCTCACATTGCTGCGCCGTTTGGCGCCGATCGTCCTGATCGCATTCGTCGCGATGACAGGCCCCGTTCGCGCCGAACCCGTCGATGACGCGCTGGCACTGTTTGCCACCGACAAGTTCGACGATACGCAGAAGGGCGTGGAAGCGCTCGCGAAGTCCGGCCATCCCGGCACCGCCGACATTCTGACCGCCCTCTCGGGTGGCAAGCTGTTCTTCAACCCCGCCGACAAGATAATCTTCTACCGCGATGCGTCCGGCACGCTACGCGACGCCCGCTACGGCGCGCCTTCGAGCGCCGACGCCGCGACCCTGAAAACGGTGCGCCTCAACAACCGCCTCCGCCGCGTCGTCGAGGCCTCGCTCGGCTCGGCCGACCTGATCTCGCCCGATCCCGGCAAGCGCATCGGCGCCGCCGAGGCCATCTTCAAATCCCGCGACCGGGCCGCTCTCCCCTCCCTCGACACCGCGCTCGCCAACGAGAAGGACGCGCGGGTCAGGGATGCGATGGAGACCGCCCGCGCCGCGATCATCGTCACCTATCCAGGCGCCTCGGAAGGCGACAAGATCGCCGCCGTCGACAAGATCGCGGCTCGCGCCAATCAGGAAGCCGCTGCCCTGCTCCGCTCGCTTCCGGCCGATACGCCGCAGGCTGTGAAAACCCACGCGGACGGCGCGGTCACCAAGATCGAGCAGAAGCTCGCGCTCTGGGCCGCGCTGCAGAACGTCGCTTACGGCATCTCGCTCGGCTCGGTGCTCCTGCTGGCCGCCGTCGGCCTCGCCATCACCTTCGGCCAGATGGGCGTCATCAACATGGCGCACGGCGAGATGGTCATGATCGGCGCCTACACCACTTTCGTGGTCCAGCAGGTCATCGCCGCCTACGCGCCCGACCTGTCCGAAGGCTCGCTCCTGATCGCGATCCCCCTCGCCTTCCTCGTCGCCGGCGCGATCGGCGTCGCCATCGAGCGCTGCGTCATCCGCTTCCTCTACGGCCGGCCGCTGGAAACGCTGCTCGCCACCTGGGGCATCTCGCTGATCCTGCAGCAGACTGTCCGCTCGATCTTCGGCCCGACCAACCAGCCGGTCGGCGCGCCGTCCTGGATGAGCGGCGCCTTCGACATCGGCGGCATCAGCCTGACCTACAGCCGCGTCGCCATCGTGATCTTCGCGGCGATCGTCTTCTTCGCGCTTCTGATCGTGCTTCGCCGCACCTCGCTCGGCCTTCAGGTCCGCGCCGTCACCCAGAACCGCCGCATGGCCGCCGCCATGGGCATCCGCACCGACTGGATCGACGCCATGACCTTCGGCCTCGGCTCCGGCGTCGCGGGTATCGCCGGCGTTGCGCTCAGCCAGATCGACAACGTCTCGCCGAACCTCGGCCAAGGCTACATCATCGACAGCTTCATGGTCGTCGTCTTCGGCGGCGTCGGAAACCTCTGGGGCACGCTCGTCGGCGCGATGACGCTCGGCATCGCCAACAAATTCCTCGAACCCTATGCGGGTGCCGTGCTCGGCAAGATCCTGCTCCTGGTGGCGATCATCCTGTTCATCCAGAAAAGGCCGCGCGGCCTGTTCGCCCTCAAGGGCCGGGCGGTGGAAGCATGATCCGCTCGCCCTTCATCGACCGCACCGGCTGGATCTTCCTCGCGATCGTCCTCGCCGTCGCCGTGCTCGTCCCGGCCTCGAACCTGCTCCTCCCGCCGGGCTCCGCCCTTCGCGTGCCGGACTACCTCGTCCCGCTGCTCGGCAAATATCTCTGCTTCGCTTTGCTCGCCCTCTCGATCGACCTGATCTGGGGCTATTGCGGCATCCTCTCGCTCGGCCACGGCGCCTTCTTCGCGCTCGGCGGCTACGCGATGGGCATGTATCTGATGCGCCAGATCGGCACTCGCGGCGTCTACGCCGATCCGATCCTGCCGGACTTCATGGTGTTCCTGAACTACAAGGAACTGCCGTGGTTCTGGCACGGCTTCGACATGTTCTGGTTTGCCGCGATCATGGTCGTTGTCGTGCCCGGCCTGCTGGCCTTCGTGTTCGGCTGGTTCGCCTTCCGCTCGCGCGTCACCGGCGTCTATCTCTCGATCATCACCCAGGCGATGACCTTCGCCCTGATGCTCGCCTTCTTCCGCAACGATATGGGCTTCGGCGGCAATAACGGCCTGACCGATTTCAAGGACATCCTTGGCTACAACATCCAGTCGGGCGAGACGCGCGCCGTCCTGTTCCTGTTGTCCGGCCTCGCCCTCGCTGGCGGCTACATCCTCTGCCGCTTCATCGTCTCCTCGAAGCTCGGCAAGGTCCTGGTCGCCATTCGCGACGCTGAAAGCCGCACCCGCTTCATCGGCTACCGCGTCGAGAACTACAAACTCGCGGTCTTCGTCATCTCAGCGATGATCGCGGGCGTCGCCGGCGCGCTGTACGTACCGCAGATCGGCATCATCAACCCGTCCGAATTCGCGCCGGCGGCCTCGATCGAAATGGTCATCTGGGTCGCCGTCGGCGGTCGAGGCACGCTCGTCGGCGCGGCGCTCGGGGCGCTCGTCGTCAATGCCGGCAAGACCTGGTTCACTGGCGTCCTGCCGGATGCCTGGTTGTTCGCGCTCGGCCTGCTCTTCGTGCTGGTCACGCTCTTCCTGCCGAAGGGCATTCTCGGCGTCATCACCGACGGCTGGCAGCGCACCCAGCGTCGGTTCCGATCGGATGGCTCGGTCCCGGCCCCTGCGGCCGCCCCTGTCCCGAACGCGGCGGAGTGATCCGGATGAACATTCCGAGCCTCACCCCGACGCTTCTCTATCTCAACAACGTCACCGTCTCGTTCGATGGCTTCCGCGCGCTGAACGCACTGTCGCTCGCGATCGACCAGGCCGAGATGCGCGCCATCATCGGCCCGAACGGCGCCGGCAAGACGACGATGATGGACGTCATCACCGGCAAGACCCGGCCGACCGATGGCGAAGCCCTGTTCGAGGGCCACCACGATCTCACCCGCCTGGACGAGGCGTCGATCGCGACGCTCGGCATCGGCCGCAAGTTCCAGACGCCGACGGTGTTCGAGATGCACACGGTCGAGGACAACATCCTCCTCGCGCTGAAGGCCGACCGCCGGCCGTTCCGCGCCCTCTTTTCCCGCCGCACCGCGCAGGAGAAGGAGCGCATGGACGCCCTCCTCGAACGCATCCGCCTGAAGAACCACCGCTATCGCAAGGCATCCGAACTCAGCCACGGCCAGAAGCAATGGCTGGAAATCGGCATGCTGCTCGCGCAGGAGCCGAAGCTTCTCCTCGTCGACGAGCCGGCCGCCGGCATGACCGACCAGGAGACCGCCGACACCGCCGACCTCCTTCGCGAGATCGCGCAGACGCGCTCCGTCGTCGTGGTCGAGCACGACATGGTGTTCGTCCGCGATCTCGGCGTGAAGGTCACCTGCCTGCACGAGGGCTCGGTGCTGGCCGAAGGCACGCTCGATCAGGTCTCGTCCGACGAGCGCGTCATCGAAGTCTATCTGGGGCGTTGAGATGCTGACCGTCGACAAACTCTCGCTCTACTACGGCGCCGCCCAGGCGCTCTCCTCCGTCTCGCTCATCGCGAAGCCTGGCGAGGTCACCTGCGTCCTCGGCAGGAACGGCGTCGGCAAGACCTCGCTGATGCGCGCCATCGTCGGCCACCGCGCGATCTCCGCCGGCTCGATATCGCTCGACGGCACCGACATCACCAAAACCCGCACCTATGAGCGCGCCAAGCTCGGCATCGCCTATGTGCCGCAGGGCCGCGAGATCTTCCCTCTCCTCACCGTCCGGGAAAATCTGGAAACCGGCTACGCGCCGCTGCCGCGCAGTCTGCGCCATGTGCCGGACGAGATCTTCCACCTCTTCCCGGTGCTGAAAAGCATGCTCCACCGCCGGGGTGGCGACCTTTCGGGCGGCCAACAGCAGCAGCTCGCGATCGGCCGTGCGCTCGTCACCCGTCCCAAGCTGCTCGTCCTGGACGAACCGACCGAGGGCATCCAGCCCTCGATCATCAAGGATATCGGCCGGGCGATCACTTACCTGCGCGACCGGGGCGATATGGCAATCGTGCTCGTCGAGCAGTATTTCGAATTCGCGAAAGAGCTTGCCGACCGATTCATCGTGCTGGACCGCGGCGAGATCGTCGCGTCAGGCGATCAGAAGGCGCTTGAGGGGGACGATGTACGTCAGCGCCTGGTCTTTTGATGTCTCGACCGGCGCTGAGGCTCCACGCCGCCAGCGGTCCTTCGGTCAGCTCTCCTTCGACGTAACGTCCATCCAAGGCCTTACCCGCCCGGCGCGCATCGCCGAGAGTGGGCCGTCGCGCATCCGCCTGCCGAACGTGGCGACCGGCGAGCTTGAAGCCGTCATCATGAACACGGGCGGCGGTATTGCTTGCGGCGACCGTTTCGAGGTCGCCGCCCATGCCGGGCCGGCCACGCACACGGTCATGACGACTCCCGCCGCCGAGCGGGTCTACAAATCGGACGGCCCCGTCGCGACCGTCGACGTCTCGATCGACGTCGCCGAGAACGCCGTCTTCTCGTGGCTGCCGCAGGAAACCATCCTCTACGACCGCGCCCGTTTGCGCCGCAGCTTTTCGGCCGACGTCTCGGGCTCCGCCAGTTTCAGCATGTTCGAATCCATCGTCTTCGGACGAGCCGCCCATGGCGAGCGGATCGCCGAGGGGCTGCTTGAAGATCGCTGGCGTATCCGCCGCGACGGAAAGCTGATCTACGCCGACACGCTGAGGCTCGAAGGTCCGATCGCCGATCTTCTCGACAAGCCTTCGATCGCCAAGGGCTCCCGCGCACTGGCAACATTCCTGCATGTCGCCCCCGACGCCGAAAGCCGGCTCGACGCGACACGGGACATGATGGAAAACGCGAGTTGTGACTGCGCGGCGAGCGCCTGGAATGGCATGCTTGTGCTACGTTTTCTGGCGTCGGACATCGGCTCGCTCCGGCGTGCCGCCATCGACATTCTGACCCGCTTCCGGGGCTCTCCGCTGCCCCGCGTCTGGCATTCCTGAGAGGGACTTGAACGGTGAACCTCACACCCCGCGAGAAGGACAAGCTCCTCATTGCCATGGCCGCCGAAGTCGCGCGCAAGCGCCTGTCGCGCGGCGTCAAACTGAACCATCCGGAAGCGGTCGCGCTGATCGCCGACTATGTGGTCGAGGGTGCCCGCGACGGCCGCTCGGTTGCCGAATTGATGGAAGGCGGTGCCCACGTTTTGACCACCGACCAGGTGATGGAAGGCATCGCCGAGATGATCCACGACATCCAGGTCGAGGCCACCTTCCCGGACGGCACCAAGCTCGTCACCGTGCATCATCCGATCCGGGGCGCCGCATCGAAGAGCGTGCCGGGCAACGTCACGGCGCTGCCGGGCCACATCGTCTTCAACGAAGGCGCGACGCGGGTCACGATTGAAGTTGCCAACATCGGCGACCGGCCGATCCAGATCGGCAGCCACTACCACTTCTTCGAAGCGAATCCCGGCCTCAAATTCGAGCGCGACAAGGCTCGCGGCATGCGCCTCGATATCACCCCCGGCACCGCCGTCCGTTTCGAACCCGGCTCCAGCCGCGAAGTGACGCTCATTCCGCTAACCGGCAAGCGCGAAGTCTACGGCTTCCGCGGCGATGTGATGGGGACGCTCTGATGACCACTCAGCACTATACCGGCGGCTGCCAATGCGGTGCCGTCCGCTACGAAGTCACCGCCGATATCGACAAGACGATCACCTGCAACTGCTCGCGCTGCGGCAAGCTCGGCTCGATCCTGGCGTTCGCCCCAGCCAAACAGTTCAAACTGCTCCAGGGTGAAGACCAACTCACCGAATACCGGTTCAACCACAACGTCATTTCCCATCTCTTCTGCAAGGTTTGCGGCATCGAGAGCTTCGCTCGCGGCCAGATGCCCGACGGCACGAAGATGGCGTCGATCAATGTCCGCTGCCTCGACGGCGTCGAGATCGAGACGCTTTCCCCGACGCATTACAACGGCCGCGCGGCCTGATCCTTCGAGGCTTCAATGTTCAACGCCCGCCCGCCCGCATCGCTGCCTCGTCAGGCCTATGCCGACATGTTCGGCCCGACCACGGGCGACAAGATCCGCCTCGCCGACACTTCGCTCGTCATCGAGGTCGAGAAGGACTTCACCACTTATGGCGAGGAGGTGAAGTTCGGCGGCGGCAAGGTCATCCGCGACGGGATGGGCCAGAGCCAGGTCACCAATGCCGACGGCGCGGTGGACACCGTCATCACCAATGCGGTCGTCCTCGATCACTGGGGCATCGTGAAGGCTGACGTCGGCCTCAAGAATGGCCGCATCTTCAAGGTCGGCAAGGCAGGCAATCCGGACGTCCAGCCGGGCGTCGATATCATCGTCGGCCCGGGCACCGAGGTCATCGCAGGCGAAGGCAAGATCCTGACGGCCGGCGGCTTCGATACCCACATCCATTTCATCTGCCCGCAGCAGATCGAGGAGGCGCTGATGTCCGGCGTCACCTCCATGCTCGGCGGCGGCACGGGTCCCGCGACCGGCACCTTCGCCACCACCTGCACGCCCGGTCCCTGGCATCTCGCCCGGATGATCGAAGCAGCCGACAGCTTCCCGATGAATCTCGGCTTCGCCGGCAAGGGCAATGCCTCGCTGCCCGGCGCGCTGAACGAGATGGTGCTGGCAGGCGCCTGCGCGCTCAAGCTCCACGAGGACTGGGGCACAACACCCGCCGCCATCGACTGCTGCCTCTCGGTCGCCGACGAGCACGACGTGCAGGTGATGATCCACACCGACACGCTGAACGAGTTGGGTTTCGTCGAGGACACGATCGCCGCCTTCAAGGGTCGAACGATCCACGCCTTCCACACCGAGGGCGCGGGCGGCGGTCATGCACCGGACATCATGAAGGTCGCGGGCCTCGCCAACGTCCTGCCCTCCTCGACCAATCCGACCCGGCCGTTCACGAAGAACACGCTCGACGAACACCTCGACATGCTGATGGTCTGCCATCACCTGTCGCCGTCGATCCCGGAAGATCTCGCCTTCGCCGAGAGCCGCATCCGCAAGGAGACGATCGCGGCGGAGGACATCCTCCACGATCTCGGCGCGCTTTCGATGATGTCGTCCGACAGCCAGGCCATGGGCCGCGTCGGCGAGGTCATCATCCGGACCTGGCAGACCGCCTGCAAGATGAAGCAACAACGTGGCGCCCTGCCCGGCGAGAAGGGCGACAACGACAATCTGCGTGCCCGCCGCTACATCGCGAAGTACACAATCAACCCGGCGATCGCCCACGGAGTCTCGGCCCATATCGGCTCGATCGAGCCCGGCAAGCTGGCCGACCTCGTGCTCTGGACACCGGCCTTCTTCGGCGTGAAGCCGGACCTGATCATCAAGGGCGGCGCCATCGCGGCTGCCCCGATGGGCGATCCCAACGCCTCGATCCCGACGCCCCAGCCGGTCCACTACCGTCCGATGTTCGGCGCCTATGGCCGCGCCGTGCAGTCGACCTCGTTGACCTTCGTGTCGAAGTCCGCACTACAGAACGGACTTCGCGACAAGCTCGGCTCGGTGAAAGAGTTCGTGGCGGTGGACAACACCCGCTCGGGCATTGGCAAGAAGAGCATGATCCACAATGACGCCACTCCGGTGATCGAGATCGATGCGGAGACCTACGACGTTCGCGCCGACGGCGAGCTCCTGGTCTGCGAACCGGCCGAGCGCCTGCCGATGGCACAGCGCTATTTCATGTTCTGAGTGGTCTGATGCTGGACGTTGTTGAGGGCCTGAAAGGTAACTGGTCGATTGCGCGGACCATCGACCCGGAAGGATCGCTTGCTGGCGTCGCTACCTTCTTCCGCCGGACCGATGGGTGGCTCGCCTATTTCGAGCGTGGCGAGCTGAAAGTCTCGGGCGGCGGCTACCCAGCCGAACGGCGCTACCTGTTCGAACCGCTAAGCAATGGCTTCGCGGTCTGGTTCGATGCCGAACCGCTCCGTCTCTTCCACAAGATCGCCCTGATCCGCTCCGAGGACGGCTCGCTCACCGGCGAGGCGACGCATCCTTGCGGTCGCGACATGTATCTGACCACCTATCGCTTCGCGGGGGATGGGTTCACCATCCGCCACCGGGTCACCGGACCGAACAAGAACTACACGATGACGACGGCCTATACCCGCCGCACCGACAAAAGGATCGCCGCATGAACCGCGCCGCCCTCATCGTCCGCCGCCTGGCCGTCAAGCCGGAACAGGTCGTCGACACGATCACGCTCGACCATCAGGCGCGCCACCGTCGCCGGGTGACGATGACCGCAGACAACGGCCTCGAATTCCTGCTCGATCTGGGTGCGGCCGCCATTCTGGAAGATGGCGACGCGCTGAAACTCGACGACGGCAAGCTCGTCCGCGTTGTCGCCGCGCCGGAGGATCTAATCGAGATCACGACCGAAAATCCGCTGCGGCTGATGAAAATCTCCTGGCATCTCGGCAACCGCCACACCCCGGCGGAGATCACCAAGGAAGCCCTCTACATTCAGCCCGACCATGTCCTCGCCGACATGGTCCGCGGCCTCGGCGCCAAGGCGGTTGCGGTGAAGCGTCCGTTCCGGCCGGAACAGGGTGCGTATCACGAGCACGGCGAACACGGGCACAACGGCGCCGAAGTGCACACCGGTTCCCATGGTCATTCACATGGCAGTGCACATTCGCATGGCCACGATCACGACCACCACCATCACGACCACGGCCCGAATTGCGGCTGCGGCCATGACCACCACTAACCCCCTACCCCTCTTCGCCTGGCTCTCCCCGACCTTCCCGGTTGGCGCCTACGCCTACTCCCACGGCCTGGAATGGGCCGTAGAGGACGGCGACATAAGCAACGAGGAGACTTTGCTCGACTGGCTCAGGGATACATTGATCCACGGCGCCGGCCGGAACGACGCGATTTTCCTCGCCGAAACTCACCGCGCGCTGACTTCAGGAGACTTTGCGAAAATCAGCGAAATCAACGAGCTGTCGCTGGCTTTTGCACCATCGCAGGAACTTCGTCTCGAAACCGCCCAGCAGGGCCGCAGCTTCCTCGACGCCGTCCTCGCCGCCTGGCCGCACGATCGCCTGACCGGCGCCGCAGAGGGCATTGACGAAATCGCCTATCCCGTCGCGGTCGGCCTCGCCGCATCCACCCATGGCATCGGCCTGCAAGCCACTCTACCCGCTTATCTTTTGGCCTTCGCCCAGAACCTGATCTCGGCTGCGATACGCTCCGCTCCCATCGGCCAGACGACCGGAATGCGCGTCCTCTCCGCACTCACCCCACTGGTGACCGAACTGGCCAAGTCCGCCGAAACTCTCTCCCTCGACTACGTCGGCAGCGCGGTCTTCCGCGCCGATCTCGGCTCGTTCCGCCACGAAACCCAGTACACAAGGCTCTTCCGCTCATGAGTGAAAACGGCCCCCTCCGCGTCGGAATCGGCGGCCCCGTCGGCTCCGGCAAGACGGCTCTGATGGAGCAGCTCTGCAAGACCCTGCGCGATCGCTACGACATCTGCGCCATCACGAACGACATCTATACGAAGGAGGACGCACGCCTCCTGACGGTCGCCGACGCCCTCCCCGTCGAACGCATCATGGGTGTCGAGACCGGCGGCTGCCCGCACACCGCGATCCGCGAAGACGCCTCTATCAACCTCGCGGCCGTCGCCGACATGCGCCGGAAATTTCCGAACCTCGACGTCGTCCTGATCGAGTCCGGCGGCGACAATCTCGCGGCGACCTTCTCGCCTGAGCTCGCGGACATCACGATCTACGTCATCGACGTCGCCGGCGGAGAGAAGATCCCGCGCAAGGGCGGCCCGGGCATTACCCGGTCCGACCTACTCGTGGTCAACAAGATCGACCTCGCACCCTATGTCGGCGCCGATCTCTCGATCATGGAAGCCGACACCCAGCGCATGCGCGGAACGCGGCCTTACGTCTTTTCGAACATCCGCGCCGGCATCGGAGTCGACGTAATCGCAAGTTTTATTGAGAAGGCGGGAGGTCTCGCCCCAAAGGCGGCATAATTAGGGCATTGATTAGGGTCAAAGACATCGCCCAAACAGCACCTCAAGGTGCGTGGGTTCAGAGGGAGGCCCTGATGCTTGGCAGCAAGACCGCCACAACTCCGTATTCCGTCCAGTTCTTCAAGCGCGTCTGCAACGACGTCGGCCGTGAGGCCAAGGTCCTGCAGCGCACCGTTCACGTGCCGGCCGCCTGCTCGTCCGAGGCGGCAATCGACATGGCACGCACGGAATTGACGACAAAACATCGCACGCCTCACTTCCTAGTCGATATGATGGAAGTCGAGGTTGCCGAGCTCGTGAATTAGGCTCGATCCTTCTGGTCAGCAGTGCCGCGACGGCCTATGTCGCTTGGAATGCTGACCTACCGCAAACTGACCACGGCCCAGCGCCGCGCGCTTGACCGCTTCGCCCGTTCGCATGACCTGGAAGCACCGGCCAGTCATTGGCCGGAACTCGGCAGCGCGGACATCGTGGCGCTGATTAACAACGCCCTCCTCGAAAAGCGTGGCCGGAACGAACTTGGAGAGCAGCTGTATCGTCTGACCGACGAAGGGACCCGCGTCCATGACGAGATGTGGCGCGACGGCAAGGTCCCGGCCCATCCCAGGACGCTTCCATTCGATCCATCGACCCTGCTCGAGTAATCCTGCCTATTCGTCTCGCGAGAGTTCCCATCGGGTCAGGATCTCGGCGATATCTTGCTCCATCACTGCGACCCGTTTCGAAAGAGGGCCGAACTCGCGGAGATACTGACGGACGAATGTGCCGTCGTGGTAGTTAAGCAGTTGTGGCGGCGCTCGCCTGACCGCGTTGCGATATGCGACATCGCGGCGAAGGAGATTGTGCAGCAGGCCCTGGTCGCTCGCGATCGAATACCACCGCCTCGCCTTGACGAGATCCTCGTCGGAAATCGCCATGAAGTCGGAATACCAGGTCGCCGCGATCTTCCGGCCTCGGGAATCCCCGAGGTTGAGCAGGAATACGCCGGCATTGATCGCCCAGTAATCGTCGCGGCCGGCGGTGTCGGCGATCAGCGGCTCGGACCTCCAGCCGATGATCTGCCGGATGTCGAACCCGAGATCGTGCACATAGGCATCGGCGTCGAGATAAAGCACCCAACCCCGATAGCCCTCGTCCATGATCTCCTTGATCAGCGGGATGCGATTGTAAGTGGCGTGCCAGGAATAATGACCGCGCTTCAGTCCGACAAAGGATCGGTATTCGAAGCCGTGGCTTTCGCAATAGACGCGGTTCGCGCGTTCCCCGATCGCCAGCATCGGGGCGTAGATCTCCGCGTCCGATGTCTGCAGCATCAAAACGTTCGGTTTCGGGCGGAAGCGGAGGAGAGTTTTCATCGCCCGGCAAATCTAAGCCTAGCCAGAACATAGAGGTGGTGGGCCCGACTGGACTCAAACCTGCAACCAGACCGTTATGAGCGGTGCGGTCCTCCGGTGAAGACGTACCGGATCAACACCGGTCGCGTCCATCGTCCCGCGTTCGGGCCGTCGCAAAACGCGTCATTCTGAGGGGAACCAGAGGGGAAGGCAACGGCAAGCCGCCGGTAGGGGTGCGGCGGTAGTTGTGGCGGCTCAGTCGGCCGTGGTCATTGCCGGATCCGGGAGGTTGTGATGGGCGAGGGTGATGAAGCGGACGCCATCGAGATCCGCGTCGAACACGTTTCGCAGCTCTTCAGCATGTTCGATCCTTTTCCCTTCCGCGAACGCGATCTCGACCGCGATGCGGAGGAATACATCGTCGGCTGGGCACGCGAGCTTCCCAAGGATCGCCCGATCCGGATCATCGTGCACTTGCCAGAAGAAGAAGCTGCAACAAAAGACGCGCAAGGCATCGGTGATGCCTTTGCCCACTTCTTCAGCGACAGGGCGCATGTCGCGGCTCGTGATCTGAAGGAGCTCTTTCGCATCGGCCGACAGTCGCTGGGTATCGGCTTGTCAGCGCTCGGCCTCTGCCTTTTCCTCGCCCAAGCGGTAGCCGGGAGATTTGGTCCCGGACAGTTGGGCCGCTTCATCGAAGAAGGCCTCATCATTGTGGGCTGGGTGGCCAACTGGCGACCTATCGAAATCTTCCTGTACGATTGGTTGCCGCTCGCCCGGAGGCGGAACCTCTATCGCCGCCTCGGTTCTGCGGAAGTGGTGGTCAGGGCCGAGCCAAGACCTGCGCGCTCGTATGGGCCGTCAGGCGTCACGCCCCAATGACCGAGCAGACGGGGCTCGCCGTTCCGGCTTCAGCACCGGCAAGTCGCTGTGAGCATTGGTGGGCCCGGCAGGACTCGAACCTGCAACCAGACCGTTATGAGCGGTGCTATTCCTGACCTCCCTATAGGGAACAACGACGACGAGCGCGAGGGCTCTCGAGCCCTTCTCTAGCTGTTCACGGAGGAAGAGATGATTCTGGACGTATCTCCTAGAATGTTCGCTCTGATGAAGATGAGAAGCCTGAAGGCTGAGATCGACGGAGAAGACGCATCCCTCGCCGCTTTCGACTGCACAGGCTTGGCGAGACCGCGCGTGGGAGAAGCTGTCGAGGTAGTCGTCTGCCTAGATGACGATGGTCCGGAAGGCGTTGCTAGATGGCGGCCAGTAAGCGAACGCTAGCGAGCGGTCCTCATAACCATGGAACGAATTCAGTCCTCTCCGGACTCGAGACATGAAGAACCCGGACCTAGAGAAAGAGCTAACCGCGTTCCTTCGGGCGCTGGACGCGATCGGCGCCGATGCGATCGTGCAGGAGGTCTGCCAGGGCCTGACGCCTCGCGAGTGCTGGGATTTGACCCAGCGTTATGAGCGCGTCAGGGAAGTGGCGAAACGCCGGCCGAAGGCGCCGAGCATAACGGCCGCGAAGCCTGCCCGGAAGACCACGGCAAGATGACCGACTTCGGCAAAGACCTGAAACATCTTCACCTCGTCCGGGCGGACGATCTATTCGAGGACGGCGCGATTTCGCCCCATAGCGAAGATTACGCGATCATCTACCGTCACGAGGTTCATAAGGTGCCGGCCGGAAGCCGAGTCGAGATCGACATCACGGGGAAGCTCTGCATCGTGACTGCTCGTTCTGGCAACTATTTCCCGGCGTAAACACTATGCTTAAAGCCACGCAGCTCTTTCGCTCTCGCGTAGAGCGCATAGTCGGCTGCGAGTTTTGTCATGGCCTTTTCACGGGACTGGTTGAGTTCGGCAGGCATAGGCTCGCGCGTTACGTTCCGTACGGGGGCCCGAGACGGTGAGGCAACGCCAGCCAGACCACAGACCACCTGCAAATCTTCGTCGATCGACTCGGTAAACCCGACAAAGTCGAGGGTTTCCAAATTTCGCAAGGCAGCTTCGGTCAAGCTGATCTCGTCTGCGTGATGGCCAGCAATTTGCCGAGCCATGACGTTGTACGCGGAATCCGTATCTAGATAGTCGTCGAAACTTAGGCCGCCAGTATAGTTTGAATGGCCTCGTAGGCTCTCATTCTCACGCAAATACCAGTACTGTGACTTCAATCTAGAAAACGGGTCTCTCATCACGGTAAAGACGAATGCGTCGTCTCTTACCCGTTGCAGGGTTTGCCAACAGAAGTGGCCGCTAACGAACCGCTCGGCTTTAGCTATTTCTACAGAAGAATCCTGGATACCTTTGTACTCATGCAAATACGCACACCCGCGCAACGCAACACGGAAATGATGGAGGACGGAATTTCCTGCACACTTGGGCAAGTGGATGAAGATAACTCGTCGTCTTTGACGCGTCAGGTCTAATGACATCTGCTTGGCCTGCAGAATTCGTTTGCCAACAGACTGTCGAATATCCATCGGATCGAAGCCGCCCCGGTATGACTCTTGGACGCCCGAATATGGCGCAAGACGCCCCGTAGGCGCAACTCTGGCACGATGCGCGCCGGAGACCGGCTATAAGCTGATCTGGAAGCTTTAGTCTCTTCCCCGCCTATCAATCCATCCACGAGTGTAGATGTAGGTTGCCGAGTCTGCCCCGGCGTAATTTACCCGGACACGTATCCGTGCGGATGTGTCCGTCAGGACGGAAAACGCGCCGGAGCCGAGGCGCGCGTAAGAGCTCACCGCTATGAACGGACCGAGCATCGAAATGCTGGTCTCGTTGGGCGTTGACTGCGCCACATCAGGGGTGTCGAGACAGCGGCTAGATTCGCGCCGGCCGAGTTGTTGATCGACGTCGCCATGAAATTCGCCCGAACTCTAACGCCGGACGGTACCGTCAGTGTCTGCAGAAACTGTGTCGTCCCATGGTGCGACGTAGTTCGGTTCGCGGCCAAGTTCACGAGCTGGAACTCGTCGCCGTCCTGGAAGAAGGCCAAAATGGCACCTCCGGAGCGTATGACCGAGCCGATGCGCCGCTTTAGCGTGCAGGCCGCATCTGGCATTGTCGGAGAGGTGGCGCTCGTGGAGAATAGCGCGTCGACGACACCTGTATCCGCGCGTTTGATCAGCCAGACATGGTATGTCGTGTTGGCGATCGTTCCGGTATCCAGCCCGCCATTGCCGTCGCCGACCGCCCATGCCGCATCAAGGCGTTTCGTCAGCCCTGCGGTCGATTGCACCATCGCCCCGAACGGAGCCGTATCGGCGCCTGCTTCACCGACAGCAATATCGATATCGTTGGTCGCGTCGGTTGCATTGTTCGAGAGCGTCAGGCCGAAGATATGGCCGCGTGGCATCGGTGCCGTGCCGTTGACCGTCAGATTGTCGTTGTCATCGATCGTGATGCCGCTCGCCTGAAGCGCGCCAGCCGTGCCGTCAAAGCGCGGGATCGCGTTGTCCGTCGTGGTGTTCGCCGACCGCCTTGCCGTTGGCGCGTAGATACGCGCCGCCTCGCTAAGATTTATATGCACAAACAGTTTCGATCCACGCCCCCGCATGGAGGGCGACCATGGTCCCGCGAACAGACAGCCCTCGGGGAGGTGTTTCGATCCAGGCCCCCGCGTCGAGGGCGACAAGTCGCGCAGCGGAGGCGCACCACGACATAGGGGTTTCGATCCACGCCCCGCTTCGATCCACGCCCCCGCATGGAGGGCGACACGCTGTCCAGCGTTTCGACTTCAGCATCCATAAGAGTTTCGATCCACGCCCCCCCGAAACCCCGCCCCGCCTGGCCCGATTAAAGCACTTCAACGATCTCGACGCCGCCCGGCAGTCCGTCGCGATCGATGGCGATGTCGTAGTCGGCATAGCGCCTCGCCGGCGGCAGATTATCGGTGCGCGCGCTGCCGGGCTCGTAAAGGTCCTCGCCGAAGCGGCGGCGCACCGCGACACGTTCGAACAGGGCATGGGCCGGCGCATTGCCAAGAGGGGATTCATGCTTGAACGCGATGATGCGGCGCGCGTTCATTTCGCCGCGCGCGGCGGAGCGAGTATGCGTGGCCGGAGGCAAAAGGCTAGCCCGCGTCCGCGCCCCACAATCCTCCTACGGAGCGCCAGCAGCACTCTCGTACAAGTCACGGCAACCCCAGCGATGGGATCGCCTACCAGAACGCGTAACTTCCCCGGCGTCAGCGAAGCGCAAGTGGACGCGTCAGTTCGAGGCAACCCCTCGTCCGTCGAAGAGCCGTGCGCGCTTCAAGAGCAACCGGTGGCACATGAGCCGCCCGTGAACGCGAAGGGGAGTAGCATGAGCATCACCTCGAAACAGGCACAGGCCGTGATCTCCGCTGGAGAGGCGCACGCAGCAAAGATCGGCGTGCCGGTCAACATCGCGGTGCTCGACGCCGGCGCGCACCTCAAGGCCTTCAGTCGCATGGACAGCGCCCTGTTGGGTTCCATCGACATCGCGTTCGGCAAGGCCAGGACAGCTGCACTGTTCGGCATGGCGACCGAGGCCGTCGGCGACTTCTGCAAGCCCGGCGGCACCTCTCCTGGCCTCGAGCAGACCAATGGCGGGCTCGTGGTCTTTGCCGGTGGCCTTCCGCTCACGGGGCCGACGGCGCGTCATCGGCGCTGTCGGCGTCTCCGGCGGCAGCCGTCGCGCAGGACCTCGAGATCGCCGACCGCTGCTGCGGCGGCCCTCGCTCGCTGACCCGCATACGCAACACCTCAACCTCAACAGTGATTGAAAGGATGCAACTATGTCCAAGACCATTCTCATCACCGGCGCAGGCTCAGGCTTCGGCAAGGCCGCCGGCATCGGCATGGCCAAGAACGGCCACAACGATCATCGCCACCACGCAGGCGTCGTCGCAGGTCACGCCGCTGCGCGAGGAAGCGGCGGCACTCGGCCTCAAGAACTTCCGCGTCGAGCGGCTCGACCTGACCGATCCCTACGACATCAAACAGGCGCAGGGCTGGGACATCGACGTGCTCTGGAACAATGCCGGCATGGGCGAGGCCGGCCCGGTCTGGGAGATCCCGGTCGACCTCGTCCGCAAGAACTACGAGGTCAACGTGTTCCTGCCGCTGGTGCTGACCCAGGGCGTCGTCCAGCGGTGGGTTCGCGAGGGCAAGAACAAGGGCAAGAAGGTGGTCTTCACCTCGTCGATGGGCGGCCTGTTCACGCCGGCCAACTGGGGCACCTACGTCTCGACCAAGCACGCGCTGGAAGCGTTCGCCGAGGCGATGCAGCAGGAGCTCGCCGCCTACGGCATCAAGGTCCAGACCATCAACCCCGGCGCCTACTACACCGGCTACAACGAGACGATGGCCGACAATCCGTTCCGCTGGCTCGACGACAGCAAGAACTTCACCAAGCGCGCCGATCTGCGCAAGGGCTTCGACGACTTCTTCGCGACGCCCGAGGGCAAGATGGATCCGAAGGAGATGATCGACCGCATGATCGAGATCGTGCCGGCCGACACCGGCAAGTTCCGCAACGTCGTGCCGAAGGTGATCGAGGACATGCTGAAGCAGCACCAGCTCGCGGCCTGGGAAAACCAGATCTGATCCGCTCTCCCCTGTGGGCGGAGCAGCATGTGTTGCCGCCCATGATGTTGAACAGCGAAGGCACGTCCGACAGTGGGCTGTCTGCTTCTGGAAGTACTTGGAAAGGAGTGCGGAGATGACAACGACCAACGGGTTCCGTCTGTTCGCGGCTCTTGCGGCCGCTGGCCTATCGTCGCCAGCATCGGCCCAGACCATCGCGAGAACTGGACAACAAGGCCATCGTGCACGCAGTTCGTTCGACGCTTGGGCGGCAGGCACCGGAAGCCCCTATGACCTTCTGGCGGATGACGTCGTCTGGACCATCACTGGCAACTCGCTTGCCTCGAAAACCTACCCTAGCCGCGAGGCTTTCATCGGCGAGGTGATCCGGCCCTTCGTCGCGCGCATGAGCGTTGGCCTGAAGCCGGTGATCCGCGAAATCCACACCGAGGGCAAGACCGTCGTCATCCTCTTCGACGCGGCCGGTACAGCCACGCGATGGCAAGCCCTACGACAACACCTATGCTTGGTTCCTCGACCTGACCGATGGGAAGATCATCAAGGCAACTGCGTTCTTCGACAGCATCGTCTTCAACGATCTATGGACCCGCGTCGAGCCGAAACCATAATCGAAGCAACAGCGTACGGCGATCAAGGTGTCGGATAGGAGGTCGTGTCCTATCCGGCCCTTCCCCGTTTTGGATTGCTGGAACCCGCACGATTGGCCTCACTTAGTGTTTACTATCGGGTTGGCTTGGTCGGGATAGACAAACGCCCCTTCAGTCGCCATTTTTGCCGCGCTGATCAGCCTGGCAGTGGAGGGTTGCGTGCATGGCTGAAAGCAACCACGCCGAGAAGTTCGTCGGCGTCACCGAGGCAACAGCCATCAGCATCTCCGCGCTGAACAGGGCGGAGTTAAACGCCTCGCATGTGCGTTGGAAGGACCCGGACTACGGTCTCCATACGCGCACCGACCGGGGCGATGGTTATGTCGTCTTCCTGCTCCGTCGGGACCTTGAAGGGCACCCGGCTTGGACGGATGGTCGGCCCACCCCCCATGCCACGGTCCAACAAGGTAAGTTCTTGTTGCTGGATATGCGGGAGGAGCACACGGCGCTTGTGCGGGGGGAGGTGGATTGCGTTTCGATCTATACCCCTAGCGACGCCCTTCGACGCTTCAGGGAGGAGCACGACCTGCCCGCCACCGGCTTGCTCCATACGCCGCACGGCGTGATCCACGATGACGTGGTTATCAGGAACCTTGGCGAGGCGCTTATGCCCGCCATCATGCAACCTCACGAAGCAAGCCAGTTCTATGTTGAGCACGTCTCGATGGCTTTGCTCGCGCGGCTTACCGCACACTATGCGGCCGACCCATTGCCCTTCATCCAGCTACGAGGCGCGCTGGCACCGTGGCAGGAGCGCCGGGCGCGTGAAATCATGATGGCAAACCTTGACGGCAAGATAGGTCTTCACGACCTTGCCGCCGAGTGCCGTCTGTCGCGCAGCCATTTCGCTCGCGCCTTCAAGACATCAACCGGCATGTCGCCTCTCCGATGGCTGTCGGGGCAGCGCATCAAGCAAGCCAAGACACTGCTGATGACCACGAAGCAGCCCATCGAGCAGATCGCCGCCGCCTGTGGTTTCTCCGATGCGAGCCACCTGACGCGCTCGTTCCAGAGGGCCACGGGAGTGCCGCCTGGCATCTGGAGACGGATGCGGCAGTAAGCTCGTGCCGTCGGTGGAGAGCGCGTCTGACGACCACCCAGCGTCTATTTGCGTAATGCTCACCAACCGTCGTCGGGGAACTCTTGCCCTACGAAGGGCAAATTCAACTCGCGACAGGCAACGAGGCGGACTGGACCGACTCTCTTCTGCTTGGTCAATTGTTTCGATCCACGCCCCCGCATGGAGGGCGCCCATGACACCCGCGGGGGCAATTGACGGGGGCGCTCGGCTGGCGACCCGTGAGGCGAGCCATGGGGTCGAGGCTCGTCTGCACAATTGCAAAAACGATCGCCTTCCACGACCCTGGGGCTGAGTTCTAGTCGGCGTCAGATCATCCGCTTCCGGGAAGCGGGGGCAGCTCCTCGAAAGGATTCACGAGCTGGACGCCAAGCGGCTCGAAATGCCGGACGTTCCGCGTCACGACGGTGAGGCCGCGAGCCTCGGCCGTCGAGGCAATTACGACGTCGGCGAAGCCCGGGCGCCGCCGCACCGGCACCGCGCGCCCTGTCGATCATCACGCCGGCGCGCCGCGCGGCCTGTAGATCGAACGGCAGGATGCGCGAGCCGTAGAGGTCTTCCACGGCTCCTCACCATTCAGGCAGTAGAGCGGGCCGCGCCTTCGCGGGCGGCTTTCGCGATGCCGTCGTGAGCCTCGGCCGCCGTCACGGCGGACAGGTAAAGGGCATCTGACGCGGCATCCAGCCATGCCACGAAGTCGGCCGCGCGATTCTTCTTCGTCGGCGACGGCTGGAAAATCACGTTCCTATCAAGCAGAAACATCAGGGAAACATCAGGGATCGGCGTCCCGCGCGGGCGTTCGATCACGCTCGGGAATGTCTTCCGGCTCGATCGGAGCCGAAGCGAGCAGGCTCGCGACGCGGGAGAGGCGTTGCCATTCGGCGCACGTCACGACCAATTCGCGGGCGGATACACCCAAGAAAATGAGCTCGGGAGTCGACTCGCGTTTCTGGTCTCTGAGATTCTCTTTTTGTGGTCAATTGATAGATCGACCCCTCAAAAGAGGTCCTAAAATGAGCGCGCTGAAATGTGAATATTCTGGGGCAGAAACAAATGAGCTTACGTAAAAGGCCAGCAAATTCAAGGGTAAGCGATAACACCCAAGACTTACCACGCGCTTGTTTTGCGTCGCAGTTGTTGGTTTTTAAGTCGCAATTGTTGGTTTTCGCGTCGCTCTTAATTGGTCGCGTCACAACCCGTTGAGATTGTTGGTGGGCCTGGAGGGACTCGAACCCCCAACCAGACCGTTATGAGCGGTCGGCTCTAACCATTGAGCTACAGGCCCACGCCAATGGAGCACTCGCATGAGGCGGACCACTCGCGCAAGATCGTATGCCTTGTTGCCGCCTGCTTTCACCGCTCCTGTTCGCCTCCCGCAAACTGGAGTCTTTCGATGCGCCTTGCGCTCGCCGCCGCGTTCCTCGTCCTGGCCGTGCCCGCTCTCGCCCAACCGGCGCCGCTGCCCCCGCCGTCGATCACCGTGTCCGGCGAAGGTAGCGTCTCGGCCAAGCCAGATATGGCCGCCTTGTCGTCCGGCGTGATCACCGAGGCGAAAACCGCCGGCGAGGCGCTGTCTGCCAATTCCAAGGCAATGGAAACGCTGCTCGCCAGCTTCAAGGCCAGCGGAATCGAGGACAAGGATCTCTCGACGTCCGGCTTTTCGGTTCAGCCGAAATACGACTACCAGCCGAACCGGACCGGCGATCCGCGCATCATCGGCTACACGGTGACGAATACGCTTTCGGTCAAGATCCGCGATCTCTCGAAGCTCGGTGCGATCCTGGACAAGGCGGTGACCGATGGTTCGAACCAGATCAACGGGCTCAGCTTCGACATCGACAAGAAAGCACCGTTGCAGGACGAGGCTCGCAAGGAGGCGTTCACCGACGCCAAGCGCAAGGCCGAAATCTATGCCGAGGCCGCCGGCGTAAAGCTCGGAAAGCTGCGCGACCTTTCCGAGCAAGGCGGCTTCATTCCGCCGCGGCCGATGGTCATGCGCTCCAACATGGCCGCCAAGGCCGATTCCGTGCCGGTGGCGGAAGGAGAGCAGGACGTTCAGATCAACGTCACGGCAACCTGGGAAATCGCGCCCTAGCCGCTCACCTATGGCGCGTCCCTGAAACCCGGCTATAAGGGTTTCGGGGATGGGGGGTGACATGGCGGATAATGGTGGGGTCACGACCGGGCGGACGACATCGGTGTGGTGGATCGCCGGCATGGTCCTCGTCCTGCTCGCCGGACTTCCGATAGCCGCCCTGCTGGACCTGCGTGCCCTGTCCGAGGATCTGTTGCGCCGTCAGGGCGGCGAGATCAGCCGCATCATCGACGACATGCGCGGCTTCTATTCCGCCGAGGTCGTCGGCCGCGTCCTTGCCGCCAACGGCCAGGCAATCAAGCCGACGAATGATTTCCACGCCGTGGTCGGCGGCATTCCGATCCCGGCAACTCTGTCGATTGAACTCGGCAATCTGATCAGCAAGCGGAACAACTCGGTCAAATACCGGTTCGTCTCAGATTATCCGTTCTCCGGTCGCGGGCCGCGCGATCTCGACCTGTTCGAGAAGACCGCCATCCAGCGCCTCAGGAACGATCCGGGCCAACCGATCATCTCCGTGTCGGGTTCCATCTTCGATCGCGAGATCCGGATGGCCAGCCCCGTCCGGATGGCCGCCGCCTGCGTGGTCTGCCACAACACTCATCCGGAAAGTCCGAAGAAGGACTGGAAGGTCGGCGATGTGCGCGGCATCCAGGAAATCACGATCCATCAGCCGATCGCGGCCAACGTCTTCGCATTCAAGTTCCTGCTCGGCTATTTCGCCCTCGCCGCGATCATCGGTATCTCGTTCGTCCTGTTCCAGCGCCGTCAGTCGCTTGCCATGTCCGGCATGAACCGCGAACTCAGCGAGGCGAACGACTTCCTGGCCGCGATCTCGATGAAGATAGCGAAATATCTTTCTCCGCAGATCTACAAATCGATCTTCTCCGGCCAGCGCGATGTCGCGATCGCGACCGAACGGAAGCGGCTGACGATCTTCTTCTCAGACATCAAGGACTTCACCGCGACGACCGAGAGGCTTCAGCCGGAAGACCTGACGGCGCTGCTGAACGAGTACTTCACCGAGATGTCGAACATCGCGCTGAAGCATGGCGCGACCGTCGACAAGTTCATCGGCGACGCGATGCTCGTGTTCTTCGGCGATCCGGAGACCAAGGGCGCCGCCGAGGACGCAAATGCCTGTCTCCGGATGGCGGTCGAGATGCAGAAGCGGCTCGTGACGCTGAACGGTGAGTGGCGGCGTCGCGGTGTCGAACAGCCCTTCCAGGCGCGAATGGGCATCAATACCGGGTTCTGCAATGTCGGCAATTTCGGCTCGGAAGACCGTATGGACTACACGATCATCGGCGCCGAGGCGAACCTCGCGGCCCGTCTGCAGACGACGGCGGAACCGGGCGGCATCGTGCTGAGCTACGAGACCTACGCGCTGGTTCGCGATCTCGTCCGCGCTCACCCGCTGGAGCCGATCCAGATGAAGGGCATCAGCCGCGAAGTGATTCCCTATGCGGTCGACGGCCTAACCGGCGACGAGGAAGCCCGGCCGATGGTGTTGAGCGAACAGGCCAAGGGCGTCGAGGTGTTCCTCGACTTCGACGCGATGGACCCGGCCGCGGCGGACAGAACTCGGCGGTTGCTGGAGCAGGCCATCGCGGCGCTCGACGTCAAGACGAGGTCTGCACCCGCGACCTAGGCTGCCTTCGGCTGGATCCGGTTGTCGCCGTCTACCATGACGACGCTCGGGACGTGCGATCCGGGCTTCCTCGGCGCTCATGTCTGCGTAGGCGACGATGATCACCTTGTCGCCCGGCATGGCCAGACGGGCGGCCGCACCATTGAGGCCGATTACGCCGGAGCCGCGCTTGCCTTCGATGACATAGGTCGCGAAACGGGCGCCGGTGTCGATGTTGTAGATCTCGACACGCTCGTTGATGAAGAAGCCTGCCGCATCCGACAGATCGCGGTCGATCGAGATTGAGCCCTCATAGTGAAGGTCGGCTTCGGTGACGGTCGCCCGGTGGATCTTGCCCTTCATCATCGTGACGTTCATGCCGGCCTCGTCTTCAGGTTGTCGGGGAGCGCGGTCAGATTAGCGAAACGGCGACCCGGCCGCAATGTTTCTTGTGCCGCGTAAGACAATAGTTCTGGTATTGTTCCCACGAATCCCATGCCGAAGTTCACTCCCCATCAGGACGATGCGCTGAAGGCCGTCGGCGACTGGCTCAAGGCCAGACCCGGACGCGGCTCGACGCCCCAGATATTCCGCCTGTTCGGCTATGCCGGAACGGGAAAGACGACGCTTGCCCGTCATCTCGCCGAAGGCATCGACGGCACGGTGAAATATGCCGCGTTCACGGGCAAGGCCGCGCTGGTGATGCGATCGCGCGGTTGCGAGGGCGCCTCGACGATCCACAGCCTGATTTACAAGGCGAAGGAGAGTGGCGAGGAAACACCGAATTTCGAACTCTGGGACGAAGCCCCCGCCTCCCGCGCCAAGCTGATCGTCGTCGACGAGTGCTCGATGGTGGATCAGGAACTCGGTCGCGACCTCCTGTCGTTCGATGTTCCCCTGCTCGTTCTCGGCGATCCGGCGCAGCTGCCACCAGTCCAGGGTGGCGGGTTCTTCACGAATTCCGAACCGGACGTGATGCTGACCGAGGTCCACCGCCAGGCGCAGGACGATCCGATCGTTCGGCTGTCGATGCAGGTGCGCGAGGGCCGGACGCTTGAGCTCGGCACATACGGCGAAACCGAGGTCGTGCCGAAGTCGCAACTCGATCCCGGACGGGTGCTTGGTGCCGAGCAGGTGCTGGTCGGGCGCAACAACACCCGCAAGGCCTACAACAAGCGCATGCGGGAACGGCGGGGCTTCACAGAGGAACTGCCGATGACCGGCGACAAGCTGGTCTGCCTTCGGAACAACCGGAGGAAGGCGCTGTTCAACGGCGGCCTCTGGACGGTGACCGAGAACAGGACATCGAAGTCGAAGCTCGTGACGATGCGGATCAAACCGGAAGAGGAAGGCGTGCGCCGCGAGGTGAAGGTGACGGTGCGCCCGGAATGCTTCCTCGGGGCGATCGAGGATCTCTCCTGGGAAGAGCGCCGAGCCTATGACGAGTTCGATTTCGGCTATGTGCTGACGGTGCACAAATCCCAGGGCTCGCAATGGGATGATGTCGTGCTTTTCGACGAGAGCTTCGCCTTCCCGGACAGCCGCGCGCGATGGCTCTATACGGGGATCACGCGGGCAGCGAAGCGATTGAGCGTGGTGGTGTAAGCGGCTACCGAGGTCCCAAGACAAGGGCGCCAAGCGCACGCCGATCCGGAGCCTGGCGTCTGAGTGCGACGCAGGCGCTCTCTGGATTTTGAGCTTCGCGCGTCCCCGTTTGTGACAAACAGGTGAAACAAGTCGGCTCGCCAATCGTTGCGCACATGTCCCGAAGGAGGCGAACCGATGGCCAAAGCCACCCGCATTCCCAAGAAGATCGCTGGTATCAGAGTCCCGAAGGCCGTGCGCAAATCGCCCGTGCTGCGTTCCCTGCTGGGCAACGAGACAGGTCGCCAGATTCTGGGCCAGGCGCTGATCGCAGGCGCTACGGCCGCGGCAAGCGTGCTCGCCGCCCGTTCGGAGGCCGCTGCCGACGCAGGCGATAGCCTCAAGATGACGACCAAGAACGTCGGCGGAGTAGCCAAGGACGCCATCCAGAGCGCGAAGGGAGCCATGGCTGATGTCATCGGCGACGCGGCCCGCTCCGTTCTACCGAAAGGCAGCGTCAAGGCCGCCGCTCGGGCGAGAACGCACTCCAGCTCCTACAAGGGTAGTCGCGCTCACCACTGAGCGCCCTAATTGTTCGGGATGATGGCTCAAAACCACGATCCCGATCCGTCGGCGGGACCCGAGCCCGACCGCGCCGAGCCGGGCCGGAGGCCTCTACTTCAGCGCGCGGCGATCCACGCGCTGAAAGTTCTCATCCGCAAGCATCCGCGCGCGGCGCTACACGCGGCCGGAGCCGGTACGTCCTATGCGATCCGCGACCTCGCGACGCGAGGCGTAGCTACGGTCCGCACCTGGGCGGGCCTGACCGATGATCCTGGAGCAGTCGAGAGCGCGCGCAATCCGGAGCCCGAGGCCCCCTGCTCCCAAACCGCCCTCGCTTCGCACAAAAAGCACTCGCCGGCCAAAGCGTACGAAACTCCCTCGGCACAAAGCCAAGGCCTTCGCCGAGCAATTGAGCGAAGACGAGCGCAAAGCTCTAGCGGACTTCGCGCGAAAACACGGTAGTGACCCCTCGTCCGGTTGACGGACACTCGCCCCGCATGGTCGAACCTCTGCACAGAACTTAGGCAGACGAAGATGAGTTTGCCGGCGAGGATGTGTCTTCGATGGCCCAGAACTCCGATGTGCTGAAGCGGCTCTTCCATGGTTCGCCACCAGTCAGCGGACTGGAACGATTTCGAGCCGGCATCGGCGCGCTGATCGGCATTCTGATCACCGGTCTCGTCGCGCGCCTGGCTTTCGGCTCTTTCAATGAACTGCCTTATCTGCTCCCGCCGATGGGCGCTTCAGCCGTGCTGTTGTTCGGCGTGCCGGCGAGCCCCCTCGCCCAGCCCTGGTCGATCATCGGCGGCAATATGGTTTCGGCGCTGATCGGCGTCACGGCGGCCCAATGGATCGACGATCCGGCCCTCGCAGCCGCGGTCGCCATCGCGTTCGCGATCCCGGCGATGCTCAGCCTGCGCTGCCTGCATCCACCAAGCGGTGCCGTCGCGCTGACCGCTGTGCTCGGCGGCCCGGCGATCCATGCGGCCGGCTATCATTTCCTGCTCTGGCCGCTTGGCGCGAACACGGTGCTGATCGTGCTCGCGGCGCTGGTCTTCAATAACCTCACCGGCCGCAGCTATCCGCATTCGGTAATGCCGGCGACGACTTCTCCGAGCCACGGAACCAAAGACGTGCCTCCGATGTCGCGCATCGGCTTCACGTCCGCAGATATCGAGGCGGCGCTAATGGAATACGGTCAGTTGCTCGACGTCGACCGGGCCGACCTCGAAGCGGTGATGCGCGACGCCGAATTGCGCGCTTTCCGCCGCCGCTCCGGCGAACTGCGCTGCGCCGATATCATGTCCCGCGACGTTCTCGCGGTTTCGCCCGGAGAGAGCCTGCGCGAGGCGCTTCACATGCTGCGCGAACACCATATCAAGGTCCTCCCGGTGACGGACGAGGACGCGCGCGTGATCGGCATCCTGACCCAGACGGACCTCCTCACCAAGACATCCTGGAGCAATGGCGGGCCCTCGGTCCGGTTCGGCCAGCGGGTCGGAAATGCGGCGCGGATGAAGCCGGCGCCACAGGACGTGGTCGCCGACATCATGACAATGCCAGTGCGCACCGCGACACCGGACATGCCGGTCGCAGACCTGCTTCCCCTGATGGCCGATGGCGGCCTTCATCATCTGCCGGTCGTAAACGATCAGGGACGCCTCGTCGGCATCATCACCCAGTCCGACGTCATCGCCGCGTTGTTCGAGGAGAAGCTCGAACAGGAGGCCAAGACGCCGGCGGCCTGACGCCCAGGCCCGCCCTCACGGTTTCGGATAGACCCGCCCAGGCACCAGGTTGTTGTAGGCAATGGCTACCGCGACAACGATGACCGAGCCGCCAAGTATCGGCGCGATCAGGAACGGCCATCCCGCTCCCGTCAGCATGACGACAATTGGATCGGCCCCGGCCGGCGGATGGACCGTGCCGGAGAGCTGCATCGCCATGATCGCACACCCGACGGCAAGCGCGATCGACCAGGGATGCGGGCCGAAGAGAACGAGACATAGAATGCCGGCGAAGCTCGACACCAAATGGCCGCCGATGATGTTTCCAGCGGGCTGTCGGGAATACCGAAGGCCAGCACGCAGCTTGCGCCGAACGGCGGGATGAGCATCAGAAGCTGGGTCAGACTGGCAAAACCCTGAACTGCGAGGATCGCCAGGAAGCCGCCAATGCCCGAGGCAAGCACAGCCTTCAGGGCAGGACGCGGCGAGCCCGCGAGGAAGCGGGCGACGGCGTCGCTCATAACATGAACCTTCCGGATCAACAGTCTTTTGGAAACGAAAAAGGTGCGGGCGTTGCGGCGCCCGCACCTTGGTTCGCTTGGTCTCCGGCTCGAACGGCGGCGCGGCAGTGTGGAGGGCGCGCCGCCGGGGCCTTCGAACCGTGCGAAGCCTTATGCCTTGACGGTGGCCTTCTTGTACTTGGCCGCCTCTTCCGAGCCGCCCGTGGCATTGCCCTTGGAGTAGGAATGCGCGCCGACGCCGGCCAGACCGCCACCCTGGACGATCAGATATTCGTCGCGGATCGGACGGCCCTCGAAGAAGCATTCGAGGATTTCGCGCGTGCCCGCCGCATAGCGCGTCTGGGCCGAAAGCGAGGTGCCCGACATGTGCGGCGTCATGCCTTCATTCGGCATGGTACGCCACGGATGGTCGTTCGGGGCCGGCTGCGGGAACCATACGTCGCCCGCGTAACCGGCGAGACGGCCGGATTCCATGGCCCGCACGATCGCGTCGCGGTCACAAAGCTTGCCGCGCGCCGTGTTGACGATGTAGGCGCCGCGCTTGAACAGCTTGAGCGTCTCGTCGTTGATCATGTGCTCGGTTTCAGGATGCAGCGGGCAGTTGAGCGTGACCACGTCGCAAACCGGGTACATATCCTCGCGCTTCGCATGCCAGGTCAGGTTGAGCTCCTTCTCGACCGACTCCGGCAGACGGTGACGATCGGTGTAGTGAAGCTTGACGTCGAACGGAGCGAGGCGGCGGAGTACCGCGAGGCCGATGCGGCCCGCGGCAACCGTGCCGACATGCATGCCTTCGAGGTCATAGGACTGCTTGACGGCGTCGGCGATGTTCCAGCCGCCCTTGCGGACGATGTCGTGCGCCGGGATGTAGTTGCGCACGAGGCCGAGGATCATCATCACCACGTGCTCGGCGACCGAGATCGAGTTGCAGAACGTGACTTCGGCAACGGTGATGTTGCGCTCCATCGCGGCCTGAAGGTCGACATGGTCCGAACCGATGCCGGCCGTCAGCGCGAGCTTCAGCTTCGGCGCCTTGGCGATGCGCTCTGCGGTGAGATAGGCCGGCCAGAACGGCTGCGAGATGATTACTTCCGCATCGTGCAGATGCTTTTCCAGTTCGGAATCCGGGCCGTCCTTCGAGGACGTCACGACGAGTTCATGGCCGAGGCTCTTGAGCCATTTGGCGAGACCGAGGTCGCCGGAGACCGAACCGAGCATTTCGCCAGGCTTGAAGTCGATGGCCTTTGGCGTCGGAGCCGTCTGGCCGTCCGAATAGACCTTGATGTCCGGAATGCTGTCACGGGCATATTTCGGCGGGAACCCGGTTTCCGGATCATCATAAAGTACAGCAACAACCTTCGCCATGTTGTCCTCCTCCCAGAGGATACCGTTCGCGCTGCTCTGTAAGTACAGACAAAGCTATCTGTTCTCTGGAATCGCTCCAAAGCTGGAAAGCGGCAGTTGTTTGCGAACGTCTGCTGACGCCACGCGGCATCAGCTTCTGCGAGAGAAGATGGCTATCCCTCGCGGAGCTATCAAACTGATTGTTTTTGTTTTTTGATAGGTGCGTCCTATCAATTCCGAATGTCGAGTTCCAGACGCTGGCGCACGCTCGGCTGGGCTGCCACGGCGCGAAGCGCGCGGGCCAGCGGCTGAAGCGGTTCCCGCTCCGCCACGACGAGGCCGACCTGATGGCTGGCATCCGGCTCGACGAGCTTGAGCGTCCGCATTCCGCTCAACTCGCCCATGACCGCGAGGTAGGTGTGCGGAAGGACCGTCGACCAACGCATGGTCGTCAGGTGCTGGAGCAGCGCGAAAGGAGAATTGGTCTCGAACACCGGACGGACGACCTGCCCCGCCTCGCGGAAATGCATGTCGAGGATGCGGCGGTTCTGCATGTCGTTGGTGAGGAGGCCAAGCGGAATACCCGCCGCCTCTTCCCAGGTCACCGTATCGCGCCCATCGAACGCGCCTCCGGCCGGCGTGACGAGCACGTAATGCTCCTCATAGAGCGGGAAAGTGCGGACGCGGGCGAGAGGTTCGTTGTCGAGATAGGTAACGCCGGCATCGAGCTCGAAGGCATCGAGGCCGCGCTGGATCTCGGCCGAGGTCTGCGACAGGACCTGGATCGTGGTGCGCGGATGGGCTTCCGCGAACGCCTCGGTCAACCAGTGGACGAGCGGGAGCGCGACGGGGATGACACCGATCTGCAGGCGACCGACCAGACCCTCGCGGAGGCCGCCGAGATCCTGGGTAAGGCCCTCGTAATCGGCCAGCACACGCTGCGCCCAGGCCAGGACCCGCTCGCCTTCCGCCGTGAAGCCGATGAAGCGATGGCCGCGCTCGACGACGAGGACGCCGAGCGTCTCCTCGATCTGCTTGATGCCGGCCGAAAGCGTTGGCTGGGTGACGTTGCAGGACGCCGCGGCCCGGGCGAAGTGCCGTTCGCGTGCGAGCGCGGTGAGATAGTGGAGCTGGCGAATGAGCATGGGAGGACCGGCGAAATCGTCGGCCCTCTTAGCACAACCTGCTGATTTTTCGCGAGCTAGCGCACTTCGGCGTCCTGCGGCGCGGCATCGAAGCTCGGCGGGTTCTGACGGAAAGCCCTGCCCTCGCGCGCCTCGGTCTCCCCGCGCTCGAACAACGCCTTCATGTAGACGTCGTCGAACGCGCCCTGCGAAAGCTGGGCAAAATCGCCACCGATATGAGCGAAATTGACAGGGATCGCGTCGCGCTGAGCCGACTGGAAGACGCGCTCGACATCCGCGCGACCGGTGGTTTTGAGCGCGATGTCGATGGCGCGGCCAAGGATCGACAGCGTGTTCCCCTGCACCATCTCGAAATGACGGACAATCTGGCTGTTGAGGATCAGATAGACGCCCTCGGATGGCAGATGCATGAAGCTCGAGCCGTCCAACCAGCCGTCCGGCGCGACATAGAACGGCCCCCCGACACTGCCGTCGGCATGGATCTCGCGGACGCAATGGCCGTTGGCTTCGAAGTCGAAGGTGACGGGAGGGAAAAGGCCGGGCACCGCCGACGAAGCGAGCAGGACGTTGCGGAACAGCGCGAGCCCGTCCTCGCCGCCGTGCTTGGCGATGGCGCCCATGTTCCAGACCGTAGTGCGCTCGGAATCGAGGCTGACGGTCGTCACGAACAGGCGGCGACCCTTGTCGTATTCCTTCGCGATCGCTTCGAGGAGTTCGGGGGTGACCTGCTTGGCGATCGTGTCCTTCAGCGGCCAGGTGTCGAGTAGGCTCTGCGGGGTCGCGGCGTCCTCGAAGATGTCGCCAGCGTTGATCGTCGTGTAGCTCTCGCGCAGATGCTGGTCGTAGGCCTTGCCGAGGAAGGCAAAGGGCGCGATCAGCGCACCGGTCGAGGCGCCGGTGACGACGGAGAATTGAGGGCGGTCGTCACGCTCGCTCCAACCGTTGAGGATGCCCGCGGCATAGGCGCCATCCGCTCCGCCACCCGACATGACGAGCCATGGGCCCGCCTGTTTCGGCACGGCATTGAGGAAGGCCTTCTCGTCGTCGCCGAAGAAGCGGACGTCCGGGATACCCGGATAGGTCGCCTGGTCCTGCTCTTCGAGCGTAAAGGGGCGGCGGCCGTCCTTAGTCTCGCAGTCGGAGGCAGCATAGACCGGGGATGCAATCGAGGATGCCGTGATGGCGGCGGCGAAAAGAAGTGCGGCGGGGGAAATCGAGACGACTTTTGTCATGATCGCTGAACGCGACGACGTCGGTCATGGATCCGCTCAGTACCGCGACCTGATGCCCTAGCAATTAGGCCTAGACCGCAGATGATGCAGCACTATCCCGCACGCGGTAGCGACATTGAGGGAATCGAAGCCATCCGCCATCGGGATGCGGATAGTCGTGGAACGGGCAAGGACTTCGGCAGGCAGACCCGGGCCTTCGGCGCCCATGAGGACGGCGGAGCGTGCGGGCGGCTTGAGCTCGGCGAGGGTCAGGCTGCCTGTAGGAGATAGAGCGAGCGGAGTGAAACCGCCCTGCCCCAGCGCTTCGAACAAGTCATCGTTCGACGAGAGGCGGGCCGACGGAACGCTGAGCACTGCGCCGACAGAGACGCGGATCGCCTTGCGGTAGAACGGATCGCAGCTTTCCGGATCGAGCAGGACTGCGTCCGCACCGAAGGCAGCGGCGTTGCGGAAGATACCGCCGATATTGTCGTGGTTGGCGATTCCGATCGCGACTACGACGAGTGCACCGTCCCCCAGCGTTGACAGAAGCTCGACAGCTGTTGGCGCCGGCTCGCGCTCGGCGATTGCAAGGATTCCTCGGTGGAGATGGAAGCCTGCGATGGCGTCGAGGACCGACTGGGTCCCTGCATAGACCGGGACATCAGGGGGAAGCTCGGACAGAAGCGCTGCGAGCTTTTCGATCCTCTTGCTGTCGATCAAGACCGCCTTTGCCTTGTGGCGCGGCGAATGGACGAGCATGCGAAGCACGACCTCGCCCTCGGCGATGAACTGGCCTTCCCGGCCGACTAGGTCGCGCTCGCGCACCGCGCGGAAGGCGGAAATGCGCGGATCGTCGGGGTCGTCGACAAAAAGCGGAAACATCGCGCGCTTATACACGCATGGTGTTCGAGGAGTGATGTGTTCCAGATCAGGAAAGCGCAGCCGTGTCGCGTGATCCGGGGAACGAGTTCACCTGACCCGGTTGTCGATGAACCAGACGACCGCGATGCCGATCCAATAGCAGACGATGTCCCACCAGGAGAAAGTGCGCCCGAGCATGATCGCACCCACCTTGGTGGCCCGGACGGAATCGAGCATGGGCAGATGCCAGAGTTGGCTGAGCTCGACCACGGCGGAGAGAATAAGCGCGACGAAACCGAGGATTACCAGCCGACCGTTCGGCGCGATGACCAGCAAGACGAGCAGGACGAGCGCCCCCCACAGGGCGGAGCCGCCCCACCTCTCGACGGACGCGCTCAGATCGAAATAGCCGATACGGAGCAACAGGCCCGCTCCGATGACCGCGAAGACCCAACCGAGGTAGCCAAGCCTGAGCGGCAGCGACATGACGGCGTCCCCTCCCAAGGCCGCAGCCTCAAACACCAGGTCCGATCATGGACAGCGATGGCGTCGATTCGAATAGAGCCGCCGCGACACGGACCGGCTCAATCCTCGCCCGTCTTCTCCACATGGAAGTGGTGCAGCACGCGATGGAAGATCGGCGACAGGACGAAGCCGGTTGCGATGACGATGATGAGGCCGGAGAAGATGGCGTAGCAGCCGGCGAAGATCTTGCCGGCTTCGGTATGGAGTTCGCCGACCGGTCCCATGCCGGACAGGATCATTGCCGCGTTCAAGAAGGCGTCGACGAGCGGCATCCCCTCCGACAGCATGTAGCCGGTAATGCCTATGGCGAGGCCGAACGCCGTCAGACCGAACCAGATGCCGACCGCCTTTGCCATGCGATTGGCGAACTGACGGCGGGTGATGATTTTCTGATTGCTGCGTTCGAAGTGAGTGAGCATCGAGGACGTAATGCTCCGGTGGGGCCGGAACATCATCGGACGGCGTATGCGTCCTCCGGTCAAGCCGGAGGACGACGTTGGATCAATTGTCGAGGAAGCTACGGAGCTTACGCGAGCGCGACGGGTGCTTCAGCTTGCGTAGCGCCTTCGCCTCGATCTGACGAATACGTTCGCGCGTCACCGAGAACTGCTGGCCGACTTCTTCCAGCGTGTGGTCGGTGTTCATGCCGATGCCGAAGCGCATACGCAGCACGCGCTCCTCACGCGGCGTGAGCGTCGCCAGCACGCGGGTCGTCGTCTCGCGCAGGTTCGACTGAATCGCGGCGTCGATCGGCAGGATCGCGTTCTTGTCTTCGATGAAGTCGCCGAGGTGTGAATCTTCCTCGTCGCCGATCGGCGTTTCGAGGGAGATCGGCTCCTTGGCGATCTTCAGGACCTTGCGGACCTTCTCCAGCGGCATGGCCAGCTTCTCGGCCAGCTCTTCCGGGGTCGGCTCGCGGCCGATCTCGTGCAGCATCTGACGCGAGGTGCGGACGATCTTGTTGATCGTCTCAATCATGTGCACCGGGATACGGATCGTGCGCGCCTGGTCGGCGATCGAGCGGGTGATGGCCTGCCTGATCCACCAAGTGGCGTAGGTCGAGAACTTGTAGCCGCGACGGTATTCAAACTTATCGACGGCCTTCATCAGACCGATATTGCCTTCCTGGATGAGATCCAGGAACTGCAGGCCGCGGTTCGTGTACTTCTTGGCGATCGAGATGACGAGGCGAAGGTTCGCCTCGACCATTTCCTTCTTGGCCTGACGGGCTTCCTTTTCGCCCTTCTGGACCATCTGGACGATCTTACGGAACTCGGCGATCTCGAGGCCCGTCTCGGCCGCGAGAGTCTGCACCTCGCCACGGATGTCCTTGATGACATCCTTGTCGCCGGCGATGAATTCCTTCCAGCCGCGACCGCCAAGCTTGCCGACGCGGCGAAGCCAGTTCGGATCGAGTTCGGAGCCCTGATGTTCCTTCAGGAACTGGATGCGGTCGACGCCGTAGCTGTCGGCGAGACGCATCAGCCGGCCTTCGAGCGAAACGAGGCGTTTGTTGATGTCGTAGAGCTGCTCGACAAGCGCTTCGATGCGATTGTTGTTCAGCGACAGGGACTTCACGTCTACGACGATCTGGTCCTTGAGCGTCTTGTATTTCCGCTCCTGGGCAGGCGTCAGGCGCGCATTGAGCATGCGCTGCTCGACGTTCTGATCCTGCAGGCGGCGGAGCTTCTTGTAGTTGTCGGCGATAGAATCGAAGGTCTCGACGACCTGCGGCTTCAGCTCGGCTTCCATGGCGGCGAGCGAGGGATTGCCCTCCTCGTCTTCGTCCATGTCGCCGTCGATCGGCGGCGCGTCTGCTTCCGGCAAAGCTTCTTCGGCCATCGGGTCGCCGCCGACAGGAGCCGGGATGGCCTTGCCCTCGGGGCCCGCATAAGTGGCTTCGAGATCGATGATGTCGCGCAGAAGAATCTTGGCTTCCGCCAATTCGTCGCGCCAGATGATGATGGCCTGGAAGGTCAGCGGGCTTTCGCAAAGGCCCGCGATCATCGCCTCGCGGCCGGCCTCGATGCGCTTGGCGATCGCGATCTCGCCCTCGCGGGACAGCAGCTCGACCGAGCCCATCTCGCGCAGATACATGCGGACCGGATCGTCGGTACGATCTGACGGTTCCTTGGCGCTTGACGTCGCGACAGCGCGCGGCGACGCCTCGACGATATCGCCGCCGTCATCATCGTCGTCGTCGTCACTGCTCCGCTCGGCGGCTTCCTCGGCTTCCGCCTCTTCGGCGTCGACGACGTTGATGCCCATCTCGTTGAGCATCGACATGATGTCTTCGATCTTGTCGGGGTCGGTCTGGTCGGAAGGAAGGACCTCGTTCAGTTCGTCATGAGTGACATAGCCGCGTTTCTTTGCGGCTTTGATCATCCGACGTACCGACTGATCGTTGAGGTCGAGGACAGCACCATCCGGCGCGTCAGCGGCCGGGGCTTCCTGCGTTTCTTCCTTGGTCGCGACTTTGTTTGCTACCATGTCGTCCGTATCTCTCGCGGGGCGCGGGGGTGCCCGGCGTTCATGTACCGTTCAGCTATATAGCGCGAACCGCGCTCGGAAACATCCGCAGCGAATCACTAAATCCGACTGTCGGTCGCCTGCGTTAAGCGCGAATTAACCGTGCCGAAAACAGCAAGCTGCATCAAAGACTCCGTGCAGGCCGCCCCGATGCAGCGCCGAAACCCTCTATAGCGGCTTCGGTGCCTTCGACTTTGCTCAGTTGGTTTTGAATATCGACGAGATGAGAAAAATTCTCCTCGGTCGTATCCTGCCCCAGAGCGGCCTCGGCCGCTCGCAGCTCCTTATGTAACGCATGGGCCTT
Organism: uncultured Alphaproteobacteria bacterium; assembly: GCA_963778835.1. Classification (GTDB taxonomy): domain Bacteria; phylum Pseudomonadota; class Alphaproteobacteria; order Rhizobiales; family Methylopilaceae; genus Flaviflagellibacter. Next base: position 154,589 of record CAVZVY010000006.1, read on the forward strand.
CTGGTGCAAGGCGAGGCTATGCAGGAAGCCGGTCTCCGCGTCCAGATCATCCGCACTCGTGGCCGCCCACCAGAGGCCAGGCGTCAGCGCAGCTTCCGCACGCGCGAGAGACGCTGACAGGCCTGCGCGGGCAACCGCACCCTCCATCATCTCGGCGTTTTGCGCCTCGTCATGGGCGGCGGCGTCGATGGCGACGCGTCGCAGGCGGTCGAGTTCTGGAGAGGTCAATTCGAGTTCGGACAGAGTCTCGGCGTGACGATCGAGCAGACGCGGATGGCGGATCAGCGCGATGAGCAGGGCCGCCTCGCGGACCTTGGTGATGGCTCCCGAGAACTGCGGGCTCTGGCGCAGGCTCGAACTCGCACGGAGCGGCTCGACCCGAAGACCGGTCCGGGTCGGGCGGCGGTCGGAAAAACCGCCCTGCCCTCGCGGTCCGCCGCGCCGCTGATAGGCCACCGGCACCGGCGGCGCGAAGATCTGCAGCTTCTCGGCGATGGCATTGCCGTAATGGCGGCGGACGCTTTCGTCGGCGATGGCGCGGACCAATTCGCGCAAACGTGACTCCAGGGCGGCGCGGCGTTCCGGCGTGTCGACAGGCTGGGCATCGATCTCGCGCTCCCACAGCACTTCGACCAGCGGGCGCGCGCGCGCCAACACCATGTCGACTGCCTCGCGGCCGGAGGAGCGGACGAGATCGTCCGGATCCTGCCCGTCCGGCAGGAATGCGAAGCGAAGCGAACGGCCGGGCTTCAGATGCGGCAGCGCCACGTCGATGGCACGATGGGCGGCCCGCTGGCCGGCCTTGTCGCCGTCGAAGCAGAGGATCGGCTCGGGCGCCATCTTCCAGAGAAGATCGAGCTGGCTCTCGGTGAGCGCGGTCCCGAGCGGCGCGACCGCATGGCCGATGCCGGCCTGGGCGAGCGCGATCACATCCATATAGCCCTCGACCGCGATGACGGTGTCGGTCTGATGGACGGCGGCGCGGGCGCGGTGGTGATTGAAGAGAACCGCGCCTTTATGGAAGAGCGAGGTCTCGGGCGAATTCAGGTATTTCGCCGGGGCGTCCACCTGCATGGCGCGTCCGCCGAAGGCAATGATCCGCCCACGCGCATCGTGGATCGGGAACATGATGCGGTCGCGGAAACGGTCGAACGGCTCGGCGACGTCATCCCCGTGGACTAGGAGCCCGGCCTCGATCATGTCTCCAACGGAGACGCTCTGCGCGGCAAGGTGCGATTTAAGCGCAGTGCGGTCGGCGGGCGCGTAACCCAGACGGAAATTGGTGCGTGTCTCGCCCGACAGGCCGCGCTTGTCGAGATAGGCCCGGGCATTGGTCCCTGCCCGTCCCGCGAGGCTTGCCTGGAAGAAGGCAGCCGCCATGTCCATGACGTCGTTCAGGCTGGCACGGCGCTGGGCGCGCTCGATCTCCTGCGGCGCCGATTTCGGGACTTCGAGGCCGGCCATTCCGGCAAGCCGCTCCACCGCCTCCGGGAAGGTGACGCCCTCGGTCTCCATCAGGAAGCGGAAGATGTCGCCGTGCTTGCCGCTGGAGAAGCAGTGGTAGAAGCCCTTCTGGTCGTTGACGAAGAAACTCGGCGTCTTCTCCTTGTTGAAAGGAGACAGGCCAGCCCATTCGCGGCCCTGCTTCTTGAGCTTCACACGGCGGCCGACCACGTCCGACACCGGCAGGCGCGCGCGTATCTCGTCGAGGAAGTCGGGGGTGAAGGCCATGAGATGGTTATAGCGCAGGATAGAGCCGAAAGGTGGCGGACCGGCTTTTCCACAGCCCCGCGCGTCACGCCCTCACCAGATGCCGGTTCCAGCGTCTTTCCAGCAGCCTGAAGCCCTGGACCAGGATGAACGAGATGACAAGGTAGAGAACGCCGGCCGCGAAGAAGATCGAGATCGGATCGTAAGTGCGCGCAATGATCGTCCGCGACATGCCGGTCAAATCGAGCAGCGTGATCGTCGAGGCGAGCGATGAGCCCTTCAGCATCAGGATGACTTCGTTGCTGTAGGCAGGCAGCGCGATGCGAGCGGCGCGGGGCAGTATGATGCGGCGATAGGCCATCGGCATCGACATTCCGAGCGTGCGCGCGGCCTCAACCTCCCCCACCGGCACGGCCTGGATCGCGCCGCGCAGGATCTCGGCGATATAGCCGCCGGTGTGCAGCCCCATGGTCAGGATCGCGCAGATAATAGGGTTCGCGCAGGAACGGCCAGAGCACGCTATTCCGCACGAACTCGAACTGGCCGAGCCCGTAATAGACGAGGAAGAGCTGCACAAGCAGCGGCGTGCCGCGAAAGAAAAAGGCGTAGGCGTAGGGGCCGGCCGAGATCAGCGGGTTTGGCGAGACGCGGGCGAGCGCGAGCGGCACCGCGATGATCAGGCCGATGATGCCCGAGACGATGACGAGCTGGATGCTGAGAACCGCGCCCCAGAGAAGCTGAGGCAGCGAATGCAGGATCAGTTCGAGATTGATCATGCGCGCGACCGCCGGATGCCACGATTGGCCCGCTTCTCCATGAATTGCAGCGCCGTCATCGAGACGATGGTGATGCAGAGGTAGATCGTCGCCGCAGCCAGATAGAAGGTGAAGGGCTGTTTGGTGACGCTGGTCGCGATCTGCGATTTTCGCATGATCTCTTCCAGCCCGATAACCGAGACGAGGGCCGTGTCCTTCATCAGCACCATGAACAGATTGCCGAGGCCGGGCAGCGCGATGCGCCACATCTGCGGAAGCACGATGCGGCGGAAGACGCGGCCCTTGGACAGTCCGAGCGCCATGCCGGCTTCGATATGGCCGGGCGGAATGGTCAGGAGCGCGCCGCGGAAGACCTCGGTCGCGTAGGCGCCGAAGGTGGAGCCGAGCGCGAGTGTGCCCGCCAAGAACGGGTTCAGCTCCATGTAGCCGAGATCGAACATCTCGCCGATCGCGTTCAGCACGGCCGCCGAGCCGAAATAGACGAGCAGGATGATGACGAGTTCGGGAACGCCACGGAAGATCGTGGAATAGATGTCGCCGAGCCAGCGCACCCAGCGGATCGGCGACGTCTTCGCCATCGCGCCGAGCAGACCCAGAGCGAGGCCGAGCATCAGCGCGGCGAACGCGAGGCGCACCGTCATCCATGTGCCGAGCGCGAGCTGCGCTCCGAAGCCCTGAAGATCGATCATCGGGATGGAAAAAGGGCCGCCTTGGCGGCGGCCCCTTCACTGTTGATCAGCGGATGCTGAAGGGGAAGTATTTTGCGTTGATCTTGTCGTAGGTGCCGTTGTCGATGATCGTCTTCAGCGCCGTATTGAGACGAGCCAGGAGCTGGGTGTCGCTCTTGCGGACGGCGATCCCGATCTTGTCATCATCGAACACCGGCTTGTTCTTGAACTCGAAGTCCTTGCCGGCGTCGCCCTGCAGCCAGTCATAGGCGAGGAATGAGTCGGCGAGCACGGTGTCGGTGCGGCCCGAGCTCAGGTCGAGCCAGGCATTCTCCTGGGTGTCATAGAGCTTGATGTTGTCGGCGGTGCCGAGATTCTTCTCGAGCCATTCGGAAGCGATGGTCGCGCGCTGGGCACCGATCGTCTTCTTCTTCAGTGCGTCGACCGAGGTATCGAGGTCGACGCCCTTCTTACCGATGAACTGCAGCTTGTTGCGGTAGTACGGGTCGGTGAAGCTGACGACCTTCGAGCGCTCCTCGGTGATCGACATCGAGGCCGCGATGAAGTCGAACTTCTTGTTCTGCAGCGCCGGGATGATGCCGTCCCAGTCTTGGGTGACGATGGTGCAGTCGGCTTTCATCTCGGCGCAGAGCGCCTTGGCGATGTCGATGTCGAACCCGATGACCTCACCTTTTGAGTCCTTCATGTTGAACGGGGCATAGGCACCCTCGGTGCCTATGCGGAGCTTGTCAGCGTGGGCCGAGGAAACGGCGCCAAGCGCGAGCGCGGCAGCCAGAGCGGCCTTGACGAACATGCGAGCGGTCATTGCGGTTGGTACTCCCTGTCCTGGTGATTTTGGCTGGCCATGAACTGACGGCAGCGAGCCGAGGTGGGATGGTCGAAGACCTCCGCCGGGGTTCCCTGCTGCTCGATGCGGCCCGCATCGAGGAAAATCGCTCTCGTCGAGACGTTCCGCGCGAACCGCATTTCGTGCGTAACGAGGAGCATCGTGCGCCCTTCCAGGGCGAGCTGCTGGATGACGCCCAGAACCTCACCGACCATTTCGGGGTCTAGCGCGGATGTCGGCTCGTCGAAGAGTATGACCTTGGGCTCCATCGCGAGCGTGCGCGCGATGGCCGCGCGCTGCTGCTGGCCGCCCGACAACATCATCGGATAGCTCTCGGCCTTGCCGGCGATGCCGACCTTCAGCAGGAGCTTTTCGGCCCGAGCAACCGCCTCGGGATAGCTCAGACCGAGCACCTGAATCGGCGCCTCGATGATGTTCTGCATCACCGTCATGTGCGGCCAGAGATTGAAGCTCTGGAAGACGAAGCCGATGTCGGAGCGCAGGCGGGAAATCTGCTTCGAGTCCGCGGCGCAAAGCGTGCCGTTGCGCTGCCGTTTCATGCGGATGGATTCGCCGTGGACGGTGATCTCGCCCTCGTCCGGATTGTCGAGCAGGTTGAGGCAACGGAGCAGCGTGCTCTTGCCGGAACCGGACGTGCCGATGATGGCAATCACCTCGCCCGTGTGGGCTTCGATGTCGATGCCCTTCAGGACTTCCAGGTTGCCATATCTCTTCTTGATACCTTTGGCCTGCAGGGCCGGAACAGCATTGGACGACGCCAGGACACTTCTCCGCTGCAAACTCCAGTTCCAGTCTGTTGTTGTTGGAACTACGAGTCAAATCCGGACTTTACGCCCGCGCTTGCCTATAGACCTGCAAGGTTCTTGCCGAAACAAAAAAAGCCCGGCTGAGCCGGGCTTTTCAGTCCTCGATCCCCTGAGAGGATCAGACGGTCTTCAGGTTCGCAGCCTTGCTCTTGCCGCGATCCGGAACGACGTCGAATTCAACCTTCTGGCCCTCGTTGAGGGTGTACAGGCCGGCCGCCTCAAGAGCAGTGGCGTGGACGAACACGTCCGGACCACCCGTCTCGGGCTGAATGAAGCCGAAGCCCTTCTGGGAATTGTAGAACTTAACAGTACCAACGGTAGCCATGGACTGGCCTCCTCAAAAAACGCACCCGACAGGCGCGTGCCGCTCTCTGGAATTTGGGACCCTGAACGCACATCCCAAACTCGGGTACGGCAGTAAGGCAGTCCAAATTCAAGTCGCCGGGGGCCGCTCACAACGTCAGCAAATCAGCGCCCCGACTGCCTTTAAATGGAGCAGTCGGATCGGATTGGCAAGAATCCTAAACCTGCGTGAAATGCCCCCATCAGGGCTGGAAAGTGAGCCTGACGAGATCTCGATAGAGGAGAATCTGGCGCGGCAAAATGGTCACGTCCTTGAGGGAGCGGCCGAGGATCAGACCGCCCTCGACAATCGTCGCGGCCATGTCCGACAGCGCGTCCAGATCGACCTTGTGACGAGGTGGATAGCGCTCCGAAATTTGATCAAAACGGGCGCGAAAGCGGCGACGCCAGACCAGAAGGGATTCGGCGTTGAGGTCCCGGATCTGCTGGTCAAAGAGCTGGTCCTGATAGCAGAAGCTGGCGGCGATGCATCCCGGATGGGCTTCGGGCAGCTGCCCCATCATCTCGGCGAAGAGACGCAGGCCGACGAGGAAGCCGTGCAGCGGGTCGTCGTTCAGTTCGTCGCCACGGCGGAAGAGCTCGTCGAGCAGCTCCCGATCATGGATCATGTACCGCTCCATCATGGCGCGGGCGAGCTCGGTCTTGTCCTTGAAATGGTAGAAGAAGCCGGACTTGGTGATGTGGACCTCGGCGATCAGTTCCTCGATCGAGGTGGAGGCGAAGCCCTTTGCAAGCACAGCAGCCTCGGCGGCGGCAAGCAGCCGTTCGCGGGTATCCGAACCCTTGCGTGTGAGCACGTCGGTCATATGCAACTGTACCACGAGTGCAGTTTCCGGACATGGCTGACGAGCCGGCTAAACCGGATTATCCGGAAGCCATACCCAAACGCTTCATATCAAAGGCCATCCTGGAAAGAGACAAACCATACCGCGCGCTTTCTAGCCGAAGCCGCACCACCGACCTAGGGTCCGCGCCGGGAGGGGAAACCCGAACGGAGCAAAAATGCCCAAGTACAGAAACGACCTGCCGCAACTCGGCGACACGCTGTTCCTGACTGACAGCGGGCTCGAGACCACTCTGATCTTTCATGACGGGATGGATCTGCCGCATTTCGCAAGCTTCGACCTTCTGAAGACGGCGGCCGGACGGAAGCGGCTGCGCGACTATTACGAGTTGCATGCCCGTATGGCTGTCCAGAGCCGCATGGGGTTCGTGCTCGAAAGCGTGACCTGGCGCGCCAATCCCGACTGGGCGAGGAAGCTCGGCTATGATGCGCGCTCGCTGGCGTTCGCCAACCACGATGCGATCGACATGCTGGTCGACATACGTAAGGAGTTCGAGACGCCCGCCTCGCCCATGGTGATCTCCGGCAATCTCGGCCCGCGTGGCGACGGCTACGACCCCGGCAGACTGATGAGCGCCGGCCAGGCCGAGGATTATCATTGCACCCAGATCGATACTCTGGCGTGGACCGAGGCCGACTTCATCTCCGGCTTCACCATCAACAACATCCCGGAGGCGGTCGGTATCGTACGCGCGGCGAAGCGGTCGGACATCCCGTCGGTGATCTCGTTCACGTTGGAAACCGATGGCCGGTTGCCGACCGGGCAGACGCTTCAAGAGGCGATCGAGATGACCGACACCGAAACCGACGGCGCGGCAGCTTATTTCATGATCAACTGCGCGCACCCGACCCATTTCGAGGACGCGCTCAAGGCCAACGCCAGCTGGACGCAGCGCATTCGGGGGTTGCGGGCTAATGCATCGAGGCGGAGCCACGCCGAACTCGATTCATCCCAGGACCTCGATGCCGGCGATCCGGTGGAACTCGGCCAGCAGTATCGCGATCTGCGTCGGAGCTTCAGGCACATCACCATGCTCGGCGGCTGTTGCGGCACCGACCACCGCCATGTGCGGGAGATCGCGCGCTTCTGCTCGCCGGTCGCGGCCCTGGCGTAAGGTTTCGTGGGCGGGACTTCGGCTCCGCCCACCCCAAACATCACGGATTGCCAAACGAGCCACGATGACCAGACTTGTCGGGATGCTCCGACAGACCCTCGCCCTCGGCTGCCTGATCTTCGTGACGCCGCTCGCCGCACATGCGGATATCGACCCACGCTTTGTGGTGGTCGAGCAGCGCGCGGAGGATCTGAAGCGTCTGCAGAGCGTGATCGTCTCGCACGATGGCACCATCGTCTACGAGCGTGGACCCGTCGATCGGGCGACGAACATCAAGTCGCTGTCGAAGTCGGTCATCTCGGCGCTGGTTGGGATCGCAGTCGACAAAGGCGTGCTGAGCGGGCCTGACGAGAAGATCGCGCCAATTCTGTCCGCGAGCCTGCCAAAGGAGCGCGACCCGCGTCTCGATGACATCACCGTCGGCGATCTCCTGACGATGCGCTCTGGGCTGGAGCGAACCTCGGGGCAGAACTACGGAGCGTGGATTTCAAGCGCGAACTGGGTACGCGACGCTCTGGACCGACCGTTCGTCGACCAACCCGGCGGGCGAATGCTCTATTCGACCGGCAACACGCATCTCCTGTCCGCCGTCCTGACCAAAGCCTCGGGCAAGACGACGCTGCAGCTTGCCCGCGATTGGCTGGGCGAGCCGCTCGGGATCACGATCGCGCCCTGGGAGCGCGACCCGCAGAGCATCTATCTCGGCGGCAACAACATGTCGCTCTCACCGCATGCGCTGGTGAAGATCGGCGAGATGTACCGAAACGGCGGCATGGCCGACGGCAAGAGGGTGCTGTCGAAGAGCTGGATTGACGCGTCGTGGACGCCGGTGACGCAGAGCTTCTTCACCGGGCACGGCTACGGCTATGGCTGGTTCGAGACCGAGCTTGCCGGGCACAAGGTCCACTACGGCTGGGGCTTCGGCGGGCAGATGCTGTATGTCGTTCCGAATATCAGGCTGACCGTCGTGATGACGTCGGACACTAGGCACTATGAACGCGGTAGCGGATATGTTCAGGACCTGCACGCTTTGCTGGGCGAAGCCATAATTCCAGCCGCAATGTCCGGCCAAAGCGCGGTTCAATAATTCTTCGGATTCGAGGTCGTTCGTGCCGACCCTTCTGCTTGCCCTGTTCGTGCTCGCCGCGACCGCCCTTCCTGCCTTCGCGCAGGACAAACCCGCGATCGAGGCCGGTTTCCGGACCTGGCTGACGACAAAGGTCTGGCCGGACGCGCAGAAGAAGAAGGTGTCGAAGGCGACGTTCGACGCGGCGTTCTCGGGCGTGACGCTCGACTGGTCACTGCCCGACCTCGCCGCGCCGGGCGCGCCGCCGGCGAAGGAGCAGCGCCAGCCGGAATTCCAGACGCCGGGCGCATACGTCGCCGAGACCAAGTTCGCGCCGCTCGTCCCGAAAGGCCGGGCGCTTCTCCAGCAGTACGCCAGGACATTCGACGCCGTGGAGAAGAAGACTGGCGTGCCACGCGAGATCATCGTCGCGATCTGGGGTCGGGAATCCGGGTTCGGCGCCGCGAAGCCCAACAAAAACGCCATCCAGGCACTGGCGACGCTCGGTTACATCGGCGCGCGGAAGAACTACTTCTATCCTGAGCTTATCGCGGCGCTGGAGATCCTCGAAGGCGACCACATCGCCCTTGCCGACCTCAAAAGCTCGTGGGCCGGCGCGATGGGCCAGCCGCAGTTCCTGCCCTCGAAGTTCCTCGCCTATGCCGTGGACCAAGACGGCGACGGCAAGCGCGATATCTGGAACTCGGTGCCGGACGTGCTGGGCTCGATCGGCAATTTTCTCGCGGCGCACGGCTGGGTGCGCGGGCGCTGGTGGGGCACCGAAATCGACGCTCCGCAGGCGGCGTCCTGCACCTATGAGGGGCCGGACAAGCCACGACCCGTGAAGGAATGGCTCGGAATGGGCGTGAAGCCGGTGTCGGCGGTGATGTCTAAGGCGCCCGACCTTGCCGGCCATCTCCTGATGCCCGCGGGGCGGCAGGGACCGGCCTTCCTCGTCTCAGAGAACTTCTACGTCCTCAAGAGCTACAACGAGTCCGACATGTACGCGCTCTTCATCGGCCACCTTGCCGACAAGCTGCGCGGCGATGCGACCATCCGGGCGCCATGGAACACGCTCGGCGGCTTCACCCGCAACGATGTCCGCGAGATGCAGCTTCGGCTCGAGAAGAAGGGGCAGGATGTCGGCACCGCCGACGGACTGGTCGGCTTCCGAACCCGTGTCGCGATCGGCGTCTGGCAGCAGGCGAACGGCCGCGCGGCGACCTGTTATCCGGATGCGGACGTGGTGAAGCAGGCCGGCCGCTAAAAAAAATTCGGCGAGATGTCGATCCTGTCGAAGCTCGTTCGTCGTCTTGGCACGGGACCACTGGAGGTCTCCACGATCATAGGAGCAAGACAATGCGCGTGATGGTTCTGGTGAAGGCGACGAGCGACAGCGAAGCGGGCATGAAGCCCTCGGCCGAGCTGACTGAGATGTTCGAGGCCATGGGCAAGTTCAATGAAGAGCTGGTCAATGCCGGCGTCATGCTGGCCGGCGAAGGTCTGAAGCCGTCCACGGAGGGCAAGCGCGTGGCGTTTGACGGCCCCAGCCGCACCGTCATCGACGGTCCTTTCGCCGAAACTCGCGAACTGGTCGCCGGCTACTGGCTCTGGGAGGTCAAGGACATGGCCGAAGCCGTCGAGTGGGTGAAGCGCTGCCCCAATCCGATGCCGGGGCCAAGCGAGATCGAAATCCGGCCAATCTACGAAATGGCTGACTTCGGCGAGATCGTGACTCCGGAAATCGCCGAACAGGAAGAGCGGCTTCGCGAGAAGCTCACCAATCGCTGACATCCATCGATCGCCGCCACAGCTTGCCTCTCGAGGTTCGCTTCCTTAAGCGGGAAGCGTGGCGGCGACCGAAACACATCAGGCAATCGAGACGGTCTTCCGGATCGAAAGGGCGAGGCTCATCGGCGGCCTGACCCGCGTGGTGCGCGACCTCGATCAGGCCGAGGAGCTGGCGCAGGACGCCCTTCTGATTGCCTTGTCCGAATGGCCGAAGACCGGGGTACCGCAGAACCCCGGCGCCTGGCTGATGGCCGCGGCCAAGCGTCGGGCCATCGACGGATTGCGCCGCAACAAGATGCTGGCGCGCAAGCACTCCGAGATCGCCCGGGACATTGAGGATGAGCTCGATCCCGTCGAGGACATCGAGGCGGCCATGGACGACGATGTCGGCGATGAGCTTCTCAGCCTGATCTTCACCGCTTGCCATCCGATGTTGTCCGCCGAGGCACGCGCGGCGCTGACGCTGCGCCTGATCGGCGGGCTGACCACCGAGGAGATCGCCCGCGCCTTCCTCTCGAACGAGGCGACGATTGCCCAGCGCATCGTCCGGGCCAAGAAGACGATCGGCAATGCCGGCCTGACCTTCGAGGTGCCGCGCGGCAAGGAACGGGACCAGCGCCTCGCTTCTGTGCTTGAGGTTGTCTACCTGATCTTCAACGAGGGCTATGCCGCCACGGCAGGCGGGGATCTGATCCGCCCGTCCCTCTGCGCGGAAGCCCAGCGCCTGGGCCGGATCCTTGCCGGCTTGGCACGCAACGAGCCCGAGGTCTTCGGTCTCCTCGCGCTGATGGAAATCCAGGCCTCGCGGCTGGCCGCCCGCACCGCGCCGGATGGCACCTTTGTCTCACTGACCGACCAGAACCGCGCTCGCTGGGACCAGTTCCTGATCCGCCGCGGGCTTGCCGCCCTGGAACGTGCCGAAGCGCTTGGGGGAGCCACCGGGCCCTATGCGCTGCAGGCCGCGCTCGCTGCCTGCCATGCGCGGGCGCGCAAGGTGGAGGATACCGACTGGAAGAGGATCGCGGCGCTCTACGATACGTTACGCGAGGTCATGCCGTCGCCGATCGTCGATCTGAACCGGGCCGTGGCCTACAGCATGGCTTTCGGCCCGGAGGCCGGGCTGAAGCTCGTCGACGAGATCGCCGGGGCTGCGGCCTTGCGGAACTACGCGCCGCTGCCTGCCGCCAAAGGAGATTTCCTGTTCCGGGCCGGTCGGCTGGCCGAAGCCAGAGGCGAATTTGAACGTGCGGCGGGGCTTACCCGCAACGAGCGCGAGAAGGCCTTCCTTCTTGGACGGGCGGAAGCCTGCGGCAGCTAGCCGACCATGCGGAGCGTGTGGGACGGGCAATAGAGGGCGAACCGGTTCCGTCCCTCCCGTTTGGCGGCATAGAGAGCGGCGTCCGCCCGTTCGGCCGCTTTCGGCAGTTCGTCCTCTGCCTTCACGAGATAGCCGCCGATGCTCGCAGTCAGGGACAGCGTGCCGCCGTTCTGGATCGGCAGCGAGGCCTGACGGAAGGCGTTGAGCAGACGCTCGGCCATGGCCTCGAGCGACTTCGCATTGCAGTCGGCGAGCAGAATGATGAACTCGTCGCCACCCCAACGCGCGCAAATGTCATGGCTCGACAGCGCCGACGAAATCCGGCGGGAGAATTCGAGAAGGACACGGTCGCCGAGATCGTGACCGAGGCTGTCGTTGATCGTCTTGAAATGGTCGACGTCGATCAGGAGCAAACCGAGATGGCGGCCGCGACGCAGGCGCCGCTTCTTTTCCTGGCCGAACCGGCGGATGAAGCCGCGGCGGTTGGAAATCTCGGTCAGCGGGTCGAGCGAAGCGAGATGTTCGAGTTTCTCGGTGCGCTCGCTGACGAGCTTTTCGAGAACGCCGGTCTGGGTGCCGATCGATTCCGCGAGATCGCCGAACGCACGTGATAGGCGCCCGATCTCGTCCGGGCTGTCGTCATGGATCGGATTGGAGAAATCGCCGGCCTGCATGAAACGGATTCCACGCTCCACACGCTCCAGCCGATCGAGAACGCTGCGGCGGAAGAGCAGAGACAGGAGCGCGACGACGCCGACGAGGATCGCGGCAAGAAGGAGCGCGATTGGAGCGAACATCCGCCAGTCGACGATCTGGTCGATGTCCATCAGCGTGACGTTGAACCAGCCGAGGCGGTCGAGGTAGCCGACGCCGACGAGATAATCGTGCCCGCCGATGCGCATATAGCTCGATCTCACGAGAGACCGGCCGTCGGCGACGTCCTGCATCATAGCGGACAGCGTATTTCGGCCTTCGTCGTCGTCGATCAGCCCGTAGATCGTCTTCTTGGCCTTGATGTCCTTGGTCAGACTATGGAAATCGACGAAGCGGGGATCGCGGTGGGCCTGCACGGCGCCGGCGCGGTCGACGAACATGCTCTGGACGCCGTCTTGCGGGAAGTCGACGACCTCGCGGATGAACCAGCTGAGATCGACGCCGGAGCCGATGATCCCGAGGACGCGGCCGCCCTCGCTGATGATGCAGTTGATCCAGACCTTGGTGACGTTCAGATTGTCGTCGCGGTCCACGTTCAGATGGCAGCCGGAGCCGTATGCCGCCGTCTTGAAGTACCAGCCGTCGCGCGGATTGTCGGCAGAAACGGTATAGCGCTTCTGGCGACCTAGATAGTTCGCTTCCTTATCGTTGAAATAATAGTCACCCGTCGGGCCGATGACCGCGAAATAGCTTTTATCGCGGAACGAGATCCGGAAGTGCTCGAGCTCCGCGATGCCGCGGTTCTCCGCCGAGATCGACGACGGGTTCTTCGCCCATTCCAGGATAGTGGGAGAACGAGCCAACGTCTCCGCGAGCGAAACCTCCCGCATCAGGGATTCGAGACCGCGATAGCGGTCGAAAAGAATCTGGTTCTCGGCGAATAGAGTGCCGATCTTAACCACGGTCGTGTTGACGATCCACACGAAGGCGAACGCCGCCGGCACCGCGACCACAGTCATGGCCGCAATCGTCAGAATGATCACACGCGCCCTGAGACTCCCCGCGAAAGCGAGCCCGCTGCCGCCAATGGCCATCGCAGTCCCCCGCCCGTGGTCCAGCCCCTGGGCACATCGAGCATAGCGAGCTAAGCCGCGAGTTGTTGACGTTTCGTTCACGGTGGAAAAGTGAATTTTGAATTCACTTCCCGCCAGAGCGGGTTAAGCTCTCGGGAAAGCGACACGGAGACCGATCTGAGAAGCATGCCTGGTATTCCAGGAACCCCTTCGAAAACAGCACGTTGCTTCAAGAGAACAAGGAGATTCCTTATGGATTGGGACATGGTCCAAGGCCGTTGGAAGCAGTTCAAAAGCAATGCCAAGGAAACCTGGGGCAAGCTGACGGACGACGATCTCGACGTGCTCGAGGGAAAACGCGACCGGCTCGTCGGCAAGATTCAGGAACGTTACGGCTGCGCGAAGGAGCAGGCCGAGAAAGAGGTCGATAGCTGGTCACGGCGCCTGCATGTTCGCTACGAGGAACCCGGACCGCAGCCCCACTAGGCGGCGTCCTCCAGCACCTCGTCGGTGATCACCTCGAACTTCAAAAGCTTCGAGGGACCGAAGATCGTCGATAGCGCACAATCGGTCGCGTCGCGGCCACGGGCCATGACGATGCGGCCGATACGCGGCTTGTTGTGGCGAGCATCGAACGTGTACCAGCGCCCGCCGAGGAAGACCTCGAACCAGGCCGAGAAGTCCATTGGCGCCGGGTCTTTCGGAACACCGATATCCCCGAGATAGCCGGTCGCGTAACGCGCCGGGATGTTCATGCAGCGGCAGAGCGTGACGGCGAGATGCGCGAAATCGCGGCAGACGCCGATCTGCTCGTTGTAGCCGTTCCATGCGGTGCGGGTGGCGCAGGCGTCCTGATAGTTGAACTTGATGCGGGTGTGGACGTAGTCGACGATCGCCTGCACCCGCGTCCAGCCGGGCAGCGTGTTGCCGAACAGATTCCAGGCGATGTTCAGCAGATGCTCGGTGTCGCAATAGCGGCTGCCGAGCAGGTAGACGAGGACGTCGTCGGGAAGATCCTCGACGCGGTGCTGCCCGGCATCCGGCGCACAATCGTCGTGTTCACCGGTATCGTGGACCAGGAAATCGGTTTTGACCTCGAAGCGGCCGGCGGGCGCCAAGACGCGCGTGCAGATATTGCCGAAACTGTCGTGGTAATCGACTGCGTTCACCTGGGGGCTGTAGGAGAAGTGCTGCGGCGACAGGAGGTCTTTCAGCCGACTTGGATGGACGCTCAGCATCAACAGCATGGGCGTCGGCTGGGGGCATTCGAAGGCGATATCGAACCCGCAGCGTATTTTCATCTAGGCCTCTCCGAGATCCACGCCCGATCGTGCTGCCGGACACTCCGGAAGAAGCAAAACGGGTGCCGAAGCCATCGGGCAGTTCGCAGAACGCGGCGAGCTGTCAGGCGTTCCTACTCAGCGGCGTAGCTCGTCGCGCTTTCGTCACTCACGTCACGCACGTCGACCTCAACCGTCATTCCGAGGCTGTCCGAACGCGAGCCGACCCAGGTGCCGTAGAGCGGGACCGCCTGGCGCGGATCGCGCGCGACCGCGACGCGGATCAAATCGCGATTACCGATGATGCCGTTGGTCGGATCGAACTCGACCCAACCCGCGCCCGGCAGATAGACCTGAACCCAGGCATGGGTATTGCCGCCGCCGACGCGGCCGCCTTCGACCGGCGAATAAAGGTAGCCGGAGACGAAGCGCGCAGCGAGACCGAGCGCCCTCACCGCCTCCATCATCAACACCGCGAAATCGCGGCAGGTACCTCTCCCGCTCGTCAGCGTGGTGATCGGGTCCTGTGCACCGAGTTCATAGCGACCGACGTAAGTGAAGCTCTCCTTGATGGCGTGGGTGATCGTCATCAGGAGCTCGCCGGTCGGCGTTTCGCGGTCGCGGTCGAGAAACTGGCGAACCCAGTGGTCGACCTCGTGGTCCGGGTCGAAATAGTGCCGCTCGATCGATCGCGCGAGATCGGGCATCTCTTCCGGACCATAGGTGAAGGGATAGGTCCGGGCGTAGGTCTCCATCCGGAAGTCGGGCGTGTTCTGCGGCAGATGCTCCAGCCGGACATTGCTTTCGAAACGCAATTGATCCGAGTGCTCGCCGAAACTGGCTATGGCCACACAATTGCCGAACGTGTCGTGGATCCAGCGCAGGTCGACCGGTTTCGGATCGATGTCGACCCGGATGTCGAGCAAGCGCTGATCATAGCTCTCCATCGGCCGAAACATCATGCGATGTTCGCCAAACGCCACCGGATGACGGTAGCGATAGGTCGTGACGTGCCGGACAGTCAGTTCAGGCATTTGCCCAGCCTTATCTTGGAACCGCTCCAAGATACCAGCAAAGGCGGCGCGACAGCGAATCGCCGGCCACAAGAGCGAATAACGCGACGCCCGAAAAAAATTTCCATGACGTCGGGATTAAAGTTTTACGTCGCTGCGTATACGAGCCAATGGGGAAAGATCAGACCTTCAACGTCGCCGGCGAACTGGGAGCGCTCAAGCGCTATGCCTGGTCGCTGACGCGTGACGAGCACGAGGCAGAAGACCTCGTGCACGACACGTTGGTGCGCGCCTACGAGGGCCGGGCGAGCTTCAAGGCCGATGGCGACCTGAAGACCTGGCTGTTCTCCGTCCTGCACAACACCTTCATCTCCAAGGTCCGTAGCCGCCGCGCCTACGACGCGCGGCTCGGCCATGTGGCCGAACTCGCTGACACCCAGGTCGAGCCGGAGCAGGAAGCCCGACTTCGCCTTGCGCAGATCCGCACCGCTTTCATGGCTCTGCCGGCCGATCAGCGCGAGGTACTTCATCTCGTCGCCATCGAAGGCATGGCCTACCAGGAGGCCGCCGCCACTCTTTCCATTCCCCTTGGCACGCTGATGTCGCGTCTTGGCCGCGCCCGTGCCGCGCTCCGCGCCCTCGAAAGCGCCGATGCAAAGGTCGTTCCCCTGCGGCTTGTTGGAGGCAGCGATGACGAGCGTTGAACGCGTGGGTGATGCAGAACTTCATGCGTATGTCGACGGCCAGCTCGACGTCGCCGGTCGGCTCGAGGTCGAAGACCATCTGTCCCGGCATCCGGAACTCGCCGCCCGCGTGATGTCCGACATGCGGACCCGCGATGCGCTCCGGCTCGCCTTCACCAATCAGCGCACGGTGGTTGAGCCGCGCAACCTTGTCGCTGCCGACCGTCTGTCGAAAGCTCTGAACTTCCGTCGGTTCGCGGTTCCCCTGCAGCGCCTCGCGGCCGCGGTCGCGATCTTCGCGCTCGGCTGGAGCGCGCATACGGGCTGGACCGAGCTGAAAAAGCCGTCGGTGCAGACCGTCAGCACGCAGTCTTCCAGCTCCGTGATCCCGGCGACGCACGACCTCAACCACATCGCGATGAGCTTCGACCCAGCCAAACTCGGCCAGGCGCTCGATGTGAAGCTGCCTCGCGTCCCGACCGGCTGGAAAGTCGTTGCCGCCGAGATCGTGCCTGCTGGCACCGGAACTGGCGTGCAGATGACTTTCGAGACGCCGGAATTCGGACGGCTCTCGCTGTTGGCGCGCCATACCCGCGACGTTGGCATCGTCCTGCCGACGATCGCAAAGGACACCACCGAACCCACCGCCTACTGGCAGCTCGTATCCGACACCTACGCGCTGACCGCAGACCTTCCTCGACAGCCGCTGGAATTCGCGGCCCTCGAGCTTTTCCAGACGCTCTACTGAGCTTCCAAGACCAATAAGCCGGCCACAGAGCGCGGCATTCCGCATCCCAAGACTAGGAGAAACGTCCGTGAGTGAAAAATCCGATCCTTCCTTGCGCCCGCAGGTGTCCGAAAGCACCCGCTGGCTCCAGCTCGTCGTCGGCGTCGTCTGCATGATCGCGACCGCGAACATCCAGTATGCCTGGACCCTGTTCGTTCCTGAAATCCAGCAGACCTACGGCTGGGAACGCGCATCGATCCAGATCGCGTTCACGATCTTCGTGCTCGTCCAGACCTGGCTCGCGCCGATCGAAGGCTATTTCATCGACAAGTTCGGCCCCCGCCTGATGGTCGCCTTCGGCGCCGTCTTCATCGGCGCGGCCTGGATCATCAACTCGCAGGCGACCACCCTGATCGGCTTCTATGTCGGCGCAGCCGTCGGCGGTATCGGCGTGGGCTCGATCTACGCGACCTGTATCAACAACGCGCTGAAGTGGTTCCCGGACCGCCGCGGCCTCGCGGTCGGCCTCACCGCCGGCGGCTACGGCGCGGGCTCGGCTGCGACGATCCTGCCGATCGCGGCGATGATCGAGTCGTCGGGCTTCCAGGAAACCTTCCTGTTCTTCGGCCTCCTGCAGGGTGGTCTTGCCTTCGTCGCGGCCTGGTTCCTGCGTTCGCCGGGCAAGTCCGAGGTCAAGGCGTCGACCAAGCTCGCCCAGAGCCACTCGCGACTACACGCTCAAGGAAGCCCTGAACACGAAGCTGTTCTGGCTGATGTTCGTGATGTTCATCTGGTCGTCACCGGCGGCATGATGGCCGTGGCCCAGCTCGGCGTCATCGCGCAGGATCTCGGCGTGAAGGAATTCGAAGTCGACCTGCACTTCTTCGTGATGGCCGCCCTGCCGCTCGCGCTGATGCTCGACCGCATCATGAACGGCATCTCGCGTCCGCTGTTCGGCTGGATCTCGGACAATATCGGCCGTGAGAAGACCATGGTGATCGCCTTCACGCTCGAAGGTCTCGGCATCATCGCGCTCGGCTATTTCGGCAGCAATCCGTATGCGTTCCTGATCCTGTCCGGCGTCGTGTTCCTGGCCTGGGGCGAGGTCTACTCGCTGTTCTCGGCTCTGGCCGGCGATGCCTTCGGCACCAAGCACATCGGCAAGATCTACGGCGTGCTCTACACCGCCAAGGGTATCGGCGCGCTGTTCGTGCCGGTCGGCAACCTGATGATGGAAGCGACCGGCACCTGGTCGACCGTGCTTTACACCGTCGCCGCAATGGACCTGACCGCAGCGTTCCTGGCGATCGTGGTGCTGCGTCCGACACTAGCGGCGCATGTCGCGAAATCGGCCGCCTCGGTGAAGACCACGAAGACCGACGACATCGGCGACGCCGTCGCCGCGCCGGCTCACTGATCGAAGCTTGGGGCCGGCATCCGTGCCGGTCCCAGACCTCGCGGTCCTTGTACCGCGTTTCCTCCCTCGTCTTATCCTCCCCGGACGACGAGTTCCTCAAGGCAGGCTTCCCTCGCGGGAACGCCTGCCTTTTTTCGTTGTCGCCGCCTCGGCTAAAGTCCGCGCCGATATGACCAAACTGACATTGACCTTCGTCCCTGCCGGTGCGGACGATCTGGGACGGCTTCTGGTCTCTCGCGCACGCCTTCCACGACGAAGACGGCCATCCGCTCTCCGCAGCTACTCGCGGAAGGTGCGAGGGCCCATGATGTCAGGGCGCTTCTATCTTGAAGTGATGGCCCGGAAATCCCGCCGAACGGCTCTACGAACGCAACGGTTTCGTGATCGCGGCAGCAGATTGATGACACACCGACTATGACAGTGCGCTAAGCGTTGACTTGGCCCCGCCCCATCGTCTAGAAGCAGCGCCGTGCGGGCCGTTTTGGCCCGCGCTTTGTTTTGTACGCACCCGTGGCCTGGGCGCCTTTGCCCAAGAGCCTGTCGGCCTCCGAGAGGAGGTGACCAGGAGGGCGCGTCTTCCACTCGCATTCGAGGGAACGCGATATGTCGAAGCGTCACGAGTCCAAGCACAAGATCGACCGCCGTCTTGGCGTCAATATTTTCGGCCGGCCGAAGAGCCCGGTTAACAAGCGCGAATACGGCCCCGGCCAGCACGGCCAGCGTCGCAAGGGCAAGATGTCCGACTTCGGCACGCAGCTGCGTGCCAAGCAGAAGCTGAAGGGCTCCTACGGCGACATCACCGAGAAGCAGTTCAAGCGCATCTACACCGAAGCCTCGCGCATGAAGGGCGACACCTCGGCCAATCTGATCGGCCTGCTCGAGTCGCGTCTCGACGCGGTGGTCTATCGCGCCAAATTCGTCCCGACGATCTTCGCCGCCCGCCAGTTCGTCAACCACGGCCACGTCAAGGTCAACGGCCGCCGCGTGAACATCGGCTCCTATCGCCTCAAGGCCGGCGACGTCGTCGAGCTGAAGGAAAGCTCGCGTCAGCTGACGATCGTGCTTGAGGCCGCCGGTCTCGCCGAGCGTGACGTGCCGGATTACATCCAGGTCGATCACGGCAAGGGCGTTGCGAGCTTCACCCGCGTTCCGACGCTGAGCGAAGTGCCCTACCCGGTCCAGCAGGAACCGAACCTCGTCGTCGAGTTCTATTCGCGCTAAGGCCAACATCCCTGAGAACCGAAAGGCCGCCCTTCGGGGCGGCCTTTTTTTGTTTTCAACAGCACAACGGGGCGTTGCCTTACTCACGTCTTGATTGCGCGCCCTGTGGCGGGTTCAATTAATTCCTAGCCTTAGTAGTATCGTGCCGAAGCGACAGAAAGAAGCTTCCATGCTGAAGGAATGCGAGCCGCTCGCATACTTTCCCGCAGATCACGAAACATCTCGTGAGACGAGCTTTGTCGGAATTTTTGACTGGGATCATACCGCCGACTTGGTTGTTACATCTCCGGGCGTCGCCAAGATTTTCTCTCTATCTCCCGAACGCGCAGCTCGTGGCGTGCCCGTCGCTGAGTTCATAAAGCGAATTCATGCCGACGACTTGCCAGACTTTACCGCGGAACTGGACCGGGCCCTCGCCGCGGGCGGGGATTTCTGTGCCAAGTATCGCGTCGTGCTCGAGGACGGCACTACGAAGCGCGTGCTTGGACGCGGACGATGGGACAAGGAAACCGGACACTTCCCTGGAGCCATCGTTGCGCTGGACGACGGCCGGTCGCGACGCAGATCAGGACCGCGCTGCCACAAGCTAGCGCCGCGCGAGCTCGAGTCGCTGCACTGGTGCAGCCGAGGCAAGACGAATTGGGAGATTGGCCAGATTCTCGGGATTTCCGAGAGAACCGTCGAGCATCATATCTCGTCGGGCGCACGTAAGCTGCAATGCAGCACCCGCGCCCAAGCCGTCGCGCAGGCCATCCGCGAACAGCTCATCGATTGAGAAGAGAGGGCCAGGCTCGCGCCCGACCTCTCTGGATAAATGGTGGCTTAGCTGGCCTGCTTGACGGCGAAGCCCTTGCTGCTGAGGAACTCCTGCAGTTCGCCGGCCTGGAACATCTCGCGGACGATGTCGCAACCGCCGACAAACTCGCCCTTCACATAGAGCTGCGGGATGGTCGGCCAGTTCGGTGTACTGCTTGATGGCGTCGCGGAGGCCGTCGCCCTCGAGGACGTTCACGTCCTTATACGGCACGCCGACATAGTCCAGGATTTGGACGAGTTGGCCGGAGAAGCCGCACATCGGGAATTGCTTCGTGCCTTTCATGAAGAGCACGACGTCGTTTGACTTCACGGTCTCGTCGATAAACTGCTGCGGATCGGACATTCGAGAAATCCTGTTTCACTGAGCGTCAGGTAAGTACGCCACCCGGAGAGCGTCAACCCTGCGGACGCAACTCTGCTCAGCTATTGGGAGCGGAGGTCTGCAAAGCGAGCGCGTGCAGTACGCCGCCCATGCGGCCCTGGAGCGCCGAATAGACCATCTGATGCTGCTGGACGCGGCTCTTGCCGCGGAAGCTCTCCGAGACGACCGTCGCGGAATAATGGTCGCCGTCGCCGGCAAGGTCCTTGATGGTCACCTCGGCGTCCGGCAGGGCTTCCTTGATCATCCGCTCGATATCGGCGGCTTGCATCGGCATGGTTCAGTTCTCCGAAACGTCGAGCGCGCCGGACATATAGGCCGGCAGCCAGCTCTCGTGAGTATGTTCGAGGTCGGCGACCGGAATGGAATCGCCGCCCGGCAGCGTGAGAGCGGTACCGCCCGTCGAACCGATACAGAGAGCCGGGACGCCGGCAGCGGCCGCATCGGACAGAACCTTCTCCGGATCGGCGGTCGTCAGGACGTAGCGAGCCTGATCCTCTCCGAACAGCGCGGCATGCTCGGGGATACCGTCCGGTAGCGCGCTGATCATGGCGCCGATCTTGCCTGCGATAGCCATCTCGGCGAGCGCAATCGCGAGACCGCCATCGGACAGGTCGTGAACAGCGGTTGCCTTGCCGGTCGCGATGAGGCCGCGAACGAAGTCGCCGTTGCGCTTCTCCGCATCGAGATCGACCGGCGGCGGAGCACCGTCCTCGCGCTTGTAGATGACCGCGCGATAGGTCGAGGCGCCCAGCCAGCCCGTCGTCTCGCCGACGAGGATGATCGGTTCACCCGCATCCTTGAATGCGAGCGTGGCGCTCTTCGCCACATCGTCGACGACGCCGACGCCGCCAATCGTCGGGGTCGGCAGGATGCCCCTGCCCTGCGTCTCATTGTAAAGGGAGACATTGCCGGACACGATCGGGAAATCGAGCGCGACGCAGGCCTCGGAGATGCCCTTCAAGCAGCCGACGAACTGGCCCATGATCTCGGGGCGCTCGGGATTGCCAAAGTTCAGGTTGTCGGTGATCGCCAGCGGACGGCCGCCGACCGCAGTGATGTTGCGCCAGGCTTCCGCGACCGCCTGCTTGCCGCCCTCGACCGGGTCGTTCTCGCAATAGCGCGGAGTGACGTCGCAGGTAATCGCCAGCCCTTTCGGGCCGTCGTCGATACGCACCACGGCTGCGTCGCCACCGGGGCGCTGCACCGTATTGCCGAGGATGAGGTGGTCGTACTGCTCGAAGACCCAGCGCTTGGAGCAGAGGTCGGGCGAGCCAAGAAGCGTCAGCAGTGCTTTGCCGAGCGAGGCCGGAGCCGGCACGTCAGAGGCCGCGATGACCGGCGCCTTCGGTGTCGGCACCCACGGGCGGTCGTAAAGCGGCGCCTCATCGCCGAGTTCCTTGATCGGCAGGACGGCCATTTCCTCGCCGCCGTGCTTCACCCGGAACTTCAGATCGTTCGTCGTGTAGCCGACGATCGCGAAATCCAGACCCCATTTGGCGAAGATCGCCTTTGCGTCTTCCTCGCGCGCCGGGTCGAGGACCATGAGCATACGCTCCTGGCTCTCCGACAGCATCATTTCATAGGCGGACATCGCCGCTTCTCGAGTCGGGACCCGGTCGAGATCGAGTTCGACGCCGAGATCGCCCTTGGCGCCCATCTCCACCGCCGAACAGGTAAGACCGGCAGCGCCCATGTCCTGGATCGCGATGACCGAACCCGACGCCATCAGTTCAAGGCAGGCTTCCAGGAGGAGCTTCTCGGCGAAGGGGTCACCGACCTGAACCGTCGGCCGCTTCTCCTCCGAGCCTTCGTCGAATTCGGCCGACGCCATCGTTGCGCCATGGATGCCGTCGCGGCCGGTCTTGGAGCCGAGATAGACGATCGGATTTCCGACGCCGGTCGCGGCTGCATAAAAGATCTGGTCGGCACGGCAAATGCCGACCGCCATCGCGTTGACGAGGATGTTGCCGTCGTAACGGGTGTGGAAGCCGAACTGGCCGCCGACCGTCGGCACGCCGAAGGCATTGCCGTAATGGCCGATGCCAGCGACGACGCCCGAGATCAGGTGACGGGTGCGCGGGTGCTTCGGATCGCCGAAGCGGAGCGCATTAAGCGCCGCGATCGGCCTTGCGCCCATGGTGAAGACGTCGCGAAGAATGCCGCCGCAGCCGGTCGCCGCACCCTGATAGGGTTCGATGAAGCTCGGATGGTTGTGGCTCTCCATCTTGAAGACCACCGCCATGCCATCGCCGATATCGATGACGCCGGCGTTCTCGCCCGGTCCCTGAATGACCCAGGGCGCTTTGGTTGGCAGGCCCTTCAGATGGATGCGCGAGGATTTGTACGAGCAGTGCTCGTTCCACATCGCCGAGAAAATGCCGAGCTCGGTCAGCGTCGGCTCGCGTCCGATCAGATCCAGGATGCGCTGATACTCGTCAGGCTTCAGACCGTGCTGGGCGACGAGTTCGGGCGTGATCGGAATCTGGTTGGCGATCATCGGAATCCTGCGGAAGGAGAAGGTGCGGAGGGAATAGCCTCCCGCAGCCTATGTGGCAACGTAAAGCCTATGCCGCCAGTCGTTTCGTTAACCCGCCGTTAGGGCCATTCGACAGTCCGGGCATTTGTCTAAAATTTTAGCCAACTCGTTCAGGTCCCGTGGACGATGCGCGCGTAGAGACTGACCGATACATGGAGTTTTCGGTCATGGACTTCCTTCGCCGGTTCCGGGATGAGACCTCGGGCAACATCCTCATCATGTTCGCCCTGATGCTGTTGCCAATCCTGGGCGTGGTCGGCGCCGCCGTCGATTTTACCGTGAAAGCTCAGGAGGTGACCCGCCTGCAGACGGCGCTCGACAACGTCGTGCTGGCGCTGGCGCACGAGCCGATGGCGAAGGACGACGCCGAGTTGAATGCGCTCAAGGTCAAGGTGAACACTTTTCTCTCGGAGAATTACAAGACGCCGTCGGGAGCGGCGCCGAAAGTCACCAAGATCACCCGGAACAAGGGCTCGTTCTCAATCGAAGCGATCGCGACCATCGACACGAGCTTCATGAAGGTCGCGGACATCAAGACTATGGACATCTCGGTCTCGAGCACCGCGGTGTGGGGAACGAACAAAGCTGAAATCGTGATGGCCCTCGACAACACCGGGTCGATGGCCAGCAACAACAAGATGGACGAACTGATTGACGCGGCAAACGAACTTCTCAACATTATCGAGGAGACCCAAATCGAGCCCGGTCAGTTCAAGGTCGGAATCGTGCCATTCGCGACAACCGTTCGCGTGCCAGTCGACAGTTCCAACAAGCCGCTCGAGCAATACAAGACTGCGGAGTGGATCCGGTTCGACAAGGTCAACTACACCGTCCGGGTCTGCGACACCAATTCGCGTGGGCAGCAAGTGAATTGCCGAAATGAGACCCGTCAGCGCGACTTTGACAAGAATGCCTGGCAAGGGTGCATCTGGGATCGAGACAAGACCTCTTCACTCGAAACCTCGAACGACGTGCGCGATCTGGTAAGTAAGAAGGAAGAGCCTGTTCCCGTCGGCTATGAGAAGGGCGAACCAGATACACTTTATCCAGCGATCGAAACTTGCCCGTCGAGCGAACGAAATCTGCAACCCATCGTGCCGATGTCCAGCGACTTCTCCCTTAAAGGCCCGCTGCGTACGGCGATCAATGCGATGACCCCGGCCGGCAACACCAACGTCACCATCGGTGTGGCTTGGGCACTGTCCCTGCTCTCCAAGCAGGCGCCTTTTACGGAAAGTGTCGAAACCGATGAGCAGCCGGTGATCAAATACATGATCATCCTGACCGACGGTCAGAACACCCAGAATCGGTGGAGCAATAGCCAGAGCTCGATCGACAAACGAACTGAGCAGGCGTGTGACAACGCGGTCGACGCGGGCACGACTTTCAGCATTCGCGTCATCGACGGGAACGCAGCTCTTCTGAAGAAGTGCGCCTCAACGGAAGACAATTACTATGAAGTGGATTCAGCGTCCGAGCTGAAGGGCGTCTTTGAGGAAATTGCCAACGAAATAACGAAGCTCCGCCTCGGCAGCTGACCAGCGCTCAATCAGGCGGCGCGCGCGCCGCCTGCGATGCTGGTGAAGAGGCCGAGACCGTCCGTACCACCGACGAGTGGATCGATCAGGTTCTCGGGGTGCGGCATCATCCCGAGGACATTCAGCTTCTCGGAATAGATGCCGGCGATCGCGTTCATCGAGCCATTGGGGCTCTTTTCGAGATGATCGCCCGAGGCGTCGCAATAGCGGAATGCGACCAGTCCCTCACCTTCGATGCGAGCGAGCGTTTCCGCATCGGCGAGGTAATTGCCGTCGCCATGCGCGACCGCGACCTCGATCACCTGGCCCTGCTGGTAATCCCGCGTGAACGGCGTGCCGACCCGGTCGACCTTCAGGTGCTGCATGCGGCAGACGAACTTCAGATGCGAATTGCGCAGCAGCGCGCCGGGCAGAAGCCCTGATTCCACAAGGATCTGGAAGCCGTTGCAAATGCCGAGCACGAGGCCGCCGCGGTTCGCATGCGCCCTCACCGCCTCCATGACGGGCGAGCGCGCGGCGATGGCGCCGCAGCGGAGATAGTCACCATAGGAGAAGCCACCCGGAAGGACGACGATGTCGGTGCCGTCCGGAAGCGCGGTCTCGCCATGCCAGACGATTGCCGACTCGCGGCCGGTCGCGGCCCTCAGCGCTCGGGCGGCGTCGCGCTCGCGGTTGGAGCCCGGGAAGAGGATGACGGCGGATTTCAACCCGCGATCTCCACCCGGTAGCTCTCGATCACCGTATTGGCGAGGAGCTTCTCGCACATCGCCTTGATGTCAGCCTCGGCCTTGGCCTTGTCCTGACCGGCGACTTCGAGGTCGAACACCTTGCCCTGGCGAACGCTTTCGACGCCATCGAAGCCGAGCGATCGAAGCGAGCCTTCGATCGCCTTGCCCTGCGGGTCGAGAACACTGGTCTTCAGCGTGACGGTAACACGAGCCTTCATCGATCAGCTCTTGACGAGGGTCGGGCCGCTTTTTGCGACCGGGTTATCGCTTTCGGACAGGATACCGAGGCGCTTGGCGACTTCGCTATAGGCCTCGACGAGCCCGCCGAGGTCGCGACGGAAGCGGTCCTTGTCCATTTTTTCGTTGGTCTTCATGTCCCAGAGACGGCACGAGTCCGGGCTGATCTCGTCGGCGACGACGATGCGGACCATCTCGTTCTCCCAGAGCCGGCCGCATTCCATCTTGAAGTCGACAAGGCGGATGCCGGCGCCAAGGAACAGGCCCGACAGGAAGTCGTTGACGCGGATCGCGAGCGACATGATGTCGTCGATCTCCTGCGGCGCGGCCCAGCCGAAGGCGGTGACATGCTCCTCGGAGACCATCGGGTCACCGAGAGCGTCGTTCTTGTAATAGAACTCGATGATCGAACGTGGGAGCTGGGTGCCCTCCTCGATGCCGAGGCGGGTCGACAGCGAACCGGCGGCGACGTTGCGGACCACGATCTCGAGCGGAATGATCTCGACTTCGCGGATCAACTGCTCACGCATGTTGAGGCGGCGCAGGAAGTGCGTCGGCACCCCAATATCGTTCAGATTTTGGAAGATGTATTCCGAAATCCGGTTGTTCAGCACGCCCTTGCCGTCGATCACTTCGTGTTTCTTGGCATTGAAGGCGGTTGCATCGTCCTTGAAGTGCTGGACAAGCGTTCCCGGCTCCGGACCCTCATAGAGGATCTTCGCCTTGCCCTCATAAATGCGACGGCGGCGGTTCATCGGCAGATACCGTTTCTCGAGAAATCCAACGGCCGGGCTCCGAACTGAGCCGCGGGCGACGCGGCAGGCAAGAGCCGAATCGGTATCATCGGCTGCGTCCGCCCGGCGCGCGGATCGAAACTATCCGATCACGTCTCGCCTTACAACGCGCGCGGTTCCCTCATCGTGACCGGCTATGCCGTTGATTTGACATCGGGCGGGAGATATTCAACCCCAGAGTGACAGAGGAGACGCATGAATGACGACGTTCGACGAACGCGAAGCCGCCTTTGAGCGCAAGTTCGTGCTCGATGAGGAGCAGGCCTTCCGCGCCGTGGCACGCCGCAACCGTCTTCTCGGTGAATGGGTTGCGCAGAAGATCGGCAAGACCGGCGATGAAGCGAGGGCCTACGCCAAGAGCGTTGTCCAGGCTGACGTTGCCGAGGCTGGACACGAGGATGTGTTTCGCAAGGTGCGCGCTGACCTCGATGCCGCAGGTGTCGAGGTTTCGGATGCTGAACTCCGGCATATGATGGATGAATTGCTCGGCCAAGCCTCTGTCGAGATCGCCGAAGGCCTGTAGGCGCGATCCGGCCGTAAAGGGCCGAATTCCCTAGCTTTCGTGAGGTTTCCACCATGGCGGGGAACTGCCTTGGTGCGACTTTCGTTGTGGTTCCATGGTGACGCGGCCCATCCTGCGTCTGCCTTCACCCTGCCATTGCCATCTACAGAGGTAGATCGGTCGTGCTTCGGAGGCCCACAATGACATCCCTCAAAACCGCTGCCAGCGCATTTGCGCTGCTCCTGGCCTCGGCCGGCGGCGCGGCCGCCTTCCCGGCGACAGCGACGAACAACATCAATGTCCGCTCAGGTCCAGGCACCAATTTCGGTGTTGTCGCTCAGCTCTCAGCGGGCGACACCGTGGAAGTCACCGCCACTCAGGGCAGCTGGTACCAAATCGATGGGTCCGGCTGGGCGAGCGCGAATTATCTCTCCGGCGGCCAGGCAGCAGCCGTTGAGCAGCCCTATTATGAGGATCCGGGTTACGGCGGCGCCGATGTCGCCTTCTATTACGGGTCCGATCCGTTCTATTGGGGCGATGACGGCTATTACTGGTATTGGCGCGGCGGGAGCAGACACCGTGTCGACTGGGACTGGTTCCGCGACCGCGACCGCAGCGATTTCCGGTGGACCGACAATCGTCATCGCCGCGACTTCGACAATCGCTGGCGTGAGGGCCGTAACAGGACCGCATGGCGCGGCTCGATCGAAGGCCCTTCGGTTGATGGCCGTGGCCGCTTCCGTGGCGAAGGTGAGGTTGTCCGTCGTAACGGCCAGATTGTTCGTCGCGACGGTCAGATCGTCCGTGGCGACGGGCAGGTCGTCCGTCGCGAAGGCCAGATTGTTCGTCGCGATGGTCAGATCGTCCGTGGCGAAGGTCAGCTACAGACCGGCAGAGCTTCGGCAGGCGGCCCAGCGCCCGTCGTCCGCGGCGGCATGAGAGGCGGCGGCGAAGGTCAGTTACAGACCGGCCGAGCTTCGGCAAGTGGCCCGGCGCCTGTTTTCCGCGGTGGTGGAGAAGGACGCGGAGGCGGTAGCGGCGGCTTCAATGCCGGTCGTGGCGGCGGAGGCGGAGGCGGCGGTGCACCGGTCTTCCGCTCCGGCGGCGGCGGCGGCGGACAAGGTCGCGGAGGAGGCGGCTACTAACCTCATCATCGAAACAACAGGGCCCGCCGACAATGTCGGCGGGCTTTTTTCATGCCCGCGTTCGCGCGCATCTCCGACACTACGTTAGTATAATTACCGCCACTGCATAGTTAATTCGTCTCACATACCTTAGATTGCTTACTCACATACCTTGGCTTTAGTATCGGAACGGAACCATGATCTTTCCGTTTTCCTGCCGAGCCCGACGTGACGGCGAAGACGCCAGACGAGTTCGTCTTCCCTCCTCCGCCTCTTGGATCGCCGGTGCGATATGCAGGGAGTTTGTCATGAAGGTTCTAGATCTTGCCGGCAGCGCGCTTGCGCTCGTCTTCGTATCAGCGACTGCAGCGGCCGCATTTCCTGCGACGTCCACCGTATCGACGAATGTACGTTCGGGTCCGGGCGCCCACTACAAGGTCGTCGATCACATCCCGCCCAACGCATCCGTTGACGCCGGCCCCTGCCAGGGCGGCTGGTGCAGGGTCGACGGCTCCGGCTGGGTGAAGCAATCGCTCCTCGCGTCCGCGGCACCGGCATATCCCTCGACCTACTACGCCTACAACGAGCCCTACTACTATGACGACTACTATGACGACGATTATCCCTTCGACGATGGCCCCTTCTTCTTCGGTTTTCACCATCATGGCTTTCATGGCCATCATGGTAACCATGGCGGCCATGGCCACGGTTTCCCCGGTCACGGAGTGGGTCCGGGCCACGCTTCCGGCTCCCATCCGATCATCACAGGTCGGGCATCAGCCTTCGGCCCCGCGCCCGGCATGAGCGGCCATTTCGAGGGAGGCGGATTCGGCCATGGCGGCGGCCACTTCGGCGGTGGAGGCTTTGGTGGCGGCGGCTTCCATGGTGGAGGCCACGTCGGCGGTGGCGGCTTTGGTGGTGGCGCCTTCCATGGCGGCGGCGGTGGAGGTCACCGCTAACCCCTCAAACAGAAAACCCGCCGGCGATCTCGGCGGGTTTTTGCTGGTTCAGCTCTTGCCGAACACGCGCCTGAAGATCGTGTCGACGTGCTTGAAGTGATAGCTGAGATCGAACAGCGCTTCGAGTTCGGCGCCGGACAGATAGGCCGTCACGTCCGGGTCGGCCTTGAGCAGGGCTAGGAAGTCCCCCTCGCCGCGCCAGACCGGCATCGCATTGCGCTGCACCAGCCTGTAGGAATCCTCGCGGCTTGCGCCCTTCTGGGTCAGCGCCAGCAGCACGCGCTGGGAATGGACGAGCCCGCCGAGCAGATCGAGGTTCTTCTGCATCCGCTCGGGGTAGACCACGAGGTTTTCGACTACGCCGGCGAGGCGCGACAGAGCGAAATCAAGCGTCACCGTCGAATCCGGACCGATCATGCGCTCGACCGAGGAATGCGAGATGTCGCGCTCGTGCCAGAGGCCGACATTCTCCATGGCCGGGATCGAATAGGCGCGCACCATGCGGGCAAGACCCGTGAGGTTCTCGGTCAGGACCGGATTGCGCTTGTGCGGCATTGCCGACGAGCCCTTCTGGCCCGGCGAGAAATACTCCTCGGCCTCAAGCACTTCGGTGCGCTGCATGTGACGAACTTCGAGCGCCAGACGCTCGACCGATGAGGCGACCACTGCAAGCGCGGCGAAGAATGCTGCGTGACGGTCGCGCGGAATGACCTGCGTGGAAACTGGCTCGACCTTAAGGCCGAGTTTGTCCGCGACGTGCTCTTCGACACGCGGGTCGATGTTCGCGAAGGTACCAACGGCGCCCGAGATCGCTACCGTCGAGACCTCGTCTTTCGCCGCGACAAGGCGAGCACGGGCGCGGGTGAATTCGGCGAAATAGGTGGCGAGCTTGAGGCCGAAAGTCACAGGCTCGGCATGAATGCCGTGCGAACGGCCGATCGCCGGTGTCATCTTGTGCTCGAATGCGCGCTTTTCGATCGCGGCCAGCAGACGGTCGACATCGGCGATGAGGATGTCGGCGGCGCGCGTCAGCTGGATGTTGAAGCAGGTGTCGAGGACGTCCGAGGACGTCATGCCCTGATGGACGAAGCGGGCGTCATCGCCGACGAATTCGGCGAGATGGGTCAGGAAGGCGATGACGTCGTGCTTGGTCTCGCGCTCGATCTCGTCGATGCGTGCGACGTTGAATTCGGCCTTGCCGCCCTTCTCCCAGATCGTCGCGGCCGCGCTTTTCGGAATGACGCCGATCTCAGCCAGAGCGTCGGCAGCATGCGCCTCGATTTCAAACCAGATGCGGAAGCGCGTCTCGGGCGACCAGATGGCCGCCATTTCAGGCCGGGAATAACGGGGGATCATCGTCTTGTCTCTTTCTCCGTCATGGCAAGGGCTGGCCCTGCCATCCACGTTCTTTTCCTTTTGGCGCGGGCAGCGAACTCGTGGATGCCAAGGACAAGCCTTGGCATACAACTCATTTCGCCGCTTCCGCCGCGTTCCTGATTGCCGCGATCTTCTCGGCGTATCCGGTGCCACCGTTGAACACCGCCGAGCCCGCGACGAGGACGTTACCGCCCGCAGCAGCACAGGCGCCCGCCGTCTCCGGGGTCACACCGCCGTCGATGACGATGTCGACCGAGCGGCCGGCGAGCATGGCGCGGATCTGCGCGATCTTCGGAAGCTGGGACTGAATGAAGCTCTGGCCGCCGAAACCAGGGTTCACCGTCATGACGAGGATCTCGTCGACGTCGTCGAGGATGTTCACCAGATGCTCGATCGGCGTTGCCGGATTGATCGCGACGCCGGCGCGCTTGCCGAGCTTCCTGATCGTCTGAAGCGAGCGGTGCAGATGCGGGCCGGCCTCGACATGGACCGAGATCGCATCGGCGCCGGCCTCGGCGAAAGCTTCGAGATAGGGATCGGCCGGCGTGATCATCAAATGCACGTCCAGCGGCTTCGACGTGTGGCGGCGCACCGCGCGGACGACTTCCGGACCGAACGTAATGTTCGGCACGAAATGCCCATCCATGACGTCGATGTGGATCCAGTCGGCGCCGGCCTGATCGACCGCGCGAACCTCCTCGCCGAACCGTGCGAAATCGGCGGCGAGGATCGAAGGAGCTATGAGGATATCCGGCATGCCGGGGCGCTTAGCACGGCGGCCGGAAGAGCGCCACGCTCAAACCTCGTCGCCCTCAATCTGTTCCTCGACCTGTTGCAATCGCCTGCGTTCCCGACGCGACGGACCGCGACCGCCCTCCTCCAGCGCCGCGACGACGCCGTGGAGCGTTTGCATGTCCTGTTCGGACAGGCCGAGCCGATGAAAAATGTTGCGGAGATTGCGTACCATGATCGGCCGCCGCTCCACTGGAAAGAAGAACCCAGCCCGATCAAGCGCTGCCTCGATATGGGCGAAGAACGCCAGGAGATGCCGTTTCTCCGCCGGAGGCGATTGCTGCGGCATGTCGAACGGCAGGGCGTTACCGGTAGCAGCCTTGAACCATTCATAGCCGACCAGCAGCACCGCCTGAGAGAGATTGAGGCTGGCAAACGCCGGATTGACCGGGAAGGTCAGCACGCGGTCGGCAAGCGAAACCTCGTCGTTCTCTAGTCCGGTGCGTTCGCGGCCGAACAGAATGCCGCTCTTGATACCTTCAGCCTGCAGTGTGCCGATGCGGGCGACCGCCTCGCTCGGTGCGTCGACTGGCTTGGCCTGGCCGCGTTCGCGGGCAGTGGTCGCGAAAAGCAGGCCGAGATCGGCTATGGCCTCCTCGACGGTCTCGAACACCCTCGCGCCATCGAGAACCTGCACCGCGCCCGACGCCATGGCCCGCGCCTTCGGATGCGGAAACTTGGTCTGCGGCCGCACGAGGCGCAGGTCGGCCAGTCCGAAATTTGTCATCGCCCGTGCGGCGGCGCCGATATTCTCGGGCATCTGCGGTTCGACCAGGATGATCGCCGGGCCGGCCATGCTGAGGTTCATCCTGCTACTGTCGGTTCCGGCGCCGGTCATTCGCTGCTCCTGGACTTCGTTCGACGACGAAGCCCGCCAAAAGTGAATTCAATTTTCCTACCCGGCTTGCGCGCGGGTTCACGCGCGGTTGATATAGCGCCCCGCACGAACAGGTGAGAAAGGCTTCTTCAGATGGCGAAAATCAAGGTCGCGAATCCGGTCGTAGAACTCGATGGCGACGAGATGACCCGGATCATCTGGCAGCTCATCAAGGACAAGCTGATCCACCCCTACCTCGATATCGACCTCGAATATTACGATCTCGGCCTGCCGCATCGCGACGCGACCAACGACCAGGTGACGGTCGACGCGGCGAATGCCATCAAGAAGCACGGCGTAGGCGTGAAATGCGCGACCATCACGCCCGACAACATGCGCATGAGCGAATACAATCTCACCGAGATGTGGCGCTCGCCGAACGGCACCATCCGCAACATCCTCGGCGGCGTCATCTTCCGCGAGCCGATTATCTGCAAGAACGTCCCGCGCCTCGTGCCCGGCTGGACGCAGCCGATCATCATCGGCCGCCATGCCTATGGCGACCAGTACCGCGCAACCGACTTCCTGTTCCCGAGCAAGGGCACGCTGACGCTAAAATTCGTCGGCGAGGACGGTTCGGTCATCGAGCGCGAAGTGTTCAAGGCGCCTGGCGCCGGCGTGACGCTCGCGATGTACAACCTCGACGAATCGATCAAGGAATTCGCCCGCGCCTCGCTCAATTACGGCCTTGCCCGCGGCTATCCGGTCTATCTCTCGACCAAGGACACGATCCTCAAGAAGTACGACGGCCGCTTCAAGGACATCTTCCAGGAAATCTACGATGCCGAGTTCAAGGCGGAGTTCGAGAAGAAGAAGATCCATTACGAGCACCGCCTGATCGACGACATGGTCGCATCGGCGCTGAAATGGTCCGGTGGCTATGTCTGGGCGTGCAAGAACTATGATGGCGACGTGCAGTCCGACACCGTGGCGCAGGGCTTCGGCTCGCTCGGGCTGATGACCTCAGTGCTGATGACACCGGACGGCCAGACGGTCGAGGCGGAAGCCGCGCACGGCACTGTGACGCGCCATTACCGCGAGCATCAGAAGGGTAAGGAGACCTCGACCAATTCGATGGCCTCGATCTTCGCCTGGACCCGTGGCCTCGCGCACCGTGCCAAGCTCGACAACAATGCCGACCTCAAGGCCTTCTCCGAGACGCTGGAAAAGGTCTGCGTCGAGACCGTCGAGTCCGGTTCCATGACCAAGGATCTCGCGCTCCTCGTCGGTCCCGATCAGGGCTGGCTGTCGACCACGGGCTTCCTCGACAAGATCGACGAGAACCTGAAGAAGGCCATGGCCTGATGTCGGACGCCGCTGATCCGCTGCTGGACGACGATGCGTCGCCAGCAGCGGACGCGGCGGCGGTCGAACGCAAGGCGCACGATCTGCTCGCGGCCGCCTTTGGCCGCGAGGCTTTACCGATCTTCCCCGCCGGGGACGATGCGGCGCTGGAGATCGCGAAGAAGGCGGCGGACCGTCTGGTCCAGCTGAAACTTGTCCGTTTCGACGATGAGGGCCGGACGGAAATCGCAATCACCAATGCCGGCCGCTACTGGGGCCATGCATGGCGGCTATCTCGCCTTTCTGAAGGAAGAGCCGACCGGTGGAAGCGGTGGCGGCGGCGGGCGCAGCCGTAATCCCGAATTCGAGGCGATGCGCTACAGCTATATGAAGATGCGGCTCTCGACCTTCAGGCTCGGAATCGGCATCTCGGTCGCGAGCTTCATTATCTCGATCCTATCGGTGATGTTTGCGCTGATCACCGGGCAACACCTCCGCTAGAGCGCGGAACCACCTATCCACCACGTATTGCCGGCAACGTCGCGAACACCAGCGCGGCGGTCGCCGTCCTGCTGGTTCGACGGCTCCTGGACGGGAATGCCGCCGTGGTCGAGGGCGCGCCGGTAGGCGGCGTCGACATCATCGACATAGACGTGAAGCCAGACCGGGAAGCTCGGCCATTGATCGGTTCCGTCCGCGACCATGATGGTCGAGTTGCCAACGCGGACGGAGGCGTGCATGAGCGTGCCGTCGTCGCGGTCGTAGCGCAGGATGACCTCGCCGCCGAAGACCTCTTGGATGAAATCGATCACCCGGGGAGCGTCCCAGGCCATGATGTAGACGGAAACGGTGGAGTGGCCTTCTCTCGGCATGACATCCTCGGACGCGGGAACATCTCGCGATCACAGGGCATCAACGAGACAAGGACGTGACGGTTCGCTTGCGAGTCGCCCCACCCTACGGATTGATGAATGCGCTGGCCACCCCGGGGCGTCGCGCTAGCCGGCGCGGAGCTGGGCCTCGACCGCTGCAAGAGCTGCTTCCGCCTTGCCGCCCTCGGGTCCACCGGCCTGCGCCATGTCCGGACGGCCGCCGCCGCCCTTACCGCCGAGCGCCTCGGCGCCAGCACGGACGAGGTCGACCGCATTGTTCGCGCCGACCTGATCCTCTGTCACGCCGACGACGATCGAGGCCTTGTTCTCGTCGTCGACCGCGATGAAGGAGATTACGCCCGAGCCGATCTGCTTCTTGGCGTCGTCGACGAGGCCCTTGAGATCCTTTGCCGGAATGCCCTTCAGCACGCGGCCGAGGAACTTGATGCCGCCGACATCCTTTGCTTCGGGAGCGGCCGCCGTGCTGGCACCGCCGCCACCGCCGAGAGCGAGCTTCCTGCGGGCATCCTGCAGTTCCCGCTCGATCTTGCGGCGCTCTTCGACCAGCGCGGCGACGCGGGAAGCGGCTTCCACCGGCCCAACCTTGAGATGGGCCGCGACCTCGTCGAGCATCCTGCCGCGGTCGGCGAGGTATTTGCGGGCGGCGTCGCCGGTGAGCGCCTCGACGCGGCGAACGCCAGCCGAAACGGCACTTTCGCCGACGACCGCCACGAGGCCGATATCTCCGGTGCGGGCGGTATGCGTGCCGCCGCAGAGCTCGACCGAGAAGACCTTGTTGCCTTCGCGCTCGCCCATGGAGACGACGCGGACCTCATCGCCGTATTTCTCGCCGAACAACGCGCGAGCACCGGAAGCGATCGCGTCGTCTACCGCCATCAGCCGGGTCTCGACCGGGGCGTTGGCGAGGATCTGCGCGTTCGAGATGTCCTCAATTCTTCCGATCTCTACATCGTCAATGGGCTTCGGATGCGAGAAGTCGAAGCGGAGGCGATCCGGCGCGACCAGCGAGCCTTTCTGCGCGACATGATCGCCGAGCACGCGGCGGAGCGCTTCGTGCAGGAGATGGGTCGCGGAATGGTTGGCGCGGATCTGCGAGCGGCGAGCGTGATCGACCTTCAGTTCGAGCGCGGCGCCGAGGGTGACCTCGCCATCCTCGACCGAGACCGAATGGACGAACAGGCCGTCGGCGCGCTTCTGGGTGTCGGAGACCGCGAGGCGGATGCCCGAGCCGATCATGATGC
This sequence comes from uncultured Alphaproteobacteria bacterium, assembly GCA_963778835.1. Classification (GTDB taxonomy): domain Bacteria; phylum Pseudomonadota; class Alphaproteobacteria; order Rhizobiales; family Methylopilaceae; genus Flaviflagellibacter. Next base: position 190,062 of record CAVZVY010000006.1, read on the forward strand.
CGCGGTCGCCCTGCTGGCCGCCGGACTCGGCGTAGAACGGCGTCTGGTTGAGGACGACCGAACCGGTCTCGCCCTTTTTCAGCGCCGGGACTTCCTTGCCGTCCTTGACCAGCGCGAGGACGACGCCCTCGGCAGTCTCAGTGTCGTAGCCGAGGAATTCGGTGGCCGGGACCTTGTCGCGAATCGAGAACCAGACGGTCTCGGCGGCAGCGTCACCCGAGCCCGACCAGTTCTTGCGGGCCTCAGCACGCTGACGCTCCATCGCCGTCGCGAAGCCGGACGTATCCACGGCGATGCCGCGATTGCGGAGCGCGTCCTGGGTCAGATCGAGCGGGAAGCCGAAGGTGTCGTGCAGCTTGAAGGCGACCTCGCCGGACAAGGTATCGCCCGTTGACAAACGGCTGCTTTCCTCATCGAGGATCTGAAGACCGCGCACCAGTGTCTTGCGGAAGCGGGTTTCTTCGAGACGCAGCGTCTCGGTGATCAGCGGCTCGGCTTGGACAAGTTCGGGATAGGCGGCACCCATTTCGCGGATCAGGGTCGGCACCAGTTTGTACATGACCGGCTCGCGCGCACCGAGGAGTTCGGCATGGCGCATGGCACGGCGCATGATGCGGCGGAGCACGTAGCCGCGGCCCTCGTTTGACGGCAGGACGCCGTCGGCGACGAGGAAGGACGAGGCACGCAGATGGTCGGCGATGACGCGATGACTCGGCCGGCGGTCGCCCTCGGCGTCGACGCCAATGGCCTCGATCGAGGCGCGGATCAGGCCGCGAAACAGGTCGGTGTCGTAGTTCGAGTGGACGCCCTGCATGATCGCCGCCATGCGCTCGAGGCCCATGCCGGTGTCGATCGAGGGGCGCGGCAGGTCGACCCGGTTACCCGGTTCGATCTGCTCGTACTGCATGAAGACGAGGTTCCAGAATTCGAGGAAGCGGTCGCCGTCCTCGTCCGGGCTTCCGGGCGGGCCGCCCTGCAGCGCCTCGCCCTGGTCGATGAAGATTTCCGAGCACGGGCCGCAGGGGCCTGTATCGCCCATCTGCCAGAAATTGTCCGATGTCGGGATGCGAATGATCTTGTGATCCGGCAGGCCCGCGATCTTCTTCCAGAGGTTAAAGGCCTCATCGTCGGTGTGATAGACGGTGACGAGGAGCTTGTCCTTCGGCAGGCCGAAAACACCCGTCGTCAGACGCCACGCCATGTCGATGGCGCGTTCCTTGAAGTAATCGCCGAACGAGAAATTGCCCATCATCTCGAAGAAGGTGTGGTGGCGTGCCGTGTAGCCGACGTTCTCGAGGTCGTTGTGCTTGCCGCCGGCGCGGACGCATTTTTGCGCAGTCGTCGCGGTCGAATACGGCCGCTTCTCGACGCCGGTAAAGACGTTCTTGAATTGCACCATGCCCGCATTGGTGAACAGCAAAGTCGGGTCGTTGCGCGGAACCAGAGGGCTCGACGGCACGACCTGATGGCCTTCCTTGGCGTAGAAATCGAGAAACGCGGCCCTGATCTCGTTGACGCTGCTCATCAATGCTGCTCACGCCCGCCCCGAGGTGAGAGAGAGTTGGGCGGCGGACATGTCTTAGCGGGGGGTCTGGAACGTGTCTAGGAATGCGTGCGCGCGCGTCGTCCTCGCCTGCCGCTGTAGACGATTTTTTGGTTTGCTCCCTCGGAGGGAGCGGGGAACGCCTCGGCGTCCTCTGAAATCGTATGTGTGCGTGGATGCCTGAGGCGTTCCCCGCGCGGCGTTTTTCGTCCGGAGGAGGCGGGCGCTTCCACGGCCTGTTGGCCGCCGGCGAGTTTAAGAGCTACGACCGGCAGCCAGACCGTCCCCAGTGCGTCCGCACAGACGGGTCATGGTGCCCGACGGGCCCGCTCGTTCGGACCGGTCTTTCTACCTGCCCATTATCCTCCGGCCTCCCGGGAGCGGGGTTCCGGACCCCGCCCGCAGGCGCCGCTCCTCATCCCACGCTGGCCGGCCGGTACCTGGCAAGCGCCCCTCGCAGGGTGAGGATGACAAGAGGACTAGCAGGAAATAGGAATATTGTCAATTTACGCCAGGCACGATCCGAAGCCAGTGAATCGCGGCCATTGCTTGGCACGCTGCTAACTTTCCGGACGCCAGACCATCGTCATGTAGACGCCGCCGAGCTTCAGTTCGTCCAGCATCTGGACGATGCGCTTTTCGCGCGTCTCGTTCCGTTTCGCCTGACCGATCCACATGAGGTAATCGTTGCGCTGGTATGGCGGTCGGGCGTCATAGGCGTCGGCGAGACCGCTCTGCCGGAGCCGCGCCGCGACGTCGTCGGGCATCGGATAGCGTTCGCGGGTGTAGGGTCTTTCGGACATCTCGTCACCCCTCGTTTCGGCCCCGACATCGAATGCCCGGGATCGGGTCCCGGGCACAGGAGATGGCCATCGCTATCAGATACGGCGACGGCGTCGCCGATCGATAACGTCGAAGGATCAGGCCTCGGGTTCGGCGTCGTCGTCCGGCTCGGGCGTGCCTTCCTCGAGGATCTTGCCGGCGATGACATTCGCATTCTGCCGGATCTGGGCCTCGATCTTGGCGGCGACGTCCTTGTTATCCTTCAGGAACTGCTTGGCGTTCTCACGGCCCTGGCCGAGGCGCTGGCTGTCATAGGAGAACCAGGCGCCGGATTTCTCGACGATGCCCGCCTTCACGCCGAGATCGACCAACTCGCCGTTCTTCGAGACGCCCTCACCGTACATGATGTCGAACTCGACCTGCTTGAACGGCGGAGCGACCTTGTTCTTCACCACCTTCACGCGGGTCTGGTTGCCGACGACTTCGTCGCGGTCCTTGATCGAGCCGATGCGGCGGATGTCGAGACGGACAGAGGCATAGAACTTCAGTGCGTTGCCGCCCGTCGTCGTCTCCGGCGAGCCGTACATGACGCCGATCTTCATGCGAATCTGGTTGATGAAGATGACGAGCGTGTTCGACTTCGATATCGACGAAGTGAGCTTGCGGAGCGCCTGGCTCATCAGGCGCGCCTGCTGGCCCGGCTGGACCTCGCCCATCTCGCCTTCCAGCTCGGAGCGCGGAACGAGCGCCGCCACTGAATCGATGACGACGATATCGACGGCGCCCGAGCGCACCAGCGTGTCGACGATCTCAAGCGCCTGTTCGCCGGCGTCCGGCTGCGAGATCAGGAGGTCGTCGAGATTGACGCCGAGCTTGCGGGCATAAATCGGATCGAGCGCATGTTCGGCATCGACGAAGGCGCAAATGCCGCCCTTCTTCTGGGCCTCCGCAACAGTGTGCAAAGCAAGCGTCGTCTTGCCCGAGCTTTCCGGGCCGTAGATCTCGACCACCCTGCCCTTCGGCAGACCGCCGACGCCGAGCGCGATGTCCAGGCCGAGCGAACCCGTCGAAATGGTCTCGATGTCCAGCGCCTCGCGCTGGCCGAGCCGCATGATCGAACCCTTGCCGAAGCTGCGTTCAATCTGCGCCAGGGCGGCGTCGAGAGCTTTTGATTTAGGCTGGGAAACCACTTCGACGACCTTCAGATTCGGGGCCACGGCGCACTCCTTCTTGGCAGGGCTGACGGGAAAAGCAACCAAGCCGATAGAGTACACGGTTTGTTCTCATTCGCAAGCGATGTTCTTGCTTTGATCGCATCGAGCTTTAACGCCGACGGAGCAATCCGACCTATTTCGAAAACCTTCGGATAGGAAACGCAACCGGGCGACAAATCGGCTCGCCTGACACCCTAACCTAGGGTGTCCTTCACGGCCTGGATCAGGTCCTTCAGCGCAAAGGGTTTGGGAAGGAAAACAAACTCCTCGTCCTCGGCCAGGTTCTTCTTGAAGGCGTCCTCTGCATAGCCGGAGACGAAGATGATCTTGATCGACGGATTGCGCTTACGGAGTTCCTTGAGGAGCGTCGGACCGTCCATCTCCGGCATCACGACGTCGGAGACGACGAGGTCGATGCCACCGGCCTTCTCGTCGATCAGTTCGAGCGCCTCGGCGCCGGAATTCGCGGCCATGACGGTGTAGCCACGCGATTCGAGGGCGCGGGTGGCGAAGCTGCGGACGGCGTCCTCGTCCTCGACGAGGAGGACCGTGCCCTGCCCCGTCATATCCTTGGCGGCGGCCGGCGCCTCGGCCTTCGCGGCGATCTCGACCTCTGCCTCGGCCGGCACGGCGGACGGAATGTGGCGCGGCAGGAAGATACGGAAGGTCGTGCCCTTGCCCATCTCCGAATCGACGAAGATGAAGCCCTCGGTCTGCTTGACAATGCCGTAGACGGTCGACAGGCCGAGGCCGGTGCCCTTGCCGACTTCCTTGGTCGAGAAGAACGGCTCGAAGATCTTCTCGCGGATCTCTTCCGGAATGCCGGTGCCGGTGTCCCCGACCTCGGTCAGCACCCAGTCGGTTGCCGGCAGGAGCGGCTTGTTAAAGCCCGGCACTTCGTCGGCAGTGACGTTCGAGGTGCGGATCGTCACCTTGCCGCCTTCGGGCATCGCGTCGCGCGCATTGACGACGAGATTGGCGACGACCTGTTCGAACTGGCCGAGATCGGCCTTCACCTGCCAGAGGTCGCGACCGTTGACGACGTCGAGCGTGACATGCTCGCCGAGCAGGCGACCGAGCATCATGCGGAGGTCGGAGACGACCTCGGTCAGCGTCAGCACCTGCGGCCGGAGGGTCTGGCGACGCGAGAAGGCAAGCAGTTGACGCACGAGCCCCGCGGCGCGGTTGGCGTTGTGCTTGATCTGCATGATGTCGCGGAACGACGGATCGGTCGGCCGGTGGTTCGACAGCAGGAGATCCGAGAAGCCGATGATGGCGGTCAGGACGTTGTTGAAGTCGTGCGCGATGCCGCCGGCGAGCTGGCCCACCGTCTCCATCTTCTGCGACTGGGCGATCTGAAGTTCGAGCGCACGCTGTTCGGTGGTGTCGAGGGCGTAGACGATCGCGGCCTCGCCGTCGGCCTCGGCGCCCTCCTCGTTCTCGACCGGGCTGAAATAGAAGCGGGCGGAGCGGCCGCTGTCGCCGCCGATCAGGCCATCGACCGGCTTCATGTCGCTCTGGCCGCTGGCGGCGCGGCCCAGCGCCTCGCCGAGCGGTGCGCGCCCAGCCTCCGCCACGCCGGAGAGGACGAGGCGGCGCTCGTCCTTCATCACGTCCGGAAACAGCCGCGCGAAGCTGGCATTGGCGCGCTTCACGCCGCCATTGGCATCGACCGTCGCGATCGCGATCGGGGTCGCGTTGAAGAAGCGGGCGAACTGGACTTCGGCGGCGCGCAGCGGATCGGCGACCCCGCGGGCGCGGGAACGGTCCAGCACGAGCGTCTTCGACGGCGCGGCCGTGCCGTCGGGCGAATAGGCGGTTTTGTGCAGGATGCGGACCGGGAAGGACTGGCCGTTGCGCGTCTTCAGGTCGAGATCGAGCACATCGGTCTTCACCGTGCCGACGCCGCCTTGGATGGTCGCGACGAGCGAGGCGCCGTCGCCCGCGAAGACGTCCTCCAGACGCAGCGTGCCAGAACCGATCTTCGCCAGATCGTGGTCGAGCCACTCGGCCAGAGTGGCGTTCATGTAGCCGATCGTGCCGTCCGCCTCCGCGGAGAAGAAGCCGGCAGGCGCATGATCGAGGAAGTCGATGGCGTGCTGGAGTTCCTGGAAAACGTTTTCCTGGCGCTCGCGATCGCGGGTGACGTCGGCGATCGTCCAGACCGTCGCCGCCTTGCGACCGGGCGTGTCGAGCGGACGAACGCGGACGCGGAACCATGCCGGAACGCCTGTCGGGCCGCCGGCGACGCGGAACTCTTCCTGAAGCGCCCGCCCCTCCTTTGACGCCTGCGAGAGGCGGTAGATCGATTCCGCGACATCGGGGTCACTGGCGAAGACGCGCTCGACCGGGCGGACATCGTCCGGCTCCTCGGCGCCGGTCAGCGAGAGATAGGCGCGGTTGGCGAAGACGATCCCCGATGCCTCATCGGAAACGAGGATGCCGTCCTCCGCGTCGACGAGGAGATTGCGGGCGAAGCCGCTCTCTTTCTTGCGACCGCTAAAGCGCAGGATGCCGATAGCGCCACCGAACAGCGCGAAGATGCCGATCGTGGCGAGGACGCCGAGGAAGAACAGGATGTAGCGGCTGGCGGACTCGTCGTCCGCATAGGAAAGCCCGGCGAACGCGAGCACCAACGCTCCGGCCAAGGCCAGAACGAGCTTCACATTCACCGGCTGCTCGGTTCGGTCGATCGGGGCCTCGTAGGCGGCCGCTTCGTCCCGCGAATCCGTCATAAAAGCCACACCCGCCTCCGGCGCGGAGATTGGTCTGCCGCGATCCGATTTGCAATCATGCGGGGGCACGGCTCACAAGTCATCTAAGGCCACGGCGTCGCAGGCCCATGACGTAGCCGACGACCTCAGCGACCGCCTTATAGTGTTCGGCCGGGATTTCGTCGTCGACCTCGACCTGAGCATAGAGGGCACGGGCAAGCGGGGGGTTTTCGACAATCGGGATCTTGTGCTCCTCGCCGACGGCGCGGATGCGGAAGGCGATCGCGTCGACGCCCTTGGCGAGGCAGACCGGAGCGTTCATCCCCTTCTCGTATTTCAGCGCAACGGCGTAGTGGGTCGGGTTGGTGACGATCACGCTCGCCTGCGGCACCTGGGCCATCATGCGCTTGCGCGAGCGCTGCTGGCGGATCTGGCGGATCTTCGCCTTGACGTGCGGATCACCTTCCTGCTGCTTGAACTCCTCCTTCAACTCCTGGAACGACATCTTCTGCCGCTCCATCCAGCTCTGGCGCTGGTAGAGCCAGTCGGCACCCGCAAGCACGGTCAGGACGGCGAGCGCCGAACCGAGCACGCGGATGATGAGATCGAAGGTGAACGGGGTGAGCGCCGCCGGCTCAAGCTCGGTGGTGACGCCGAGCTTCTCCCATTCTGGCCAGACCGCATACATGACGGCCGAGCCGACGATCAGCAGCTTGGCGATGCCCTTGGCGAAATTGACGAGACTGGTCTTGGAGAACAGGCGCCCGAAGCCTGCCAGCGGCGAGACTTTCGAGAATTTCGGCGTGATCGGCTCCATCGACCACAGGAAGCCGTTCTGGACGATGTTTCCAACGATCGCCGCCGCCGCCATGAACAGGAGCGGCAGAGCGAGCGCCGCGATGGTCGTCAGCAGGACATCCGTCGCCATGAGCTGCATGGCACGACCGCCGAACTCGATCGTGCCCGCGTGACCCAGGAAGCCTTTCATCGCCAAAGTAAGCTGCGCCGAAGACGAGCCGCCGAACATCATCAGCGCCAGCGTTCCCGCGCCCAACAGGAACCAGGTATTCACCTCGACGCTCTTCGGGATGTCGCCCCGTTTTCGCGCGTCGTCGAGCTTTTTCTGGGTAGGTTCTTGCGACCGTTCGCTGTCGTCTTCTTCGGCCACCCTATCCTCCCAGCTGCAGAAGCTGGCGGAGGCCGCTTTCCATGTAATTGGTGAAGACGGTCATCATAGCCCCGAGCACAAGGGCGAGGATGATGAAGCCGATCATGATCGAGGCCGGGACCGCGATGAAGAACACCTGCATCTGCGGCATCAGCTTGGCGAGAACGCCGAGGCCGATGTTGAAGATGAGGCCGAAGACGATGAACGGCGCCGAGATCTGCACCGCGATCTTGAAGGAGCTCGAGACGAGGCCCACGACGTAACGGAAGGCATCGTCGACCGGCGGCATCGTGCCGGGCCGGAAGATATCGTAGCTCTTGCCAAGCGCGGCGATGACCAAGTGGTGGAGGTCGAGCGCGAAGATCAGCGCGATGCCCATCAGCGACAGGAATGTGCCGACGAGCGCGCCCTGCTGGCCCATGGTCGGGTCGACCGCGACGACGAAACCGAGGCCAAGCTGCTGGGCGACGATGGCACCCGCGGTCTGCAGCGCCGAGACCATCAGCCGCCCCATTACGCCGAGGACGAAGCCGATCAGAATCTCCTGCAGAAGGAGGCCGATGATCTGCGGCACCGTGCCCATCGGCTGCGGGTAATAAGGCAGGGCAAAGGGATAGAAGACCAGCGCCATCAGGAGCGCGACCGACAGCCGGATCCGCACCGGGAACATGCTCTCGCCGACGCCGGGCAACAGCATCACGAGCGTGCCGATGCGCGCGAAGATCAGGAGATAGGCGATGCTGAGTTCAGGCAGGATCTGAATGGTCATCGCACGCCCCCGCGGCGCGAGCCGCGCTAACCGCCGTGGGCGATCAGAGCCGCGATTCGCATCATGTGGGCGGAGAGTACGTCACCCATGAAAGGCAAAGCGAGAACGAGGACGGCGAACATGGCCAGAATCTTCGGGACGAAGACGAGCGTCATCTCCTGGATCTGGGTCAGCGCCTGGAACAGCGAGATGATCACGCCGACGACGAGCCCGACGACCATCAGCGGCGCCGAAACCTTGAGCAGGGTGATGATGGCGTCGCGGCCGACGTCGAGAACTTCCGGTCCTGTCATAACTACGTGTCCCTCGGCGTCAGATCGGCATTCGCATGATTTCTTCGTAGGCCGAAATCACCTTGTCGCGGACCGAAACGAGAGTCTGCAAGGCGACTTCGCTTTCAGCCACAGCCGTGACGACGTTGACGAGGTCGCCCTTGCCCTGCACCGCCTGCATGGTCTGGGCGTCGGCATTGGCGCCCGCCTTGCTGACATCACCGATGGCGCTTTCGAGCATTTGGGCGAACCCACCGCCCTGGCTGGCCTGGCTGCCGATGCCGGGCGCCGGCAGGCCGGACGAGGCACCACCGATATTGGCGAGACGGGAATAGGCGCTGGCGGCAAGCGACGGAGTAGCCATGGATCAGTTCCTCAGGCGCGCAGAATGTCGAGGGTGCGGGTGAGCATGCGGCGGGTCGCACCGATCACGCCGAGATTGGCCTCGTAGCTGCGTTGCGCCTCCTTCAGGTCCATCTGCTCGATCAGCGAGTTGACGTTCGGCGTCTTGATGTAGCCGTTGGCGTCGGCCGCCGGATTGCCCGGCTCGTATTTCGAATTGAACGGAGCCGAATCGCGCTGGATGCGGCCGAGCTCGACGACCTGGGCGTCCAGTTCCTTGTTGAAGCTCGTATGGAAGGTCGGGATCTTGCGCTGATACGGATTGCCGCCAGGGGTGGACGCAGTCGAATCGGCGTTGGCGATGTTCTCGGCGATGATCCGCATGCGGCCGGACTGGGCCTTGAGGCCCGAGGCCGCGACATTGATTGACCGAAGGAAATCCATTTTCGCCCTCCTCAGGCGCTGCGGCCGAGCGCGGTTTTCAGCATTCCGAGGCCGCGGCCGTAGAGCTCCGAGACCATCTGGTAGTCCATGACGTTTTGGGTGACGCGCATCACTTCCTCTTCGAGGACGACGCCGTTGCCCTCGGGGGTGACCTCATAGGTCGAGGTGCGTTTAACCTCGCCGTCGCTGCCGCCGCCGAGTCCGAGATGCATTGCACTGGTGCGCTGGAGATGGACGCCCTTCGGGTCGGCCGCCGGGCCGAAATCCGGCTCGCTCAGATCGCGGGCACGGAAACCGGGCGTGTCGGCATTGGCGACGTTCTGCGCCAGCACGTTCTGGCGTTGCTGGTGCCATTCCATGCGCTGCTTCAGCATGCCAACGAGAGGAAGATCGCCGAAAAGCATCCGGACCCCCTGCCGGCAGAAGCACCGGACTAGGAAGAATTTGCCGGGTTGTTGGTTAATCAGTGGTTAACGGGGGCCGAAAACCTTCTTGTTCTCCCTGTGCGCACTAGGAAGCCCATTAGGGTTTTGTTAGGTTGCGCACATGGCCGGCAGGGGCGCCGGCATTTGTTCCCCGCGGCGGCGGGATGCGTAGGGACTAAAAATAATGGGCCTGATGGATCAGCTGTTCGGCACCGAGATGCCGCTTGCGGTCAAATTTCTACTGGCGTTCGCGATCGTACTCGGCCTGATCTACGTGACCGCGATGGTCGTGCGCCGGCTCGCCGGCCGTAAGCTGCCACTTTCGAATTCCGGACGTGCGCGGCAGCCGCGTCTCGGCGTGCTGGACGCCTTCGCGATCGACGCTCGCCGGCGTCTCGTGCTGATCCGCCGCGACAATGTCGAGCACCTGATCATGATCGGCGGGCCGAACGACGTCGTGGTCGAAAGCCATATCGTCCGCACGCCGTCGCAGGCCGCGCTCGCTCCTCAGCGCGGTAACCGGCCTGCCGAGGCGGCTCGCGCGCCCGTGCTTCCGCCGCAGCCGCAGCCGCAGCCGCAGCCGGTTCTGCCTCCGCAGCCGGCAGCCATCGCGCCGCAGCCCAGGATCCCTTCTCCTCCGCCAGGCCTGCAGCCTGTTTCGGCGCCGTCTCCGTTTCCGCCGCGCCAGCCGAACCTCGCCGCTGTGCCGCCTGCGCCTCCGCAGGACATTCCGCCGCCTGTCGCACCCGCAGACGAACCGTCGCGCAAGCCCGGTTTCTTCCGCGCCACGATGAGCCGCGCGACCAGCGTTCTGACGCCGTCCAACGAGGCGAACACCGCACAGGGCGAGCCGCGGATGAACGATCTTCCGCCGGAGCGCCGCGAACCGGCTCCGCCGCGGATCGTGCCCGCGCCGGTTACCACGGCACCTGCCCCCGCGCCTGCCCCGGCGAGCGCCAAGCCGAAAGCGGAAATCGATCCGCTGTTCGCCGACATCGAGCGGCAGCTCGAAGAGGCGCTCCAGCGGCCGAAGGGGCCCGGCGCCGCGGCTGAACAACCTGTCCCGGCACCCAAGGCGGCTCCACCCGCGCCTCCGCAGCGTCGTCCGGCCGAGCGCCCGGCCGCGCCGGCTCCTCGCGCCCCGGAACCCGCTCCGGCGACCGATACGGCCGCCTCGGACAAGTCCCATCTCGACTCGCTTGAAGAAGAGATGGCCAACCTGCTCGGCCGTTCCCGCCCGTCATGAGGGCCCGAGGGTCCGCACTTCTTCTCCTAGTTCTTGGTCTGACCGCATACGCGACCTCGGCGAACGCCCAGGGCGTGACGGTCGACCTCGGTACAGGCGGCATAGCGGAACGGGCACTTCAGCTCGTCGCGCTGATCACGGTGCTGAGCCTGGCGCCGTCGATCCTGATCATGGTGACCTCGTTCACCCGGATCGTCGTCGTGCTGTCGCTGCTGCGAACGGCGATCGGCACCCAGACCGCGCCGCCGAACGCGGTGATCGTCAGCCTGGCGATGTTCCTGACCGCTTTCGTGATGGCTCCGACATTCACGACTGCCTACAACGACGCGATCCAGCCGCTGGTTGCGGGGCAGATCCAACCACAAGAGGCCTTCAACCGGGGCGCGGTGCCCTTCCGCGCCTTCATGCTCGAGCATGTCCGCGAGAAGGACCTCAGGCTGTTCAGCGACCTCGCCAGGGAAACGGCGGACTTCTCCGGATCAGGTCAGCCTCAGAGCGCTGGTTCCAGCCTTCATGATTTCCGAGCTCAGGCGGGCATTCGAGATTGGCTTCCTTCTGTTCGTGCCCTTCCTCGTCATCGATCTCGTCGTGGCGTCGATCCTGATGTCGATGGGTATGATGATGCTGCCGCCCGTCGTGGTTTCCCTGCCCTTCAAGCTGATCTTCTTCGTGCTCGTTGACGGCTGGAACCTCGTCGCGGGGTCCCTGGTCGAAAGCTTCGTCCGCTAGGTCGCTTGGGCACTGACCATCCAGCAGGCGGCGGAAAAGCGGACTTCCGGGCCGTGGACATAGGGATCGAAGGCCGCGCGGACCGTATCGACAACCCGAACGCGAGTGACCTCGTCTGCCTCGTGAAGAACTCGACCCAGAAAGCCAAGGCGGGTGAAATAGCGGATCAGCTCCTTCTCAGGCAGGGTGCAGTCGATATCGATCGGCCGGATATCGACTCCGATCCAACCGCTCTGCTGTAGAATCCGAAACACCCGGTGCTGATCGGCGAACGCAAACTGTCCAGGCTCCTCCGGCCGTCGAGCGGGGATGTTGGGCAGGAACGGTGCGGCCGCGCGCTCGGCCGTCGTCATGAACGGATTTTCCGCAGCACTCCGCCAGGCGACAAACCGCAGTTCGGCATGATCCCTTGCGGCTCTCCGCAGGTTCGCAAAGGCCCTGAGGGGTTCGTCGAAGAACATCACGCCAAAGCGCGAGATGATCATGTCGAAGCTGGCAGGCTTGAAGACATGGATCTGCGCGTCGGCACGGATGAAGCTTGCCGGCGCGCTCTCCCGCTCGGCGCGTGCGCGGGCGGCGGCGAGCATCGGGTCCGAGATATCGATGCCGAGGCAGTGGCCGTTCGTGCCAAGCAGCCGCGCGACGGCGAGCGTCGTGCTGCCCGTACCGCAGCCGACGTCGAGCACCTGGCCCGCAGAACGAGTCGAGACTGCTTCGACGAGCAATTCTTCGAACGACCTGAACATCTGATCGAGCACCTCTTGGATGTCGACCCAAGCCTGTCCAGCGATACCATTCCAAAGCGTCGCCTGCTCGTTATCGGTCTGGCGCGTGACATCCATCATCATCTTCCTTTCCCTTGTTTCCAGGAAACCGAACCCGCACCCTGCCAGTTCAAGTCGACTTGAGGTCAAGAGATGAAAGACCTGGACATAGCGGAGCTGGCGCAGCGCTCCGCGCCTTCCTGCCTCAACGCTGCGATTCTATGAGGAGAAGGAACTGATCTCGTCGATCGGCAGGCGGGGCATGCGTCGTCTGTTCGATCCGGGAGTATTGGAGCGGCTGGCGCTCATCACGCTCGGACGCGCCGCCGGCTTCTCGCTCGATGAGACTGCACTCATGTTTGCGTCGGACGGGCCGCCCCGCATCGACCGGGACATGCTCGCGGCCAAAGCGGAGGAATTGGACCGCACGATTCGCAGGCTGAGCGCCATGCGCGACGGCCTGAAACATGCTGCCGCCTGCCCTGGAGCCACATGGATTGCCCAACCTTCCGGCGCATCCTGCGGGCGGCGGCATCGGGAGCGATCGGAGCGCGACCAAAGGGCAACGGCGGCAGCCGGATTAGGCCTCGCCTGTAGCCGCAGGCACCTGCCGCCGAATGTCGGCTCAAAGATTCAACAAAACGGTTGAATATCGTTTCGACATCGATATACTCAACCACATGGTTGAACAAAATCTCCTCGACTTCGTCTTTCAAGCTCTCTCCGACCCGACGCGGAGAGCGATGCTGCAACGCCTCACCGCCGGTGAGCGCAGCATCGGCGACCTTGCCGCACCATTTCAGATGACTTTCGCGAATGCGTCGAAGCACCTGAAAACGCTTGAGAATGCCGGGCTGATCAGGCGCCGGGTCGATGGACGGACGCATATGTGCCGGCTCAACGCCGCGCCTCTCGGAGGAGCCATGGAATGGCTGCGCCACTACGAGGCCTTCTGGAACGAACGCCTCGACGCTCTCGAACGCGAACTCAACAAGGATGAAGGGAAGACGTCATGACCGATTATGCGACCGCACTTTCCGAGGACACCGTCCGCCTCGAGCGCTATCTCCCGGGCCCGATCGAACGTGTCTGGGCCTATCTCACCGAATCCGACAAGCGCGCGACCTGGCTCGCGCGTGGCGAGATGGATCTTCGTCCGGGCGGCAAGGTCGAGCTGACCTGGGAGAACTCCAAGCTGTCGATGAACGACGATCCTCCGCCGGAGAAGTTTCGCTCGAACGAAATAGACATGATCACCGGCGAGATCATCGAATGCGAGCCGCCGCGGCTGCTGAGCTTCACCTGGGGTGGCGAGCCCGGCGATTCATGGGCAACCTTCGAACTGACGCCTGCGGGCAATTCGGTGCATCTCGTCATCACGCATCGGCGGCTGGCAAACCGCGGACAGAAGATCAACGTCTCCGGCGGCTGGCACACCCATCTCGGCCTTCTCGAGGATGTGCTCAACGGCGAACCGGCGCGGCCGTTCTGGCGGAATTTCTCGAAACTCAGCTCGGACTACGAACAGCGGCTCTGACCTTCAGTGCCTGGCGTCCGCGGTGCGCTCGGGCTCCTTGCCCCGTGGCTTGTTCGCGGGCTCCCCCTCCGCTTGCGGCGTCTTGTCCGGCAGCGGAGGTACCGGCTGCTTGACCAGTGGCGGTGAGGTGTCCGGATAGCGCTTCCTGTAGTCCTGCAGGAAGCGCTTCAGCGTATCGACCACTGTGGCGGCCTGGGTAACGGCCTGGAATTCCTCGCCGCGCCCTTCCAGAGGCGCGGTGACTACGTCGAAGCTCCGCTGGTCGGGCGTGCCGGTGAATTTGTCGGTATATTTCACGCGAAGCCGGTCGAGGCCGAGCGGATCGTCGGCGAGCGCGTAGGCGATCGCCGAACGCAGCACGTCCACGCGGGTGTCGTCGCTGAGTTGCGCGGACTGCTTCCAGGCGTCGCCCGTCAGAAGTTCCAGCTCCTCGGCGGCGCTCTGCCAGCGCTGGGCCTGCCAATAGATGTCGGCCTTGAGGCGCGAAATCTCGGGTCCGGAATAGGAATCGACCATTTCGAGAGCCGCATCGGGCCGCGAAAGGTCGGACAGTGCTCGCGCCTCCAGTGTGAGGCGGTTGCGCACGAGATCGGCCGGCAGGCCGGCAATGCGGGTGTCGTGGAGGACGTTGAGCGCCCTGCCCGGCTGCCGGTTCATCAGCTCGATCGCCGCGGCCCGTGCCGCGACCTGCGCCCGCGCGGCGCCCTGGAGGCGGTTCTTGATCTGATATTCGAGCAGATCCGCCGCTTGCGTCAGCAGATCGACCTCGACCAGACGGTCGGCCAACTTGCGGATGACCTCGTCGCCCTTGCGTCCCGGCGGCGTCAGTTCCTTGAAGTCATAGAAGAGAGCGACGCTTTCGAGCGTCGGCGGCGCCGCATCCGGGCCGTCGCTGAGGAACAGCCGCTCGAACTCGTCGGCCATCTGCTCCTGGACGTCGCGCGTGCTCGGCTCGTTGGGATGATGCCGCATCGCGACGTGCATGGCCGTGAAGGCCTCGCGCCAGCGGTGATCGGCGGCATAGAGCCTGGTGAGACTCGCAAGGGCCTCGGCTTCTATGGCGTCGCCGCGCCAGACCGCGGTGAGGATTTCCAGATCCTTGATCGCGGCGGCGCGATCGATCTCGCGTGTGCGATAACGCAGATTGGTCGACAGGAGCCTGCCCTGGGCAGCCGCGATCTCGTCTTTCGATTCGAAGGCGACGCGATAGGCTTCGAGGGCTTCCGACGGCTGTTCGAGGCCCTCCGCCAACTGGCCTCGCAGGACCGCCCGGCGCGCATAGCCATCGTCCGGCGCGAGCTTATCGATCTCGCCGAGCTCGGATGCTGCGGTCGCGTAATCCCGGGCAGAGATGGCCACGTCGACCATGGTCTCACGGAAGATGCGCTGCAGTTCGGGCGGCATCGCGGGGAGGATGGGCTCACCCTTGCGATAGGATTCGCGGGCGAGAGCGACATGTCCGAGCGAGGCTTGGGCAACGGTTCGCCACAAGGCCGCCTCGCCGGTATCGGCGACGCTGCCGGAGCTCAACAGTTTGGTGGCCTCGTCGAAGCGGCGGAGCATGACGAGGGATGCCCCGCGCAGGAGCTTGGCCTGGTCGTCGTCCGCGAGCCGTGGCGACTGGCGTATCGCGACATCGAGAATGGCCTTGGCCTCGGCCGCGTTGCCGTTGGCGAGGTAGAAGCCGGCAAGCGCGACACGCGCCCGGCTCCGCTCCTCGGGCGAGGCGGCGGCGGCGGCGCGCGCGAGTTCGGCACCGAGCGACGGGAAATCCTTCTTCGTGTGCTTCCAGTTCGACGACGAGAACGGACTGTTCGGTTCGAGCGCGATCTGGCGCTCCATCCGCGCGGGCTCGACATCGAGCGAGACGGTGAGGCCGCTATTGCGAGTGACCATCAGTTCGTCACCGGCGACGGTGACCGAGAGATCGTCGGCATGGGCTTCGAAGGCGAGACCGTGCGCCGTCACGGGGAGCTTCAGTTCGACGAGATTGCGGTCG
The DNA here is from genome assembly GCA_963778835.1 of uncultured Alphaproteobacteria bacterium. GTDB lineage: Bacteria > Pseudomonadota > Alphaproteobacteria > Rhizobiales > Methylopilaceae > Flaviflagellibacter. Next base: position 206,011 of record CAVZVY010000006.1, read on the forward strand.
CGGATCATGCCCCGCATCGGCGGCTGGAGGGTGACGACCGCGATCTGGTCGCCGACATCCGGATCGTCGATCCAGTTCACCGTGCCGATGCCGCCGAGCCGGGTCTTCAGCCCGGTCCGGCCGTCGCTGGTGAACCCGGGAACAAGGGAGATCGGGCGCGTGGGTTCGAGCGGCTTCTCGCCGATCGACAGGATCCAGGCATTGCCGACGGAGGTCAGGCCGACGATCCGCGGCTGCGGGACCTTCAGGTTGAAGACCTGACCGCGGCCGGTGCGCGCCACACGTACGGCCTGCACGCCGCCGCTGCTGCCGGCGATGATCGACCCGATATCCATGCTCTGGCGGCTGTCGACGACGAAGAAGATCGACGAGCCGCGAGAGAATGCGGCAGCGGACGGGAGCTGAGGAAACGGAATCGCGATCTCGATGCCCGTCGGCGCCGTATGGACCTGGATCGACTTGGTGGCGATCGCCTGGTTTGCGAGTGCAATCACCTCCGGCGGCAGATCTCCGACATCGGCAGCGCCGAGATCGACCCGGGGCGCAACCTCTTCGGGCGGAGGAGCGGGTTCGTTTGCAGATGCGACGGCGTGATCGTCGGCCTTCGACGGCTCGGTGTGCTGGTCAACCACCGGCTCAGTGGCATGAGACGTATCCGCGTGAGCAGGCGGTGACGGAGGCGACTCACGATCCGCCGTTGGCTTCGTGGCGGGCGTTTCGGCGTGGTGCCCGTCGTGCCCTTCCTGCCCTTCCTTCTTCAGAGTGGCAGCGGGATCGGCGACCTTCGGCGGGGGCTGATCCGAAGGATTGCGCTCCGGACCCAGATCGTTCGTGGGTTGGCCGAAATAGGGATCGACGGGAACCGTACCCACCTGGATCTTCGGCTGCGGCGCGGGCGTCGGCGCGGCGGCATGGGTCTCGGCGGGCTTTGCGGCAGGCTTCGCGGTGATGATGTAGGACTTGTCCTCGACGAGTCCGCTCATCGTGTAGCCGTCCGGGACGGTGAACTGGAGCGTGCTCTGCCCCTTGCCCGGCTTCAGCGACAGGCTGCTGACTTCGGGCGGCAATGAATCACGGGCGGCTGCCAGATCAGTCTTGATACCTGGTGGCAGCGTGACGACGCCCTGCGAGCCGGTCTGCGAGAACGTGACGTCGACCGGCCGGTCGAAGCTGAGCGAAATCTTGATGCTCTCGGCATTGCTCCCCGAACTGATCGCCATCGACGGCGCGTTCAGCGCTTCAAGGCGGGCGAGTTCGGCCTGCACCTTCTCGGCTTCGCGGGCCTTGCGGCTGAGCTCGGCGACGACCTCCGGCGGCAATGGTGGCGGCATGCCGACCCAATTGCCGGGCAGGAGATCGACGAAATACTTGTCGCCCGCCTCCATGACGTTGATCTTCACATTCTGGACCAGCGCGAAGCGAACCGCTTTGCCATCGGGATCGCGGCGGGCGACGCTGACGAAATTGGGAAGGCCCTCGACGGCACGATTGACCGAGACGGTCACAGCCTCGGAAAAAGTGAGGACGAGCACCCCGCCGGTGATCCGGGTATCGATAGTGGGAGTGTGATCGAAATCGAGGAGGATGCGGCCGAAGCCCTGGCTCTCCTTCCCGGTCATCGTCGCATCGGCCGCGAAAGCAGGCGCGGAGAACAGAAGGCACAGCAACGCGATCATGCGCGGCATGACGGCCGCGACATCCGCTTTTGCTATCGATCCAGTGTCCCGAACGCGCCGCACCTCAACGCCCTCTGCAATCTCCGCGAACAGACCCCCGCGGGATTCAGAGCCTTGATACAGCCAACTCGGTTAACAAAAGCGCCAGAAGACGCGGACAATCAGGGCTTCGGAGTGCCCTGGATCTTCGGCAAGGCGCCCGGCGCGGTAGCGACCGGCGCAATCAGTGCGGGATTGGCTGAGGATGTGGCATCGGCCTGCTGCTGCTGCTCATCCTTGCGCTTGGCTAGAGCGACAGTGAGCTTCTCGGCGGCGGCAGGAGTCATCCTGGCGAGGACATCGCTCGTCTTCTTCGGGTTCATCCGCGAGGCGACCTCGAGCAGGACCGGCATATCCAGCTGATTGAAAATCTGTGCCGCCTGCTTGGGCTTCATGTTCTCGTACATGACGACGAGATCCTTGATCTGCTTGTCCTCCTGCTCCTTCCGCTCGGCCTCTGCGGCGGTGATGCTCCGCTGAACGGCCTGCAATTCGCCGAGGCGACCATCGACCTTCTTCTCGGCTGCGCGAAGCAGGCCTTCGCGCAGATCGAGTTCGGTCGCGCGGGAATCGAGTTCCTTGCGGCGGTCCTGCAGACGCTGAAGCAGCGCCTTCTCGGCAGGAGAAAGATCGGTCTGCGTCTTATCCGAGATAGGAGCACCGGGCGAAGCCGGCGGCTTGCCAGCATTCGCAACGTCCTTGGCGGCCGTTGCCGGCTCGCCCCCGGACAACGCGGCGGCCGGAGCCTCCGCGGGAGCTTCCTTCTTTTTCTTCGGCGGCGGAACCGAGCCGGTGATGTCGTCCTCATCGCCCACGTCAGTAGACACCTGTGCCAACTGCCCCGGCGATCGGGCCGCAGCGGACGGGCGATAGGTGGCGGCGACCGTGACCTTCGGCGCTTCGGGCTGGGTATCGAACGCGTAATGCCCGGTCAGCGCCAGTCCAGCCACCTTCAGAACCAGAAGGAGGCTGGCCGCCGTGATGATGATCGGCAGTACGCGGAACTGCATGTCAGGTCACGCCGCCACGCCCGACTGCCGCTCCTGGGTGCGGCGGACGAAGGCTTGGGCTGCCGCCAAAGTGGCGGTCGCACGGCTTGTCTGACTGTTCGCGGGCTCCTGCTCCGGACGGAGCGGGCCAGGCTTTGCGGCGGCGGCGATCATGGCGATGCGTTTAACGATCTCCTCACCAGTCGCGGTGTGGGCGCCAAGTTCGGCAGATAACCGCTCCGCCCTTGTCAGTCGCTCACCAAGCGCCGAGTTGCAATCGTTAACCGCCTGTTTCAAACCGCTAATCGCACGCCCGGCGATATCGGTCGCGGTCACGAGCTCGGCGATCGTTGCCTTCAGCACTCCCTCGTCAGCGCGGAGCTTGGCCAGCCGCTGATTGAGGAGATAGCAGTAGCCGATCGTCATGATGAGAAGCACCGCGACCAGGAACTGATCAGAAGCGCAATCCCGTTTCCCATCACATCATCTCCTTGTTGGACTTCCGTGCTCTCGAAAATTGCCATCGTGGTGCGCGAGCGCCGCACCGGCCGGGCCACCTGGACCGCGACCGCCTCCCCTGCACGACCCATTTTTCCTTGGGTAATCAGAAAGTCGCCGCATCTGAGCTCGACCAGACTGTCGCTTTTGACGTCCAGCATCAGCGTGTCGCCGACTTCGAGATCGAGGATGCGTTTCAGCGGCATCTGCCGCTCGTAGAGAACCGCCGAGACCTCGATCTCGGCGCTCCAGATTTCGGTCGCGAGGTGCCCTTCCCAGGTCGGGTCGCGGCCGAACTTCTCACCCATGAACCTCTGAAGCAGGACATCGCGGATCGGTTCGATCGTCGCGTAGGGCAGCAGGAAATCGAAGGTGCCGCCGCGATCTTCCATGTCGATGCGGAGCTTGACCAGGATCGCGGCGTTCGCGGGCCGGGCAACGGCTGCGAAGCGCGGATTGGTCTCGAGCCGGTCGATATGGAAATGGACGGGCGATAGCGGCTTGAACGCCTGCTCGGCATCGACGAGCACGAGCTCGATCATGCGCTGGACGAGATTGGTCTCGATCGTCGTGTAGGGACGCCCCTCGACACGCATCGGACCGACGCCCCGACGGCCGCCGAGCAGCACGTCGATGATCGAGTAGATGAGGCTCGAATCGACCGTGACGAGGCCGAAATTGTCCCAGTCCTCCGCCTTGATGACCGACAGGATCGCCGGCAGCGGGATGGAATTGATGTAGTCGCCGAAGCGGACCGAGGAGATCGAGTCCAGCGAGACTTCGACGTTGTCGGAGGTGAAATTGCGCAGCGACGTCGTCGCCAGCCGCACGAGGCGGTCGAACACGATTTCGAGCATCGGCAGGCGCTCGTAGCGACACCAGCGCCGAATTGATCAGCGCCTGACGCCGGTCAGCTCGACATTGCTGGCGGCAGCTCGTCGGATCGAAGCCGAGCAGGCTGTCGATTTCGTCCTGATTGAGGACGCGGTCGGCGCCACCGCAGCGGCCGGTCCCCGGCGACCGGACTGCCGCCGTCGAGCATCGCCGCCCATTCGGCGGCGCATTTCCATCGCGGGTTCTCGCCGACCCGCTCCCTGCTCGGCGAGAGCGGCGCCCCATTCGTCTGCGAGTTTGTCCTGTTCGGTCGGACACAGCGCCTTACTGGACCAGGAGTTCTTTGAACAGGATGGCATCGACCTTGGCCGGATAGATCGGCCAGGTTGACGCGGCGCAGCAGCTCTTCCTTGAGGCGGTAGACAGCCGGCCGAACCTTCGAGATCCTCGGGCGCAGCTCGCGCAGATAGACCTGGAAGCGTCGACGACCTCGGCCATGCGCGGCTGGATCTTTGGCCGGCATCTCTTCGTCGGCGACTTCGAGCGCGATCGTGAGCTTCAGGAAGTTTCGGGCGATCGGTCGAGATCGTCAGATTGACGATCATGTCGGGCAGATTGAAAGTAAAGGTCGGCGGCTTGGCTTCCGCATGCGTCTCCGCGGCCTTCGTCCGCCGCCGCCATGCGCCCAGGAACGAGATAGCCAGCCGCCGGCCGCCGCCAGCAAGCACGACGCCGCCGGCGATCATCATGCATCTTCTTGCCTGAACTTGCCCTTCTTGGCTGCCTTGCCGCCTTCGATTTCTTCGGCGGCATCGCGACGTTCGCCATGTCTCTCTTAACCTTGGCACGCCTCGGACTGATCCGCCTCGGCTGTGAGCTTAAGAGTATGGTTAACAATGGTTACACGGCTTCTTCAACGCGGCAAAATTTGCCGGGTCGTTTTTGCCGCGTCTGACGAGCATTTCCCCTCTGAGCACGCCGGACCGTTATGGTTTATCATTGGTAAATCAACGATCTTCCGATTGGCACGGTTGCTGCAATTGCTTAATGGTCGAGCCGGACGCCGGGGAGGGTTGAAGGCTGAACGGAAACCTACGAAGGGGGAAGCTATCGTGGAAAACGCACAGCTCGTTGGACTATCGCGTCAGGTTGCGCTTCGGCGCGCAACTGGACGTCGTCGCCAACAACGTCGCAAACGTCAACACCACCGGCTTCAAGAACAGCCAGATGGTGTTCGAGGAATACCTGATGCCGGTCGCCAGCGACGGAGACCTTCCGCGCGGCGCCGACCGCAAGCTGTCCTATGTCGAGGACAAGTCGACCTGGCAGGATTTCTCGGTCGGCGCGATCCAGAACTCCGGCAACCAGCTCGACGTCGCAATCGACGGACAGGCCTTCTTCGCCGTCGAGACTCCGCAGGGCATCCGGTACACCCGCAACGGCCAATTCCAGATCGACCCCCAGGGCCGCCTCGTGACCGACCAAGGCTACCCGGTGATCGGCAATGGCGGACAGATCACGTTCGCTCCCAACGAAACGGACTTCACCATCGCCGAGGATGGCACGATCTCGACCTCCGAGGGGATTCGCCGGTCGCCTCAGCGTGAACATGTTTCCCGGCAATCGCGGCCTCTTCCCCGAGGGTCGCAGCACCTTCCGTGCGGACGTCCCGCCGCAGATCGCGACCGCCGAGGACGCCCGCCTGCTGCAGGGATCGATCGAGAAGTCGAATGTCGAACCCGTGCGTCGAGACCACCCGCCTGATCGAGATCAGCCGCGCATATCAGTCGCTCAGCGGAATGATGGAGAAACAGGACGAACTGCGGAACACCGCCGTTCGCCAGCTCGCCGAAATTCCGGCCTGACGAGGAGACGAACTAGATGCGCGCTCTCTACATCGCCGCAACGGGCATGATGGCCCAGGAGCTGAACGTCGAAGTCATCTCCAACAACATCGCCAACATGCGCACCACTGGCTACAAGCGCCAGCGGGCCGAGTTCCAGGACCTGCTCTACCAGCAGCTCCGCCGCGTCGGCTCGACGACGTCGGACACCGGCACGATGCTGCCGGTCGGCGTCGAGGTCGGCTCCGGCGTGAAGACCGCGGCGACCCCGCGCATCATGAGCCAGGGCGGCCTGCTGCCGACCGAAAAGGAGCTCGACGTCGCGATCCGCGGCGAAGGCTTCTTCCAGATCCAGCTGCCCGACGGCCGCACCGCCTATACCCGCGACGGCTCGTTCGAGCTGCGACCCCAACGGCGTCCTCGTCGACTGTCGACGGCTACCAGGTCGATGCCCGGCATCACGATCCCCGCCGAGGCGACGAGCCTCACGATCAATGCCGAGGGAACGGTCGAAGCGACCATGCCCGGCCAGACGCAGCCGCAGAATCTCGGCCAGCTCCAGCTCGCCCGGTTCGTCAACAAGTCCGGCCTCGAGGCCATGGGTGACAACCTGTTCCTCGAAACGCAGGCGAGCGGCGCCCCGATTATCGACAATCCGAACTCCGAAGGCTTTGGCAGCCTTCTCCAGGCCCACCTCGAACAGGCGAACGTCAACGCGGTCACCGAAGTCGTCCGACCTGATCGCCGCCCAGCGCGCCTACGAGATGAACGCCAAGGTCATCACGGCCGCCGAGGAAATGCTCCAAGCCACGTCGAACCTGCGCTGAGGCTGACCGATGAACCGCACTCTCGCCCTCCTTGGTCTCGTCCTGCTGGCTATCGCCCTCGGGCACAGCTCCGCAGACGCCCAGACGCTCCGCGCCTCGGCCATCGTCTCCGCGCCGATCGTTACCGTGGGAGATCTCGTTTTCGACGCCGGCGTCTATGCCCCGATGCCGATTTTCCAGGCGCCCGATCCCGGCCAGACGGGCCAGGTTCCGGCACAGGCGATCGTCGACGCCGTCCGCGCGCAGGGACTGATTGTCAATCCGCAGGGCCTGTCGAGCGTCGCGGTGACCCGCAGCAGCCGTCGCCTCACCGAAGAGATGATCGCGCCACTGGTGCAGGCTGAAATCGCCGAGCGCGCCCAGGCCGCCGATCCCGCCTCGATCCAGGTTTCGCTGGACGATGCGATGAAGGTCGTCGACCTGCCGAGCGAAGCCATTGGCTCGATCGCCCTCGTCGAAATGACCTGGCGCGCCGACAGCGGAATGTTCGATGCGTCCATCGCGATTTCTCGCAGTGACGGCCAGATTGAACGCCGGGCATTCCGGGGTACCGCCCTCGAGACCGTCCCGGTGGTCGTGCTGAGCCAGGCTGTCGAGCGCGGAGCGCCGATCGAGGCGCACGACCTCGAACTGGTCCGCAAGCCCAAGGCCGAGGTTCGCGGCGATTTCGTCGCCGATATGGCGAGCGTGATCGGCATGGAGCTTCGCCGCCCGGTCCGCGAAGGCGTCGCGCTCAAGTCGAGCGACCTCGCCGAGCCGCAGGTCGTCAAGCGCGGCCGACCAGTCACGATCACGCTGCAGTCAGGCCCGCTGACCCTGACCGCCGTCGGCGAAGCCCTGCGCGACGCCGCACGCGGAGACAGCGTCCAGGTCATGAATCCCCAATCCAAGCGCGTGCTGCAGGCCGTCGCGACCGGACCCGACCAGGTGACGGTGACGATCGCCCGCAAGCTCGCCAGCAACGCGCGTTGAGAGAAGCGATGAGCAATCCCACCCGCCTCGCCGCACTGACCGTACTTCTCCTGAGCGCCACCGCCTGCGGTCCGGTCGACCGGCTCAAGAATGTCGGAAAGGCGCCTGCCCTGTCGGCGATCGAGAGTCCGACGGCGCAACCGGGCTACCGGCCGGTGCAGATGCCTATGCCGCCGCCCGAACAGCTCCATTATGCATCGAACTCGCTCTGGCAGACCGGCTCGCGCGCCTTCTTCAAGGATCAGCGCGCCGCGAGGATCGGCGACATCCTGACCGTGCGCGTCAGCATCACCGACAAGGCGGAAATCGAGAACACGACGAAGCGCAGTCGCTCGAACTCCGAGAACATGGGCATTCCGAACTTCTTCGGTCTCGAGAACAAGGTGCCGAGCACGGTCGATCCGTCCAACCTAGTGACCACCGAACTCGACTGCGTCGAGCGAAGGCGAAGGCTCGGTCGACCGGTCCGAGACGCTGACGACGAACATTGCCGCGGTCGTGACCCAGGTACTGCCGAACGGCAACCTCGTGGTCGAGGGCCGGCAGGAAGTCCGGGTGAACTTCGAGATTCGCGAACTGATCGTCGCCGGTATCGTGAGGCCAGAGGACATCCAGTCCGACAACACGATCGACTTCAACAAGATCGCCGAGGCGCGCATCGCCTACGGCGGCCGAGGCCAGATCACCGATGTCCAGCAGCCGCGCTACGGCCAACAGGTGATGGACGTCGTTCTTCCCTTCTGAGAACCGGGGATTACCCGGTGATCGATGCCGCGCGGCCCCTCCCCGGGCCTGTGGCAATGACGGCCCCTGCCTCCCCGCGGGGGCCGTTCCCTTTCCACAAATGAAAAGCCCGGCACGAGGCCGGGCTTTGAAGTCGTTTCGAAGGCTGAGGTTACTCGTCCCGGTACACTTTCTCGCGGCGCTCGTGACGCTCCTGAGCTTCGACCGACAAGGTCGCGATCGGGCGCGCGTCGAGACGTTTGAGCGAGATCGGCTCGCCGGTTTCTTCGCAGAAACCGTAGGAGCCGTCTTCGAGCCGCTTCAGGGCGGCGTCGATCTTGGCGATCAACTTGCGCTGGCGGTCGCGGGCGCGAAGTTCGATCGCACGGTCCGTCTCCGACGACGCACGATCGACCAGATCGGGATGATTTCGATTCTCGTCCTGCAGGTGCTCCAGGGTTTCCTTGCTCTCCTGGAGAATTTCGTCCTTCCACCGAAGGAGCTTCAACCGGAAGTACTCACGCTGACGCTCGTTCATGAACGTTTCGTCATCGGTCGGTCGGTAATCGTCAAGAACTGTCATCTTGCCCGCACCCCGCTTAAGGCCCCCGACCGCACTCGAGGGCAACTCCGAAAATGGCGCGGAATATAACTACGGTCAGGTTCCGCGACAATCCGATTCAAAAAACGACGAATTGGTTGATTTGCAGCGGATTTTCCAAAGCCAGGACGTCTGGGGCAATAAGGGATTAGCCGGAGCGGCTCATCCGCTTCGCGATCTCGACCTGCGCGCGCAGGTCGATTGCAGAGAGAATATCGTCCAACCCAGAGTCGTCTGTTTGGCCCTTTTCACGCGATATGGCGGACTGCAAAGCGAGCAGCGAGGCATCCGACTGATCGCCCTCAATGAGCGCCAGTTTCATCTTGTCCAGCGCATCGAGAAGATTGCGGCCGCGGGCCACCGCCTTGCGGCGGCGTTCGGTGGCTTCATCCACAGATTGTAGAGCGAGCAGCGCGTCGAGCCCCGGACTGCCCATGACCGAAGAGCTCTGCGTCGTGGGCGCGCGCTCTTCCATGTCCGGCAGGCGAAAGCCGCTCGAAACCGAGCCCCTCGCCTTCGCCTGACCAGAGGTACCGACCCGGCCGGGACCTTCGATACGCATGATGGTTCTCCTCAACCCGGAGAGACGCTGCACTGCTGACCGTTAACTCACGGTTAACCACGGCAAAATTTGCCGGGTACGGCAGGATTGGCATTGTAAACCTTGCCGCTCGGCTTTGTTCCTAGACGCGTAACGTACGGTAAATCAATGGTTTAGCGATCGACTACAAGCGGGCACGCTTCTGGCATCGATGATGGCAGGAGAAGAGAACATGCAGCGTTCCCTGTCGATCATGGTCCGGAATATCGCGCTGGCCGCCGCCGCCGCGGGAGCGATTCTCATCGTCTCCCAGGCGCGGGCCGCCGACGGCGCGCTCCGGGTTACGATCCCGAGCCCGGCGATGATGACGCCCGGCTCGGCGCCGGCGCCCATCGTGGCGGCGCTGCCCTACGGATCGTCCTACTGGCAGGCCGACGAATTCGGTGCCGGGGCGCAGAGCGAGGCCACCGGGCCGAACACCGTCCGCGTCAAGGATCTCGTCGATGTCGAGGGCGTCCGCGAGAACCAGCTCGTCGGATACGGCCTCGTCGTAGGCCTCAACGGCACCGGCGACAGCCTGAACGCCTCGCCATTCACCCGCCAGAGCTTGATCGCCATGCTGGAACGGCTCGGCGTCAACACCCGCGGCGCGACGCTTCGCACGAAGAACGTCGCAGCCGTCATGGTGACGGCCAGCCTGCCGCCGTTCTCGACCCAGGGCACCCGCATCGACGTCACGGTCTCCGCCATGGGCGATGCGACGAGCCTTCAGGGCGGCACGCTTCTCGTCACCCCGCTCCTCGGCGCCGATGGCGAAGTCTATTCGGTCGCGCAGGGTCCGGTCGCGGTGATCGGCTTCGCGGCCGAAGGCGCCGCGGCGAAGATCGTGCGCGGCGTGCCGACTGCCGGCCGCATCTCCAACGGCGCGATCGTCGAACGTGAGATCGACTTCGCGCTGGGCAATGTCTCGATGCTCAGGCTCTCGCTGCGCAATCCGGACCTGACCACCGCCCGCCGCATCGCCGCCGCCATCAACAACATGATGGGCGCGCCGACCTCCGAGCCGGTCGATCCGGCAACGATCCAGCTGCGGGTTCCGCCGAGCTACACCCAGAATATCGTCCGCCTCCTGACCGATATCGAACAGTTGCGCGTGCAGCCGGACCAGCCGGCGAAAGTCGTGATCGACGAACGCTCAGGCATCATCGTCATGGGTCGCGACGTGCGCGTCTCCACCGTTGCCGTCGCCCAGGGAAACCTCACGGTGACGATCTCGGAAGACCCGCAGGTTAGCCAACCCGCCCCGTTCAGCGACGGCTCGACCGTCATCGTGCCGCGCACTTCGGTGTCCGTGCAGGACGACTCCCACAAGCAATTGGCGGTCGTTCGCGAGGGCGTGACGCTGCAGGAGCTGGTCGACGGCCTGAACGCGCTCGGCATCGGCCCGCGCGACCTGATCGGCATTCTTCAGGCGATCAAGGCCGCAGGCGCCTTGCAGGCCGAAATCGAGGTGATGTGATGCGCGGCATCGAATCCTCGACGCTCGCGGCGCTTGGCCCCCTCTCGCGCGGCGGCGCGCCGGACCTGAACGGTGCCGGCCCGATGACCAAGGAAAAGGCCAAGCAGACCGGGGTCGAATTCGAGGCGGTGTTCCTCTCGAACGCGCTCAGCGAAATGTTCTCGACCCTCGAACAGGGCGACGGCCCGTTCGGCGCCGGCGGCACCGGCGGCGAGACCTACCGATCCTTCCTTACCGACGAATACGCCAGGGAGATCGCAAACAATGGCGGCATCGGAATTGCCGACCAGGTGATGCGGGAACTCCTTGCCACACAGGAGACAGGTTCATGATGGCCCAGAACTCGGCACGCAACGTCCAGACGGCAATCAACTCCGAAGGCGAAGCGGGCGCGCTCGTCGACCGTATCGTCGAGACCGTGGACCGCCTCAACGCCGTCATGCAGCAGGAGACCAAGCTGATCCGCGAGGCGAAGCTGTCGGAAGCGGGCAAGCTCGTCGAGGACAAGACCACCCTCGCCGGCCTCTACCAGCGCGAGCTCGAAGCGGTGCGCGCCGCGGCCTCCGTCATCGGCCGCCTGGTGCCGGATCGCGCGCAGACGCTTCGCACCCGGCTGGCGGGCCTGCAGGAGACGATGTCGGTCAACCTCGCGGTGGTCGGCACGGCCCGCGCGGTCGCCGAGGACATGATGCGCACCGTTGCCGACGAAGTTACCCGGCGCGATCGGCCGAGCGTCTACGGCGCGGCGGGACAGATGAACTATCGCCCGGCCGCTCCGGCGGCGATGAGCGTATCCCGCAAATCATAGGTTGAGACACGCAACCTCAGACATGCACACGGGTGTCATACTTTAATCAATGCTTAAAAGAAGAACTTAACCACATAAGTTTTCGTCCTGTTTAGACATGACCTCTATTTTCGTTCAGGTCTGCCGGAAGGATTCCGGCGCAACTGATCGAGACGGAGGGCCAAGAACATGGACGCCGCGCTCCAACCGCGTATCGCGTTCGCACCGGCACCAGCGCTTCCACGCGCTGACGTGACGCCGGTTCCCGATGCCGTGCGCACAGAATTGCCCCAACCCGACCAGAGCGTCGCCGCCCTAGCCCAGAGCGGCGCGCAGGACGGCGCCAATGCCCGCCCCCGCTCGAAGAACGAATTGCCGCGCGACTTCCTGGCGGAAGAGACTCTGCGCGAACTGGAACGGGAGACCGAGGTCGACGACGAGACCAAGGCAATGGTGACCCGCACGGTGGACAGCCAGACCGGTCGTGTCGTCAACCAGTTCCCGGCAGAGTCGCTTCTTAAGCTGCGTGCCTATGTGCGTGAGGCCGACGCCAAGGCGGCCGACGCGGAACCGATCTTCGCTCGCAGCGCCTGACTGTCCACACGATCGGCAAGTTTTGCTAAGGCGGCGGAGCGACGGCTCCGCCGCCTTTTTGATGTCCGTCAAGAATTCGATTTACCGGCCGCTAACCATAAACTCGCGTCACGCCGTTTTTGCTGAGACCAGAGCGAATACCGAGGAGTTTCGACACCCCGATTAACCCACCGTTAGATCGGTGCATGGGACAACCAGCCCGGCTTCCAGGAGGAAGTACGACACAAGCGCTCCTAGGAAAGGGGTATTTCTAATGGCTTCCAACATCACTCTTTCGGCTGGCGTCCGCCAGAACCTGCTCTCGCTGCAGGGCACTGCCGACCTGATGTCTTCGACTCAGAACCGTCTCGCCACCGGCAAGAAGGTCAACTCGGCCCTCGACAACCCGACCAACTTCTTCACCTCGTCCTCGCTCCAGAGCCGCGCTGGTGACATGTCCTCGCTGCTCAACTCCATGTCGAACGGCATCAAGACCCTCGAAGCAGCCGACAACGGCCTGACCTCGATCACCTCCTCGCTCGAAAGCATGCAGTCGACGCTGCGTCAGGCCCGTCAGGACAAAACGTTCCAGACCGGTTCTTACGAGATCGACACGACCGCTGTCGGCACCTCCGCTGCGAAGAGCATCTCGTTCAGCGGCGGCGCTGTTGGTGCGGCCTCGGTCTCCGTTGCCGTCAACCAGGACATCGCGAACGGCGCCGGCACGAAGACGTCTTCGGAGACGGTTGCGGCCTATGCGGCTCCGGCCGCTGCGGCGGGCGCCACCTACACGGCGGCCGCGGCCTACGCTACTCCAGGCGCCGCCGCAGATTTGACGATCGCCTACGGCGGCGGTTCCGTCGACGTGTCGCTGGCGACTACGGACACCACGCTGGCGGGTGCGGTCACCAAGATCAACGCCGCGATCACTGCCGACGCAGAACTCGGCCGGTAAGTTCGAGGCTTATGACAACGGCGGCAAGCTCGCCATCCGCAGCCTCGACACGGTCGACAGCGCCGCCACGGCGATCACGGTCACCGGCACCGGTGAAACCGCCGTCTTCGGCGCGCAGGTCGCGGCCGGCGGCTCCGACGGCAAGACAAGCTTCACCGTCAACGGCACCGCGGTCGAGATCACCAGCGCCGAAACCACGGCCGCTCTGGCTGCCGCCAAGGTCACCGAGCAGCTTGCAGGTACGGGCTTCGAAGGCTTCGATAACGCAGGCAAGCTCCAGATCCGGGCGACGGCGGCCGGCACGGACCCGCTCACCATCGGTGGTACCGATGCTGCGCTGTTCACCGCGACGACTGTCGGCACCAAGCCGGCGAGCGTGAAGACGGTCGACGAACTCGTGACGTCGATCAACAACAACAACGGCCTCAAGGGTAAGATCCGCGCCTCGAATGATAACGGCAAGCTTCGCATCGAGAACCTCTCGACGCAGGAGCTGACCGTGACGGGCGTTGGATCGAGCGGCAAGGTGGACGCCACCACGGCGACGAGCACCATTGAGGGCAACTCGGTGCGCGCCGGTCTGGCCGATCAGTTCAACGAACTGCGCGACCAGCTCGACAAGTTCGCTGACGACGCCTCGTTCAACGGCATCAACCTGCTGCGCGGCGACAACCTGAAGCTGACCTTCAACGAGACGGGCACGTCGAGCATCGACATCCAGACGAAGGGTGGCACCTCGATCAACTCGTCGGAGCTGGGCCTCAACAACATCGAAGCCAAGGACCTCGATAGCGATGCCGCGATCGACGCCCTGCTCGATGACGTGAAGTCGGCGCTCGGCGAAATCCGTTCGCAGTCGTCGAGCTTCGGCTCGAACCTGTCGGTGGTCGAGAACCGCACGCAGTTCACCAAGTCCATGGTGAACACGCTGCAGACCGGCGCTGACTCGCTCGTCCTCGCCGACACCAACGAGGAAGCGGCGAACATGCTGGCTCTCCAGACCCGCCAGCAGCTCTCCTCGACGGCTCTGTCGATGGCCTCGCAGGCCGACCAGGCGGTTCTCCGCCTGTTCTGATCCAGAAGGATCATCCCCTCTCGAAGGCGGCGGAGCGAAAGCTCCGCCGTTTTTGTTTTGCGCCCTTGGTTTGCCAGGCTGCAGCCTTGCCGTCATCCTCCGGCTTGACCGGAGGTTTCATTTTGCAGGCGCAGTAGCGGATGCTCCGGCCGAGGCGGAGCACGACGCCCTGCCCTGTTTCGTGTGGAATTCCGCGCTGCACGGAGATCCAAGTAACCCCGAGTTAACCGCACTTCTCAGCACTCCGTTAACCATATTTTAGAAGCCGGCATGTGAAATCGGGCATCGCTTCCATGAGGAAGCCTGACCGTTCACGACCTCTGGAAGAGGGAAACATGGCTTCGAACATCACGCTCTCGGCAGGCGTCCGCCAGAACCTGCTCTCGTTGCAGAACACCGCGGACCTCATGTCGAAGACCCAGAATCGTCTTGCCACTGGCAAAGAGGTCAACTCGGCCCTCGACAACCCGACCAACTTCTTCACCTCGTCCGCACTAGCCAGCCGCGCCAGCGACATGGGCGCGCTGCTCGACAACATGACTTCGGGCATCAAGACGCTCGAGGCCGCCGATAACGGCCTGACCTCGATCACTTCGACCGTCGAGAGCATGCAGTCGACGCTTCGCCAAGCGCGTCAGGACAAGTCGTTCAAGACCCAGTCCTTTACGATCGACGAAACAACGATCGGCACTGGCGCGCTGAAGAATTTGTCGTTTACCGGCGGAGCATTTGGCGCGCTATCCGTTTCGGTTCCACTGAATCAGGACCTCGCCAACGGCGTTGGCACCAAGACCTCCGGCGAGACGATTGCGGCCTATGCGGCTCCTGCCGCCGCAGCTCCGGCAACCTATACCGCAGCTGCCGCCTACGCCGCTCCGGGCGCGAATGCGGATCTGACAATCAGCTTCGGCGGCGGTTCCGTCGACGTGACGCTGCTGACCACGGACACCACACTTGCGGGTGCGATCACCAAGATCAACAACGCGATCACCGCCGACGCCAACTCAATCGGCAAATTCGAGGCCTACGACAACGGCGGCAGCCTTGCGATCCGCTCGATTGGCAACGTAGACGGCAACGTCTCCGTGACCGGTACCGGCGAAGCAGCGGTTTTCGGCGCTCAGGTTACGGCAGCGGGATCGGACGGCAAGACGAGCTTCACCGTCAACGGCACTGCGGTCGAACTCACCAGCGCCGAGAGCACGGTCGCCTTGGCTGCCGCCAAGGTCACCGAACAGCTCCAGGGCACGGGCTTCGAAGGTTTCGTCAATGGTACCAGGCTCCAGATCCGGGCGACAGCGGCTGGCACGGATCCACTTACCATCGGCGGCACCGACGCCGCACTGTTCGGCGCTGTGACCACCGGCACGAAGCCCGCCAGCGTCAAATCGGTCGACGAAATGGTGGCGTCGATCAACAACAACGATGGGCTCAAGGGTAAGATCCGCGCCTCCAACGACAACGGAAAGCTCCGCATCGAGAATCTCTCGACGCAGGAATTGACCGTAACCGGTGTGGGGTCCGACGGCGAAGCTGACGGCACGGCCGGCACAAATCTCATCGAAGGGAATGCGGTTCGTGCGAACTTGGCGACGCAGTTCAACCTGCTCCGCGACCAGCTCGACAAATTCGCTGACGATGCGAGCTACAACGGCATCAACCTGCTGCGCGGCGACCTGCTGAAGCTGACGTTCAACGAGACCGGCACCTCGACCATCGAGATCCAGGCAAAGGACCTCGATGGCAACGAGCGCCCGATCAATACGACGACGCTCGGCATCGATTTCGTGAAGGAAGAGAACCTCGACAGCGACGCCTCCATCGACAACCTGCTGAACGGCCTGTCCGCAGCGCTCGGAACCCTCCGCTCACAGTCGTCGAATTTCGGCTCGAACCTCTCGATCGTTGAGAACCGGACGAACTTCACCAAGTCGATGATCAACACCCTGCAGACCGGCGCCGATGGGCTCGTGCTCGCCGACACCAATGAGGAAGCGGCGAACATGCTGGCTCTTCAGACCCGCCAGCAGCTGTCCTCCACCGCCCTGTCGATGGCGAGCCAGGCGGACCAGGCGGTTCTTCGTCTCTTTGGTTAAGCGGGGGCGAACTTATCCAACGCAATTGGCGGCGGGGCTTAGGCTCCGCCGTTTTTCTTTGATCCAGCGCAACAAGAAGACCAATCTGCCCGTAGGAGATTCGGAATGGCCCTCAAAGTCGAACTGAAACCCGGCGAGCGTATCATCCTGGGCGAGTGTGTCGTTACCAACGACAACCAGCGCACCCGGCTCTTTATTGAAGGCGACGCCCCGATCCTTCGCGAGAAGGACATCATGACGGCGACGACAGCTGATTCGCCGTCGAAGCGCATCTACTTGGCTGTACAGCTGATGTATCTTGCGAAAGATGCGTCTAAATTTCACAAAGAATACTTCGCGCTCGTCAGCGATTTCATAAAGGCTGCACCAAGTAGTCTTCCGCTCATCGAGGCGGTGAATAATGCCATATTAACCAACGCGCTCTACAAGGCTCTAAGGGAGGCGAAAGCGTTGATCGCCTTCGAAGAGGAGCTTTTGAAGCATGCACAGCGGAGCACAGGCGTACGCTCAGACAGCCCAGAAGACGGCGGGCCCGCGTGAACTTGAGGCGCAGCTTCTTATGCGCGCCGCTCAAAAATTGCAGGCCGTGATGAGCGGCCACATCACCGACAGCGAAGAGATGCGCGCGGCGATCCGCTACAACCGCAAGCTCTGGACCATTCTTTCGACCTCGGCGACGGCCGCCGAGAACCCCCTCCCCCCGCAGGTGAAGCAGAACATCGGCAACATCGCGATGTTCGTGCTTCCCCACTGCGTGGAGCTGGAGATGATCCCGAACCCGCAGCGCCTCGGTTCGCTGATCAACATCAATCGCGAACTTGCCGCCGGCCTGTCGGGCATCGCTCCCGCCGCCGCCTGATCTTCGAGAGCACCTCAACGAAAAACGCCCGGACCTGGTCCGGGCGCTCTGCTTTTCGGGGCTGTCCTAGATGTAGTTTACCAGGCTGAGCTGGGCGGCCATAGACGTGACCTGATAGCTCGCCTGCAGATTGGTCTGCAGTTCGAGGATCGTTGCCGCGACCGTGTTCTTGTCGATGCCCTCGACATTGGCGAGCATGGTCTCGGCGACGGCAGACGACGTCTTGTGGCGCGCCGTCGCCGACTGCATCGACGCCTGGACGTTGGTGATTTCGGTGACGATGCTCTCAAGCGGACCGAGACCCGTTTCGCTCGACAGGTTCGGGCGCACACGGCTCGTCATCGCCTCGTACTGAGCCTTGCCAGTCGATTCATTCGGGTCGAGCTCCAGCGTGGCGAACGCCGCCAGATTGACGAGGAAATCGCGGATGCCGTCCTCGTTGGCGCGGGCGCCGTATTCGGCGGTGATCGTGCTGTCGATGCGCGCCGACTGGGTCTGGCGGGGCGAGCCCGGGCCCTTCTCACCGAGATACCAGTTCAGCGTATCTGTCGTGCCGTCCCGGAGCGCGGTCGCGTTATAGGGATCGGCGCCGTCGACACGCTGCGGCGGATCGCCGAAGAAATTGTCCGAAGCCTCGAGAGCGGACGCGGCGACGAGTTCGGTGGTCGCCTCCTTCTTCACCGCGCCGTCGAGCGCGGAAGCGAGGTTCTTGGCCGTGGCATCGAGATCGACCGCACCGGTGGCGTCGTAGGCGATCTGGAACGTGTAGCCCTTGATCTCTTCCGCCTTCACCGTGCCATTCACGCCGAGCTTATTGCCCACCGTGCCGGTGACCTGAAGATCGGTGCCGTTCGTTCCGGTAATGCGGACTTGGCGGGTCGTCGGGTCGAACTCGGCGTTCTGGATCCCGGTCAATCCCTCGATGCCGGCCATCAGATCATCCATCGTGTCGGTGACGTTGATCTGGCCGGGGCCGGCGCCGGACGCAACGACAGAGATCGTCTGGCCGTTGATGGTGATCGTGTCGCCCGCAACGAGGCCGACCATCGGATCGCCGAGCGTCGTCGTGCCGAGCGTGCCGGCGGGCATTGCCTTGCCGTTCACCTGGGCGACAAGTTCGGGTGCTGGCGGATTGTTCGAGGCGGTGAGCTTGATCTCGTCGGTCGAGCCGTCGGGCAGCGTCAGCGCGACCTTGATCACATCGCCCGGCTTCGGCGCGCCGGTGACCTGAATGCCGACGCCCGGAGGCGGGCCCGCCGTCGTCGTGGTCGCAAAATTGCCCGGTGCATTGCTGCTGATCGTACCAAGCTTGAACCCGAACGCATTCGGCGAAGCGGTTTCTGCGAGCGTGACGTTGGGGCCGACAGCGGTGGCCTGGGTCAGGCGACCGCGGCCGTCCGTGCCCTGGTCGGCCTTGAGGCGTTCAGCGATGACATCGCGAAGGCCCGCCTGCCCCGCCTTGCCGTCGAGGATCTCGCTCGCCGATGCCACCGGGCGTGAATCGACGTCACGGCCGCCGAACAGATAGACGCCGGCCACGTCCGCGTTCAGCGCCTCGATCGCCGTGTCAAACCGGGACAGTGCCGATTGCTGCGCGATGGTGCGCTTGCCATCGACAAGGATGTAATTGTTCGGATTTAGATCGCCGCGTGTCTGGGAGACGATGTCGGTCAGCGAGGTCAGGCTCGTCGCCATCATCGTCGTGCGGAGCGACGCCTGCTGGATGTTGGTGTTGTATCCATCGAGCGCGGCGACCTTGCCATGGAGCGAAAGCGCCAGATCGCGGTCGCTGCCGAGGCCGCTGTAGGTCTGGGATCGCTGCTGGGTGGCGAGCTGGAGATTGGCGTCGTCGAATTGCCGCCGGAGCTCGCTGAGAGCCCGGGAATAGGACGGTGTCATGAAGCCGTAGCCGTTGATCACGCTCATCTACGCAA
This sequence comes from uncultured Alphaproteobacteria bacterium, assembly GCA_963778835.1. GTDB lineage: Bacteria > Pseudomonadota > Alphaproteobacteria > Rhizobiales > Methylopilaceae > Flaviflagellibacter. The sequence continues at coordinate 225,353 of CAVZVY010000006.1, forward strand.
TCCTCACATCTGAAGCAGTGTGTCGATCATTTCCTTGACGGCACTGATCACACGCGCATTGGCCCCGTAGGCCGATTGCAGCTGCAAAAGTTTACCCATCTCCACGTCGACATCGACCGCGGAGGTTTCGGCATATTTGTCGGCAAGCGAGGTGACGACGACTTCCTGGCCGTCCTTCACCCGTGCGGCGATTTCGGCGTTCGAGCCCTGCTGCGAGATCGCCGCACGGGCGAAATCGGCGAGCGAGCCGGTCATCGGGCTGGTCGTGCCGCCGAGGCCGGTGTCGATGCGATAGGCCGTGGACGAATTCTCGAGCGCATCGCGCAGGAAGGTCGGCCGGGTCGCGTCGCCGGAATCGATCGGTGTCTTGTAGTTCACCAGCAAAGCCGGATCGTCGATCACATCGGGATTGACCTGAATGCGACCAGCGAAACCAAGGCGCTGCGGGAACCCGTCGACCTCGCCGGTGTAGAGATTGTCACCGCTGCCATCGATGAAGAGCGGCAGTCCGGCGCCGTCCTGAATGCCGGTCGCGGTGACGCCAGCGCTCAGGCTGTTCAGCGTCGCGGTCGGTGCTGCGCCCGTGTTCATCATGGTGACCGTCGAGCCGGCCGCGCTGACATTGAACTGCGCGCCGAGAGCCGCCTGCATCTGCGCGGCGACGGAAGCCATTCCGCCGGAGAAGTCGATGCCGACGACGCGGTCCTTCGGATCGGCGGTGAGGTCATTGCTCAGGGGCAGCGAGGCAGGATCGTCGACGCGAACGAAGGTGACAGTGTGGCTGCCGGTCGCGTCGGTGTATTTGAGAGAAACCTTGTTGCCGGCCGACAGGTCGGCGAGATCGAGCGAGAAGCCGTTGTTCGGAGCCGCGGCAACCGGGGTGCCCTGCTCCACATTGGTACCCAGCGCCTCGGCCATGGCCGATGCCAGTTCGTCGAGCTGCGTCTGCGCTTCGACGAGGATCTCGTCGCGCATCTGCGCATAGGCCTTGAGCTTGCCCGATTGAAGTTGGTTGGGAGCGAGAAGGTCTGTTGTGTTGCCGCTCGGCCCTCTCAGGAGGACGGTACCCAAGCCGCTCTTCTGCTGATCGGAATTGTAGAGCGCCTGAGCATTCATCGAGCCGCTCGGCTCGAACGACAGGCTCGCCGGCTCGCCATTGGCGAACAGCTGCGCGCCGTTAGCGGTCGTGATGGTGAGATCGTTGCCGTTCTCGACAACCTTGATGTCCATCAGCGAAGCGAGCTCCATGATGAGTTCGTCGCGCTGATCGAGATAGTCCGGCGGAACCTGCTGGGTCGAGGCTGTGCCGGAGATCTGCTGGTTGATCTTCTGGATGCCCTGAAGTGCCGCATTGATCTGGTTGACCGTATCCTTCATCCCGGATTCGGCGTCCTTGCGCATGGCCTGGATGTCGTCCGAGGCCGAATTCAGGGACTGCGCGAGGAGCTTGGCGTCGGTGATGACGTTGGAACGGGCCGAAGTCGACGATGGAGTCGTCACCAGTTCATCGAGCGAACCGGTGAAATTGTTCATCAGCGTGTCCAGCGACATCTCTCCACCGGGCGTGCCGAAGAGACGCTGGAGCTGGTCGAGATAGCTGGAGGTCACGCCGGTATAGGCGAGACCGCTCGTTTCGGTGCGCAGTTGGCGCTGAACATAGGTGTCGATCTCGCGGTTGATCTGCGAGACGCGGACGCCGGAGATCTTTCCGGCGGTGATATTGGCGTCGAGGACGGCGTCCTTGCGGGTATAGCCGGGCGTCCGCGCATTCGCGACATTCCCGGAGACGAGCTCCATGCCGGTCTGCGTGACCCGCAGACCGGAAAGCGCCGAGCTCAGTGCATTGGAAAGGCCCATACTGGTCTCCAAAGGCTAGCCGTCCTGGCCGCCGTTACCTGATCATGTTGAGGGCTTCCTGCAGCATCTCGTCCGCGGTCGAGACGATGCGGGTGTTCGCCGAGTAAGCCTGCTGGGTGACGATGAGCTTGGTGAACTCGTCGGCGATGTCGACGTTCGAGCTTTCGAGCGACTGGCCAACGATCGTGCCCGGCGCGCCCGGGATTGGCGGGCCGGATTCGAAGGTCGTCGAATAGGCGCCGCCGTCTTCGCGCTTCAGCGAGTTGTCGGCATTGAAATAGACGGTCGGGATTTCGGCGATGTCGGCCATCTGCCCGTTCGAATAGAACGCCGTGACGCGGCCGCCATCGCTCACCTCGACACGGAGCACTTCGCCGGCGGCGTAGCCGTCCTGGTCAGGCGCCATGTCGGCCTTGCCGCTGGCGGCGGCGAACTGGGTGATGCCCGTCGCGCCGTGGTTCAGCGTCATATCGCCGACGTTCACCCCATCGACCGTCAGATTGGGGATGGTCGTGCTCGGGAAACCGCCCTGCAACTGGCTGTCCGGCCCGAAGGTGAAGTTCTGACCGACGTTCGTCCACATCGGCTCGGTGCCCGTGGCCCCGGTGTCGGACTTATAGAACAGGTTCCAGGTGTCGGCGCCGCCGGTTTTGGAGCTGTCCACCTTGGCCCACTGGAACACAACGTCGACCGGCGTGCCCTGCGCGTTGTAGATCGTGGTCGAGCCGCCGGAGATCGACGACTCTCGAGGAACTCCTTCTCGTCGTCTGCAGTGATGTAACCCTGCGGTGTCGCATTTTGCGTTGGTGCGGCTGTCGCTGGCAGTCCGAGGCCGGCCACCGCGGTGCCGCTGATCGCCAGCGTGTCGTTCTGGTTGACGCCATCAAGCTTGAGCTGGTTGCCGCCAACAATCGACGCCTTCACCTTGCCGGTGAGGTCCGTGTTGGCATTAATCGCATCAACAATGCCCTGCAGTGTATCGATCTGCGGAGTGGTGTCGCCGAACGTGAAGGTAATCGGACTGCCGGCTCCGACCTTCAGGGTAAGAGTGCTACCCGCAGCCAGATCGGCCGGGACTAGGTTGGTCGGCGTGGTCAGAGCGACGGAGCCCGTCGTGGTGAACGGGACCTTCGCCGTGCCGACCGCGCGCGGATCGGTCGTGAAGTTTGCGGGATTCAGAAGCTCGCTACCGGGGGTATCCTTGGCGGCATTCCAGTTGTCGTTCTTCGGATCGAGCGGCAGGTTGCCGGTATATTCGATCAGGGTCGTGGCGCGGGCCGGGAGGATGTCGTCGCCGAGCTGCATGACCTGAGGCACGCTGCCGACCACGTTGCCGGTGGACCGGTCAACCGGAAGCATTTTCAGGTAATAGCCGGCGCCGTTGACGAGGAAGCCGTCCTTGTTGATCTCGAAGTCGCCGCGACGGGTGTAGAGATCGGTGCCGCTGAAGACCGGATCGCCGTCGACCATCGAGGTCGATTTGGCGACCACGAAATAGCCGTCGCCGTTCATCGCGATATAGGTGGGGCTGCTCGCGGTCTGGATGTCGCCGCGAACATCGTTCGTCGCGCGGCTCTTCGCATTGACCGACCCGGAAACCTGATTGGCCGGGAGAGCGTCCGAGACTAGGTCGGTGAAGCTCGTCTCGTTGCGCTTGAAGGCCGTGGTTTGCGAGTTCGCGATATTGCCCGAAATGTTTTCCAGCGCGAAGGATTGCGCCCGCAGCCCCGAGACGGCTGTCGTCATTGCCCCGAAGATACCCATGCTTCGTCTCCCGACATCGGCACGAACTGCGTGCCAGATGGATGTGCCTGCCGAAGACGGTGCAAAGTGAAGGCCAGCGTGCCAGCGCTGACGAATCAATGACTTAGATTGATTGGTGGACACCTTGTGGCGGCAAAACTCTCCCCGTTCGGCAAAAACTGCCGGGACGGATCGGCGTAAAAGTACCGGTTGCGGCGGTCGGCTTCGTCCCTATCTGGCTCGAGAGGAGACCGACATGTCGTTCAAGCTGCCGCTCACCGCCCTCGCTCTCTCCTTTGCAGTCGCCGCCCTCCCCGCATCCGCCGATACGAGGCTCAAGATCGACACGGTGGCGAGCGGCCTCGATCATCCCTGGGGCCTGGCTTTCCTGCCGGACCGGCGGATGCTGGTGACCGAGCGCTCCGGCGGGCTGGTTCTGATCGATACCGACGGGAAGCGTATCGAAGTGAGCGGCGCGCCAAAGGTCTACGCGCGGGGACAGGGCGGCCTGCTCGATGTCGCGCTCGATCCGGCTTTCGCCCAGAACCGGCTGGTCTATCTCGCTTATTCCGAAGCCGGCGACGACGGCACCGGAACCGCCGTCTCCAAAGCGAGGCTGTCCGATAACGGCACCCGGCTCGAACAACCTCAAGTGATCTTCCGGCAGGTTCCGAAACTGCCGGGATCGAAGCACTTCGGCTCGCGGCTCGTCTTCGCACCGGACGGGACCCTGTTCGTCACGCTCGGCGAACGCTCGGACTATCGCGAACAGGCGCAAAGACTGGACGGGCTGCTCGGCAAGGTCGTCCGGATCAACGCCGACGGCAGCGTGCCGAAGGACAACCCATTCGTGGACCGCGAAGGGGCGCGGCCGGAAATCTACTCATACGGCCACCGCAACGTGCAGAGTGCGGCGATCAATCCCGACACCGGCAAGCTCTGGATCGTCGAACATGGCGCGCGCGGCGGTGACGAGATCAACATCCCGGAGCCCGGAAAGAACTACGGCTGGCCGGTGATCAGCTACGGCGTGAACTACAACGGCAGCAAGATCGGCGAAGGCCGGGCGAAGGACGGAATGGAACAGCCGGCGAAGTATTGGGACCCGAGCTTCGCACCCTCGGGAATGGCCTTCTACACCGGCGATCTGTTCCCGCAGTGGAAGGGTGATCTCTTCATCGGCGCGCTGAAGAGCGAGGAACTGGTCCGGGTCGACATTGCCGGCGGCAAACCAGGCAAGGACGAACGCCTTCTGTCGAAGCTCGGCGAGCGCATCCGCGATGTGCGCCAGGGTCCCGACGGCGCTCTTTATGTGCTGACCGATTCATCCAACGGAAAACTGTTGCGATTGAGCCCCAGCAATTAGCCGCCGCTTGTCACATCACTGACGGCACGAGAGGCTAGGCCTTCGGTCATCGGGGGAAATCGCATGCGCGTCGGCAAGCCATCCGCAATCATGTTTCTGATCTCGGCGGTCCTCGCCGTGCTTGCCGTTCTCGCGCTGGTGACGACGATCCCGATCGTCGACGGCCACGAATTCGTGGTGATGTTCGCGGCCTGGGCCGTGCTCGCGGTCTCGACGGTCGTCCGCGGTCTCTGAACCTCAGAATTTATGGAAGATCATGGCCGCGCCGCCGGCGATGAGCGCGAACCCGAGCGCGTGGTTCCAGCCCAAGGGCTCCTTCAGATAGAGCACCGAAAAGGCAGCGAAGACGACGAGGGTGATAACTTCCTGCATCGTCTTGAGCTGAGCCGCGGAATAGACCTCATGGCCGATCCGGTTGGCGGGAACCGCGAACCAGTATTCGAAGAAGGCAATGCCCCAGCTCGCCACGACCGCCATCCAAAGCGGCGACGATGAGAACTTCAGATGGCCGTACCAGGCGAACGTCATGAAGACATTCGACAGCCCGAGCATCAGGATTGGCGCGTATGCTGGTGAGAACAGGGACACACAAACACTCCGTATCAACCGTAGGGTAGTTTTTGGAACAGGATCGACGCGGCAAGAAGAAGCGTGAGACTATTGGCTAATTTCAGCACCGGACGGAGGAAGACACGGAAGGTGAAGGCGGTCTGCGCCGTCAGCGAAATGCTTCCTTGTGTTTTCGCGGAGGATACTCAGCGCTTGCGGGATCCGGCACGGCCTCGTGATAGGCCGTGCCGGGATCCCGATCAGAGCATCGGCAACATGATCGCGAAGATGACGGCGAGCAGGATGACCGCAGGCGTGAGATCCTGCAGCCGGCCGGTCAGGAGCTTGATGATCGCGTATGTGATGAAGCCGAGCCCGAGGCCCATCGCGATCGAATAGGTCAGCGGCATCGCGATCGCGGTGATGGCGGCCGGCGCTGCCTCGGTGAGATCGTCCCAATCGACCTCGGCAAGGGCCCGCGACATCACCACCGCCACGAACAGGAGCGCGGCAGCCGTCGCATAGACCGGAATGGTACCTGCAAGCGGCGCGAGGAACAGCGCGAGCAGGAAGCAGATCGCGGTAACGACAGATGCGAGGCCGGTGCGCCCACCGGCGGCGACGCCTGCCGCGGACTCGATGTAGCTCGTCGTGTTCGACGTGCCGATCAGCGCGCCAATCGTAGTGGCGGAAGAGTTGGCGATGAGCGCCTCGCGCAGGCGGGGCAGCCTGCCCTGCTCGTCGAGAAGGCCAGCGCGATGCGTGACGCCGACGAGCGTGCCGGCGGTGTCGAAAAAGTCGACGAAGAACATTGTCAGCGCGACGATCCAGAACGTGCCCTCGACCGCGCGGGAGAAATCGAGCGCGAGGAAGGTCGACATCGGGTTCGGCGGAACGGCGAAGACCGCCCCGATCGAGGCGACGCCGAGCGGGATGCCGATGATCGTCACCGCCAGAATGCCGATGATCGTGGAGCCGACCACCTTGAGCTGGTTGAGCGCGGCGATGATGACGAAGCCGAGCAGAGCGAGCAGTGGAGCCGCGCTCAGGATCTTGCCGTGGGTGACGAGCGTGGCCGGGCTGTCGACGACGAGCCCCGCGCCCTGCAGCGCGATGATGGCGAGGAAGAAGCCGATGCCGGCCGATGTCGCCATCTTCAGGCTGTGCGGGATGGCGTTGATCAGCCAGGCGCGGATCGGCAGGACGGAAATGATCAGCGCCAGGATACCCGAGATGAACACGCAGGCCAGCGCCTGCTGCCAGGAGAAGCCGAGCGCGCCGACGACGTAGAACGCGAAGAAGGCGTTGAGGCCCATGCCCGGCGCGAGCGCGATCGGATATTTGGCGTAGAGGCCCATGATCAGGGTGGCGACCGCCGCGGCGACGCAGGTCGCGACGAAGACGGCCTCCTTCGGCATTCCCGCGGCCGATAGGATGTTGGGATTGACGAAGATGATGTAGGCCATGGTCAGGAAGGTGGTGATGCCCGCGATCACCTCTGTCCGGACCGTGGTCCCGTTTGCCGCCAGCGCGAAATAGCGCTCGAGCGCTCCCCCGGAGCGGCTCTCCGTCGTGTCGGCCATGTCCCTGATCCCCCTGTTGTCCCCGTTCGTAATCGAAAGCGACGTATCGGGGTTCGTCAATCGGAGGAGACGGTTGGCACCACTATGAAGGCGGGAAAGCGGTGGAAACCACGTGCCGTCATCCTTCGGCTCGACCGGAGGATCGCAAACAGGCACCGGGAATGGATGCTCCGGTCAAGCCGGAGCATGACGGCTCGTTATTGCTGAGGCGCCTGCTCGACCGCTATTTCGCTGCCGTCGAGCTTAAGAAGTTTTTCGTCCTCGCCCTGATAGACCCAGATCAGCCCTCCGCCGAGCGGCAGCACGCTGTCGTACTGGGCGTCGACGACAACCTTGCCGGTCTTGTCGATCAGCCCTTCCGGCCCGTCCTCTTCGTTCGCGAACGACATCACGCCGTCGACCCAGCCGTTCTCGCCGTTGATGCGGGCGAACTGGGGCGGGAGGATTTCCTTGCCGCTCCGGTCGATCAGACCCCATTTGCCGTTCTTTTGGACGGTGGCCGGACCCCCGTCGAAATTCGTCTCCTCGTCGTATTCCGGCTGGACGACCCATTTCCCGCATGAGTCGATGAACCCCCATTTGCCGAGTTGGGCCGGGGCGACGCCCTGCGAGAAGCCGTCGATCGACTCGTAGATCGGCTTCACCAGCCAGGCGCCGGTCTTGTCGACAACCCCGTACTTCTCGCCCTGCCCGGCGACCAGAAGGCCACCCGAGGATGCACCGAGCCAGTCCAATTTCGGCTCGATGAGGATAGCGCCGGTCTTGTCGATAAGGCCGTACTTGCCGTCCTTGGTGACGACCGCGACTCCTTCGGAGAACCAGTCGAGATGGTCGAACGCCTCCTTCGGCTCGACGGCAGGGGCACCGGTCTTATCAACGTAGAATCGCTTCTCGCCGACCATCACGGCCGCCAGGCCCTCGCTGAAGATCTGCGCCTCGTCGAACTTGGCCTCGATCGCGAGCTTGCCGGTGCGGTCGACATAACCCCATTTCTCGCCGGCGACGACCGCGGCCATGCCTTCGGCGAAGGGCGGATCGTCGGGGTCGATGCTGTAGGCCGGCTCGGCGATCCAGTCGCCCTTCTCGTTCAGGAAGCCCCAGACGCCGTCCTGGGCGGCCGCGAGGAAGCCTTCGGAGGCGATCGCATCCTCATATTTCGGCGGGATGACCCATTTGCCCTGGGCATTGATGAAACCGCATTTCCCCTCCTCGGCGCACCAGCGGTTCAGTGGATCTGACTTGCTGTTGTCGACGCCAATATCCGGGGTGCCGCGGGGAACGCAGGCGTTCTGGGCGAGGGCTGGAGACGAAAGGCTCGCCGCCAACATCAGCAGGCCCATCCGATGAAACAGGCTCATACGCAATTCTCCCCCGCGGCGACTGTGATTTGCGTCGTTCCGAATGGCGACGCCCTCTCCCAATCCGCCACGAACGAGACCATATTCTGACGATGCCCCGCAAACCAAGACAGTCTTCCGGGTTTTCCGAAAAGCCCCAGGCCGCCTATGACGCCGGTAGTCCGGCCGATTTCGACTTCTCCAACCTGATCGGCGATCCCGAGCTTTTGAACGCGCTCGGCCGCGGCTCGAAGGCTGCCGAGGATGCGCAGCAGAAGGTGGCGAAGAAGGTCTCGACCCGCACCAAGCGCAACGCGACGCCGGAAGCCACCCCTCGCGACCGGCGCTGGGACGCCGCGAACGAGAGTGACGCGCCGACCAAGGCCGATGTCTCCTCGGCCTTCCCGAGCCCATTTTCGAAGCCAGCCCTGTCGGACGGCGGCGCTGGCGGCGTTTCGGCGACGGTCGCTGCTCTCGAAGACCTGATCCAGAACGGTCGGCCGGAGCTTCAGGGCAAGCCATGGACACCGCACCGCCCTGCCCGGCCTGAGAAATGGGAAGGCGGCATCAGGTTCGACATCGCTTCCGATTTCGAGGCGGCCGGCGATCAGCCGACTGCGATTGCCGAGCTTGTCGATGGTATTAAAGCTCAGGAACGCGATCAGGTCCTGCTCGGCGTCACCGGCTCGGGCAAGACCTTCACCATGGCCAAGGTGATCGCGGAGACGCAGCGCCCGGCCCTGATCCTCGCGCCGAACAAGACGCTGGCGGCCCAGCTCTACGGCGAGTTCAAGAGCTTCTTCCCGAACAATTCGGTCGAGTATTTCGTCTCGTATTACGACTACTACCAGCCGGAGGCCTACGTGCCCCGGACGGACACCTATATCGAGAAGGATTCGTCGATCAACGAGCAGATCGACCGCATGCGCCATTCGGCGACACGCGCTCTGCTCGAACGCGACGACGTCATCATCGTCGCCTCGGTGTCCTGCATCTACGGTATCGGCTCGGTCGAGACCTATACCGCGATGACGTTCGGCCTGAAGGTCGGCGAGCGGATCGACCAGCGACAGCTGATGGCCGACCTCGTGGCCACGCACTACAAGCGCTCGGACGCCAATTTCGTACGCGGCACGTTCCGGGTGCGCGGCGACACCGTCGAGGTGTTCCCGGCCCACTACGAGGACCGTGCGTGGCGTATCAGCCTTTTCGGCGACGAGATTGAAAGCATTCAGGAATTCGACCCACTGACGGGCCACAAGACGAGCGATCTCGCCTTCGTCAAGATCTACTCGAACTCGCATTACGTGACACCGCGGCCGACGCTTCTGCAGTCGATCAAGGGCATCAAGGACGAGTTGCGGATGCGGCTCGACGAGCTCAACAAAATGGGCCGGTTGCTCGAAGCGCAGCGGCTCGAGCAGCGCACGACCTTCGATCTCGAAATGATGGAAGCGACCGGCTCGTGCGCCGGCATCGAGAACTATTCGCGCTGGCTGACCGGCAGGAAGCCAGGCGAGCCGCCGCCGACCCTGTTTGAATATCTGCCCGACAACGCCCTCGTCTTCGCCGACGAAAGCCACGTCACCATTCCGCAGATCGGCGCCATGTATCGCGGCGACTTCCGGCGCAAGGCGACGCTCGCCGAATACGGCTTCCGCCTGCCCTCCTGCATGGACAACCGGCCAATGCGGTTCGAGGAATGGGACGCGATGCGACCGCAGACCGTCCACGTCTCGGCGACGCCCGGCAAATGGGAGATGGAACAGACCGGCGGCGTGTTCTCCGAACAGGTGATCCGCCCGACCGGCCTGATCGACCCGCCGGTCGAGGTGCGCCCTGCCCGCAGCCAAGTCGACGACGTGCTCGGCGAGATCCGCGAAACGGCGCAGAAGGGCTATCGCACGCTCGTCACGGTTTTGACGAAGCGCATGGCCGAGGACCTGACGGAATACCTGCACGAGGCGGGCGTCCGTGTCCGCTACATGCATTCGGACATCGACACGATCGAGCGTATCGAGATCATCCGCGATCTCCGGCTCGGCGCGTTCGACGTGCTGGTCGGCATCAACCTGCTGCGCGAGGGCCTCGACATTCCGGAATGCGCTCTCGTCGCGATCCTCGATGCCGACAAGGAAGGCTTCCTGCGCTCGGAGACGTCGCTGGTCCAGACCATCGGCCGCGCTGCGCGAAACGTCGACGGGCGGGTGATCCTTTATGCCGACCACGTCACCGGCTCGATGGAGCGGGCGATGGCGGAGACCGGGCGCCGCCGCGAGAAGCAGCTCGCTTACAATGCCGAGCACGGCATCACGCCCCAGAGCGTGAAGGCGCGCATCGCCGACATTCTCGACTCGGTCTACGAGAAGGATCACGTCCGCGTCGATACCGGCCTCGTCAAAGACGGCGCGATGGTCGGCCACAATTTCCAGGCGACGCTCGCCGATCTGGAGAAGCGGATGCGCGAGGCAGCGGCGAACCTCGAATTCGAGGACGCGGCGCGGCTGCGCGATGAACTCAAGCGGCTCCGCGAGACGGAGCTTTTAGTCGCGGAGGACGCCCTCAGCAGGCAGTCGGACATCGAGGAGCAGGCCGGCAAGTTCGGCGAAAAGCAGCCGCGTTCGCGCGTCCACAAGCCGACGCTCAAGGAAATGGGACCACACAACCGCGATCTGCCGCTGGCGGCGTCCAAGGCCTTGGTCGAAGGTCTGTCATCCGAGGCGAATGACGATACGGTAGAGGTACGGCGAGTGCCGAAAGGCGGCCGCTCCAGCGCCGGGCGGCCTGGAACGCGTAGCAGGGGACGTTGAACACATGACCATCAGGACCATTCCGCTCCTCGCCCTCGGCCTGATGGTCGCCAGTCCGGCCCTTGCCCAGGCGCCGACTGACAATGTGATCCGCTGCTCCGGCCCTTTCGGCAAGGATGCGAGCCTGAAGGTACTGCAGGACACATTCGGCGCGGACAATGTGACGAACGAGGCCTATGACGGCGCAGAAGGCGAGACCGGCGAGGTGACCGTCCTCTACGCCAAGGACCCCGCGAAGCGTCTGGAATTCACCTGGCTCGACGATGAGGCCAAGACCGGCCTCGCCGCCGTCGACGTTCCCGGCGAGTCCCAGTGGGTTTCGGAAGCCGGAATGAAGAACGGCGCGACCCTCGCCGACGTCGAGAAGATCAATGGCGGACCGTTCATGATGACCGGGTTCGACTGGGATCTCGGCGGCGCGATCATCGACGCCAAGGACGGCAAGCTCGTTCACCAGCCGGGCGAATGCCTGCTCGGAGCGTCATTCGCTCCCGACGAAAAGACGCCGGACGACGTCCGCAGCAAAGTCTCGGGCGACGGCGAGTTCGCCTCCGACGACGCGTCGATGAAGGCGGCCAACCCGACAGTGATCCAGTGGTCGGTGTTCTATCCCAGCGACGACCAGGAACAGACGCACTAACGCCCTCGCCTCGCGAGGCGGCCGCCGCCGAGCGGCTTAATTTGCGCATCTCCAAATCAAAGGCAGGGGGCTCCCACTATTGTACCCGTTGCCAATGTCCGCGGTCTCCTTCCGGGTCTAAAAAGTAAGGTCGGAGAGGAGAACGCTAAAATGATGAAGAGAGCTATTGCGCTGCTCGCCCTTTCTGCCGGCGGCATGATGTTCATCCCTGGTGGCACTGCACAGGCCGTAGTGTACTGCGAGTACATCAACTATCCGGTCAACTGCGTTGCAAGACCTGGCGTCAGACTGCTGGCGCGTCCGGTGGTCGGCGCGCCAGGCGTCGTCGTACGGCCGGGCGTTGGCGTTGGGGCGCCAGGCGTCGGCGTGCGGCCGGGTACGCCCGCAAATCGCGGCGGCCCGGTCAATCGTCCCGGTCGCCGGTAGGCGTCATTAGAGCAGACTATTCCTGCCGACGCTCAATCGTGGCGGCAGGCATCGGTTCCGTACGGAGCAGGGCTCGGTGACGGTCGAGGGACAATTCGGCCGTCTCGCACCGCGGAGAACGTCCATCACAACAGAGACTTCTAGTCGCCTCAAACCTCTGCTCCATATCCCCGTTGGTGCAAGATTTCAGCAAGGGAGAAGACAATGCAGAAGACCCTCCGCCTCGTCGCCATTGCCGGTGCGTTCGCCGCCCTGCCCCTGACGGCCGCGCTGGCCGACCGCGATCCTTCGCCCGAAGAGCGGCAGATCATTGCCGACGTGCTCCGCTCTCAAGGCTTCACCGGGTGGGGCGACGTCGAATGGGATGACGACGGATATTGGGAAGTCGACGAGGCCCAGGCCCCGGACGGTTCAACCGAAGACCTGCAACTTGACCAAGCCTTCATGATCATCAATTCCGACAGGAACTGACAATTCAACGAGACCGGCCGGATCGTCCGGCCGGTTTCGCTTCAGCGAACGGCGCGAACGATGGCCTCGGCCATCAATTCCGTGACGCAGGGCGAGCGCGGAAGCACGCCGGAGACCACGGGCCGCCGCTTCGCCTGGTCTTGCATGCTGAGATATTGCATGGCGGCGTAGCGCCGGATGACCGGAACGCCTTCCGTGCGCGACACCTCTCCGATCTCTCCGACATAGGGCGTGTAGATCCTCTCGTGCGCGACATGCGGCACGAAGGGTGGATCGACCAGGACGAGGTCCGGGCCGCGCGCATTCATCCATGCACTCGCCTGATCGAGCACCGCCTCGAACTCGGCGACATCGCTGGACGCCATGGCGTCATGGACGCCGACCTGCCAGATGACCAGATCGGGCGAGGTCTGGGCGACGACGGAACGGAGGCGCTCGAAATCGTCCTCGGCAAGGCCGGCCGACAGGGCTTCGGTGATTTCGAACTGGCTGCCGGCGAGCTTCTGCTCGAGCGCCATTTCGAGCGAACGGCGATCCTGTCCCTCGGCGCTAAGCGCGGGACCGAGGACGAGGACGCGGACCGGGCGCTTGCGGTTAAGAAGGCCTTCGGTGCGGTCGAGTTCGGCCGACTGCTCGCCAAAACTTTGCCCAATTGCAGAATGCAAATTCGGCATGAAGCTCGCCGCAGTTCGCTGGCCGTTGCGCATGGGGACAGGAAAAGAGCGATTTCGAAACGGGCTTCGAGAAACTCAGGGCCTCGTTCCCCAAGCCGGACGTCCGTTCGCCGGTGCGCTGTTCAAGGACGTGAACAACGATGAGGGCAAGGACGACGACGCTCGCGATTGCATCCAGCCTTCTGGCCATATGCGGCGCGGCGCACGCCCAGGCACCTGAATCGGTGCTTTGCCACGCCAGTATCCGCAAGCTCGACGCCGAGCTTCAGGCGACCGAACGGCGGCTCGATGCGCTGAACAATGCGGCGGAAGCCGAGCGCTGCTCGGCGATGAAGGTCCACCTTAACGTTCTGTTCCGCGCCAAGGACCTTTACGGCCGCTGCCTTCGTGAAGACCAACGCGAACAAGGGCTGCCGCCCCTTTCGGGGTCGACAGCCTATTTCCGGACCTATGTCGTCGAGAACTGCAGCGAGCTTTAGCGTCGGGCGTCCATGCTCAACGGGCCGGGGCCGGCGAGCATGAGATAGAGGAAGACGAAGCAGTACAGGACCGCCAGTTCGCCCTGATTGACGATCGGGAAGAAGTGCTGAGGGGCGTGAGCCATGAAATAGGCGACCGCCGTGAAGCCGGCGCAGATGAACGCCACCGGCCGGGTGAACAGGCCGATAATGATCAGGATGCCGCCGAAGGTCTCGATGACGGCGGCGAGGCCCATCAGCGAGAACAGCTCCACATTGCCGCTGGGCCGAGGAACCGGGAAGCCGATGAATTTCTGCAGGCCGTGCTGAAGCAGGAGCAAGCCCGTCATAATGCGCAGAATGCTGAGCATGATCGGAGCATAGCTCGAGGCTCTATCAAAAGGACGCTCGATGGGGCTCGACGAACGGGACAAGGCCATGGGTCTAAGTCTCCAAGGATGCTGACGCCTCGTCAGCATCAGCGATCCCCAGAGACAACGCTAGATCGCATTCATTTCTTGAACACACGTTTTCACATGCATTTTTGCAACGATCAGCGGGGCTGGCGAACCTGCTGCCCAGTATTGATGCGTGTGTTCTCGACCTGCCCGCGATCTTCCGGGCTTTCCTTGTCCATCTGCCGCATCTGACGGGCTTTCGGGCCATCGGCGGTCTTCGGATGGGCCGGACCTTTGCCGCGCTGTTCTTCTGGAATGGGAGGCGGCTTGTTGGTCATCATCGGGCTCCTTTCGAAAAGGACATCTACCGATCAACACCCCGTCCAGAGACTGGTTCCAGAAATGCGAGCGGGCGGAGGGAACGCCAAACCTGATCCCCCCGCCCCGCGAGAGACCCACCTTTGGTGGGCCTAGCAAACTCAGTTCGACGCGAGTTGGACCGAGACCTGCGCAGTGCCGGAACCCACCATGCCAAGAGCTCGCGCTGCGCCACGGGACACGTCGATGACGCGACCGCCGATGAACGGGCCACGGTCATTGACCGTCACCTGCACCGTCTTGCCGTTGCGGCGATTGGTGACCTTCAGCTTCGTGCCGAACGGAAGGGAGCGATGCGCAGCCGTATAACCGTCGGGATTGAAGCGAGCGCCGGAAGCTGTACGAGCGCCATGCTGGTACCAGGACGCAGTGCCGGAGAAGGACTTGGCCTCGGCGGGAACAGTAGCCGCGGCAAGAACAAACGTCGCGGCAGCGGCCGCGGCGAGGCGCAAAAGACTCATACTTAGGATACCCCCTCTTGGATCCCCCATTACCCAACGGGGGCCAAGTGCAGGCTAGATGAGGCAGAAATGAGGCGCGAAAAATCGGGTTCCATAGTAAATGTGCGTGCGACGATACGTCTCCCAGAGGGGATTTGAGGCTATAATCAGGTTAGGAAAATATTAATGGTAGGGTTAATCTCAAGCTTCGACATCAGCAATATTGTTCCTGAAGAAGGCGCTCCGGAACATGATCGAATACTTAACGGACAACCCCGCACGCGAACCTGGAACGTCGAGGAGAGCGATGACGGAAAGACGTTCGCGGGGGTTTGGGAAGCAACGCCAGGCACATGGCGAATTGCGTACGACGAATGGGAATTTTTCCGCATCGAAAGCGGCCTGTCGGTCGTCACATCCGACGATGGCGAGGCCGTCCGTCTGGGACCCGGCGACAGCCTGGTGATCCGTCCGGGATTCACGGGAACATGGGAGGTCGTTGAGACGACGCGGAAGATCTATGTGATCCGGCTGCCGTGACGACGACAGGGCACTGTCAATTTACGCCGTCGTGCTCCAGCTTGACCGGAGCATCCATTTTCAACGCCGCATGGGTCCTCTGGTCAAGCCGGAAGACGACGCCGCATTTGCGGCAATCACTCTCCCGCCGAGAGCATGCCGCCGCGCGGCTCCATCGTCGCAAACCCTTCGACCCCGGATTCCTCTTCCTCATAGGGCGTGGCGATCTCGACGAAGGTGTCGGGATAGAAGCCGTTGAAGCGGGTACGCAGCGACAGGGAATAGGCGCCGATATGGCCGATCTCGATCCAGTCGCCGGTGTCGACATTCTCCGGCAACCAGAACGGCCGCGAGAGGATGTCGACGCTGTCGCACGTCGCTCCGCAGACCTTGAACGGAACGAGCTTTTCCGAGGTTGAGCGCTTGGCGCGGCGGGCCGGGTCCGGGATCAGCCGCGCGGGAAGCGTGATCTTGCCGGTCCAGGCGTCCGAGAGCGACGACCAGATGCCGTCGTTGATGTAGACGCGCTGCCCTTTCTTGAGCAGGACGCGGGTGATCACCGACAGGGAGCGGGCAACGATCACCCTGCCCGGCTCGGCGATCAGGGGGAGATCGTCGAGGCCCCATTCCTCGATCTCGGAATGGATGTTGCCAAGAAGATCGCCGATCGCCGGCATAGGCGGTGGAGCGCGGCGCTTGGGATCGTGGCCGTAGCGGGCCGGGAAGCCGCCGCCGATATCGAGCGCCGCGATCTCGGCATCGACGCGCGAGCGAACCCAGGCGGCCGTCGCGAGAGCGCGCTCATAGGTCGTCAGATCCTCGATCTGGCTGCCGACATGAAAGGTCAGACCGACGCGGAAGCCGATACGGTCGATGCGCTCGACGAGCTCGACCGCGTGCTTCGGGGCTGCTCCGAACTTCTTCGAGAGCTCGTAGGCGGCATGACCCTTGGTGGCGAGACGGACGAACAAAGTGATGTCGGCCGGATCGAGATCGAGCGCGCGGACGATGCGCAGGATCTTGGCGATTTCGTCCTCATGGTCGACGGCCAGCCGGCGGATGCCATAGGTCTCGAGCGCGAGACGGATGTCCGACTGCGCCTTGACCGGGTGCATATAATAGAGATCGGACTTGGGGTTGGCGGTACGCGCCGCCTCGAATTCGGCCGGGCTCGCGACGTCGAAGGCCGAGACGCCGATTTCCGAAAGCGCGCTCAGGATAACGGGAGCGTCGTTGGTCTTGACCGCATAGGCGGTGGTGCCGCGGAAGCCGGCCATGAACTCCCTGGCATCCGCCTTGAGAACGCTCGGCCGGAATCCGTAGACGGGCCGGTCGGGCCTCAACGACAGCGCGGCGTCCCGCGCCGTTTCAAACCGCTCCATTCAATTCCCTTCCAGGGCCTAGTGTGGCGCGAACGCTATCATCCGAAAGAACCCTGCCAAACCCCGCTCGCGGTGCTTGACCCGGTTTCTCCCCGGCCGCATCGTCCGCAGCCATGGGTGGTGCTTGGAGTGAAAGCTAAATGACACGGGCTTGGTTCGCGGCGTTGTTCACAATCGGTGCGGCGGTGCTCGGCGCGGCCGGCGCGCAGGCGGCCGACTGGCCGGAACGGGCTCAGAAGGCAACGGTCGATGTCTCACGCGTCCCGGCATGCGATAACCCGCGCGTTCTGCACGAGGTCGCCGAACTCGTTCCAGGACAAGGAAAGCACCTACTGGAATTCGGACCTGAAGCTGATCGGCTTCTCGCGGACGACCGAGCTCGCTTATCGCCCGTGGGGCGTCGAATTCGTCGAGCGCCGGTTCTGCCGTTCGCGCACGACCCTCTCGGATCATGTCGAGCGGGACGTCTACTATGTGATCGGCTATGAGACCGGCACGCTGGGCATGACCTGGGGCGTGGAATTCTGCGTGATCGGCCTCGACCGCAATCTCGCCTACTCGCCGGCCTGCAAGATGGCGCAACCCGGCACTGCCTATTAACCCAGACAGCCGGATGGCTGAGCCTGTCCTGCTCAGCCGTCGACAGCTTCCTGCAGTTCGCGGGCGACGTCGTCGAGCGGAGAGATCGACCCGACGCCTCGCGTCAGGGCCGAGACGGCGTCCGACAACGGATCGAAGCCGCCGATGCGCTGCAATTGCTCAGAGCGCGTATCAATGACCGAGATCGGCCCGGTATTGGCGAAACGCGGATACAGAAAAACATAAGCGAGAAGAACGATTGCCAGAATCCGGAACATGGCCGCTTCCAGTCGCCAACCCCGCCTCACAGGGTTAAGCATTCGTTACCGCGCGCAACTCCTAGACGGAGCCATACGGCGGAACAAGAAAAAGCGGTCCCGGAAGCGGCATGAATTACCGACATAGTTACCACGCGGGGAACTTCGCCGACGTGCTCAAGCACGTCCTTCTGGCGCGGCTGATCGTACATCTGAAGAACAAGGACTCGGCATTCCGCTACATCGACACTCATGCGGGCAGCGGCCGCTATGACCTGCTCGGCGGCGATGCCGAGCGAACCGGCGAATGGAAGGACGGCGTCGGCCGCCTCTGGAACGCCACCCTGCCCCCGGCCGTTTCCGCGGTCGTCGCACCGTGGCTGGAGGTGGTGCGCGCTCTCAATCCGGATGGGGTTCTGAAATTCTACCCGGGCTCGCCCGATCTCGTCCGGGCACTCGTCCGCGAGCAGGACCGGCTCGCACTCTGCGAGCGCCATCCCGATGACGTGCGGACGCTGGGACGGCTGTTCTCGCGAGACAAGCAAGTGAGCGTCGTCGACACTGACGGCTGGACCGCGCTGAATGCCTATGTGCCGCCAAAGGAGCGGCGCGGCGTCGCGCTGATTGACCCGCCTTTCGAGCAGCCGAACGAACTCGAACGCATGGCGGCTGCGCTCGTTTCGGCTCACAAAAAGTGGCCGACCGGGATCTATGCGCTCTGGTATCCGATCAAGAATCCGCTTGATACGGAAGCGTTTACGCGCGGTCTTTCAAAGACTGGAATAAAATCGATCCTGGGTGCCGAGTTGATGATCCAGCGGCCAAACGATTCGCGCCGACTAAACGGAAGCGGGCTTGCGATCGTCAATCCGCCCTGGACGCTGAAGGCCGAGCTCGGCGTGCTGATGCCGGAACTCGCGCGGCTGCTGGCGCTCGATTCCCATGCACGCGGGCGGGTCATCGAGATCGCGGGAGAGGGCTAGAGGCAGCGGACGATCGCCGCCTTCTCCGCATTGGCGGGCAGCGCGGTCGCCAGATCGCCCGAGAAGACAGCGGCGAAGAACTCGTCCGGACCACGCCAACGCCACGGCCCTTGCACGATTTCAATAGGATACCCGCCGTTCTTGAGATCAGACATCAAGGCGCGATGGCTTGTGACCACCAGACAGGGTGAAGAAAGATCGGAGGGAAGCTCGTCGACCTGCCGGAACGGGTCGGCCTTCCCGATATGCAGCCGCGTGGTCATCGCTTCGAGATTAGTGCCGACAAAGAACACCCGATCCGCGGCGATCCCCGACGAGGCGATGCGCTCCGCGATCGGCTCTCCCAGATCCGGCTGCGCGATCAGACGGAGTGGCGGGTAGAGCAGTACAATGAGGAGCAGCGGGCCGGCCGCCAGGAGATGAGGTGCTATCTCGGGCCGGCGGCGGGAAAGCAGCAGATATCCCGCGATCAGAGCCAGCCCGAGGAGACCGAGCAACAGCCCGCCGGCAAGCGAGCGCAACTGCGCTTCGACCGCCACGCCGAGGGTGATGACTGGCACCAGGATCGCAGCGAGGACGATGACGCCCCGCCCGCAATATCCGGCGAGACGTCCGGCTTCGACCGCTGAAAGCGCGAGTGCGAGGAGCACCGCGATCACCGGCAGGACCGGCACCATGTAACGCGGATCGACGACGCCGGCGAAGCTGAACAGGACGGGAACCGCGACCGACCAGACCATCAACATGAGGACAACCGGCCGAGGTCGCAATTTCTCCCCCCTCCGCCTCAACAGGCCAAGGAGGGGGAAGAAGGCGAGGAATGAGCCGATGCAGATCGCCGCGTAGCCCGCGAGGGCGGTGAACCATCTCCACGGACTGACAGAGACCTTCTCAGTGACCTGATCGCCAAAGAACTGGCGCGTGAACTCGTCGGGATAGGTCGCGGCAACAAATGCGAACCACGAGAGCACGATTGCGAGCGCGGCAAGGATCGGCAGCGGCGACAGCACCTGCCTGAGCCTGGAGCGGTCGAAGAAGCCCGCATAGACGAGAACGATGCCGACGAGCAGCAGTGGCAGAAGACCCTTTGCCTGAACCGCAAGCGCGATCCCGATCCAGCCCGCCCACGGAGCCCATCGCGGAACGGGCTGTTCGCTCGACGAGAAAATCCTGACGAAGCCGAGAGTGGCCAGCATCAGGAAAACCGCGAGTGGTATGTCCGGGATGGAATTGACCGTGGAACGAATGAAAAACGGATTGCCCGCTGTGAGCCCAATAGCGAGCAGCGCGGTCGTCCGCGACGCGCCGAGGACGAGCGCCAGGGCGTAGGTCAGCAACAGGGTCGCGGCCGCGCCGAGCACCCAGAAGAAGCGGAAGCCGAGCGAATTGATGCCGAAGAGTTCGAAGCCGGCGGCGCTGAACCAGTAAGGCAGGATCGGCTTCTTCAGCCTGACCTCGCCGTCGGGCGTGACCGGGATCAGCCAGTCGCCCGTCTCGACCATACGGGCGCCGGCATAGGCGTAATGACGCTCATCCGGATACTGCAGGATCGTCGTCGCGCCATAGGACATCATCACGACGAAGTAGACGGCGACCGCGAGGGTCGCCGCCCAATGGCGCGTGAGGACCGCGCTCGACGTCTTGGCCTGCGAAGGCGCCCAGTCGACCATGCCGACTGATTGCCAGACCTATGGCGTCAGTTGCGTGACAATCCGGACGGTCAGCCTCGCCCGCCGGCGCTCTTGCGCCGCTTCAGCCATTTACTGGCGAGCACCTGAACCGCGCCCGTGCGCTGGCCGGACATTTCGAGGTCGGCCATGGCCGACGGCCTGGTTTTGCGGTCGGCGGCCTTCATCCGCGCGTGCAGTTCGCGCAGGATCCTGACTGCTGAATCGAGATCGGAGTCCACCCCACACTCCTCAAATACACGAGGATGACCGAACCCGGACCGGACCACGTTGCACGCAAAAGCTGAAAATTCCCTGAGTGGCCAGTGATTGGGGTGCCTTGCAAGCCTTCCTCTGAAGAGTTACCAGACGAACCGATGCGCGCAAAAGACGCGCACGACGGAAACGCTAAGACCGGGGACACGCAGTGGCACAAGAAGGCACAGTCAAATTCTTCAACTTCGACAAGGGTTACGGCTTCATCAAGCCGGACAGTGGCGGGCCGGACGTTTTCGTCCATGTCAGCGCCCTGCACTCGTCGGGGATCAATAATCTGAACGAGGGACAGCGCATCGCGTTCGACATCGAGCCGGACAAAAAGGGCAAGGGCCCGAAGGCTGTGAACCTCGCGGGCGCATGAGCGGTTAGGGAAGACCGAGGTAGAGAAATCGATGCTGGTACTGAGGTCTTCCCCCGCTTCGCCGTTCGGCCGCAAGGTCAAGATCGCGGCATCGGTTCTCGGATTGCGCGACAGAATTGAGATCGCCGCCACCGACACCCTCAATCCGGACAATTCGATCCGGATGCAAAATCCGCTCGGGAAGATCCCAGCGCTGATCCTCGAAGACGGCGATGTGCTCTACGACAGCCGGGTCATCGTCGAATATCTCGATTACATGGCCGGCGGGAACCGCATCCTGCCACCCGCCCCCGCTCGCTTCGAGGTGCTGAAACTTCAGGCTCTCGCCGACGGTATTTCCGATGCGGCTCTGCTCCGGGTCTACGAGGGCCGCTTCAGGCCGCCGGAGAGGCACGAGGCGAAATGGGTCGATCATCAGACCGGCAAGATCGACCGCGGTCTCGGGAGCCTGGAAAAATGCCCGTTGCCGACAATCACCGTCGTGCCAGACATCGGCGCGATCGCGCTTGCCTGCGCGCTCGGCTATCTCGATCTCCGCGCGCCGGACTGGCGCAAGAGCTATAGCGCCCTGCCCGCCTGGGTCGATGCGTTCGAGCGCGCTGTGCCGTCCTTCGGCGAGACGCGGGCACACGCATAAAAAATCCCGGACCGCGCCGCGCGATCCGGGATTCTGGTACCGAGGCCAGGGGTCCCCGCCCGGCTCGGCCCCTCAACTCAGAAGTGGTAGTTCACGCCGACCTTGAAGGTGTGCATGTTGAGGTCGATGTCGCCGATCGGCCCGTAACCCTCTTCGCCGAGACCCATATACAGATATTCGGCCTTGGCGGAGATATTGTTCCAGACCATGCCTTCCACACCGACACCGGCCGACCAGCCCATGTGGACGTTGTCGTCGCTCACGCCGGGACCGTTGTATTCGGCGCTGGCCCAGGCGAAGCCGCCCGTTCCATAGACCATGAAACGATCGAACGCCCAGCCGATGCGGCCGCGCACGGTGGCGAGCCAGTTCACATCGAAATCATTGGCCAGGAAATCGTCGCTGATGCCGGCGCCGGAGAAATCGCCTTCGACGCCAACGACGGCCTGACCGTACTGCCAGTTGCCGCCGCCCTGGATACCACCGAGCACGCCATCCGGGTCGACATCGTCGCCGCTGCCGAAGCCCGCGCCGATGTGCGCGCCGAGATAGAGGCCAGTCCAATCCTGAGCCGGAGCCGGTGAATAGCCGCCTTCCGCACCGTAGTACGGCATATCGGCGGCGAAGGCCGCCTGGGCGATGAGACCACCGGCGAGCGCCGTGGCGACGAAGAGAATGTTACGCATTACCAAGCTCCAGATCCAACGGGACCGTTCACTCCGGAACTTAGGTTCGGGGGCTTTTCGAATGCTTAACGGCGCGTAACCTGAATGAATTGCTTTTTATAGAGTTAGCAAAGGGTTACCGAGGAGTTGACGGCATAAACCATAACGAAAAGGGCCCCGGCATTGCTGCCGGGGCCCTTCTCTCGATCAAGAGATCGACGTCGATCAGAAGCGGTAGTTGACGCCACCGCGAGCGATGTCGGCGTCGAAGCTGACGTTCGACGGCGTCGAGCCGAAGTCCTCATCGCCGAGATCGACGTGCAGGTATTCAGCCCTCAGCGAGAAGTTCTCCGTCACGGCAAATTCGATGCCGGCGCCCGCTGCCCAGCCGACCTGCGTCTGGGAATCGTCATCGAAGCCGTTGCTGTAGTCGACGTCACCGAAGGCAACACCACCGGTGCCGTAGAACAGGACGCGATCGAAGGTCCAGCCCACGCGACCACGGATGGTCGACAGCCAGTTCAGCTGCGCGTCGACGAACGCTTCGTCCGACGACATATCCGTCCACGAGGCGTCGCCTTCGAGACCGACAAGCCACTGGCCGTACTGCCAATTGTAGCCGATCTGGCCACCGGCGATGGCGCCGTCTCCGTCGAACTCGCCGTCCGTATCGGAATCGAAGCTACCCCAGCCGAAACCACCATGGGCACCGATGTAGAGACCGGTCCAGTTATAGGCGGTAGGTTCAACAACAGGCGCGACCGCCTGATAGGGCTGCTCGACCGGCATATCGGCCGCGAAGGCCGCCGGAGCAAAGGCAAGCATCGCGACACCGGCCGCGAAGGAGGCAAATTTGAAAGACATCTAATGATAACCCCTACTTGTACTCTGCGCTGGTCCCCTTGGAAGACTGCCCCCCGGCGTCCCCCGCAACTCCCTGCGCTAATGCAACTATTAACGCGTTGCCTGTCCTATTCGCCATACCCTCTATGTCACACTCAGGCATGGCATTTTTTCCCGGCGTCACCCCTTTGCCGTAATTCGACCGTGTGACGGTCAGAATTTCAGATTAGCGCCGAAGCGCATGACGTGACCGTCCCACTCGTTGTTTGGTCGCGGGTGCGGTCTCGAACTTCTCTTCCTTGGTGTCGAGGTAGAGATATTCGGCCTTCAGAGAAATGTTGTCGGTGACCGAATGCTCGACACCGGCGCCGGCCGTCCAGCCCCAGGCGGTCTGATTGTCGGATACGCCGCCCGTCGTGGTTTCGAGACCTGCGGCGACGCCGCCAGCGGTGCCGTAGATCAATGTACGGTCGAACGCATAGCCGACACGGCCGCGCGCCGTCGAAAACCAGTCGAGGCTGGCTTCGGTAGGCACGCCACCGGTCGAGCCGTCGCCATCGATATTGGCGCCCTGAAAATCGCCTTCAACGCCGATGACGACCGAGCCGAACTGCTTGTTGTAGCCGATCTGGAAGCCGCCGAGCGCGCCGTTGCCGTCAAAATCGCCGGTCGACGGGCCAGGCGTGAAGGATTGGAATTCGCCGAGCGCGCCGCCGACATTGACGCCGGCATAGATGCCGCTCCAGTCGTGCGCGGCATTGGCGATGGCGACATCGATGGGCTGCACCGCCGGCATGTCGGCCGCGCGTGCGACAGCCGGCGCAAGCGCCAGGCCAACCAAAGCAGCGATGTGAACTCCACGCACGCTCATCACTCTACCCCGGCCGGACGGCGACGCGGACTGCGCCACTCGTTAGAACGCTCCAGCCTTCGTCCAGGTTCGAAGGGAATCGCCAAAAAATCTTGGTGAAACCTGACCTCGCAATGCGCACAAAACGTGGCAAGGCCTTATTCGCGCGACGCAAAGGCGGTGGAGTAATGACCCCTCCAATCCTACATTCCGGTAAACGCGGCTAGGCCGCCTCCCATGATTCTCATGACCGACACCAAGAAGCGCGATCTCGAACCGACCGACATTCTGACCGAGGACGAGGACATTGCGACCGTCGACGAGGCCGTCGAGGTCGCGGCGGGGTTCGACTGGTCGGTGGCTGAACGCGAAGCCGGCATCCACGGCGTCGAGGTGATCAAGCGCGCGCTGAAGACCCTCCCGAACCGGCCGGGCGTCTACCGGATGATCGATGTCGAGGGCGAGGTCCTCTATGTCGGCAAGGCCCGGAGCCTGAAGAAGCGCGTCGCGAACTATGCGCGCGGAGTCGGACATACGAACCGCCTCGCCTCGATGATCGCACTGACCGCCTCGATGGAGTTCGTAACCACGGGCACGGAGTCCGAGGCTCTGCTGCTCGAAGCGAACATGATCAAGCGGCTGCGGCCGCGCTTCAATGTCCTGATGAGGGACGACAAGAGCTTCGCCTACATCCTCGTCGCCCGCGATCATCCGGCGGCGCGGATCGCCAAGCATCGCGGCGCACGCACGATCAAGGGCGATTATTTCGGCCCCTTCGCGTCGACAGGCGCGGTGAACCGGACGGTGACTGCACTGCAGAAGGCCTTCCTGCTGCGCTCCTGCTCGGATGCCGTCTATGAGAGCCGGACGCGACCGTGCCTCTTGTTCCAGATCAAGCGCTGCTCCGGTCCCTGCACCGGCGAGATCGCGCTCGACGATTATAATGGCCTCGTCGACGAGGCCCGAGACTTCCTGTCGGCGAAGAGTCAGGCGGTGCAGAAGCGTCTCGCCGCGTCGATGACCGATGCCGCGGAACGGATGGATTACGAGACGGCCGCCCGTTATCGCGACCGCCTCGCGGCGCTGTCCGCGGTGCAGTCGCATCAGGGCATCAATCCGCAGTCGGTGGAGGAAGCGGACGTCTTCGCGTTGCATCAGGAAGCCGGGCAGACCTGTATCCAGGTGTTCTTCTTCCGCACTTTCCAGAACTGGGGCAATCGCGCCTATTTCCCCAAGGCCGACCGGACACTGGAGCCCGCCGAGGTGCTCGGCTCGTTCCTGTCGCAGTTCTACGAGGACAAGCCGCCGGCACGGCAGATCCTGCTCTCCACCGAAGCAGAAGATTCAGATCTGCTCGCGGAGGCGCTGACGATCCGTGCCGGGCACAAGGTCGAGATCCAGGTGCCGAAACGCGGTGACAAGGTTGATCTCGTCCGGCATGCGCACCAGAACGCCCGCGAAGCGCTCGGACGCCGCTTGGCCGAAGGTGCAAGCCAGGCTCGACTCCTGGAGGGGCTGGGCCAGGCATTTGGCCTGCCCTCGCCGCCCCGGCGCATCGAGGTCTACGACAACAGCCACATCATGGGCACCGCGGCCGTCGGCGCGATGATCGTCGCCGGGCCCGAAGGCTTCCTGAAGAACCACTATCGCAAGTTCAACATCCGTTCGGACGAGATCACCCCCGGCGACGATTTCGGCATGATGAAGGAGGTGCTGATGCGCCGCTTCTCACGCCTCATCAAGGAGAGCCCGCGACTGGCACCGGACGCGCACAGTGATACGAGCAACGAGGAGCGCGGCGCTGGCGACACGCCGCCCTGGCCGGACCTCGTTCTGATCGACGGCGGCGCAGGGCAGATTGGGGTGGTGCAGGAGATCATGAAGGGGCTCGGCATCACCGACGTGCCGATCGCCGGTATCGCCAAGGGCGTCGACCGCGATGCGGGACGAGAGGTCTTCCACATTCCCGGACGGCAGCCGTTCCGGCTGGAACCGCGCGATCCTGTCCTCTACTTCGTGCAGCGCCTGCGCGATGAGGCCCACCGCTTCGCCATCGGCACCCATCGGGCGAAGCGTTCGAAGGAATTCGTCCGCTCGCCGCTCGACGAGATCACGGGCGTCGGGCCCGCGCGGAAGCGTGCCCTGCTCCATCATTTCGGTACTGCGAAGGGCGTGGCGCGAGCGGGGCTGACGGATCTGGAGAAGGTGCCGGGGATCAATCGCGCGACGGCGAAGATCGTCTACGACTTCTTTCATGAGAAGGCCGGCTAGTTCGCCAACGCCCCAATGA
This sequence comes from uncultured Alphaproteobacteria bacterium, assembly GCA_963778835.1. Lineage (GTDB taxonomy): Bacteria > Pseudomonadota > Alphaproteobacteria > Rhizobiales > Methylopilaceae > Flaviflagellibacter. The sequence goes on from CAVZVY010000006.1 coordinate 251,795, forward strand.
ATGTCAGCGTGCCAGCGAGACCGAGCAGTGTCCGCATTGCGTGCAGAAGGCTCCAGCGCCTGATCAGCGCCCGGCTCCCCTCGCCCGCTTCTTCCACCGCCACCGTCATCAGACGATTGTTGGTCGGCATGATGACGATCATCGTCCACGGCCAGGGCAGGATCATGAAGACCGCGCCGAGCAGGAACAGCCAGTCACCGGTCTGCCACCATGCCGCCACGCCGAGCAGGAAGCCGACCAAAGCGAGTGGTGCCTGCATGGCGAAGCCGCGCTTGTAGGACGGCTTCCATTCGGTGAGCAGCGCGCGGTCGTCGAGATGGAGCCGCGCCGGCTGTTCGACGGCGTTCACGTAGATGGCGGCGCCGGTGAAGACGGCGGCGACTGTCAGGGCGAGAAGTCCGGACAGCATATGGATATCCTCAATCCGCCCGCGGCAGCCTCTAGGCCAAAAATATTTCGGGGCGATGTCACATCAAGGGGAACCCGCTCGTCACGTCATCGAACCTCCCGTTCGCAAGGACATAACGATGAGTGCAAGACTGAACTTCTATAGTGCCGCTCCGAAGACTATGGAGACGATGATGAAGCTGAGCCAGGAGGCGAATGCGAGCCTCGAGCACAGCCTCGTCGAACTGGTGAAACTGCGCGCCTCGCAGATCAACAGCTGCGCATTCTGCATCAAGATGCACACGACCGACGCGCTGAAGGCGGGCGAGAATGTCGACCGGCTGTTCCTGCTCGATGCCTGGCGGGAATCGCCTCTCTATAGCGATCGCGAACGCGCCGCACTCGCCTGGACGGAGGCGCTGACTCTCCTGTCGGAGACGAACGCCCCAGACAATGTCTACGCAGCGATGAAGGAGCAGTTTTCGGAGGAGGAACAGGTTAAGCTCACGCTCCTGATCGGCGTGATCAACACCTGGAACCGCTTCGCCGTGGGATTCCGCTCCGTCCATGCCTGATTTCGACGCCACCGAATTCGACCAGCTCCGACCCCGATTGACGCGCATCGCCTATCGCATGCTCGGCTCCTGGGCCGAGGCGGAGGATGTGGTGCAGGACGCCTGGATCCGCTGGCAGCGGGCAGACCGTAGCGCGGTGCGCGAACCGGTAGCGTTCCTCACCCGCACGGTCAGCCGGCTCAGCCTCGACGTGCTGAAATCGGCGCGGACGACGCGGGAGACCTATATCGGTCCCTGGCTGCCGGATCCGGTGCTCGACGAAACGCAGGAAGAAGACGACGGTATCACCGCCACCCTGATGCTGGCGCTCGAACGGCTCTCGCCGCTCGAGCGTGCGGCTTTCCTGCTGCACGACGTTTTCGGCATGGGCTTCGAGGAGGTCGCGCAGGCGATCGACCGGGAACCGGCTGCCTGCCGGCAACTCGCAATGCGCGCCCGCGACCATGTCCGGGCGTCCCGACCACGCTATCGGGTCAGTGAGGAGCAAGGGCGGGACATCGCCGATGCCTTCTTCGCCGCGTCGAGAAGCGGCGACGCGGCGGCATTGACCCGTCTACTGGCGGCGGATGTCGTGACCTATACCGATGGCGGCGGACGCGTCACAGCCGCACTGAATGTACTAAACGGTGCCGACCGCCTTGCTCGTATGCTCCTCGGCCTCTGGAAAAAGGGATACCAGTCGACGCTTCTCTATCAGGGCCTCATCGACGGCCTGCCCGGCTTCGTGACGCGAGAGAATGGCGAAATCATCCAGACGACGAGTTTGGACATCGAGGACGGTCGAGTCACCGCCGTCTACATCGTGCGCAACCCGGACAAGCTGAAACAGGTTAGCCGCTTCCTGCCCCACTGACATTGGTCGAAGGCGAGGCTTCCCTCCGCCGGACACATTGACGCTATGCCACCCGGCCCCCTATTTGGGCGCATGTCACCTACCGACACTTCCCGCGCCTATGCCTGGGCGCTGCCGAACCTTCTGACCTATGCGCGCATTGCGGCGGTTCCGATCGTGGTCGGCTGTCTTCTGTCCCAGAGCGACACCGCGCGCTGGGTCGCGCTCGGTCTCTACGTTGCCGCGGCGATTACCGATTATGTTGACGGCTATCTCGCCCGAGCCTGGGGTCAGCAATCGCCGCTCGGGCGCATGCTCGACCCGATCGCCGACAAGCTTCTTGTTTCGTCCTGCCTGCTCGCCTTCGCAGCGACCGGCCTGTTCGACAACATCCTCGTCTCGTTCTGGGCGGCGGTCGTCATCCTCTGCCGCGAGATCCTGGTCTCGGGTCTGCAGGGAATTCCTCGCCGAGCTTCGGGTCGGCGTACCGGTGACGCGCCTTGCCAAGTGGAAGACCGCGGCGCAGCTCACAGCCGTCGGCTTTCTCGTCGCCGGTCCTGCGGGCGACCGGGTCATGCCCTATATCAGCGAGGCCGGGCACGTCCTGCTTTGGATCTCGGCGCTGCTGACGCTTTATACCGGCTACGATTACTTCCAGGCCGGGCTTCGCCGCGTGTTCGAGGGCGAGTAAGGACGAAGATGAAATTGCGTTACTTCGCCTGGGTGCGCGAACGCGTCGGACGCGGCGAGGAAGAACGCGACCTGCCGCCGGATGTCGGCTCGGTCGCCGACCTCGTCGCCTTCCTAAAAACGCAGGGCGAGGAATACGAGGCGGCGTTCGAGAATGAAGGCGTGGTGCGGGCGGCCATCGACCGCATCCACGTCAAGCCGAACGCGTCGATCCTCGGAGCACAGGAAGTGGCCTTCTTCCCGCCGATGACCGGAGGCTGAGATGACGGTTCGCCTGCAGAGCGAGCCGTTCGACACCGGCGTCGAGATTGCCCGCCTGACCGAAGGGCGTACGGATGTCGGCGCGGTCGTGACGTTCACCGGCCTTTGCCGCGCTGACGGCGAGACCGGCGCGATCAGCGCGATGACGCTCGAGCATTTCCCCGGAATGGCGGAAGAGGAACTCGGTCGCCTAGAGGCACAGGCGCGCGAGCGCTGGCCTCTGCTCGACTGCCTGATCGTGCACCGCTACGGCAGGCTCGTGCCGGGCGACCCGATCGTCCTTGTCATCGCCCTTTCGGGGCACCGGCAAGCGGCCTTCGAGGCAGCCAATTTCCTGATGGACTACCTCAAGACCTCGGCTCCGTTCTGGAAGAACGAGGAGAGCGACGGCGGTTCATTCTGGGTCAAAGCAAAAGAAGACGATCAGAAACGACGCAATCTTTGGTAATTCCGCAATAAAACGGAAACCACGAAACGAAGATCGATTTTCGGCACACGAATCTGTGATCGAAATTAGAAGATCGAAAATCTTAACCAAGAAACTCCCAGCAAATTGACGAGTTTAGCGCCTGACCGATGGTCTCGATAGCGTCACAAAGGCGAGGAATTACGCTCACTTTTCAGTAAATTTAAGTCCTATCAAAATCGACATTAGGGAATTCTTTTCTCACCACGATGATCTTCGCGACCGAGAGGCTCTGCGTTCCTGAGCCTGGTTGGGGCGAAGCAAATGAAAGTACGAACGAAAATCCTGAGCATCGTGGCCGTTATGGGTATCGCGGCCGCGGTTATCGCTGGCATGGGCGTCTATGCCACCACCGAGTATTCCGCACGCGTCGGCGAACTCGTCAACGCACAGCAGCGCGCTCAGAACGGCGTTCAGCTGAACCGCCTCGTTACCGCAGTGGTGATGGAATCGCGCGGCATCTACGCCGCCGCGGATGGAAAGGCAGCCGAGCCTTTCGCCAAGAACCTGGCGAAGCATCTCGCCAATATCGACAAGCTTTTCGAAGAATGGCATCCGCTGGTCGATGCCACCAGCATAGCCGACTTCGACAAGATGATCGCCTCCGGCAAGGAGTTCGCCAAGTTCCGCACCGAACTTATTGAAGAAGGCATCAAAGATCCCAAGGCCGCGAGCGCACTCGGCAACAACGACGTGAACCGCGCCAACCGTGCCGCCTACCAGGCCGACATCGACAAGATCGTCGACAAGGACCAGGCCCGCGCCGATGCAGCTCAGGCCGGCATCGAGGCGTTTTCCGCATCGATCCAGCAGGCCGTGATCGCCACCGCGGTCGTCGGCATCCTGCTCGGCATCGCTGCCGGCGCCTATATCGGCACGTCCCAGCTCAGCCGTCCGCTGGTTCGCCTCTCGGGCGCGCTCAAGCGTATCGCCGAGGGCGACTATTCGGTCGAAGTGCCGGAGAAGCGCAGCAACGACGAAGTCGGCGAAATCTGGGGTGTCGTCGGCCAGGTCGTGACCTCGCTGCGCGAGACCGAGGAACTGAAGCGCGCCCAGGCGGAAGCCGAACAGCGCGCCGAGGGAGAGAAGCGCTCCCTCATGAACAAGCTCGCCGACGAGTTCGAGAGCGAAGTTCTGGGTGTCGTCCGCACGGTTTCGACCGCCGCGACCCAACTCCAGTCCAACGCCACGCAGATGAGCGCGGTCGCCGACGAGACGAGCCGTCAGTCGACGGTCGTTGCCGCGGCCTCCGAACAGGCCACGGCGAATGTCGAGACGGTCGCCAGCGCCGCTGAAGAACTGTCGGCTTCGATCCACGAGATCACGAGCCAGGTTTCGACCGCTGCGGAAGTCGCGAGCCAGGCCTCGGCCCAGGCTTCCAAGACGGCGGAAGTCGTCAGCGGCCTCTCCGCCTCGCGCTCAGCGCATCGGCGAAGTGGTCGGCCTGATCTCCGACATCGCGGCGCAGACCAACCTGCTCGCGCTGAACGCCACGATCGAGGCGGCTCGTGCGGGTGATGCGGGACGCGGCTTCGCGGTCGTCGCTGTCGAGGTGAAGAGCCTTGCCTCGCAGACCTCGAAGGCGACCGAGGACATCTCGGCGCAGATCCAGGCCGTGCAGGAAGCGACCTCGAACGTCGTCGACGCCATCAACTCGATCACCGCGACGATCGAACAGGTCAACGGCATCTCCCGCTCGATCGCCAGCGCTATGGACCAGCAGGGCCAGGCGACCACGGAGATCGCCCGCAACGTGGCCCAGGCCGCAGCTGGTACGAGCGAAGTAACGTCGAACATCACCGGCGTCAGCCAGGCCGCCGCCGAGACCGAGACCGTGTCGAGCCAGATCGTTTCGGCCGCGGATCATCTCTCGACCCAGGCGGACTCGCTCCGCAACCAGGTCGACGGCTTCATCCAGCGCGTTCGCGCCGCCTGACCGCTTTACTTCTGCGTAAAAAACCAAGCCGCGCTCCTAGAGCGCGGCTTTTTCTTTATCTGGTCGCCCTTATTGGACGCCGCTTCCGGCTTCGCGCCGCATAGGCCACGCCCCGGCTGAAGTCCGCGATCAGGCCGGACGGCGCCAGCCGATGATGCGGGCGGCCGAATACTGACCCTTGGAGACCTTGCCACCGCGGCTGTTGCCCGAGATCAGGATCGCCTTGCCCTTGCCTGCCCAGCCGACGAAATAGCCGACATGGCCCGAACGGCCGCTCTTTCCGCGAGCGAGGATGGCGATATCGCCCGGCTGCGGCGCCGAGACCTTCTTGCCGTAGTTCAGGTACGAGCGGGCGAAGTTCGAGCCTGAACCCGAGCGGCCCGCCTTCTTCTCGATCATGCCGACGAAGTTGGCGCACCACAGGGCACGCATCTTAGTCGGATTGGTGCCGATGTAGCGCTCCGCAAGCTGCACAGCAGCGGCGCTACGTCCCGACGGCTTCTCCGAAAGCGCTGCGCGCTTCTCGTCCGCATGCCTCGTGTTCTTCGCCCAGCTGCCGCGGCTGCCACGGTGCTTCTTCGAGGAAATGGCAGGACGCTCGTCGCCCTCGTCTACGCGAGCCCGAGAACGGTCGTCCTCACGAGTACGGAAAGCCCGTTCTCCATCAGCCCGGGTGTCGAGCGATGCACGGCCTTCGAAGACCGCATTGTCGTTGTTGGCAAAGGAAGGGGTAGCGAACGCGCACAAAGCCACGATCACCGCGAGGAGCGTAACACGCATGACTCTCTCCAGGGGGATCACCTGCCCCCGCCGGGCAGGCTTCTAGTTAGACGGGCGCCATATGCACGGAATTTCAGAAAGGTTCCACCCGCATTGGCGTGGTCAGATGTCGCACATAGACGAACATATGATAATATCCAATCGTCTTTATCAAACGCATATAAGCTTATTGATGCTAGTATGAGTACGTACGCATCACAGTCGATTTTAACAATACGACATTTCAGTTGGCATTTATAAATTAGCAATCAAGATTTAGCCTATATGTTTATAGCTCTTCTACGTACGTTTACCATATTATCGGCAAATACGTGACAGCGATGACATGATCTGCCGCAGTCCGGCAAGATGATGGTGGTTAACCGTCCACTAAAGGGAATGCTCGACCAAGGATTGAATTCGGATGCATGACAGACCGGCGCGTGCCCAGGGGCGCACAGCACGGACCTTGCAAGAGTTCATCCGAAGCTCAACGAGGAGGGTTCGGAATGGCTGCGTTGCTGTTTTCGTCTGGATTGATCGTCGGAATGTTGGCTGCGGCGCCCGACAATTGCGCGACCAAAAACGATGTCGTGGCGGAAACGCGAGGCGAAGCCGCCCGCATCACCGTCATCGAGGATAGCGCTGAGCTTCAGCGGGCCCTCGACTTCATGTTTAGGAACAGCGACGGATCACCGCCGCCGGCCGAGAGCCTGGTCGTCATCGAGCGGACAACGAACGCAGAGATCGTGATGTTCGAAAGAGGATGCGCGGCGACCAAGGCGATGTCGTCGCCGGATCTCGCGGCACGCATGCTGCGCGCCGCGAGGCCCAAGGATGGATTTATCTGAGGGAATGCCTCAGGCGGCCACGGCAGCCTGAGGCTGAACGGCGGCCGTATAGTCGTTCATGAGCGTCTTCACGATGTCGCCGACCTCGAAGCGCCAGTCGGCGATCTCGGAGACCGGAGTGACCTCTGCGGCGGTGCCGGTGATGAAGCACTGCTCCATGCTTTCCAGTTCGTCCGGGAAGATTGCCCGCTCGTAGACCGTGATGCCGCGCGCGCGGGCCAGATCGACCACCGTGCGGCGTGTGATGCCGTCGAGGAAGCAGTCCGGCGTCGGCGTGTGGATCTCCCCGCCCTTCACGAAGAAGACGTTGGCACCGGTGCATTCAGCCACCCGCCCGCGATAATCAAGCATGAGCGCATCGGCATAGCCCTTGCGCTCAGCCGCATGCTTCGAGAGCGTGCAGATCATATAGAGGCCCGCGGCCTTCGCCTTGCTCGGGATCGTCGCCGGGTCCGGACGACGCCATTCGGCGAGGTCGAGGCGGAGGCCCTTGAGGCGCTGCGCCGGATCGAAATAGCTCGGCCATTCCCAGGCGGCGATCGCGAGGTGGATCGTGCTGTGCTGGGCGGCGACGGCCATCATCTCGGAACCGCGCCAGGCGACCGGCCGGATATAGGCATCGCGGAAGCCCTGCTGGACCAAGGTCAGCTTGCAGGCTTCGTTGATCTCCTCGACGGAATACGGAATCTCGAAGTCGAGGATGCGCGCGGATTCCTTCAGACGCTCGGTGTGCTCGGTAAGCTTGAAAATCTCGCCGCCGTAAGCGCGCTCGCCTTCGAATACCGAGCTGGCATAGTGCAGGCCGTGGCTCAGCACATGCAGCTTGGCCTCGCTCCAGGGAACGAGTTTACCGTCGTACCAGATATGGCCCGGCCGGTTGTCGAAGGGATCGATAAGCATCCGCGTCTCCTCAAATGGTCGGCCGCGTTCGCAGCCATTCAGGGCCCTGTCGTCCACCGGAGAAAGCCGGTATCTACGAAGAATGACCCGCCGCGCGCCCGTATATTATGACTGCGACTATACCGGTCCAGCCGAAGTGCGTCACGCGCGACCATGGCATCATCAGCCGAACTGGGATAATATGTCAACATGGCTGACGTAATTCTGCGTTCGACCAATGTCGAAGCCGGGGCACATCGGGCCGATGTGCCGAACTTCGAACTGATCGAACTTCTGTTCTTCGCCTATCGCGACTTCGTCTCGGAAGCCGACGAGGTGCTGGAGCGCTTCGGCTTCGGCCGCGCGCACCATCGGGTGCTGCATTTCGTCAGCCGCAATCCCGACCTGAAAGTCGCCGAACTCCTGACTATCCTGAAGATCACCAAGCAGAGCCTGGGGCGCGTGTTGCGGGAACTGGTGGATCAGGGCTTCATCGAGGCGAGCGAAGGCAGTTCCGACCGTCGGCAACGGCTTTTGCGCGCGACACCCAAGGGCGAGGAACTGGCGCTTGAGCTCTCGATCGCTCAATCGCAACGGATCAAGCGGGCACTTGAGGTCTCCGGGCCCGGCACGCATGAGGCGGCGGCGAAGTTCCTCGCGGCCATGATCAACCCCGAGGACAGCGGCGATGTCGCGAAGCTGGTCCGTTCGCCGAGCATGACGGGGCGGCGTCGGTGAGCGGGAACGGCCAGCGCGGCGGCATTGCGGACGAGGCGCCGCATCTCCTCCTCGTCGACGACGACACCCGTATTCGGTCCCTCCTCTCCCGCTTCCTTTCGGAAAGGGGCTACCGGGTCACCAGCGCGGCCTCCGCCAGTGAAGCCCTGGCGAAGCTTGGCGGCCTGTCCTTCGATCTCCTGATCCTCGACGTGATGATGCCGGGCCAATCCGGCCTCGACCTGGCCAAGGTGGTCCGAAAGCAATCGCATGTCCCTATCCTCATGCTGACCGCGCTCGGCGATACCAAGGATAGGATCAGCGGCCTCGAGATGGGCGCCGATGACTACATGGCAAAGCCGTTCGATCCGCAGGAGCTGGTTCTACGCATCGCCGGCCTGCTGCGCCGCAGCCAGCCGGTCGCCGGCACCGCCGCGAACGGCGAGGATGTCCGCTTCGGCGATTTCAGTTTCCACTCCGGACGGGGCGAGCTCCGCCGAGGCGACGAGGTAATCCGGCTGACCGAACGCGAGCGCGAGCTTTTGAAGATCCTCGCCGCCCAGCGTGGCGGCGCGGTGTCCCGCTTCGATCTCGCGGGATCCGAGGCAAGCGGCGAGCGAGCGGTCGACGTGCAGATCAACCGCCTGCGCCGCAAGATCGAGGAGGACCCGGCGAACCCCCTCCTCCTCCAGACCGTGCGCGGCAGCGGATACAGGCTTCTCGTCGAATGACGCGAAAAGGGTCGAACGTCCTCCTGCCGAAGGGCCTCTACACCCGTTCGCTGCTGATCATCGTCGTGCCGATGGTGTTGCTGCAGTTGATCCTCGCTCTCGTTTCTATGGAGCGCCACTGGGCGCTGACCACGCACCGCCTCTCGGCAACCGTGGCGCGCGATATCAGCGCCCTGATAGATCTCGATCAGGCCGCGCCCGACCCGAGCGGCCGCAGCACCCTGATCCGGGTGGCGCGGCAGAGCCTGTCGTTTGGCGTGCAATTCCTTCCGAACGGCCCGCTTCCGCCGCCGCGCCGTACATCGGCGCTCGACCTTCTGGAGCGCGTATTGGCGGACGAGCTTGCTCTCCAGATCAAATATCCGTTCTGGCTGGACGCCTCGAGCGACGAAGCACGGGTTCTGATCAAGCTGCCGAACGACATCATGCAGATCACCCTTCCGCGCAATCGGGCCTATGCGGCGAACGCCCATATCTTCCTTGTCTGGATGTTCGGCGCGTCGCTCCTGCTTCTGACCGTCTCGGTCCTTTTCCTGCGCAACCAGATTCGGCCGATCCTGCAGCTCGCCGACGCGGCGGAAAATCTCGGCAAGGGCCGCGACGTGGCGCGCTTTCCCCTTCGCGGCGCGCGGGAGGTCAGGCAGGCGACAGCCGCGTTCTTCGCCATGAAGGATCGTATCGAGCGCCAGATCGAGCAGCGTACCTCGATGCTTGCCGGCGTGTCGCACGATCTCAGAACGGTCCTGACCCGACTGCGCCTGCAGATTGCCCTTGCTGCGGCCCCGCCCGGAGATCGCGGATATGGAATCCGACGTTTCCGAGATGGAGCGCATGCTCGAGGGCTATCTCGCCTTCACCAAGGGCGATGCCGGCGAAGCCGCCGCCCAGCTCGACGTCGAGGGATGCTGTCGGAGGTGAGGAACGACACCACGCGCATGGGCAAGGCGGTGTCGATTTCGATGACCGGCGATCCGAAAATCATCGCCCGTCCCGACGCGCTGAAGCGGGCGCTGACCAATCTCGTGACCAATGCGTGCCGCTTCGGCCGAACGTCGAGGTGACCGCGACTGCACGAGCGAACGCGAACTGGTGATCACGATCGACGACGACGGTCCCGGCATTCCTACCCGATCAGCGCGAGGATGTGTTCCGGCCCTTTGTGCGGCTCGACCAGGCCCGAAACCAGGATCATCCCGGTTCGGGACTCGGCCTCGCGATCGCCCGCGATGTGGCGCGGGGCCATGGCGGCGATATCGATCTGTCGGACAGCCCGCTCGGCGGCCTGCGCGCGCGCTTCCACATTCCAGCCTAGAACAGTCGTCCGCCGTTCGGGATCTCGCGTTCGGGCCGATCAGGATCACCCGGCCCTCGGCATCGGGCAGGCCGAGGGTGAGCACCTCAGACATGAACGGGCCGATCTGGCGCGGCGGGAAGTTGACCACCGCCAGCACCTGACGGCCGACGAGCTGCTCCGCCTCGTAATGCGCGATCTGCGCCGAGGAACGCTTGATGCCGATCTCCTCGCCGAAATCGATTCGGAGCTTCCAGGCCGGCTTGCGCGCCTCCGGAAATGCCTCGACATCGAGCACGGTACCGACCCGGATATCGACCTTCAGAAAATCGGAAAACTCGATCTCGCCCGGACGCGCGTCACTCTCAGCCATGATGCCCCGATATTGCCCCGTCAGATCGCCGATGCGGCGTCTTCGGTCGTTCCCGTCGTTTCCCGTTTTCGGTCGCGACGCGCAAGCAGGCTTTCGATCGCACCCCGAACGGCCGGCATGCGCCGAGGATGACGTCGCCGGTCTCGACCAGGCGTTCGGCATAGCGAAGCTGGCGGTCGAGTTCGTGCATCGTCTTGGGCATGTCGTCGTCATCGTCCTCGAGCCAGGTGCTGAGGACACGGGCGAAGATGACGGCGAGCCCCTGCGCCTTTATCGCGGCCGTCGCCCGCTCTCGTCGATACCGGCGGCGGCCAGCATCCACTGCGCCGAATTCGTCTCGACCTTGTTCCAGGCGGAAGCCGCGAACGGATCGCTCATCAATCCCTTGCGGGCACTGCGGATCGCGGCCTTGTAAGGCTTCAGCGCATCGAAGCGGCGCATGACGACGTCGAAGAGACGTTCGCGCACCGGCTGGTCTTCAGGTCGGCGGCTCTCGTCGCCCTTCAGGACCTGCTGGTCGATCTGCGTGCGAAGCCGGCGAGGATCGCACCCTTGGACGGGAACGCGCCGCGCAGTTCGGCGAGTGTCAGCCCGACGCGCTCGCGATCTCGAGCAGCGGCAACGTCGTTCCAATCGTTCTCCGCAAGCAGGGCCATCAGCGCGTCGACCGCCCGATGTTGAGCGGAGCCGTTTTCAGGTTTCGACGCCAGACCGGACCTCCTCGCCGAAGTCTGACAGACCGATTTTAGGGCCTCCGAACGCGCTGTCCACTCGAAGGATTTGGTGGAAACTAGTCAGCCGAGCTCGCGCGAGCGTTTCGCCGCCGCTTCTACGGCCTTGATCATCAAGGCATCCAGCCGTTCGTCGGCCATCAGGACGTCGAGCGCGGCGGCAGTGGTGCCGCCCGGCGAGGTGACGTTCTTGCGGAGCACCGCCGGTGGGATGTCCGTCCGATGGAGCATCTCCCCGGCACCGGCGACCGTCGCGCGGGCAAGCGTTGCCGCCATGTCGGCGGACAGACCGGCGCGCAGGCCGGCATAGGTCAGCGTCTCGGCGAGCAGGAAGACATAGGCCGGTCCGGAGCCGGAAACGGCGGTGACCGCGTCCATCAGGCCCTCGTCCTCGAGCCACGCGACCTGGCCGACGGCGGCCATCAGGTTGTCGGCGATCTCGCGCTGCGAAGGCACGACCTTGTCGTTGGCGACGAGCACGGTGACGCTTCGCCCGACGGCGGCCGGCGTGTTCGGCATGGTGCGGATCACCGCGGTCCCGGCAGGAAGGCTGGCCTCAATCGAGCCCAGGGTCTTGCCGGCCATGACCGAGATGACGAGCGTCTGGTCGATGTACGACCCGAGCGTCGGCAGCACCGCGTCCGCCATTTGCGGTTTCACCGCGAGGATGATGACCGCTGGCATCGGCATCGGTCGCGGTTCAGCGTCACGCCCGAAGCCTCGATCGAGGCGACCATCTCGGGAGAAGGCTGCGGATCGATGACGTAGGTCGATTGCGGATCGAGGCCGAGTTTGAGCCAGCCGTCGAGCATGGCTCCGCCCATTTTCCCGGCTCCGACGAGGAGAAGCGGGCCGGGAATCTGCAGCCAGTCCGCCATGAAGGATCAGGCCCGGCCGGCAGTGTCGAAAATGACGGCGTCGAAAGCTTCGCGCGCGCTCTTGCCGGCCCAAAGCACGAATTGGAACGCCTGGTAATAGCGCTCGCAGGCATCGGTCGCCGACGACAGCAGGGCGGCGCACTGGCGGTCGGTCGCCTCAGCGCCGCCCGCAAGCAGAAGCGCGTGGCGGTAGAGGACGAGGCCCTCGCCGCTCCAGAGATCGAAATGGCCGACCCACATCTGCTCGTTGACCATGTTGAGCAGGCGCAGGACTTCGGAGCGACGCGCTTCCGGAACCTTCAGATCGAAGGCGCAGGCGATGTGCAGCGCCTCGATGTCGTCCATCCAGGTGATCGAGACATGATAGTCTGTCCAGCTGCCGCCGACATTGATCGTGATCTCGTCTTCCGCCGAGCGGTCGAACATCCAGTCATTCGTACTGGCCAATTGTTCGATGACATCGACGGGGTTGCCGGCGCGCTCAAGGTCCAATTCGGTCAGGTCCATGGGGCCTCCACCCGGTGGCCGCTCACGCGCCCTAGTCGCACGCCTAACGCCACAAACGCCGCCGAGTGCAATCGACTCGACGCAGAAATACTATATCGACGGGCATGCGCCACTGAACACACCCACAAAGGGCGAACCCCATCTATCCCGCACAAAATGAAAATCAGACGACTACCTTGTCATTCCGGCGAAGAAGGCGTGTTCAGACGCGCGATCTTCTCTTCCAGAGCGGTTACACGGGCCGAGAGGGCCTCAGCTTGGGAGCGGGCGTTCTGAGCCAGTTCGCGCATGGCCTCGAACTCGTCGCGCTTGACGAGGTCGAGATCGCCGAGGATGCGCTCTGCCTGGTTCTTCACAATGGTGTCGATTTCGCGCTTGGCGCTGTCGGCCACACCGATCGCGTCCGTCATGAGGCGGCCGAGACCATCGAACAAGTGGCCAGTCGTTTGGGTCATGGCTGAGCTTTTCCGCCCTTCTAGACAAATGTCAAATGGACATCGCATATCGCCGGTTCAAGGAGAAGAGCGCTATTCGGCGCGGCTAACCTGAATCTTATGCTTCCACTCGCAATTCCGTTTCCAGAAATCGACCCGATCGCCTTCGCGATCGGCCCGTTCGCCGTGCGCTGGTATGCGCTGGCCTACGTCGCGGGACTGCTGCTCGGATGGTGGCTGTGCCGCCGACTGATCCGGGCGCCGCGGCTCTGGGGGCGCAAGCCGCCGCTCGACGATACAGGGCTCGACGACTTCCTCGTCTACATCGCGATCGGCGTCGTTCTCGGCGGACGGCTCGGCTATGTGCTGTTCTACAACCTCTCCTACTACGTCGAGCATCCGCTCGAGGCGCTGCGGGTCTGGGAAGGCGGGATGTCGTTCCACGGCGGCCTGCTCGGAACGATCCTTGCGATGTGGGTGATGGCCCGGCGCCGCGGGCTCGATGTACGGGAGCTGTTCGACCTGGCTGCGGGCGTGGTGCCGATCGGCCTGTTCTTCGGCCGCATCGCGAATTTCGTGAATGGCGAGCTCTGGGGACGGGTCACCGACGTGCCGTGGGCGATGGTCTTTCCCAATGCCGGACCCGATCCGCGACATCCCAGCCAACTCTATCAGGCGGGACTTGAGGGCATCGTCCTGTTCGTCGTGATGATGACTCTCGTGCGCAATGGCGGGTTGAAGCGCCCGGGACTGGCGGGCGGCGTGTTCCTCATCGGCTACGGCATCGCCCGCATCATCGGCGAATTCTTCCGCCAGCCGGACGTGCAGATCGGCTTCCTCGCCGGCGGGCTGACCATGGGCATGATCCTGTCGCTCCCTATGATCCTGATCGGCATCGCCCTCGTCGCCACAGCCCGCGAACCGGCCAAGGCATGACCCCGGTCGAAGCCGATATCCGCCAGCGCATCGCGATCGAGGGACCGCTTTCGGTCGCGCGGGTGATGGGGCTCGCAAACGCCCACTACTACGCGACGCGCGATCCGCTTGGGGCAAAGGGTGACTTCACCACTTCCCCCGAAATCAGCCAGATGTTCGGCGAACTGCTCGGAATCCTCGCCGCGGTGACCTGGTCGGCGATGGGCTCGCCGTCATCGTTCCGGCTGGTCGAGCTTGGGCCGGGGCGCGGGACACTGATGTCCGACGCCCTGCGCGCGGCCGGCATCGTACCGGGCTTCATCAATGGCGCCTCCATCCATCTCGTCGAGACGAGCCCCACCCTACGCGCGGCTCAGGGGCAAACGCTGGCCGGCATCGCACCGTCGCTCAGTTGGCACGACGCGGTTGAGGACATCCCCCACGCCCCGCTGATCGTGATCGCCAACGAATTCTTCGATGCGCTGCCAATCCAGCAATTCGTGCGCATCGGCGAAGGCTGGCACGAGCGCGTCGTCGGCCTGACCGGCGAGAAGCTTGCGTTTGGGCTGTCGCCGCAGCGCGCGGACGCTCTGGTTCCGCCTGCTCTGCGCGGCATGCCGGCGGGCAGCTTGGTCGAGACCTCCCCCGCGAGCGTGCAGATCGTGCGGACGCTCGCCTCGCGCATCAAACGCGACAAGGGCGCGGTGATCGCGATCGATTACGGGCATGTTCAGCCCGGCGCAGGCGATACTTTGCAGGCCGTGCGCAACCACCAGTTCACTGATGTCCTGAGCGATCTCGGCGAAGCGGACCTGACCGCCCATGTCGACTTCTCGGCACTGGCCACAGCTGGCCAGGAGACCGGCGTCGACGTGCTGGGCCCGACCACGCAACGTGAATTCCTGCTGCGCATGGGATTGGCAAATCGCGCTGCGAACCTGAAAGAAAGGGCGACACAGGAGCAGCGCGTCGCGATCGATGCGGCGTTCGACCGCCTGACCTATGCGGAACCGATCGGCATGGGATCGCTGTTCAAGGTACTCGCGCTGACATCCGGCCTGCCTCCCCTGCCCGGCTTCGAGGATCTGCCTGAATGAGTGCTTCCTTCATCACCGCGCCGTCGCTGACGCTTCCAGGTATGAGGCACGCATTCTTCACCCGGCAGGGCGGCGTGTCCGAGGGCATCTATGCGAGCCTCAACGGCGGACGCGGCTCGAATGACGACCCGAAGGCCGTGATCGAGAACCGGCGGCGGATGACCGACGCACTCGGCGTCGAAGAGAACATGCTCGCCACCCCCTACCAGGTCCATTCCGCGACCGCCGTGACGGCCGTCGTACCGTGGCTGCCTGGCGACGCCCCTCAGGCTGATGCCGTCGTAACCTCCACGCCCGACCTCGCCGTCGGCATCGCGACCGCTGATTGCGGACCGATTCTGTTCGCCGATGCGGAAGCGCGCGTGATCGGCGCGGCGCATGCCGGCTGGAAAGGCGCGCTCACCGGCGTTCTCGATGCGACCGTCGATGCAATGGAAAAACTGGGGGCCCGACGCGGCAGCATCGCGGCCGTGCTCGGCCCCTGCATTCGCCAGACGAGCTACGAGGTCGGTCCGGAGTTCGTCGAGCGTTTCTGCGATGCCGACGGCGAGAACCGCGCTTTCTTCGCTCTCTCGGCCAAGGACGGATATTCGATGTTCGACCTTGGCGGTTACATCGTCCAGCGATTGAAACGGACGGAGATCGCCTCGGTCACGGACCTCGACCTCGACACCTATCCCGACGAGGAACGGTTCTTCTCGTACCGCCGCACCACGCATCGAGGCGAACCCGACTACGGCCGTCTCGTCGCGGCCATTGCACTTTCGTCGTAACCTCAGAGCCACACCCTGTCACAACGCTGCAACAATTAACCGCTGCGGCGAGTGAGACATTGAGCGTGTCGCCCCGCCCTGATAAGAGCCGCTCCAAAGTGAACGGGCCGGCAGCTGCGGGCCCCCGGCCTGGGGATTTTCGATGAAGCTCGTCGCGGGCAATTCCAACCGTCCGCTGGCGGAGGCGATTGCCGCCTACCTCCAGACCCCGCTGACCAGAGCTAATGTCCGGCGCTTCGCCGACATGGAGATCTTCGTCGAAATTCTTGAGAACGTGCGCGGCGAGGACGTGTTCGTCATCCAGTCGACCTCGTTCCCGGCCAACGACCACCTGATGGAGCTGCTCATCATCATCGATGCGCTCCGCCGCGCGTCCGCCAAACGCATCACTGCCGTGCTCCCCTATTTCGGCTATGCCCGCCAGGACCGTAAAGCCGGTCCGCGCACGCCGATCTCGGCCAAGCTCGTCGCCAACCTGATCACCAACGCAGGCGCCGACCGCGTCCTGACGCTCGATCTCCATGCAGGTCAGATTCAGGGCTTCTTCGACATCCCGACGGACAATCTGTTCTCGGCTCCGGCGCTCGTCCGCGACATCCAGGACCACATCCCGCTGAACAATATCGCCGTGATCTCGCCCGACGTCGGCGGCGTGGTCCGCGCCCGCGCGGTCGCCAAGCGCATCGACGCTTCGCTCGCGATCGTCGACAAGCGCCGTGAGCGTCCCGGCGAGAGCGAAGTGATGAACGTCATCGGCGACGTGAAGGGCAAGACCTGTATCCTCGTCGACGACATCATCGATTCCGGCGGTACGCTGGTGAACGCTGCCGAGGCCCTGATGGAACAGGGCGCGGAAGAGGTCCACGCCTACATCACCCACGGCGTACTCTCGGGCGGCGCGGTTGCCCGCATCACCGCCTCGAAACTGAAGTCGCTGGTCCTGACGGACTCTATCCAGCCGACCGAAGCGGTGCGCGTCGCCCGCAACATCCGCACGGTCTCGATCGCAAGCCTGCTCGGCGAAGCGATAGCGCGTACGTCGGAAGAGAAGTCGGTCTCCAGCCTGTTCGACTGAACGTATTTCGGAAGCCGGTCCGGCGTAGCGAGGGCGGGACCGGGGGCCGCACTGTTTCCTTCCAGTTTTGCAGCCTTATCTGTTTTCTTCCGGCATCATAATAAGCGGGAGGAACCAGCATGCTGCGTGTCGATACCCCGAGCCCGCAGGATATTCGCAGCCTCGGCGCCGTGAGAGCCGATGCGTGCGTTTCGATCTATCTGCCGACGACACCCGTCACCCAGAATATCGAGGCCTCCCGGATCACTTATGGCAATCTCCTACGCAAGGCGGCCGTCCAGCTCGAAGCAGGTGGTTTCGACAAGAGACGGCTCACCGCCCTCCTCGACGAACTCGACGATCTCGCGGACGATGACGAATTCTGGAAATTCCAGAGCAACAGTCTCGCCGTGCTCGCGACGCCGGATCGCATCCGCACGTTTCGCCTTGCCAACAAGCTGACCGAATTGGTGGAAGTTTCCGACCGCTTCCACCTCAAGCCCTTGTTGCGTGCCGTCACCTTCCCGCATGAAGCCTTTGTGTTAGCGCTCTCGGAGAACGCCGCCCGACTCGTCGAGGTTTTTTCCGACCTTCCCGCAGTCGAAGTGAAAGTGCCGGGCCTGCCTCGCAGCGCCGCCGACGCGGTCGGGAAATCCTCGATCAATCGACGCTCTCCGAGCGGACGCGTTCACGGCTCCGAGGGAGAAAAGGTAAGGCTGGCGCAATATGCGCGGAAGGTCGATGCCGCGCTGCGTCCCGTTCTTTCGGGGCGTGAGATCCCCGTTATCCTCGCCGCCATCGAACCGGTCTCGACCATATTCAGGTCGGTCTCGTCGATCCCGCTTCTTCCGGACACCATACCGAGAAGTTCCGACAAGATGTCCGAGGCTGAATTGGCAGCAGCGGCTCGCCCCGTTCTGGACGCCGCCTACAAACGAGCGATCGACGAGTTTCACAAACTCTTCGAGACACGCGCCGGTCAGTCCAGGACAACCCGAGACATTTCGGACGCAGCCCGTGCCGCGACCTTCGGAAACATCGATACGCTCCTGATCGATATCGACAACGTCATCGCCGGTGAGGTCGACGAGAACTCGGGCGCAGTGACCTTCGCCGAAACGAATGATGCAAACACCTACGGGATCGTCGACGAGATCGCGACCCGCGCGCTCGCAAGCGGCGCGCGCGTCCTCGGCGTTCGCAAAACAGACATTCCCGGAGGGGGAGATCTTGCGGCCGTTTTACGGGCCGCGCTGTAGATCGGGAGGAGCCTCTCGCGAGCTGACGGAGACTATCTCCTCTCATTGCTTCGCCGGGCCTGTTCCGCTATAGAACCGCCCGTTCGGCGTCCGACACCCCTGGAGGTGCGCCGGACCTTTTCGAGAGGCCGCTCGCGCGGCCTTCTTACATTCTGGAGATACGACTATGTCCGCGACCAAGGTTATCAAGGCCGAAGCGCGCGATCGGGCCGGCAAGGGGGCCGCTCGTGCATTGCGCCGTGAAAACAAGATTCCCGCCGTCATCTACGGCGCCAAGCAGCCTCCCGTCGGCATCACGCTCGACGCCAAGCAGACCACGCTTCTGCTGCATGCAGGCGGCTTCCTGACCACGATCTTCGAGATCGAAGTCGGCGGCAAGAACGAGCGCGCCATCCCGCGCGACTACCAGGTCGACCCGGTGAAGGATTTCCTGATCCACGTCGATTTCCTCCGCGTCTCGAAGGACTCGGTCGTCCACGTCGAGGTGCCGGTGCACTTCGTGAACGAAGACAAGTCGCCCGGGCCTGAAGGCCGGCGGCGTGCTCAACATCGTCGAGCACACGATCGACCTGACCGTCCCGGCCGAGAACATCCCGGAGTTCATCGAGGTCGACCTTACTGGCCTCGAGCATCGGCGACTCGATTCACATCTCGGCGGTCAAGCTGCCGGAGGGCTCGAAGCCGACGAGCCGCGAGGACTTCACCGTCGCGACCATCGCCGCGCCGACCGTCGCGATCGAGCCTGCGGCAGCCGAGGGCGAAGCCGCCCCCGCAGTCGAAGAGCCGAAGAAGGCCGAGTAACAGAAGAGCCGTCACATGCGGCTCTTCGTCGGCCTCGGCAATCCTGGATCCCAATATTCTGGCAACCGCCACAATATCGGGTTCATGGCCGTCGACCGCATCGCGCAGCGCTGGGGGTTCGGCCCCTGGCGCTCACGCTTCCAGGCAGACACGGCGGACGGCGAGATCGGCGGCGTGAAGACGCTGCTGCTGAAGCCGAGGACCTATATGAACGAATCGGGCCGCTCGGTCGCCGAGGCGGCCCGTTTCTTCAAGATCGACCCTGCCCGATGTCGTCGTCTTCCACGATGAGCTCGACCTCGCTCCGGCGAAGCTCCGGGTGAAGGTCGGCGGCGGCAATGCCGGGCATAACGGCCTGCGCTCGCTCAGCGCGGACTGATGGGCAATGACTATGTCCGCGTCCGGCTCGGCATCGGCCATCCGGGCTTCAAGGAACTCGTCCACTCTCACGTGCTGAGCGATTTCGCCAAATCGGAGCGGGACTGGGTCGACGGCTCTCGATCGACGCCGTCGCCGACAATGCCGATCTTCTCGCCAAGGGCGAGGACGCGGCATTTCAGAACAAGGTGCATCTGGCGCTCGACGCGGCGGGCTTTTCCTCGCCCAAGCTCGCGGGCGGCAAAGGGGACTGAAAATGGGTTTCAAGTGCGGCATCGTCGGCCTGCCGAACGTCGGCAAGTCGACCCTCTTCAACGCCCTGACGCAGACGGCGGCGGCGCAGGCGGCGAACTATCCGTTCTGCACCATCGAGCCGAATGTCGGCGAGGTCGGCCGTGCCGGATCCGCGCCTCGATACCCTCGCCGAGATCGGCGGCTCCGCGCAGATCATCCCGACGCGCCTGACCTTCGTCGATATCGCCGGCCTCGTACGCGGCGCATCGCAGGGTGAAGGCCTCGGCAACCAGTTCCTTGCCCATATCCGCGAAGTCGACGCCGTCGCCTATGTGCTGCGCTGCTTCGAGGACGACGACATCACCCATGTCGAGGGCAAGATCGATCCCCTCGCCGACGCCGAGACGGTCGAGACCGAGCTGATGCTGGCCGACCTCGACAGCCTGGAGAAGCGCGTCACCGCGCTCGAGAAGAAGGCGCGCGGCGGCGACAAGGAGGCCAAGGAAAGCCTCGACATCGTCCAGATGCGTCCTGCCGCTGCTGCGCGAGGGCAAGCCGGCGCGCGTGGCGAAGATCCGGCCCGAGGACCATGCCACGTTCCAGGCGCTCAACCTGCTGACCTCGAAGCCCGTGCTCTACGTCGCCAATGTCGACGAGGCTTCGGCCGCGACCGGCAACGAATACTCGGCCGAAGTCGAACGCCGCGCGAAGGAAGAAGGCGCTGTGGCCGTCGCGATCTCCGCCCGCATCGAGAGCGAGATCGCGGTTCTGCCGCAGGAGGAGCGCGCCGAATATCTCGAAGCGCTCGGCCTCGGCGAAGCCGGCCTCGACCGCCTGATCCGCGCCGGCTATGACCTTCTCGGCCTAGTGACGTATTTCACCGTCGGCCCGAAGGAAGCCCGCGCCTGGACCATCGAGAAGGGCACCAAGGGGCCGGCCGCCGCTGGCGTCATCCATTCGGATTTCGAGAAGGGCTTCATCCGCGCCGAGACGATCGCCTACAACGACTACGTCCAGTTCAAGGGCGAGAGCGGCGCACGCGATGCCGGCAAGCTCCGGCTCGAAGGCAAGGAATATGTCGTCGCCGACGGCGACGTCCTGCACTTCCGCTTCGCCACCTGATGAAGCTCGAGAGACGGCATAGCTGGTCTCTCTCGCCAAAGGAGGCGATCGCGCTGCAGAACGATCTGCAGCACGAAGTGATCGCCGACCGCCCGCTCGACCTCGCCGCGATCCGAACGGTCGCGGGCGTCGACGTCAGCGTAAGGAACGAGGTCTCGCAGGCGGCGGTCGTCGTCATGACCTTCCCTGACTTCGAACCGGTCGAATCCGCCCTCGCCCAGCGCCCGACGACGTTTCCCTACGTGCCGGGCCTTCTCTCGTTCCGCGAGGGCGCGGTACTGGTCGAGGCGTTCGAGAAGCTGCGGAACACGCCGGACGTCTTCATCTTCGACGGCTCAGGTTATCTCCATCCGCGCAGGATCGGCATCGCCAGCCATATGGGGCTCTGGCTCGGCATCCCGACCATCGCCAACGCCAAGAACCGACTGTGCGGTACCAATGTGGACCCCGGCCCGGAACGCGGCGCCTGGGCGCCTGTCGATCATCGCGGCGAAATCATTGGAGCGGCGCTCAGGACGCGGCCGGGCTGCAAGCCGGTCTTCGTCTCGCCGGGACACCTCGCCGACCTAGACACCACGATCGAGCTGATCATGGCAACGTCACCCAAATATCGCCTGCCGGAGCCGATCCGGCGGGCGCACAAGGCGGCCGGGGTGTTCGCCTGAGGTCAGTGACCTGCGAACGACACCAGCGACTCGACGTGGACGCCGGCCTTGCGCAGGCGCTCCGCCCCGCCGAGTTCCGGCAGGTCGATCACGAAACCCGCTCCGACCAGAACACCACCGAGACGCCGGATAAGATTAAGGCCCGCTTCGGCCGTACCGCCGGTCGCGATCAGATCGTCGATGACGAGAACCTTCTGGCCCGGCTTGCAGGCGTCGGCGTGAACCTCGACGTGGTCGACGCCGTACTCCAGCGCATATTCCTGGCTCAGCGTGACATGGGGCAGTTTGCCCTTCTTGCGGATCGGCACGAAGCCCTTGCCGAGGACATGGGCGACCGCGCCGCCGAGAATGAACCCACGCGCCTCGATGCCGGCGACGAGGTCGATTTCCTCATGGCTGAACTTCTCCGCCAGACCGTCGACCGAAAGCTGAAGGCCCTTCGGGTGCTGCAGCAGCGTGGTGATATCGCGAAACATGATGCCGGGCTTGGGATAGTCCGGAATCGTGCGGATCAGGGCTTCGAGTTCAGAAGACATGGGATCTCTTTGGAGGGATCAGGCGGGGCGGCATCATGCTCGGTACGCCTGCCGTGTCAAAGCGCTTTCGGGGCGCGAACATGAAAACGGGCCCCGCAGGGCCCGTTCGCAATCGACGGTGAAGATCAGTGAGCGACGTCGCTCCAGATCTTCTTCTTGGTGAAATACAGAAGGCCGGCGAAGAGGATGAGGAAGATCATCACCTGCAAGCCGGTGCGCTTGCGGGTTTCCAGATGCGGCTCCGCAGCCCACATCATGAACGCCGAGACGTCGCGCGAATACTGCTCGACCGTGGTCGGCGAACCGTCCGGATACTCGACCTGGCCTTCGCTGATCGGCTTCGGCATCGCGATCCAGCCACCCGGGAAATACGGGTTGTAGTGCAGACCGGTCTGGCCGTGCGAGCCCTCCGGCGGCTGATGGTCATAGCCGGTGAGCAAAGCGTGGATGTAGTCCGGTCCGTGCTCCTGGTACTGCAGGACGAGGTCGAGCAGCGACAGCCAGACGCCGCGCGAATAGGTGCGGGCCTTGGCAAGGAGCGAGAAGTCCGGCGGATAGGCGCCGCCATTGGCAACGCGGGCGGCCTGCTCGTTCGGGAACGGCGCCGGGAAACGGTCCGACAGACGCGCCGGACGCTCGAACATTTCGCCGGCCTCGTTCGGACCGTCGGTGACCTTATATTCGCTCGCGAGCTGACGGACTTGGCCTTCGGAGAACCCCGGACCGCCCTCTTCCGCCAGATTGCGGAATGAGATCAGGCTCATCGAGTGGCAGCTGGCGCAGACCTCGCGATAGACCTTGAAGCCGCGCTGCAGCTGGCCGCGGTCGAAGTGACCCAACGGGCCGCTGAAGCTCCAGCCGGCCTTTTCCGGGTGAGCGCCGCCTTCCGCGGCGAGGCTTGGCGTCGCGGCAAACACGGCGATCGCGACGGCTGCCGCTTTCACGGCCTGAACGAGAGCATGCGTCATCGGGCGGGTCCTCAGGGACAGGCGGTCGCGGATCAAGCTCTGCGCTCCGGTGCAGCTGCGCTCCGCGACGGTACAACGGTGGCGCCGCCATGGTTTGGCCCAAGCACGGCTTCCGTGATCGATGCCGGCAGCGGGAGCGGCTTCTCGACGAGGCCGAGGACCGGCAGGATCACCAGGAAATGCAGGAAGTAGTAGGCCGTCAGCAGGCGACCGACCGTGATGTAGAGACCCTCGGGCGGGCTCGCGCCGATATAGCCGAGCAGGATGCAGACGACGACGAATATCCAGAAGAAGTAGCGATAGCAGCGGACGGTACTTCGCCGAGCGGACCTTGGCGGTGTCGAGCCAGGGCAGGAAGAACAGCACGATGATGGCGCTGAACATGGCCACCACGCCGCCGAGCTTGGACGGGATGGCGCGAAGGATCGCGTAGAACGGCAGGAAGTACCATTCCGGAACGATGTGCGCCGGCGTCTGCAGCGGGTTGGCGCGGATGTAGTTGTCCGCGTGGCCGAGATAGTTCGGCGTGTAGAAGATGAACCACGCGAAGAAGATGAAGAAGCAGACGACCGCGAAGCCGTCCTTCAACGTCGCAGTACGGCGTGAAGGCCACGGTGTCGCTCGTCGACTTCACCTCGACGCCGGTCGGGTTGTTCTGACCCGTGACGTGCAGCGCCCAGATATGCAGGCCGACGACGCCCGCGATCATGAACGGCAGCAGGTAGTGCAGCGAGAAGAAGCGGTTCAGCGTCGGATTGTCGACCGAGAACCCGCCCCATAGCCAGGTCGTGATGGACTCGCCAACAATCGGGATCGCCGAGAAGAGGTTGGTGATGACGATGGCGCCCCAGAGCGACATCTGACCCCACGGCAGCACGTAGCCCATGAAGCCGGTGGCCATCATCAGCAGGAAGATGACGACGCCGAGCATCCACAGCACCTCGCGCGGCGCCTTGTAGGAGCCGTAATAGAGGCCGCGGAACATGTGGATGTAGACCGCGATGAAGAACATCGACGCGCCGTTGGCGTGCATGTAGCGCAGCAGCCAGCCGTAGTTCACGTCGCGCATGATGTGTTCGACGGAGTTGAAGGCAAGGTCGACATGCGGCGTGTAGTGCATGGCGAGCACGACGCCGGTGAGGATCTGGACGCCGAGCATGACCGACAGGATGGCGCCGAAGGTCCACCAGTAGTTCAGGTTGCGCGGCGTCGGATAGGCGACGAACGAGGAATGCACCAGGCCGACGATCGGCAGCCGGGCCTCGAACCACTTCAGCACCGGGTTCTGCCGGTTGTAGGTCGAATGTCCGCTCATCGTTATCTCGCCTTGGCGGCCTCGGAGGGCCGGATCAACCGATCCGGATCGTGGTGTCGTTCGTGAAAGCGTACGGCGGGATGTGCAGGTTCTCCGGCGCCGGGCCCTTACGGATACGGCCGGCCGTATCGTAGTGCGAGCCATGGCACGGGCAGAACCAGCCGTCGTAATCGCCCGCCTGTCCGAGCGGCACGCAGCCCAGATGGGTGCAGGTGCCGATCATGATCAGCCAGTGTTCCTTGCCGGCTGCGGCACGGTTCTCGTCGGTCGCGTCGGCAGTGTCGCCACCGTCGATGTTCGGATTGCGGGCGGCGCGGTCGACGAGGTCGGACATCGGAACGGCCTTGCCCTCCTCGATCTCCTTTGCCGTGCGATGACGCACGAAGACTGGGCGGCCGCGCCATTTGACGGTGATGCTCTGCCCTTCCGCGATCGGCGCGATGTCGACCTCGGTCGACGCAAGCGCCAGTGTCGAGGCGTCTGGATTCATCTGATTGATGAAGGGCCACGCGACGGCGCCAGCACCGACAACGGCCACAGCGCCAGTCGCCAGATAGAGGAAGTCTCGGCGGGTCGGTTCAACCAAGCTCGGCGTCGCCACGTCCGTCACCTCATTCCAGGAGTGTTTGGGTCGCCCTCCACGCGGTCCCCTGACCGACAGGATGAGCATCGTACGAAGGTCGTACGCCCGATGATTTAGCGGGCGTTATTGGCGCGCAGATTGGTATTTGTCCAGAGTGAGACATTCCGCACGACACCATGTCGCACGGATTTGTTTGATCGCACGCAAGGCCAAGACGGCACCGCTTCTATAGAAAGCCTGGAATGTCGCCAACATCGATAAAAGCATGGATCAGAATTCAGCCACTGCCTGGTTCGAGGAACTCCGCGACCGGATCTGCACGACCTTCGAATCGCTGGAGGACGAGGCCGCTGACGCCCCCGGGAATGAGGGGTTCGCGGCCGGCCGATTCGTCCGCACGCCCTGGAAGCGCACCGACCACGACGGCCATCCGGGCGGCGGCGGCAGTGATGTCGATGATCTCGGGCCGCGTCTTCGAGAAATGCGGCGTCCACTGCTCTACCGTGTTCGGGGAGTTCTCGCCGGAGTTCCGCGGCCAGATCCCCGGCGCCGAGGAAGATCCGCGCTTCTGGGCGTCGGGGATTTCGTTGATCGCCCATCCGCGCAATCCCGAATGTCCCCACCGTCCACATGAACACGCGCCATGTGCGGACGACCAAGACCTGGTTCGGCGGCGGAGGCGATCTCACGCCGGTGCTCGACCGCCGCCGCAGCGCAGCACGATCCCGACAGCCGGGATTTCCATGCAGCCTTCGAGGCTGCCTGCCGCGCCCACCCGGTCGCCGATTACGACCGCTACAAGGCCTGGTGCGACGAGTATTTCTGGCTGAAGCATCGCAACGAGCCTCGTGGCGTCGGCGGCATCTTCTACGACTGGCTGGATTCGGGAGACTTCGAGGCGGATTTCGCCTTCACCCGCGCCGTCGGCGAGGCGTTTCTCACGATCTATCCCGAGATCGTGCGGCGCAACATGAACACGCCGTGGACGGAGGCGGACCGCGACGAACAGCTCGTGCGCCGCGGCCGCTATGTCGAGTTCAACCTGCTCTACGACCGCGGAACGATCTTCGGTCTCAAGACCGGCGGCAATGTCGACTCGATCCTGTCGTCCATGCCGCCGCTGGTGAAGTGGCCTTGATCGGCAAAAGAAAACCCCGCCGGAGCGGGGTTTTCCTGAAGCTGGTCCGGCTCAGTTCATCGCGCCGATGATCGAGGCGATCAGACCCGTGGTCACGGCGACCAGGACGAAATCGTTGTCGGCTCGAACCCACTGATAGCCGCGCGGCGGATTATGCAGGCGATAACGGCTATAGTCGCGCGCGGAAACGACGTTGTGGCGATATCTGTTATCGAGGCGCTGACCCTTCGTCCAGCGGCGACGCTCCTTGACGACGACCTTCTTCTCGACGACATGGCCGGGCTTCGCGACCGGGCCCTGCGCCTGCGGTCGCCCGTACGGATTATACTGAGCAAACGCTGCCGGAGTTGCGAGCAGAGAAAATACAACTGCAACAAAAACTGTTTTCTTCATAGGCCGCTCCATTGATTAGGTGGGATCGACCGTAAGGGCGTGCAGTTGAATGGAATATGAATACGATATTAATACTATCGTAGCGATTGGCCGAAACGGGGGCGCTCGCATTTCAGTTTCGAAAGGCTTCGTATTCGGCGCGGAAATCCATGCTGTCGGAGAATCCGGATGCGATCCAGCGCTCCTCGAGCTTCCTAAGCAAGTTGCCCATTTCGGGTCCCTTTTCGACACCCCAGGCCGCCAGATCCGTCCCTCCGATTGGAAAGCGCGGCGCGGTCCAGCGCTCCGGCAGCGTGAGAAGATCACGCCAGGCCCGATCGTCCGGCGAAGCTCCGGAATCGACCCAGCCAAGCATGGTTCTGCCGTCATATGTCGATGCACCGAGCCGGTAGAGCAGGACCTTCGACGATGCCTCGCCAACGGCATGGAATGGCGGTCCGGCCAATGCGCGCAGCCTGCCTGCTTCCTCGTTGGACAATCTCAATCTTTCGCGCAACCGCTCCACATCGTCCTCGAAGAACAACCCAATAGCAGCGAGCCTGAGAACGGGATCCGGCGCGCGGCCGAGAGCCTGTTCGAGTTCGATCAGGCGACGCAGGCGCGACAGGCGCGCGATTCCGGCGGTGACGAGGCTGAACAGGCCGGTCTCCGAGAGGATGTCGAATGCGTCGGCGGCCCGACGCGCCGCGAGCGTCTTCAGAAGCTCGGCACGAATGCGTTCGCGAGACAGGCCGAGCAGGCCCTCGCGCTCGGCGATCGCGGCGTGAAGTGCCTCCTCGTCCGGCTCGCCGTCCGCATAGCGGGCGAAAAAGCGGAAGAAGCGCAGGATGCGCAGATAATCCTCGCGAATACGGGTCGCGGCATCGCCAATGAAGCGGATGCGTCGGGCCTCGATGTCGGCCTCGCCGCCCACGAAGTCATGGACCCATCCCTCGCGGTCGAGGAACAGGCCGTTGATGGTGAAATCGCGCCGCTTGGCGTCCTCCTCCCAGTCCCGGCCGAAGGCGACCACCGCATGGCGACCATCGGTCTCGACATCGCGGCGCAAAGTCGTCACCTCGAACGGACGCCCCTCGACGACCACCGTGACCGTGCCGTGCTCGATGCCGGTCGGCACCGGCTTCAGGCCGGCCGCCTTGGCGCGGCGAACGATCTCATCCGGCAGCGCGGTCGTCGCCAGATCGATTTCGTCCGGGACCGTGCCGAGAAGTGCATCGCGCACCGCTCCGCCCGCGATGCGGATTTCCTCCCCCTCCCCGTCCAGCGCCTCGAAAAGCCTTGCGAGACGGCCCTCCGCGAGCACCTGCCGGATGGCGTCCATCATTTCGCCTTGTGATGCGGCTCGAAATGGCCGGGAATGAGCACGCCGTCCTCGTAGCGGGGCGGAACGTAGATGGAATCTGGCGGCGCGCCGGTCGGGTCGACGAAGAAGACGAAGCCCCCGAGTGAAAGCGCCGCACCCACGACTGCTGCCCACAGGAGATTTGTGACAGCCCAGGTCGCCTCGGGATGTCGGCGCTGCTCAAGCTTCAGCCACAAATAGTAGACAGCAAAGGGCAGTGAAAAGAGCAGGATGCTTGGGATGATGAGGCGGATCATTCAGCGGATTGCCTGTTTTGAATTCACTCTCCGGAAACGAGGCCGGACGTTTCATTATCCTGCACAGCCACGTTGACGGAATGTATGGGCGTCACGCTCTCGCCCTTTTCGGCCCGGCACCATAACTCTCTACGTGCACGAGCCATGCAAGCCAGACGGGCACCCATGGCGCGGATGTTGCGTAGACTGCAGTCGAGGAGACCCGATGAGCCTCGACCGCCGAAGCCGAATCCCTGGACGCCATGATTCTCCGCTCGGCGGAGAGCATGATCGACAACGTCACCGCGGCCAAATCCGCCCTGGGCGACGTGATCTTCGGTCAGGAGACCGTGGTCGAACGGGCGCTTGCTGACGGTTCTCTGCGGAAGCCATGCGCTGCTCGTCGGCGTTCCGGGCCTCGCCAAGACGAAGCTGGTCGAGGCGATGGGCACCGTGCTCGGTATCGATGCACGCCGTGTCCAGTTCACGCCGGACCTGATGCCCTCCGACATTCTCGGCTCGGAAGTGCTTGAAGAAGGCCAGGGCGGCAGCGCGCGCCTTCCGCTTCATCCACGGGCCGATCTTCGCACAGCTCCTGATGGCCGACGAGATCAACCGCGCCAGCCCGCGCACCCAGTCGGCGCTGCTGCAGGCGATGCAGGAACACCACGTCACCGTGGCCGGCGCGCGCTACGACCTGCCGGCCCCGTTCCATGTGCTGGCGACGCAGAACCCGCTGGAGCAGGAAGGCACCTATCCCCTGCCCGAGGCGCAGCTAGACCGCTTCCTGATGCAGATCGACGTGGCCTATCCCGGCCGCGCCGACGAGCGCCGCATCCTGCTGGAGACGACGGGCGCCGACGAAGCCAAGCCGCGCACGGTGATGACGGCGGACGACCTTCTGGCCGCCCAGCGGCTGATCCGCCGCCTGCCGGTCGGCGACAGCGTGGTCGACGCGATCCTCGATCTCGTCCGTTCGGCGCGTCCGGAAACCGCCGATCCGACCATCGCGCCCCTGATCGCCTGGGGCCCCGGCCCGCGCGCCAGCCAGTCGCTGATGCTCGCGGTTCGCGCCCGCGCCTTGCTCGAGGGACGTTTCGCTCCATCTGTCGATGACGTGATTGATCTCGCGGAGCCCATTCTGAAGCACCGCATGGCGCTGACCTTCGCCGCGCGCGCCGAGGGGCAGACGATCCCCGATGTCGTCCAACGCCTAACAGCGAAGCTCGTCTGAGGAGCGGATGGTCCAAGTCCGGACGCTCGACCCGACGGAAACCGGAATTGGTCCGCGCCACCGGGGCGGAGCGCTCGAACTGGCCGCCGCAATGCCGAGACTGGTCGTCGCGGCAAGGCGCACATCGGCCACCGTCATCCACGGGCTCCATGGCCGTCGGCGCTCCGGCACGGGCGAGAATTTCTGGCAGTTCCGCCGCTTCGCCTCGGGTGAGTCGGCGAGCCGCGTCGACTGGCGGCGCTCAGCGCGCGGCGATCATCTCTATGTCCGCGAGCAAGAATGGGAAGCGGCGCACACGGTCTGGATCTGGATCGACCGATCGCGCTCGATGACCTTCAGCTCGAACCTCGTCGAGGACGCCAAGCTCGACCGCGCGATCATACTGGCGCTGGCGCTCTGGCCGACCTCCTGGTGCGCAGTGGCGAGCGGGTCGGCCTGCTCGGCCTCGGCGCACCGACGTCGAGCCGCCGCGTGGTCGATCATTCTCGCCGAGACGCTGCTGCTCGCCGGAACCGACGACGGCCTGCCGCGTCCTGCTCCTATGTCGCCGCTGTCGGAAGCGGTGCTGATCGGCGATTTCCTGGAACCCGAAGACGAGATCGCCACGGCGGTGAACGGCATCGCCTCGCGCGGCGCGCGCGGCCACCTGGTCGCCGTGTCCGATCCCGTCGAGGAGACCTTCCCCTTCAACGGCCGCACCGAGTTCATCGAGCCGGAAGGCAGCGAGCAATTCACGCTCGGCCGTGCGCAGGATCTCCGCGCGGAATATGCGCGATCGCCTCGCCGCCGCACCGGGACGCGATCCGCCGAATGGCGACGCCGATCGGCTGGTCGCTCGCCCTCCATCGCACCGATCGCGGCGGCCTCCGAGGCTCTTCTCGCTCTCTACGCCCGGCTGTCGGAGCGCCCAACATGAAGGGCTTGGCCGGATGAGCGGCACTCGCCCTCGCCTTCCTCAGTCCCTGGATGCTCTGACGGCGCTGGTCGCGCTGCCGGCGCTCTATTGGCTGCTGCGTCTCGTTCCACCGCGGCCACGCCGCGTCGATTTCCCGCCGCTCCGGCTGCTGCTCGATATCGTGCCGCACGGAGGAGACGGCTGCCCGCACCCCGTGGTGGCTGGTCGCGCTGCGGCTCGGCCTAGCGGCGCTGATCATCCTCTTCCTGGCCGGTGCCGATCCTGAATCCGGCATCGACCGCCGCGCCCGGCACCGGGCCGTTGGTTGCTTCTGATGGACGACGGCTGGGCCGCCGCTCCGGATTGGAACGCACGGCTCGCCGACCGCCGACGCCGAGACTCACCGCCGCCGAGACCGCCGACCGTCCGGTCGCGCTTCTCGGCCTCAGCGGCGAACCGGC
Organism: uncultured Alphaproteobacteria bacterium; assembly: GCA_963778835.1. GTDB lineage: Bacteria > Pseudomonadota > Alphaproteobacteria > Rhizobiales > Methylopilaceae > Flaviflagellibacter. The sequence continues at coordinate 282,492 of CAVZVY010000006.1, forward strand.
CGATATCGTCGTCGGCACCGCCTCGCGACGCGCAGAGACGCTCCGGAAGCTGATCCTGCCTCAGCCCGTCATCCGCGACCGCGCGTCCCATCTCCCCGCAATCACGCGCTTCGCTGGCGGACCAATCCCGGGCAGCGACATCGTCTGGCTCGTCGGACGGCTCGAGACCGGCAATGGCCGCGCTTTCGCCGACGCCCTGGCCGAAGCTCGGCAATGACAGCCGCCTTACCGTCCACGTTCCGCAGAACAGCGCCCGCGCTCTGGCCGCCGCCGACAACGCGCCTCAGGCACTGACTGCCCGCGTGCTTCGCGCCGAAACGGGCGCTGGCGAAACCGGGCTTGTCCGGGCCTTCGACCTGCGGGGCCGGCCACTTGGCGAGACGCAGTACACCTTCGGGGCGAACGAAACCGGAGACGAAGGCAGGTCTCGAAATGCCGCTGGAGCTCCGCAACGAGGTCGCCCGCATCGAATTGACCGATGGCCGCTCGGCGGGCGGCGTGCAGCTTCTCGACGAACGCTGGCGCCGCCGCGCCGTCGGCATCGTCTCCGGCGCGACGTCGGACACGGCCCAGCCCTTGATTTCGCCCGTCTATTACCTGCAGCCGCGCGCTCGAACCCTTCGCCGACGTCCGCAACGCGTCGGGCGGTTCGCCGTCGGATTCGATCCAGCGCTTCATCGAGGACGGCGTGCCGGTGATCGCGCTCGCCGATGTCGGCACGCTGACGCCGCAGGCCAAGGATGCTCTCGCGACCTGGGTACAGAACGGCGGCATGCTCCTTCGTTTCGCAGGAACACGCCTTGCCGCTGCCGAAAACGACGATCTCGTCCCGGTCCGACTACGTCGCGGCGGACGCGTGCTCGGCGGCGCGCTCGCGTGGTCGACACCGCAGCCGCTCGGCCAGTTCCCGCCGGAGAGTCCGTTCGCCGGGCTGCCGGTGACAGAGGAGGTCGTGGTCAACCGACAGGTTCTCGCGGAGCCCGACCCTGATCTCGCGAGCCGTACCTGGGCGGTACTCGGCGACGGCACGCCGCTCGTCACCGCCCGCCACGACGGCCAGGGCCTGCTCGTTCTGTTCCATGTGACGGCCGACACGGTGTGGTCGAACCTGCCGATCTCTGGCCTGTTCGTGGAAATGCTCCGCCGCACCGTCGCGCTCGCTGGCGAGGCGCCACGCACTTCCGAGGCCGGCGCCGCGGCCTCCAACGCTCCCGCGACCGAGACTCCTGCCCTGTCGCCGACGCGTACCCTCGACGGCTCGGGCGCCTTCCGTGCGCCGCCGCCGACTGCGCAGCCGGTTCCTGCCACAGGTCTCGCCGCGGCGGACGCCACACATCCTCCGGGCATCTACGGCCCGCCGGACGGCTTCGTCGCGGTCAACGCGCTGGCGCCTGATGCGAAACTGACCCGGCTCGATCTCAACGGCCTCACCGCTTCCGTGCGCGGCTATGCGAATGTCGAACCGACCCGGCTCGCCCCGTGGCTTCTGGTGGCCGCGCTGGTCGCGTTCCTTGTCGACACGCTCCTTGTCCTGCTCCTGTCCGGCAGCTTCCAACGCATCCGCCGACGCGGCGCGATCGCGGGCGCTTTGCTTGCGCTCGCCTTCATCGCCTCGCCGCCTTCGGCCTCGGCGCAGGACATTAGCCAGAAGGACCTCCAGGCCGCGCTCCGTACCAGCCTCGCTTACATCATCACCGGCGACCGGAACGATCGACGAGACCAGCGAAGCCGGACTTCGCGGGCTGAGCCTGCAGCTCTCCCAGCGCACGGCCTTCGAACCGGGCGATCCGATCGGCATCGATCCAGCCCGCGACGAGATGGCATTCTACCCGATCATCTACTGGCCGATCGGCGACAATGCCCCGGCGCTGTCGGCCGAGGCCGTTTCCCGCGTCGACGCCTATATGAAGCGCGGCGGCACGATCCTGTTCGACACGCGCGACGCGATCTATTCGGCAACAGGCTCCGCGCCGGAAAGCAGCCAGTCGCTCCGCCGCATCCTGGCAGGGCTCGACATCCCCGAGCTTGAACAGGTTCCGGCCAATCACGTCCTGACCAAGAGCTTCTATCTCCTGCCGGATTTCCCCGGCCGCTACCGCACCGGCCCGCTCTGGGTCGAGGCATTGCCGACCGCCGAACAGACCGAGAGCGGAGAAGCCGATCCCGTACGCTCCGGCGACGGCGTTTCGCCGATCCTGATCACCTCGAACGACCTCGCGGGCGCATGGGCGATCGACGAGCGCGGCCAGCCGATGCTGCCGACCGTCCCCTCCGATCCCCGCCAGCGCGAAATGGCATACCGGGCAGGCATCAACATCGTGATGTACGCCCTGACCGGCAATTACAAAGCCGACCAGGTCCACATCCCCGCTCTGCTCGAACGGCTTGGCCAGTGAGGGCGGCGCGATGAATTTCGACCTGTCCTTCTCGCCGCTCGTCCCGTTCTGGCCGCTGGTAGCGCTCGGGCGTGGTCGCACTTCTCGCGCTGATCGCGCTCGCCTGGTTCCGGCCGCGCGGCGCGGCGCTCCGGGGCGTCGCGATCGCGCTCCTGTTGCTCGCGGTCTCAAATCCGTCGATCACGCGCGAGGAGCGCGAAGGCCTGCCGAACGTCCTGGCCGTCGTCGTCGACAAGAGCCCCAGCCAGAACATCGACGGCCGCGACCAGCGCACCACCGAGGCGCTCGCAGCCATGCAGGAACGCGCCAAGTCGTTGCCGAACACCGAAGTTCGCGTCATCGAAGGCGGCGGACCGGGGTCCGGCTCCGACGGCACCGAACTCTTCCGCGCACTCTCCGCCGGCATGGCCGATGTTCCGCCGGACCGGGTCGCGGGCGCCATCATGATCACCGACGGCGTCGTCCACGACGTGCCGGAGAATGTCGCCGCGCTCGGCTTCGATGCGCCGGTGCACGGCCTCCTCACCGGCCGTCCGGAGGAGCGCGACCGCCGCATCGTCCTGACACAGACGCCACGCTTCGGCATCGTCGACAAGACACAGACCGTCGGCTTCCGCGTCGAGGATACCGGCATCCAGCAGCGCGGTTCGATCGGCGTCGTCGCCCGCCGCGACGGCGAGGAGATTTCAAGGCTGATCGTGGTGCCCGGCCGCGAGACGACGGTTGAGGTGCCGATCACCCACGCCGGCCCGAACGTCGTCGAGATCGAGGCCGCTCCCGCCGAGAACGAACTGACGCTGACGAACAACCGGGCGGCCCTTCAGATCGAGGGCGTGCGCGAGAAGCTGCGCGTGCTTCTCGTCTCTGGAGAGCCGCATTCGGGCGAGCGGACATGGCGCAACCTGCTGAAGGCCGACGCCAATGTCGATCTGGTGCACTTCACCATTCTGCGTCCGCCGGAGAAGCAGGACGGCACGCCCATCAACGAATTGTCGCTGATCGCTTTCCCGACGCGCGAACTGTTCGTGACGAAGATCTCGGACTTCGACCTCATCATTTTCGACCGCTATGCGCGTCAGGGCATTCTGCCCCTGCTCTACTTCGACAACATCGCGCAATATGTCCGCGAGGGCGGTGCGGTGCTGGTCGCGGCCGGTCCCGACTATGCCGGACCCGGCAGCCTGTCGGAGACGCCGCTCGGCGACGTCCTGCCGGCCGAACCGCTCGGTGGCGTGCTGGAACAGGCCTACAGGCCGCATGTCACCGATCTCGGCAAACGTCATCCCGTCACCCGCGATCTGCCTGGCGATGCGAAGGAGGCCGGCGCCGAGCCAAGCTGGAGCCAATTCTTCCGTCTGGTCGAGACCCGGCAGCGCGGCGGCCAGTCCCTGATGTCGGGAGCGAACGACGATCCACTGCTGATCCTGTCGCGCGAGGAAGAAGGCCGGGTCGCGCTGTTCCTCTCCGACCATGTCTGGCTGTGGGCACGCGGCTTCGAGGGCGGTGGGCCGCATCTCGACCTGCTTCGGCGCATGGCGCACTGGCTGATGAAGGAACCGGACCTCGAGGAAGAGGCCCTGCGCATGCACGCGCGGGGTGGCGCGCTCACCATTGAGCGCCAGACCATGGCCGACGACGCGTCGCCCGTGACGCTCACTCTGCCGTCCGGCGCGACCCGGACCGTGACGCTCACGCAGTCCGAGCCCGGCCTGTTCACGGCAACGCTCGAGACCGGCGAGATGGGACTGCATCGCGCCGATGACGGCACGTTCACGGCGCTAGCCAATGTCGGCCCGGTGAATGCTAGGGAATTCCAGGAGATCGCATCGACGCCAGACCGCTTGCAGCCGATCGCGAACGCGACCGGCGGCTCGGTGCGCCGCATCGCCGAGCAGGATGGGTCGATCGACCTCCCCCGCCTCGTCGCGGTCCGTGCCGGCGCGCGTGCGCAGGGTTCGGACTGGATCGGCGTCCGCCAGCCTGAGGCAGAGGTCGTGCGCGGGCTCGACATCTTCCCGATGTTCGCGGGCCTGCTCGGTCTACTGCTTCTGATCGGCGCCAGCGCCGCCGCCTGGGCGCGCGAAGGCCGCTAGCCGGAACCACCGCGCGCCGAGCCGATTTCTTCCTGAGACCACAGGAGATCAGAATGGCCAAGGCAGTCTACGAAATCATCTCGCGCGGCGCCAAGTTCTTCGTCCTGCATGATGGCGACGAAGCCGGTCCCTACCTGACCAAGGAAGCGGCGTTCGAGGCCGCGGTTCCACCCGCGGCGCTCAGCATCCATGACGGCCTGGCAATCGAGATCCATGTGCCGGAAGGCATGAATGACCCGCTCAACGATATGGATCAGGGGTTGCGATAGGCCTCGGCGTCACCGGACACGCCCTCGAAGGCGCCGGCAACGAGTTCACGGATCAAGATCCGGTGCGGATCGACCGGACCAGGCATCCGCACCCGCCCGGGAGCAATCCGCTTGAACCCGGAGCGCGAATAGAAGGGTTCGTCGCCGACAAGGAGGACGAGCCGATGGCCTGTTGCCTCGGCCGCCGCCAGCGCCCGGTCCATGAGCGCCGAGCCGATTCCGCGATTCATGAAGGCCGGCTCGACCGTCAGCGGGCCAAGCAGAAGGGCCGGCGTTTCGCCAATCGCGATAGGACTGACCCGGACCGAACCGACAAGGAACGTGCCGACTCGCGCAACGAAGGACAGTTCGTCGATGTGCGGCACGCCTTCCCTGAGTCTGAATGCGCTGCGCGCAAAGCGTCCGGGGCCGAAAGCCCGTTCGTGAAGCTTGTCGATGGAAGAGGCCGCGTCGGGGCCTTCGGTGACGATATCGAGAGGTAAAGAGGTCATGGAAGCAGTTCCTGCGACGGTGCAGAGCGCCGAAAGTCTGCGTCCTGACAGATACTTAGCGGCGAGCAGAGGGGCGCGTCGAAAGGCGCCTGTCACTGGAACGTCGTCGCAGAAGCATCGTTTAATTCCACTAGGAGACCGCGCGCTTATCACGTCGGCTCCTTTCAGTCCAGCAACGCAGAATAGGTGGAAATCACAATCTGGTTGCGCGCAATCTCAAGGCATGCTGGATACGGGAACCTCTCTTTAAAATTGTCCTGGAATGAAGGCGCAGGGGGCGCTCATGGGTCTGCTCGTCAATGGCGTGTGGCGTGATCAATGGTATGACACCTCCAATACAGGCGGTCGGTTCGAGAGGGAGGCGTCCCGCTTTCGCAACTGGATAACCGCGGACGGCAGTCCCGGTCCTTCGGGCGAAGGCGGCTTCGCCGCCGAACCCGGCCGCTACCACCTATACGTGTCATACGCTTGTCCCTGGGCCAGCCGGGCGCTGATCTTCCGTGTTCTGAAGAAGCTTGAGAACGTGATTTCGGTCTCGGTCGTCGATCCCCACATGGGCGAACACGGCTGGGTGTTCGGCGATTTCCCGGGCAGCACCGCCGACAACGTCCTGGGAAAATCAAAGCTGTACGAAGTCTACACGACCGCGAATCCGACCTATTCTGGCCGCTCCACCGTCCCGGTCCTCTGGGACAAGAAACGCGGGACGATCGTGTCGAACGAATTGGCCGACATCATACGAATGATGAACTCGGCCTTCGATGCCTTCACCGAGGTGAAGACCGACTATTACCCGCCGGTGCTGCGCGACCGCATCGATGCCGTCAACGCGTTGGTCTACGACCACATCAACAACGGCGTCTACAAAGCGGGGTTCGCGACGAATCAGGACGCGTATGAGGAAGCCGTCCGCGCGCTGTTCAACGCGCTCGACGAGATCGAAGCGCGCTTGGCGCGGACGGACTTCCTGGTCGGCAACGACCAGCCGACCGAGGCCGACTGGCGCTTGTTCACGACGCTCGTCCGCTTCGACGCCGTCTATTACGGCCACTTCAAATGCAATATCCGGCGGCTGGCGGACTTCCGCTTCCTGAACGACTACCTGATCCGCCTCTATCGCTGGCCGGGCATCGCCGGGACGGTGAAATTCGACCACATCAAGACGCACTATTACTGGAGCCACGCGACCATCAATCCGACGCGGATCGTGCCGGTGGGGCCTGAACTCAAGCTTTGAGGTCGAGTTCCTCGGCCGCGGTCGCGGCCTGCAATCGCTTCGGGTCGACCGGGAAGATCGAGTTCGGCGTGCCGGCAGCGGCCCAGACCTCATCGAAGGTCAGGAGCGTCGGGTCGATATAGGTCGTCAGGCGGGTCGCATGGCCGATCGGCGGTATGCCGCCGATCGCATAGCCGGAAATCTCCCTCACCTTCTGCGCGTTCGGGCGGGCCAGGGGCTCGCCGAGATGGGCCGCGACCTTGCCCTCGTCGAGGCGGTTGCTGCCGGCGACGAGGAAGAGCAACGGCGTGCCACTATCCCTGCCCTCGAAGATCAGCGATTTGACGATCTGAGCTTCGCTCGTCCCGCACACCAAAGCGGCTTCGGCCGCCGTCCGCGTGCTTTCCGTCATGATGCGGATATTGAGATCGAGCCCCGCTTCGCGCGCGGCCGACGCCACGCGCTGCACACTTACCGGCAATTCTTCCATCGTGATCGAACCTCCGAATTCTTCCTGCGGCGAGGACGCGCGGCGCGCAAGTATCGAGGCTCTTCCGTTCGTCGCGGAGCGCCGCTAACGTGCCGAAATAGTAACCGTGAGTTAACCAAGCCATGGAGCAGAGTCGCGACGTCTCCGTACCGAGCCTCCGTGAGGCTCTCCGCCGCGCCCGAGCGGAATCGGCGGAACGCAGCGGCGTTCTGGTCGAGCTTCGAACAGTCGAACTCGCACGTCTCGATCTCCTGAAGGAAAAGCTGGAACCGGTCTTCGCGCAGGTACCCGACGAGGTCGACCTGTTCGACGCGGCGATCCTGCCCGGAGACCCTGCCCGACTCTTCGTCGACGTACTCGGCTTTGTCGAAATGGGCCGTGACAAGCGTACCTATCGCTTCTTCCAGGACAGTCGTTACGGCCGCAAGCTGATCGCCGAGACCGACAATCTGCAGGGCATGACCCAGGCAATCACGGACTATGTGGCGCGGCGGATGGTGGAGCGCGAAAAGGCTCTGGTTTCCGATCTCGGCCCGCAGGCGGCTGCGATCACCGAGGCGAATGCCGCCGACAACGAAGAGACGCCCCCAAAAGCCAAGGGCAGCGTCAGCTCGATCCTGCTGATGCTGATCCTCGGCATCGGCGTCGCACTGCTGAGCTTCTGGGGCGCGGGCGTTCTCTGGGATTCCGGCATCCGCTAGGCGCTGGCCGCGAGCTGCGGCGGAACGACGACATGCGGCGTGTCCGTCAGCATGTGGCGTCCGAGTTCCTTGATCTGCCGGTCCAGGGGATCGAAGCCGCGCGAGATCATCTCGCAGTGCCAATGCCCCGGCTCACCCCATACGCGATAGATATTGTAGCCGCCGGGGGCATGCGAATCGGTCGGGCCGGCCGAGGCCGACGGAACACCGATCACCGGCACGGGCCCATCGCGACCCAGCAAGGTCGTGTGCTCGTTGCGATGATTGTGGCCATGGATGACGAGCTCGGCGCCGGAGCGCAGCAGAGCCCGCTTGATGCGGCGAGCGTCGGTCAGCCTGCGGAAGACATCACCCGTGCCCGTCGGCGGGTGATGAACCATGATGACCCGGAACAGCCCCTCCTCGCCGAGTTCCTTCAGCACATCGGCAAGCTGCCAGCACTGCTCCTTGCCAAGCCGACCCTCGGCCGAGTGGAAGCCGGTCGGCACGGCCGACGACAACCCCACGATCGCGACCCTGCCGCGCCTGCGGACAAAAGGGAAATGCGGCTCGCCTTCGGCGCGTTCGCCATCGCCCGTCATGTACTCCGACCAGTGGAGCTGCGGATGATCGGCGGTGCCGCGGACATAGGAATCGTGGTTGCCGGGAACCAGCGAAACGTGGGTCGGATCGCCGAGCGTCTCAAGGAAAGCGCGGGCTGGTGTGAATTCCGCATCGAGGCCGATGACGGCGAGATCGCCGGTACAGGCGATGTGGTCGGTGTTCTGGGCGAGGATGTCAGCGGTCAGCGCCGCAAGGCAGGCCATGTCGTGACGGCCACGGCGGCGGACACGCCAGTTCGTGTAACCCAGGAAGCGCTTCGAGAAGAGTTCGCGGAATTTAGGCCGGGGCAGCGGCCCGAGATGAGGGTCGGACAGATGGGCAAACGTGAACATTTCTGCCAATTACCACAAACCGTGCCGGCCGGTGATGACATGAGATGCCGCGCGGCCTTGCGATAAACTAGATCATGGCTTCGTTTCTTCATCGTATCGCAATGCCGGTATTCGCCCGCGTATGGCTCGTCACGCGCGCCCTGACCATGGGCGTGCGCGCGGCCATCTTCGACACCGAAGGGCGGATCCTGTTGATCCGGCACGGCTATGTGCCCGGCTGGCACATGCCGGGCGGCGGCGTCGAGATCGGCGAGACGGCGCGCGAAGCGCTTGAGCGGGAGGCGCTCGAAGAAGCCAATGTCACTTTCACCGGCGAGCCGGTGCTGCACGGGATCTTCCACCAGTTCCGCTACAGCAGGCGTGATCACGTCCTGGTCTATGTCGTCCGCGACTTCACTTGGAACGGCGCCCATCCGCCGAACCGGGAAATCCAGGAATGCCGATTCTTCCCGCTCGACGCCCTGCCCGCCGACCTCAACCCCGGCGCCCGCCGGCGCATCGCCGAAATCATGCACGGCGAACCGATCAGCCAGCACTGGTGATCAGGCGGCCTGAATTCATCCGCCCGGATTTCCCCGCGCGGTGTGAATTCAATTTCGTGAGCGAAGGCCGCCGACTTCACTCTTGATTCAGCTCAACCCAGTAACTTGCCCAGCGAAATCAGGCGCCTAGCGGGACCGGCGCTTCCTCGAAGGTCAAAGGGGTCGGGACAATGACTTTCAAAAACATCTCTATTCTCAAGAAAATTGCTGCGGTCGTGCTGGTCATGAGCGTGACCGCGGGCGTGATCGCATTCGTCGGCAGCCGCCAGATCATCGCCTCGCAGGACGCGATGCGCACGGTCGGCAAGATGGAAGAAGCGGCCCGCGAGGCCATGGACCTCCGCGTCGACATCATCGCGATCAGCCGCATGACCTATCAGCTCGCCGCGCGCCCAGACAAAGCAGCGGACTTCGCAACGGAAGCCGATAAGCGCATGAGCGAAATGCTCGCCCGCTTCCCCAAGATCGAGTCGACGGCGAACGCGAACGAAATCGGACTGCTCAAGAATGTCCGCGAGGCGTTGGACACCTATTTCAAATCGATCCAGTGGATGCTGCGCGTCGCCAAGGCATCCGGCATGGCCAACCAGACGGCGATGATCGGCGCGCTCAACGGTGCGTTGGATCAGCAGAAGGTCGTGACCGACCGGGTCAAGGAATATTCGATCTATTCGGCCAAGGCGCTCAACGACCAGCGCGAGGCGGCGTTCGCGGCCGGCGACCGCTCGATGCTGCTGCAGGCGCTGGCGGCGCTCGGCGGCGTTCTGCTCGGCGCGCTCGTCAGCGTGTTCGTCGCCCGCTACGGCATCGTCCGGCCAGTCCACCAACTGACGAATGCCATGAACAAGCTTGCCGAGGGCGAACTCGAAACCGCCGTCGGTGATACCGGCCGTCGCGACGAAATCGGCCAGATGACCCGCGCGCTGCAGGTGTTCAAGGACGGCCTGATCGAGGCCAGGCGCCTCGAGGACGAGGCCAAGGCCCGCGAAGCCGAGACCGAGGCCGAGAAGAAGCAGATGATGGCGGAGCTCGCCACGAGCTTCACCACGAAGGTCGGCGACATGATCGGCGCCCTCTCGGCGGCGGCTGTCGAGCTCGAAGCTACGGCGGCGACCATGTCGACCTCCGCCGATGCGACGAGCCGCGAGACGGTTTCGCTCGCCGGCACGGCGGCACACACCTCCGAGAACGTGCAGACCGTCGCCGGCGCGACCGAGGAGCTGGCCTCGAGCGCTTCCGAGATCGGCCATCGTGTGTCCGAGACCGCGCGCTTGGCCCAGGCTGCCGTCGAGCGCGTCCACCGCACCGATTCCGACGTGAAGATGCTCGCTGACGGCGCGCAGAAGATCGACGACGTCGTCAGCCTCATTACCGACATCGCCGGCCAGACCAACCTCCTCGCCCTTAACGCCACGATCGAAGCGGCCCGCGCGGGCGAGGCGGGCAAAGGCTTCGCGGTCGTCGCGCAGGAGGTGAAAAGCCTCGCCGGGCAGACCGCCAAGGCAACCGATGAGATCGCCGGCCAGGTCGCGAACCTGCAGCGAGCGACGGCCGCTGTCGTCGACACGATCCGCGAGATCGGCACCGCCATCGAGCAAATGCACGAAGCCGCGGCCTCGGTCTCGGTCGCCGTCCAGCAGCAGCAATCGGCGACCCAGGAGATCGCCCGCAACGTTGCCGAAGCCGCGAACGGCACCGACACCGTGACGTCGAGCCTCACCGAGGTCCGCGAACATGCGGAAGCCGCCGGCAGCGGCGCCTCGCAGGTCCTAACGGCGGCGCGCGAACTCGCCCGCAACGCGAGCAGCCTTCAGACGACAATCGACGGCTTCATCAGCGGCATCCGCGCCGCGTGAGGCATCTGACCTTCTCCCCCACGAGGGAGAAGGTTACCCCTCGATCTTCGAGAAGTCTGCCACCGCCCGCGTCGCGGCGCGGAGCTTCGCCAGCAGCTTCAGCCGGTTGTGCCGGAGCGCCGGCTGATCGGCGTTGACCGTCACCTTGTCGAAGAAGGCGTCGACCGGAGCGCGGAGCTCCGACAGCGCCTGCATCGCTTCTTCGAATGCCTCGCGGTGGACGGCATCGAGAGCAGCCGTCTCGGCCCGTTCCAACGCGACGATCAGGTCGCTCTCCTCGACCTCGCGGACGAGGCTCGGATCCGGCGCGGCGTTGAAGGCGCCTTCGCCGTCGTTCTTCTCCTCGATGCGGAGGATGTTGGCGGCGCGCTTGTAGCCAGCCAGCAGGTTCCTGCCGTCGTCGGTGCCGAGGAACGCGGCAAGCGCCTCGACGCGGCGGACGATGAGAACGAGATCATCCTGGTTGCCGAGCGCGAAGACGGCATCGACGAGATCGTGCCGCGCACCCTGCTCGCGGAGCTGGACCTTCAGGCGGTCGGCGAAGAAGGTCAGCAGGTCAGGCGAAAGACCGGCCTTCGCATCGACCTTGAGGAAACCGTCGAGAACGAGATCGATGACGGTCAGAAGGTTGGCGCGAACTTCGTTATCGAGAACAATCCGGATCACACCCAATGCCGCGCGACGCAACGCGAACGGGTCCTTCGAACCGGTCGGCTTCTCGTCGATCGCCCAGAAGCCCACGAGCGTATCGAGCTTGTCGGCCAGAGCGACCGCAATCGAAACCGGCCGTGTCGGCACGCGATCGCCAAGGCCCGCCGGCTTGTAGTGCTCCTCGATCGCGGCGGCCACGGAATCGTCCTCGCCCTGCAGCAGCGCCAGCTTGTGGCCGGCGAGCCCCTGCACTTCGGGGAATTCGCCGACGGTTTCCGTGACGAGATCGGCCTTCGCCAAGCGCGAGGCGCGTTCGGCCTTGTCCGGGTCCGCACCGACGAGTGAAGCGATCTCGCGGGCGAGCTTCGCGATCCGCTCGACGCGCTCGGCCTGGGTGCCGAGCTTTTCGTGGAAGACGATGCTTTCGAGCTTCTTCGCGCGCTCCTCCAACGGGACCTTCTTGTCGGTCTCCCAGAAGAACTTCGCATCCGACAGGCGTGCGCGGACCACGCGCTGATTGCCCGCGACCACCGCTTTGCCGCCGTCCGACGCCTCGATGTTCGAGACGAGGATGAACTTATTGGCCAGCCGATCGCCTTTCTTGAGCACGAAGCACTTCTGGTTGGCGCGGATCGTTGTGCGGATGACCTCGTCCGGCACGTCGAGGAAGCTCTCGTCGAACGAGCCCATCAGCACGACCGGCCATTCGACGAGACCCGAGACCTCATGCAGCAGTGCCTCGTCCTCGACCAGTTCGAGGCCGTTGGCGAGCGCCAGATCGCGGGCGTCGGCGAGAATGATCTCGCGACGGCGCTCGGGATCGAGGACGATCTTAGCCTTCTCCAGCGATGGCACGTAATCGTCGAAACGCTTCACCGTGATCTCGCCCGGCGCGAGGAAGCGGTGGCCCTGCGTGACATTGCCCGACGCGATGCCGTCAACGTCGAACGGTACGATCTCGGGGTCTTCGTTATGCGTTCCGAACGTGCAGACGATGCTCTGCAGCGGCCGCACCCAACGGAGCGTGCCCGTCCCCCATTTCATGCTCTTCGGCCAGGGGAGGGCGCGGATCGTGGCCGGCACGATCTCGGCGACGATTTCGGGCGTCGCGCGGCCAGGCTTTTCGGTGATGGCGATGTAGAAATCGCCCTTCGGATCGTGCTGCACCTTGGCCTGGTCGATCGACGACAGACCGGCGGCCTTCAAGAAGCCGGCAAGCGCCTGTTCCGGCGCCCCGACGCGCGGACCCTTGCGCTCTTCCTTCCGGTCGGGCGCCCTGCCCGGCAGCCCCTGCACCGTCAGCGCAAGGCGGCGCGGCGTCGCGAAGGCCTTGGCGCCCTCATAAGTCAGGCCGGCTTCAACCAGCGCGTCGGTGACGAGTTTCTTCAGGTCGTCGGCTGCGCGCGCCTGCATGCGGGCGGGGATTTCTTCGGAGAGGAGTTCGAGCAGAAGATCAGGCATGGCCGGGAGGGATACAGAGCGTCGTGCGGCCTGTCGAGCGGGAGGCACGCGCGGTTGTGATCAAGCGTGATCCGCAAGTTCACTCTTTATCAGAGTTTCAGCCGTAACCAGTGGAGGGACCATGGATTTCAGGCGATGCCGCAGCGACCTTTCATTGCCACCGTCAACGCGGTGCTGAGTTCAAGAGTGTTTATGATCGTCATGGCATTTCTCGTCTTTGCGGGGCTTACCGCGCTGGTTCTCGTCGGCCTGGAAGTCGACCTGCTCGAACATTTCCGCGACCGGTCTCCGCTTCGGGACATGCTTGAGATCGAGGAAATCCTGCTGATCACCGGTCTGCTCGTGGTCAGCCTCCTCGCCTTCGCCGGCCGCCGCCTCTATCTGCAGAAGCTGGAAATCCGCCGCCGCGAAGCTGCCGAGCGCTATGCGCTGGACCTCGCCTTCCACGATCCGCTGACCGGCCTGCCGAACCGCCGGAACTTCCTCGAACTCGTCGATACGGCACTCGCGGAGCCGCCGCGCGGCGACAACGTCCATGCGGTGATGCTGCTCGATCTCAACTCCTTCAAGGCAGTCAACGACGTCCACGGCCATCCGGCCGGCGACGAACTTCTGATCGAGATCGGCAATGCGCTGAACCGCGAACTCGCCGACCAGGCCGAGATTGCCCGCCTCGGCGGCGATGAATTCGCGATCGTTGCCAAGGATATCGATGGCGCGAACGCGGCCGCCAGCATCGGCCGCCGCATCATCGCGCTGCTCGACCAGCCGATCCGCACCCGCACCGGCGAGCATCGCGTCGGCACCGGCATCGGCGTCGCGATCTCGCCGAAGGACGGCGCCGAGCGCGCCGAACTCATCCGCAAGGCGGACGTCGCGCTCTATCGCGCCAAGGCCGAGGGCACGTCCTTCCTGTCCTTCTTCGAAGAGGCGATGGACGCGCGCATGCACGAGCGCGCCTTCGTGGAGCGCGAACTGCGCGAAGCTCTGGCTTCGAGCGGCATCGTTCCGGTCTACCAGCCGAACGTCGACCTCACGACGAACAAGGTCACCGGCTTCGAGGTCGTGCCGCATTGGCGGCATCCCTATCTCGGCGAGATCGGCACGCAGCGCTTCTTGCCGGTCGCCGAGGATTCAGGGCTGATCCGCGAACTGACGGACCAGCTCCTGCGTCGCGCCTGCCTCGATGCCCTCGCCTGGCCGGACAATACCGTTCTGTCGTTACGCCTGGCCGACGCAGTAATGCATGACCACGGCCTGCCGCTTCGTATCCTCGGCATTCTCGGCGACACACGCTTCCGCCCTGCCCGGCTGGAAATCGCCATCGGCGAGGCCGCGTTAATGCGGAACATGAAGGAAAGCCGTCGCCTGCTCGCGCCGCTGCGCGAGGCCGGAATCAAGCTGGCACTCGCCGATTTCGGCACGAGCTATGCCTCGATCTGGCACCTGCGCGATCTGCACTTCGACAAGCTGAAGATCGACCGCAGCTTCATCAAGGACCTCGACCAGAACCCGAACAGCGCCGTCGTAGTGAAGACCATCCTCGGTATGGGCAAGGGTCTTGGCATTGCCATCAGCGCGTCGGGCATCGGTCAATCCGAGCAGTGCGACATGCTGAAGAGCGAAGGCCTGGTCGAGGGTCAGGGCGACCTGTTCGGCCGCGGCCTGACCTCCGGCGAAGCGACGAAGCTCGTCAGCGCCCGCGTACCCTTGCTCGCGCGCGCCTGAAGCTCAGGCGATATCCTTGGTCATTGCGATCGCGGCGAAGCGATCGGCCAAAGCGGCGAGACTCGCGCGCTGAACCTCGGCCGCCGGGATCGGCGGTCCGCCCATCGGGTCAGGCAGATCGCGGGTCGCGGTCGCGTCCGCGATGACGGTTGCCCTGATGCCGAAATCGAGCGCGACACGGGCCGTCGTCGAGATGCACATATGCGTCATGAAGCCGGCGAGGAGGATCGATTTCCGGCCCTTGTTGACGATGCGGTCCCGCAGGTGAGTGTCGACGAAGGCGTTCGGCAGCTTCTTTTTTGCAACCGACTCAGCGCCGACGGGTGCGGCCCTTTCAGCAAATTTGAAGCCGTCCGTCTCCGGGTCGAACAATTTTCCCGCCGCCCCGACGTGCTGGATATGGATGATAGGCGCTTGCAGGAAACGCGCGGCTTCCAGCAGCTCGGCGATACGATCGAGCGCCGCATCGACGCCGACGAGCGGCACCTGGCCGGTGACGTATTCGTTCTGCGCGTCGACGATCACGAGAACGCTGTCGAGCAGGCTGCCCGCGCCCGGATTGGAGTTCGAGAGCTGGAGAAGTGTCTTCGGCTCGATCATGCCGCCGCTCCGCCCTCGACCGTCTTCAACCAGGCCTCGCCGCAAGCCTTCGCCAGCTCACGCACCCGCAGAATATAGCTCTGCCGCTCGGTGACCGAGATCACGCCCCGCGCGTCGAGGAGATTGAAGCGATGGCTGGCCTTGATGCACTGGTCGTACGCTGGAAGTACACATCTGTGCACATTGTCGTACTCACCAGCGGCCGCCCCCTTTGCCAGCAATGAGCGGCATTCTTTCTCGGCGTCGCGGAAGTGCTGCATCAGCATTTCAGTGTCGGCGTACTCGAAATTGTGCCGGGAGTATTCCTCCTCGGCCTGCTTGAAGACGTCGCCGTAAGTGACCTTATCGTCACCTTCCAAGCCATTGAAATTCAACTCGAAACCGTTGTCGACACCCTGCAGGTACATGGCCAGGCGCTCGAGCCCGTAGGTCAACTCGCCCGAGACCGGGTTGCATTCCACGCCGGCGACCTGCTGGAAATAGGTGAACTGCGACACTTCCATGCCGTCGCACCAGCATTCCCAGCCGAGCCCCCAGGCGCCAAGCGTCGGACTCTCCCAGTCATCCTCGACGAAGCGGATGTCGTGCAGCTTCGTATCGATACCGATCGCGGCCAGCGATTCGAGATAGAGTTCCTGCAGGTTCGGCGGGTTCGGCTTCAGGATGACCTGGAACTGATAATAGTGCTGGAACCGGTTCGGGTTCTCGCCATATCGCCCGTCCTTCGGCCGCCGCGACGGCTGAACATAGGCAGCGTTCCACCGCTTCGGCCCAAGAGCGCGCAAGGTCGTCGCCGGGTGAAACGTACCCGCGCCGACTTCCATGTCGTAGGGCTGAAGGATGACGCAGCCACGCTCTGCCCAGAAGGTCTGGAGCGCGAGGATCAATCCCTGGAAAGAACGCGTGGGGCTAAGCGGACCGGAAGCGGTATCGGGCATTTCGGACTGTTCAAATGAGGAGGCGGCAACCTAGCCATCGTCCCGAGCATGGGCAAGCAGTTCGCCCGGCAAGAAGTCTAACGATATCGATTGGCGGTCGTCGTCACGACGGTCGCCACTCGCCGCTTTGGCGGTCCCTGCGCAGAACCGGAGCACCTTTTCCCTCGCGTGCGCGAACGCTCTCAAGCTCGCGATTGACCCGCCTCCATTCGCGCCGGACAAGCGCCCCTCCAATCGTCGCGGCAAGTGCCGCTGTTACTATCTGAATAATCCGCATCGAAACCCTCCACAGAGGATATCGTTCGCCGTGGGATTTGCGGCAACCCCGCGATGAACGGCAGATGAATGGCGATCTCAGAACGCGTTCAGGCCCAACGATCTAACCTCCCATCATCAGGCGAGCACATTGTGGCTCGCGAAATGGGAGAGATTGCATGTTTCGGAAGCTTGTCCTTGCCGCCGCAGCCGTGGTCGCACTCGGCGCCGGCATCGCATCCGCCCCGGCGCCTGCGGCCGCTCAGGTCGGATTCGGCATCCACGTCGGCCCAGGTTACGGCTATGGCTATGACCGCGGCTACGGCTATGATCGCGGTTACGGCTATGGCCGCGGCCATTACCCTCACAGGCGTCATTACGCGCCGCGGTATCGCCATTACCCGCAATACTACTCGCGCGGCGGCGACTGTGAACGCGTGGTGGTCCGCAAGAAAATCCGCGGCGAATGGCGCCGGGTTGTGGAACGCCGCTGCTATCGCGGCTGGTAAATCGACCTCGGCAATGGGAAAGGGCGCCCTCTCGGCGCCCTTTCTTTGTTAAATCTCTATGGGGGTCGCCTCGCGATGGGCGGCGGTAGCCTCCACCCCGGTCAGAATGAGCGGCGAAACGACGGTCAGCGGAGCCCGGCTGCCTTTCGTGCCGCGAACTAAAAGCCGAACCGCCGCCGCCCCAGCGTCGGCATGAACGAATCTCAGTTTCAGATCGCCGAACCGTCCGACGAGCGCCGCCAGGAGATCCTGAACCGCATCCGGCCGGTGGATGAGCGTGAATGTCCCACCCGGTTTCAGAACGCGAGCTGCCGCTCGGCTCCAGTCTTCGAGTAAGTCCGGCAAAGCGGTTCTTGCACGCGCGGTCGCCGGATCCGGAGACGCACGCCCCGACGACGGATGGAACGGCGGATTCGACAGGACATGATCGACAGCATTCGCGAGATCAGCCGACTCGCCCTTTCCGAGATCGGTCGCGTCGAGAAGCCTGATATCGGCGGCGATCCCGTTGCGCTCGGCGTTCGAACGCGCAAGTTCGACGAGGCCAAGCTCGATCTCGACCGAGGTCAGCCGGCAGCCGCGAACACGCGAAACCAGCGCCAATCCTGCTGTGCCGACACCGGCGCCGAGATCGAGGACGTGGTCTCCCGCTTTGGCAGGGACGGCGGCCGCAAGGAGGACGGCATCTGTTCCAGCGCGATGGCCTCGTGCTGGCTGCAGCAGACGAAGGCGCCCTCCCAGTATCGCATCGTCCGTGAGATCAGACACGGGAAGGCCTGAGCTCGTCGCCAAGACCATTGCGGGTCAGCACGACGCGCGCCCATGCGGCTTTGTCGTCAGCGACAAGAACACGGCGGGGGATGACGCCGAGCGAGCCCTCCAGCACGCTCATATTGCCGTCGAGCACCATGTGCGCGATCCCCTCTCCCTCCAGCAATGACTGGACGAACGACAGCAGAACCGCGTCATTGGTACGCAACACCTCATCCATCAAACACTCTCCTTAGTCGCTATACGTAAGTCTTCATGACCATTCTGCCCTTGCCTGCTTGCTCTGGTACTGCATATGGTCCGGGCCAAGAATTCGTAGGAAGGATATCTGGTGGGATTGGTCATACCGCTCGACGAGCGTGGTCGCGACGACGGCATTGACGCCCTGTCGGCTCTCGTCCAGTCGGATCTTGAACGGGTCAATCAGTTCATCCTGTCGCGGACGGGCTCCGACGTCCAGATGATCCCGGAAGTCGCGAATCATCTGATCTCCTCCGGCGGCAAGCGCCTGCGGCCTCTGCTGACTTTCGCCGCCGCGAAACTTGTCGGTTATTCCGGCGAAGGCCATGTCCGGCTCGCCGCCGCGGTCGAGTTCATGCATACGGCCACCTTGCTCCACGACGACGTGGTCGACGCCAGCGAAATGCGGCGCGGCAAGCTCGCGGCCCGCATGCTCTGGGGCAATGAAGCAAGCGTTCTCGTCGGCGACTTCCTGCTCGGCCAAGCCTTCAAGATGATGGTCGAGGTCGGCTCCCTGTCCTGCCTCGACATACTCTCGACCGCGGCCACGGTGATTGCCGAGGGCGAGGTGATGCAGCTCGTCGCCGCAAAGAACATCGCGACGACCGAGGACGAATATCTGGCGGTCATTCGCGGCAAGACGGCTGCGCTGTTCGCCGCCGCCTGCGAGGTCGGACCGGCGCTGGTTGGCAGCGTCCAAGACGGAACAGGCGGCATGCCGCTCCTACGGCGCCAATCTCGGCATCGCCTTCCAGCTGGTCGACGACGCGCTCGACTATGGCGGCCGCGAGGCCAAGCTCGGCAAGAAGGTCGGTGACGATCTTCGCGAGGGTAAGATCACCCTCCCCGTCATCTTCGCGGTGCGGCGCGGAACGAATGGCGAGCGCGAGTTCTGGAAGCGCACGCTGGAGGCCGGCGAGGTCGACGACAATTCGCTCGGAACCGCGATCGACCTGCTGCAGCGCCACGGAGCGATCGACGAGACCCTCGCCCGTGCCCGCCATTACGGCGCGATCGCCCGCGACGCGCTGGCGCTGTTCCCGGACAGTCGACGCGAAGTCGGCCATGCTGGACGCGGTCGGCTTCGTGACGAGCCGCGCTCACTGAACGGACGGGCCAGGCGGTAGACGTAGCAATCGTCCTCGCCGAACATCCGACGATCCACGCGAACAAAACCGAGACGCTCATAAAAGCCGTGGGCGCGTTCGTTCGAGACGAGGGGATCGATCAGGATCGCGTTGACGGACGGATCGGCGAAGCAACGCTCGACGGCGAGTTCTCATCATCCGAGTGCCGAGGCCTCGATTGAGATCGGCCTCCGCACCGATCCAGATATCGATGCACCGAAAGCCGTCCTCGATGTCGTCCCAGTAGCCGTCCTCGTCGCAGGCGGGATCCAGGATCTCCATGAAACCAATCGGGCGCCCATCGAGCTCGGCAATGAGCCGTTCACAGCCGTGCCCAGACGAAGCAGTTCCTCGTCCCACTCAATCGGCGCGTCCTCGCCCCTGGCCGCGATGACATGAGGCTGGCGGTTCCAATGGTGGAGCACCGGCAGATCCGCGAATGTGACGAGGCGCAGGTGCATGCGGCAAATCCTATCGCAGCACTGTCGGCTTCACCCACCAGTCCGGATGGGCAGCAGCGATGAGCTTCGCGGCGCGCGCCGCATCGCGGCAATTGTCGAACAGTCCGAACACGGTCGACGCCCGAACCTGACATCCGCGCGAAACGGCAGGCCGGCGCATTGCGCACGGCCGAAATGAGCGCGTGGCCGATTTCCGGAGACACCGTCTGCGCCGGTGACTCCAGGTCGTTCACATCGCTTATCGAAAAAGCGAATCAGGGCAGCGAGATTGGTTCGCGGGGAGCGCCGTGGCCGCCCCCCTCGATGGTCCGGGCGCACCGCGTTCGAGCCCCAGCGCGCCGAATACGCTGCGCCGTCGAGACATGCATACCGGGATTGACGAGCACCGACATCAGGGGCGGCAGCGGTACCGGTGGGCCGACCTCGTCGCCCCGGCCGCGGAAGATGCGAGCGGTCGGCGTCAGGCAGACCGGAATGTCCGAACCAGTCGCAGCGGCCGCTTGCAGCACACGCGGATCCGATATCTCGATGCCGTTCAGCTCTGCGAGAAGGCGCAGCGCGGCGGCGGCGTCGGATGATCCGCCGCCGACGCCCGCGCCGACCGGCAGTCTCTTCTTCAGGGTGAAATCGCCGAGTTTCAGGCCCGGAACGCGTTCGGCCAGCGCACGCGCAGCGCGGATGACGAGATTGTCGCTGTCGGGTCCGGCCGCTACGGCGGTCGGACCGTCGACCTTCAAGCCGAACGGCGTCTCGACGGATCGAGCGAAACGAGATCGGCAGGCCCGGCGAAGGCGACGCAGGCTTTCGAGCTCGTGAAAGCCGTCCTCGCGGCGGCCGAGCACGCGCAAGGTCAGATTGATCTTCGCAGGCGCGCGCGCGAGTCAGAATCACGCCTCAGCCCCCAGCCGACGCTGCGTTCAGTTCGGCTTCGGCAGGCTTGCGGGCGTGGCTTCCGCACGATCGTCGGTCTTAGGCGCGGTGCATCCGGCTGCGGTGGCTGGGCACGCTCGGCGGCCTTCTTGGCCTCGATCTCCTGCCTCGACCGGCTCGAGGCCTTCGGTGATCTTGCGCTCGATCAGGCCGCGCTTGTCGTCGTCGATCTCGAGCGTCAGGGCGTGCAGCCACTGGAACTTGGCTTCGAGCTTGCGGTCGGTCTTCCAGTAGACGTCGCCCAGATGGTCGTTGATCTCCCAGGACTGCGGCTTCAGCTCGACGGCGCGTTCAAGCTCTTCGGTCGCGTCGTCGTAGCTTGGGCGGCGGTAGTAGGCCCAGCCCAGGCTATCGACGATGTCGCCGTCGTTCGGACGCAGCGTCGACCGCCTTGCGGATGAGATCCATGACCGCTCTCCGGAATCGACCGCGCGGTCGACCCAGGAATAGCCGAGGTAATTGAGGACGACCGGCTGCTCGGGGTCGAGCTTCGAGCCTGCCTGGACGAGGTCCGGCTCGGCGTGCTTCCAGTTCTTCGCCGCGTCATAGGCGACGCCGCGCGCGAAGATAGAGCGACCAGTCGGACTTCTTCGGCTCGCCCGATCGCGTCGACCGCCTGTGTGAAGACCTTGGCGGCCTCGGCATAGGACTTCTGCCGATGCAGAAGTTTGCCGAGCGCGATGATCGCGTCGACGTCCTTCGGATTGTCGGACGATCAGCTCGCGAAGCTTGGCTTCGGCTTCGGACGTCCGGTCCGCCATCGCGCGAGATTGACGGCGATGCGAATGCCGATGTCGTCGCTGAAGGCGGAATGTCTGCGGAATGCGCTTGTAGGCTGCGATGGCCTCGTCGTGCTGGCCGATCGTCTCCTGCAGATCCGCGAGCGTCAGCAGCGCGAATTCATGGTTCGGCGAGAGATAGAGCGCGAGGTTGAGATAGATCAGGCCGATCTCGGCCAATTCACCGCGATTCGCCAGTTGGCCGAAATCGAACAGCACTTCGGCCGCGCCGTCCCGCGCGTTGGTGCGCGGCTGGCGGCAGCTTCTCGCCGCGTTCCAGAGTGGCGATCGCTGCTGCGAGGCGCGCGTTGCGCGTCATCCGCTCGACCCAGCGTCGTTGTAGACGTCGATCGCTTCCTTGGTCTTGCCGTCGCGGGCCAGAGACCGGGCATAGGCGTCGACCACGACGAAGCTCGACGAATCGTTGAGCTTGTAGGCTGCGGCGAGACGCACGTCGGCTTCCGCCTGTGTTGTTCGCGGCTGCTCGGCGATCAGGCCGGCATGCAGGTCGCGGAACAGCTCGGCAAGTTCGTTGCCGCCCAGCGTGTCGGCCGTCTTGAGCGCCGACGCGGTGTCGTCGGACCCCTGCCAGCTCCACGCCGAGACGAGCGTCGGCGACGACGTCCGGGATCGGCCCCTTCGGCGATTGGCCGAGCTGGGTGCGGGCGGAGATGAACTGCCGGGCCTTGATCGGCGTGGACGGCCAAGAGCGAGACGCGCCAGGCGGTTGGTGGGATCGGCGGCGCCCACTCGTTCGGCGAGCTCGATGGCCTGCTCGACATCGCCGCTCGCGAGCACCGTGCGGAACGTGCGGTCGAGAAGTTCGCTGATCCTTCGGATCGGCGCGGAGTGCGGCGCGCAGATAGATCGAGGCGGAGGTCCAGATCGCGCAGGTCGGCGGCGGTGCGGCCGGCCAGATAATTGCCGACCGGCGACGTCATGGAAGCCTGTTTGGTGACCTCCGCTGCGTCGGTGTTCGCTAAAGCGACAGAGGCGCTGTTCGCCACGAGCGCGGCACAGACAAGTCCAAACAGGAAATCACGTCTCACGAACCGCCTCATCGTAAGGGGACCGGAAGCAAACCAAGCACGGTTTGCGCCGTAGGTCACGGCAAATATGGTCCGAAATCGCGTTCTATCGCCGCAGGGCGGCGCTTCCAAGCGCCAAGCGATGGATATTTCGGATTACACGGAACTGTCAAGTCCAACAGATCGGCATGGCGGGAATGGGGCCGTGCCGAGCCTCTGTGATTTTCCTAACGATCCGCGCTACACAGAAACAATGCTGAACGGCGAACCGAACATTCGGGACGACGCGGCCGAGCTCCTCGCCTGGTACGCGGAGATGGGCGTCGACATCGCTCTCGCCGACGAGCCGCAGGACCGTTTCGCGGAAGCGCCGCCACACGGCCGCATCCGCGAGCACCACGTCCGAGCGCCCCCTGCCCGGCATCGACAAGCCGACCCAAACGAGACCGACTACGTCCCCTCCGTCCGTGGCGGCACTCACGAAATCGCAGGACGCCGCGGTGGCGGACGCCCGGGAGGCAGCGCGGAGCGCGAAGACGCTCGATGAATTGCGCGCCATCCTGGAAACCTATGACGGTGTCGGCCTGCGCCGGACGGCGACCCGATTCGTGTTTGCCGACGGCAATCCCGATGCCCGGGTGATGTTCGTCGGCGAGGCGCCGGGCAAGGACGAGGACCGCGAAGGCCGGCCCTTTGTCGGCCGCGCCGGGACAATTGCTCGACCGGATGCTGGCCATGCGATCGGCCTCGACCGCAAGACGGCCTATATCGCCAACGTCATTCCGTGGCGGCCGCCGGGCAACCGCACGCCGACGCCTCAGGAAACACAGCTCTGCCTGCCCTTCATCCAGCGGCAGATCGAACTCGCGAACCCGGATATTCTGGTTCTGCTCGGCGGCTCGGCCGCAGCCGCCCTCACCGGCGTCGAAGGACGGCATCCTGCAGGCTGCGCGGCCGCTGGATGGACTACGACACCGGCACGCGCACGATTAAGGCGATCGCGACTCTGCACCCGGCCTATCTGCTCCGCAGCCCATCGCAGAAGAAGTTCGCCTGGCGCGACCTTCGCGCGCTGAAAGGCGAACTCGACACAAGTTCCTGATGTGACAAGCGGTCTATGCCAAAGAGCCGCGCGCGGACACGCGCGGCCCTGTGTCATTGATTGTAGTCATTCAAGAGAGCAAGCTCAGGACGTAAGCTTACCGGACGCATCAAGCCTCGGAGGCCCAGACGATGGAATTCGATCCTGTCCTGCTCGCGCGTATCCAGTTCGCGTTCACGATCTCGTTCCACATCATCTTTCCGGCATTCACGATCGGCCTATCGGCCTTCATCACGGTGCTGCTGCTGCCTGTGGCTGAAGACCGGCGACGAGAAGTTCCACCGGCTGGCCCGCTTCTGGACCAAGATCTTCGCCGTCTCCTTCGCCATGGGCGTCGTGTCGGGCATCGTGCTGAGCTACCAGTTCGGCACCAATTGGAGCCGCTTCTCCGAATTCGCCGGCAACGTCATCGGGCCGCTGATCGGCTACGAGGTGCTGACCGCCTTCTATCTGGAGGCGACCTTCCTCGGCATCATGCTGTTCGGCTGGAACCGCGTGCCGCCATGGCTGCTGACGCGTCGTCTTCGGGCCTCGTGGCGTTCGGCACCGCGACATCGGCCTTCTGGATCCTGTCGGCGAACAGCTGGATGCAGACGCCGACCGGCCACGAGATCCGCGACGGCATCGCGTTTCCGGTCGACTGGATCGAGATCATCTTCAATCCGAGCTTCCCTTACCGCCTCGCGCATATGGTGACCGCGGCCTACCTGACGACCGCGGTGGTCGTGCTCGCGGTCGGCGCGCGCTATCTCCTCGCCGGCAAGCACATCGAGGAAGCCAAGCACCATGCTGCGCATGGCGGTCGGCATGATCGCCATCACCGCGCCGCTGCAGCTCTTCATCGGCGACCAGCACGGCCTGAACACGCTGCAGCATCAGCCGATGAAGGTGGCGGCGATGGAGGGTCGCTGGGACAGCAACGATCCCGGCGATCTGATCCTGTTCGGCATTCCCGACCAGAACGCCGAGAAGAACCATTTCGAGATCGCGATCCCGTATCTCGGTTCGCTGATGCTGACCCATACGCTGGGACGGCAAATATGCCGGCCTGAAGGACGTGCCGCCTGAAGACCGGCCGCCGGTCGCCAACGTGTTCTTCGCGTTCCGCCTGATGGTCGGGATCGGCCTGCTGCTGATCGCGACGGGCCTTGTCGGCGCGTCCTGCTCTGGTGGCGCGGCGGCTGTTCGAGACGCGATGGTATCTGCAAGGCGCGTCTCGTATATGTGGCCGCTCGGCTTCATCGCGATCCTCGCCGGATGGTTGGTCACCGAGCAGGGCCGTCAGCCCTGTCTGGTCTATGGCCTGCTGCGAACCGCCGACGGCATCTCGCCGGTGCCCGGCGCCAGCGTGCTCGGCACGCTCGTCCTGTTCGTCTTCGTCTACGGCATCGTGTTCGCGACGGGCGTCTACTACATCAACCGCCTGATCGACGCAGGGACCGACAGGGCGCGGCGACCGAAGCACCCGCCGGCGTGCCGAACCGGCCGCTCTCGGCCGCCGAAGAGGCGACCCGCGAAGCAACGGGCAGAAGGCCGGACGACGGGCCGGGCAAGCCGCTCACAGACCGGAGGGAAGTTGACCATGGAATGGTATCTCCCCGTCATCTGGGCCGGCCTGATCGGCACCGCGGTCGCGATGTATGTGCGTGCTCGACGGCTTCGACCTCGGCATCGGCATCCTCTTCCCGTTCACCCGGAAGGAAGCCGACCGCGACGTGATGATGAATTCGGTCGCGCCGTTCTGGGACGGCAATGAGACCTGGCTCGTGCTCGGCGGCGGCGGTCTGCTGGCGTGCCTTCCCGAAGGCCTATGCGATCATCATGCCGGCCTTCTACCTGCCGATGATCGGCATGCTGCTGGCGCTCGTCTTGCGCGGCGTGTCGTTCGAGTTCCGCTGGGTGGCGAAGCCCGATCACTGGCATTGGGATATCGCCTTCACGGCCGGCTCGACCATCGCCGCCTTTCCTGCAGGGCGTCATCCTCGGCGGCCTGATCCAGGGCGTGAACGTCGTGCGACGGCCAATATGCCGGCGGCGCCTTCGACTGGCTGACGCCGTTCTCGCTGTTTGACCGGCCTCGCGGTCGTCGCGGGTTACGGACTGCTCGGCGCGACGTGGCTGATCATGCGGACCACAGGTCCGCGCCCACGACCTCGGACGCAAGACTGGCGCCCGCTCCTGCTCCTGACCGTGCTGCTCGGCATGGCGATCGTCAGCCTGTGGACGCCCTTTTCGGTGCCGCGCATCGCCGAGCGCTGGTTCAGCCTGCCGAACTTCTATTTCCTGTGGCCGGTCCCGACCTTGTGGCAGTCGATCGCGCTGCTGATCTGGCGCTGGCTGACAAGCGGGCATGACGCCTTGCCGTTCTTCGGCACGATCGGGCTGTTTCTGCTCGGCTATGCCGGCCTCGTCATCTCGACCGTGCCCTATCTGGTGCCGCCGCACCTGACCTTCTGGGACACGGCAGCCGCGCCGGCGTCGCAGATCTTCCTTCTGATCGGAACCTTGTTCCTGCTCCCGATGATTCTCGGCTACACGATCTTCGTCTACTGGATCTTCCGCGGCAGGATCGTCCTGGCGAGGGCTACCACTGACGTCCCTGAGCCGGTTGAACCCGGATGCCGTCCGTCGCGTTCTTTCCATCGGCGGAAGGCTTGAGAGGGGACGTCATGCGTTGGGGCGATCTTCAGGCGTAGCGAGAATATCGAAGACCGGCGCGGCATGGGCGGCGGGGCGGATGGGCCGGCGCCGGCGGCATCGGCATCGGCGGCCTGATTATCGTGGGCCTGCTCTCCTGGGCGACCGGCCTCGACCCGCGCCTCATTCTCGGCGGCCTCGAAATGGTCCAGGGCCCGGCCAAGGCCAGCAGGTCAGCAGGCACGGCAAGCAGGGCACGCCGAACGACGAGATCGGCACAGTTCGTCTCCGCCGTGCTCGGCTCGACCGAGGATGTCTGGGGCGACATCTTCAAGCAGAACGGCCAGACCTACCAGCAGCCGCGCCTCGTCCTGTTCAGCGGCGCGACGCCGACCGCCTGCGGCATGGGCCAGGCGGCGATGGGTCCGTTCTATTGCCCGCCCGACCAGCGCGTTTATCTCGACACGAGCTTCTTCCGCGAGATGGAGCAGCGCTTCAACGCGCCGGGCGACTTCGCCTCCGCCTATGTCGTCGCGCACGAGGTCGGCCATCACGTCCAGAACCTGCTCGGCATCCTGCCGCGCGTGAGCCAGGAGCGCGAGCGCGTCTCGCGCTCGGAAGCCAACGAGCTTTCGGTACGCCTCGAACTGCAGGCGGACTGCTTCGCGGGCGTCTGGGGCGGCACGCACCAAGAAGTCGCTCGACGCCGGGCGACATCGAGGAAGCGCTGAACGCCGCGACCGCGATCGGCGACGACAGGCTCCAGAAGCAGACGCAGGGCCGCGTCGTGCCGGACAGCTTCACCCACGGCTCTTCCGCGCAGCGCGTGCGCTGGTTCAAGACCGGGTTCGAAGCGGCCAGGTCCAGAGCTGCAATACGTTCTCGGCGCAACAGCTTTAACGGGCTGACAGAGCTAGCTTCAGGCCGAAGCCGATGAAAACCGTACCGGTGAGCCGGTCGAGCGCCGCGATGACTTTCGGTCGGCGAAGCGCGCGGCCGAGCGGGCGTGTCGCTGCAATCAGAAGACCGCACCAGATCAGACCGAGCGCGATGTGGATCAGCGCGAGAACCAGCGTATACGGCGCGACCGCGATGCCCTGCGGCACGAATTGCGGCAGGAACGACACGTAGAACACGCCAACCTTCGGATTGAGCAGGTTGCCGAACAGGCCGCGCCAGAACCAGGCGAAGCGGCCTCTACCGGTCTCCCCACCATCGTCCAACAGACGGCGCCGCGGACTGAAGAACAGCTGTACGCCGAGCCAGACGAGATATCCCGCGCCGAGCCAGGTCAGCACCTCATAGGCGAGCGGCGAGGTGACTATGAGCGCGCCCAGACCGAGCGCCACCGCGATGCCCCAGAACAGACAACCCAGATTGATGCCGAGCGCACCCAGGATCGCCTGCCGCGCGCCCTCGACGGTCGCGGCGCGGAGGACAAGCGCCGTGTCGACGCCCGGGCGTAATCGTGAGAAGGCTCGCGGCGGCAAGATAAGCGAGAAGGGAAGCAGTGATCGTCATGCGGATTCGGTGCGATTCATGGCGCGCGCTCTCCGCCTCTGGCGCGAAAAACGCCAGACGCCGCGCGTCAGCATCATGCCGATGAGGCTGACGAACCAACCGATGAACGCGAACAGATTTTCGACGATGACGGCCATGATGCGGACGCCCTGCTTGAACGCGCGTAGGCTGGTGCGTCCGGTGAGTTCGACGACGCCGCGCGTCGATTTTCCGAAGCGCGTCGACATCTTGGCAAGACTGGACAGCTCCTCTGGAGACTTCGCGTATTTCAGCAGCCGCACCGTCTCGGCCGGTCCGGCGATATCGTTGATATGCCGCGCGTCGCCGAGCATGCGGGCGAGGCTTCCAGTGGAGGCACGGCGAACCGCAACGGAGGCCGCATCGCGCACCGCGGCGTTGTCGAAGGTTGCAGCCGCGCGGAGCACTCTCCCAAGCTCGCCGAAATCGACCGCCTGCCGCACGGCCCGGCCTACGGCGACGCCGAGCTCCGCGGTCAACGTGCCGGCGCGGCGCGCAGCCTTGAAGAGGGAGACGCCGATCTTCGCGGGCGCGCCCAGACCGCCTGTGGCCACCGTCGCCCCGGTGGCGACGAGGCCGACCGTCGCGAGGCCGAGCATCAGTTCGTCGTAGGGCTGGCCGGTGATCATCAGCCCGCCTTCATGGATGATATCGCGGACGTCGCCGACCACGGTGAGGTCGGAGGCCGTCGCACCGGCAAGTCCGGCGACGCGATGTCCCCTCCCCGGTGATGAAGGATGTCCCGAACTCCACGGCATTCCGTTCGGCAGTGGCGCGTCGGCTGCTCGGCGGCGCTCGATGCGCGTCGATTAGTTCGGTACGGATCGGCCGGTGCAGTTCGAGACGCGAGATCGGCGTACATCCGCGCGTCGTCGACATCGTCGCGCGCGAGCGCCGTTTCGATCTTTTCTTCGATGGCTTGCTGGGTGACCTTCTCGTTCAGCTCGCGCTGGATCGCCTCCTCCGGCTCGAGCGGAACTTCCGCGTCGGCGAGCACCATCGCGCCCAGCATCAGGGCGCTGAGGAACAGGGCCCCCCAGAGTAGTCGTCCCAAGCAACATCCTCCGCCGCTAGAACGCGGACGTCCGGCTTCGGGTCCAAGCCATTGAGAAAGCGCGCGCGGCCTGCCATCTAGCTGCGACGGAGATCCACATGTCGCGCATCGACGAAAGCCGTCCCTTCATTCCGCTCAAGATCGCGGTGCTGACCGTATCGGATACGCGCGGCCTGGACGATGACAAGTCCGGAACGACGCTCGCCGAGCGATTGACCGGAGCGGGCATGTGCTCGCCGACCGGGCCATCGTCACCGGATGACGTCGAGGCGATCCGCGCGAAGGTGTCGGGCTGGATTGCCGATTCCGGCGTCGACGTGGTGATCACCACCGGCGGCACCGGCTTCACCGGCCGCGACGTCACGCCGGAAGCGCTGGAACCCTTGTTCGAGAAACGGATGGACGGTTTCTCGACCGTCTTCCACCAGATCTCGTACCAGAAGATCGGCGTCTCGACGGTGCAGTCGCGCGCGACGGCGGGCGTGGCCGGCGGCACCTTCATCTTCGCGCTGCCGGGCTCGCCCGGCGCCTGCCGCGATGCCTGGGACGGCATCCTTGCAGAGCCAGCTCGATTACCGTGCACATGCCGTGCAATTTCGTGGAGATCGCCCCGCGGCTCGACGAGCATCTGAGGCGGAAGAAGAGCTGAGTCCCGGACCGCGTGCGCGAAGCGCGTCGCGTGATCCGGGACCCAGCGCGATGAGCGCGGCGCAGCCGCTCAATAGATGCTTTTCGCGGCTTCATACGCTGGATTCCGGGTCGCGTTCCGCTGCACTTCGTCCGCTGCACGCGCCCGGAGAACGTCACCCGTAAAGCCGCGCCACCAGCCGCGCCGGAACGCGCAGCGCCAGAAGCTCGACCCGATCAGCCGGCGCACTCCTCGGCCGAGATCCGCCGGCGCGCCGTGGCGCGAGACGAACAGGCTGGACCGCAGCTTGACGAGGCGCGAGCGGCCGATGCGGCGGACGAGATCGACATATTCGACCGCCGGAATCTGCCGGAAGCCGCCGATCTTCGAATAGAATGCGCGATGGATGAGCAGGCCGTGACGGCCGGCCGGCTGGCCCGAGAACGAGCGGCGGATCGCGCCCGGAAGCTCGCGAAGAAAACCGCGCGGCTCGTCGACGACAAGCCGGAATACGGCGGCGCGGTTACGGACCGAGCCTTGCCGCTCGGCCCGCTCGATGAACTGGCGCGCCTCGCGAAACCAGCCCTCCTCCGGCTCCGCGCCCGGAGAGAGGAACATCAGCCAGGGGCCCTTGGCGGCCTTGGCGCCGATGGAAAGCCGCTGCTCGCGCGGCGACGGGCCCTTGATGAAGGTGCAGCCCGCTCCCTCGGCGATGATCCGGGTCCCGTCCGTCGAGCCGCCATCGACGACAATGACCTCCCGGACCGACCCATCGGCCGCGGCCGAGACGAGCGAGCCGAGAGTGCCGACGAGAGCCTCCTCGTCGTTAAGTGTCGGGATCACAACGCTGATCATCCGCGTCGCTCTACAGCACCTTGAGGAAAATGAGAACTTTTCCTTCGTCGCATGGGAACTCTTGCTTATTTGTTCTCGTTTTGTTCTTATGCGGCACAGAGGTTCTCCCATGGCGAATCCAGCACGCACACTGAGCTACGAAACAGAGATAGTCCCAGAGACCAAACCCGGCGTGACGGCGGAGCGTCGGCGCGGCCGAGGCGCCGTGACCAATCCGGTGGGCCGGTTCGAGCCCTATTCCCGCGCGCTGGAGGACGACGGCTGGGACAGCCTCGGCGACCTGCCGCCGTTCAAGACGGACATCTCGTTCGAGGCGGTGCGGAAGATCATCACCCGCAATCAATCGCCCGACATCTCCTTCGACCGCTCGATCAATCCCTATCGCGGCTGCGAGCACGGCTGCGTTTATTGTTTCGCCCGGCCGACGCATTCCTATCTCGGCCTGTCGCCGGGTCTCGATTTCGAGACCAAGCTGACGGTGAAGCCGAACGCGGCCGAGCTTCTGGAAAAGGAACTTGGGACATCCGGGCTATCAGGTCCGGACCATGGCGCTCGGGACGAACACCGATCCCTACCAGCCGATCGAGCGCGAGTACCGCATCACCCGTTCGGTGCTCGAAGTTCTGGCGAAGACCAAGCACCCGGTCGGGATCGTCACGAAATCGGCGCTCGTCACAGCGCGACATCGACATCCTGGCGCCGATGGCGGCCGAAGGACTGGTGCGGGTCGCCGTCTCGATCACCTCGCTCGATGCCGATCTCGCACGGACGCTCGAACCCCGCGCGCCGACACCGTCGCGACGGCTGGAGACGGTCCGACAACTGACGGAGGCCGGCATCCCGACGACGGTGATGACCGCGCCGATCATCCCCGCCCTGAACGACGAGGAGATCGAGCGCCTGCTCGATGCGGCGAAGGCCGCGGGAGCGACAAGCGCGGGCTATGTGCTGCTGCGCCTGCCCTACGAGATCAAGGACCTGTTCCAGGAATGGCTGGCCGAGCACCGGCCCGACCGGCTGAACCATGTGATGAGCCTGGTGAAGTCGACGCGCGGCGGCAAGGCCTATCAGGCGGAATGGGGCAAGCGGATGATCGGCGACGGCGTCTATGCCTGGACGATCGGTCGACGCTTCGAGCTCGCCACCAAACGGCTCGGCCTCAATCAGCACAAGGCATCCGCTGCGCAAGGACCTGTTCACGCCGCCGGCCCGCAAGGGCGAACAATTGGCGCTGTTCTGATGGGGGCCGTGCTGATTTCGACGCCGGTGCGGGACGCAAGACACGAGGTAGCGAGCGGTGCGCAGGATACGACCGCATGGCCGTCGCAGCGAAGGACGAATGGTGATGGAACCGAGGATAAGCCTGATCACTCTGGGTGTCGGCGATGTAGCGGCCGCGACCGCGTTCTACGAACGGATCGGCTTCAAGCGATCCGGCGAAGAGCAATGCGGAGGTGTCGTTCTTCCAGTTGAACGGCGGTCTCGTCCTTGCCCTTTGGGGCCACGAGCATCTCGCGGCAGATATGGGGTCTGAAATTCGCGAGTCGGGCTTCAGCGGCATGAGCCTGGCGCACAATACCCGGTCGGCACTGGAGGTCGATCGGCTGATCGCGGCCTTCGTCGCGGCCGGCGGGCGGCTGTTGAAGGCACCCGAGAAGACCTTCTGGGGCGGCTATTCAGGCTATGTCGCCGACCCCGAAGGTCATGCCTGGGAGATCGCCCACAACCCGTTCTGGGAGTTGGACGAGACCGGCGGCATCAAACTGGCGGTGCCCACGAAGGTTGAAGGTCAGTCGAAGTAGGTACTGACAATTCGGCGCTCGAGATCCGCTTTCTCGACCTCCAACCGCTTCACGCGGCGGGCGAGGGCGAGCTCCGCCGGCTGATCGGTCCGTTCCTGCTTCAGGAACTCGACACCCATCATGTGGTCGCGCTGCCAGATCACCCGTGTGCGATAGTTTTCGCGGCGGTGCGGGATGTTCAGAGCGAATTCGCGCGGCATCGGGACCGGATGATCGAAGACGATCCGGGCACCGGCCGGGGTGATGTTGCGAATGACGCATTCATGCGCCGACGACAGTCGGTGAAGGGAAATCTGCCCGCCGAGAAGGCTCGGATAGCGTACGTGCTGGCGTCGATCCTGCATCTCTCGTCTCCTCTGTGGCCACAACCTCTGCTGTACTACTATCGTCTAAGATGGAAGGTGCAATCGGAACCCGCGATTAACGTAAATTCGTGTGGCCCGTTTGCCCTCCCGACTCGGGGCCGGCCATGCGACAAGGGCTCATGCCTCCTCGCCGCGAAAAGCACGCAATGCCGGCTATCCTCTTGAAGCCCGACTTTAAGCGGGAGCAAGCGGCGATGCGTGACGGCTGCCAGATCGTGGCCGGAGTGGACGAAGCGGGACGCGGCCCACTGGCCGGGCCCGTCGTTGCCGCAGCCGTCATCCTCAACCCGTCGCGCATCCCCAAAGGACTCGACGATTCAAAGGTTCTGACGGCCGATTCCCGCGAAGCGCTCTACGAGAAGATCATGGCAAGCGCGGAGGTGTCCGTCGTCTCGGCTTGCCCGCAGCGGATCGATCGCGACGACATCCGCAAGGCAACGCTCTGGGCGATGTGCCGGGCCGTGGCGGCTCTGCCGCGCGTGCCGCATCGCGTATTCGTGGATGGAAGGGAATTCCCGGACGGCCTCCCCTGCCCGGCCGAAGCCGTGATCGATGGCGACGCCAAGCTCGTATCGATCGCGGCGGCGTCGATTGTTGCCAAAGTCACGCGCGACCGGATGATGCGTCGTCTGGGATTATCGGTGACGGGATACGGGTTCGAGCGCCATGTCGGCTATTCGACCCGGGAGCATAAGGAAGCTCTGGTCCGCCTCGGGCCAACGGTCCATCACCGCCGGAGCTTTGCCCCTGTACGGCTCGCGCTGGCGCTGCGCGACGGCGGCGGCGCGGACGGTGCGACGACGGGCCTCCTCATGTTGGAAGAGGCGCGCGTCGACGCCGCCGAGTAGTGCCTAGCTGAGGAAACCCGTCAGCCAGAGCACAAGAATGATCGGCAGTGGAATTCCGATCAGCCACAAAAGTCCGCCCTTCATCATGGTGTGTTGCCTCCGATTTTCGTATGAGGAAGCAATGTTCGGGCGGTGGCGCGGGTTCCACTGGCTCGAAATGCAAAAGGCCGCCCGGAGGCGGCCTTTGATGTGCACTCGGATGTGAACCCTTGTGAACTTCAGTGTAGCTTGGCGCGCACTTCCTTGAGCCCCGAGGTGACGAGATCGTCGGCCTTGGCGGTCTTCTTCAGGATCTCGCCGGCAGCCTTGACGGCGGCGTCGGCGGCAACAGCACGAACCTCGGCGAGAGCCTGCTGTTCGGCCTGGGCGATCTTGGTCTCGGCCATCTTGGTGCGGCGGGTAACGAAGTCCTCGGCCTTGGCCTTGGCTTCGGCCGCGAGACGCTCGGCCTCGGCCTTGGCGGTCGCGACGATCGTCTCGGCCTCGCGCTCGGCTTCCTTGCGCTTGCGCTCGTATTCCGCGAGCACGCGCTGCGCTTCCTCGCGGAGCGCCTTGGCCTCGTTGAGGTCGTCGGCAATCTGCTTGGTGCGGGCGTCGAGACCACCCAGGATGGCCTTGTGACCACCTGTGTAGAGGACGATGCCGACGAAGACCACGAAGGCGACGGCAACCCAGAATTCAGCCGTTTGCAGCATCGGGCTTAGCCTTTCAGGCTGACATCGACGGCGCTCTCGACGTCCTTGGCGGACGGCTCGGTGCCGGAGAGACGAGCGACGATTGCGGAGGCCGCATCGACCGCGATGGTACGGACGTTCGACATGGCCGCGGTCTTGGTGTCCGCGATCTGCTTCTCGGCCGCGGTCAGGCGGTCGGTCAGCTGAGTTTCGATCGTCTGCGCTGTGCGTCGGCCTCGGCGTTGACCTTGCCGCGGGTTTCCGCCGCGATGGCCTGCGCCTTGGAACGAGCGCTCGTGAGCGAGGCCTCATAGGCCGCGATCGCCGCGTCGGTCTCTTCCTTCGACTTCTGCGCCTCGGCGAGATCGTCGTCGATCCGCGTCTGGCGGTCCTCGATGATCGAGCCGATGCGAGGCAGCGCGACCTGGCTCATCAGGATGTAGAGCAGCGACGAAGGCGATCGCGAGCCACAGGAGCTGCGACGGGAATGTCTCCACGTCGAAGGGCGGGAAATGCGAGCCGTCGGCCTCGCCGTGCGGCGTGGCGATCTCAACACCGGTCTGACCGGCGTGAGGATCGTGCGAACCGACGCCATGCGGCTGTCCCGCAGGCGTTTCAGCCTGCGCGATGACGTAAGCGACGGTCGGACCGGAGGTCTCGGACATGGTTTCCGCTTTCCCGAGGAATGAGACTAGCGCGCCGGCCGCTTTTCAGTAGCGGCCGGATGCGATTGGTGTCGTCAGGCCACGAACAGCAGAACGAGCGCAACGACGAGCGAGAAGATGCCGAGACCTTCCGCGAGCGCCGCGCCGATAAACGCACGAGCGAACTGGCCGTCAGCAGCCGACGGGTTGCGCAGCGCGCCCGAGAGGAAGTTGGCGAAAATGTTACCGACGCCGATGGCAGCGAGGCCCATGCCGAAGGTGGCGAGACCGGCGCCGAGGAACTTAGCGGCTTCCGCTTCCATTATGATCTCCTGTCAATTCGTACTGTGATGGTTGGACTGGGTTGGCGCTCCGCCCCGGGGTCAGTGACCCGGATGCAGGGCGTCGTTGAGGTAGATGCAGGTCAGGACCGTGAAGACGTAGGCCTGCAGGAAGGCGACGAGGAATTCGAAGCGCGGTCACCGCGACGACCATCGACAGCGGCAGGACCGCACCGAGAACGCCGGCGACACCGGCCGAACCCATCATGACGATGAAGCCCGCGAACACCTTCATGGCGATGTGGCCGGCCAGCATGTTGGCGAACAGACGCAGCGACAGGCTGATCGGGCGCGACAGGAAGGAGATCGAACTCGATGATCACCATGAACGGCAGCAGGAAAGCCGGCACGCCCGACGGGACGAAGAGGCGGAGGAAGTGCGTTCCGTGGCGGTAGAAGCCGTAGACGATGACCGTGCCGATGACGATCACCGCGAGGGCGGCCGTCACGATCAGATGGCTCGTCACCGTGAAGGCGTACGGCACCATGCCGAGGAAATTCGCGGTGAACACGAAAACGAACAGCGAGAACACCAACGGGAAGAACTTCATCCCCTCGGTGCCGGCCGTCGACCGCACCGTCGAGGCAACGAACGTGTAGGAAATCTCCGCCAGATGTCTGCCAGCGGCCCGGAACCAGAGCGCGTCTCGACGTGGCCGAGGTCAGGAAGAAGAAGACCAGCGCGACGATGCCGAACATGAACGCCGCGGAATTGGTGAAGGCGATCGGGAAATCACCGACGTGGCCGAAGTCGACGATCTTTTGGATCTCGAACTGATGGATCGGATCGATCTCAGTCGCCATCGCCGTTCGCTGCCTCGTTTTGTGCGACGCCGGACGGCGCCTGCCCCGAATTCACATGCCGCCGGACGGCGACAGCCCAAATCTCACGCGCCGCCAGGCGGCGTCTTTTTCCCGGTCTCGCCCGCGGCCCGCATCATGTTCACCACCCCGGCACCGAAGCCGAGCAGAAGCAACACGATCATCGCCCACGGCGCGGTGCCGAAGAAACGGTCGATCGCCCAGCCAAGACCCGCGCCAACCAGAACTCCGGCGACGAATTCGCTTCCGAGACGGAAGGCGAGCGTCATACCGGCGGTGGCGGAGGTCCGATCGGGGATCGAGGCCTTCTCTTCCGCTTCCTTTTCCGCGCGAACCCGCTTGAGTTCGGCGTCGAGACCGCGAAGCCTGCCGGAGAGTTCGGTATCAGCGGCTGTCGGCCCCGGCTCGCCGTCTTGACCGTCCGTCTTTTTGCGGTCGTTCATCTTGCGAGCCTGGCTTAGACCAAGAGAGGTCGCCCTCCCCCCGAAACCGCGCGCACCTTAGTTTCGCCCCATGGGGTGTCAAGGATTCGGCCGACAGTATTAAGTATCTGGCATATATCGATATTTGCCGCTTGTGGACGCTCTGTCGCAGGCCCTATCTGCGACCTTCGTCGAGGGAGGGCCCTCTAGACCGCCTCACGGAGGCGTTCGGCCGCCTCCAGGTCGACCGAGACGAGCTGGCTGACGCCGCGCTCGGCCATGGTAACGCCGAACAGCCGGTCCATCCGGCTCATCGTCACCGGATTGTGGGTGACGACCAGGAAGCGCGTGTCGGTGTCGCCGCGCATGGCCTCCAGGAGGTCGCAGAAGCGCTCGACATTGGCGTCGTCGAGCGGCGCGTCGACCTCGTCCAGCACGCAGAGCGGCGCGGGATTGGTGAGGAAGATCGCGAAGATCAGCGCCATGGCGGTCAGCGCCTGCTCGCCGCCGGAGAGCAGCGACAATGTGGGCGGACGCTTGCCGGGCGGGCTGGCGATGACTTCGAGACCGGCTTCCAGCGGATCGTCCGAATTCGATCAGTTCGAGCTGCGCATCGCCGCCGCCGAAGAGCGTGGCGAACAGCCGGACGAAGTGAGCGTTGACCGCATCGAAGGCGGTGCTCAGGCGCTCGCGGCCCTCGCGGTTCAGCGACTGGATGCCCTGACGCAGACGCTTGATCGCCTCGACCAGGTCGTCGCGCTCGGCGACCAGTCCGTCATGCGCGGTGCTGGACCTCGGTCAGTTCGTCCTCGGCGCGCAGGTTGACCGCGCCCAGACGATCGCGGTCGCTCTTCAGCTTCGCGAGATCGTTCGACAATGTCTCAAGCGGCTGCGGATCGCTCGCGCGCGTAACGCGTGACGATATCCGGATCCTCCTCGGTCGCCTCGACGAAGCGGCGGCGGGCATCGGCCAGACGTTCGATCGCGGCATCGCGCCGGGTTTCCTCGCGGGCGAGCGACGCGCGGCTATCGCCAAGCGCCCGGATGGCATCGCGGGCGGCGGTGTCGGCCGAATTCTTCTTCGATTCGCCCTCGGCCAGCCGGTCCGCAGCCGCCTTCGCGGCGATCTCGGCCTCGCCCATGGTCAGCATCAGCGCTCGACGCTTGGCGGCCGTGGCCTCCGGCACATCATCGAGCGCGACCCGCTCGTTCTCGGCGTCGATGCGGCGCTCTTCCATCTTGGCGAGACGGTCGTCGGCGCCCTGGAGACGGGTTTCCCATGAGGCACGGTCGCGGGCGATGGCTTCGCGCTGGCGGATACGGCCGTCACGCTCGCGGGCAAGCGCCGTCTGCGGCCGCGCGGGCATCGCCGGCAATGGTCCGCTCGCGCTCGACGGAGATCCTGAGCCGGTCGCGCTCGGCTTCGAGCTCGGCGACCGGAGTAAGCGCCGACAGAGCAGCCTCCGCCTCGGCAAGGCGCTGCTGCGATCTCGGCGACATCGGTCGAGACGCGGGCTCGCTGTTCGACCACGGAGGTGCGCCGCGCCTCGTATCTCGCGATCTGCCGCTCGGCGTCGGCGGCGCGTTCGCGCAGAGAATCGAGGTTCTACGGGCGTTGCGGACGGCATCCCTCGCCGCCTGCTCCTCGCGGGTGGCCGCAGCCACGATCGTCTGTGCCTTTTCGGCTTCGGACTTGCGGACGACCATCTGGTCGATGGCGACGAGGAGTTGCTGTTCCAGTTCCTTCAGCCGATTTCGGCCAGCGAGGCGGCGCGCGGCCGGCGTCTCGGATTCGGCCGTGGCGATAAACCCGTCCCAACGCCAGAGATCGCCCTCGACCGAGACGAGCCGCTGGCCCGGCGAAAGCCTGGACTGCAGGCGCCTGGCGTCAGCGCGGGAAACGATGCCGATCTGCGCCAGACGACGTGCCAGAGCAGGCGGCACGTCGACGACGGACGAAGCGGCGTCACGCCTTCGGGTAGCGCCGGATCGGTGTCGAACAAATCCATCTGGCCCCAATGGATCGGCGCGGCGACGTCGGCCGGAGCCGTCAGGTCTTCGCCGAGCGCGGCGGCAAGCGCGGCCTCGTAGCCCGGCTTCACGTGACGTCGTCGATGACCGGCGGCCACAGCTTCTTGGTCTCGACGTCGAGCATCTTGGCGAGCGTGCGCGCCTCGACCTCATAGCCGCGCAGCTCGGCATCGGCGGTCTGGAACGCGGCGCGGGCCTGCGATCGCGCTCGCGGGCGGTGACAAGGCCGGTTTCGGCGGCCGCTGCCGCGGCTTCGGTCTCGGCCAGCCAGGGCGCGATGCCGCTTCCGCTTCGGCGGCGAGATCGGCGAGATGCCGGTCGGGGCGGGCTTCGAGCTGGCGCGGTCTCGGCTTCGAGCTTCTGAAGATCGCTCGTCAGGCGCGCGGCGCGGGCGGACGCGTCGTTGCGGGCTCGGGTCAGCGCATCGCGCTCGGTGGTACGGGCGGCCAGCGCGGCGTTGGCCTCTGCGAAAGCGGTCTCGGCGGCAGCAAGGTTCGCCGACGTGGCGGCGACCCGCTTGCGCGGCTTCGCTTCGAGATCGCCGGCCATCACCTCGTCGTTCTCAAGCGCGGCGATATCGGCCTCGAACCGCGCGAGCGTATCGGCCGCATCCGCGGCCAGGGCTTCTCGCGGGCACGGTCCTCTTCCAGCTGGCCGATCTGGCGCACGAGTTCGGCGAGCCGCTCGCGGGCCTGGCTTCTCCTCGCGGTCGAGATCTTCGCCGGCGCGGCGCAGGCGCTCCAGCGCGGCGTTGGCCGCGGCAGACGCATCGCGGAGCGTGGGGAGCTCATGGGCGGCGACGGCCTCGATGCGGGCCGCCTCGCCCTGCGCGAGCGTCGCGGTCGGCAACCTGGCGCTCGGCCTCGCCCACCGCCCGCACCGCTTCGTCGCGCTCGGTCGACGCCTCGGCGACGGCGCGAGCCAAAGTCAGCAATTCGAGACGGCGGATGTCGGACGAGAGCTGGCGATAGCGGACCGCCTGACGCGACTGACGCTTCAGGGCCTCGAGCTGCATCTGCATGCGGCCGAGGACGTCCTCGACGCGCTCGAGGTTCTGCTCGGCGGCGCGGAGCTTGAGTTCGGATTCGTGGCGGCGGGCGTGGAGGCCGGCGATGCCGGCGGCTTCTTCCAGCACGCGGCGGCGCGCTTCCGGCTGGGCATTGATGATCTCGCCGATCTGACCCTGCCGGACGAGCGCCGGCGAGCGAGCGCCGGTCGAGGCGTCGGCGAACAGGAGCTGGACGTCGCGGGCGCGGACCTCGCGACCGTTGACGCGGTAGGTCGAGCCCTTGTCGCGCTCGATGCGGCGCGAAATCTCCAGCTCTTCGTGCTCGGTGAAGGGCGCAGGCGCGAGACGGTCGGCATTGTCGAGGACGATGACGACTTCGGCGGTATTGCGCGACGGCCGGCTGCCGGAGCCGTTGAAGATGACGTCGTTCATCTCCGCCGCGCGCAGCGCCTTGTGCGAGCTCTCGCCCATCGCCCAGCGCAGGGCTTCGACGAGATTGGACTTGCCGCAGCCGTTCGGCCCCACGACGCCCGTGAGGCCCGGCTGAATGACCAGTTCCGACGAATCGACGAAGGACTTGAACCCGACCAGGCGCAGCCGCGTAAGTTTCATGACAGAGCCCCCCGGCGCGCGCCCCGCGCGGCACGCGGGTCTTACGCCCTCAGCTTCGGACCAGAGGCTCGATTTCCTTCGCGAGCTCGTCGATCGACATGGCACCGCGCTTGACCTTGCCGTTGATGAAGAAGGTCGGGGTCGAACTCACTCCGAACTTCTCCGCGGCGCGCTGGCGCATAGCCATCACGCTGTCCAGCAGCCCCTGATTCGACAAGCAGGCGTCCAGCGATTCCTGTGTGAAGCCGACCTGCTTGCCGAAGCTCTGGATCCAGTCGAACGGATTGGCCGACTTAAAGAAGCTCGTTCTGCTTCGCGAAGAACGCGTCGATGATCGGGTAATATTTACCGTCGCCGCCGCAGCGGGCGAGCATGAAGCCGGCGGTCGCGTAATTGTCGAGCGGGAACTCGCGGAAGATGTAGCGCACCTTGCCGGTGTCGATGTAGCGCTCTTTCAGCGCCGGGAAGGTTTCCTTCTGGAACGCGGCGCAGTGCGGGCATGTCAGCGAGGCATATTCGATGATCGTGATCGGCGCAGAGGCCTCGCCGAGCACCTGATCCGGCAGCGGGCCCGGAGCCATCAGTTCCTGGGTGCTGGTCGTCGAGCCGTCGGCGGCCTTTTCAGCGGGCTCGGACGAAGCCGGCGTGCTGGCTGACGTGGACGCGCCATCCGAGGAGCTGCTCGTGACGCTGGAGGAGACCGGGTTCTGTCGCGGAACTGCGAATACAGAACCACGCCCGCGACCAGGACGATTGCCGCGAGAATCGCGAATAGAATGGAACGTTTCATTTCGATCTCTCCGGCGCGAGCCGTCCGAATGGATTTTTGGGAGCTTGCCAACGCTGGAAATGTGGCAAGTTTACGCCCTTTGGATCACCTTCGGGCGCTTCCGGCAACAGCCCGGCCGAGCCTGACCAGCGCATCGGCCAGTCGGGTATCCTCGAAACCCTCTGCGGCTGTACCGATCCGCTTCTCCGTCGACGGAGGAAGCACGGGATCGCGGCGAGGCGGAGCACGGCGTTCGGACACGGGGCCCTGCTTGATGCGGACAGCAGCGACACAGGCCCAGCCGAAATAGCGGTTGATACGCTCCAGCAGAACCGGGGTCTGCATCTGCAGTTCGAGCGCGAAGGCGCTTTCCACCTGAACAAGAAGGATCGCAGGCAGACGAGGCGCGCTCGTATCCTGCGGCTGTTTCGGCCAGGCCAGCTTGATCGGCCGCGAGCGCGCGGCGAGTTCCGGCCCGGCGATCTCGCGCCAGCGCTGGACGATCTCGGTACCGGCAAAGCCTTGCGCCGCGAAGGCGTCGCCGAGGGCCTTGGGCACAAGCTCGGCGAGCGAGCGGGTGCTGCGCTTCTTTCCTCGATGGCGGACATGGCATCATTTGCGGCCTGCCGGGGCCTCCGGGTCAAGTGACTTGCATGTGGATTTCGCAGGTTTGAGGCCGCTACTTCCTTCCGGATGCTACAAGCGGGCGAATGGCGCTCGCTGAAAACCTGAGACCTGCAAACCCCGATCCGGCCGCCCTGCTCGCCTGGTACGATCGGCATCGCCGCCGCCTGCCCTGGCGCGCCGGTCCGGGCGAACGGACCGATCCTTATCGCGTCTGGCTGTCCGAGATCATGCTCCAGCAGACGACAGTGGTCGCGGCGGGGCCCTACTTCCTGAAGTTCCTCGACCGCTTCCCGGATGTCCGGGCGCTCGCTGCCGCTCCGCTCGATGATGTGCTCAGGCTCTGGGCCGGCCTCGGCTATTACGCCCGGGCGCGCAATCTGCACGCCTGCGCCAAGGCGGTGGTCGAGCGGCACGGCGGCGTGTTTCCCGAAAGCGAGGAAGTGCTGCTCGATCTGCCCGGCATCGGCGCCTATACGGCCGCCGCGATCTCGGCCATCGCGTTCGACCACAAGGCGACCGTGGTTGACGGCAATGTCGAGCGGGTCGTCACCCGGCTCTACGCGATCGAAGAGGAGCTGCCGCGGGCAAAGCCAATCATCAGGAGATTCGCCGAGCCGCTGACGCCCTCAAGGCGACCGGGCGATTTCGCGCAGGCGATGATGGATCTCGGCGCGACGATCTGCACGCCGAAGCGACCCGCCTGCACGCTGTGCCCATGGATCGATCCCTGCGCGGCGCGGAAGCTTGGGTTGCAGGAGACCTTTCCGCGCAAGGCCGCGAAGACGGAGCGCCCCTCGCGGACTGGCGTCGCTTTCTTCGTCCGGCGGGCGGACGGCGCCGTGCTGCTGCGCCGGCGACCTGAAAAAGGGCTGCTTGGCGGGATGGTCGAGCTTCCGGGTTCGGAGTGGAAGACCAAGTTCGATGCCGATTCCGCGATGCTGCAGGCACCGCTGAAGGCTTCCTGGATGTCGAAGGGAAGCGTGACGCATGTCTTCACGCATTTCGCGCTGGAGCTTCGCGTCTTCGCGGTGACCGTTCCGAATACGGCAGCGGCGCCGGCAGGCTGCTGGTGGTCGCACGAGGTCGACGATGAGGCCTTGCCCAATGTGATGCGCAAGGCCGTCGAGGCGGGACGGACCTAAAGGACCACGATCCCCTGGTGCTTGGCCTTGTCCTCGGGCTCGACATGGATCGTAACGGTGATGTCCTCGATCTTGTCCTTCAGGGCGCGTTCGATCCGGTCGCAGATGTCGTGCGCGAACGAGACTGTCATGTCGCCAGCGACGACGAGGTGGAAATCGACGAAGGTCGCCCTGCCCGCCTGCCGCGTGCGGATATCGTGCGCCTCGATGGCGCCCTCGGCTTCGGTCGAGATGACCGACTTGATGGCGTCGAGAGTGGCCGGAGGGACTGCCTCGTCCATCAGGCCGCCGACCGATTCCCGCATCAGTTTCCAGCCCATCCAGATGATGTTGATGGCGACGAAGCCAGCGAGGATCGGATCGAGCACCGGCATGCCAAAGACGATCGCGCCGACAAGACCGACGAAGACGCCCGCTGACGTGAAGACGTCCGTCATCAAGTGCCGGCCGTCGGCGGTGAGCGCGGGAGAGCGATACTTACGGCCGGTGCGTATGAGCAGGAGTGCCCAGAAGGCATTGATCGCCGTCGCAAGGAGATTGATGGCCAGCCCCTGCCAGGGCGCGTCGAGCGGGCGCGGGTCGAGGAAGCCCAGATAGGCCTCGCGCAGGATCGAGATCGCGGCGAGCACGATCAGCACGCCTTCGAGCACCGCAGAGAGATATTCGGCCTTGTGATGCCCGTAGGGATGGTTCTGGTCGGCCGGCTGATAGCTGAACCAGAGCGCGCCGAGCGCCGCGAACGCCGTCACCACGTTGATGATGCTCTCGAGCGCATCCGAATAGAGCGCGACCGAGCCGGTCATCCAGAAGGCGAGCAGCTTCAGCCCGAGCACGATCAGGCTGACGGCAATGCTGCCGAAGGCGATCCGGAAAAGGAGTGGATTTGAAGACATGGCGATCCAGCTTGCGCCGGGTGCGACCGGCCGTGCGGCACCGCGATAGCGGCACCGCGAACGGCAAACAACAGCTATGATTGCAGTTGCGAAGCGTTAGCGCGTTTAGGCGCTTAGCGAGGCCATTTCTTCACGGAT
Organism: uncultured Alphaproteobacteria bacterium; assembly: GCA_963778835.1. GTDB lineage: Bacteria > Pseudomonadota > Alphaproteobacteria > Rhizobiales > Methylopilaceae > Flaviflagellibacter. Next base: position 325,913 of record CAVZVY010000006.1, read on the forward strand.
AACCGTGCGGAAGGCATCGATCGGAGCGAGGCCCTTGGCCGTTTCGACGTGCCAGTAGGTCCAGCCATTGCAGGCTTCGGCCTCCTGGGCGAGCGCGCCCATTTTATGGATCGAGCCGATCGCCTTTCCGAAGGCGACAGTGCCATCGGCGCGAACGGAGGCTTCGACGCGGCGTTTCGAATCGGTGAGGACCGCGCCGGGCGCGATGAGGCCCCGTTCGATGACGGTGGAAAATGCGACGCGGGGCGCCTCGCGCTTGGCTGGAAGTTCCGCCAGCGACTCGTCCGGGAGGGTCTCGACTCCGGCGAGGCGGTCGCGAGACGCCGCCGCGTATTCAGGATCCCGCTCGATCGCAACGCACGAGCGGCCAAAACGCTTGGACACGGCGGCGGTGGTGCCGGAACCCGAGAACGGGTCGAGCACGACATCGCCACGCTTGCTCGACGCCATCAGCACCCGCGCGATCAGCGCCTCGGGCTTCTGCGTCGGATGAACCTTTCGGCCGTCCTTGCCCTTCAGCCTCTCCCCGCCCGTGCAGATTGGCAGCAGCCAATCGGAGCGGAGCTGAAGGTCCTCGTTACCGGCCTTCATCGCCTCGTAATTGAAAGTGTACTTGGCTTCGGCCGAGCGCGCAGCCCAGATCATGGTCTCATGCGCATTCGTGAACCGCCGCCCGCGGAAATTCGGCATCGGGTTGTTCTTGCGCCACACCACATCGTTGAGGATCCAGAAGCCGAGATCCTGAAGGATCGCGCCGACGCGGAAGATGTTGTGGTAGGAGCCGATGACCCACAGCGAGGCGTTCGGCTTCATCACCCGGCGGGCGGCGAGCAGCCAGGCGCGGGTGAAATTGTCGTAGGCGTCGAAGCTCGCGAACTGGTCCCACTCGTCATCGACGGCATCGACGAGGCTGTGGTCAGGACGGTGCAGCGTGCCCTGAAGCTGAAGATTGTACGGAGGGTCGGCGAAGACCAGATCGACCGAGCCAGCCGGCAGCTTCTCCATTTCGGCGATGCAATCGCCCTGGATGATCCGGCTTCCCGGGATGTCCATCCCAGGCACAGTCTGGTGTGCCTGGGTACGCATTACTGAACTGGACATTCAAGGATCTCGACGCGTGACCAACGCGGAGAACTTGAATGATCAACCTTAAGGCGCGCCTAAAATTCAGGGTTAACAGAAAGTTAGACGCGCTGGCGCGGACCGGGGCGCTCGTTAGAACTGCGCCGTCTTCGCCTTGTTGTCGTAGCCGATGGCGAGGCTCCAATCCCTCAGCCTGCCCTGCGGCATCGGTACGGAGCCGACCTCTTCCACATAGGTGAAACTGACGCTGGTTTGGCCTTCCGGGATCGCCATGGGAATGACGCCGGACTTCTTGAGGACGACCGCGCCGAAATTGTCCTTGACGACGTAGTTCACCGGCACGTTGACGTTGACGCCCGGTTTTCCCAACGGTCCGAGTGCGATGCGGCCGGAGATGCCGATGCGAATTCCAGCCTCTGCTCCGAGATCGACGCACTCACGCACGAGCCTGTCGAAACGCGCCTGATAGCGGACGGCGAGCGGATTGTTCTCCTGGCCCTTGTCGTAAAGCGTATAGGCTGCAGCCCCGGAGATGACGTCGACCTTCGGGCAATAGATGTACTGCTTCGGAGCCTGTTTCTGCGGCGCGGCTTCTGGATTGGTCCGGTTCAGGAACAACATATCCAGCCATCTGTTGCGCTTCTCGGGCGTCGGTGCCGCCGCGTTCTCCTGTGGGGCGCTTTGAGCGTGAGCAATTGGCGCGGCGAGCAGGCCAGCGATCAACGCCAATGCGAAACGCCTCTCGAATTGCCGGAAAGCCACCATATCTAAAGCTCCTGCCTCCGCCGGAAGAGTAACCGTGCCCTTATGCGCGCCCCCGCGCAAACTTGACAAGAGCGACCCGAAAACGGCACTGACATGACCATGACGACTGAGAAGCCTCCCCTTAAGGTCCTCCTCTGCGCGCCGCGCGGATTTTGCGCCGGTGTCGTCCGGGCGATCGATGTGGTCGAGAAGGCCCTCAGCCTCTACGGCGCCCCGGTCTATGTGCGCCATGAGATCGTTCATAACAAATACGTGGTCGAGAGCCTGAAGCGCAAAGGCGCGATCTTCGTCGAGGAACTCGACGAAGTTCCGGACGAGACCCAGGCTCCGGTGATCTTCTCAGCGCATGGCGTGGCCAAGACCATCCCGGCTGAAGCCGAGCGCCGCAATTTCCAGATCCTGGACGCGACCTGCCCGCTGGTGACCAAGGTCCACCGCGAGGCCGAGATCCATTACAAGCGCGGCAAGGAGATCATCCTGATCGGCCATGCCGGCCATCCGGAGGTCGTCGGCACCATTGGCCAGCTGCCGGACGGCGCGGTCAAGCTCGTGCAGACGGTCGAGGACGTCGAGGCTTTCGTACCGGACGATCCGGACAAGCTCGCTTTCGTCACCCAGACGACCCTTTCGGTCGAGGAGACGTCGGGCATCATCGACGCGCTGAAGCGCCGGTTCCCGAACATCACCGTGCCGCACAAGGAAGACATCTGCTACGCGACAACGAACCGCCAGGAAGCGGTGAAGCAGATCGCGCATGAATGCGATGCCTTCATCACCGTCGGCTCGCCCAACTCGTCGAACTCGCAGCGGCTGCGCGAGGTCGCCGAACAGCGCGGCTGCGCGGTTTCGCGCCTCGTCGACGGCGCCCACCAGATCGATTGGGCCGAGTTCCAAGACATCCGGACGCTCGGCGTCTCCGCCGGCGCTTCGGCTCCGGAAGTCCTGGTCGAGCAGATCATCGACGCCTTTGCTGAACGCTTCACGGTCGAAGTCGAGACCGTCGCCGCGATCGAAGAGAATATGTTCTTCCCGCTGCCGCGTCCGCTACGCGGCGCCGCGGCCTGACGGCTGCCCTTCCCGGCTGCGGCTTCGCGGCTGGGGATCAGGTCCATCCCAAGGTTTGACGCTTCGCGCCCCGCCCGGTAACACCCGTGACCGGGGCGGAGCACTGCGGGGAGCCCTTCCCGCGCAATCATGAGCCAGCGCAAGGACATGGCCGTCTACACCGAAGTGCGGGACGACGATCTCGCCGGATTCGTCGCCGGATACGACATCGGCATGCAGCTGAGCTGCAAAGGCATCGCGGAAGGCGTCGAGAACTCGAACTTCCTGCTGCGCACCGAAGCCGGCACCTACATCCTGACGCTGTACGAGAAGCGCGTCCGCAAGGACGATCTGCCCTTCTTCCTGCGCCTGATGGAGCATTGCGCGGAACACGGGATCGCCTGCCCGCTCCCGCTGAAGAACCGCCAGGGCCAGATCCTCGGTGAGCTCGCCGGACGGCCGGCCGCAATCGTCACCTTCCTCGACGGTATTTCCCGCAAGCGCCCGACGGTCGAGCACTGCGCGCTGGTCGGCGATTCGCTTGCGCGGCTCCACAACGTCGCCTGGGAATTCCCGATGTGCCGCGACAATGCGCTGAGCATTGCGGGCTGGCACACTCTGGCCACGACCGCCGACGGCCGCGCCGACGAGGTCCGGGAGGGCCTCGGCGAAACGATTCGGAACGAACTCGCCTTCCTTGATAGCGCCTGGCCGAAGGGCTTGCCGCATGGCGTCATCCACGCCGATCTCTTCCCGGACAATGTGCTGTTTCTCGACGGACGCGCGCCGGGGCTGATCGACTTCTATTTCGCCTGCAACGATCTCCTCGCCTACGACCTCGCGATCTGCCTGAACGCCTGGTGCTTCGAGCCCGACAATTCCTACAACGCGACCAAGGGCCGGGCTTTGATCTCCGCCTATAACGCGGCGCGACCGCTGACGACCGACGAAATCGCGGCGCTGCCGACTTTGGCCCGCGGATCGGCGCTGCGCTTCCTGCTGACACGCCTCGTCGACTGGCTTTCGGTTCCGCCCAGCGCGCTGGTGAAACCGCATGATCCGCTGGAGTACTGGCGCAAGCTCCGCTTCCACCAGACCGTGAAGTCGATCGCCGATTACGGGTGGACGCCTTGAGCGCCCGCGTCCAGATCTGGACCGACGGCGCCTGTTCGGGAAACCCCGGCCCCGGCGGCTGGGGCGCGATCCTTCGCTATGGCGAGACGGACAAGGAGCTTCGCGGCGGCGAAGCGCTGACGACGAACAACCGGATGGAGCTATTGGCGGCCATCCGCGCGCTGGAAGCCCTCACCCGCCCCTGCGCGGCGGATGTACATACCGACAGCCAATATCTGCGCGGCGGTGTGACGAGCTGGCTGCAGGGCTGGAAGCGCAACGGCTGGAAGACCGCCGACAAGAAGCAGGTGAAGAACCAGGATCTCTGGCAGGAGCTGGACAAGCTCATCGCCAAGCACGATGTCGCCTGGCACTGGGTCAAGGGCCATGCCGGCCATGACGAGAACGAGCGGGCAGACGAACTGGCCCGCGAAGGCATGGCGCCGTTCAAGGCCGCACGCTGAAAGAAAACGGCGCCCGAGGGCGCCGTTTCCATCTGATCACAGATGCTGCAGAACGTTCTCGGCCTTGGACTTGTCGGTCTTCGGCGGGGCGTCTTCGACGTCGATCCACTTCACCACGCCGTCCTCGACGATCGCGGCATAGCGCTGCGATCGGATGCCGAGACCGGCTTTGCCGAGATCGATGTCGAGGCCCATGGCCTTGGCGAAATCGGCCGAACCGTCGGCGAGCGCCTCGATCTTGCCCTCGGCGCCTGAAGCCTTGATCCAGGCGTCCTGAACGAAGACGTCGTTGACGCCGGTCACGACGATCGTGTCGACGCCCTTGGCCTTCAGCGCATCGTGGTTCTGGACGTAGCTTGGCAGGTGGTTCTTGTGGCAGGACGGCGTGAACGCGCCAGGGACCGCGAACAGAACGACCTTCTTGCCCTTGAAGACCTCGTCCGTGGTCTTCTTGGCCGGGCCCTCGGGGCCCATCACCGCAAAGGTGGCTTCGGGTATCTTGTCACCGGCTTGGATCGCCATGATTGGCCTCACTGTCTCTTCTTGGGGATGGGGCAGGACCGCACGATGGGTGCGGCATGAAGCTTACTTAAGGCGTCAACGATGACCCGTCGAGGGCGATGCGGGTCGAGATTGCGCGATTGCCGGACACCGCCACGAGGTCGACGAACGCCGGCTTGGCCGACGCGCGCCAACTGACGCGGAAGCGGCGGATGTTTCCAGCGCTCGCATCCGGTTCAAGCGCCTGAACCTGGCCTGCGCCATCAACGTCAGCGAACAATTCCGTTATTTCAGAACCACTTGTATGGTTAACATAAACCTCAAGTGAAGGCTGAGCCGGATCGCGATCGATCTTCGCGAACGACAGATCGCCCCCCTGCCCGACTTTGACTTCAGTTGGCACACGGCTTTCGAAGCCGGAGATTTGAGCGGCGGCCAAAGCGTCGACGGGGCCACTGCCGGAGACCGGCAGGGCAAGCTCCGCGCGGGCCGGAACGCAGAGTTCCTTGCAGAGGCCGATGTCCAGTGTGAGCTTCAGATCGACCTGCTTCCCCGCCTCGCGCGGCCTGACGACGACCGGCAGAACGACGGTTCCCGAATAGCCCGCCGATTCCGATTTGCCGTCCATGAAGCTCTTCGGCGCCGGCCAGAGCACGCGTGCGTCGGCGAGGTTCTCCGAGCCCGACCAGTCGAAGCGCGGCGCCATGCCGGAGGCGCCGGGATTGGTCCAATAGGTCTTCCAGCCCGGCTCCAGCCGGATCTCTATGCCCGCCCGAAGCGAGCCGTCGGCGGCGCGGCTTTCCCGCAACGAGGCGGACTTTGCCGCCATTGTCCTCCGCCCAGGGCGAAACCCCCGCACCAGCCAGAACGATTTCCATGGGTGCGAAGAGGAACAGTGCGGCGACCGCAGCCGTTAGCACAGTGCGACGATTGATCATGAGCCGGCCCTTACCACGAAACAGATGGCGGGCCTGCCACAAGAACGTGAGTAATGGATCATGGCCGATTGGGATGCCTTTCAAAGCGCACATATCATGCCTACACTCGTAGGTATGATTCCGGCAGGATCGAGATCAGGGTCCGGGGAAGGTTATCTCGACGGTCAATTGATCGTCGCGATGCCCGGGATGTTGGACGACCGTTTTTCTCGCTCCGTCATCTATCTCTGCGCCCATTCTGCTGAAGGCGCGATGGGTATCATCGTCAATCAGCTGGCGCCGAATCTCAATTTCCACGATCTGCTCGTCCAGCTCGACGTCATTCCCGAGAGCGATTCGATCCGCCTTCCCGCCAATGCCGACACGATATCGGTGCTCAAGGGCGGTCCGGTCGAAACCGGTCGCGGCTTCGTCCTGCACTCCGCCGACTTCTTCATCGAGAATTCGACGCTGCCGATCGACGAGAGCATCTCGCTGACCGCAACTCTCGACATCCTGAAGGCGATCGCGAGCGGCCATGGGCCAGCCTCTGCCGTGCTTGCGCTCGGCTATGCCGGCTGGGCTCCGGGGCAGCTCGAAACCGAGATCCAGGCCAATGGCTGGCTCAACTGCCCGGCGGATGTCGCAGCTGATCTTCCACACGCCGGTCGAGAGCCGCTATGAGCGGGCCTTGCGCAAGCTCGGCATCGATCCGGCCATGCTGTCGTCAGCGGCCGGCCACGCCTGATTTTTCTACGACGAGGATGAAGCCTGAGGGCGTGCCACGTTCATCATGGCGCGGCGAACGCTCGACATCGGCGATGACGCCTCGGGCGCGATACCCAGCAGCTTTTCCGCCGCTTCAGCCGTCATCGGATCGCCGAAGGCCGTGCCCTGAGCGAACTGGCAGCCGAGGTGATAGAGCTCGACCGCATCGGAGTCGGTCTCGGCACCTTCGGCGATGACATCGAGGCCGAGTTCGCGGCCGAGCTGGATCATCGAGCGCAGGATCGCGACGCGGTGCATCTTGCTCTGCTGGCGCAGGAAGCTGCGGTCCATCTTCACGACGTCGAAGGCGAAGCGCTCGAGATAGGCGAGGCTCGCATGGCCGGTGCCGAAATCGTCGAGCGCGAGGCCGACGCCGAGATCGCGAAGTTTCTCCAGGATATAGGAGGCACGCTCGGGGTTCTGGATGACGAGGCTCTCGGACAGCTCCAGCTTCAGCGAGCCGCGCGCCAGGACGGTGCGCGAGAGAACGGTCTTCACGTCCTGGACGAGGTCCTGGCGTTCGAACTGCTTGCCCGGCAGGCCGACGGTCACGAACAGCGGCGGCTCGACCGGCACCTTGCGCTGCCAGAGCGACAGCTGCCGCGACGCGCGGTCCAGCGCAAACAGACTGAAATCGACGATGAGGCCGGTCTCCTCGGCGATCGCGAGGAATTCGGCGGCAGGGCGGCGGCTATAGCGTGGGTGATCCCAGCGGAGCACGGCCTCGAAGCCGACGATGTGGCGATCTTCCAGGCGGACGACCGGCTGGTAGAGGACGCGAAGCTCCTCGCGTTCCAGCGCGCGGCGAAGCTCGCCCTCGACCAGAAGCCGGTCGGTCTTCGCCGTCCGCATGGTCGGCTTGAAGACCTCGATATGGTCGCCGCCGAGCCGCTTGGCGTGGAACATCGCGACCTCGGCATTGCGGACGAGGTCCTCGCAGGTGATCGGCGTCCTCGGCTCGGACATCGCCAGGCCGATCGAGCCGGTGATGACGATATCGCGGCCCGAGAAGCTGATCGGCGAGGAGATCGTCTTGCGCACCGTCTCGGCGAAGGCCGAGATGCGCGGCCCCTCCCGCTCGGACAGAAGCAGGATGCCGAACTGGTCGCCGCCGAGGCGGGCCAGCACGTCCTGGGCGCGGAGATGACGGCCGAGGCGGCGGACGAGCGTCAGAAGCAGCGTGTCGCCAACGGTCAAGCCGACGCTCTCGTTGATCTTCTTGAAGCCGTCGAGGTTGATGACGAGGATCGTCGGGCGCACCCTCTCGTCGGCGGCGGCGAAGGACAGTGCGCTCTCGACGCGGTCGAGGAAGAGGCGACGGTTCGGCAGGCCGGTGAGGTTGTCGTGCACAGCGTTGTGCAGCAGACGCTCCTCGGATGCCTTGGAATCGGTGATGTCGATCAGGGTGCCGACGCAGCGCGTCACCTCGCCATGCGCAGCGATGACCGGGCGCACGCGCAGGAGCATCCAGTGATAGTGGCCGTCCTGGGCGCGGAAGCGGAACTGCTCCGAAATCTTGCCGCGCCGTTCGGTGACGATCATGTCGAGCGCGGCGCGGAACCGGTCGCGGTCGGCCGGGTGAAGCACGTCGAGCCATGTGGCGGCCGAGCCGTGCAGGTCGCCCTTCTTCAGGCCGAGCAGATGCTCGAATTCCTGCGTGACATGGATCTTGTCGGCCGAGACGTCCCAGTCCCAGACGAGGTCGCCCGAGCCGGTGACGGCGAGAGCGCGGCGTTCGAGATCGGAGCCGAGGCCGTGTGCGAGGCCCGCGCCTGCGAAGGCGTGCTGCATCACGGTGAAGCCTATCAGCAGCACGATCAGCACGAGGCCGCCGACGAGGGCCGGCGCGACCATGTCGTTCTGCAACACGCCCGACACGGTGAAGCCCGCCGCGGCGACCCAGGCCAGCAGCAGGAACCAGGTCGGGATGAGCATGACCGCGCGGTCGAAATTGTGCAGCGCGAGCCAGACCACGACGCCAAACCCGAGCACGGCGACGAGGACGAGCGAGATACGCGCGATGCCGGCCGCGACCGGCGCGTCGATCAGCGCGATGCCGACAAGGGCGCAGAGACCGAGCAGCCAGACGCCGGCGATGTGGGCGAAGCGGACATGCCAGCGATTGAGATTGAGGTAGGCGACGAGGAAGACGATGAGCGTCGCCGCAAGCGTGGCCTCGGCACCCGCGCGGTAGACGTGGTCCTCGCCGACACCGAGATTGAAGATCTTGTGCCAGAAGCCGAACTCGATCGACAGCCAGCAGAGCACCGCCCAGGCCAGCGCGCCGGAGGCCGGGAACATGGTCGAACCCTTGACCACGAAGACGATGGTCAGGATCAGCGCCATCAGGCCGGCAATGCCGATGACGATGCCCTTATAGAGGGTCAGGTCGTTGACGCTGTCCTTGTAGGAATCCGGGTCCCAAAGATGGAGCTGCGGCAAGGTCGGCGACGACAGCTCGGCAACGAAGGTGACAGTCGCGCCCGGATCAAGCGTGATCAGGAAGATGTCGGCGTCGCTGCTCGGCTCGCGTTCCGGACGGAAACCCTGACTCGCGGTGACGTCGACGATGCGGCGCGAACCAAGGTCCGGCCAGATCACGCCTGAGCCGACGAGGCGGTAATGCGGCGCGACAAGTACACGGTCGATCTGATCGTCCGAGGTGTTGGTCAGCGCGAAGAGCGCCCAATTGGTCTGGCCATCCTTGTGGCCGCGTACCTCGATGCGGCGCACCACGCCATCGGCACCCGGCGCCGTCGTTACCTGAACGCGGTCACCCTCGCTGGTGAACCGCTCGACAACGCGCGTCAGATCGATCGCGCCGCGATCCGGCGGCACGACAATCGGTTCCAGCGCGGCGGCAGGGCCGCCGGCAGCAAACACGCCGAACAGGATGAGAAGGGCGCACACGGCCCTCCGGACGAGATTCAAAACGCCAATCTCCCCTGATTCACGGCCCGCACGAACTCGCAACCGTGAACCCCCTTCGCGGCACCACGCACCGCGCACTTCCGTAGCCCCAGGCCGAACGCTCGGCAAGCAGGCGCATCCGGCCAGATCAGCGCAACCCATCGTCCTTGAGAAGGGCAAAAAGAAGATGGTCCTGCCAAATTCCATCAATACACAGATATTGGCGCGCATAACCCTCGCGGATGAAGCCGACTTTCTCCAGAAGCCGGATCGAGGCGGCATTCGTCGGCAGGCAGGCGGCCTCGATGCGGCGCAGCGCCAAGCGGTCGAAAACAAAGGGAACGACGGCCCGGACGGCAGCCGTCATATGGCCCTTCCCGGCGAACTGTTCGCCCATCCAGTAACCGAGCGTACAGGACTGGGCGACGCCGCGGCGGATGTTGGACAGCGTCAATCCGCCGAGCAGAAGGCTGGATTCGCTGTCGAAGACAAAGAAGCAATAGGCACTGTCGGAACGACGCTCGTCCGAATAGCGGCGCAGGCGACGACGGAAGGCTGAACGGGTCAAATCGTCCGCCGGCCAGATCGGCTCCCACGGTTTCAGGAAGGCACGGGACCGCCCGCGCAGATCAGACCATTCCTCGAAATCGCCTCCGGCCGGCGGCCGTAGCGTCACCCCTTCGCCCCTCAGGATCGAACTCCTGTTCGTCGGAGAGTGCCCGGAGGAAGGCCATGGTCAGGCCGCGTAGGCGCGAGCGCCGAGACGCTCGGAAATCCGCTCGGGCGGCATCAGCCTGGAGATCGGGCCGACCGCGGCAAGCGCGGGCGGGGCCGAGATCGTCTCAAGTCCGATGCGACGGACATCGTCGACGGTCACGGCATCTAGCAATGCGAGAATCTCTTCTCCCGGCACGGGACGGCCGAGGACGAGGATCTGCCGCGACAAGCGTTCGGACCGCGAGGTCGGCTGCTCGCGGGCGAGTTCGAGGCTCATGCGCATTTGCGCCTTGGCGCGGGCGATCTCGCGCTCCGTCGTATTTTGCGCGGCGCCGGCGAGCTCGTCGAGCGTGACCGGCATCAATTCATCGAGGTCGTTCTCGCCGGTTCCGGCATAAATGCCGAACAGGCCGGTGTCCGAGAACGCCCAATGGAAGGCCTGGATCGAATAGACGAGCCCCCTCTTCTCGCGGACCTCTTGGAACAGGCGCGAAGACATTCCGCCGCCGAGCACATTGGCGAAGATCTGGAGCGCGAACGCATCGTCGTCAGCCAAGGCCTTGCCTGGGAAGGCCAAAACCAGGTGAGCTTGCTCGTCGTCACGCTCCTGGCGGATATCGCCGCCGGTCCAGTGCGCGGGCGGGGCCTGCGGCCCGGCTTCGCTTCCGAGGTCGCCGAGAAGGTCGCCGGCGAGCTCGACGATCTCGTCATGCTTCACGGCGCCGGCGGCGGTGACGACACCCCGCGGTGCCCGGTAATGACGACCGAGAAATCCGCAGATCGCTGCCCGGTCGAGCGCCTTCACCGATTTTGGCGTACCGAGGATCGGCCGGCCGAGTGCCTGTCCGCCATACGCGACTGTCTGAACAAGATCGTGGACGAGGTCTTCGGGAGTGTCCTCGACCGCGCCGATCTCCTGAAGGATGACGCCCTTCTCACGGGCAAGTTCGTCTTCCGCGAACAACGGCTGGGTCAGGATGTCGGACAGCATGTCGAGCGCGAGCGGAATGTCCGCCTTCAGCACCCGCGCGTCGTAGGACGTCTGCTCGACGCCGGTCGCGGCGTTGAGATCGCCGCCGACCTCCTCGATCTCCTCGGCGATCTGAATCGCCGTGCGTCGCTTCGTGCCTTTGAAGGCCATGTGTTCGAGGAGATGAGCCAGGCCATGCTCGCTCTCCGCCTCGCTGCGCGCGCCCGCGCCGAACGTGACGCTGACGGCGGCCGTGCCGATGCCCGTCATCGTATCGGTGGCGACGGTCAGTCCATTCGGAAGGACGGTGACTTCGACGCTCACGCGACCTCCAGAGAGGCGCGAGATTTCTCGGCGACGAAGGCCTGGATCGTGACGAGATCGTTCGGCAACACGGTCATCCTCTCGGCGCCCTGCATGATATGGGCGACATGTTCCGGAAGCGCGGGTTGCTCTCCCGTTGCGGTAACCACGGCGTCCGGGAACTTCGCCGGATGGGCGGTGCCGAGAACGACGCGCGGCACTTCGGGATCGCCGGCCAGGCGCTGGGAGACCGACAAGGCGACCGCCGTATGCGGGTCCGAAAGATAACCGCTCGCGCGAAGCAGACGGCGCATCGTCTCGGACGTCTCGGTCTCGTTCGCGCGTCCGGCGTCGAACTCGCGCCGAATTGCCGCGAGCGGCGTATGGCCGAGCGTGAACGCGCCGGCCTGGCCGAGCGAGGCCATGTGGCGGCGCACGGCGGCGGGATCGCGGCCCTCAGCCTCGAAGACGAGACGCTCGAAGTTCGACGAGACCTGAATGTCCATGCTCGGCGAGGTCGTCGGATGAACGCCCTTCACCTCGTAGCGGCCAGTTTCGATTGTGCGGGCGAGGATGTCGTTGGAATTGGTGGCAACGACCAGACGCTCGACGGGCAAACCCATGCGCTTGGCGACCCAGCCGGCGAAGACATCACCGAAATTGCCGGTCGGGACGACGAACGAAACCGGGCGATGCGGGGCGCCGAGTGCGACCGCCGAGGTGAAATAGTAGACCACCTGCGCGAGGATGCGCGCCCAGTTGATCGAATTGACCGCCGCGAGCTTCTGGCCGTCTCGGAAACGGTGGTCGTTGAACATGGCTTTCACGAGCGCCTGACAGTCGTCGAAGTTCCCTTCGACCGCGACGGCGTGAACGTTCGGCGCATCCACCGTCGTCATTTGGCGGCGCTGGACGTCCGAGACGCGGCCATGGGGGAACAGGATAACGACGTCGACCCGCTCGCAGGTCCGGAACGCCTCGATGGCCGCGCCGCCGGTATCGCCCGAAGTCGCGCCGACGATCGTCGCCCGCTCGCCGCGCAGCATCAGCGCACGGTCCATCATCCGCGCCAGGAGCTGCATGGCGACGTCCTTGAAGGCCAAGGTCGGGCCATGGAAGAGCTCGAGAACGAAGGTGTTCGTGCCGGTCTGGACGAGCGGCGCCACGGCCGAATGGCGGAAATTGGCGTAGGCATCGTCGATCATCGAGCGCAGATCGGCGGGCGCGAAGGCATCACCGACGAAAGGCGAGATCACGGCCTCGGCAACCGCCGCATAGGGCGCACCGGCGAAGCTTTCGATGGTTTCAGCGGAGAGATGCGGCCATTCGGACGGCACATAGAGCCCGCCATCGCGTGCGAGGCCGGCCAGCAGGACATCGAGAAAGCCGAGTTCCGGCGCTTCGCCGCGAGTCGAAACGTAAGACGGGTTCATCACTCTTCCCAAGAAGATATTCGCAACCTAGTAGCGCTACTGGGGCGAGGCAAGTTCGTCAGGCCGCCCTGCGGCGACGGCTCCACAGGAGGCCCGCCATGACGGCCACCAGACTCCCAGCCAGGCCATACCAAGTCAGCGCGTATTCGTAATGCCGGTTCGGGAAGCTCATGCGGGTTTCGCCGGCCTGCGGCAGCCCCCCGGGCGGCGTATCGAGTGCGTCGATCGTGAAGGGCGCGGCATCGAAGCTCATGCCGGCCGAGATGGCCGCCGCATCCCGTGCGTAGAAGAGCTTCTTGGCGGGGAAGTCGTCCGGTGTGAACATGTTGCGGTCTTCGGGGGCGCGAAGGAGGCCGCGAACCTCGACCTCGCCTTCCGTCTGGGCGACCTTGAGTTCGGGGTGCTCGAGCGGGATGAAGCCTCGATTGACGATGACGTTGCCGCCACCGTCGACCTGAAGCGGCGTCATCACCCAATAGCCCGGCCCTTCGAGCTTGCCCTTGGGATCGCTGAGGACCGTGTAGACATACGCCTCGCGGTCATACCGGAAGCGGCCCTTGAGCGTGACCGGGCGGTATTCCCATTCGGAAAGATCGAGGTTCTTCCAATCCGCCTGCAAAGGCAGCGCGGCGGGCGGTTCGGCGACGCGCTTCTCGACCGTCGCGATCAGCGCTTCCTTCCAGTGAAGGCGCGCCAGTTGCCAGGTGCCGAGGCCGATCAGGATCGCCAATGCGACCAAGGCTGCGAGGCTGGGAATGAGGATGGAACGCTGCTGCATGGGCAAGAGGTCTAACCCTCCCAGCGCCCTTCCGCAGCCTTGTTGCGATATTGCAGACAGATCAGCACGCCCTTGAGTACGCGGAGCAGTCCACCGCAGACGACGATCAGCAGAGGCAGCGATACGGCGATGTGGAGCCACATCGGCGGCTCATAGGTGAATTCGAGCCAGAGCGCGAAGCCCAGCACGACGAAGCCCGCGATCAGGATGACGAACACGGCCGGGCCGTCGCCGGAATCGGAGAACGAATAATCTAGGCCGCAGGCATCGCAGGCCGGTGGAATGTCGATGAAGTTCTTGAAGAGATGCCCGCGCCCACAGCGCGGGCACTTGCCCTTGAGCCCGGCCGAAATCGGCGCGACGGGCGGATAGTAGTCATTGTCGGGGTGGGTCATTTCCGAACCTTCCCCTCTCCTGCGAAGCGGGAGAGGGTCGAGTGCGTGTCAACGCACCGGGGTGAGGGCAAGAACGATGCTCGTTGCTGCAATTTTCCCCTCACCCGCTCGCGGCCTTCAGGCCACGAGTCGCTCTCTCCCGTGAACGGGAGAGGGAAAAAGATCATCAGTGAGCGCCGGCGACCGGGCCGCCATAGCCCCAGACGTAGATCGCGGCGAACAGGAACAGCCACACCACGTCGACGAAATGCCAGTACCAGGCAGCGGCCTCGAAGCCGAAATGCTGCTTCGGGGTGAAGTCGCCCTTGTAGAGGCGGAGCAGGCAGACCGCGAGCATGATCGTGCCGACGATGACGTGGAAACCGTGGAAGCCGGTCGCCATGAAGAAGGTCGCGCCGTAGATGTTGCCGCCGAAGCTGAACTGGGCGTGGGTGTACTCGTAGGCCTGCAGCATGCTGAACAGCACGCCGAGCACGCAGGTGATCCAGAGCGCCTGCTTGGCGCCGTCGCGGTCGCCGTGGACGATCGCATGGTGCGCCCAGGTGACGGTCGTGCCCGAGGTGAGCAGGATCAGCGTGTTGAGCAGCGGCAGGTGCCACGGGTCGAAGGTCGCGACATTCTGGGGCGGCCATTGACCACCGGTGAATGCGGTACGGGCGAACTGATGCGCATCGCTCGGGAACAGCGCGACGTCGAAATAAGCCCAAAACCAGGCGACGAAGAACATCACCTCGGAGGCGATGAACAGCATCATGCCGTAGCGGTGCGTGAGCTGGACGACGCGGGTGTGGTAGCCGGCATTGGCCTCGTTGCGCACGTCAACCCACCACATCGCCATAACGTAGAGCGTGAAGAGGAAACCCGGCAGGATCCACCAGGCCGCGCCACCATGCATGTAATGGATGCCGCCGAGGGCGAAGATGAACACAGCGACCGTGCCGAGGATCGGCCACGGGCTCGGATCCACCATGTGGTAGTCGTGATGTTTGACGTGGGCGTCGGCCATCTCTCTCTCCGTCAGAGTTTCGGCGCCGCGGCGGCACCGGCGACAGATGCCGGCGGCTTAGCTGCGAAGAAGGTGTAGGACAGTGTGATCGTGTTCACGCCGTTCAGGCTCGCATCTTCCGCGATCGACGGATCGATGAAGAACTGAACGGGCATATCGAGTTCCTCGCCGGCCTTCAGATGCTGCTCGGTGAAGCAGAAGCAGGCGATCTTGGCGAAGTAGCCGCCGGTGACTTCCGGCGTAACGTTGTAGGAGGCGGTGCCCCAGGCGTCCTCGCCGCGATTGCGGGCGCGGTAGAAGGCGATCGCGGTCTCGCCGACCTTGACCTTCATCTGGCGCTGGACCGGCTGGAAATCCCAGTTCAGGCCGGGGGCAACGGTGCCGTCGAAGCGGACGATGATCTCGCGCTCCAGAACATTGCCCGGTGCCTGCTCGCGGACGACGGTCGCGCCGCCGAAGCCGGTGACACGGCAGAACATGTCGTAGAGCGGAACGGCGGCAAACGAAGCGCCTACCATGCAGACGACGAACACGCCGCACGCCGCCGCGACACGCAGATGGCGCCGGTCAGGGGACGGAGTGTTGCCGGGTTCGGTCGTCATGGCGTCACAGCGCCCTGTCGGCGACGCCGCCGCCGAGCTTGAAGATCGTCAGCACGTAGAACAACACCACGAGGCCGAACAGCACGACCGCGATCGCCGTATTGCGATTGCGACGGCGGCGCTTTTGTTCCTCGGTGAGGACGATGCCCTTGTTTTCCTCGGCCATGATCATGCACCGAAGCCGCCCAGGGTCGCTTCGCCGAGCAGCGTTGCGAACAGGACGAAGAGATAGAGAATGGAGAAGGCAAAGAGGTGCCGAGCGGCAGTCGCGGCCTGCGTTCCCTCGCGCTCGCGCCAGACGCGAATGGCGAGGAGGAGGAACAGCGCGCCCGAAGCGATCGAAACGACGCCGTAGGCGGCGCCGCCGAAACCCATGATCCACGGCACGACGCCGAGCGGCGCGAGCAGGATCGAATAGATCAGAATCTGGCGGCGGGTTTCGCTCTCGCCCGCGACGACCGGCAGCATCGGCACGCCGGCCTTGGCGTAGTCGCCGGACTTCAGGAGAGCGAGCGCCCAGAAATGCGGCGGCGTCCAGAAGAAGATGATGAGGAAGAGGACGATGCTCTCGATGCTGACATTGCCGGTGACCGCAGCCCATCCGACCATCGGCGGGAAAGCGCCGGCCGCGCCGCCGATGACGATGTTCTGCGCCGTCCAGCGTTTCAGCCAGATCGTGTAGATCACGACGTAGAAGAAGATCGTGAAGGCGAGGAGCGCCGCCGCCTGCCAGTTGGCGACGAGGTAGAGCACGATCACCGAGCCGACCGACAGGACCATGCCGAAGGCCAGGGCCTCACCGGGTTGCATGCGGCCGGCCGGCACGGGACGACCGCGCGTGCGGGTCATCAGAGCATCGATGTCGGCATCCCACCACATGTTGAGCGCACCGGAAGCCCCTGCCCCGATGGCGATGCAAAGCAGCGCAAGCGCGCCGACCACCGGATGCATGTCGCCCGGCGCCAAAACCATGCCGACCAGAGCCGTGAAGACGACGAGCGACATCACCCGCGGCTTCAGCAGGGCAACGAAATCGCGCACCTCAGCCCGACTGGGCTCGGCATAGGCCGTGGTGATCTGTTCGTTGGCGAGGGTCATCGCTCGTTACTGTCCTGGGTCTGTAACCAACCGGCCGGAGCTTTGCCCCGGCCGGTAATTTCCCTGATGTCTCAGCGGATCTGAGGCAGCGTCGAGAACTGGTGGAACGGAGGCGGTGACGACAGCGTCCATTCCAGAGTGGTTGCACCCTCGCCCCACGGATTGTCGCCAGCCGGCACCTTGCGGGCGAAGGCATGGAAGACGCCGAAGAGGAAGATCAGCACGGCGAAGGCGGAGATGTACGAGCCGATCGACGAGACGAAGTTCCAGCCGTGGAACGCGTCGGGATAGTCGACGTAGCGGCGCGGCATGCCAGCGAGGCCGAGGAAGTGCTGCGGAAAGAAGACGAGGTTCACGCCGATGAACGTGACCCAGAAGTGCAGCTTGCCGATCTTCTCGGAGTACATGTAGCCGAACATCTTCGGGAACCAGTAGTACCAAGCCGCGAAGATGGCGAACACGGCGCCGAGCGACAGCACGTAGTGGAAGTGCGCCACGACGTAATAGGTGTCG
Organism: uncultured Alphaproteobacteria bacterium; assembly: GCA_963778835.1. Lineage (GTDB taxonomy): Bacteria > Pseudomonadota > Alphaproteobacteria > Rhizobiales > Methylopilaceae > Flaviflagellibacter. The sequence goes on from CAVZVY010000006.1 coordinate 343,293, forward strand.
TGCAGAGCGCGGTCGATGCCGGCGTTCGAGAGGACGACGCCGGTGACGCCGCCGACCGTGAACAGGAAGATGAAGCCCATCGCCCACAGCATCGGCGTGCGGAAGGTGATCGAGCCGCCCCACATCGTGGCAATCCACGAGAAGATCTTAACGCCGGTTGGAACCGCGATGACCATGGTCGCGAAGACGAAATAGGCCTGCGCGTTCACCGAAATGCCGGTCGTATACATATGGTGCGCCCACACGACGAATCCGACGACGCCGATCGCGACCATGGCGTAGGCCATGCCGAGATAACCGAAGACTGGCTTGCGCGAGAAGGTCGCGACGATGTGGCTGACGATGCCGAAGGCCGGCAGGATCAGGATATACACTTCCGGGTGGCCGAAGAACCAGAACAGGTGCTGGAACAGGATCGGGTCGCCGCCGCCATCCGGCGCGAAGAACGCCGTGCCGAAGTTACGGTCGGTCAGCAGCATGGTGATCGCACCGGCGAGAACCGGAAGCGACAGCAGCAGCAGGAACGACGTGACGAGCACCGACCAGGCGAACAGCGGCATCTTGTGCAGCGTCATGCCAGGAGCGCGCATGTTGAAGATCGTCGTGATCAGGTTGATCGCGCCGAGGATCGACGAGGCGCCCGCGATGTGCAGCGACAGGATCGCGTAATCCATCGCCGGACCGGGCTGACCCGAGGTCGAGAGCGGCGGATAGATTGTCCAGCCGCCGCCGACGCCGTTCGAACCCGCCGGGCCCGGAACGAACATCGAGATGACCAGCAGCGCGATGGCCGGCAGGAGCAGCCAGAACGCGATGTTATTGATGCGCGGGAACGCGGTGTCCGGCGCGCCGATCATGAGCGGCACGAAATAGTTGCCGAAACCACCGATCAGCGCCGGCATGACCATGAAGAAGATCATGATCAGCGCGTGGCCGGTCGTGAACACGTTGAACATGTGCGGATCGGAGAAGAACTGCATCCCCGGATCCTGCAACTCGGCACGGATGGCGACCGAAAGAGCGCCACCCAGGATCCCCGCGCAGACCGCGAAGATCAGGTACATGATGCCGATGTCTTTGTGGTTGGTCGAATACGCCCAACGCTTCCACCCGGTCGGGTGATCGTGCTCGGTGTGCTCGTGATGGGCGGTCGCGCTGGTCGCCATGATTTTATCTTTTCCCGCTGATTACCGCGCCGCCGGGGTCGCGTCCGCGACGACGAAGGTCGGAGGATTCATTGCGAACTTCTGACGGGCCTGAGCGACCCAGGTCTGGTAGTCGGCATCGCTCACGACGCGGACCGCGATCGGCATGAAGGCGTGATCCTTGCCGCAAAGCTCCGAACACTGGCCATAATAGATACCTTCACGCTCGGCCTTAAACCAAGTTTCGTTGAGGCGTCCCGGAACAGCGTCGACCTTGATGCCGAAGCTCGGGATAGCGAAGGCGTGGATCACGTCGGCGCCGGTCACCTGGACGCGGACAACCTTGTTGATCGGAACAACGACCTCGTTGTCCACCGCGAGAAGGGCGATCTGGCCTTCCTTCAGATCCTGACGCTGAATCATCAGCGCATCGAAGCCGAAATCGACATTGCCGGCTGCGGCGGCCGGAGCGGCATGGGCAGCGCCCGCGGCTGCGGGAGCGGCGGCCGGAGCCTCGGCGGTCTGGTACTCGACGGTCCAGAACCACTGCTTGCCGGTGACCTTCACCGTCAGGTCCGCCTTCGGCATGTCGTACTGGGCATAGAGCAGCCGGAACGACGGAATGGCGATGATGACGAGGATCAGAACCGGCGCGATCGTCCAGACGACTTCGAGCAGGACGTGGTGCGTCGTCCTGGAAGGCACCGGATTCGCCTTCTCGTTGAACCGGATCGCGCAGATCGCGAGCAGGACGAGGACGAAAAGGACGACGAGCACGATGATGACGTTGATGAACGTACTGAACTCGTGGATGCGCTCGGCAATCGGGGTCACCGCGCCCTGGAAGTTGATCTGCCACGGCGACGGATAGCCGGTATCGGCCAGCGCGGGGGCTGCGGCGAGCGCGAGGAACGAACCTGCGAGGAGCCCGGAGGCAAGACCTAGGCGGGACGACATTTCGGGGGCGCTCTCCTGAGAGGCGATTAGCCTAAAGTCGACCCGGAAACAGCCCGAGTCCGACCGGTTGTGGTTCAAACATAAAGGCGGTTTGCCCGCAACTTTGGGGCAGTTCCAGTCTATGCGGCATATGGGCGCGAAACCAAGCCTCCATCAAACAGCCAGGCTGCTGCTTCGAAGATGCCCGATTCGCCCTGCCCTTGACTCGCCATCGCCGCATGGTAGGCGGACAGTAATTTCAGTACCCCGAGTGGCGGACTCGCCCTCTGTCGGAGCGTCTATAAAGCAATGACCGGCTCTTTCCGCCGACTATTCGGCCAGCCTTCGTGGATCGCGACTGTCGCGCTTGCCGCAATTCTCGCCGCCGGCCCGACGGCCGCGTTCTACCCCGCCAATGCCCAGGGCACGGTCAAGGCGACCCATGGCGACTGGCAGGTGCGCTGCGACACCCCTCCGGGCGCGAAGGGCGAGCAATGCGCGCTCGTCCAGTCGGTGACCGCCGAGGATCGCCCGAATGTCGGCCTTTCCATCATTGTCCTGAAGACCGCGGACAATAAGAGCCGGCTGTTGCGCGTGCTCGCTCCGCTCGGCGTCCTTCTTCCCGCGGGCCTCGGCCTTCGCATCGACGACGCCGAAATCGGTCGCGCCGGCTTCGTCCGCTGCCTGCCCGACGGCTGCGTCGCCGAGGTGGTGCTCGACGACACGCTGATCGGCAAGATCCGGAACGGCAAGAGCGCCGTCTTCATCATCTTCCAGACGCCGGAAGAAGGCATCGGCATCCCGGTCTCGCTGAACGGATTTGGGGTCGGATTCGAATTCGTTGAAGTGAGGCTCCTCCTCTCCTGCGAAGCGGGAGAGGGTCGGATGCGTGTCAACGCACCGGGGTGAGGGCAAGCACGATGCTCGTTACCCCAGTCATGCCCTCACCCGCTCGCTGCGCGAGTCGACCTCTCCCTTTAACGAGAGAGGCATTAAACGAACCTCATGAACACGAGTTGCGCTTCGCCGTAGTTCCGGGCCTCGATGAGCTCGAAGCCCTCCGGCACCGCGAACTCCACATCGCCCGCCTCTTCCACCACGACCAGCGCATCCGCCTTGATCCAGCCGCCTTCGCGAGCGGAGGCGAGTGCCTTTTCCCCGAGACCCTTACCGTAGGGCGGGTCGGCGAAGACCAGGTCGAACGGCTCGTTCGGATGGGCCGGACCAAGCCTTGTCGCGTCACGGCGGAAGATGCGGCTCGTGCCGGCCACGCCCAGCATCTCGACATTGCCGCGCAAAAGTCCCCTCGCCTCCACGCCGTCCTCGACGAACAGGGCGAACGCCGCTCCGCGCGATAGGGCTTCCAGGCCGAGCGCGCCCGTCCCGGCGAAAAGATCGAGCACCCGACCGTCGTCGACCGGATCGCCATAGGAATGGATGAGCACGTTGAAGAGCGTCTCGCGGAGCCGGTCGGAGGTCGGCCGGACGCGATACGTCTTGGGCGCCTTCAGCGCCTGCCCGCGAAACCGGCCGGCAATGATGCGCATGGATCAGCCGCGCGAACGAGGCTTGCCGCCGCCGGGCTTTCCGCCGGATGGACGTCCACCCGGGGGCCTACCTCCCTGTGGACGACCTCCCTGAGGACGGCCACCACCACCGGGCCGCCCTCCGGGACGACCGCCTTGCGGGCGATCACCACGTGGCGGGCCACCTTGCGGCCTGTCTCCTTGAGGTCTGTCTCCGCGAGGCGGGCCGGAACGCTGCGGCCGGGCGCCGAAGCCGGGCTTGTCGCCTCCCCGCCCCTTGCCGCCGGCGGGTCGCGCATCGCGGTCTCGCGGCGGCCCCCGGCGTTCCTGTCGCTGGGGACGCTCGCCTGCGGGACGCTCTTCCCGGGCACGGAACGGCCGTTCGCCGCGCGGCGCGCGCTCATCGCGATCCTGGCGCGGACGAGACTGGCGATCCTTCGGCGGGCCGCGCCGCTCTCCATCGGGTCGATCCGGACGTGTACGGAACACACGGGCGCGATTGCCATCCGGACGCGGCTCCATCTCCCGTTCCTTACGCTCGCGCGGCGGACGCGTCAGCTGGCCGGACGGAAGGTCGTCGCTCTTCACGCGTGAGACGGCCGATCGCGTACGGGGCCGCTCGCCGTCGCGGGGACGAGGCGGATGGCGGTCGTCGCGCATCGGGCGATCGGCGCGCTGCCGTGCCGGACGCGCGGCGTCGTCCCGGCGGTCATCGCGGCCGCGAGCCGGACGTTCACGAGCGGGCTTGGCCGACTTTTCCTTCTCGATCCGCTCGATCAGGACGCGCCGACCCCGGCGATCGGTGACGACACCTGCCCGACGGCGCTCCTCTCCCGCCGCCGGCTCCTCGCGTCGACTGCGAGCGGCGCGCTTGGGCTCGGGCTTCGTCCGGTCGACGATCGGTCCGGAGAAATCGCAGTTCGCCTCATCGGCCAGGCCGCCGAGCTGGTCGCGCAGATAGCGGGTGCGGATTTCCTCGACCTGGCCCTCGGCCATCTCGCCCAACTGGAACGGCCCGAACGAAATCCGGATCAGCCGGTTCACCTGCAGCCCGAGGTGCTCCAGCACCTTGCGGACCTCGCGGTTCTTGCCTTCACGCAGGCCGAGCGTCAGCCAGGCATTGTCGCCCTGCTGGCGATCGATCACCGCCTCGATCGGTCCGTAGCTGAACCCCTCGATCTCGATGCCCTTATAGAGCGCCGACAGCTTGTCCGGCGTCACCTCGCCGAAAGCGCGGACGCGGTAGCGGCGAAGCCATCCCGTGTCCGGATGGCCGAGCACACGGGCGAGCCCACCGTCATTGGTCAGGAGCAGCAGCCCTTCGGTATTGATGTCGAGGCGGCCGACCGAGACCACGCGGGGCAATTCGTCCGGCAGAACGTCGAACACGGTCGGACGCCCTTCGGGATCCTTGGCGGTCGTCACCAGCCCGCGCGGCTTGTAATAGAGCCACAGACGCGTGCGCTCGCGGGCGGGAAGCGGCTCGCCGTCGACGGTGATGCGGTCGCGCGGGCCGACCGTCGTCCCGGGATTGTCGATCACCTCGCCGTTCAGCGCGACGCGGCCGGCGGCGATCCAGGCTTCGGCGTCGCGGCGCGAGGTGAGACCCGCTCTTGCAATGACTTTGGCGATCCGGGCGCGATCGGCATCGTGCGCATCGGCGGCCGGCGAGTTATCTTCGTTATCGATCATGCGCTCGCCTATCATGGGAGGGCTGAGAGGCGAAGCGGAAGATTGCCATCTTGACGATAACGAATGAGTTCATGGCGCGGGCGCTCGAGGAAGCCGAGTCCGCTGCCCGGCGCGGCGAGGTGCCGATCGGCGCCGTCCTCGTGCGCGACGGCGAAATCATCGCCGCCGACGGCAACCGGCCGCGCGAACTGAACGACCCGACTGCCCATGCCGAAATGCTGGTCATCCGCGCGGGGGCGGCCAAGCTCGGCTCCGAGCGCCTGATCGGCTGCGATCTCTGGGTGACGCTCGAGCCCTGTCCGATGTGCGCGGCGGCGATCTCGTTCGCCCGGATACGGCGGCTCTATTACGGCGCCGACGATCCGAAGGGCGGCGCGGTCGTCAGCGGCGGAAGGCTGTATTCCCTACCGACCTGTCATCATGCGCCGGAGGTCTATGGCGGATTTCGGCGAGACTGCGTCGGCGGAGTTGCTGAGAGAGTTTTTCCGGGAACGGCGCTAGGCCAGCATCTTATCCAAAGCCCGTTTCAGTTCATCCTTGCACGGCTCGCCTGCCTTCAGAATCGCTGGCGCCTTGAAGAAATCGAGCACGCGATACATGCCGACCGGCGGGCGGATCGTAATGTCGGGCGGACGACGGGCGATCTTCGACTGCGCGATGACGCTCTGCAGGATCTGGAGCGAACCGAACATCGCTTCCCAGGGATCAGGGACCGGCTTGGTTGGCACCGGCAGGCCACCGATGACATCTGCTGCAACCACCACATCACCGTGATCGAAGAGAAGATCGAACGGCAAGGGATTGACCGCGCCGCCGTCGATCAGAACGCGACCCTCGTGAACGACCGGACGGATAAGCCCCGGGATCGCGGCCGATCCGGCAACCGCCGGCTGGATCGGGCCGGTCCGGAAAACCGCTTCGCATCGGGCATGGAAGTCCGTGGCCACGACCGATAGCGGGATGTCGAGGTCCTCGAACCGCATGGTCAGCCCTTCCGGCAGAAGCAGCGGGAGCAGGACTTCGGCGTCTATCAGCATTGGATTGCCGCCGCCCGCGACGAGACGAGTGAAGCGGCCGACCCGGGCTTCGAAGAGCCGGGCGATGATCTTGCGGCGGTCCTTGAGCTTGCCGATGAAGTCGTTGCGGATCGTCTTGGCCGGGAGGCCGGAGGCGTAGGCCCAGCCGAAGATCGCGCCGATCGAGGTTCCGGCGATGGCGGCGGGCCTGATCCCGAGTTCGTCGAGGGTTTCCAGCACGAGGACGTGAGCCAATCCCCGGGCACCACCGCCGCCCAGTGCGACCGCGATCCGAGGCGTCGAGGACGTACGCGCCAGAACTGCCCTTACCCCAGATTCCATCCCGTCATGTCGCTCCGGCGCGGCGGGCAAATGCCCAAGCCATCGCGGAAAGCGGGGCAAGCGCCGCAAGCGCCCGGCCCTTGGAAACGCCCGGCTGCGGTACGACGATGCCCTGCAAAGCCGCCATGCGGAACAGATTATAAGCGAAATAGGTCTCGAAGTTAGGGATGGTCTTCAAACCGGCCCGCTTGGCGTATTCGCCGGCATAGGCTTCGAGCGTGGGAATACCAAGTTCGGCGAAATCGCCCTGAGTGAAGGCGCGGCCGCCCGCGCCCAGCTTGATCCAGGCCATGAAGTGGTAGACGGCGTCGGCTATCGGATCGCCGAGGCCGGCCTGATGCCAGTCGATGACGGCGATGACCCTGGGTTCGTTGGGATCGAAAATGATGTTGTCGATGCGGAAATCGCCATGGATCAGCCGCGGCGGACGGTCCGGCGGCAGATGGCCAGGCAACCATTCCGCGACGCGGTCCATGTCGGCGAAGCCGGTGATCCCACTCGCCTTGTAGCGGACGATGGCGCGATCGACCTGCTCGGCGACATAATTGCGGCCGGTGCCGAGATCGATCGCCAGACTGCGCGGCTCGATCGCATGCAACCTAGCCAGGGTCGCGTTCACATCGTCGTATGCGCGGAAACGGTCCTCGCTGCTGAAGCCCGGCAGCGCGGGATCCTCGAATGACCGTCCCTCGACGAATTCCGACATGTAGAAGACCGTGCCGGTCAGCTTTTCGTGGTCGCAGTAGAGAAGCGGCCGGGGAACGGGAAACCCCTTCTGATGCAGCGCGGCGACGACCCGGAACTCGCGTTCGAGCCCAGCCGCGCGGCGCATGACGAAGCGGATGTCGGGTGTCGAGACGATGAAGGTCGAGCGCGATTCGGCGCGCGCGGGATGGATCGTCACCGGCCCCCGAAAGCCGGGCAAGGTCCGACCGAGATAGGTTTCGAGCTGGCTGAGGTCGACGTCGAGCAACCAGCCAGTCGGCTCGACCGCCTCCTTAACCTCGGACATCTTGCCCCCAGACCGTCTTCTGAGCGCGACACATCAGCACCCAGGGACGCCAAAGCGGAAGCCCTTCCCGAAGTTTTGCTCCGAATTCCTCTGATTCACTTAACGATCTCATCGACAATGCCGGCCCTTCCACTTCAAAGAAACTTTCCGCTATATACGGCGACATATGACGCAGGCGTCCCGGCGCCAGCGATGTGACGTGTCATCCGAGCTAGATTTGAGTGGAGAGCACCATGAACTTCGTGAAAGCCCTGACGACCGCGGCCGGTCTGTTTGCCGCCGCTCTGGTCGTACCGCCTGTCAGCGCCGCCGAGACCAATGTCGCGGTCGCCGCCAACTTCACCGACGCCGCCAAGGAAATCGCCGCCGCGTTCAAGGCCAAGACTGGCCATGATGCCGTGCTGAGCTTCGGCTCCTCGGGCCAGCTCTACACCCAGATCACGCAGGACGCGCCGTTCCAGATCATGCTCTCTGCCGACGCCGAGCGTCCCAAGAAGGCGGTCGATGACGGCTTCGGCGTCGCCGACAGCCGCTTCACCTATGCCGTCGGCAAGCTCGTCCTGTGGAGCAAGGACGCCGCGTTCGTGAAGGGCGAGGACACGCTCCAGACCGGCACCTTCACCAAGATCTCGATCGCCAACCCGACCGCCGCCCCTTACGGCGCCGCCGCCATCGAAACGATGAAGGCTCTGAACCTCTACGCCGCGCTCGAACCGAAGGTCGTGCAGGGCAACAGCATCGCCCAGGCGTTCCAGTTCATCGATTCCAGCAATGCCGAACTCGGTTTCGTCGCGCTCTCCCAGGTCATGGGCAAGGGCGGTTCGCAGTGGCTCGTCCCGCAGAACCTCTACAAGCCGATCCTCCAGGACGCCGTGCTTCTCAAGAAGGGCGCCAGCAACGAGGCCGCCACCGCTTTCATGACCTTCCTCAAGGGTCCGGAAGCTAAGGCGATCATCGAGAAGTTCGGCTACGCTCTCGATGTGAAGAGCTGAGTCTGAAGCATTGGGATTACCTGCTGAGGTCTGGACGGCGGTTCGGCTGACGATCGAACTCGCCACCATCGCAACGATCGTGCTGCTGATCATCGGCACGCCGATCGCGTGGTGGCTGGCGCGTTCGAAAGCGGCCTGGAAGGAAGCGGTGGGAGCGATAGTGGCCCTGCCCCTCGTCCTGCCGCCGACGGTCCTCGGCTTCTATCTGCTAGTGACTTTGGGCCCCTCGGGGCCCGGAGGGGCTCTCGCCAGCCTGTGGGGCGCCCGAACGCTCGCCTTCACGTTCGAAGGCCTCGTCATTGGCTCGGTCGTCTATTCCATGCCTTTCGTCGTCCAGCCGCTCCGCAACGCCTTCGAGGCGATGGGCGATCGCCCGCTCGAAGTCGCGGCGACGCTCCGCGCCTCGCCCTGGAAGACCTTCTGGACTGTCGCCGTCCCCCTCGCCCGACCCGGTTTCCTGACCGGCGCCGTACTCGGCTTCGCTCATTGCGTCGGCGAGTTCGGAATCGTGCTGATGGTCGGCGGCAACATCCCCAACGAGACGAAGGTGCTCTCGGTTGCGATCTACGATTATGTCGAGACGATGCAGTGGCGCGAGGCCAACATCCTCGCAGCCGGCATGGTGGTTTTCGCCTTCTCCGTCGTGCTCGCCATGACGACGCTCGAAAAGCGCTCGGCCCGTATCGGCGAATGACCAATACGATCTCCGTCGCATTCCGCGGGCGCCTCGGCCACTTCGACCTCGATGCCAGTTTCGACGCGCCGTCGACAGGCGTGACCGCTTTGTTCGGACCCTCCGGCTGCGGCAAGACCACGGTGCTGCGCTGTGTCGCCGGCCTTCAATATCTGGCGGGAAGCCGATGCTCGGTGAACGGCAGCATCTGGCAGGACAATTCCGTCTTTCTGCATCCCCATTTGCGGCCGATCGGCTACGTCTTCCAGGAAGCGAGCCTCTTCCCGCATATGACCGTGCGGAAGAACCTGCTCTACGGCGCGCCCAAGGACGGACCGAAAGAGATCGCCTTCGACGAGGTAATCGAGCTCTTCAAAATCGGCCATCTCCTGGACCGCGCGCCCCGCAACCTCTCGGGGGGCGAGCGTCAGCGCGTCGCGCTCGGCCGCGCGCTTCTCACTCAGCCGAAACTCCTTCTGATGGACGAGCCGCTATCGGCGCTCGACCGCCAGACCAAGGAGGAGATCCTGCCCTTCCTCGAAAGGCTTCACGAGAGGCTGTCGATCCCGGTTCTCTACGTCACCCACGATATGAGCGAGGTCGAGCGGCTTGCCGACCACCTCGTCCTGATGAAGGCGGGACGTGTCGTGGCGTCGGGCTCGTTGGGAGAATTGCAGAGCGATCCGAAGCTCCCGCTGGCGGCGGCGCGCGAGGCGGCCGTCAGCATCGAGGCGACCGTGGAATCCTACGATGCCTCCTATGGGCTCGCCGTCCTCAGCGTGAATGGCGGCCGCTTCGTCGTTCCGGCCGTGAGCGCGAAACCTGGAGAAAGACGCCGCCTGACCATTTCCGCCGGCGATGTCAGCCTCGCCCGGCAGGTCCCCGGCGAGAGCACGATCCTGAACGTGCTGCCGGCCCGCATCGTCTCGGTCATTGCCGGTGAACACCAGATGGTGGCCGTGCTCGCTCTCGGTACTGACGGGACCGGGGCGCGCCTGCTCGCACGCATCACTCGCCGGTCCTGGGAAAATCTCGGCCTCGCCGAAGGCTCCACGGTCCACGCCCAGGTGAAGGGCGTGGCGCTGGCAGCGCCGACGCCGGATTAGCGCGGACGAGCGTCCGATGACGTGATCGAGCGAGAATCTGCCCGGCCCCATGGCCATGATCGCCAGCGCCATCGCAGCCCAGGTCAGATGTACCGGCCAGCCATCGGGAACGGTGAGCTCGACCACGCAGGTCATGATCAGGAGACCGGCCGCTGCGAAGCGAGTGCCGAGGCCAAGCACCAGCAGAATCGGCAGGACGATTTCCGCCGAGCCCGACTGGAACGCCATGACTTCCGGTGCCGGGAATGCATACGGCCCGCCGGGCAATGGAGCTTGAACTCGTCGCTCAACAAGTAGAGCGCGGTGTCGTTCAACCGAAGGAAGCCATCCCATTTGAGGACGCCCGATTTCCAGAACGGAACGGCCAGCCCCAGCCTCAGGACGAGACTGACCAGCGAGGGTGGAGCGACCGCACGCACCAGCGCAACGGCCTGATCCGACAGACGGGCAGGCCAGGACACGCCCGACTCATGGACGGCATGATGGGTCATGGTCATCACTGTTCTCCAAGATGAACGGTCGTGAACGCCCGGCCTCGATCATCCCGCCGATGTTCAGGGAGAGATCGAAACCGGGTTCGGCATCAAGGGTTGAGGCGATTGCGGCGCCAAGGGGCAGCCCTCCGACCACGTCGAGATGCTCGTGCTTGAAGCTCGTCCCGGCCAGCCCTGCAATGGGATGTGCCGGAAAGCGAAGTTGCGTTTCGACGCGCGACGTCGCGGATTCGACTTGCGTTTTCATGGCTGACTCCGCTTTCCGGCCGGTTCGCTTAGACAGGAAGGTCGCGCTTCAGCGCGGTCGGCGACCCCATGCGACCGCCCGGGAGTTCGAGCTTCGTGCAGGTGCCGCCGCTGACGAATTTCCAGGCATTACCCTGGAAGTCGACGGTCGAGGTGCCCTGACAGGTCGTGCCCAGGCCGGCGGCGCAGTCGTTCTGCCCCTTCATCACGACGCCGAAGCACTTCTCCTTGCCGGCGGCGACGGCGGCATTGGCCTCTTCCTTCGTCAGTGGGCTGGCGCCAGCCAAAGTTGCGAGCGCGGTCGTGACGGCGCCGGCGAGGATGACCGAGCTAACGGCGGTTCTGACATCTGGATTCTCCGATTGATACGCTTGCGCCACCCTGTGTGCGCATTGGGTATTCGGTCCGGAGGTTCAGACGGTTACGTCGGGTTTCGATCACGACGCCGTGATCTGTTAGCGCCGCTGGAACAGCTTCTCCAGATCGGCGAGCGACAGCGTCACGAAGGTCGGGCGACCGTGATTGCACTGCCCGGCCAGGGGTTCGTCCTCGATCTGACGGAGAAGCGAGTCCATCTCTTCCGGCTTCAAGCGCCGCCCGGCACGGATCGAATGATGGCAGGCGAAGGTCGAGGCGAGCCGGTCGAGACGATCGGACAACGGCAGCGCCTCGCCCCATTCGGCGAGGCCGTCCGCGAGATCGCGGATCAGCGCCGTGACATTGAAATCGCCGAGCGGCGCAGGCGTCTCACGGACGAGGACCGCTCCCTGCCCAAATGCCTCGACGACGAGGCCGAGTTTCGCCAGATCCTCCGCCGCCGCGACGACACGTGAAGCCTCGTCCGGGGAAAGATCGACGACGTCCGGCACCAGCAGGATCTGCGATTGCGGAGAGCCGGCACGACGCTTCAGCCGTTCATAGACCAGCCGCTCATGGGCGGCGTGCATGTCGACGAGGACGATGCCGTTCTCGGTCTGGGCGAGGATGTAAGTGTCGTGAAGCTGGGCCTTCGCCGCACCTAGCGGCAGCACTTCCTGCTCCGGAGTCGCCGCCGCATCGGCTCGGGCGTCAGCAGATGGCTGAACCTCGAATGTCGCCTGACTCTGTTCGGCAAAGCGAAAGGCCTCGGCGACCGGTTCCGGCGCGAGCGCCAGCGACCCGAAGGTTGGGGCCGGCGACGGCCAGTTCTGAGGCCGCTGCGGTGCGCGAAACGCCGAGGTCGCGAACCGGGCGCCGGTGGTTGCCACGCGCAGGCCGCCGGCGTCGATGGCGTTGCGCAAAGCCGAGATCAGCAGCGCGCGGACATGGCCGGAATCGCGGAACCGCACCTCCGCCTTGGCCGGATGGACGTTGACGTCAACGTCGCGCGGATCGATGTCGAGGAAGAGCGCCACCACCGCGTGCCGGTCACGCGGCATGAGGTCCGAATAGGCGCCGCGCAGCGCACCGAGCAACAGACGGTCCTTCACCGGACGCTTGTTGACGACGAAGATCTGATGCGCGGCCGTGGCGCGGTGATAGGTCGGCACGCCCGCGAAGCCGGACAGCCGGAAGCCCTCGCGCTCCGCCAGAACCGGAACGGCGTTGGCGCCGAAATCGCGGCCGAGGACGTCCGACAGGCGCGCCCGAATGCCGTCGTCTGTCGAGGACTGGGCAGCGAAGCGCAGCGCGCGGCCGTCGAGATCGAGCGCGATGTCGGTCCCCGGATGAGCGGCGGCGAGACGGCGGACGATCTCGGCGACGGCCTCGTTCTCCGCCCGCTCGGTCTTGAGGAATTTCAGCCGCGCCGGCAGGGCCGCGAACAGTCCTTCAACCGAGACGCGCGTGCCTTCCGGATGCGCCGCAGGTCCTACATCGCCCAGACGGCCGTTCTCGACGACGAGCTGGGAGGCATGGGCATCGTCACGTCGCCGGGAGGTCAAGGTCATCCGCGAGACGGACGCGATCGACGGCAGCGCCTCGCCGCGGAAGCCGAGATGGCGGATATCGAGCAGATCGTCCGACGGTAGCTTCGAGGTCGCATGGCGCTCGACCGCGAGCGGCAGGTCGTCCGGCGCCATTCCCGAGCCGTTGTCGGTGACGCGGACGAGTTCCTTGCCGCCAGCCTTGAGGACGATCTCGATCCGGGTCGCACCGGCGTCGAGCGCGTTCTCGACCAGTTCCTTCACGACGCTCGCCGGGCGTTCGACGACCTCGCCCGCGGCGATGCGGTTGGCGAGAGTCTCGGGAAGGCGGCGGATGGTCATGATTCGACAAAGATCGCGGCCCCGTGAGGCCGGATCAAGTCGTCACCGAACTGAACTGTGGAGCGATCAGCCCTCGCCGAGATATTTCTTCGCGAGGATCTTGCCCTCTTCGACCGCCGGCTGGTCGAATGCGTTCACGCCGATCAGCCGCGCGGTGATGATCGTCTCCAGCATGAACTGCATCAGGAAGGTGCCGAGCGCGCGCTCGTTCAGCTCCGGAATGTAGATCGTGCGCGTCGGACGGCCGTTCTTCGCAAGTGTGTCGGCCGTGGCGCGGCCTTCGGCGGCGGCGAAATCACCAACGGTCTTGTTCGCGAATACCGGCTCCCCGACTCGCGCGGCAAGCTCGGGATCGAGCTTCGGTCCCTTGCCCGCGAAGCCGACCGTGACGACCGTGAAAAGCTTGTCGCGCGGTCCGCCGAGATGGAGCTGAAGCTGGCTATGCTGGTCGACCGGGCCGAGCGCGCGGACCGGCGTGGTGCCCTTGCCGTCCTTGCCGAGGCTCTCGGACCAAAGCTGCACCCACCATGCGGCGGTGCGCTCCAGACGATCGGCATAGGACATCATCACCGAGACGTTCTTGTCGGCGTCGGCCGCGCAGGCGGCGAGAGTGGCGCCGATCGCAGCCGGCACGTCCTTCGGCTCGGCTCCGTCGAGGATCGGCTTCAGCGCATCCATGAAGCCGTTGCGGACGGCGGCGATGTCGAGACCGGCTGCCGCAGCCGGCAGAAGACCGACATTGGTGGCGACCGAATAGCGGCCACCGACGCCCGTGTCGTGATCGAGGAAAGTCACACCGTATGGCGCGAGCAGAGCACGGAGTTCGTTCTTCTTACCGGCCTCCGGCTCGGACAGGCCGAGGAAATGACGGGCGAGATGATCGCCGTGTCCCTTCGCCTGCAGCAGCGAGATCGTGGCCATGACCTGGACGAGCGTCTCGCCAGTACCGCCGGACTTCGAGACGGCCATGAAGCGCGACGTTTCCAGCGGCAGCTTGGCAAACAGCTTGTCGAGCGTGATCGGATCGAGATTGTCGAGGAAATGCAGACGCGGGCCGTCGCGGAGAACACCGAGGCCCGGCACGTTGTAGTCCGCCAGCTGAGCCAGCGCCTGCGCGCCAAGACTTCGAACCGCCGGTACCGTAGAAAATGAGATCGGTCGCGCCTTCGGCAAAGGTCTTCGCCGCGCTTTCGATCGCCGCGACGTCGTCGGTCTTGCCGGCGTAACCGAGGAGCGCGAGCTCCTTGTTCGCGTGCGCCGAGCGCACCCAGTCCAGCGCCTCGCGGCTCTGTTCGAGCTTGGCCTGGAACGCGGCATCGTCGATGCCGCCCTCCCCGATCTTGGAAACGAGGGCGCGGTCGTACGTCTGGACGAGGGACATGATTGCCATTCCGTGAGGCTTATTTGGTGAGCCTAACGTAAAAGCATGGCAAGAGAACAACGGTTCCCGTAAGGGGCCGGCTTTTACCGCGCCCCTTTGCCGCTAGCGGATTGCGCCAGAGGGCAGAGCCTTGGGCGCAACATTCTCTTGATCATCCGTGAGCGGCGAAGCGGAGCCACGGCCCGATGCGAGCTCGGGCTTGCCGACCGCGACAACGAGAAGGTCGCCGTCGTCCAGAATGCGGGCGGCGACGCGCTTCACATCCTCGATAGTGACAGCGTTCACGAGCGCGTTACGCTTCTCGATGTAGTCGATCGGCAGCCGGTTAAGCTGGATCGCCTTGAGGCCGCGCGCGATCTTCACTGAAGAGTCGAAGTTCAGTGCGTAGGAGCCGGTGAGGTATTTCTGCGCCTTGGCCAGTTCGTCTACCGTCGGGCCTTCCTTGGCGAAGCCGGCGATCTGCGCCTCGATGATGTCGATGGCGTCGCCCGCGCGGTCGTTGCGGGTTGCGACTCCGCCACCGAACACGCCCGAGCGTTCCATCGGATCGAGATACGAATAGACCGAATAGGCGAGGCCACGCTTCTCACGCACCTCGTTGAACAGGCGCGAGGTGAAGGTGCCGCCGCCGATGATGTGGTTCATCACCACGGCCGGAATGTAGTCGGGATCCTCGCGGACGAGACCGGAACGGCCGAAGACGAGCGTCGTTTGCGGCACGTCCATCGGCACGACTTCGGTGTGGCCCACCTTCCGCGGCCAGATTTCCGGCACGGGTTTCAGTTTGGGTTCGGCCGGGAGAGCGCCGAAAATTTTGTCCAGCGCCGGGCCGAGCGTCGCGGCATCGATTGCGCCGACCACTGAAACGACGAGGTTCGAGCGGGCGAAATTCCTGGCGCGATAGGTCGTGAGGTTGTCGCGGGTGATTGCTTCAACCGTTTCCTCAGTGCCGATGGCACGGAAACCGTAAGGATGGCCGGGAAATGCCAGATGCGACCACGTCTCGTGCGCGACGTCGCCGGGATCGGTCGAGTTGCGGCGGATGCGTGCGAGCGTCTGGGCGCGGATGCGCTCGATAGGCTCGGCATCGAGTCGCGCCTCGTTCACCGAGAGGCGAAGTAGTTCGAACGCTTCGTCACGCTTCTCCGCCAGGGTCTTCAGGCTGCCGTCGAAACTGTCGCGCGCGGCGTTGAAGTGCAGTTCGACCGCGCTCTCTTCCAACCGCTGCTGGAAGGTCTGGGCGTCGAGCGAACCCGCGCCCTCGTCCAGAAGGCCGGACAGCAGGTTCGCGGTTCCGGCCGTTGCCGGCTCGTCCTGGGCGGAGCCGCCGCGGAAGGCGAATTCGAAGGAGATCAACGGAACCGTGTTCTCCTCGACCAGCCAGGCTTCGATGCCGCCAGGAGAAACGATGCGTTGAATCTTGGCGGCCGCGGTGGCCGTGTCGATGATCATGAAACCCATGGCGATAGAGAGCAGTGCTTCGCGGATCACAACGCGCTTCCGGGAGCCCCGGATGCGGATTCGAGCAGTCCGGTAACCGACTGGCGAGTGACGAGGACGGACTTCGCGGCTTCGACGACCTGTTCGGGCGTGACTGCCTTGATGCGTTCCGGCCAAGCGATGACGTCCTCGACGCTCATGCCGGTCGTCAACGCCGCGCCGAAGGTACGGGCCATCGAGGCCTGGCTGTCGAGATCGTAGATCGTCTCTGCGACAAGGCGGGTCTTGGCGCGGTCGAGTTCCTCCTTGGTCACGCCTTCGGCGATGACCTGAGCGATGACCGCGTCGATGCCCGCTTCTGACTGCGCGAGCGAAATCCCCGGACGGGGCAGCGCATAGACGGCGAACCGGCTCTCATCGAGTGAGGTGCCGCCGTAATAGGCACCGGCTGAGGCAGCGGTCCCCTGCTCGACGACGAGCGACCGGTAGAGGCGGCTGGTCGAACCCCCGCCGAGAACGACGGCCAGCACGTCGAGCGCGTAAGCCTCCTCGCCCTTCGCGGTCCGGTAGGACGGAGCGAGGTAGACCCGGCTGACGGAAGGCTGGCGAACACGCACATCGGCGAGCTCGACCCGACGGGCGGCGCGCTGCTCGGGCTCGCGCGGACGCTCGCGCACCGGCGGCTCTGCGCGACGTTCGATCTTCGCATAGGTCTCGGCGGCGAGCGCCTTCACCTCGGCGGCATCGACATCGCCGGCGACAACCAGGATCGCGTTGTTGGGGGTGTAGTATTTCTCGTAGAACGCGATGGCGTCCTGTCGAGTCAGGCCCTGGATCTCGTGATCCCAGCCGATGATCGGCAGGCCATAGGGGTGGTTCATCCAGAGAGCGGCGGAGGTCGCCTCGGACAGCTGCGCCGACGGATCGGAATCCGTGCGGGAGCGGCGCTCTTCGAGAATGACGTCGCGCTCGGGCAGCACCACAGCGTCCGAGAGGACGAGATTGGTCATGCGATCCGCCTCGAACTCCATGACCGTCTTCAGGGCTTCCTTCGGAACACGCTGGTAATAGGCAGTGTAGTCGTAGGAGGTGAACGCGTTCTCCTGCCCGCCGAGCTCGGAAACGGTGTTCGAGAATTCGCCGGCCGGATGCTTTTTGGTACCCTTGAACATCAGATGTTCGAGGAAGTGGGCGAGACCCGACTTGCCGCGGACCTCGTCGGCGGAACCAACTCGGTACCAGATCATGTGCGTCGCGACAGGCGCGCGGCGATCCGGCACCACGACGACGTCCATTCCGTTTGCCAGCGAGAAGGTCTCGACCTCGGGACCCGCCTTTGCGGTTTGGGCCAGGGCACCGGATCCAAAGGCCGCGCCAACCAGCGCGGCGCCGAGCGACAATTCAATCATTCTGATGGGACGCTTCCTCAAATCGCGGCCGTCATTGCGGCGGACGTCCGACATGATCGCCGGATCGTCATCATATGGTCAAACCCGCTGCATCTGGAAGATGCGACGGCGACTTAGTCGAACGGGTTCAGCTTCGACAGCCAGCTGCCGCTCTTCTTCATCTTCTTCTCACGGTCACTCAGGCCAGCTTCATAGGGCTGTTCCGGCGATGCGACGCGATATCCGGGCGGCGGGTCGGACAGACGCTTGCGCTCCGGCTCTGCGGTCGGCGCCTGGGTGACCTCGGCACTGGCTGTCTTGGTCCTGGAGGTGGCCTTCAGCTGAGCCGGCGTCATCTTCGAAGTCTTTGATCTCGCCGAGCGTCTTGTAACCGTTGTTCGTACCCGAACGGCGATGCTCACGGAGTTCCTCGACCGAAAGGCGATCGGACATATCCTTGTCCGGCTCCGCTCGCGCCCTCTCGTCGGCGAGTTCCTTTATGACATCCGGATCGGCCGGCCAATTGGTGGCGCCGACAGGCTGATCGGTCTCCGGCGGAGGCAATGCGGTCAACGAAGGCGGAATGACCAGCGGCGCGCGCTCGTTGTAATCGGCCTTCACCGGATCGCGTTCCTGGATGCCGATGTCCTGCATCAGCTCTTTCATGGATTGTGCCTGCGCAGGCACGGCCGAAAGGCACGATGCCGCAATGGCCGCTAGGGCGGCTCCACGAATGATCTCAGACGTCTTCAACGCAAGCTGCATAGGCATAGGTCCCGTCAATGTACGCCAGCCCGGCGGCCACATAGCCTTCATTCGACAGTCGTGGGCTGTTTCGCCTCGTCCGACCGGTCACCCCGCCGGAGCGCACCATATAGCAGGAGCACGACGCCGACAACGATCGCGGCATCGGCGATGTTGAAGACGTACCATTCGTACCCTAAGCCGTAGAGAAGCACGAAATCGGCGACCGCGCCGTAGACAGCCCGGTCGATCGCGTTGCCGATGGCTCCGCCGAGAATCAGACCCATGGCGAACGCAGCCAGCCCCGACGTTTCCTTCCGAAGCCAGACGACGAGAACCACGGCCGCGACGATCGAGAGGCCGATGAGGACGTAGCGTCCCAGATCGGTGTTTTGCTGGAACAGGCCGTAGCTGACACCGCGATTCCAGACCATCACCAGATCGAGGAACGGCAAAATCGCGACCCGACCGCGATCCGGGAGCCCATATTCGAAAAGAATCCAGAGCTTGGAGACCTGGTCGGCGACGAGCGTGACCGCCGCCGTTATCAGGCCGAGCCGGAGCGCAGGCGTCATGCCGCCTGCGCCGCTTGCCATTCGCGCATTGCTTCTGCGTCGCGCGGCGTCAGGTCAGGAAATTCCGGATCGCGGCCGACATCGGGAGAGATCTTCCACGAGCGGGCGCATTTCCGCCCTTCAGCCAGGCGAGGCTCGACCGCGATTCCCGGGGCATCGTCGAGCGTGAACGAGCCGGCGGGAGCCGCACCGCTCGCGACCTTTGCATCGGAGGTGATGCAGGCCTCGGCAAGATCGACATCGGCGAGCGCCGAGCGAAGAACAGCATCGTCGATGTAGACGACGGGAGCGGCTTCAAGCGACGAGCCCATGCGCTTGGCGGCGCGCTCGATTTCCAGAGCGCCCGTCACGACGCGGCGGACGCGGCGGACCTTCTCCCATTTCTCTTCCAGCGCGTCATTGCGCCATGAATCGGAAACCTCGGCGAAGGTCTCAAGATGCACCGACACGTCGTCTCCGGGACGACGAAGCAGCCAGGCCTCTTCCGTGGTGAACGGGATCAGCGGCGCGAGCCAGCGGACGATGCGGTCGAACAGGATGTCGATGACCGTCAGCGCGGCGCGGCGCTTCACCGACGAGATCGGATCGCAATAGAGCGCGTCCTTGCGGACGTCGAAGTAGAAGGCCGACAGATCGGCGGTCGCGAACTGCATGATCGCCGCGAAGACGCGCTTGAAGTCGTAGCCGTCATAGCCTTCCCGGACCGTCTGGCCGACCTCCCAGAGACGGTGCAGCATCAGCCTTTCGAGCTCCGGCATATCCTTCGGCTGAACCCGGTCGCTCTCGCGGAAATGGCCGAGGGCACCGAGCATCCAGCGCAGGGTGTTGCGGAGCTTGCGGTAGGTGTCGACCGAGGTCTTCAGGATTTCCGCGCCGATGCGAAGATCGTCGGAATAGTCGGATGCTGCCACCCAGAGGCGGAGGATATCGGCGCCCGACTGCTTGATGACGTCCTGCGGTGAGACGACGTTGCCGAGCGACTTGGACATCTTGCGACCCTGCTCGTCGAGCGCGAAGCCGTGCGTGAGCAGGCTGTCATAGGGCGCGCGGCCGCGCGTGCCGCAGGCTTCGAGCAACGAAGAATGGAACCAGCCGCGATGCTGGTCCGAGCCCTCGAGATACATGTCGGCCGGCCATTTGAGATCCGGATCGCCCTCCAGAACGAAGGCGTGCGTGGAACCCGAGTCGAACCAGACGTCGAGGATGTCGTCGACCTTCTCAAAATCCTCGGCCGCATAATCGTTACCGAGGAAGCTGGCGCCGGTCGTGTCCGAGAACCAGGCGTCTGCGCCTTCGGCCTCGAATGCCTTGACGATGCGGGCGTTGACCGCCTCGTCCTTGAGGACTTCACCGGTCTTCTTGTTGACGAAGACCGCGATCGGCACGCCCCAGGCGCGCTGGCGCGAGATGACCCAATCCGGACGCGCCTCGATCATGCCGCGCAGGCGATTTTCGCCCTGCGGCGGATAGAAGTCCGTGGCGCTGATCGCCTTGAGCGCGCGGGCACGCAGCGTGTCCCCTGCCCCGCCTTCGAGGTCGCGATCCATCGCGATGAACCATTGCGGCGTGTTGCGGAAGATCAGCGGCGCCTTGGAGCGCCATGAATGCGGGTATTGATGGCGCAGTCGGCCGCGAGCGAGGAGGACGTTCGAGGCGATCAGCGCGTCGATGACCGCCTTGTTGGCCTCGCCTTCCTTGCCCTTGTGGTCGAGGACTCGAACGCCTGCCGGCCCGAAGACAGGCACGTTCGGGAAGTAGGAGCCGTCGGGCTGGACGGTGTGCGGCACGTCGGCGTCGATGCCGAGCGAGACGAGGTAGGGACGCGATTTGGTCCAGAGGCCGTAGTCGTCGGCGCCGTGGCCGGGGGCGATGTGGACGAAACCGGTACCGGTGTCGGCAGTGACGAAATCGCCCAACAGAACCGGAACCTTGAACGTGAACCCTTGTGCACTCAGCGGGTGATTGAGAACCAGCTTCGCGAGTTCGGCGGCCTCGACCGAGCGAACCCGCTTCACCTCCTCGATGCGACCGGCCTTGAAGGCGGTCTCCGCCAGATCGTCGGCTAGCAGGATGCGGTCACCGGGCTTGCTCCAATTGTCGTCCGGAGCGGCGGTGACTTCATAGAGGCCATAGGAAATCGTCGGCGAATAGGCGACGGCGCGGTTGCCCGGGATGGTCCAGGGCGTCGTCGTCCAGATGACGACGGACGCGCCTTTCAGGTCGTCGGATCCCACAAGCACCGGGAACTTCACGAAGATCGTGTGGCTCGTATGCTCCTGATATTCGACCTCGGCTTCGGCGAGTGCCGTCTTCTCGACGATCGACCACATCACCGGCTTCGAGCCGCGATAAAGCTGGCTGAAGGTCGCGAACTTCAGGAGTTCGCCGACGATCACCGCTTCCGAGCGGAAATCCATCGTCTTGTAAGGACGGCTCCAGTCGCCGACGACGCCGAGCCGCTGGAATTCATCGCTCTGGATGCCGACCCATTTGTCGGCATAGGCGCGGCATTCGCGGCGGAAGTCGACGGTTGGGACCTCGTCCTTGTTCTTGCCGGCGGCGCGATATTCTTCCTCGATCCGCCATTCGATCGGCAGGCCGTGGCAATCCCAGCCCGGGATGTAGGGCGAGTCGAAACCGGCCATCTGCTTGGAGCGGACGACGATGTCCTTCAGGATCTTGTTGACCGCGTGGCCGATATGGAGATGGCCGTTCGCGTAGGGCGGGCCGTCGTGCAGGACGAATTTCGGCCGGCCGGACGCGCTTGAGCGCAGGCGCTGGTAGAGACCCATTCTCGACCAGCGGGCAAGAAGGTCGGGCTCCCGCTTCGGCAATTCCGCGCGCATCGCGAAATCGGTCTTCGGCAGGAAAAGCGTCTCGGAATAGTCGCGCGTCGGCGCCGTAACGGTATCGTTCATGAGCCTAAAGGGTCTGGAGTGCGCGCGTTCTACCAAGGCGACGCGCAAGGGGAAAGCATTTCTCCCCTAGCCAATGGCACTGGGTGCGAGAGGATCGACTGGACCTGAGAGAATCCGGCGCGCCGTGATCGCGTCGCGATGCATCTGCGAAATCAAGGCATCGACATTCTCGAACTTCTCCTCGCCGCGCAGGCGAGCGACGAATTCGACGCCGAGCGTTTTGCCATAGAGGTCGCCCTGGAAATCGAAAATATAGCTTTCGAGAAGCGGCGGGCCGTTCTCGTGGAATTGGGGGCGACGGCCGAAGCTTGCGACCGCATCGCGGATCGGTCCGTCGAACGTCACCCGGACCGCGTAGACGCCCTCGGCGAGCGGCGTCTCGGGCGTGAGCGCGATGTTCGCCGTCGGATAACCGAGGTCGCGTCCCCTCTTATCGCCGTGCGCGACCTCACCCATGACGAACCAGCGATGGCCTAGTTTCCGGTTGGCGTCCTGGATCTCCCCCGACGACAGCAAGGCTCGGATCGAGCTCGACGAGACCGGCTCGGTGTCGCCAAACGGCGAAACGACCTCGACGCCGGAGCCATAACGGGCCGCCGCCTCCTGAAGGAATGCGGGTGAGCCACCCCTCCCCTTGCCGAAATGGAAGTCCCAGCCGACGACGACTGTCTCGGCCTCCAGCCTCTTCACGAGAATGTCAGCGACGAATTCTTCGGCCGTCAGAGATGCGAGCTCGGCATCGAAAGTCAGTTCGACCATTCCCTCCAGCGCTTCATGCGACAGGAGTAGTCTCTTCTCGCGCGCCGGAGTCAGCCGGGGGATTGGCTGGTCGGGCCTGAAGAAAGATCGCGGATGGGGCTCGAATGTCAGCGCGACGGCCGGGCCTCCGGCACGGATCGCCGCGGCTCTCGCCGCTGCCAAGACCGCTTTGTGCCCGAGGTGAACGCCGTCGAAATTGCCGATCGCGACCGCGCCACCCTTCAACTGGGCGGGAATGCCGTCGAGCCCGCGCTGAAGGCGGAATCCTGGGGCGAGCGGCACATTCACAGGGAGTTGTCCTCGGGGGTTCGCATGCGGGCGGAACCTGCCGTCGCCCTCGCCCAAAGGCAAGTCGGCCAGAATGCGCAGTTCATTTCGAAGAAGCTTCGCTAGTTAACCGGATATTCAACCGATGGCCTGTATTTCACCTGATGACGGACCAATGCGTGTCCGATTTGAACGCCAGGCGATGTGTCTTCGCCTGCCTGCTGGGGGTTTTAAGCATGGCTGTCGATCACTCGATGCCGATCCTCGTCGTCGACGACTACAAGACGATGATTCGCATCATCCGCAATCTGCTGAAGCAGATCGGTTTCGACGAAGTGGATGAGGCCGCGGACGGTTCCGAGGCGCTCGGCAAGATGCGCGAGAAGAAGTACGGCCTCGTGATCTCCGACTGGAACATGGAGCCGATGACCGGCTACGAGCTCCTGAAGGAAGTTCGCGCGGACGAAAAGCTTCAGCGCACTCCGTTCATCATGGTCACCGCCGAATCGAAGACGGAAAACGTCATCGCGGCGAAGAAGGCCGGCGTGAACAACTACATCGTCAAGCCGTTCAACGCGCAGACTCTCAAATCGAAGATCGACGCCGTCTTCGGGGATTAATCGCCGGCTCGACCGGCTAGACCGACCCGCATGCAAGGAAGAACAAGATGACCAAGGCGAAGCAGGCCCATTTCGACAAGATGGCCGTCTATGCGGAAAGCAAAGCCGGCACCGAGCCTACCTTCGCCGATGTCATGAAGCTCGCCTCCCTTGCGGCCGAAAGCATGGACGCGTTCTCCCAGAGCATGGACGCGACCACCTATCGCGAACTGCGCGAGATCGCCCGCTACATCGAGACGATGAAGTCGGAGATCGGCATGTTTCAGGCCAACGACCTGAAGGAAAGCCGCATCCCTGCCGCCGGTCAGGAACTCGATGCGGTCGTGAAGTCGACCGAAGACGCGACGAACACCATCATGGAAAGCGCCGAGGCATTGATGGCCGCGGAGTGCAAGGACCTCGCGAGCTACCGGGCTCTCGTGAACGACCACGTGATGAAGATTTTCGAGGCCTGCTCGTTCCAGGACATCACCGGCCAGCGTGTCGCGAAGGTCGTCGAAACCCTGCAGATGATCGAAAATCGCGTCGGCCGTTTCGCCGAGGCGGTCAACGCCCGCGATGTCAGCGGCTTCCTCGACGAGCGTGAAGCCAAGCGCGCCAAGCGCGCCGAGGAACTCCTCCTCAACGGCCCGCAGCTCGCGGGCAAGGCGATCGACCAGTCGAAGGTCGACGACCTCTTCGGAAAATAAGACTTTCCATCGGCGGCATGGCGTCCCGGGCCTGCGCGCGCTATCTATGCGCGCAGGAAAACGAGACATTCTTAGCCGCAATGAACCAGCACGAACGCATGCGCCCCTCGAATGAGGCCGAAGTCCGCTATATGGACGGCGATTTCCGTGTGCTGAAGCCAGGTTCCTTCGTCCGCTGCGCCGTGACCGGCGAGAAGATCCCCCTCGACGAGCTTCGGTATTGGTCGGCGGAACGGCAGGAGGCTTACGCTTCTCCCGAAATCGCCGTGCAAAGGCTCCTCGATCTCGGCCTGCTTCCTAGGGCCTGAGTACACCTGCAATCTGAGCCGCCAGGGCAGTCCCGTCTTCGAAGGCGAGCGTCACCGGCAGGACGCGGCTACGGCGCGCGAGTTCGCGCAGGGAAGCATCCGCCTCGCCGTTGAGCCGAACCATGTCCTTCTCCGTGGTGACAAGCGTCAGTTGAGTGCGTTCTGCCGTCATGAGGAGCCCCCGGGCTTCATTTGCGGTGAAGCGATGGTGATCCCCGAAGGCGATGAGCTGAACGACGTCACAGCCGATCGAGCGAAGCGTATCGGCGAACTTCTCGGGGCGGCCTATTCCAGCGAAGGCCAGCACATCCAATCCTCGCAGGCCGGCAGAGGCGCGACGGTCAGGCTCGAGGCTTGCGCGGTGAACGGCGAGGCCATGGCTCGCGGCGGCGCTCGCGACCCGTTCGCCGGCCGCGCCTCTTCCAATCAGCACGAGACCCTGCGCGCGGGCGAGCTGTTCTTCGAGTGGTGCTCGCAACGGACCGGCGGGAACGCACAGGCCGTTACCCACTCCCGTGCCGCCATCGACTACAAGGAGCGACAGGTCCTTTGAGAGCAACGGGTTCTGAAAGCCATCGTCCATCACGATGACGTCGCCGAGACTCGCGGCGAGAGCGGCGCCCTCAAGCCGGTCGCGAGAAACGATCGCGGGAGCGTACCGGGCAAGCAGAAGCGGTTCGTCGCCGACATCGGCGGAACGGTGGCGCGCGGGATCGACCTGAACGGGACCGGCGAGACGGCCACCATAACCGCGGCTCAGGAACACCGGACGGCGGCCGCCTCTCTTGAGGATATCCGCTATCGCTATGGCTGTCGGCGTCTTCCCGGCACCACCGGCGACAGGGTTTCCGACGCAGATAACCGGAATGTCGGCGCGCCCTCCCCGCTCGGCCAAACGGCGCGCGGCAATCGCACCGATCATCGATCCCAGGGGCTCAAGAAACCGAGCCAGATTGGTCGGGCGGTCGCGCCACCACCAGTCAGGAGCGCGCATGGGCTCGGGTGAGGTTGAACTGCAGCAGATAGGGCTCGAGCGCGGTCAGTGTCCGCTCCAGGGCGCCGCTCTGCCGGGCCATGACCTGCTTGGCCGCCCTGCGCATCAATTCGCGTGTCGCGGTGTCCCCGAGCAGTTTACCAACAGTCGCGGCCAGTTGATCTCCGTCCTGAACTTCGATCGCCCCCTTTTCCGCATCGAGCGCGGGATAGATGTCGGCGAAATTCCTGATATGCGGGCCATGGACGATCGGAACGCCGATCTTTGCCGGCTCGATGGGATTCTGGCCGCCGTGCTCGACCAGCGAGCCACCCACAAAGGCGACGTCGGCCAGTCGATAATAAAGGCCGAGTTCGCCGATCGTATCGGCAACAAAGATGTCGGTTTTCCAGTCCGGCACGGTGTGCCGCGAGCGCAAGGCAACCTGAAGCCCGAACCACTGCAGCGACTCGGCAATCTCCTCGGCCCTCTCGGGATGGCGCGGCACGATGATTGTCAGAAGATTGTGCGCCTTCTTCCGGTTCGTCGCGTGCACCGCCGCGATGATCCCTTCCTCGCCCTTATGGGTGCTGGCGGCGACCAAGACAGGCCTGCCGAAAACAGCATCCCGGAGCGGCCTGAGCAAAGCAGGGGCAGCCGGCAACGGCGGCACGTCGAACTTCAGATTGCCGGCGTTTTCGACGCGCGGCGCGCCGAGCGAGGCAAATCTCTGGGCATCCGCCTCGCTCTGGGCCAGGCAAAGATCAACGCCGTCGAGCAGGACCCTGATCGCCCGTCCGGCGCGCGACCAGCGCCGATGAGACCTGAGCGACATCCTCGCATTGGTGATCACCACCGGTATCGACCGCTGCTTCGCTTCCCAGAGAAGACTCGGCCACAGCTCGGACTCGGTAAATATGATGAGGTCCGGCTTCCAATGATCGTAGAAGCGGCGGGCGAACGCCGGAACATCGAGCGGGACGAACTGATGGATGGCCTCCGCTGGCAGCCTGACCGCCGCCAGACGCGCCGAGGTGACCGTTCCGGTCGTGACGAGGAGATTGAAACCCCGCTCGACGAGCGCCTCGACCAGAGGAAGGACCGAGACGAACTCGCCGACGCTCGCGGCATGAACCCAGATCAGCGGTCCGGACGGCCGGAGGCGGCTGGCGCGGCCCTTCCGCTCTCCGAGCCGCCCTGCCATCTCCTTGCCGCGCCTCTGCCGGGCGTGGAGCACACCGAGCGCGGCCAAAGGCCCGCCGATCGACAGCAGGCTCGTGTAAGCACGAAGCAGAAGCGGTTGGTCAGCCATCTCGGCTTTGCCAGGGAGTACCTCCGGCAAGCTCGTAGGCTCTTGCATGAGCGCGATCAAGGGCTTGTCCGACTTCGACGCGCTTTGCCTCGAGTTCGGCCTCGTCCGCGTCGGCGGGGACGTCGATCCGGTCGCCGAGGACGATGCTGCCGCGATTGAACGGCAGGCTGAGCGTAGCCCGGTCCCAGGAATTGAAGTTGATCCGGCGCCGCGTGACGACCGCCAACGGATAGATCGGCCGGCCGGACAATTTAGCAAGCATGACGATGCCCTGCCCGACCACGCCGCCGATCTTCGGCACGTCGGCCGTCAGCGAGACCGAATTGCCTTCCTTCAACGTCCGAAATCAGCAGGCGAAGAGCCTGCATGCCCCCACGCTTGATGAGCTTCCTCTGGCTGCCCGAGCCGCCCGCGCCGCGGATGAGGTTGAAGCCGAGCTTCCGCAACGCGACGGCGTTGATCTCACCGTCGGCATGCCGGGCGACCAGCGCGCTCATCGGCCACTCACGCGGCCAGGCGATCGACGTGAAGACGTGCTGACCATGCCAGAGAGCCATGATTACCGGGAGGTCAGGTCCGAGCTCGGCCCGAATGTCGGCGGGCTCAATCTTCCAGCGCGTCGTCTTCTCGACAAGACGCACATAGGCGGCGAACAGGGTTCCCCCCGCCTCCAGAATCTCGGGTCGGCGTCCTAGCGTCTTCAGCATTGGAAATCAGGCCGTCGGGTCCAGCAGCCGGTGCAGATGGACCACGAAATAGCGCATGTGAGCGTTGTCGACGCTGGCTTGGGCCTTGGCCTTCCAGGCCGCGTGCGCCGTCCGGTAGTTCGGATAGATCCCAACGATGTCGAGCTTGTCGAGGTCACGGAAGGTGACGCCGGACAGATCCTCCATCTCGCCGCCAAAGACGAGATGGAGAAGTTGCGGAGTTTCGTTTGCTTGTTCGCTCATCGTAATTCAGTCAGGCCCAGGTTTGGGGCCGCTCGGCGGCCCGGCTCAGCGCCGCTCGTATAGACGCATTTAGCGGCTCCGTCGCGCCTATCAGTGGCTGATGCACCGGCGCGGGCAGATTGTAGGACGGTGTGCTGCCATCGAGTTCGACCAGGCGCCCGCCGGATTCGTGCAAAATTAGGTCGGCGGCGGCGATGTCCCAGTCCTTCGAGCGCGTGGAGGCGACGGCAGCATCGACCCGGCGCGCGGCGACGTTCGCCATGCGGTAGGCCAAGGCATAGACGTAAGGGGCACGCGTCACCTGGATGCCGACTGTCGCCAGATCCTCGATCATCGACCGTGGACCGACGATCTCGGCGCCGGTCAGGGACGGCCTCTCCGAGGCGCGGATGACGTGGCCGTTCAGATAGGCGCCGTCATTGGCGATGGCGGTGAAGAGTTCGTCGCGAGTGGGATTGTAGATGATGCCGAGCGTCGGTCGCCCGGCCTCGACGAGCGCGATCGATATGACCCAGACGGGCACGCCCTCGACGAAGGCCCTCGTGCCGTCGATCGGATCGACGATCCAGATCTTGTCTCGATCGAGCCGGTCGGGCGTGTCGACCGTCTCTTCGGAAAGCCAGCCGATGTCGCGGTCGAGATCAGTCAGCCGTTCGCGCAGGAAGCCGTCGACGCGGATGTCGGCCTCGGTGACGATCGAAGTGTCGCCCTTGACCCAGCGCTTCGCTCCATCGCGGGCGAAGCCCAGCGCAATGTCGCCGGCCTCGCGGATGATCGCGCCGACCGCCGTCTGGAATCCGACGAGCTGGTCGCGAGTGAGGCCGTCCGGCAATGAGAGCTCCAAGTGAAATGAGAGACGGGAGTTAGCCCGCACGGACCAATCCGGCAAGTGCTGGGTATGCCCGTCGTTCACAGGTCATTCATTCTGAACGTAAAGCTATTCTTAGTCGGTTGGAAAAGCATTTTATACCAACGAACTAAGTCAGCTTCGCTTAACCAGTTCTCTTAAGAGCTTTTCGACCTGGAAGAAGCAAAATCCTCTCGAACAACGGGCCACCAAGCAACGAGTTGGCTCTGTGAGAGGGTTTCGTGAGGCATCAGACAGACATCATCCAGGCGGCCGCGAATAATCGCGACGAAAGACTGGATCCGAGGGCGCTTCCTCTGCGCTTTACCTGCGCGGATCCGGCCGCCGATCATGGCCGCCGCTCGGTCACACTGGACCAGGAACGCGTTCTCCTGATGCGCCGTCTCGGTGCGGTCGCGATGAACGTCGCGCTGCCGGTGACGAGCTATCGCGGCATCGCCCTTCGCATCATTCCGGGCGAGCGCGAGGAAGACGACCGCGTCACGGTCAGCCTCGTCCACCGCGACCGGGATTTCGATATTCCGCTCTATGAGGCCAGCGACGACGACGACGTCATCGCCGAATGGCGCCTCTGGGGCACCACGCTCGGCCTGCCGCTCATGATCGAAGGCGTGGACGGGCATCTCGTTGCGGCCGACAAGCGTATTGGCGCGCTCACGGTCGACCGGCCGCGTCCGCGCCGCCGCCATGCATTGCTGACCGGCCGCCGCCCGCGTTTCCTGACGCGCCGCCGCATGACCCGCCTGCCGATGGTGCCTTTCGTGCACCTCGACGAACGCGAGATCTTTCCGGGCTGATCAGAGAGCCCGGATCGCCGCGTCGGCAGCCAGGCCCGCGAAGAAGAGGAAGCCGGCCGGGCTGTTCGACTTGAACAGCGCCAGGCATTGTTTCGGATCGGACGGGCGCAGGACCACGATCTGTCGTCCCAGATGAATCGCGAAGGCGCCAAGCCCGACATAGCTTACCACGCCCACTCCTGCCACGAAGAGCGCCGCGACAATCAGAACGACCGCCAGCGCGTAGAATGCCCAGAGCCACGACTTTACCTGTGCGCCGAACAGGCGCGCGGTCGAGCGTACGCCGACGAGCGCGTCGTCCTCGATGTCCTGAAGGGCATAGATGGTGTCGTAGCCGATGACCCAGGCGATCGCGGCCAGGTAGAGCAGCAGCGGCGCTGGTCCAAGACCCGCGAAGACTGCCGCCCAGCCCATCAGTGCGCCCCAGGCGAAGCAGATGCCGAGATTGATCTGCGGCCACCAGGTGATCCGTTTCATGAACGGATAAGTGATGACCGGCAGGACCGAGGCGACGCCGAGGACGATGGTGAAGAGATTGAACTGAACGAGGACAAGAAGCCCGACGACGAGTTGCAGCGCGAGGAAGGCGGCTGCCTTTTTTGTCGTGGTCTGCCCAGACGGCAGCGGCCGGCTCGCGGTGCGCGCGACCTTGGCGTCGATGTCGCGATCGACGATGTCGTTCCAGGTGCAGCCCGCGCCGCGCATCGCGAATGCGCCGACGAAAAACAGAACGACATGCCAAGGGTTTGGGACGCTCTGACCTGCCGCGACGGCGGCGAGCCCCGCGCCCCAGGCGCAGGGCCAGAACAGGAGCCACGCCCCGATCGGCCGATCCCAGCGGGCGAGCCGTGCAAAGGGTTTCAGCCAGTCCGGCGCATAGCGATCCACCCAGTTCCCCGTGGAGGCGTCGGCAACGGTTTGTGCATGCGGGATGGCCATGGGGCCGATTAGCCTCAGGCGCTCGTTCACCGCAAGTATGATCGTGAAGAGATACCCTCGCCCCTAGCGATACACGCGAAAATGCGTATCGTCGCGGCGGGTTCAGCCTAGGAGAGCATAAATGCGAACTCGGCATTCGATATCTTGTTGCTTTGGTCTTCACTTCGCTCTTCGCGGCGCCGGCCCTGGCCCTGCAATGCGTGCCACCTAGCGGCTTTCAGGGCTTCATCGAGCAGTTCAAGGCCGACGCTGCCAGACAAGGTATCGGCTCGCGCGGCATTAGCGTGCTGAACGGCGTGAAGTACGACGCCGCCATCATCGCCTACGATCACAAGGTGCGCGCGAGCTTCAAAGGCAGCTTCGAGCAATTCGCCGCGACCCGCGTCACCGCCGGCCGCGTGAGCAGGGCGAAGGCCTATCTGAAGTCCCACGCCGCCCTCTTCCAGAAGATCGAAGCCCAGTACGGCGTGCCCGGCCCCGTCCTCGTCGCGATCTGGGCGATGGAAACGGATTTCGGCGCGGTCGTCGGCGGCAAGCCGATCGTCAACGGGCTCGCTTCGCTGGCGTCCGACTGCCGCCGCCCCGATCTCTTCCAGCGCGAACTCCTCGCGGTGATGCAGATCGTCGATCGCGGCGACCTTTCCATCGCGGAACTGCGCGGTGCCGGCCATGGCGAGATCGGCCAGACCCAGTTCCTTCCCTCGTCCTACCTGAAGTTCGCGGTCGATTTCGACGGCAACGGAAAGAAGGACCTGATCCGCAGCCAGGCAGACGTTCTGGCCTCGACCGCCAATTATCTCCGCGGCTACGGCTGGCAGAAGGGCGGCGGCTGGGAGCCGGGTTCGGCTAATTTCTCGGCCCTCGCCGGCTGGAACAAATCACCGAACTACCAACGCGCGATTGCGCTGTTCGCCACCAAAGTGTCGGGCGGCTGATCACCTAACCATGGCGAAGTATGATTTCTCGGCGCCGCGTCTCCATGTGGACCTGCCACTGGGGGCCGGCGCCGAAATTGTTCTGGATGACGACCGGACGAACTATCTCCGCAACGTCCTGCGGCTGACGGCCGGCCAGTCCATTCTGCTGTTCAACGGCCGCGACGGCGAATGGCGAGCCGAGATCCTCGAGATCGCGAAGAAGCGTACTCTGACCGTCGCCCGGGAGCAGACCCGCGCCCAGACGCCCTCGACCGATGTCTGGTATCTTTTCGCGCCGCTCAAGCACGCGCGGCTGGACTACATGATCCAAAAGGCCGTGGAGATGGGCGCCTCGCGGCTCGTCCCGGTCATCACCCGCCGGACCCAGGTTGCACGGGTCAATCTCGAACGCATGCAGGCCAATGCCGTCGAGGCCGCCGAGCAATGCGGCATTCTCGGCTTGCCCGAGATCGACGAACCGATCGCTCTTGAGAAACTGCTCGGCAACTGGGACGCGCAGCGGCGTCTCGTCTTCTGCGACGAGGAGGCGGAGGAAACCGATCCGATAGCGGTTCTGCGATCGGCAAAAGGCGCGCCGATCGCGGTCGTCATCGGCCCAGAGGGCGGGTTCGACGACAAGGAGCGAGAGCGGCTTCTCCGTTTGCCCGGCGTGATCCGCATTTCGCTCGGGCCCCGTGTGTTGCGTGCAGACACCGCCGCCGTCGCAGCTTTGGCGCTCGTACAGGCAGCGATAGAAGGCACTTAGACTTTCGCTTAAGTTGCCTAGTAGCAACACAGTCCGGGTTCTACATGCCCCAAAGCGGGATTTCTCTGGTTAGCAACGGCCGCATCAAGGTATTCAAAAGGCTCAAACGCCGTCGTTAAGTCGGCGACGAAAGGTTCTGACTGCGATGACCGACACTCCTGATTTCGGAGCTCTGAGCCGCCGCGCATTCGTGGCCGGCCTACCGCTCTTCCTTGCCGCCTGCCAGACCGCTGGCGGCTCGCCGACCGCTTCGGGCACTGCCAGCACCAAGATCGCGACCGCCGCGGTGACCGGTCCCACGCCGGTCGTGAACGGCTACGGCGCGATCACGACGGAGCCGTTCCCGATCGCTCGGTCAATACGAAGAACATCGACCCGCGCTTCCTGCGCCAGGAAGTTCCGAACCCGACCCGAGAGAAGCCGGGCACGATCGTGGTCGATACGGCTAACAAGTTCCTCTATCTGGTCGAGGACAACGGGACGGCGCGGCGCTATGGCGTCGGCGTCGGCCGCGAGGGCTTCGCCTGGGGGGGCCGGGCGATCATCGACCGAGAAGCAGGAATGGCCGAAATGGCATCCGCCGACCGAGATGATGGCGCGCGATCCGAAAGCGCGAAATGGGCCGAGGCCAGCCGGGCGGCTCCGACAATCCGCTCGGCGCCCGCGCGCTCTACCTCATCAGGACGGCAAGGACACGCTCTTTCGCATCCACGGCACCAACGCGCCGAACTCGATCGGCAAGGCGATGTCGTCGGGCTGCATCCGCATGCTGAACCAGGACGTCATCGACCTCTACAACCGCACGCCGGTCGGCACCGAGGTTGTGGTCGTCCAGTCGGGCATCGCTTAAGTCCCTCTGGACGGAACTGTTCCGAGCGCCTAGGTCTCTCGCCCCAACCTGCGCGAAAGACCTAATGGCCCGCGACCAGATCGACATGACGCCCATCGAATCGCGCGACGAGCTCGTCGCGTGGTTCGAGGCGGGCGAAAAGCCGGCAGCCGATTTCCGCATCGGCACCGAGCACGAAAAAGTCCCTTTCCGCAAAGGCGAGAACACCCCGGTCCCCTATGAAGGCGACCGAGGCATCCGCGCGCTCCTCGAGGGCATGCGCGAATTGCTCGGCTGGGAGCCGATCATGGAGAACGGCCACATCATCGGCCTTCTCGACGTGACCGGCGGCGGCGCGATCTCGCTCGAACCCGGCGGCCAGTTCGAGCTTTCCGGCGCACCCCTCAAGACGTTGCACGGCACCTGCCGCGAGCTTCACGCCCATTTGGCGCAGGTCCGCGAAGTCGCCGATCCGCTCGGCATCGGCTTCCTGTCGGTCGGCATGAGCCCGAAATGGACGCTTGCCGAGACTCCGGTCATGCCCAAGCGCCGCTACGAGATCATGGCCGGCTATATGCCGAAGGTCGGCTCGATGGGCCTCGACATGATGTTCCGCACCGCGACGGTGCAGGTGAATCTCGATTTCGCCTCGGAAGCCGACATGGTGCAGAAGCTCCGCACCAGCGTGGCGCTGCAGCCGATCGCAACGGCTCTCTTCGCCAATTCGCCCTTCACCCACGGCAAGCCGAATGGCCTGCTATCGATGCGCTCGCAGATCTGGCTCGACACCGACCCCGACCGCACCGGAATGCTGCCCTGGGCGTTCGAGGACGGCATGGGTTACGAGGCTTATGTCGATTACGCGCTCGACGTGCCGATGTATTTCGTCAAGCGCGGCGACCACTACCATGATGTCACCGGCGCCTCGTTCCGCGACCTTCTCGCCGGCGAGCTCGAACAATTGCCCGGCGAGCGCGCCACATTGTCTGACTGGGCGAACCACCTGACGACGATCTTCCCCGAGGTCCGCGCGAAGCGTTACCTCGAAATGCGCGGCGCGGATGTCGGCCGCACCAGCAAGATCTGCTCGCTGTCGGCGCTCTGGGTCGGCCTCCTTTACGACCAGGCGAGCCTCGACGGCGCCTGGGACCTTGTGAAGGATTGGACGGCGGAAGAACGCGAGATGCTGCGCCGCGACGTGCCGAAGCTTGGCCTGTCCGCGCGTATCCGCAATCGTAGCGTCCGTGAAGTCGCCCGGGATGTCCTGGAGCTTTCCCGCGCTGGTCTCGCCGCACGGAATAACGAGAACGGATTGGGGGACGACGAGTCGATCTTCATCTCGGCGCTCGACCAGGTCGTCGATGGCGGTCGCACCAATGCCGAGGACATGCTTGCGCGCTGGCGCGGTCCATGGGCGCGCTCGATCGATCCGATCTTCTTCGAGGAAGCCTACTGAGATTTCACCCATCACGGGCGTGAATAATCTCGATCACGAAAGCTCGTTTGCCTTGTTGCCGCCTACGGCGGCAAATGGGGGATGAGTTCGGATAGCGCTTCCGCGGAGTTGAGCCGGCCCGAATTCGGTCGCGCCGAATGGGGCCTTGCCGGCCTCGTCCTCTTCGCCTGGAGCACGAGCTGGATCGCCCTGCACTGGCAGCTGGGCGATGTCGCACCCGAAATCTCGATCACATGGCAATTCCTGCTCGCCGGCCTCTGTATGGTCGGCTGGTGCCTCGCCACGGGCGAGCGGCTTGGAGGCTTCTCGGCTCGCGATCACCTGCTCTTCGCGGTACTCGGCGCAACGCTTTTCTCGACGAATTTCGCGCTGTTCTACCACGCCGGCCTGTGGCTCGTGTCCGGCATGCTGTCGGTCATCTTCGCGCTGGCGGCGCCCGGCAACGTGATCATGCAGTCGGTGGTGATGCGACGGCCGGTGGCATGGACGGTCGCGCTCGGTTCCGCCATCGGCGTTCTCGGCGTTGCGACCCTGTTCGCGCCTGAGTTTTTGGAGCACGGCATCGGCCATGTCACCGGTCTCGTCCTCGCGGCGCTTGGCACGCTCGTCTTCTGCACCGGCAATTTCGTCTCGACCCGGGTGCAGGCGCGGGGCATCCCCCTCGCCTCGGCGACCGCATGGGGCATGATCTATGGAGCGGTGGAACTCGCCCTCACCTCATGGCTGCGCGGCATTCCGTTCGATATCGAATGGACGCCGACTTATCTCGGCTCGCTTGTCTATCTGGCGCTGATCTCGTCGGTTATCGCCTTTATGTCCTATCTGTCCCTGCTCAGGCGGATCGGACCGGCGCGCGCGGGTTACCTGACCGTGCTGTTCCCGGTCTTTGCGCTGATGATCTCGGCCCTGGTCGAGGACTATCAGTGGACGGTGTGGTCCTTCGCAGGCATCGCGGCGGTAGCCATCGGCAATGTGCTGGTGCTCTGGCGCAAAACCTGACTATTCCGCCGCCAACACCGTTTCGGACAGGTTGTCGAGGCTGTCGACGATGTGGTCGGCGAGCGCCTCACGCACCGGGCTGGTGTCGTGCTGCGAGCGCAGCAGCGCGATCTTGATCGGCGGCAGCGGCGGATAGCCGTCGGCAGCGCCGAGCACGCGCATTCCCGGCCGGAGCGACGATTCAGCCGAGACAGACACCGCGAGGCCTGCCAGCACCGCGGCGCAAAGCGCCGTCGAATTCTGGCTGGCATAGAGAACGCGATGGGGGCGCTGCTGCCCGTCGAGGCGTTCGATCGCAAGATTGCGCCAGGCGCAGACGGTACCGAGCGCCAGCGGCACCGGCGTCTCCTCATGCACGCAGCCGCGCTGGGAGGTTACCCAGTACAATTGCTCCTGCCGGATCGGCTGAGCATCAGCGACGATACCGGTATGCGTGATAATGGCGAGGTCGAGCGCGCCGGTCGTGATGCGGTCGATCAGGGTCAGTGAGGGTTCACAGACCACCGTGACTTCCGCACGCGGGTTGGAGCGGGAGAACCGGGCGAGAATTTCCGGCAGGAAGCGGTCGGCGTAGTCGTCCGGCACACCCAGGCGGACATGACCGGAGAGATCGGCGTCCGTCAGGGCGCTTATCGCCTCGCCCGACAGCTTCACGATACGGCGGGCATATTCGAGCAGTCTTTCGCCGTCTTCCGTCAGCCTGCTCTGGCGTCCGTCGCGGGAAAACAGCGGCTTACCGATCCGCTCTTCCAGCCGCTTCATCTGCATGGAAACGGCGGATTGCGTCTTGAAAACGATGTCCGCGGCACGGGTGAAAGAGCCCGTATCTGCAATTGCGACAAAGGTTTTCAGCTGATCGACATCGAGAAGAGCGCTCATTGGCATCTCCATCATGAATGCTGATGGATAGCATTAAAACTATTCGTTTCACTTATCAATGGCGAGGGAGCATGTAGGTGGTGTGGAAGAGCACCGGCCAAATCGGGTGGCGATTGGAACGGCTCTCCACGAAAACAGGCAGAAGCCACGGAAAGGAGCACACCATGACACACGAAGTTTGCTCGCAGTCTGGAGTCTCCGCAGGTCCGACCTCATCCTTCCTGCGCGACTTCATCCTCATCGCACGCGCGGTGGTCGTCGCACTCTACAACCGCTATCAGGCGGGAAAAGCCCTGTCCGGTTTCGACGAGCGCATGCTCTCCGATATCGGCCTGCGCCAGGAAGACCTGAATTCCGCCTTCGCCGAGCCGTTCTGGCGCGATCCCACGCGCCGGCTTTCGGTCCTCGCGGTTGAGCGCCGTGTGGCGACGCGCAATATCCGTGCTGCTGAACGGAAGGCCTCGGAGCTCGTTCATTGAAGCTCTGAGAGTTCACTGATTGCCAAAAAAGGCGGGCCTCTAGCCCGCCTTTTTCGCAAGCGCCTCGATCGCCTGCGCGGCTTCCGGATTAAGCGCGATCGCCTCGTGCTCCGCTTCGAGAAGCGGCTCGGACTGCAACTCACTCTGATGAAGCAGATCGGTCCCTGCATCGACGCCCTGGGCGCGCTGTAGTTCGAGCCGGGCGATGTCGCGGCGCCGGACATCGATCTCGACGGCGGCGACACGATCCTCCGGAAATCCGAGCGCGCGCAAGGCGGCATGGCCGAACTTCATCGAGCTTTCGAAGGTCTCGCGGATCTCGAACTCGATGTTCTTTTCCATCAACGCCAGTGAATGCGCCCGGTCAAAGGAGCGGACGAGCACCTTCGCCAGCGGGAAATGATGCTTCACGAGATCGACGACCTTGAGCGACAGGTTCGGATTCTCGATGCAGACCAGGATCACCCGCGCCTCGGCGGCACCTGCCGCGCGGAGCACGTCCACGCGCGTACCGTCGCCATAATAGACCTTGAAACCGAACCGCGCCGCGGTGCGGATGCCGTCCGAATCGCGGTCGATCAGGGTCGTCTCGATCCCTTCGGTCAGCAGGAACTGCGCCGCCATCTGGCCGAACCGGCCGAAGCCGATGACGAGCGCGGTGCGGCCGGTGCCGTCGAGATCGGTCGCATGGTCGATGCCGACATTCTGATCCGGCTTCGGCAACCGGCGGGCAAGGCGCTCGACACCCGCGATCAACGGCGGACCTACGATCATCGACAAGACGCCGAGCGCGACCAGAAGCTGGCCGACCTCGGAATGGATCAGGCCCGTCGCAACGATGAGGGGCATCAGGACGAAAGCGAATTCGGACGCGGGAGCCAGCAACGAGGCGACGCGCAGAGCGTCGGGATTGGACGAACCGGAGATGCGGACGACCACGCCCGCGACAACCAGCTTGATCGCAACCAGACCTATGAGCGCCAGGCCGAGATATGGCCAGGCATTGGCGACGACATGGATGTTGAGGCTCATGCCGACGCCCATGAAGAACAGCGCCAGCAGGAGGCTGCGGAACGGGGCGACGTTGATCTCGAGCTCGTGGCGATAGCTGGACTTCAGCGAGCAGCAGGCCCGCGAGGAACGCGCCCAGCGCCTTGGAAAGGCCGACCGCTTCCGATCCGATCGCGGCGCCAAAGACGAGTAGCAGGGCCGCCGCGATCATGCCCTCGTGCCCGCCATTGCGGGCGATGAAGCGCAGGATCGGGTCGATCAGGAATCGGCCGGCGACGACAATCGCCGAAAGCACGAACAAGGCGGCGCCGACCTTGATGATGATCGAGGACGGGTCGGCGAAACCCTCGCCGGTCGCCAGTGCCGGAATCAGCGCGAAGGCCGGAACGATCGCGAGATCCTGGGCCAGCAGCACTGAGAAAGTCCTCTGGCCATAGGCGCGCGTCAGGTGACCGCGCTCGTCGAGGATGCGTGTCGCGACGGCGGTCGACGACAATGACAGCGCAAAGCCGACCGCCAGAGCCGCTCCGGGACCGAAGCCGGCCAGATAGGCGGCGAAGGACAGCGCGATTGTCGTGATGAGAAGCTGCGCAGCACCGAGCCCGACGATGTCGCGCTTCATGTCGAAGAGCCGCGACAGCT
The DNA here is from genome assembly GCA_963778835.1 of uncultured Alphaproteobacteria bacterium. GTDB lineage: Bacteria > Pseudomonadota > Alphaproteobacteria > Rhizobiales > Methylopilaceae > Flaviflagellibacter. The sequence goes on from CAVZVY010000006.1 coordinate 381,625, forward strand.
TCAGTTCGAGACCGATCAGGAAGAGGAGCAGGACCACGCCGAGTTCGGCGATGCGCAGCGTTCCTTCGGCGTCCTTGAAAATCTCAAGACCGCTTGGACCAAGAAAAATGCCGGCGACGAGATAGCCGACGATCGCGCCGAGGCCGAGCCGGTTGAACAGAGGCGGCGCAACGACCGCGGCGCCAAGGAAAATGATGATTTCGAGAGGAAGCGCTGAGCCGTGGTCCATCAGGTCTCGCAGAGGCCGGCGCGGTGGAGACGCCGACGATCCGCGATTATGCGTGCTTCTACTGGTCTGTCGTCAACCGGTTCAGCCTTGCGTACCGGACTTTAGCGCCCGCCATCCGATGTCGCGGCGGCAGAAGCCTTCCGGCCAGTCGATGAGATCGACTGCGCGATAGGCGCGGTCGCGCGCCGTGGTGAAATCCGGGCCGGTCGCGGTGACGTTCAGCACGCGCCCGCCGGCCGCCTGGAGCACGCCGTTTTCCTCTCGCGTACCGGCCTGGAAGACCGTCACACCATCCACGCTTCCGGCCTTATCGAGGCCCCGGATTTCCGAGCCTTTCGACACCTCACCCGGATAACCCTTGGTCGCCATCACGACCGTGATCGCAGGTTCCGACGACCAATCGGCCTTGATCTTGTCGAGAGAGCCATCGACAGCGGCGACCAGGATTTCCAGCAGATCGCCTTTCAGCCGTGTCATCAGCACCTGACACTCCGGATCGCCGAAGCGGACGTTGTATTCGACGAGCTTCGGTCCCTCGGGCGTCAGCATCAGGCCGGCATAAAGGATGCCCCGGAACGGGTTTCCGAGCGTCTTCATCGCCTTCGCCGTCGGACGAACGATCTCGTCGAGCGCACGCTTCTCCAACTCGGGGGTGAAGATCGGTGCGGGGGAGTAGGCGCCCATGCCGCCGGTGTTCGGCCCCTCGTCGCCGTCGAAGGCGCGCTTGTGGTCCTGCGCACTGCCGAAGGGCAACACCTTGTCGCCGTCGACGAGGCAGAAATAGCTGACCTCCTCGCCGGTCATGAATTCCTCGATGACCACGCTCTCGCCAGCGGCGCCGAGCCCGCCATCGAACATCATGTCGACGGCCGCAAGCGCCTCATCGAGCGTCATCGCGACGACGACGCCCTTGCCGGCGGCGAGGCCATCAGCTTTCACGACGATCGGCGCGCCCTGCTGGCGGATGTAGTGCTTGGCGCCGGCCGGCTCGACGAAGCTGCGATGCCGCGCGGTCGGGATGTCGTAGGTGGCGCAGAGTTCCTTCGTATAGGCCTTCGAGCCTTCGAGCTGCGCGGCGGCCTTGCGTGGGCCGAAAGCCGGGATGCGCGCGGCCTCCAGATCGTCGACGAGGCCCGCGACCAGCGGCACTTCTGGGCCGACGACGACGAGATCGATCTCTTTGTCGAGGCAGAAGCTGATGACCGCCTCGTGGTCCGTGACATCGACGGCGACCAGTTCGGCATGCTGAGCCACGCCCGGATTGCCCGGCGCGGCATAGAGCTTGGTCAGCCTGGGGCTCCGGGCGAGTTTCCATGCAAGAGCGTGCTCGCGGCCGCCCGAGCCGATGAGAAGAACCTTCATGTCGCCTGTGCTTACCCCGCCTGTGACGAGGTGGTTCTAGCCTCCGATTTCCGCCGCGTCATCCAAGGCACCGGATTTTCCCATGCGGCCGGCCGGTGCTAAGGTCTGCGCCTCATGTCGATCACGGAATCAGCCGCGCCGGCCTCGAACGCGCCGGAAGTCTCGGTCTCCGAACTCTCCGCCAACCTGAAACGCACCGTCGAGGATGCGTTCGGCTATGTGCGGGTGCGCGGCGAGATCTCCGGCTATCGCGGCCCGCATTCGTCGGGCCATGCCTATTTCTCCCTGAAGGATGAGAATGCCCGCCTCGACGCGGTCGTCTGGAAGGGCAATTTCGCGCGGCTGAAGTTCAAGCCCGAAGAGGGAATGGAGGTCGTCGCCACCGGCAAGATCACGACCTTCGCCGGCAAGTCCTCCTACCAGATCGTCATCGAGAGCCTCGCTCCGGCCGGTGTCGGCGCGCTGATGGCGCTCTTGGAAGAACGGCGGAAGAAGCTCGCTGCCGAAGGCCTGTTCGACATCGCGCGCAAACGGCCGATCCCGTTCCTGCCGGAGGTCGTCGGCGTCGTCACCTCTCCGACCGGCGCCGTGATCCGCGACATTCTGCATCGCCTGTCCGACCGCTTTCCGCGCCGCGTCCTCGTCTGGCCGGTGCGCGTCCAGGGCGATACCAGCGCGGCCGAGGTCGCGGCCGCCATCCGCGGCTTCAATGCATTGCCGAAGGATGGCCCGATTCCGCGCCCGGACGTGCTGATCGTCGCGCGCGGCGGCGGCAGCCTCGAAGACCTCTGGAGCTTCAACGAAGAGATCGTCGTCCGTGCAGCGGCCGAAAGCGCCATTCCGCTGATCTCAGCCGTCGGCCACGAGACCGACACGACTTTGATCGACCACGCCGCCGACCGGCGCGCGCCGACGCCTACCGCCTCGGCCGAGATGGCTGTGCCGGTGCGCACCGAATTGCTCGCGAATGTCGGTACCTGCGGTGCCCGGCTGATCGGCGGCCTTGGCCGCTTCGTCCAGGGGCGCCGAACCGAACTGCGGTCTGCCGCCCGAGCGCTCGCGACCCCGGAAGCCCTGCTCGCCGGACCGCGCCAGAAGTTCGATGCCCTCTCAGCCCGCCTCGGGCCGGCGCTCGTCGCGCATGAGCGGACGAAGCGCATCGCATTCTCGAATGTCGCCGCGCGGCTTCAGAAAGGCGTGCTGACGGCGCGGTTGGACCGTTGCAGCGAACGCGTGGAGACGCTGGCGGATCGCAAGAACCGGGCGCTTCACACCAATACCCGGACCTGGCACCGTCGGTTCGAGGTTTCGGCCAATCGCCTTGTTCCGGCCCTGCCGAAGCGCAACATGGCCGACGCCCGCAAGCACTTTGCGGTTCCGGCCGGCCGGTTGAAGCCCACCCTTCCGCAACGCCTCATCGGCGACGCGCAGCGGCGGCTCGACAATGCATTCGGCCTGCTGCGTGCGTACTCCTATCAGGGCGTGCTCGATCGCGGGTTCGCGCTGGTGCTCGACCAGTCGAACCAACCCATCCGCTCGGCAGGCGCGGTCGCCCCCGGCGACGCGCTGACGCTGAAATTCAAGGACGGTGAAGTCGCGGCCACGGCGGGACGCGATCCAGCGCCACAGCCGACACCTGCTCGCGCCAAGCCCGCCGCTCAGAAGCGCGAGCCGCGCCTCGCGTCGAAGCAGGACGACCTGTTCGACTAGAGCTCCCAGGTCAACCGGTGCGACCAGCCGACGGGCTTGGGATCGGCAGGCGTCAGGATTTCGTGGAAGTCGTCATGGCGCGGCGGATGCCCGATCTTCTCGGCGTGGATGCCGCCCGTCATGAACAGGCAGTCGATGCCGAACATGTTCGCACCCGCGACATCGGTGATCATGCTGTCGCCGATCATCAGGATGCGGCTCTTCGGCGTGGTCTTGCCGCGCAGTTCGGCCGCGATGCGCATCGCCTGCTCGTAGATGATCGGGAACGGCTTGCCGATGTGCATCACGCGGCCGCCGATCTCCTCATAAACGTCCGCGATCGCTCCCGCGCACCAGATCAGCTTGTTGCCCCGTTCGACGACACGATCGGGATTGGCGCAAATCATCTCGACCGAATGATCGAGCAGTTCCTTCATGCGGCCGCGATAATCGTCCGGCGTCTCCGCATCGTCGTCGTCCAGACCCGTGACGACAGTGATCTCGGCGTCAGCCGGACCGACGAGCTGAAATCCATCGAACATCGGCACATCGCGCGGCGGCCCGACGTGGTGCAGGCGCTTGATGCCACGCCGTTCGATCTCTATCCGGGTCACGTCGCCGGACGTCACGATGCCATCCCAGGCCGAGCGTGAAACGCCGTATCCGGCGAGCTGCGGGATGACGTCGGGGCTTGGGCGCGGTGCGTTCGAAACGAGAACGACGGTGCCGCCTGCCTCGCGATAACGGGTCAGCGCTTCGGACGCCGTCGGCCAGGCGTGCACACCGTTATGGAGCACCCCCCACACATCCGAGAAGATGACGTCGTAACGATCGGCGAGAGAGGCGAGGCCCGATCCGGGCGGCAGGAGAATGGTTTCGGTCATGGCCCCGGAGGTGGCCTACCGGGACGCCGAAATCAAGCGATCAGACGCGCCGCACAATCGAACGGAAAGGCTGGTGCGGCTGCGCGCCCGGACGCGGAGCGGGCGTCGTGAACGCCGGCGTCCGGGCGCTGGCCAGCGCCTCGCCATCGGCGAAGACCTCCGGACGCACCGGACGCGGCGTACCAAAGACGGCACCCTGGGCCGCACGAACATCGATGTCGAGGAGGTCGGCGACCTTCTGCTCGGTGTCGACATTGTCCGCGATGGCCAGGATGTTGTTGCGGCGGCAGACATTTGGCAGATCGGCCGGATGGATGGAGGAGTCGGCGGCCGCCTCCTCGTCGATCAGGAGATCGGCCGCGATACGGACCACGCGGATACCGAATTCGTTGAGCGCCTTCGCGTCGAGCGAAAGGTTCGTCACGTTGGTCAGGACGAAGCGGAAGCCCTTTTCCGCCAGGGTCGCCAGCATCTCGGCTTCGACGCCGCCGAAGCTGTGCAGCGCCTCCTGCGAGAAGCCGAGCATCAAATGGGACGAGAGATCGGCATTGGCGTCGAGGCGACGCGCGACCTCCGTCGCGAAGACATCGCCGCGGAACGTCTCGGCGGCGAGGTTGACGAACAAGGTCAGTTCGCGCTCGCGCGCTTTCAGCCGCCGGGCCACGCGCAGGCTCCGGTCGAGCACGAAGGTGTCGAGCATCGGCAGGAGCCCGGTCGCACGCGCATCGGGCACGAAATCGGCCGGGCCGATCAAGGTGCCGTCGGCGTCGCGAAGATAAGGCAGGGTGTCGTAATAAATCACCCGGCGCTGCGGCAGCATCGCGATCGGGCTCAGATGAAGTTCGATCCCCTCGCCTTCGATCGCCTTGCGGACTTTACGGCCGACATCCTGATTGACGGGGCGGAATCCCAGCAGCGGCGCACGGGCGACGTTGGCCTGCGAAGCCGGCGCCGGCGTTGAAATGACCGGCGGCGCCGGGATCTCCCCGCGGGGAGCCGTCTCAGAGCGCATCGGCTCGCGAGCGATCGCCGCCGACGGGACCGAACGGGTCGTTGCATCGACCCAGAGCTGTTCGTGCAGCTCGACCTGCTCGGCGAGCGCGCGGACGAGATTTCCGAGCTCGGTGACTTCGCGCTCCAGGCCCTGATTGTTGCGCTTCAGTGCTTCCGGCAGGATCTGCTCGAGCCGGGCAAAGCGCTGGTCGATCATGTGGAGGCGAGCGGACAAAGTGCTAACTCGCTCCTCGACATCGAACAGGCGCAGCGGAGCGTTCTTCTGCGATCCGGTGAGGATACGAACGACAAGCGCGACAACACCGAGTCCGGCAAGCCCGCCCGCGGCACCGAACGGCACCGAAAGTCCCAATCCGAAGATAAGGATAGCCGCCAGCGACGCTGCAATTGCCGCCATGCATAATGCGATAAAGAGCGGCCCGGTTCTCAGCATAACGCCCGTCAAGCGTGAAGTGACTGACTATGCACAAATTCGCGGGTGAGCCGCCAATGCTCTGCCATCACTTGCCCACAATCTGGGAGGGCAAAGTTCAGGTTTCATTTACCCTGTGTCGTCAAGCTCCATCCCTGATCGATTTTTGCGGCCGTGCGGCCGGATGCGGGAGTTCTTATGGGCTTTGCTGCGGGACCTTTCGGGTCGACGCGGAGACGGATTCTGGTCGCCGAGCGCGATCCGGCCGTCGCACGTCCCATCGCGGCCGCCCTCGCAGCCGGGATCGTCAATTCCGAAGTCGAAATCACCGATTCAATCGCGACCGCTGAAACCCGCCTTCGCGGCTCGACATTTTCGGCCGTCGTCGTCGGCCTCGATCTGGCGACCGACGCCCTGGAACGTATTCGCCCGCTGGTGCGGGGCCCCCTGGTCTCAATTGGAATGGGCTCGATGACGCTCGCGGTCGATGCGATGCGCCGCGGCTCCGACGATTTCCTGATGCGGCCGTTCGCGCCGCATATCCTGACCCAGCGGCTGCTCGCGCGGATGAACGAGAAGCCTGTCGCGGCTGACCCGTGCCCCATGGCGCCTTCGGGCTTCGACGGGTTCATCGGCTCGTCCTCGGCGATGCGCCAGGTGTTCGCCCAGATCGACCGCGTGGCGGGTTCGAAGGCGCCCGTCTTCGTGACCGGCGAGAGCGGCACCGGCAAGGAACTCGCGGCACGAGGCTGTCCATAACCGCTCGGGCCGCTCCGGGCTCGTTCGATCGCGCTGAACTGCGGCGCGATCCCGAAGGACCTGATCGAAAGCGAAATCTTCGGCCATGTCCGCGGCGCCTTCACCGGCGCCGTGGAGGATCATGCCGGCGCGGCCGAACTCGCGAATGGCGGCACGCTGTTCCTCGACGAGATCTGCGAGATGGACATCGCGCTGCAGGCGAAGCTGCTCCGCTTCGTCCAGACGGGTGAGCGTTCGCCGGGTCGGCGGTGCGCAAGGCCAAGAAGGTCGATGTGCGCTTCGTCTGCGCGACCAATCGCGACCCGATGGCGGAAGTCGCGGCGGGGCGTTTCCGCGAGGACCTGTTCTACCGGCTGCACGTGCTGCCGATTCAGCTTGCCGCCGCTGCGCTCACGCGGCGAAGACGCGATGATTTTGGCGCGGGCGTTCCTGACGCGCCTGGCGCGTGAGGAGCAGCGGGATTTCACCGGCTTCGATCCGCTCGCCGAGCAGATGATTGCGTCCTATTCCTGGCCCGGCAACGTGCGGGAACTGGAGAGCGCGCTGCGCCGCGTCGTGGTGCTGAACGACGGCGGCCAGGTCACCGCCGACATGCTGCCGGACGAGATCTCGGCGGCGGTGCTCGGCCGTCCGATGACGCCCGGCAAGGTCGTCGCTCAGGCCCCGGTCTCGCTGCCGGTCTCGGGTGACGAGCGGAAGGTCCTGCCGATGTGGATGCAGGAACAGCGGATCATCGAAAACGCGCTGTCGGCGTTCGGCGGCAATATCGCGAAAGCCGCCGCCGCGCTCGAGATCAACCCTTCGACGATCTACCGCAAGCGCCAGAGCTGGGCGCAGCAGTCCAGCGCCGCTGAATAATCAGACGCCCTTCCGGAACAGATAGATCGCCGTCGCGAAGCCGAGTGTGCAGATCGCCAGCATGTAATGGGCGGGCGCCAGCTTGTCGGCCTGCATCATCAGCGAGACGAACATCGGCGTCAGGCCGCCGAAGATCGCGTAGGCGACGTTGTAGGAGAAGGAGAGGCCGGAGAAGCGCACCGCCGCCGGGAACGACTTCACCATCACGTACGGAATGGCGCCGATCATGCCGACGAGCAGTCCGACCAGCCCGTAGAGCGGGAACAGCAGGTCCGGCCGCGTGAACATCAGCGTGTAGAAGGCGTAGCAGACGGTGGCGAGCGCGACCGTGCCGACGAGGAAGAAACGCCCTGCCCCAACGCGGTCGACGATCGCGCCGGCCAGGACGCAGCCGATCGAGAGCACAGCGTCGCGATCGAGTTCGCCAGGAGCGAGGTCGGCGCGTCGAAGCCGTAGACCTTCTGCAGGAACGTCGGGGTCATCAGGATCACGACGACGATCGCGGCCGAGAGCATCCAGGTCAGCAGCATCGAGATGACGACGCGCGACCGGGTGGTCGCGCAGCGACGACCTTCAGCGGGACTTCCGCGGCGAGCGCCTTGCGCGCGCTTCAGTTCGGCGAAGATCGGCGTCTCTTGCAGCCAGCGGCGCAGGTAGACGGAGACGAGGCCGAACACGCCGCCGAGCAGGAACGGAATGCGCCACGCGAAATCGCTGGATTTCGGCCGGCGCGAAGTGCGGGTTGACCGCCGTCGCGATCAGCGAGCCGAGCAGGATGCCGGCGGTGAGGCCCGCCGTCAGCGTGCCGCAGGCATAGCCGACGTGGCGCTCCGGCACGTGCTCGGAGACGAACACCCAGGCGCCCGGCACCTCGCCGCCGACCGCCGCGCCCTGCATCACGCGGAACAGCAGCAGCAGGACCGGCGCCGCGATGCCGATGCGAGGCGTAGGTCGGCAGGAGGCCGATCACCAGCGTCGGCACCGCCATCAGGAAGATCGACAGCGTGAACATGCGCTTGCGGCCGAACAGGTCGCCGAAATGCGCCATGATGATGCCGCCGAGCGGACGCGCGAGATAGCCGGCGGCGAAGATGCCGAAGGTCTGCAACTGCCGCAGCCAGTCCGGCATCGTCCGGCGGGAAAAACAGGCTGCCGATCACCGCGCGAAGAAGACGAAGATGATGAAGTCGTAGAACTCGAGCGCGCCGCCGAGCGCGGCGAGAGCGAGTGTCCGGTAGTCGCGGCCGACGAGCGGGCGCGACGCGCCGAGGGAAATATCTGTCATCGAAATGGTCTCTGGGCCGCGCAGGCGGGCTTTGCCGGTTCCGCTGGAAAAGAGCCGGTGGTCTTAGACCCAACCGCGCCGTGGGAAAAGTGGCAGAAAGGTCAGGACGCGTGGAATGAGCTGCGATCGCGGTTGCAGACGGCGATCAGCCGGGATCGAGCAGCCTTGGGCCCGGCCCCTCGGTGCCGAGTTCGTCCATCGGATTGCGCAACGGACAGCCGTCGAGCGACAGACATCCACACCCGATGCAGCTCGCCAGCTGTTCGCGCAGCCGGGTCAGGCGCGCGATACGATCATCGAGATCAGACTTCCATCGAGCCGACAGTGCCGCCCAATCGGCAACGGTCGGAGTGCGTCCCTCCGGCAGGGTGGCCAGTGCCTCGCCGATGGCGGCGAGCGGAATGCCGGTACGCTGTGCGACCTTGATGATTGCCACGCGACGAAGCACGTCGCGGGAATAGCGGCGCTGGTTTCCCGAACTGCGAGTGCTCCGAATGAGCCCGCGCGAATTCATAGAAGTGGAGCGTGGATACGGCGACACCACTGCGGGCCGCGATCTCTCCGACTGTGAGCTCCCTGCTGATGGCCGGTTTCTCTTTGCGCATTTTTCACACTTGACCTCAACTTAACTTGAGGTCGTAGCACTGGATCATCCTTCCTGCCAATCATGGAGAATCCGGGCATGGGTGAACGAATAAAACTGGCGCTGGTCTATGGGAGCACGCGGCAAGGCCGGTTCTGCGACGTCGTCGTGGCGTGGGCCGCGGGCGAAATCGCCCGCCATCCGGGATTTGCGATCAGCCTGATCGACCCTGCCGACGTATTCGAGCGTTCAGAGCAAAGGGGAGCTGTTGCGCTGGCAGAGCTCCATGCCCGGCTCGACGATGCCGACGCCTTCGTCGTCGTCACGCCTGAGTACAATCACTCCTATTCGTCCTCGCTGAAATTCCTCCTCGAATGCGCGGGAGAGCCGTGGCATGCGAAGCCTGTGGCATTCGTCTCCTATGGTGGGATCTCCGGTGGTCTTCGCGCCATCGAGCACTTGCGGCTGGTCTTCGCCGACCTGCACGCGGTGACGATGCGCGATACCGTGAGCTTCTCGAGCCCGTGGAACCGCGTGGCGCCGGATGGCACCCTGCCATCGACCGACGCGACCGAACGGGCAATGACCAAGATGCTCACGAAGCTGCTCTGGTGGGCGAAGGTACTGCGTCAGGCGCGGCGCTCAACCCCTTACGACGACGTGATGCCGATGAATGAGGCCGTGGCCTAGAGGAGAGAGCTTGCCCCGTGCGGTGGCGCGCGTTACCACGCGCCACCATGTCCTCAGACACCACAAATCGCCTCAAGGCCCGCCTTGCGCGCGGCTTCGCCGATCGCGGCCCCGCCGAACTCGCCGCCACGCGCCAGATGGTCGAGACCATCCGCCAGACCTATGAGCTCTGGGGCTTCGAGGCGCTCGAGACGCCGTTCATCGAATACACCGACGCGCTCGGCAAATTCCTGCCCGATCTCGATCGTCCGAACGAGGGCGTTTTCTCGTTCCAGGACGATGACGAGCAATGGCTGTCGCTGCGCTACGACCTGACAGCTCCCCTCGCCCGCTATGTGGCCGAAAACTGGGACCGCGTGCCGAAACCGTTCAGGAGCTACCGGTTCGGCCCGGTGTTCCGCAACGAGAAGCCGGGTCCGGGGCGTTTTCGTCAGTTTTTGCAGTTCGATGCGGATACGGTCGGTTCGGCCTCGGTCACGGCCGATGCCGAGATGTGCATGATGGCGGCGGACACGCTTGAGGCGCTGGGTGTTCCGCGCGGCCAGTACGTCATCAAGGTGAATAACCGCAAAGTTCTCGACGGCGTCATGGAGGCGATCGGCATTGGAGGCGACGAAAGCGTCGGCCGTCGCCTGACAGTGCTTCGCACTATCGACAAGCTGGACAAGTTCCCGGTCGAGGAAATCACGAAGCTGCTCGGCAAGGGCCGTCTGGACGAGAGCGGCGACTTCACCAAGGGCGCCGATCTCGATCCTGCCTCGATCGACCGCGTGATCAAGTTCACCGGCGGGCTCGACCACGGGGTCGGTTCGTCAAACACGATACTCGTGAATTTCGAGGCGGCCGTCGCTGGGTCAGAACGCGGCTTGGAAGGCGTCCGCGAACTCGCGGAAATCGCGGCGATCATCGAGGCGTCAGGATACGCCGATCGCATCCGCATCGACCCGTCCGTCGTGCGCGGCCTCGAATACTACACCGGCCCGGTTTACGAGGCCGAGCTGACCTTCGAGGTGAAGGACGAGGACGGCAAGCCGATCCGCTTCGGCTCGGTCGGCGGCGGCGGGCGCTATGATGGCCTCGTCGCGCGCTTCCGCGGCGAGCCGGCTCCGGCAACCGGCTTCTCGATCGGCGTCTCGCGCCTGCAGGCGGCGCTTCAGGCGCTCGGCAAGGGCGCGGCGGAACCTGCCGGCCCGGTCGTCGTGCTGGTGATGGACAAGGAACGGACCGGCGACTACCTCACGCTCGCCCGCTCGCTGCGAGAGGCCGGGATTCCGGCCGAGACCTATCTCGGTTCGTCGGGCATGAACGCCCAGATGAAATATGCCGACCGCCGCCGCTCGCCGGTCGCCGTCATCCAGGGATCGAACGAGAAGGAAGCGGGCGAGGTGACCGTGAAGGACCTCGTTCTCGGCAAGGAAATGTCGAAGAAGATCGAAGACCGCGCCGCCTGGACCGAAGCCCGAGCGGGACAGGTCACCGTGCCGGAAGCGAAACTGGTCGAGACCGTGCGGGAGATGCTCGCGCGGTACCGCTGACCTCATCCTGAGCCGTCCGCGCAGCGGACGTGTCGAAGGATGGACGCGGGCTCAGCGGGTGTGGCTTATCCTTCGACACGGGCCTGCGGGCCCGGCTCAGGATGAGGCCGAGTTATCTGGCCGGCTTCGGCGGACCCAGCAGTTCACCCGCAAACGACTTCCCGAGCTTCGCGGCGACCAGCGAGCCGGCATTGTCGAAGCGGAAGACCAAGCGATGGCGCGCAAGCTTGCGCGCCAGAAGCCACGACACCAGAGCGCCCAGCGCACAGCCGGCGATGACGTCGGAGGGATAATGCGCGCCGGTCGCGAGCCGGGCGAAGGCGATCCAGAAACCGGCGGCGATGCAGGCGACGCGCAGGCGCGGCATCAGCAGAGCGACCGCCATCGCGAAGGCCATGATCGAGGTCGAATGGCCCGACGGGAAGCTCGCCCAGCTGGCATCCGACGAGAGGAAGTCGAACGACAGCGAGTCAACCTCGGCGAACTCACTCGGACGGGCGCGGCCGATCGCATATTTCAACGCAGCCGCGATGATGCCGGCGAGCGCGACGGAGACGAAGACATAGGTCGCCGTCGCGGCACGGAGCCAATGGTGACGGCATTTGCGCGGGCACGTCGCGCGAAGATCTCGGACGAGGCTAAGCAGGATGAATGCGGCGCAACCCATCAGCGTCCACTCGCATTTCCCGATTTCATTGAAGAGCCGGAAGACCGGCATCAGTGCGTTCGAGATCGAGCTCTGCCAAGACTTCAGTTGCGGGTCGAGGACCAGCGTGGTCAGGCCGAGCACGGTGGCGAAGGCCGCCAGCACGTTGACAACTCGGCAGATGTCGTACGGGATCAGGCGGAAGCGATGGTCGCGACTGCGCTCGCGCAGGAACGAACGGGCGCGGCTCGCATTGCGCGCGACATGGCCGGAACAGGCATGGAGGCTGCCGCGGAACGCATCCGCCGCCTGCATTCCTAACGTCTTCAGCGAGACCGAAGACGGCGCACCCCAGACGCCATCGCTCATGCTACTCCCCCCGCAGCAGTCACCGAGGTGCCATAGGGCACGGGGTGCGACGGACTCGTGACGATTGCGGTGCGGGATTTGAATTTGCCGAGGCTGTGGCCGTCATGCTCCGGTCGACCGGAGCATCCCATTGCCAGCGCCCATGGGTCCTCCGGTCAAGCCGGAGGACGACGACTACAGAAGCCGTACTGCTTCCGCGATCTCTTCGTCGCCGACGAGCGCCATCGCCTTCGATATCTTGGCGGCACGCGTCTTCTGGCCTTTCCTCATAACCAGGATCACGGTCTCCGCTCCGCCCGCGCAGGCGGGATCGCCGCAGTCGATCTGGCTGACGGTGACGGCGTCGTCCTCGCCGAGCTGAAGAACGGCTCGGACCTGCCCGGCGATGTGCCTGGAGGCAATGGCGGTTTCGCCGTCGCGGCGGCGGCCGAGGCTGAAGAGACCCATGGCGCGATTTGGTAGCGCCGCTCGCGCCGGAGCGCCAGCCGCCTTTTCGATCGGCATTTCGTCATGTTGGCGAAAAGCCCTCGCGTAGCGCGCGCGACATTGCTAGACAGCGCCAACCTGTCACTAGGCCGTCCCTCGATGCCTTCGCCCGCCAGCCAGAAAGCCGCCCAGCTCGTCGCGACGCTCGCGAAGAACGGCTATGCGCGCGTCGAGCCGCCGATCCTGCAACCGGCCGCAGCCTTCATCGATGTTTCGGGCGAGGACCTGCGCCGCCGCATGTTCCTGACGGCGGATGCGGAGGGCAATGAGCTTTGCCTGCGTCCCGACCTGACGATCCCGACCGCGCGCCAGCACATCGAGGCCGGCAGGCCGGAGGCGGAAGCCGCCTATTGCTATCTCGGCCCGGTGTTCCGCCACCGCGAACAGGGCGGCGGCGAATTCCTGCAGGCCGGGATGGAAATCTTTGGCCGCAAGGATCGTGAGGCGGCCGACGCCGAAATCCTCGCCCGCTCGGCCGAGGCGCTGGAATTCTACGGTGTCGAGGGGATCGAGCTGAGGCTCGGTGACCGCGCGCTGTTCAACGCCTTCATCGACGCGCTGGAAATCCCCGCACCGTGGCGCCGCCGTCTTGTGCGCGACGTGGTGCGTCAGGGCGGGCTCGGACGCGATCTCGCGAGCCTTGCCCCTTCCCCTGTCGGAAACGGCGACCACACTGCCTTCCTCGCCGCGCTCGACGGCGCGGACCCGAAGGCCGCGAAGGCCGTGGTCGAGGACATGCTGTCGATCGCCGGCATCAGCCAGGTTGGCGGACGCAGCGCGGGCGATATCGCTGAGCGCTTCCTCGAACAGGCACGCCTGCGGGCCTCGGCCTCGCTGCCGGAGCCGACGCACGAGGCGCTGACGGCTTTCCTCACCATCGAGAGCGACCCGGTGACAGCCATCGGCCAGATCCGTTCGCTGCTGGTCGAGGCACGACTGTCGGGTGCGATCTCGGCATCCGACGACGGCGAGCTGCGCCAGGTGCTGGACTCATTCGAGAAGCGAAACGAGGAAATGGCGGTGCGCGGTCTCGACGTGGCCGGCATGAGCTTCGGGACATCGTTCGGCCGCCAGCTCGACTATTACACCGGCCTCACCTTCGAATTCCGCGTGCCGCGCCTGAAGGGCATGGGCGCGCTGATCGGCGGCGGCCGCTACGACAACCTGCTCCAGACCCTTGGCGCTTCCGCTCCCGTGCCTGCGGTCGGCTGCGCCATCTTCGTCGAGCGCATCGAGGAGGCCGCGGCATGAGCGACGAACCGCTGCTTCTCGCCGTACCGTCCAAGGGTCGGCTCCAGGAAAACGCCTTCGCCTTTTTCGCCCAGGCCGGCCTGCCGCTGATGCAGCCGCGCGGCTCGCGCGATTATCGCGGCACGGTCGCGGGGCTTCCCTCCGCGCGGGTGCTGTTCCTGTCGGCCTCGGAGATCGCCAAGGAATTGAGCCTCGGCAACGTCCATCTCGGCGTGACCGGCGAAGACCTGATCCGCGAACAAGTCCCGCAGGCCGATACGCGCGTGCTGCTCCTCGCGCCGCTCGGCTTCGGTCCGGCCTCGGTGGTCATCGCCGTGCCTCAGGCCTGGATCGATGTCCGAACCATGGCCGACCTCGACGACGTCGCGACGCGGTTCCGGCGGCGCCTCGGCCGGCCGCTACGCGTGGCGACGAAATACATCACGCTGACGCGGACGTTCTTCGCTCAGAACGGGCTCGGCGATTACCGCATCGTCGAAAGCCTCGGCGCGACCGAGGGCGCGCCTGCCTCCGGCACGGCCGACGTCATCGTCGACATCACGACAACAGGTTCGACACTCGCGGCCAACGCGCTGAAGGTTCTCGACGACGGCCTGATCCTGAAGAGCGAGGCCAATCTGGTCGCGTCGCTCCGCGCCGACTGGAACCCGACCGCCCTTTCCGCCGCCCGCGCGATCCTGGCACGCCTCGGCGCAGCCGCCCGCGCTCGCGCGGTTCAGGAGGTGAAAGCGGCACCGAAGGGCGACCGGGCCAAGATAGTAAAACTCGCCAGCGAGCAATTTGGTGCCACCGCGCCCTTTGGCATATCGGCTGATGGCCCGCTCGTCCTGCACGTGCCAAAGTCGGCGATCTATCCCATTGCGGACTGGCTGATGGCACAGGGCGCGGACACTGTTGCGACGACCGACCTCGACGACGTGTTCCAGTCGACGAATCCGCTCAACGAGCGTCTCCTGGCGGCGCTCAGCCAGCGCGGCTGATGTTCGGGGTCTTTGAAGACAAGCTCTCCGAATTCCTTACGCTTGCAGTGGTGATCGATCCGCTCGGTTCACTGCCAGTTTTCCTGGCGGTCGCTGCTATGCGGCCGCCGGAAGAGCGGCGAACGGTCGCCGTGCATTCGGTGCTCGTCGCCTTCGTCGTGCTGCTGTTCTTCATTGTCGGCGGGCAGTTCATCCTCGCCGGCATGGGTGTACCGCTTACCGCCTTCCAGATTTCCGGCGGCATCGTGCTGTTCCTGTTCGCGCTCAGCATGATCTTTGGTCCGTCCGAGATTGCGGAGGACGAGAACCTCGCGAAGCAATCGCCACGGCAGGCAGCGGTGTTCCCGCTCGCGATCCCGGCGATCGCAAGTCCGGGCGCTATGCTCGCCGTCGTCCTGCTGACCGACGATTCACGGCATCGCATCAGCGATCAGGCATTGACCGTGATCGTGCTGATCGTGGTGCTTCTGATCCAGCTCGGCCTGTTCCTGGTTGCCGAGAACATCGAGAACCTGATCGGCACCGCCGGTACGAGCGTGATCAGCCGCGTGATGGGTACGATCCTCGCTGCCGTCGCCGTCAGCGAGGTTCTCGACGGCGTGTCGACCTGGCTGAACCTGCCGCTGCCCTAGCCGGCCGGCGGCTCTCCCGCATACTTCTTCAGGAACGCGACGGTGCGGCCCCAGGCGAGATCGGCAGCCGCCTTGTCATAGCGAGTGGCGTTGGTGTCGTTGTTGAAGGCGTGATTGGCGCCGTCATAGACGAAGATCTCGAAGGTCTTGCCGTTGTCGGTCAGCGCCTTCCTGTACGCCTCCATGCCCGCATTTATGCGCTCGTCGAGCCCGGCATATTGGAGCAGGAGCGGCGCCTTGATCGCCGGAACCTTATCGGCCGGGATCTGCATGCCGTAATAGGCTACGCCGGCGTCGAGGTCGGGCGAGGCGGCGGCCAGTTCGTTGACCTTTCCGCCACCCCAGCAGAAGCCGACCGCGCCAACTCTGCCGGTCGACATCGGGTGCGCCTTCAGGAAGGTGACGCAGGCCACGAGCTGGGCGGCGGTGTCCTCGGATTTCAGTTTGGCGATCTTGTCGCGCGCCTCATCCTCATTGGTTGGCGTGCCGCCGACGAGGGTCAGCAGATCCGGCGCGAAGGCGAGAAAGCCTTCCAGCGCGACGCGGCGCGTGACGTCCTCGATATGCGGATTGAGGCCGCGGTTCTCGTGGATGACGATAACAGCCGGACGCTTGGCATCGGCGCCTTTCAGCCGGACCAGATAGCCGGAAACCGCACCGCCCGGCGTCGGATAAGAGACACGGCGGGTCTCGATGCGCGCGTCTTCCGGCGCGACGATGGCTGCCTGAGCGTAATTGTTGGTGAGGACCGGGAGGAGAGCGGTCGCGGCGGCGGTGGAACCCGCGAGCTTTGCGAGGCCGTCCATGAAATCCCGGCGCGAGAGCTGGCCGTGCGTGAAGCGGTCGTAGAGATCGATGATCCGCTGGTCCATTGAGGTTCTCCGTCGTCACAGCAAAAAGCCCGCATCATTGATGCGGGCTTTCTGATTAGGAGCAAACTGTGTCAGGCAATCGGCGGGCCGGTACGGCCGCGCATGAAGCCGAACACCGCCGACAGCACGAACAGAACGATTGCGATGAAGAAGATGATCTTCGCGATCTCAATCGCCGTGCCGGCAAGACCGCCGAAGCCGAACGCGGCTGCGATCAGCGCGACGATAAGAAAGGTCAGTGCCCAGCCGAGCATGGTGTTACCTCCTGATTGAGCGCGCGATTACTCGCGCTGATGTTACCTCGGAGGAAACGGAGCCTTCGATCCGTTCCATCATGACAAGCAAACTCACGACAGGGAGGCGTTGTTCCTCAATAAGGTGTGGTATTTGGCGAAGGGAACGTCAGTCGCGATCTCTGCCTCGACCAACCGCGACTGCGCGAAATCGATGAAGGCCCGCACTTTTGCCGGGGGCAGATGGCGCGAGGGATAGAGGGCGTAGAGCGGAAAACTATCGCCGAGCCAGTCGGGCAGGACCTCCACCAGCGCGCCCTGATCGATGAGGTGCTGCACGCCGATCGCCTTGACCCTGGCGATACCGACGCCGCC
The DNA here is from genome assembly GCA_963778835.1 of uncultured Alphaproteobacteria bacterium. Classification (GTDB taxonomy): domain Bacteria; phylum Pseudomonadota; class Alphaproteobacteria; order Rhizobiales; family Methylopilaceae; genus Flaviflagellibacter. Next base: position 398,769 of record CAVZVY010000006.1, read on the forward strand.
GAGGCAGGCGCCGAGCATGGTTCCGAATTCGGCGACCATCAGCCGACCCGTGGTCTTCACCTGAACCACTTTCTTGCCGCGGCTGAACTGCCATTCCTCGATCGGCTGGCCGGTCAGCGAGTCACGGACCTGGATGCAGGTGTGCCTCGTAAGATCGGACGGGTCGTCGGGGACGCCGTGCCGATCGAGATAGGCCGGCGAGGCGACCGTGATCGTCCGGGTGTCGAGCAATTTGCGCGATACGAGCGAGGATTCCGGCGGCGTGCCGAAGCGGATGGCGATGTCGAAGCCCTCGCCGACGAGATCGCCCAACTGATCGCGCGCGACGAGTTCGAGTGACAGGTCGGGATAGAGTGACAGGAAGTCGGCGATGTGCGGCGTAAACAGGAGGCGCGAGAAGAATGCGTCGACATTCACGCGCAGCCGGCCGCGCACGGCGACCGATGATCCGGAGGTGACGGTCACCGCATCCTCGATGCCGGTCAGGAGCGGCGCGATTTCGGAATAGAGCTTCCTGCCCTCGTCGGTCAGCGCAACGACGCGCGTGGTGCGGTCCAGGAGCCGAACGCCGACGCGCGCCTCGAGTCGTGACACCGCGCGGCTGACGCCGGAACGGGACAGGCCAAGCGCGTCCGCCGCGCGGGCGAAGCTGCCGCCTTCGACGATCGCGGCGAGCACGCCGACATTGGAGATCACGCGTCCATCAAAGGCCATGTCTTCGTCCGGTGACTATGAGTCACCAATGTTATGACTTAACGGCACTGACGGCAACGATGGTTGCGGCGTTAGTCTCTCGCAACGTCTCAAACGCCGAGAGAAATCATGTACGCAATCACTGGAATCACCGGCAATGTCGGTGGTGAACTCGCCCGTTCCCTGTTAGCAGCGGGAAAGCTCGTCCGCGCCGTCGTTCGCGATATGAAGAAGGGCGAGGAATGGGCCAAGCTCGGCTGCAAGGTTGCGCTGGCCGAGATGGAAGACGCGGCGGCCCTAACCGAGGCGTTCAGGGGCGCGGAAGCTGTTTTCATCCTGCCGCCACCGGCATTCGATCCTGAGCCCGGCTATCCGGAAGCGCGCGCCGTGATCGACAGCGTGGTGACGGCGCTTAAGGCCACGAAGCCTGGCCGTGTCCTCTGCCTGTCGACCGTCGGCGCCGATGCGGCTCAGGACAATCTGCTCTCACAACGGACGTTGATGGAAGGCGCCCTGCGCGGACTTCCGATGCCAATCACCTTCCTGCGGCCGGGGTGGTTCATCGACAACGCCGCGTGGGACGTCGCCTCGGCCCGCGAAACCGGCGTGATCCAGAGCTTTCTCATGCCACTCGACAAGGCATTCCCGATGGTCGCCGCAAAGGATGTCGGCCGGGTTTCGGCGGACCTCATTCAGCAGGAATGGACCGGCGTCCGCGTTTTCGACCTTCAGGGTCCTTGCCGTGTCTCTCCGAACGACATCGCCAACGCTTTCGCGAAGGTGCTCGCCAAGCCGGTGCGCGCGGAACCAGCACCGCGCGAGACCTGGGACGGGCTGTTCCGCTCGCAGGGCATGAAGCATCCCCTGCCCCGCATCCGCATGCTGGACGGCTTCAACGCGGGCTGGATCGACTTTCCGAACGAAGGCGCCGAAGCATTAAAGGGCACGACAGGCGTCGACGAGGTCATCGCCACGCTCGTCGCCGGCAGTTAGCGTCCGCGACCGTCGCGGGCTAGAGGAGCCCGCGCGCGATGCCGCCGTCGACGCTGATCGTCTGGCCGGTGACGTAGCTCGCGAGCGGGCTGCAGAGCCACACGATCATCATCGCGATCTCCTCAGGCTGGGCGAAGCGGCCGAGGGGGATATCCTTGGCGAATTCCTGCAGCACCTCTTCGCGCGTCGAGCCGCGCTCGACGGCAAGCATGTCGGCGCGGTTCGTCCAGAGCGAGGTCAGTGTGCGGCCTGGAGCGATCGTGTTGATGCGGATGTTCCTGTCCACGAGTTCAAGCGCGAGCGTCTTGGTCAGGCCGATCAGGCCGGCCTTGTGGACGTTCGAGACGACCTGATGCTGGTAGGGCATCTTTGCGCCGGCGCCGCTCATCGTGATGATCGCCGGATTCGACCCCTTTTCCAGATAGGGCAGCAGCGAGCGGATGGCCCGCACCGTCGACAGGACGTTGAAGGTGTAGTTGTCGAGCCAGTCCTGATCGTCGAGCGCCGAGAAATCGGCGCGGACGCTGCCGCCGACGGCCGCGACGAGCACGTCGAGCGCGCCCCAGCGGGCGTCGACCGTTTCGGCCAGCACAGCACCTGCATCCGGCCGGGTAACATCGCAGACGAGCTGGCCTGGCGCCGTGGCGCGCTCGGCCTGGATCATCTCCGCCGCGGCGAGAAGGTTCTTCTCCGAGCGCGATGCGATGAGGACGTCGGCGCCCTCGCCGACCATCAGCGACGCCGCTGCTCTACCGATACCGTCGCTGCCGCCGACGACCAATACGCGGCGCTTGCCATATCCGAGATCCACTGAGTCCTCCCCAAGCATATGGCTTGAGGCCTGCAGACGAATAGGTTCGCGCGGACTCAAGGTCCGCGACTATACCGAAACAGTGTTCCTCACGAACTCGTTTGCGGCTGCCCAGTTTTTAGCCGAGAGAGCGGAAGAGCTCCCTATAGGCGGCCTCGGGAAACGCCTTCAGGGTTTCCGTCCTGACATTGCCCTTCATGGCGAGCGTCAGGGTAAAGCGGGCCGCAGTTTCATCGTCGGGCGCCTCATAGACGACGACCATGTCGTAGTGACCCATCGTCATGAAGAAGGTTTTGATCTCCCCGCCAAGATCGGCGAGAGCCTTCTTCGCCACGTCGAGACGTGCGGGCGATTCCGAAACCTTGCGAACACCCTGTTCGGTCCAATTGGAAAGCATGATGTAGGTCGCCATGGCATACCGCCTTTCCGATCGGCAGGTGTCACGCCGGCCATCGAGCGACACGGGATGCGCTTACGCGACGACCGGCTTCCTGCCACCAACAGTATAGTACACCGGCAATCTCTCGACCTTAGGTCGCAAGGCAAAAAAGAAAGGGCGCGGCCGAAGCCGCGCGCTTCGCATTCCTGAGCCTGGTTGGCTGGATCTGTATTTTTTCGGCAGCTAGCCGCCGCGAGGGCTTCTACGAAAGCTGACGGAGGGCATGCAGGCGTTATGAGAAGGGATGATGCGATTGCGCCGCCAGAGGCGCCCGAACTATGCGCAGACGGAACGAAATTGGCCGGCAGCGAACCGTTTTCGTACGCATAAGCCACTGATTTGCCAGCACTATTGGAATCTGCTCTACGGCATCGCGAAACGATGACCCGACGAGGAATGGTCCATGGCCTGTATCAGATCGATCAGCGTATGTATTGCCCTCGCACTCGCCGCTGCCGCATCGCCGCTGCATGCCCAGCCGGATCCGTTCGCGAATTCCCCGACCGGTCTCCTGACCGTCACGATCGAGGTCAACGGGCAAAGCCGCTATGTGTCGAAAAACAAGGTCGAGTGGCACGAGCTGAAGGTGTCGCGGCGGCTGCGGCTGGAAATGCCGATGGTGATGATGGGAACGGCGCCGGCCGGCTTCCGCGGATCGGCGGAAACGCAGGCGGCGAAGGCTGCGGAGGCGCAGGCGCAACCGCCTGCCGGCGTGGTCGAGATGCAGAAGGCGATGGAAGCCTGTAACGGCAACCAGCAATGCATGATCGAGACCGGCATGAAGTTCGGGACCATGATGCAGCAGGGTAAAATGCCGATGCCGCAGGGACCGGACATGACGCAGAAGGACCGCTTCGAGCACTGGGGCGTCGATCGCCGCGTGCCGTGCGCGACGGGTTCGATCGCGATCAACGACACCGGCCACGGCATGGTGATCTCGCCGCCGAACCCCGCGGCGCCGTTCCGGTACACACGCACCGGCGAGCGCCGGCTGCCCGCGGAGCTCGAACCCGTTATCGAAAAGGCCTGCGCGGCAATGCTTGCGATCGACACCGTCAAGCGGAGCGCCGACATCGCAGTGTCCGGGCCGTTCGTGCCGGTGAAGCTGACCTATACGGGCAATTTCACGACCGAGACCGAGAGCTCGATGCTGTTCGTCGAAGGCGCCAAACACGGCGAGCGCGCCGGCGCGGTCGATCTGCTCGGCTTTCCGGCCGATCCCGACGCGCAAAGCATCGGCGGGACACGCCGGATCGAGAATTTCGGCACCGTCACGCATGCGGGCGGATACGGCACGACGCCAATCGGCGCGACGGTGACGTGGAGCTTCGCGCGGCACTGACGCGTCTCACACGGACAAACAAAAAGGGCGCGGCCGAGGCCGCGCCCTTCGTATTCTGAGCCGTAGAGGCTGGATCAGAAGTCCATGCCGCCCATGCCGCCCATGCCACCGCCCGGCATGCCGGCCGGACCGCCGCAGTCGCGCTTCGGCGCGTCGGCGATCATGGCTTCGGTGGTGATGAGCAGGGCCGCGACCGAAGCCGCGTCCTGGAGCGCCGTGCGGACGACCTTGACCGGGTCGACGATGCCGATCTCGATCATGTCGCCGTACTTCTCGGTCTGGGCGTCGAAGCCGAAGGTGGTCGAGCTTGTTCTCGAGGATCTTGCCGACGACGATCGAACCTTCGACGCCGGCGTTCTCGACGATCTGACGGATCGGGGCTCCAGCGCGCGCGGACGATGTCGATAGCCGGCCTGGAGGTCGGCGTTGTCGTTGGTGCGGCCGTTGATGGCGTTCTTGCGAGCACGGAGCAGCGCGACGCCGCCGCCGGGAACGATGCCTTCTTCAACCGCGGCGCGGGTCGCGTTGAGCGCGTCGTCGACGCGGTCCTTGCGCTCCTTGACTTCGACTTCGGTCGAGCCGCCGACCTTGATCACCGCAACGCCGCCGGCGAGCTTGGCCAGACGCTCCTGCAGCTTCTCCTTGTCGTAGTCCGAGGTGGTCTCCTCGATCTGCGCCTTGATCTGGGCGACGCGGCCCTCGATGTCCGACTTCTGGCCGGCGCCGTCGACGATCGTGGTGTTCTCCTTCGCGATCACGCACCTTCTTGGCGCTGCCGAGCATGTCGAGCGTGACGTTCTCGAGCTTGATGCCGAGGTCTTCCGAGATCACCTGACCGCCGGTCAGGATCGGCGATGTCCTCGAGCATGGCCTTGCGGCGATCACCGAAGCCCGGAGCCTTGACGGCCGCGACCTTGAGGCCGCCACGGAGCCGGTTGACGACGAGCGTGGCCAGAGCCTCGCCCTCGACGTCCTCGGCGATGATCAGCAGCGGACGCTGGACTGCACGACGGCCTCGAGGATCGGCAGCATGGCCTGCAGGTTCGAGAGCTTCTTCTCGTGGAGGAGGATGAAGGGATCCTCGAGCTCCGCGACCATCTTCTCGGCGTTGGTGACGAAGTACGGCGAGAGGTAGCCGCGGTCGAACTGCATGCCTTCGACGACTTCGAGTTCGGTCTCGGCGGTCTTGGCTTCCTCGACGGTGATGACGCCCTCGTTGCCGACCTTCTGCATCGCCGGGCGATCATCTCGCCGATTTCGGTCTCGCCGTTGGCGGAGATCGTGCCGACCTGGGCGACTTCGTCGACGAGTTGATCTTCTTGGCCGCGCTTCTGAGGTTCGCGACGACTTCGGCGACGGCGAGGTCGATGCCGCGCTTCAGATCCATCGGGTTCATGCCGGCGGCGACGAGCTTGACGCCTTCGCTTGACGATGGCCTGGGCGAGAACGGTCGCGGTGGTGGTGCCGTCGCCGGCGATGTCGTTGGTCTTCGAGGCCACTTCGCGCACCATCTGGGCGCCCATGTTCTCGAACTTGTCCTCGAGCTCGATTTCCTTGGCGACGGTGACGCCGTCCTTGGTGATGCGCGGCGCGCCGAACGACTTGTCGATCACGACGTTGCGGCCCTTCGGACCGAGCGTGACCTTCACGGCGTTGGCGAGGATGTCGACGCCGCGGAGCATCTTGTCGCGCGCGTCGGTGGAAAAACGTACGTCTTTCGCTGCCATGTCTGGCGTTCCTTTATCTAGACGAATTGCGGGCGGAGGCGGTCTCAGGCGATCACGCCCATGATGTCGCTTTCCTTCATGATCAGCAGGTCCTCGCCGTCGATCTTGACCTCGGTGCCGGACCACTTGCCGAACAGGATCCGGTCGCCGGCCTTGACGTCCAGCGGGACGATCTTGCCGCTTCGTCGCGGGCGCCGGGACCGACGGCCACGATCTCGCCCTCCGGGGCTTCTCCTTGGCGGTGTCGGGGATGATGATGCCGCCCGCGGTCTTCTCTTCGCTGTCACGCGCCGGACGACCACGCGGTCGTGCAGGGGACGAAACGTCATCGGGTTTTATCCTTCAGGTTTTGGCCCAGGGCCGACCCATGCAAACTGAGGCTGTTAGCAGTCCCCGTTGAGGAGTGCCAAAGCCGCGTTGGAAGTAGGCGGGAGCCCTTAGGTTGTCAAGAACGCCGGACGCTAAATCGCGAGCCCGGTTAATCGCGCTTTGGCGGCGAGATCATGGCGTCAGCTCGATTTCCGCCTCATCTTCGCTCGGAACCGAGAACGCAGCGGCGGCAACCATAGAGGCGAATAATCCACCTTTTGCGACAAGGGCGTCGTAGCCGCCCAGTTCGGCGAGCTTGCCGTCTTCCAGCACGACTATGCGGTCTGCAGAGCGGACGGTCGACAGGCGGTGGGCGATGACGAAGGTGGTGCGGCCCTCGCGGAGACGGTCGAGCGCCGCCTGAACGCGGGCCTCGGTCGCGACGTCGAGCGCGGAGGTCGCCTCGTCGAGGATCAGGATCGGGGAATTCTTCAGCAGGGCGCGGGCGACCGCGATGCGCTGGCGCTCGCCGCCGGAAAGCCCCTGGCCGCGCTCGCCGACCATGGTCCGGTAGCCCTCCTCTTTCCTCGCGATGAAATCGTGCGCCTCGGCGAGCTTCGCGGCCGCCTCGATCTCGGCATCGCTGGCGTCGAGGCGACCCATGCGAATGTTCTCGGCGATCGAGCGGTTGAACAGCCCGGCATCCTGGAAGACGACGGCGATGGCCGAATGCAGCGAGGCGAGCGTGACGTCGCTGATGTCCTGGCCGTCGATGAAGATGTGGCCGGATTGCGGGTCCCAGGCGCGCTGGAGCAGCGCGAGCGTGGACGACTTGCCGGAGCCAGTCGGGCCGACAAGGGCGACCGTTTCGCCTGGACGCGCCTCGAAGGTGAGCCCCTTCAGTCCTCCCGAGCCGGTCGGATAACGGAACGTCACGTCGTCGAACACCACATGACCGCCGAGCAGAGCCAGAGGCGTCGCGCCCGGTTTCTCAGGCGGTCCCGAACGTTCGTCCATGATCTCGAAGAACTGGACGAGCTGCGGGCCGCGGAAGAACACGCTCATAACGAAGCCGGTCATCTGGTCGAGCCGGCCGATCAGCATGTTCGAGAAACCGACGAAAGAGACGATCTCGCCGACCGTTGTGCCCTCCGTCTCGCGCAGCATGGCGCCGAGGGCGAAGATCGCGACGATGGAAAGCGAGGACGCGGCGCGGGTCAGCACGCTCATCACCGCCCACCAGTTGAGCACCGGATATTGCGTCTCGAGCAGGCTCGCGAGCGAGCGGCGGATATTCGCGAGTTCCGTCGGCACCGCGAGGAAGCTCTGCAGCACCGAGACATTGCCAAAGAGATCGCCGACCCGACCGGAAATATCGCTGAACCGCGCCTCGACCTCGGCCTGTCCACCGGAGGTACGGCGGACGACCAGCGCGTTGACGCTGACATAGACGACCATCAGCGCGAGCAGGAGAAGCGCGAGCTTCCAGTTCATCCAGAACGCGATCGGGATAAGGACCAGGAGCGAGACCAGGCTGGTGAAATGCTCGCGGAGGATCGACAGCCAGAGCACGAACATGGAGTCGACGCCGACCGTCATCACCCGCATCAGCTGGCCCGAGCGCGCCTCGGTGTGGAACGAGGCCGGGAGGGTCAGGACGTGTTCGAGGTAGGCGGCCATGGTCGCGAGACGCCGGCGATGACAAAGCCGGTCGGCGAGAAGCGCGACGACGAGGCCGAACAAAAAAGCGCCGAAGCCTGCCCCCGCCCAAAGCAGGATGAGTTGGAAGCTTCGCGATCCCGCGGTCATCGCATCGATCGCGCGGCCGAACAGGACCGGCTCCGCCACCTGGAGCGCCGCAATGACAAAACCCGAGAGAATGAGGGTAAGCGTGCGTCCGCGCTCGGCGAGAAGCAGGCTGAAAGCGCGACCATAGGCGACGAAGGTTCGGCGGATTTCAGAGCGGTCGGCCATTCCGATCAGGCTAACGCCTGAGACAGGGCGCCGCAGCAGAAATCTCTTATGGCAAACCGGTGGTTAACCCAGAAATTACAATCAGAACCTACACATTTCCCAGTAATGCTGGGGTTTCCATGATGCGCGCGCGTTCCCTTTCGCTGAAGACAGCCGTCTTCGGCGGTGTCGCTCTTGCCGGCGTGTTCGGCGCCATGACCTTCTTCCTCGATCGCCAAATCAGCTCTTCGATCGCGAGCGGGACCTATGCGCTCCAGTCGGAAACCCTGAACAACCAGGTCCGAGCGGTGCGCAACCAGCTCGACCTCGCCGAGAAGACCGCCGACGACATCGCCAATGCGGTGACCGCGCTCAACAAGGCCGGGGTGAAGGATCGTGACCAGCACGATGCGATGCTCAAGAAGATCCTGGCGCAGAACCCGCAACTGATCGGCGTCTGGACCGGCTGGGAGCCGAACGCCTTCGACGGCCGCGACGCCGAGTTCGCCAACCAGGCGCCGAAGAACGACGCGACCGGCCGTTTCGTACCCTACTGGCATCGCGGCAAGGGCTATCCCTCCCGCGAAGTCCTGGTCGGCTACGACGCCCCGACCTCCGACGGCGACTATTACCAGCAGCCGAAGAAGCAGAACCGCCCGGTCGCGGTCGAACCCTATCTCTATCCGATCAATGGCAAGGACGTGACGATGATGTCCTTCGGCGTGCCGATGGTCATCGACGGCAAGTATGTCGGCACCGCCGGCGTCGACATCGATCTCGGCCCGCTCGGCGCCGATCTGGCGAACGTGAAGCCGTTCGGCACCGGCTATGTCGCCGTCGTCTCCGCGTCCGGCCTCGTCGTCGCCCACCCCGATCTCACCGCCTCGGCGAAGCCGATGGACAAGACCGACGGCCCGATCGCCGAGGTCGCCAAGCAGGCGATGACGAACGGTGCCGCAGCCGAACTCGAAGCCGTCGGCCGCGACGGCGCGATGTGGCGCTATATGGCCCAGCCTTTCGCCGCCGGCGCGACCAAGGACAACTGGACGCTCGTCACCGCCGTGCCGGTCGCGACTTTGTCCGCGACCGTGAGGGAAGCCCGCGAAACGCTGATCGGCCTGAGCGCGCTGGCCATCCTGATCGCCTGCGGCGTGACCTTCGCGTTGCTCCGCACCATGGTCGGCCGTCCGCTCCTCTCGCTCGGCAAGACGCTCGACCAGATGGCCGGAGGCGATTACGAGGCCGAGGTTCCGGAAGCCGTCCGCGCCGACGAGATCGGCGACATCGGCAAATCGGTCATCGCGTTCCGCGACGGGTTGAAGGAGAAGGCTCTGGAGGAATCGCAGCTCCGCGCCGCCGCCCGCGCCCGGAGCGAGGAAGAGCGCAAGACGGAGCTCGGCCGCTTCGTCAGCGAGTTCCAGTCGGCCATCGGTGGCATCATCGGCATCGTCTCCTCGGCCGCAACCGAAACCGAAGCCGCCGCGCGGACGCTGTCGGACACCGCCGGCAAGGCCTCAAACCAGTCGATCGCCGCCTCGGACTCGACCCAGCGCACCACCACCAATGTCCAGACGGTCGCCGCCGCGAGCGAGGAACTCGCCTCGTCGATCTCGGAGATCGCCCGTCAGGTCACGCATTCGAGCGAGATGGCCGGACGCGCCGTCGAAGAAGCCGAGCGGACCAATGCCCGTATCGAGACGCTTGCCGAGGCCAGCCGGAAGGTCGGCGATGTCATCGGCCTGATCCAGGCGATCGCCGCTCAGACCAACCTCCTCGCGCTCAATGCCACGATCGAAGCGGCCCGTGCCGGCGAGAGCGGCAAGGGCTTCGCGGTCGTCGCCAACGAGGTGAAGAACCTCGCCGCGCAGACCGCCAAGGCTACCGACGAGATCGCCACGCAGATCAGCGCGATCCAGACGCAGACGCAGGATTCCGTCGAGGCGATCCGCCACATCGGTGAAACGATCCGCCAAATGGACGGTGTCGCCAATGCGATCGCAGCCGCAGTCGAGGAACAGGGCGCCGCGACCGGCGAGATCTCGCACAACGTCCAGAACGCCGCGCGCGAAGCCAACGAGGTTGCCCAGAACATTGAGGGCGTCACCCAGGCGACCCACGAGACCGGCGCGGCCGCTACGCAACTCCTCGGCACGGCGGGCGAACTGGCCCGCCAGTCGGTTGCGTTGCAGCAGGAAGTCGAGGCCTTTGTGAACCGCGTCCAGGCGGCGTAACGACGGGTCGTACGTACACAACAAAAAGGCGCGGCTCCGGCCGCGCCTTTTTCATTTCTCGGTGGCGTAGAAAGCGAGCGCCGCGAGCGGCATGGCCATTCCGATGATGCAGATGCCGGGCCAGCCAAAGGCTGAATAGACGGGGCTCGCGATTGACGAGCCGACTGCACCGCCAAGGAAGAAGATCGCGATATAGATGCCGTTGATGCGGCTGCGCATGTTCGGATTGAGGCCGTAGATCGCGCGCTGGCCGATGACCATGCTTCCCTGCACGCCGAGGTCGATGGCGATGCCCGCAACCACGAGCGCGGCGAGCGAACCCCAGGTGCCGAACAGGCAGAGCGCGAAACCGGCGAAGACAAGGAACATCGACAGACCGGTTCCGGTCTTGCTCCAACCTCGATCAGCCGCGCGACCGGCGATCGGAGCCGCCAGGGCGCCCGCCGCACCGGCAAGCGCAAAGAGCGCGATGCCACGCTGGCCGAGGCCGAAGGTGTCGCTCGCGAGTTCGAGCGGCACCGCCGTCCAGAACAGGGTGAAGGTCGCAAACATCGCCGTCTGGTAGGCAGTGCGGCGCTGCAGGACCGGGTTGTCGCGTAAAATGGTCCAGAGCGAGGCGATCAGCTTGCCATACGGCAAAGGTGCGGACGGATGGCGTTCCGGCAGCATCTGGAACAGGAAACCGCCGAGCACGACCATCATTCCGATCGCCAGAACGAACATGCCGCGCCAGCCGAAATCGGCGGCGACGAGGCTCGCGAGCGGGCGAGCGAGCAGGATGCCGACGAGAAGCCCGCTCATGATATTGCCGACGACACGTCCACGCGCGGCGTCCGTCGCCATGTGAGCCGCGATCGGGATGACCATCTGGCAGGCGCTCGCGGTCAGACCGATCAGAAGGGCGGAGACGAGAAAGACGACGGCATTCGGGACGAGCGCCGCAAGCGCCAGCGAGAAAATGTTTGCGGCAATGGCGGTCAGAATCAGCCGGCGGTTCCGCAGGACATCGCCGAGCGGGACGAGAAAGAACAGGCCGAGCGCATAGCCGACCTGGGTCAGGGTCACGACGAGGCTCGCGGTGCTCTCCGACAACCCGACATCCGGGCCAATCAGCGCGATCAGCGGTTGTGCGTAGTAGAGGTTGGCCGCCAGGATTCCGCAGGCAGCAGCCATGAGGAATGTCATGCCGCCGGAAATGCCGTGCGGATGCGCTGCTGCAGCGTTTGTCGTCATGAAGAATCTCGATGATCGCCGCGAAGATGTTTCGCGACTTCGCAGATTTAGGGACGGGGGTCCCTTGTCTCAAGGCAGACCAAGGTCGTGTGCGACAGAGGGGCAGGAACGATGGCCGTTATCAACGCCAAACTGAAACTTGCCCTGATTTTCGCGGCCCTATGCCTTGGTGCCAGCTCAGGACATGCGGCCTAGGAGGTCGGCTTCTCGAAAATCGAGATCGCTGCTACCGGCACAGGGGAGCCGCTCGAGATCGCCGTCTGGTATCCCGCAGGCGCCGGCGGCGCGCCCACCCTCATTGCCGATAACCCAGCCTTCGTCGGATACTCGGCGCTAGCCGGCGCAGCGGCCAAATCGGGGCGACATCCGCTCATAGTCCTGTCTCACGGCTATGGCGGGATGTGGCGCGACCAATCCTGGCTCGCCGTCGATCTCGCGCGCAAAGGATATGTCGTTGCGGCTCCCGGCCACGCGGACATGGCTCGTCGTAAAGCCGGCAACGGGACCGCAATGGCCGGGCGCCCGAAGGACGTATCGCGGACCCTCGATCGCCTGACGGCCGATCCGGCATGGTCAAATCTCATCGCGGATGACCGGGTTGCGATCATCCGCCACTCCTTCGGGCGGGTGGACGGCAATGGCGCTCGCCGGCGCGCTTCGATGCCGAACGAATGCAACGCGACTGCTCGGAACATGCCGATCTGGCGTCCTGTCAGGTCTACAAGGCGGTGGGAGCACCTGCGTCGAGCGATTTCGCCGACGCGCGGATCAAGGCAGTTGTCTCGATCAATCTCGGATTGGAGCGGGGCTTCGATCCGGCGAGTCTAGGCGCACTGAAGCCGCCGATTCTGATAATCGCCGCCGGAGTGCCAAATCCCGAAATTCCCGCCGAGCTGGAATCGCGACATCTTGCTGATTTCCTGCCTGCCACGACGACGAAATACCTGGAGGTTCAGGGCTCGGCGCATTTCAGCTTCCTGCAGATCTGCAAACCGGGAGCGATCGAGATCCTGGAAAGCGACAGCCCCAGCGACGGCATGATCTGCGGAGGCGAAACACGCGACCGGCAGGCGATCCACGACGAGACAGAGGCCGCGATACTCGACTTCCTCGCTTCGGCTCTTTCCGCCAGACTTCAATAGGTCCGCGTCAACCATTCCGTCTGAGGCCGGCGATAGGCGAAGACCTTCGCGTCGCGAGATAGCTTCAACGCGGCCTCCTGGATCTCGTCGTTGAAGTCCGAGATCTTGACCCGGTCGCGCAGTCGGAAGCAGGCGGCGAGAAGATCGGCCGGCGCTCCCAGCACCGCCTGTTCGATGATCGGATCGGAGATGATCTCGCCGCGCCGGGTGTGAATGGCCTCAGCGAACTGGGCGATCGCAAGCGCGCCGGCGATCTCGGTCACCTCGCGCTGCTGTCGCACAATGGACCAGGCATAGACGGCGCCCGCAAGAATGATCTGCGCCGCAACGAGGATCGAAAGGCCGATGACCGCGGCTGCTCTGAGCGCAGGCTCGCCTTGCCCCAGAAGGATGATGCAGAAACCGGCCAGAAGCATCGCCGCGACCAGCGTCGTCACCAGAAAGAGCTGGGCGCCCAGGCGAAATCTCATGAACCGCGAAGACTCGGTCTACAGGTCACGACGATAGACATATTCGCGGCTGTTGGAGGCGTCGCCAAGCTCGCGCTCCTCGCGTCCACGGATAAAGCCGTTCTTCTCGTAGAAGCGGTGCCCGGACAGGAAGCGGGTGTCGGTCCACAGCACGATGCCCTTGCTGCCCCTGCCCCGCGAGAAGTCCAGCGCCTTGGCGAAGAGAACATCGGCTAGACCGCTGCCGCGCCTGCTCTTGTGAAGGTAGAACTTGAAGAGTTCGTCGATACCGGGCTCGCCGCTGCGCACGATGGCGATGCTGCCCACGATCTCGTTCCCATCCTCGAGAACCCAGAGACGCCCGCCCATATTCCGGTAATTCGTGGCCGCCCGAGCGAGTTCAGGAAATTCCTCATCCAGGAAAACGAGGTCCGGATATTCGGCGAAGACGCCGGCGATCAGCTTCCGTATCCCGCGCCCGTCCTCGTCCCGCGCTTCCCGCAGGATGACCTGAGTCTGAAAATCGAGATTTGTAGACATGGCCTGCGGCGGCGATCCGAGTCGGGAACCCGACATCCCATGCGCTGACCGAGCGGTCAATCGAAGGGAGACAGAGAAGAGGCCGGCTAGGCCGCGCGATCTCGCATCAGCGCAGTGAGGAAACCCGCGAGATCGTCCGTCACGTGGTCGACGTGCGGCCCCTGCTCGCTGTCCTCGGCGTGCATCGCGCGTTCCTCGACATCGCCGTCGCGCGGGACGACCAACACCGTCTTCATGCCTAGCGTGTGCGGCACTGCGAGATTGCGGGCGAGGTCCTCGAACATTGCCGAGCGCGACGGGTCGACGCCGAGATGGGAGACAAAGCGGTCGTAAGTCTGCCGCTCCGGCTTCGGGATGAAGTCCGCCTGCGCAACATCGAAGATGTCGTGGAAGAGATCGCCGAGACCCAGCGAATTGGCGCAGCGCTCGGCGTGGCCGCGCGAGCCATTTGTCAGCACGTACCGCTTGCCGGGTAGAGCGGCGATCGCGTCCTTCAACGCCGGATCGGGGATCAGCCGTTCATGCGAGACGTCGTGGACGAAGTCCATGAAGGTGTGCGGGTCGACGCCGTCGACTTCCATCAGCCCGCGCAGGCTCGTGCCGTAGCGGCGGTAATAGTTCTTCTGGAGAGCTCGCGCCGACATGCCGTCGATTCCGAAGCGGTCGGCGATGAACATCATCATCCGCTGATCGATCAGCTCGAACAGGCGGCAGGACGGCGGGTACAGCGTGTTGTCGAGGTCGAACACCCAGGTGTCGACATGCTCGAAACCGCGCACCGCCGCCATGTCAGCGCGTGACCAGCGTGCCGGCGCCGTGGTCGGTCAGGAGTTCGAGCAGGACGATGTGGGGGACCTTGCCATCGAGGATGACAACGCCGTCGACGCCGCGCTCGAGCGCATCCATGCAGGTCTCGACCTTCGGGATCATGCCGCCGGTGATGGTGCCGTCTGCGATGCGGCGGCGGGCCTGATCGATCGACATCTTCGAGATCAGCTGCTTGTCCTTGTCGAGCACGCCGGTGACGTCGGTGAGGAACAGCAAGCGGCGGGCGCGCACCGAGCCGGCGATGGCGCCGGCGAAAGTGTCGGCGTTGACGTTCAGCGTCTCACCCCAGCGCGAGGTCGCAACCGGCGCCACGACCGGGATGAGATCGGACTTCGACGCCAGTTCGAGCACGGTCGGATCGACCAATTCGGGCTCGCCGACGAAGCCGAGATCGATGTCGTCGCCGAGGCCCGGGGAGGACGCCTTCATCAGCGGCGCGAGCTTCCGCGCCGTGACCATGTTGCCGTCCTTGCCGCTGAGCCCGATGGCGCGGCCGCCGGCGGCGTTGATCGCGGCCACGATCTGCTTGTTGACGAGGCCGAGCACCATCTCGACCACTTCCATGGTCGCGCCGTCGGTGATGCGCAGGCCGTCGTGGAACTTGCTCTCGATATTGAGCCGCTTGAGCATCGAACCGATCTGCGGGCCGCCGCCATGGACGACGATGGGATGCAGGCCGGCGAGCTTCAGCATGACGATGTCGCGGGCGAAGTCGCGCGCCGCGTGCTCCTCGCCCATCGCGTGGCCGCCATACTTCACGACGACGGTGGCGTCGTCGTAGCGCTGCAGCTGCGGAAGGGCTTCGGCGAGGATGCGCGCGCGATCGAGCGGCGAAACGTCAGTGGCCATAAAGTGCACCCGGAAAGAAAAGCCCGTCGCTTCTAACGGCTCGGGCGCGAAGGCTCAACGCCGCAAAAGGATACCCGCGACGACGATGACGGCCCAGCCGGCGATCATCATCGTGCCGCCGGTTGGCGCGGCCATCGGGAACAGCGCCGTGCCCTGATAGAACCGCATTGCCAGATCGCCCGCGAACAAGGTCGCGCCGACGAGGATGATCAGGCCGCCAAGATTGAGCGTGAAGCTTCCCGCTCCCGGACGGCCGAACAGGCCGATCGCGAGCAGTGCCGGCGCGTGGAACAGGAGCATGGACGAGGCGGAGCCGAGCGAGGTCGCTCCGGCCGCGTGCGTAGCGACCGCGGCGAGCGCGACGCCGAGCGCGCCGAAGATGCCGGCGACGATGATGAAGAACTTGCTCATTTTAATTCCGCTCCGCGATCAGCCGGACGATCGCCGCTTTCAAATCGGCGAGCCCTTCCCCTTCCTTTGACGACGTAACGATGATCTCGGGGAATGCGGCGGGTCGTCTCGCAAGGGCCGCCCGGACTTCCTCGAGCCGCGTCTCCCGGTCGCCCTTCTTGACCTGGTCCCACTTCGTCAGGACCACCTGATAGGACACCGCCGTCTTGTCGAGGAGGTCGAGCACCGGCGTGTCGGTGTTCTTCACCCCGTGGCGGCTGTCGATCAGGACATAGACGCGGCCGAGATTGGTGCGCCCGCGGAGATAATCGAGGACGAGGCGCGTCCAGGCCCGGACCTTGGCTTCGGGCGCTTCGGCGAAACCGTAGCCCGGCATGTCGACCATGGTCAGGCGCGTGCCGATCCGGAAGAAGTTGAGTTCCTGTGTGCGGCCCGGAGTGTTGGAGACCTTGGCCAGGGTCTTCCGCCCGGTGAGCGCGTTGACGAGGCTCGATTTGCCGACATTCGAGCGCCCGGCAAAGGCAATTTCGACTGTCTCGATGGGCGGCAATCCATCAATCGCGACGGCGCCCTTCATGAAGGTGGCGTCGCCCGCGAACAACAGCCGCCCTTCTTCGCGGTAGAGCTCGTCCTGCTTCTTTTCGTCTTCGGTCAAATCGGTCATCTGTGTGGGATGACGGCCGGGGCGCGCGCCGTCAACCATTCTCGCCAGCGGAGCCTTCGACCGTTATGTCCGTTCGTCTTGCCGTTTTCGCGTTCGCCGCCTCGATCCTGGGCACCAATGCCGCCTCCGCGCAGACGGTCGACGACCTCGTCGGCAAGTGGGGCCTCGCCTCCTATTGGAAGCCGGAAGACGCGGTGAAAGCGCCGGGCTGGGCCAAGGCGACCTGCGGTTCGCCTTACACGATCACGAAGAGCCCGGCCGGCAATCTGATGATCCACATCGCCGACGATCCGGCGCAGAAGGAAGTGAAATTGTCGGGCAAGAAGCTCGTCCCGGTCGACACCAAGCTGGCCGGTGGCGTGGCCAAGCACGAGCGGACGATCACAAAGTTCGATGCGGGGATAAGCTTCGAACTGACGTGGAGCAATCCCGGCGTGGGCTCGCGCTACGGGATCAATGTCTACGTGAAGTGCGGGAAATAACCCGTCGTCCTCCGGCTTGACCGGAGGACCCATTGGTTCTGAGCCCGCTTGTGGATGCTCCGGTCAAGCCGGAGCATGACAGCACATCAATCGAACAGCGCGTCAATGTCGTCCTGCGAGGCGCGGCCTTCTTCGCCGGCAAGACCCGGACCGTTGAGGAGCGCGCGGTCGCCTTCCGGTGCGTCCGGCAGGTCCGGCTCGATGTCGCGGAACTTTTCCATACCGCCCCAGATCTCGATCATCCGATCGATGCGATCTTCGATGAAGGTGAGCGTCGACACGACCTTGGTAATGCGCTGGCCGGTGAGATCCTGGAAATTGCAGGCCTCGAAGATCTGGATGACCTTTTCCTGAACTTCGGAGCCGATACCCCGCAAACGCACGGTCTTGGCCGATGCCTGAATCTGCAGCGCATGGTCGTCGATCGCTTCGGCGGCTTCGAGGATCTGCTGCGTCGCCTGCTCGGTGCCGGATACGATGGCGTCGAGTTCGCCGGTAACACGCGCCATCTGCGCGGTCTCGAAACTGCCGCCGTGAAGGGTTGCGATTTCCAGCTTGGTGCGCTGAATCGCTTCCTGAATGGCATCGAGTTCGGCCTTCATCTGGAAGGCTTCGCTGATCTCTTTCTTGAAGAGCGTAATTGCGTCGTTCGATATCTCGGCCGCCGGCTTCATCAGCGCGCGCAGCGCCTGAATCTCCGACATCACTTCCGCATGCCGCAACGCGGTCGCGTGATGGTCGTTTGCCCCTGCCGGATAATAATCGCCATTCATCATGGCTTCGATACGAAACGGTTTACGCGCTTTACTAGTCATGAGTTCGCCCCACACACCCGGCGCGAGACTAGCGGGCAAGACTTAAGAAGCGGTCAAAAAGTCGAAGCTTCGCCTTAATTGTTCCTTAACCATAAAAGGAAGTTTCCGCGACGTGGGACTCGCAACCCTCTGGGGGGAGCCGACGTTCACGAAGGTTTGGCCAATCCGGCATATCGTCCGGAGTTGCTGCCCTGCGAGGAGGATAACGGACCCGTCATGCGTATCGCACGTGCAATCCTCATCTTCGCGGCCGTGATGGCCGCGGTTCCCGCCTCGGCCCAGACTTATTCGAACCTGTACGCACAGGAGGCCCGACGACAGCCATATTACCAAGTCCAGGGCGTTCCGCGTTACGCTCCCCCACGCTCTTACGAGCGGCGGTCGCTGTTCGGCGACGATGATCGCGGCTTCTTCAGCAATCGGCGCCGCATGCAGACCGATCCCTATCGCCGCCAGCAAGTAATGGTGCCCCGCGTTTCCCGCGCTCCCGCGACCGCGGCGCCGGTCCGACGCCAAATCCCGGCCGAGTTCCGCAAGCAGACCGTGTCCTATGACGGCGCGGAATCGCCCGGCACGGTCGTCATCAATTCCTCCCAGCGCATGCTCTATCTCGTCCAGGCCGACGGCACGGCGATCCGCTACGGCATCGGCGTCGGCCGTGAGGGCTTCGGCTGGAGCGGCACCGAGAAGATCACCGCCAAGCGCGAATGGCCGAAATGGTATCCCCCGGCGGAGATGCTGGCCCGCCGCCCCGACCTGCCGAAGATGATGGAAGGCGGTCCGAATAATCCGCTCGGCGCCCGCGCGATGTATCTCGGCTCGACGCTCTATCGCATCCACGGCTCGAACGAGCCCTGGACGATCGGTCAGGCGGTTTCGTCCGGCTGCTTCCGAATGACGAATGAGGACGTTCAGGATCTCTACGATCGCGTTCCGATCGGCGCGACGGTGAAGATCATCTGAGCGAAGCGTTCAATACAAAATCAAACGGCGCCCCAAGGCGCGCCGTTTTTGTTTTCGTGGACGTCTCAAGCCCAATCGCTGTCGTCGCCGCCGTCATCCGAACCGTCATCGTCATGGTCATCGTCATCGTGCGAGGCGACGTCCTTTTCGTGCTGGTCCGCATCCTGATTGTGCTCCGAACCGCCGCGACCCGACAGCCAATCAAAGAAGCCGCCACCTCCGCCTTCATTGCCCGCGTCGGCGGTGTTCTGACCCGCGACATCGCCAAGTCCGGCTTCCTGGCCGAGCGCATTCGAACCTTGATCGGGCTGCTGGGCGGCACCTCCGAGACCGGCGGCGGATGCAGCGTTCGACGCAGCGGACGACGTCGCCTCGCTGCCTGCGCCGAGCAGCGATTTGGCCGCTTCGGCGACCAGCATGCCACCAGCAATACCCATCGCCACCTGGCCGGCGCCGGCGAGGAATCCGCCTCCGCCACCACCCATGCCGCCGCCCATGCCCCCCATGCCGCCCACGCCCATGCGTTGCTGCTGCGGCGGCGCTCCATACTGCTGCCGGTCGCCATAGGCCGGCTGATCATAACCCTGGCCTTGACCGTAGGACGGCTGGCCGCTGCGCTGCCACGGGCTGGGGGCTCCCATCGCTCCGGGCTGGCGGTCGTCGGTGTAACGCTCGTCATATTGAGGAGCGGCTTGGGGAGCGGCGCGCTGTTCGAGCTCATCGATCCGCCTGCTCGCAAGTTCGAGCGCGTGGTTCTGGGCGATGATCGTCTGCGCCATCGTATAGACGGCATTCGGCGCACGCTGCAGTTCCTGACCGAGCAGTTGTTGCACCTCGCGATCGCGCGGCTGGTTTTCGGCGTCACGAAGCCGGTCGAACAGCTCCATGATCAACTGGCGTTCCTGGGCCTGCATAGCAGTGTCCTCCGTAGAGTGTCTCGCCAAGTATCTGGTGGCCTCGGCTGCAGAAAGAAGGCCGGCGAAACGAAAGTGCTTTCACGGAGTTGTTTGTCGCAGCCTGCGGAGCGGACGTTCGAGATGACGAAATCGGAGACTTTCAGCAAAGCCGCGAACAAGGTCGCCCATTGGGCCGGCCGGCCCACTACGTTCGCCGCCTGTGTCGGGATCATCGTGCTGTGGGTGATCAGCGGACCCGTTTTCGGCTTCTCCGACACCTGGCAACTGATCATCAACACCGGGACGACGATCATCACCTTCTTGATGGTGTTCCTGATTCAGAACACTCAGAACCGCGACGGCGTGGCGATTCAGACGAAGCTCGACGAACTAATCCGGGTCAGCGCGGCGCAGAACCGTTTTGTCGGCATCGAAAAGCTGACCGACGAGGAACTGGAAGAAATTCGCGCCAAATGCGAGGCGCGGGCGAAGAGCGAGGAAGCCGACGAGGCGGTCGAGAACGTGAACGGGGACGTCCAAAGGAACATCGCCCAAAGCGTCGGCTGACGTTCAGCGCGCCGAGGCTATTTCCGCGGCCAGAACGCGCGCTGCCGCCTCCGGATCGGAGGCGCCGCATATCGCCGAAACCACCGCCACACCCTGAACGCCTGTCCGGATGACCGGCGCCGCGTGTTCGGCCTCAATGCCGCCAATACCCACGATCGGCAACCTGGTCAGCGCGCGCACGGCGGCGATGCCGTCTGCGCCGATCGCCGCCCCGGCATTCGCCTTGGTCGATGTCACGCGATACGGCCCGACCCCGAGATAATCCACCGCATCGAGATCCTCGCGCGAGGCGGCGAATTCGGCGGGACTGCCGACCGACAGGCCGAGGATCATGTCCGGACCTGCAATCTCGCGCGCTTCGGATGCACGGATATCGTTCTGGCCGAGATGCACGCCGTCCGCACCGGCGGCGATGGCAACATCGATCCGGTCATTGATGATCAGCGGAATACCGCGCGGGCGGAGCACTTCCAGCAGTGCGCTCGCGTCGTCGACCAGTGCGCGGCCATCGGCGTCCGGATCGCGCAGCTGGACCATGGTGACGCCACCACGGACGGCCGCCTCGACGGTCGAGAGAAGATCGCCGGAGCGGCAGGCCGGACGTCCCACGACGAGATAGAGCGAAAGATCGAAACGCATCGGCGCGGAGCTTTAGAGGTCGCTCACCGAAGCCGCAAGCGGACGCTGAACCTCCTGCCCTCGGGAACGTTCTTCCAGCAGATGTTCGACGACGGAGCACGACCGATGACCGAGGCAAACCTGAAACCCCATACCGACGAGACCAACGCGAAGACGCGCCACCGAAAGGAAAAGCACGACGAGAAGACACATGAGAAGGCTGTCGAGGACACCTTTCCGGCGAGTGACCCTCCGGCAACCTCGCAGCCCGGCCACGGCATCACCAGAAGCGAAAAATTGCCAGATCCAGTCAAACGAAAGGCTTGAGTGATTAAGCCGCTGCCCGCCGCAGCTTTGGCTGTGGCGGACGACGCGGCGGCTGATAATCTCGCGTTGTCGCTTATGAGACGGCGCCGATGAGATTCTTGCCGCTTGCCCTTCTGCTCGCCGTCGCGAGCGTTCCCGCAATAGCCCAGGACAAGCCGCCCGCGCCGGAGCCGCTGCCGACCGCGATCGTCCTCGCGGTGCAGGACGCGCTGATCTGGACCGGCGATTTCGACGACATCGTCGACGGCAAGCCTGGCCCCGCCTTTGCCGCAGCGGTGAAGCAGTTCCAGACCCGCGAGGCAAAGCCTGTCACCGGCACACCGACGCCTGCCGATATGTGGCGGCTGTCGCAGATCGTAGACGAGACGAAGAAGGCAGCCGACTGGCGGCTTGAGATCGACGGCCCGAACGATGTGGTCCTCAACCTTCCGCGCGCCCTCTTCCCGGATGCGTCGCGCAACGCCGAAGGTCGGCACTTCCAGAGTTCCGACGGCACCGCCCAGCTTCAGATATTCAAGGCGAAGAGCGATCTGGCTTCCGTCCACGCCGCGGCCAAGGGCAAGACCGGGCGCACGGTGAACCGGGAGGAGCTGAAAGGCGGCCGTTCGCTCGTCGCCGGGACGGATGGTCAATCGGGCTTCGTCGATTTCGCCACCGGCCCGAAGGGCAAGGTGAAGGGCTTCCGCCTCACCTACCCCGTCGGCCAGATTGGCCGTTTCATGCCGGCGGCGATCGCAATTTCAAACAATTTCTACGCCGACCCGGCCTCCAGACCGAGCGAGAAGGCGCCGCGCACCACCGCGAGCTTCGACGGAGCATTCAACGCACCGGAGAAGGGCCGGCTCTATCCCTTCGCGACGGTGACAGCGCAGGAGCCACAGGCGCAGATCACGCTCGGCCCTGTCTCCGCCCGGCTGACGGCCAGGAAGCTTGAAGACCCCGACATGGCGGACTTCTTCGATCCGGTTCTAGAGATCCAGGTCGATGGCCAGAGCGCCCTGACGGTCGAAGACAAGGATCGGCAGACACGGGACGCCGGTGTTCGCGCGGTCGAACTCGATCCGACGAACGGTTTCCCGGAAGTCCTGCTGACGACCTTCACCGGCGGCGCGCATTGTTGCACGACACTGACGATCTTCACCGCGCGCACCGACGGCAGCTGGGCGCGGGTCGATGCAGGCGATTACGACGGCGCCCCGGATTTCCCGCAGGATCTGGACGGCGACGGCCGCTACGAGATCGTCGTGCCGGATAATTCCTTCTACTACGCCTTCGATTGCTATGCCTGCTCCTACGCGCCGGACAAGATCCAGCGGCTGAATGGCGATACGCTGAACGACGTTTCGGCGCGGCCGGAATTCCGCAAGGTGTTCGAGCGTTGGCTGCCGCCGACCTGGGCCTATGCCTGGGCCGAGGGCGCGGCGACCGGCAACGGCTTCCTTCCGGCGCTCGTCGCGGCGTCGCGCCGGATCGGCGAGAGCGAGGACGCCTGGACCTTCCTCAAGGCGCATTACGACAGAAACAACGATACCGGCATCGAGGGTTGTGCTGTCGCACTCGGCGATGATGGCTGTCCGCCGGACAAGGTCGTGAAGCGCAGCTATCCCGAGGCGGTCGAAACATTTCTGCGTGAACGGGGCTATTGAACTGGGATTACAGCTAAGGACAACCTTGCCGTACCACAATCCCTCCATATCACTTCGTCCGCCCGGACCGCCGGGCTGGAGAATCACAATGAATCGAATGCTCCTACCGGCCGTCGTCTGTGCCGGTGTCATGTTTGGCGCAGCGACCACGGCTTCCGCGCAGAGCATCTATATCGGCCCGGATGGCGCCGGGCCGGGCTACGGCTTTGGCTATTACCCGCCGCCGCCTCCCCCGACGCGCTATTACGGCCCACCGCCACCGCGTTACTATGAAGGAGGCCGCGCCTTTCGCATCGATCGGGGTGAAGCCGTCCGCATCGCCCGCCGCAATGGCCTCGATCGCATCTACGACGTCGACCGGCGCGGCCCGAACTGGGTCGTGCGCGGCGAGACCTATCGCGGCCGCGATCGCTCGGTCTGGGTAAATTCCTACAACGGCGACGTCAGCATCTCGCGCTGACTTTCTCGAAATGAAAAGCCCGCTTCGGCGGGCTTTTCATGTTTCAGTTCTGCTGCGCCGCCATCTGCTGGCGCCTGAACTTGCGGGACTGGATCTGCCAGGCGGCGCCGAATGCCTCGGCTCGTGTGCCGAATGGTCCAGCCACCCTCTCCTGCTCAGCCCAGGTTTCCCATTTGCCATCATCCCGGAGGACGACGCGGTGACCGTTGGCGTGAAAAGTTCTCGATCCATTCGTTGTCATGCCCCTGAAGATCGGGAGCCAACGATGAATCGTCAATTATTCGACGTGATGATGCTGTGGAATGTCGCAGGGTGTGGGAAGGATGGTACAGCTACCCCGGCTCGAACGGGGGACCCCCAGATCCACAATCTGGTGCTCTAACCAACTGAGCTATAGCTGCACACGTCTGTTCGACGGGGTCTACGTAGGAGAAATCATCTCTGACGGCAAGACCGTGATGCGTCGTTACGGTGCCTGTTGATATTAACTTTCAAACAAATCAACCAGTGCGTAGGCCGCGCGTCGCATAGACCCTGTTTTGGCGATGCTCTAGTCAATTAAGGGTTCATTAACGCTCGCGGGACCCGATGACCGACGCGCCGACGATAGCCAATCTTGCCGACCACCCGCGCATCGCGGCGTTCGCGGATTCGACGGCCCCGGCCTTTGCCGTGTCGGCCGAGAGCGCCGAACTAATATGGGCCAATCCCGCCGCCGAGAGCCTTTTCGGTCGCGACGGGATGAGCACGGCGCTGAGCGATCAGATTGCGCTCGTCCTACCATTCGTCCGCCGCACCGAGCAATCGAGTCCGCTGAGCCTCAGACTGAACGGCAGCAACAGGCTTTCGCCTTGTCACGCCGAACTCCTCGATGGAGTGGATGGAGGGCCGGCGGTGCTGTTCAGTGCCGACGTTGCCAAAGAGGCCGAGGCGCCGGAACCGCAGGTCAGCGAAGCGCCGCCCTCCGAACCAGTTCAGCTTCCGTCCCGTTTCGTCTGGCAGTCGGACCAGAACGGCCAATTGGTTCTGCTCTCCCACGAGATCGCCGCGGCGCTCGATCATGGCCTGACGCTGGTCGGCCGGACCTGGAACGAGCTCTACTCGGAATTCGACATCGACAAGGCCGGAAAGCTGGCTTCTGCGCTCACCCGACGCGATACCTGGAGCGGCGTCAGCGTCGACTGGCCGCTCGGCAGGACGCGCCGCGTGCCCGCCGAACTCGCCGGCCTGCCGGTGTTCGATCGCGAGCGAACCTTCCTCGGCTTCCGTGGCTTTGCCGTTGTTCGCGGCGAGGAGTTCGATGCCACCGAGGTGAAAGCCAAGGAAGCATCGGTGATCGAACCGGAGCAGGCAGAAACGGAAACGCCTGTTCAGGCCGAAACGGAAATCCTCCCGCATGAGGAGCGCCACGAACCGCCGGCGCTTTTGTCCTCGCCCATCCTGCCGTTCCGCCAACCGCTCCGTCCGGGGCTGAAGCCGAGCGAGCACAGTGCGTTCCAGGAGATCGGCCGCGCGCTGGGCGATCGCGGGACGCCTGCTCCACCGGCCGAGGCGAAGCGCGTTCTATCGGCCTCGGTGTCCTGGCCCGCTCCCCAGCCGGCGAACCAGGCCGCTCCCCCGGCCGAGCCTACCGCTCCAACAGCGAGCGCGACATCCGACGACGATGCTCTGCGCGTCCTCGGCGAACTGCCGAGCGGCATCGTCATCCACCGCCTCGGCACGCCGCTCTTCGCCAACAAGGCGTTTCTCGCAATGGCCGGCATGCCGGCTGTCGAGGACCTCGCGCTGCATGGTCTCGACAGATTGTTCGAAGAACGTGCCGACGTGCCGGGCAAGCTCAATCTCCGTTCGGCTAATGGCACGGTGCAGCCGGTCCAAAGCGTGCTCAAGACCACCCGCTGGGAGGGTGCCGCGGCGAGCCTTCTCGTCGTCACCCCGGAACCGCAGCTTCCCTCTGGCGGCGCCGAGACGGCGACCGAGCGCGAACTGCGCTCGATCCTCGACACCGCGACCGACGGCGTCATCGTGGTCGACCGCAACGGGCGCATCGCTTCGGCTAACCGCAGCGCCGAAGCCCTGTTCGGTTACGAGGCCGCCGAGCTGGAGGGCCGGAGCTTCACGCTGCTTTTCTCGGCCGAAAGCCACCGCGCCGCGCTCGATTACCTCGACGGACTGCAGTCGAATGGCGTCGCTTCCGTGCTGAACGACGGCCGCGAAGTCGTCGGCGTAGCCCGCAAGGGCGGCGCGATCCCGCTGTTCATGACGCTCGGCCGGATCGGCAACGGCGAGCCGAAATTCTGCGCCGTCCTCAAGGATTTGACGCAGTTCAAGAAAGCGGAAGAGGAACTGCGCACCGCCAAGGAGCAGGCAGAGCGCGCGAACGCTCACAAATCCGACTTCCTGGCCCGCATCAGCCACGAAATCCGCACGCCGCTCAATGCAATCCTCGGCTTCACCGAAGTGATGATGGAGGAGCGGTTCGGGCCCGTCGGCAGCGCTCGCTACAAGGAATACCTGAAGGACATCCACGAGTCCGGAAGCCACATCATCAGCCTGGTCAACGACCTGCTCGACCTCGCCAAGATCGAGGCCGGAAAGCTCGATCTGTCGTTCAACTCGGTGAACCTCAATGAGGTGGTGTCGACCGCGGTGTCGCTGATGCAGCCGCAGGCGAACCAGAACCGCGTGATCATCCGCACCAGCGTCGCGCCGCGCATGCCGAACGTCGTCGGCGATCTTCGCAGTCTGAAGCAGATCGCGCTCAATCTCGTCTCGAACGCGGTGAAATATACGCCCGCTGGCGGCCAGATCATCGTGTCCACGGCTATCACCGATCTCGGCCAGGCAGTGATCCGGGTGCGCGATACCGGCCTCGGCATGAACGAGGCGGAAATCGCGGCAGCACTCGAACCGTTCCGCCAGCTGGCCCCCGCAAGCGGCCGGGGGGGTAGCGGGCTCGGCCTGCCGCTGACCAAGGCATTGGTCGAGGCGAACCGTGCCACCTTTGCGATCCAGAGTGCGGTTGGGACCGGTACTCTGGTCGAGGTCATTTTCCCGCCGACCCGCGTCCTCGCGGAATGAAAAAGCCCCGCCGAAGCGGGGGCTTTCAAACTCTCAACAGACCGGACGATCAGTCCTTGGCGCGCTCGACGTAGGAGCCATCGGAAGTCTGGATCACCACGCGTGTGCCGGCTGCGACGTGCGGCGGCACAGCCGTGCGGACACCGTTCGACAGGATCGCCGGCTTGTAGGAGGAGGACGCCGTCTGGCCCTTCATCGCCGGCTCGGTCTCGACGATCTCGAGCACGACGCGCTGCGGCAGTTCGACCGTCAGCGGCACGCCGTTGTGGGTCGAGAGCATGACGGTCATGCCTTCCTGCAGATAAGGCGCGGCATCGCCGACGACGTCCGGCGGAACGGCCGTCTGCTCGTAGGTCTCCGGGTTCATGAAGTGGAAGCCTTCGCCGTCCTGATAGAGGAAGGTGTAATCGCGGTCCTCGACGAAGGCGCGCTCGACCTGCTCCGTCGTACGGTAGCGCTCGGACACCTTCACGCCGTCGGAGATGCGGCGCATGTCGAGCTGCGTGACCGGCGTGCCCTTGCCCGGGTGGATGTTTTCGGCGGTCAGGATGACGTAGAGGCGGCCGTCCATATCGACGACGTTGCCTTTGCGAAGCGAGCTGGCGATAACCTTCACGATTGTCCTCAATGATTGCTTGGCGAGCGCGCGCCATGTCGGGCGCCCGTGTCGCACACTTTTCCACTGTGAGAAACCCCTGATGCCCGACGCCTCGCCCTGGTGGGACAAAGGCCGTCATGCCGACCGTCGCCCCTTTCTGAAGGAGCGCGGCCGGATCAAGGCCCGGCTGCGGGCCGAATTCGAGAATGAGGGTTTCACCGAGATCGAGGCCGGCATCCTGCAGACTTCGCCGGGCAACGAGGCGCATCTGCATGGCTTCGCGACGGAAATCCGCGATCCCGACGGCACCGGCCGGCGGCTCTATCTCCACACCTCGCCGGAATTCGCGGCGAAGAAACTCCTCGCGGCAGGCGAGGAGAAGATCTTCGATTTCGCCCGCGTCTTCCGCAATCGCGAGCGCGGCGCGCTGCATCATCCCGAGTTCACGATGCTGGAATGGTATCGCACCGGCGAGCCATACGAGGCGCTCTTCGAGGATTGCGCGAAGATCGTCCGGCTTGCGGCGGAAACGACGGGCTTGTCGACCTTCCTGTTCCGGGATCGCGTGGCGGATGCTTTCGTCGAGCCGGAGCGGGTGACGGTCGCGGAGGCGTTCAGGCAGCTTCGCGGGCGTCGACCTCTTCACATCGATCGAGGCTTCGGGTGAGACGGATCGCGATCATCTCGCGGGGAGCGCGAAAGCGGCCGGCATCCGCGTGGCCGACGACGATGTCTGGGCCGACATTTTCAGCCGCGTCCTGGTGGAAAAGGTCGAGCCGCATCTCGGCATCGGCCGCGCCGACCATTCTCTGCGAATATCCGGTGGCGGAGGCGGCCCTCGCCCGGCCGCTGAAATCCGATCCGCGCGTCGCCGAACGCTTCGAGCTCTATGCCTGCGGCGTCGAGACTCGCGAACGGCTTCGGCGAACTCACTGACGCCGGAGAGCAGCGGCGGCGTTTCGAGGCTGAGATGGCAGAGAAGGCGCGCGTCTATGGCGAGAGCTATCCGATCGACGAGGATTTCCTCTCCGCTTTGCCCGCATATGCCGGAAGCGTGCGGCTGTGCACTCGGCTTCGACCGGCTGGTCATGCTGGCGACGGGCGCAAGCCATATCGAGCAGGTGATCTGGACACCGGTGCCATGAACGCGCCCTTCGTGCCATTCGCGATCTCGTCTCGGCCGGCCTCGTGCCCTCCGAGAAAGCCGCCGCGCTCGAGCGAAGTCGCCGCCCGTTACGCCGTGGCGATCCCGCCCGCCCTCGCGGCGCTGATCGATCAGAACGATCCGAACGATCCGATAGCCCGCCAATACGTCCCGGACGAAGCGGAACTAGTGACGCTTCCCGAGGAGCGTCGCGACCCGATCGGCGATCTCGCCTTCATTCACCGGTCGAGGGCGTGGTCCACCGCTACCCGGACCGCGTTCTGCTGAAGCCGGTCCATGTCTGTCCGGTCTATTGCCGCTTCTGCTTCCGCCGCGAAATGGTCGGCCCGGAAGGGATGGGGACGATGTCCGCCGAGGCGCTTGAGAAAGCGCTCGGCTATATCGCTGCGCATCCTGAGATCTGGGAGATTATCCTAACGGGCGGCGACCCGCTGATCCTCGCGCCGCGCCGACTCAAGGCGATCATGGCCGGTCTCGACGCGATTCCGCATGTGAAGGTCGTGCGCGTGCATACGCGCGTGCCGGTCGCCGATCCCGAGGTGGTCGACGCGGAACTGATCGCGGCGCTGCGGTCGACCAAGACGGTCTTGTCGGCGTCCACGCCAACCATCCGCGCGAACTGACGCCTGCCGCCCGCGCCGCCCTCGCCCGGCTGGCCGATGCAGGCTTTCCGCTGCTCAGCCAGACGGTGCTGCTGAAGGGCGTCAACGACGATCCCGAGACCATGGCCGCGTTGATGCGCGGCTTCGTCGAGAGCCGGGTGCGGCCCTATTACCTCCACCATCCGGACCTCGCGCCCGGCACCGCGCGCTTCCGCGTGTCGATCGAGGAAGGCCAGACGCTGATGCGCGCT
This sequence comes from uncultured Alphaproteobacteria bacterium, assembly GCA_963778835.1. Taxonomy (GTDB): domain Bacteria; phylum Pseudomonadota; class Alphaproteobacteria; order Rhizobiales; family Methylopilaceae; genus Flaviflagellibacter. The sequence continues at coordinate 427,854 of CAVZVY010000006.1, forward strand.
CTGCGCGGTCACATCTCCGGCCTCTGCATGCCGACCTATGTGCTCGACATCCCGGGCGGCCACGGCAAATCGCCGATTGGCCCGGACTATGTCGGGGATGGTGAGGTCGAGGACTTCCGGGGCGGGCGGCATGTGTATCCGCCCATTAATTCAGCCTCATCCTGAGCCGGACGCAAAGCGCCCGAGTCGAAGGACGGCGGCAGGCTCGGAACTCATGGCCATCCTTCGACATGCGAGCTGCGCTCGCGGCTCAGGATCAGGGTTATTTTCCGGCCTGCGATGCCTCCAGCAGTTCGGCGCTGGGATAGCTGTCGGCCGGCAGACCTAGCCGCAATTGCTCCTTCTTGATCGCCGAACGGGTGCCCGCACCGATGATGCCGTCGATCTTGCCGACGTCGTGTCCCTTCTTCGGGAGGAGCTGCTGGAGCTGCTTCACGCCGCCGCGTCGAGGTCGGGCGTGCCGTCGCCGTGCGACATCTGGGCCGCGCCTTCGAGCCGCGTCGCCAGATAGGCGGCGGTCGTCGAATAGGTCAGCGAGTGGTTCCAGGTCAGGTAGACGTTCTTGAAGTTCGGATAGGCCAGGAAGGCCGGGCCGTGCGGCCCCTGCGGCAGATGCATCGAGGAAGTCGGGCCAGAGATCGGCTTGCCGTCGGCGCGCTTCACGCCCCAGGCGCCCACTGCTCCGGCGTGTGCTCCGTCGAGAGGTCGGCCTGGTCCCAGGGCACGTTGGGAGAGACCTTCACCTCGACGAGCCACGGCTCGCCGCCCGCCAGCCGAGCGACTTGATGTAGTTCGCAGCCGAACCCAGCGCGTCGGCGTCGGACTTGATCAGGTTGACGTGGCCGTCGCCGTCATAGTCGAGGCCGAAATCGATATAGTGCGTCGGCAGGAACTGGAACTGGCCGAGCTCGCCGGCACACGGGCCGCGCATTTCGGCGCGCGTCAGGTCGCCGCGGTCGATGATCTTCAGCAGCGCGTGAGAGCTGGTCGCGGAACAGGTCCGGACGGCGGCAATCATAGGCGAGCGTCGCGACCGAGCGGATGGTTTCGCCATTGCCGAGGAAGCCACCGAAATCGGTCTCGAGCCCCCAGAACGCCACCAGCACGCCCGCCGGCACGCCGAACTCCTTCTCGATGCGCTTGAAGGTCGCCGCATTCGCCTGGATCTTGGCCTTGCCGGCCTGCAGGCGATTGTTGTTGGCCATGCGGTCGGAGAACTGCAGGAAGCTCTGCGCGAACACGCCCTGCCCGCCGCGGTCCTTGTTGGCAGTCGCCTGGTCGAAGGTCACGTCGCCCAGCGCCACATCGATGGTTTTCTGGGAGATGCCCTTGCCGAGGGCTTCCTTTTCGAACTCGTCGAGCCAGACTCGAAACTCTTGCCGCCCTGACATGCGTTCTGCGCGAAAGCCGCGCCGGGCGCCGCCAAAACCAGGGCCGCTAAGACCCGCCAATGTCCGCCGCTTCATTCGGTCCACCTTTCGTTGAGAGCCGCGGGAGTGTGCCGATTGAGTGTGGCAGGTCAAGGCGACGGGGCTCAAAGAACATCGTCTCCTGCGCGCGTACGACGATCACGTCCTGCCGGAAACGGCGTTCGAGCAGCGTCCGGTAATTCCTACCACCACGCGTCCAGCTCTTCGGCCATCACCTCGAACACCACGATGTTGTCGTGCTTGAAGCGGCCCGCCGGTCCAGCGGCCCTCGGCGGGCGAGCGGGTGAAGGCGGTCAGCCCGCCGAAGCGTTCGGTGAGTTCGTCGCTGACCTTGCGGAAGTCGGCATCCGAGAAGGTAGCGCCCTCATTGTCGGCCGTCGGGAGGAGTATCTGGATGAGGAAAGCCAATGGTTCAGCTGCGGCGAAGCGCAGACACGCCGCGTGCCCTTGTGCGAAGCTATCGAAGAGGATCGGCGAGCCAAGCGTTTTCGCCATGGCCATGATGATCTTGCCGCCGAGGCCGGTGCCCGTCACGGTGCCCTCCCCGGACCAGCCGACGCCGTCATCCTCGACCGTCAGGACGATCTCGTCGCCATTGCCGGACAGCGTCACCCGGATCTCGCCGGCGCGCCGGCCGGATAGGCGTATTTGTAGGCATTCGTCACGAGCTCGGTGACGATCATGCCGAGCGGAACCGCCCGGTCGGTCGGCAGCAGCACTTCGTCGACGTCGACGACGACCGGATGGCTGCGGCCGTCGCCTTGCAGCGCGCTCTGAAGTTCTTCGACCAGGCCTTCGCAGATAGGTCCCGACCTCGACGAAGCGCACGTCATCGGAGGTGTAGAGCCGGCGGTGGATCTGGCCGATCGCCGCGATCCGTCCCTGCGTCTCCGTCAGAGCCTCGCGCGCGGCCTCGTCGGTCACGGCGGCCGTCTGCATGGCCACGAGGGAGGAGACGAGCTGCAGCGAATTGGCGACGCGGTGGTTGACCTCGCGCAGCAGCAGTTCGGCCCGATCGCGCGCGACGCGCACCTGACGCTCGGCCTCTTCCTTGGCGCTTTTCGAGATGGCGCTGGTCGACGGCCTGCATGACGGCGCTGCGCAGCAGTTCGAGGAAGATGCCATCGACGTCCTTGATCACATAATCGGCGGCGCCGGCCTTCAGCGCAGCCACCGCGATGCGGCTCTCGTCGGCGCCCGTGACATAGATCACCGGCGGCGCGTCCGGGCATGCGCGGATGTCTTCGAGCGTTGTCAGCCCATCCTTGCCGGGCATGTAATGGTCCACCGTGACGACGTCGAAGCGTTCCTCGCGAGCAGATGCCAGACCTTCATCGCCGTTCGAGGCGAAGCTCGACGTGGAAGCCGTAGCGCGTCAGCGACTGTCTCGACGAGACGGCGCATGACCGGCATCGTCGTCCACGTAGAGCATTGAGATGCCGCCCGCGTGTCTCGGGCAGGCCGTGTCTTCGGTCATGTGGCGTCGGGAACCTGAATGACGGAGAGGAATAGGCCGAGCTGGCGGATCGCCTGCGCGAAGGTTTCGTAGTCGACCGGCTTGGTGATGTAGACATTGCAGCCGAGATCGTAGCAGCGCTGGATCTCGACCTTGTCGTCGGTCGTCGTCAGGACCACCACGGGCGCGCGGTTCAGCATGCTCGTCCGCCTTGATCTTGGCCAGGATGTCGGTGCCGCTCATGTCCGGCAGGTTGAGGTCGAGCAGGACCAGGAACGGGCCCGTGCGCGCGGTTATTGGCGTCAGCAGATGGTCGAGCGCCGCGGTGCCGCTGACGAAATGGCGGACCTCGTTGTTGACGCCGGCGCGACGGATATTGCGTTCGATCAGGCGGGCATGACCCTCGTCGTCTTCGATCATGATGATCGTGACGGGCTTCTGGTTCGGCATCAGTCGTCCTCGTTTGTCGTTGTCTGCAATTTTCGGCAGGCTGACCCGGAAGGTGGAACCTTCACCCGCCGTGGAATTCAGACGTGATCGTGCCGCCGATGCGGCGCACGAGCGCGCGCACATGGGCCAGTCCGATGCCCTCGCCCGGCTGGTCCTGTGTCCCCGGCGCGGCGGAACAGGTCGAAGACGCGGCTGTGATCCTTGGGCTCGATGCCGCGACCATTGTCCTCGACATCGATCGACGACCATGCCGCTGCTGCGATCGCCGCGGACCGTTATCCGGCCCGGTCGGCCGGGGGCAAGGTATTTGACGGCATTCTCCAGCAGATTGCTGAAGATCTGCTCAAGCGGCCAGCCGGTCGCTGACGATCTCCGGCAAGTCCTCGATCTGGAGTTCCGCGCCCGACTTCGTGCGATCTGGTGCTTGAGCGACGGCCCGATGCCCTCGATCAGAAGCTGCCCAGCTCGATCGTTTCAGGCGTCAGCACCCGCCGCCCTTCGCGCGACAGGCGCAGGATGGCGTTGATCAGCCGGTCCATCTTGGCGGTGGACGAGCGGATGAAGCCGATCGCCTCCGGCAGATCCTCCTCGATCGCGCCTTGCGTCCGTGTTCGCCAGGTCCGGAATTTTCGCGGCCGTGTCGCTGGTAGAATTTCGCGAGGTCTCGCCGGCGACGGCAAGTTCGCTCGTGAAGCCCATCACATTGACCAGCGGCGCGCGGAGATCGTGGCTGACGATGTAGGCGAAGCGCTGGATTTCCTCGTTCGCCGCCTGCAGATCGGCCGTCCGCACCGCGACGATGCTTTCGAGGTTGCGGTTGAAGATTTCCAGGCGCGACTGGCGTTTGCCAGCTGCGCGGTGCGTTCCTCGACGCGGTGCTCGAGGCCGAAATTCAGCTCGCGCAGTTGCTCGCGCGCCTTCTCCGCCGTCGGCGGTCGCGCTGGTCTGGGCCCAGGAGGCGCCGAACAGCAGGAAGGTGGTGAGCAGGCCGCCCGCGACGACTAACGGCATCAGCGCCCGGTTGCGAATCCGGCGCGAAGTGGTCCGTATGCTGCGCATCACGATCGTCCATTCTCGCCCGGCGATCTCGAGCTTGCGGGTCGCCGAATAAGAGGCGTCCATGACCGCCCTCCGGAGCGAACGGTAAAGCAGATTGTCGGCACCGACGGTCGGTGTCATAGACCGCGAAATCGATTTCGGATCGGGCCGCGTGCTCGAAGGCGCGGGCGAACAGGTTCCGACACGCGGAACGGGCTGTAGATCCAGCCGGAAATCGCGGCGCGTCGCTCTTCGACGGTCGCGGGCACCGCCCCGTCGGGCGTCGAGTAGAGCGGCACATAGATCAGGAAGCCCGGCCCGGAGTGTGGCCGTGTTCCTGAACGAGCATCACGCGGCCGGTCGCCGCCGACGCTCGTGTCGGTCGCCTTGTCCATGGTCGCCAGGCGCATCGGCTCGGAATACATGTCGTAGCCGAGCGTCGCCTGGTTCCGTGCGTCGTCCGGCATCGAGATAGACGATGCGGAGTGTAGAAATCGCGATCGCCCTCCGGCCAGAGGCGGAAGTCGGCGATCCCCGCTGGCCCGCCTGCGCCGGACGAAATTCTCCCGCTCGGCCAGGCTTCACCACCTGCGAGGTAGCCGATGCCCTGGACGCCAGGATAAAGCTCGGTCAGTCTGAGACGTTCGAAATAGGAGCGGAATTCTTCCTCTGTGACCTCGTCCGGACGCGGCGAAGAAGTCGGCCATACCGCGTAGCACCGCGACATAGGTGTCGATGCGGTCGGCGATCGGAGTCGGTCCGTTCGTCGGCCACGAGGTTCGAATCGCAGCCTCTCGGCCTCCGCGCACGAGACCGTGGAGCTGCATGCGCCAGAGCGGTGCAGAGAAGACCGGCGAAGAGAACGAGGATCGGCAAGCCGGCGCGCGACACTCGAAGAAGGGCGAGAAGAACTCGCGGGATGCCCCTTGATTGAAATCCATGGGCGAATCTTCTAGAGAAAGCCTCCTTGAAAGGCGAGAGGCTGAAGCATTACATTAAAGTGGAAGTTTATCAGCCTCAGCTTGAGCGGACGCCCACCCTTCAAAGTAATTCATCTGCCATGTTGTTGTAGTTGTTCTAATTTCAATCGGACTATACAGTGTTGACTTTGGGTTTGCGGATGATGGAAAGGTTTCCAGCCACCTCGTTGCGGAGAGCGTGCGCGAATATCCGCTTTTCCTATTCCGATGAACGGGTTCGGTGATGACCGAAGCACATGATCTTTCGTTCCTGAGCCTGTTCCTGCAGGCGGACGTCATCGTCAAAGGCGTCATGGCTCTCTTGGCCCTCGCCTCGATCTGCTGCTGGACGGTGATCATCGACAAGACGTGCCGTCTCGGCGCGGTGCGCCGCCAGGTCCGTCGGTTCGAGAGCGCCAATCGCAACGGCGAGCGCCTCACCGAGTTCAAGGGCGATCTTGCCGCAGAGCGTCGTCGCCGCCGGCCTCGACGCCTGGCACGACCATGACACGAGCGAGACCCGCGCCGAGCGCCGCGAGCGCATCGAACGCGCGATGCGGCGGCGCCATGGTCGCCCGCCTCCGCCAGATGGAGCGCGGCCTGCCGTTCCTCGCCACCATCGCCTCGTCGGCCCCGTTCATCGGCCTGTTCGGCACGGTCTGGGGCATCATGAACTCGTTCTCGGCGATCGCGCAGAGCCAGGACACGAGCCTCGCCGTCGTCGCGCCGGGCATCGCGGAGGCGCTGTTCGCCACCGCCATCGGCCTCGTCGCCGCCATTCCGGCGGTCATGGCCTACAACAAGTTCTCGACCGACCTCGCCCGGCTCGGCCAGCGCACCGGCGCGGTGATCGCCGATCTCGGCAACCGGCTGGCGCGCGACACCGGACATCTCCATGCTCGCGCTGAGGCGGCGGAATAATGGGCGCGTCCCTGCGGCGGCGGAAGCGGTTGGGACACCGACGACGGCGAATTCCGTCCGGTCTCCGACATCAACGTTACGCCGCTCGTCGACGTCATGCTGGTTCTGCTGATCATCTTCATGGTCGCGGCACCGATGATGACGGTCGGCGTGCCGGTGCAGCTTGCCGAAGACAGCGGCGGCCAAGCTCGCCGAGGAGAAGAAGCCGACCGTCCTGTCGATCGACAAGGACGGCAAGGTCTTCCTCGGGGAAGAAGAGATCGCCGAACGACGAGCGCTGCTCTCGCGACTGACCACTCTCGCCAATGAGGACACGGAACGGTCGTGCTGGTGCGCGGCGACCGGACGATCCCCTATGGCCGGATCATGGAGGTGATGGGCCAGGTCTCGAATGCCGGCTTCCTCAAGGTTTCGCTGATTGCCGAGGCCGCGAAGGGCCTGCCCGGTCCGCCCGAGCCAGGCGCTGCGGCTCCCGCCGGCGATCCTGCCAGCCCCGCGCCCGCTCCTCCTGCCGCTTCCACTCCGGCCACGCCGGGAGCAACAAGCCCGGCTCCGTGAGCGCTTTGGTGCAACCGCTCGATCATCAGCCCATCCGCGCGGCAACGCTGCAAGCGATCCAGGATGCTGCCGACGCGGCCGACCGGCGCGTCGCCATCATCGGCCTCGTCGCGGCTTTGGCCTTGCACGCTTCGCTCGGTATCGGCTTCCTGACCTGGGAGCCGGAAGAGGCTGTCGCTCCGCCCGGCGACATGATGATCACCATCGACCTGTCACCGGCGGCGCTTGCCAGCGCGAGCCAGAATGCCGGCGAATCCGCGCAAAGCGCTCCCGAGGTCGCGGCCCCACCAGAAAAGGTTGAGGAGACGACGGAGGAAACTCCACCGGAACCTACTCCACCCGAACCGGAGAAGATCGAGGAGCCGCCGCCGCCCGAGCCCACCCCTCCGGAGCCGACGCCTCCGGAGCCGCTCCCACCAGAGCCCATTCCGAATCCGGCAACGGCGGAAACGCCTCCGGTCGAGGCGCCGAAAGCAGAGAACGCACCGGTCGTGGTCGCACCGCCCAAGGCTGCGCCGCCGAAAAAGGTCGTCCAGAAGCCCAAGAAGAAGACACCGCCTCCGCAGGCGGCGACGCAGGCCGGCGCCACGAGCACACAGCGGAGCGATATCGCGGGCAGCGGCGCGAGCGCGAGCCCGACCGAGATCGCACGCTATACCGGAAGAGTTCGGGCAGCGATCGAACGTAACAAGCGAAGCCCTGCGGGAAGTCCCAGAGGCACTGTCAACCTGTCCTTTACCATTACCGCGTCAGGCGCAGTCACGGGCCTCAGGATCTCGGGCTCTTCTGGCCATCCGGCGCTCGATAACGCCGCGAGACAGGCGGTGGCGGGCGCCGGAATCCCTCCGATCCCCGAAGGCCTGCCGCGCTCTTTGGGCATCGGAGTGGCCGTCCGCTTCCAGTAATCATACGAAAGAACGAGCCCGCCTGACCATATCGTGAGCAGGAAGGTCAGAGCGCCGTCTTCGTTCTCGAACAATTCCAGCATAGGCTGCGCCGCATCGTTCCTAACGGGGTTTTTCCGATGCGTTGTATGCTTGCCGTGGCCGCGTTTTCCGCTCTCGCTTTGTCCGCAGGCGCGGTTCTCGCCCAGGATCCCATCTCCGCGCGGGAGCCGACCATGAAGAACGTCGGACGCGCTTTCGGCACGATCAACCGGATGAACCGTGGTCAGGATGCGTTCGACGCCACCAAGGCGACCGAGGCGTTCCATACGATCTCGGCCAACGCAAAGACCTTCGCAACTCTGTTCCCCGACAGCACGAAGGAGGGCGACAAGAATGCCAAGCCGGAAATCTGGACCCAGAAGGCCGACTTCGACGCACGCGTGAAGAAGCTGGCCGCGGATGCCGAGGCCGCCGCCACGGCCACCGCCAAGGGAGAAGCGGGTTTCAAGACGGCATTTGCCGCCGTCCAGCCGCAATGCGGCGGTTGTCACCAGGTCTATCGCAGCGAATGATGCGCCCGCCGCGGCAGCGTCGCGGAATTGCCAAAATGAAGAGGATGTTGCATCTCGTTCGTGCGCCGCTTGCCGCAACCCGAGAGAAAGCATTCATGCGCGTTCCGATTTTCTTCAAGATGCGTTCGCTGGCCGCCGCCGCGATCGTCCTCGCCGCGCTCTTTATCTGGCAGGCTCCAGCTTCGGCCCAGACCCGGATCGTTGCGATCGTCAACGGCACGCCGATCACTTCGACGGCCGTGGCCGAGCAGAAGGCTTTTGTCCGCCTGACGCAGAAAAAGCAAATGACCGACAAGGACGCGCTCGCCGTGCTTGTCGACCAGACGCTCGTCCAGCAGGAAGCCAAGCGCCGCACCGTTACCGTGTCGGACAGCGACGTCGACCAGCGCTTCAACGGTCTGGCTGCCGGTAACAAGATGACGCCCGATCAATTGGGTCAGGGTCTCGCCCAGGCGGGAACCAGCGCCCGCACCTTCAAGGAAAACATCCGCGCGCAGCTGATACAGCGCCGGTTGGTCAACTTCCGGATTCGCGCGAGCTCCGGCGTCGCCGAGAAGGACATCGCCGCCCAGATCACCGAGCGGAAGCAGAAGGGCGATGCTGCGAACGATGTCTACACGCTCCAGCAAATCCTTTTCGTAACGCCGGCCAATCCGCCGCCCGCCGTGGTGGCCCAGCGCAAGAAGGAAGCCGAGACGCTCCGCACGCGGATTCAGAGCTGCGATCAGGGTGCAGAATTCGCCAAGAGCCTTCGCGACGTCGCGGTCAAAGAGAAGATCACGCGCCAGTCAAGCCAGATGAGCGACGCGTTCCGCCAGAAGGTTCAGGCGTTGAAGATCGGTCAAGCCACCCCTCCAGACCTCAGCAGCGTCGGCGTCGAGATCGTGATGATCTGCAGCAAGCAGAGCGTCCAGGACGACACCGCGCTGCGCCAGGAGATCACCAACGAGCTCGCGGGCGAGGCTAGCAAGGGTGAGACCGACAAGATGATGGCCGAGCTTCGCCAGAAGGCGCTGATCGAATATCGCTGACCGTCAGCGCGGCGTGATCGACAGGCGAAAGCCGCTGTAGAGCGACGGATCGCCTCCGACCGGCAGCTGATAGCCGACATCGGCGTTGAGGCTGCCCCTGAAATCGCTGGTCCCGATTTGGCCGAACTCGGCCGAGGTGCTGACCTTCGGCTCGAAGCTCATCGAGGTTGCCGCATCGTCTGTTACGCTGACACGCGGAGCGATCTCCGATCCGAAACGGACGCCGTCATAGGGCTGCGTGACCCTGCGAACGCCCGCGAAGGCGCTGACATTCTCGCCGCTTCCGCTGCGCTCGTAGGTCCCGGCGGCGGCACCTCCTACGAACATTCCCGACTGGACGGCGCTGGCGCCCCTTTCCGCCTTGAGCTCCCAGTTCAGCCGGGACTCGGCAGCCGGATCGCCGGGCTGGACCATCTCCGTCGAAAGCTGGACCGGGTTGTCGGCTCCCTTCACCCTGACGCCGACACTCCGGTCGGGCGCGAGAGCGAAAGGATTGGTGCGGTCCGGATGGTAGTCGAAGCCGCCGCCGATCAGTTCGGAATTGATCGGCCGCCGCGCCAGCGAGGGTAGCGGCGCGGATCGGATCGTGCCCGTCACTTCGGGAGGTGCTGACATCGCATCGCGATAACTCTGCTCGATCCCGTTGCAGAGCTGCTTCAGTTCGGGCGTGATCTTCTTGTCGTCGCAACTCATCGCGGGCGGCTCGGAGAGATCCGGGACATCCTGCGCATGCGAGGGCACCGCCGACGCGAGCGCGACGGCGGTGCAAACGGCTAGTCGGATGTCGAGCATCAGGCCTCCGGTTCGTCGCTGACGTCCTTGGAGTGCGGGCAAGGCGCCCCACCGTTCAAAACGGTGCAGTCCAAATCTACGGACGTGCCTTGAATCGCTCAACCTGGCCAAACGGAATAGCGGAGTTGCATCCGTGAGTTACAGCGCGCGGGAAGCTTTGTTCGTTTTCAGTCGAAATCGAACAGATCGCCAAGAAACGACTTTTTCTTGCGGTGTCCATAGCGCGGGTCATGCTGCTGCTGGTGACGACGATCGTAGTCGCGGTCATCGTCGTAGTGCCGCTGCTGCGGTGGCGGAGGCGGCGGCGGCGTGAAGGTCGCCTGCTGCGGCGCCGGAGCCGCCTGCCCGCCTGCCGCACGCTCGATGATCTTGTCGAGCTCGCCACGGTCGAGCCAGACACCGCGGCATTGCGGGCAATAGTCGATCTCGATGCCCTGGCGGTCGGCCATCACGAGTTCCGCACCGTCGATCGGACATTTCATCGGCTTTTCTCCTTCATGGAACGCAAAACTAGGCGCGGAACGTGGAGAGTTTTGACCGCCAGACAATCAGTAAAACTACGGTAAGCCGTTCGAAAACAGATGAAATTTTGGAAAGGTTCGGAGGAACGCGCTCGCCCGCGAACACAAAGCTACCTATATGTTGCTTCGCCCGGCTTTGGGCGTTGCGAGGAAACATGAAACGCGTTTCTGGTATTGTGAGTGCCCTTATTTTGGCGGCGAGCATGAGCCTGATTGCCATGGACCATGCCGACGCCCGCAGGAGTGGCAGCTTCGGCAGCCGCGGCACGCGGACCTTCCAGGCGCCGGCGCCGACGCAGACGGCTCCCACGACGGCGCCGATCGAGCGTTCGATGTCGCCGCGCACGCAGACGAATAACCCGGCCGCGATGAACCAGCCAGCGGCCGCCAACGCCCAGCGCCCCGGCGGCATGTTCGGCGGCGGCTTTGCCGGATCGATGATGCGCGGCCTCCTGATCGGCGGTGTGATCGGCCTTCTGCTCGGCCACGGCTTCGGCGGCCTTGCTGGCATGCTCGGTCTGATCTTGCAGATCGGTCTCGCGATGATCGTCGCTACCTTCATCATGCGCTGGCTGGCCAATCGCCAGTCGCGCCCGGCCGAAGCCTCCGCGCGCTCGCCTCAGCCGGCAACGGCGATGGGACCGCAGCAAGCCGCCTACGAATATAACGGTACGGGCTCGTCGGCTCCGATGGGGTCCGGTTTCGCGTCCGAGGCCAGCGTCGAACAGACCGATCTCGACCGCTTCGAGCAGATGCTGAACGAAGTGCAGTCGGCATATAGCCGCGAGGACTATGCGGCTCTGCGCAGCCGTACCACACCGGAAGTCATGTCCTATCTCGCCGAGGAACTCGGCCAGAACGCGACGTCCGGGGTTCGCAACGAGGTCTCGGATGTGAAGCTCCTGCAGGGCGACGTCTCGGAGACATGGCGCGAAGGCGACGAGCAATTCGCCACCGTCGCCCTGCGCTACGAGAGCCGAGATGTCATGCGTGACCGAAAGACCAATGAGGTCGTTTCGGGTGACAAGGATCTGACCGAAGCGACCGAGCTTTGGACTTTCGTGCGCTCGCGCAATTCCGACTGGAAATTGTCGGCGATCCAGGAAGTCTGATCGCACTAATTATAAGGCTGGGGGCTTGCGCGCCCCCGGCCTATGATCCAAAAATCCGTCCGAGCTCAGCTCGCAACGGTGTGCCTATGGATCACGCTCAGACGCAGCTTACGCTTTTCATGGACAAGCCGCCGGCACTCGAACCGGCCAATGACACCGGGTTCGTCGCCCATGGGGAGGCGCTCGACATGGTGCTGAGCCAGCCCGATCCGGGATGGCAACTCGTTGCACCAAGGATGGAGATGCATGTCCGCCGTCGGGACGGCATTGAGCACACTCTGATCATCGCGGTCCCGCGCTCGCTCTAGCGCGCAGGCGACCTCTTGAGGATGAAGCGGTCGATGGCTGCCGCTACGCCGTCTTCGTCGTTCGAGGCGGTGACGTAGGTGGCCGCCTGCTTGACGGCTTCGGGTGCCTGCCCCATCGCGATCGACAGCCCTGCCCTCGCGAACATTGGCAGGTCGTTTGCCATGTCGCCGATCACCGCCACTTCCAAAAGCGGGACTCCAGCCGCTTTGGCCAGCGCGATGACCCCGTCGCCCTTGTTGGCCGGAACTGCCGTGACATCGAGGAAATAGGCCTGTGACCGGGCTGCCGTGGCGCCCGCGCCGACCAGTGCCTTCACCTTTTCCTCGACCGCCTTCAGCAGATCGTGGTCGTCGCTGACTCCGACGATCTTGTCGACATCCTTGGTCAAAGTCGCGAGATCGAATCCCAGCGTAGGTTGCACGCTGGCCGACAGTATCTCGCGCGGCACATGGGGGTTCTGGGTGGAGCGCGCGTACCAGAGCCCATGGGCGAACAGCCACGGCTCGACGCCCGCTTCATCCAGCGCGGTCACCACCGTCGAAACCACCTCCGGCTCGAGTCTCGCCGCGAACTGAACCGCCCCGTCCCTGGAGAAGATCGTCCCGCCGTTGAATGCCCCGAGCGGACGGTCGATCTCGAGCTTGTCGGCGATCCACTGGATGCCGCTCGGCGGCCTGGCGCTGATCAAGGTCGCGTGTACGCCCGCATCGCGCAGCCGGCGAAAGCCGGCGATGTTTGCCTCGGACAGGCTCTTGTCGTGATGGACGAGCGTGCCGTCGACGTCGGAAATCAGAAGGCGGATGGGTGGTTCGGCTAGCATCGATCCAGCCTAGGCGATTGAGGTGACGTTCGCGACTACCTCATTGGTCGGGTGCCGTTTGAATCGATTTGCTCCGGTCGCCAGCGGTAATGCCTCGGACGGGGTTTTTCAGTTTGCGAGGACGCCGCCGAGCGCGATCATGCTCAAGGTGACGCCCATCGAATAGGCGATCAGGATCGACAGCGGCGCCGCGTAATCGGCTTTGACGCCGCGCACCAGGAAGACGAGCAGGACCGGCAGCCAGTCCAGCGCATAGCGCTGCGCACTGTACTGGGAGAAGCCGTTGGAGTGGTAGAACAGGGTGAGCCCAAGAATCACGCCGACGGTCGCGAGCCCGAACACGAACGCCCGGTTCCAGCGCGCAAGGAATGCCAGCAGCAGCACCGGCGTCACAAGAAAGAGCGAAGCGCCGTTGACGTCGAAGCGGGACAGCTCCGTCATGTATCGCCCGGCGAATTCCACGTGCGGGCCGGCGATGAACATGTAGATGACGTTGAACAGCAGGTACTGGCTCGAGAAGATGCCGAGTTCCTGCACGCGCAGCCGCAGGAACAAGGCGGCGTCGCCTGCCTCGTTCAGCGCGGCGGGGAAGATGTACGAATAGCCGGTCTCGAGCGGCGAGCCGAAGCGGGCATAGTTGTAGGCGAAGTAGACGCAGAGCGCCAAAACAGGTGCGGCGGCCAGCGCGAAAGCCCGCTTGATCGCCGCCCAGTCGATCCTGAACAACGGCGTCTTCTCATCGAGCAGCAGCACGTAAAGGAACGGAAGGTAGAGGATCGTCATCTGGCGGCAGAGGAATGCCAGCCCGATGAAAAGGCCGACCAGAAGAGCGCTCCGCCGAAACAGCGCGCTGTAGATCGCGGCGGTCGCGAACAGGAAACCCCAGACCTGCGCGAAGAACCAGACATGGTCGCCTCGCAGCGCGACGAAGGCCAGCGGCGTCGCAAACAGGATCGCCAGCACCGTCAGGATCGAGAGATCGCGCGAACCGGTCTCGCGCGCGGCGATCCGCCACCACATCCACCCTGTCGCGGCGAAGGCCGCCAGCACCAGCGGCAGGAAGAAGTGGAAGCCCACGCCGAACAGGGCGACGAATGGCAGCGCGATCACGCCCGGCAGCGGCGGAAAGATGATGTAGGTACGGCCTTCGACGTTCGCGCAATCGGCGTCGAAGCAATGATCGGTGTCGAAGCGGCCGTTCAGCCAACCCTCGGCAAGCAGCGCATAGGAATTGCTCTGCGGCGCCTCGCGCAGCACCGCCAGGGCAAAAACGGCGAGAAACGCCAGAACGAGACCGGCCAGCGCCCCTGAGATCACCACCCGACGAGCCGTCACTGAAGTCTCCATTGAGCGCCGAAAGCGTCGAATTAGCCGAGGCGGGTGAAGGACGCCTAAACGGCGGGTGCGCTGCGCGCTCCACGGAAGGTCAGGAGCTTGTGGCCGAAGAAATTGACCACCGCCCCGACGCCGATGGCAAAGCCATGTGCCAACCCCTCGCGCACGACATTTGACCAGCCACCGCCGGACTGCAGACTGAGGAAAAGGTTGGTCAGGACGAGGACGACCACCGCGCCGACCAGGTTGACGCCGAGAAAAGTCAGACTCTGTTCGAGCAGCGTTCGCGACGATCCCGGAAAGACGTAAGTACGGTAAAGCGTGAAGCCGACGCCCATGCCGATCATGTAGGCGACGAGCACGGCCGCCGGGAACGGCATGACCAGCGACAGCGGGAAGCGGACGATCCAGTTGACCGCGGCCGCGAACCCGCCGAGCAGCAGGAAGCGGAACACCTGGTTCGCCATGAGCGCGGCGATCCGGTCTTTCATCACAGCGTCCAGCCCAGCATAAACGCTCCCGCCATCAGGCCGCCGAGGCCGAGACTGATCGGATCGCGGATCGCGAATGCCACCGGATCGTCGTTCAGTTGCTCGCGATGGCACAGCAGCCAGATGCGGGACACCCACATGAACAGCGCGGCCGGGAACACCCAGAGGAACAGCGGCTGGCGATAGAACTCGGCGTTATAGACGTCGTTCATGATGTAGAGGACCATGATCGTGATCGCCGCCATTGCGGTCGACACGCCCATCGCCACCACCATTCCCGCGTCCGACCCGAGATAGCCGCGTCCGCTGACCGAGGAGCGGCCGTTGGCGACGCTCTTCTGGATTTCGGTCTGGCGCTTGGCGAAGGACAGCGACGTGAACAGGAACATCGAGAAGACGAGCAGCCAGGGCGACGGCACGGCGGAAACGGCCGCGATGCCGATGCCGAGACGCATCGTGAACAGTGCCGCCAGGGTGAAGGCGTCGACGATCGGCTGCCGCTTCAAGTAGAACGAATAAGCAAGCGTGGTGACCATATACGCCACGACGAGACCGAACGTAGCCAGGCCCAGCGAGGCCGCCGTGGCAAGTCCCCCGCCGATCAGCACCGCCGCGGCGGGAACGCCGTGCTTGATCCTGAGCGCGCCCGAGGCTAGCGGCCGGTTGCGCTTGGTCCAGTGGATCCGGTCGTCGCGGAGATCGAACAGATCGTTCAGCAGATAGGTGCCGGACGCCATCATCGAGATCCCGGCGAAAGCGACCAGAGCCTGCGCGAGGGCCAGCGGATCGGTCGCGAGGCCGGACAGGACCAGCGGTACGAAAACCAATGCGTTCTTCGCCCATTGATGGGCGCGGAAAGCCTTCAGCCATCCGCGTACGCCGAGACGGGGACGAATGAATTCAGCCTCGATCGGCTTGCCCAGCGCGCGCGCCTTGCGTGCCGTATCGGACGAGGCCCCGGCCAAGACGATGGATTGCGACACCGCCCAGACGTCGAGGTCGGACCGGCTATCACCGGCGTAGGCGAAGCCGTCCGGGAAGCGCTCGACGAGCACCGCGGCCTTGTTCACGCCCTTCAGATTGTTGATGCCATCGCTGGCGATGACGAAATCGACGAAATCGAACCGGCGACCCAGCCGCTTGGCCAGAAGGTCGTCGGCTGCGGTGGCGAGGCCGACCTTGCGGCCGTTCGTATGGGCGTCGCGCGCATAGGCAACCAGATCCTCGTTGACCGGCAGGTTCTCGACGTCGAGCGGCACACTCTCGCTGAGCTTGCGCTTGAGGACGGCCTTCCCCTGAAACAGCCATCCGACGAGATTGAAGATGCGAAGCGGGTTGGCCTTCAGATAGGCGGTCGCCGTCTCATGCAGCATGTCGGTGCGCAGAAGCGCGTCGTCGACATCGAGCACAAGCGGGACGGCCGCATTGGATCCAGAGATCTGCGAACGGTCTTCGATCCGGACACGCGGCAAAGCACCCATGATTTCAGTTCCCTCGCCGCTCGCAAACCATGCGGGCGCAGCAAACTGAAATCATAAAATACTAAAATACGCGATAAACTTCACAGAAGAAGGTTATTACTGAAAATAACTGTAACTGTTTTTAGCTCCTGTTAACCGAATGATCTCGGATGCCGCAATCGACTACTTAAGCGGACACCGGCAGCTTAGTCCTCCGCTCTTCCGGAACCGCACGTCCCCGTAACGGTGGAACCGCTCGGACAACGATTGCAGGTCCCATTCCTCCGTACTAAATTGAATGCAAAATTCATAATTCACTTAGCGGAGGAAACGAATGGCCGGATACGACACGATGATTTTCGGGGCGTCCTACGGGTCGCTTCTCGCGACGAAGCTGGCGATGGCGGGTCACAACGTGACCCTCGTCTGCCTCCCGAGCGAGGCCGAGATCATTAATGCCGAGGGTACCAAAGTCCGCCTGCCGGTTCGCGGCTCCGCGAAACAGGTCGAGATTTCCTCGATCGGCCTGCCGGGCCGCATCTCCGCCGCCACGACCTCGGACGTGAATCCCGCCGACTTCGATCTCGTCGGCCTCGCGATGCAGGAACCGCAATACCGCGCGCCCGGCGTCCGCGAACTTCTCGACGCGACAGCGCGCGCCAAGGTGCCGTGCATGTCGATCATGAACATGCCGCCCCTGCCCTATCTCAAGCGCATCAAGAGCCTCGACCATCACAAGCTGATGCACTGCTTCACCGACCCGACCGTGTGGGAGCATTTCGACCCCGCGCTCGTCACCCTCTGCAGCCCCGACCCGCAGGGCTTCCGGCCGCCCGAGGAAAAGCCGAACGTGCTGCAGGTCACCCTGCCGACCAATTTCAAGGTTGCGCGCTTCGAGTCCGACGAACACACCGCGATGCTGAAGCGGATGCAGGACGACATCGAGACCGTCCGCTACGAGACCGAGGACGGCCCCATCGAACTGCCGGTGAAGCTGAAGCTGCACGATTCCGTCTTCGTGCCGCTGGCGAAGTGGGCGATGTTGCTGACCGGCAATTACCGCTGCGTCCAGCCCCACGAGGCCCGTTCGA
The DNA here is from genome assembly GCA_963778835.1 of uncultured Alphaproteobacteria bacterium. Classification (GTDB taxonomy): domain Bacteria; phylum Pseudomonadota; class Alphaproteobacteria; order Rhizobiales; family Methylopilaceae; genus Flaviflagellibacter. Next base: position 445,087 of record CAVZVY010000006.1, read on the forward strand.
TCCGCGACGCGGTCCATTCGGACATCGGGGAATCACGCGAGGTCTATGAGTGGGTCCAGAAGGTCTGTATCGGCCTCGGCGCCTCGCCGGACGATATGGTGCCGTTCGAAAAATATGCGAATGCGGCCCTTGGCCTGCTGAAGCCGTCATCGGCGGCGCGCGCATTGTTCGCAGGCGCCCTCAACATCGAACGCGTCGACCGCCTGGTCCAGGCAGCGGGCGACCGCCTTGGCATGCGCCATCCCTCGATCGACCAGACCGTCGCCCTCGTCGACGACCGTCTGGCGATGAACCGCCAGAAGGCGGCCTAGCAGTCCGCCCGATCGTGCGCCGTTTGCGCAAGAAGAGGCCCCTCCCACGGGAGGGGCTATCCGACAGCCTTTTCGACTCGCGAATTTGGGAACGCTGATCCTGAAAGGCTCGTTGAACGAAGTATATTGATCGAGCCTTCCATGCTGAAAGGTCTGACCTCCGTTTTGTTGCTGGCCGGAGCGCTGGTCGTCGGCCTTGCGCTGCAACCGGTCGTCACGACGCTTCTGTTCAGCGACAGATCGCCAAGATCGGTGGAAGCGCGAGGGGATCTGAGTGCCTTCGAGCGCTCGAGCACGGAGGTATTCGACGCTGTTGCGCCGTCGGTCGTTCAGGTCGTCGCCCTTCCCCGCGGTGCATCCCTGAGTGACGCCGGTGAGGATCAAGGAGTGGGATCCGGGACAGGCTTCGTCTGGGATCCGGCCGGCCACATCGTTACGAACAATCACGTCGTGGAGAATGCCGGCTCGGTAGTCGTACGACTCGCCAATGCCGACGTAGTCCCCGCACGAACAGTGGGCACGGCGCCGAATTATGACCTCGCCGTCCTGCGCCTCTCAACAAATGAGCAACTGCCAAAACCTGTGCCAATCGGGACGCTCGAAGGGCTGAAGGTGGGCCAGGTTGCCTATGCGATCGGCAATCCGTTCGGTCTCGATCAGTCCCTGACGATGGGCATCATCAGTGCCTTGAAACGCCGCCTCCCCACGAGCGGCGGCAGAGAGGTCGCGAACGTCATTCAGACCGATGCGGCGATCAATCCCGGCAATTCCGGAGGTCCACTCCTGGACTCCGCGGGTCGTCTGATCGGGGTCAACACCGCGATATTCTCTCCGTCCGGCACCAATGCCGGCATCGGCTTTGCGATCCCGGTCGACGTGGTCAACAGGGTGGTTCCGTCCCTCATCAGGGATGGTCGGGTTCCCACTCCGGGAATTGGAATCGTTGCTGCCGATGACGCCATCGCAGCGCGGCTCGGAATCTCGGGACTCGTGATTGCGGAAGTCGTGCCTGGATCACCTGCGGCACAGGCCGGTATCGTGGGCATCAATGAGCGGCGCGGCAATATCGGCGATATCATAGTCGCCGCGGATGGCAAGCCGGTCCACCAGCTCACCGATCTCACAGATCGACTGGAGGAGATCGGCGTCGGGGGAAAGCTGTCGCTGACCATAGAGGCGCCGGGCGGTCGTCGAACCGTTCAGGTCAGCGCCGTCGACATCGGTTCACGCTGACCTGACGTCGGTCGGTGCCAGTGGATCGGCCGAGCTGCCATCGCGAACTGGACGGCACCGAGCACCTCAGCAGATTCGCTCAGCGCCACCCGAAACCGTTGAGAAAGGTTGACGGAGCCGGAAGCGGATGCGCCGTTTCGCTTGCTTTCCAAGGGGAACAGGTGATTGGGCGGGTCGTGCTTGACGTGCGCTCGGTGGCGCGCCTATATCGCGCGGACGTGGCGGGGTAGCTCAGCTGGTTAGAGCAGCGGAATCATAATCCGGAGGTCGGCGGTTCGAGTCCGCCCCTCGCTACCAACAAATTCAAGTACTTAGTGTCACTTGCTTGCGGGAGCTTCGGCTCCCGCTTTGCATTTGCACTGAGCCTGCACTGAGTGAGCACTCCGCGGGACTACCTGCGATGCTTCGGAATCACCCTCGAATCGCCTTCACTGATCCAACTCATCCGGTGCTTTGCTGACCAGCCCCCGGACGATCGCGGCCGCTCGATCGATCTCTTCCTGCGTTGCTTCTTGCCATGGAGGTTCTCCACGCGCGGCGCAGGCATCTCGGAAATCCCATGGGTCCCAGTCCTTCAGCCATCGGACGGTACGCTCGCCAATATGTCCTCGCCTGAATCGCTGGATCAGTTCGTCGTCGCTGGGCATCCTCGGCGGAGGATCGGAAGACAGAGATGCGGCGAGGAAAGCCCACTCTTGTGCCAGGTCATCGCGGCCCAGTTCGCGCAGTCTCCCCGACATCGAGGCGAGACCCTTAGGCTCCGTCCAGTCGATGTCCGAGAGTAGGATCGCGGCATCCCGCTTTGGCATCGCCGAGAAGATCGTCCGCGAAGATCGCCAAAGCATCTCCCGCAGATGCTGGACGATGTCTGCGAGGTCGAGGGAATGGCTCACGGGTACTGCCCCGCGATGATGATGCCGTCGCGGTAGAGCTCGTACGCCAGCGTGCCCGGGATCGCCTTCTTCTCTTCGAAGACAGACCGTCTCATGGCCTCGATGCGGAACGGCATCTGGAAGTCAGCGATGAGCAGGTAGAGCGTCATCGGGGTGAACTGACCCGGCTGGACGTCGTCGCTCAGAAGCACGCAAAGATTCCAGTCGCTGTCGTCCGTAGCGTCACCCAGCGCGCGGCTTCCGTATAGGACGACCACATGTCCCCCGGTCTGATCGAGAAGCCTGCCGGCGGCCGATTGCACAGCGTCCGGGACGTCAGCGATCTCGTCTTGCTCGTCCTTCGTCCATTGCCAGGGGTGGGCGCCTCGGGCCTGGCATGCCGCGAGAAGGTCGTAGAACGTCCATCCCTTAAGCCAGAGCACGGTGCGCTGGCCGAGATCGCCATCTCGGTACCGCCGGAGAAGATCGTCGTCGTCCGGCATCGCCGGCGGCGGCTCGCTGAGCAGCGCGTCGGCAATGCGGTTCCACTCGTCGGCGAGATCCTCGCGGCCGTGCTTGAGCATGAACGCCGCCGTCTCGCGGAAAGCCGTGGGTTGCTTCCAGTCGATCTCCATCAGCATCTTTGCGGCCTCGCCCTCCGGGAGCGCGCCGAAAATCACGGACGACGACCAGCGGATCAGGAGCCGAAGGTCTTGGATGTGATCGGCGAGATCGCCGCCGAGGGCTTCGTTCCGGGCATCGCGCGCCGCGTCAGCGGCCTCGCGCATGCGTCGCTTGCGTCCCTTTCTCTCCTCGCTGCTGGTCATACCTCGATGACCTTGCTGGGCTCGAAAGCGGCGTTCTCGTCATCGTAACCGCGGGGGTTTGCCCGGACGCGGGTCGGTCCCACGACGTAGTCGAAGGTCTCGTGGTTGTGGCCATGCAGCCAGAGATCGGGTTTACCCGCTTCCATGATCTCGGAGAGGTCCGAGACGTATGCGGCCGTTACGAGGTCAGACCTGTGCTTCTCGACGATCGACAACGGATGCGGCGCGTGGTGGGTGACGACCACGGTCGGCCCGTCGAAATCCTTCACGAGTTCGGCCTCGATAAAGGCACGGGAGCGCAGGTGCAGCCTCTCGGCGGCCTGAGGAGTGAAGCGCTGCCAGACAGGCTGCTTCTGCAAGGAAATCTTCTTGTGGTCGTTCATGACTTCCCGGCATCGCCCCATGGCAAGGTCGCGGTGCCCGAGAATCCGGTAGTCGGTCCAGAGCGTCGAGCCGATGAACCGCGTCCCGTCGATCACGCAGGTGTCGTCGGACAGGAGATGCAGGCCGGGATAGGCACGGGCGGCCTCGCGGCCTTCCGCGAAGTCCTTCCTTGACCGAGGAATTGTAGAATTCGTGATTGCCGGGGACGTAGATCGTCGGAATCCATGGAGCGATCCGCTCGCCGAGCCAGCAGACGCCTTTGGCGAGCCCACGGGTCAGGTCGCCCGCGACCACGCACACGTCCGCGACGGGGATCGGAAGCGGAGCGCTCCAATCCTTGTACTCAAGGTGCATGTCGGAGAAGTGCCAGATCTTCATGTCGGGACCTCGACGATGAGCGCCGGATCGAAATCCGGGTTCTCGTCGACGAACCCGAGGGGGTTGCAGATCACACGTGTGCTGCCGACCCGATAGTCGAACGAGGAATGCACGTGACCGTGGATCCAGACGTCCGGTCGCCATTGCAGGATGTCCTTCGTCATGTCCGAGACGAAAGCCGGGTTGTGCTCGCTGCCTTTCCATTGCGCCGCGATCGATCGCGGGTGCGGCGCGTGATGAGTGACGACCACGGTCGGGCCGTCGTGCGGCTCTTCAAGCTCGAAGTCGATGAACGTCTTGGTCTGGCGATGCGCTCGATATGCCGCGTCCGGCGTCCATCTATCGTCTCCGTACTCAATCACCGCGAAGTCGAGCATGAACCCGCAAATGTTTTTGTTGCTGTCCCAATCTTTGGTCGTCGCTGCGCCGAGCCAAAAGTCGGTCCAGAGTGTGTCGCCGAGGAATCGAACGCCGTCGATGACCACCATGTCGTTCATCAGAACGTGAAAGTTTGGATGCCCCTCCGACAACCGCCGAGCGCGGTTGCGAACTTCGAGGTAGTCCGCACTCCAGAACTCATGATTCCCGAGTACGAAGACGACGGGCATCTTCGCGGCGATGTGCTCCAGCCATCCGACCGATAAGCCAACATCGTCACTGACATCGCCGGCGACGACGCAGACGTCGGCATCCGCCGGAGGATGCAGCGGGGGCGGAGGCGCGAATTTCCATTCGCGGACGTCGCGGAGATGGAGATCCGAGAAAGCCCAAATCTTCATGCCGCGTGCTCCTGCTGCCATTGCATGAGCCGCGCTTTGATCTGTGCCAGCGTCACAGGGCGATAGTCCCAGTCGGCGTCGACTCCGACGTCGAGCGAGTTGCCCATCGGCGGCAGCGCGCCATGCGAGTGTCCGTAAAGATGGATCGTGCCGTGATGCGACGACGGCCAAGACCTCATCGCATAGTGGTCAAGGATCACTCGGCAGCCGTCGACGGTGAGAACAACGCGGTCTTGTGGTGGCGACGCCCACGGCAGGCCGAGGGTCCGGTTGTCGTGATCGTGGTTGCCGATGACGAGGTGCTTGCGGCCGTTGAGCCGGGAGAAGATTTCCCGGATTCGCTCGGCGCCGGCACGGTACGCGAAGTCGCCGAGGTGCCAGACCTCGTCAGTCTTCCGGACGGTCTCGTTCCAGCGCTGGATCAGCGCCTCGTCCATCGCGTCGATGGACGTCCACGGGCGTCCGCAGGCGGTGATGATGGAGCGGTGACCGAAGTGAGTGTCCGCGGTGAAGTAAGTGGTCATGAGTCGTTCTCCGTAGGTTCGGATGAGTAAGGACTCGGATGCGGGTCGGGCCCGGGGCCGGGGAGCAGCCCGCCCTCTGCCGGGGTGCCGTCGGCGTAGGTATCGAAGTGCTCATTGCACCGGGTCGCGAGCCAGCCGCTCGGCCGCTGCTCGAGGACGCCGGGGCCGCCGCAGACCTCGCAGACGGTCAGCGACGCGTCGCACGCGGCCCAAATCGCACGGTGAACTCGGTCATTCACGTCCTCGGCCAGGTCAGTGAAGACATAGAAGCGCAACCCGCCGAGCTTCTCCTTCACCTGGACCACCTTCACCCGCGAGGCCTGGTTCCCAGCGATCTCGATGATGGTGTCGATTAGACCGCGCAGGATGCCTTCCCAGCCCCGGCCGACGGAAAGCCCGGGGAGATCGAGACCGTGCTCGGCCGCGCGGCGGCGGATGCTCGCTCGCCACTCCTCCTCGGTGGGGATCTCCGCTCGGTCTTCGAGGACGCGGCGCAGGCGCTCTTGGTGGTGATCGTCTGGGGGCATTCTCGTCTCTCCGGTGCGAAGGGTCGTTCGCCGGAGAGGGGTCCCCGGCGTCAGGTGGTGGGTATTCGTATGAGGGCGCGCATCAGTGCAGCCTCGGCCCGATCGGACCGCCGAAAAGCCGAATGCCGTCCAGGCTCCATGAGTCGCCGAGGCGGTAGAACCTGTTCTCCGTCCTCGCCCAGCCCAGTCCCGGAGCGAAGACGAGCAGCGACGACGTACGGACCAACCGTCCCTGACCGTCAGGATGTGTCGGCAGCAAGGGATGTCCGTACGCGACACCGACGAGATACGGCGCGGCGAGAAACCACCCCTCGAGAAGTGGGGCGGCCAGCAGCTGCTCAGGCGTCGGGACCCAGCCCGCCGGCAGACCTTCAAGTGCGGCGGGATCGGTGCTGTCGATGCGGATCACGACGCACCTGCCAGTGCGCGCGCGGCCCGGCGCAGGCTGTGCGTCACATCCTCGGCGCAGACGCCCAGGCGGAAGATGCAGACCGTGGTGTTCGCCCAGCTCGCGTGGACGTCGATGTTCGTCAGGGGGAGTTGCGCGACCGCGCCGAGCGCGCGGCCCAGAATACGGCCGTCGTCGTCAACCCACCACTGATCGAGCAGCGGGGCAGACGCGATGATGTGCGGAAGCGGAGCGTTGTCGTCGGTGGTCATGAGAAGCCTCGTTTGCATGCGTGCCAACAAGCCGTCCCGCGGAATGCGGTCGGCAGGTCAGCGGCGTATGCAGAGAGACTTCGTCACCGTGTTTGCTCCTCAGGTGCGATGGTTGTACCCGCCCTCAATATGGACGTCAAACGTGCATCCGGCGCCGGGGTTAACGGACGACGATCGAGCGAAGGGTTTTGAAACGAAACGCGCACTTGTGGGCAAAAAGTGCGCGTTCTGTTGCATCAGTCGAAGAACGGAATCTCGATCAGCGCCTTCGCTTCTTCGTCGGCCTTCTCCCTTTTTGCGGCGCTGGCCTTGTCACGGTACCGAGCGAGCCGCTCTTCGAGGCGCCGCGCGTTCTCTTCGAATGCGACGACATCACACGACACCAAGCTGCATTTCACCCACGCCCACCCAGCGAGGATACGATCACGATCGCTGTCACTGGCAATCATCTCCGGCGTGGCATCGAGCAACTGGCGGAGCCGACCCTCGGTCGCGTTGTCGAATGCGGTCACTAGGGGGGACGACTTAAGGCGCTGGACCAGTGCGCGGAATCCTTCGAAGCCGCCGCCGCCCGTCCCGCGGTCAAAGAGGTCCTGGCGCGTACGAGAGTAGGAGCGCGTCCGGGAAGTCGCGCCGTGCGAGGCGACTTCCCGGAAGAAAGGCCGTTAGCTTAGGGAAAAAAGCTTCCTCTCTGCCACGTACCCCGGTGCCACCATCGGATAGTCGCGCGGCAGTCCGAAATGCTCACGATACTCGTCCGGAGTCGCTTCGTATTTTGCGCGGAGGTGTCGGGTGAGCATTTTTCGCCGTACTCCATCGGCCAAGCAGACGAGGTAATCGTCGCAGACACTTGTCTCAACCGACACCACCGCCTTTTCCGGCAAGCGGTGTTTGCGTTTCAGCCGCATTTGATCGGCAGCTAAGCCAGCGTCGAGTTTCTGCGGACCGCTTGAGCATGAAGTCATCGTGTAACTCCCCTGTGTTCAGAAATGAACAAATCAACAATAACATTGTATTCAGTAGAATGCAAGAACAGAGATAAATGATGATTAATGCTGTATGCGTGATTTTCTCTTGATGAATACGCTCAATTGTAAAGTTTATATGACGCTATACTTTCTACTGCCCGCATTGATGCTTGATATCAGAAAACGCAGAGGTTTCTAATGCCGAGGTGTTGTGGGAAGCCGCGAGGCGTCGTTTTCTGCTCCCGAGGAGACGTCGAATGAGACTATTCGCACGCATCGCGGCCGCCATTCGGGCCGGGCTCTCAGCGCTTTTCAGCTTCATGTACGAGCGCATCATCTATCCGATCTGGGACGGGGCCTGGAACGGCATCTCGTTCGCCGGGCGCGAGATCGCTCGTCTGCCCGGCGGCGTCGTCGCAACTTTGGCGCAGACTCCGGGGGCGGTGCTCCGCCTCGTCAACGGCGCTGCATCCGGAACCGGGGCGGTTCTGTCTGGTGCAGGAAACGGCATCGGCGGACTGCTCGGCTCCTTCGGCGGTTCACGCGGTGCAGTCGCCGCTCCCGCGGAACCGTCGCCGGAAGTCGCCGAGGTTAGGCACGCCGCAGCAGACGCGCTCGATCAAGTGCACCGGGCCGTTCGAGCGACCCCTCCGGAGGTTCTCAACGCAATGGTGCACGGCAGCTTGCATCCCGGCCGCTGGGAGGTCGACGAGCCTGCTGGTCGCGCGGTGTACGAGTACGTCTCAAGCGCGGGTACCGTCGCGTGACGTAACCCGGCTCGCAAGATCATCGTCACAGCAGGGCCGATTTCAGCCTGATGTTACGCACCGGGGCGAAGGTTTAGTGCCTGACGTGACGTTATCGCCGGCATACATGCGCCCCGACCATGTAGCCTGACGTCCAGGCAACCCTCCCGTCGTCAGGTTGTTTCACTCTCCGGCAACGGCAGTCCGATCATGCTGAAAGGCCGACCTTGTTAGTCTCATGCAGCTCAAGCCGCCGGTGGTGGTCGTCGCCCGGCGCGCGAACGTTCTGCATTTGCAAGGAACAAGCGCGCCTAAGCCAGCACTATATCTGGCTAAAGGCGAAGGTGAACTCCTGCTTGGCCGAGCCGAGGCCGACGTTAGCCGCGGCCGAAGTCATCAAACCCGAGAGCGTTTCACCTTGCCGGCACGTCAGCCCGATCATCGATCTGAACCGTGGCAGTCATGCCGGCCGTAAGGACGATGTCCGGCGGCACCTCATCGATTTGGATGCGAACCGGAATGCGTTGGGCGAGGCGCACCCAGGTGAAGACCGGGTTCACAGTAGCGACGCCTTGTTCGTTGGGCTGCGCATTTGAAACGTTGATCGCGCGAGCGATGCTGTCGACGTGGCCACGCACGATCTGACTGTAGCCCATGAGCTTGATTTGGGCCGGATCGCCCACGCGGATCGGAGAGACGCTCGTTTCCTCGAAATATCCGTCGACCCAGAATGAATTGGCGTCGACGACCGAAATGGTGTTCACGCCGACGCTCACATAGTTGCCGAGATGGGCCAGAAGGTTCGTTACGTGACCGTCGACCGGCGCGAGCACTCGGGTGCGCTCCAGATTCACCTGCCCTTGGCTAAGCTGCGCCTTGGCTTGCGCGAGCGTTGCCTCGGCGCTCAGCCGCTGGGCCTTCAACGCCTCGAGTTGCCGCTGCGCCAGATTGAGATTTCTGCTCTGCACCGTGGACGGCGGCCTCTTGCTGACGCAGCTGCGAGGTAGACTGCTGCGCATTCTGCACGCTGTTCCAGCCATCTTTCGCCAGGGCCTGGAAACGTGTGTCCTGTTGCTGCGCAAACACGAGCCCTGCCCGCGCCCCGTCCAGCTGCGCTTGGTTCGAAGCGATCTGCGCCCCCTGCACCGTTATCTGTGCGTCGATGCTCTGCACGCTCGCCTCGGCCTGCTGCACCGCAGCCTCGTTTTGAGCGACGGAGATTTTGTAGTCGGTCGGGTCGATCACCATCAGCAGATCACCCTTGTGCACGAATGCATTATCGCGGGCGTTCAGCTCGACGATACGCCCTGCGACCTCCGGCGCCATCGTGACGACATAGGCCCGTACGGTCGCATCGCGCGTCCAGGGCGCTCGCATATAGACGCCCCACATCGCCCAGCCGAGTGCCCCGGCAAGCATGACCGTCGCCATGGTGATCAGGAACGGGATTATCCGCGATCGACGCGGGGAGCCCGCGGCTGGCGTGAGCGACGGGGTGCCGTCGAGATCATCGCCCGCTTTGCCGTGTTTCGATGTGATTTCTGTAACAGTCATGACGAACTCATTTGCGCGACGATCAGGATCCAGGACGACAGGACGATGATGTAAACGGCAAACACGAACAGGGCGGGATGCCAGGTGTATCGCAGCAGGCCGAAGCGGTTCGCGGCCCGGCGCAATGCAATCGTGACGAGCCAGGCTCCGACCAGAATGAGGGAGATCGGCGCGATATAGACACCGAACAGGTTGACCTCCGCGAACCTCATGCGGGCGCTCCTGCGTCGAAGTAAAAGTGATGCTCCGCAAGCACCTCGGAGAAAGCCAGGATCCGGCCGCGCGCTCGAAGCGCGAGCGTGTCGATGCTCGGATCGGAGGCAACGCGGTGATCGAGTTGGCGCAGGCGGGCGATCGCAATTCCGCTTTGGCCTTTCGCGAAAGCCTCAAGCGCGGCGCCAAGTTCGGCGGCCGCATCAAGGCGGGAAGCGATCTGGCGGAGGTTGAGGATATCGGTGCCGGCCGATAGCGCCGCCAGCAACTGCCCGCGCTGCAATGGCTCGGCTTGGTCCGGGAGCGCCCCGAGCCGTCGGTACATACGGCTCTCCCAGTCCGGCAATTTTGGCGGTCGCGGATCGACCGCGAGACGGCGCAGATCGCTCAGGGTCGAGGCGAGCAGGCGGCGCGCCCGCAATGAAGGCGAAACCGGGGGTATCAGCCGAAATGAAAGGGCCGCCGCGGCGCAGGCTATGAGAATTGCCAGAGCGGTATTGTAAAACTGCTCCGTGTCATAGTTCATCTGGTTTGTCGGCGCGAGGAGAGGCGAAAAATTGACCGCCATTGCAGTCAGCAGGGCCAGGATTGCCGGGTGTCGAGCTTTGGCGACCGCGAAGCCTGCCGGGATCAGGTAAATACCGAGCGCGAGGCAAAAGGCCGGGAAGGTCTCAAGGGCCGGCAGCACCGCGAATTCGATAATCGCCGCGCCGACAACGGCACCGACGCTGCCTAGCGAGAAGGCTATGGCGCCGCCGAAGGCCATATCGCCCTTTGGCGACAGCAACAGCACGATCGTCGCGACAAAGATGATGGCTGCGCCGCCATTCGGCCAGGCGGTGAAGACCCAGAATAGCTCGACCGCGCCGATGGCGAGAAACGCGCGTCCGAAGTTGACGAGAGCAGGTAACCAGTCGGCGACCATCAGGCCGGCCCTGTGGTGGACGACAGCAAATGGTCGAGGCGAGTCGACGAGCAGCGCCAGCCCGTCCAGCGCATGCAGGATGCCGGCCACCATTTTGGCTGCCTCGTCGGCAAGCAACCGGAGCGCCGGCGTGCCTGCCGGCAGCGCGAGCAGCGTCCGCACCGCCACCTCGCAAACGCCGCGCAGGGCCGCGGGGTCGGTCATCCAGCGTTTTGGCGAGCCTGTCTCCCGCGCCGATCGCAGCTCGGGCGGAATGCTCAGCAGGATGGTTTCGACACCCTGCCGACCGAGGTCGTTCTGCACACGGCTCAGATGTGTCGCGACCCCGCGCCAGCCATCGAGCGCTCTGAACAGCCCATGGACGGCAGCCTGAAGGGTCGGCGCGTGGTAGCGCACCTGGCTCGATTCTCCGATCGCCTGGTCGATCAGCGGGTCGAGCGCGATCACCCGCCGTGCCAATTCGCGCCGCTCGACTTGCGTATCCGGGAGTTGCGGTCCAGCCAGTGCCAGCATGCGGGAGAAGCTGCCCGCAATCGCGGCCGTGAGATCGGCAAATGACGCTGCGAGCCGGCGCCGGGCGCCGCCGAAGTCGGTCCCGGCGAGGACAATGCCGGCGCACGCGATTCCGATGCAGATCTCGCTGGCGCGCGTGATCGCCAGCATGAAGATGTCGGTGTTGGGTCCGCCGGTCGCGCCCAGGTTGTCGGCAGCGATGATCACTGCGGTGTAACCAGCAAGTGCCGCCGAATAGGAAGCAAAGTTGCGGAGGACCGTGGCGGCGAAAGCGCAGAGGCTGCCCCACAGCGCCAGGACCCCGAGAAAGGCCATGCGATCCTGGGGGAAGCACGCAGTCAGCCCAACGACCGTCGTGGCGCCCACCAGCGTGCCGATCATCCGAAACCACCCCTTGCGCAGGGACGCTCCGAGCTGGGGCTGACAGACGATGGCAGCGGACGTACCCGCCCAAAAGGGATTATCGAGCTGGAGCCAGAACGCCACATAGAGGGCGAGACACACCGAAGCCCATAGACGAATGGCAAAGAGGAGCGGCTCGCGCGCGCCAACCAGCCAATCCGTCACGGTCCCGCCAAATCGGGGCAACACGGCGCTTGTTTGCATCTAACCAATGCTCCCGCACGATCGTTCGAGCTCTACGCCTTGCCGCCGATCAGTCGCTCTCGGAATAGTCCCGCTCGGAGATCGCATCGGCATGCTAAACATGATTTCGGACGGCCCGTCCGAGGCAGATGCACCACGGCTCAGTGGTGCATTTGCATGTCCATCGCGCCGGGCTGCGCCTTGGACTGCTGCATGTCCATCAACTCGGGCGGCGGCATCATGCTGTCGTTCAGATTGGTCATGATCCAAAGCGAGCCGGCGACGACGATGGTCGCGATGAGCACGCCGAAAGCCAGCGCGAGGACATTGTTGGTGTTGTCCGGGCCGGTGGTGATGTGCAGGAAAAACACCAGGTGAACTCCCATCTGGGCGATGGCGAGGACCGTAAGCCCGAGCGGGATTCCATGCGCCCAGAGCAGCGACGTGTTGGCGACCCAGAACGAGACGGCGGTGAGGATCACTGCGAGCAGCAATCCGATCGTGTAGACGAGTACGCCTGACGACGTCTCCTCCTTCACAACGTGGTCGCCGGGTGCGCGATCGTAATGCGTGTCGGTCATGGACGAGATCCCATCAAATAGACAACCGTGAACAGCCAGACCCAAACGATGTCGAGCGCGTGCCAGAAGAGGGAAAAGCACAGCAGGCGGCGCTCGACATTGGCGCGAAAGCCCCTGACAGCGACCTGGACCATCATCACCACCAGCCAGATCAGTCCGGCGGTGACGTGCAGTCCGTGGCAGCCGACCAGCGCGAAGAAGGCGGACAGGAACGCGCTGCGTTGCGGGCCCGCGCCCTGGGCGATTAGGTCGGCGAACTCACGGAACTCAAGAGCAAGAAACGCCGCTCCGAGCGCGAATGTGACCACGGCGCCGAGATAGAAGCCGGCACGGCGCCGTGCCCCAACCGCGAGCGACATCAGTCCGCATGTGTAGCTCGAGACAAGAAGACAGGCGGTCTCGATCGCGGCGGTACCCTGATTGAACAGCTGCGCGCCGGACGGGCCGCCCGCTGATGCGCGCATGAGCACCGCGTAAGCGGCAAACAGCGCCGCGAACATCACGATGTCGCTCAGCAGGAAGATCCAGAAGCCGTAGGCAACGACGATCCGCTTTGGCGCAGGACCGGCTTCGCTCGCGCTCGTCAAGACGTCCTGACGGACGTCGGCAATCGCAAAACTCTCGTTCATACTGCAACCTCCGTCGGGTGAAGCCGTTCGAACTGAGCAATCCGCTCGACGGAGATTTCGACCTCCTCTTCAGTCCGGAACGCGAAGACAAGGAGCGCCACGAAAGCACCGAACAGTCCCACGCCGGCCATCCACCAGATGTGCCAGATCAGCGCGAACCCGGTGACGACGGCGAAGAAGGCGGTGACGACGCCGATCGAGCTGTTCTTTGGGATCTCGATCGGTTTGTACTCGCGCGCCGCCTCGAGCAGGTCGCATTTGACCCAAAGCTCGCTGTCTTCCTCGCGGAGTTCGTACTCGCGCGCCTGCGCGGGCTGGTCCTGCCCTGCGCGCGCCCGTTGCTTGCTGCTCCAGAACGCGTCGATCCCGGCGACATGCGGCGGGACCGCGAAATTCCAGGCCGGCGGCGGCGAGGTCGTGGACCATTCCAGCGTGCGGCCGTTCCACGGGTCCGCTGTGATGCGGAGCTGCTCCCGGTTGCGGATCGAGACGACGAGCTGGACGACCTGGCAGGCGATGCCGGCGAATATGATGACCGCACCGACCGCGGCGAGCTGCAGCCACGGCTGCCAGGCGACGAGATCGTAGTGTTGCAGGCGCCGGGTCATGCCCATCAGGCCGAGCACATAGAGCGGCAGGAAGGCGACGTGGAAGCCGATGAACCAGCACCAGAACGCGCGCTTGCCCCAGCGTTCGTCGAGCGCGAAGCCGAATGCCTTCGGGAACCAATAAGTGTAGCCCGCGAAGGCAGCGAACACGACGCCGGGGATGATGACGTGATGGAAATGGGCGATCAGGAAGACGCTGTTGTGCATCTGCCAATCGACCGCAGGCAGGGCAAGCAGCACGCCGGTCAGTCCGCCGAAGACGAACGTCACCATGAAGCCGATGGTCCACATCACCGGCACGGTGAAACGAACGCGTCCGCCGTACATCGTGAACAGCCAGTTGAAGATTTTGACGCCCGTCGGCACCGCGATGATCATGCTCATCATGCCGAACAGGGCGTTGACGTCGGCACTGGCGCCCATCGTGAAGAAATGGTGCAGCCAGACGAAGAATGAGAGAACGCAGATCGCCATGGTGGCAGCCACCATCGAGCGGTAGCCGAACAGCGGTTTGCTGGAGAAGGTCGCGGCGACCTCCGAATACACACCGAACGCCGGCAGGACGAGGATATAGACCTCCGGGTGACCCCAGACCCAGAACAGGTTGACGTACATCATCGGGTTGCCGCCCGCGTCGATCGAAAAGAAGTGAAACCCGAGGTAGCGGTCGAGCAGCAGCATCGCGAAGGCGGCCGTCAGGACCGGAAAAGCCGCGACGATCAGCAGGTTCGCGGCCAGTGCCGTCCAGCAGAACACCGGCATGCGCATGTAGGCCATTCCAGGTGCCCGCATTTTCAGGATCGTCGTGACGAAGTTTATTCCCGTCAGCAGCGTGCCGATGCCGGAGATCTGTAGCGCCCAGAGGTAGTAATCGACGCCAACGCCCGGCGAGAATTGCAGCTCGCTGAGCGGCGGATAGGCGACCCAGCCGGTCTTTGCGAATTCGCCGACCGCCAGCGAGATATTGGTCAAGAGTATTCCGGATGCGGTCAGCCCGAGCGACACGGAGTTCAGTGTCGGAAACGCCATGTCGCGCACACCGAGCTGCAGCGGCACGACGAAATTCATCAAGCCGATCATGAGCGGCATCGCCATGAAGAAGATCATGATGGTGCCGTGCGCCGTGAAAATCTGGTCGAAGTGCTCGGGCGGCAGATATCCTTGCGCGCCGCCCGCCGCGACCGCCTGCTGCGCCCGCATCATGATCGCGTCGGAGAAGCCGCGCAGCAGCATGATCAGCGCCAGCACGATGTACATGACGCCGATGCGCTTGTGATCGACGGACGTGATCCACTCGCGCCAGAGATACGGCACGTAGCCCTTGAGCGTGACCCACCCGAGAACAGACACGATGGCCAGGACCATCAACGCCGTCGCGAACATTATGATCGGCTGGTCGAACGGGATCGCGCTCCAGCTGAGCTTGCCAAGGAGATTCATTGTTCCGTCCTCTGTGATGCGACGCTGGTGAGCTGTGACCGGCCGTCCGCCTGCATCGTCGAGCTCAAGACGCTGGTGAACAGATCGGGCGTGACGGCGCGGTAGGTGAAAGGCGCAACCGCTTTGCTCGGCTTGGCCAGGTCGGCGTAGGCCTGCGCATCGAGCACCGGACCGGCGCTGCGCGCCGCATCCACCCTCTGCGCAAACGCCTCGGCCGGCACCGCATCGACGGTGAAGCGCATATCGGCAAAGCCATCGCCGCTATAGTTGGCCGACGCGCCGCGGTATGTTCCGGGATGATCGGCCCGCAAGTTAAGGCGCGTGGTCATCCCTGACATGGTGTAGATCTGGCCGCCGAGTTGCGGCACCCAGAAGCTGTTCATCACGCCCGAGGACGTCAGCTCGAAGCTGACAGGCGTGCCGACGGGAACGGTGAGCTGGTTGACAGTCGCGATGCCCTGCTCGGGATAGATGAACAGCCATTTCCAATCGAGCGAAACGACCTGAACCCTGACCGCCTTCGTCGCAGAGGCGATCGGCCTGGGCGGGTCGAGTTCGTATGAGCTGACCCAGGCGAGGCCGCCCAGCAGGAACACCGTCATGGCGGGTATCGACCACACCAGCAGCTCCAGGCGGCCGGAATACTCGAAATCGGGCCGATAGCTGGCGCCCTTGTTCGATGCGCGAAACCAATAGGCGACGCCAAGCGTGGCGAGGACCGTCGGGATCACGATCGCCAGCATGATGCCGAGCGCGTTGAACAGGATTTCCCGTTCGGCGCCGGCGATGGGTCCTTTCGGATCGAGGACGCCGTCAGTGCAGCCGCCAAGTGCCGCGGCGCTGATCAGGACGCCGGCCAGTAAACCGTATCGCATGCTGAGAAACCTCATCTGGGCTGACGCGCAGAGCTGCATCCGCTTCAGACGGATGGTGAGATGGAGAGTTGATGCAGATTTCCGTCGGCAGCCCGCAGGGCCTGCGCGGATAGCCACCTGTCCCCGATGTCGTCGGCCAGGAGCGCTGCAAACAACGCGAAAAGATAGACAATCGAGAACGCGAACAGGCGCGAAGCATTGCGACGATCGGCTTCGCTGCTCCTGCGCAGTTGCGATGCGAGCGCAATGAAGACCGCGCCGCAGACAACGGCGACCGCGCCATATACCGGGCCGGCAAACCCGAGCGCCCACGGCAGCATCGAGATCGGCACCAACAGGGCGCTATAGATCAGGATCTGGCGCGTGGTTGCGCCTCTTCCGGCAACGACAGGAAGCATCGGGATGCCGGCGCGGGCATATTCATCGCTGCGATTGAGCGACAGCGCCCAGAAATGAGGCGGCGTCCAGATGAAGATGATGAGGAACAGGATGAGCGGCTCAAGGCCGACTTCTCCGGTTGCCGCTGCCCAGCCGATTACGGGCGGCAGGGCACCGGCGGCGCCGCCAATGACGATGTTCCGGGGCGTGCTCCTCTTCAGCCACGCCGTATAGACGACGACATAGAAGAAGATCGCGAACGCCAGCAGGGCTGCCGCCTGGACATTGGCGACGACGGCAAGAACGGCGACTGCGCAGCACGCAATGACAAGGCCGAAGGCAAGCGCTTCGGCGCGCGAGACCTTGCCGCTCGGGATCGGCCGCCCGGCAGTGCGCGCCATCACGGCATCGATATCGGCGTCGTACCACATGTTGAGCACGCCGGCGGAGGCAGCCCCCGCCGCGATGGCGAGAATTGCGATCGCCCCGCGCAGTGGATCGACGTTGGACGGCGCAACGAACATCCCGACGAGCGCGGTGAAGACGGCGAGCAACATCACGCGTGGTTTCATGAGCGTGACAAAGTCGGACAGGCGCAGAGCCGGCCGGAACCTTGAAGGCATTTGCAGCTGCGAGGCAGCAATCGCTCGGGTCTTCATCATGAAAGGTCCTCAACGCCAGAAATGTGTTGCCGCGAGCCCCGCCAGGTCGTCGGTGGAACCGTTCACAATCGGTCCAACCTCAGCGCGTGCCGGTCGCTCCTTCTGCCTATGAATGTTGAGCAATGCCGCCCCTTGAACGATCCCCCGGACGGGGGAACGAGCGTCACGTCGAGGGGGATGGGGACGAACTGGAAAGGTCGCCGATTCACGGGCCAACTGAGGCAGGCAAGCGCCGGCGGACCTGCAGCCACGGTGTGGCTACAGCTCGCTGTTCTCGCCGATGACTGCGATAAATCTTGCCCGTCCGGGCGGCGCCGCCCTCCGGGGCCGGAAGGCGGCGAAACGTTCATCACGGATGGCTAATGAGCGGATCCGTCAGTTCCGGACCTCGGCGGCTCCGGGATCAATCGCGAACTGCGCTGTCCGGAAAAATAGGACCAGAACCATTGGACTTGCACCCGCAGTCGGTTCTGCCGCTGCGGAAGCGACATGAGATGCAGCAACACCCAAACGAGCCAGGTCACGAACCCGCTGGTACGAAAGCGCCCGCTTTCCAGGATCGCGAAATTCTTGCCGACAACCGCCATGTTGCCCTTGTCGAAATATCGAAAAGGTTTTGTCGGCTCTTGTCCCTTGAGCTTTTGCGCGATCAGGCGTCCGACATAACGCCCCTGCTGGATCGCCGCCTGGGCCACGCCGGGCACTGGCTTTCCATCGCTCATGACCGATGCCGCATCGCCAACGACGAAGACGCCGGATACATCCGAAACATCGAGGAACGGGCCGACCGACACCCGACCCGCGCGATCGGTCTTGGCATCAAGCAGCTTCACGATCGGTGATGCCGTAACGCCGGCGGTCCACAACACCGTCGCGCTCGGAATTCGTTTCCCGTCGGCGATCACGCCGTTCTCGTCGACGTTTTCCACCCTGGCTCCGGTTACGATCCCGACGCCAAGTTTTTCGAGGCGCCTGGCCGCCTTCCTGGCCAGCCGCTCATTAAAGGTCGGCAGAATTCGCGGACCGCCGTCTATCAGAATGATCGAGCTCTTCGCAGGATCAATCCGCCGGTACTGCCCGCGCAAGGTCACCGTGGCCAATTGTGCCATCGATGCCGCGAGCTCCACCCCACTGGGGCCTGCACCAACGAGAACGAACGTCATTTGGCGCGCGCGTTCATTCTCATCATCGGTCGCGTCCGCCGATTTATAGGCGCTCAGGATTTTTGCGCGGATGGCCTCGGCATCAGCCAGGTTTTTCAGGCCCGGCGCATATCTCGCAAACTCGTCATGGCCGAAATAGCTAGGGCGCATGCCCGCAGCGATGATCAGGTAATCGAATTGGATCCTGCGAATCCCGAACCCTGGACAAGACGCCTCTATCTCGCGAGAGCTGAGATCCACGCCCGTCACGTCGCCGAGCATCACGCTGATGTTCTTCTGCTTCTCGGCGATCTCTCGTATCGGGATGGCGATCTCGGATGGCCCAAGAACCGCCGTTGCGACCTGATAGAGCAGCGGTTGGAAAATGTGGTGATTGCGCCGGTCGATCAGAACGACATCCGCATCGCATCGTTTCAAGGCACGAGCCGCGGCGATCCCGGCGAATCCACCTCCGACGATCACAATACGCTTTCGCATCGGAACGCTGTCGTTGGCTGGCTGCCAAGTAGTCTCCGCGGCTGGATGCCGAACATCTTGCATCGACTCGCTCATTGTTCGCCTTTCTGGCTAAAGCCGTATTTCTCCCTCAACTCCTTCTTGTCGAACTTGCCGACGCTTGCCTTTGGGAGCGCTTCGACGAACAAGATCCTCTCGGGGATTGCGTATTTCGGAATCACGCCGCATCCGCGAACGCCTTCAGGTGCGCGTGGATTTCAGCCTCGCTGAGGGTGCCGCCTGTCCGGGGGTCCTTGACGACGAGCGCCAGCGGCCGCTCTCCCCATTTGTCGTCCCTGACGCCGATGACGGCGGCTTCGAACACGCCCTCACACTGCGAAATGAGATCCTCGATCTGCAGCGACGAAACCCATTCGCCGCCGGTCTTGATGATGTCCTTGATGCGATCGGTGATATGGAGGTACCCGTTCGGCTCGATGACCCCGATGTCGCTCGTATGCAGGTAGCCGCCGGCCCACAATTGCTCCGAGGCCTCCGGATTGCCGAAATATCCCTGCGTCAGCCAGGGCGCGCGCACCACGATTTCGCCAGAGGACTTTCCGTCATGAGGCATGCCGTTCATGCCCGCGTCGACGACGCGGATGTCGACCAGCGGTGCGGGCATCCCGGCCTTGGTTCGGATATCGACCGATTTTTCAGGATCGCCGGCAAGATCCTCGGATTTCACCTGGCCGAGACAGAGCAGCGGTCCGCTCTCCGACATTCCGTAACCGGAATAGACATCGACACCGAGCGCTAGCGCCTGCCTGGCGAGCCCCTTCGGCAGTGCCGAACCGCCGACCACCATCTTCAGCCCGGCGAGATCGGTATTTGCCGCCATCGCCGCACCGAGCAGCATTTCCAGGATCGTCGGGACGCCGTGCGTGAACGTCACGCCTTCGGTCTTGATCAGCTTGAGAAGCGTCGCCGGATCGTAGCGCCCCGGATAAACTTGCTTGACGCCCGCAAGCGTGGCCGTCCACGGAAACCCCCAGGCGTGCACGTGGAACATCGGCGTGATCGGCATGTAAACGTCGTCCCGGGAAAACCGTCCTTGCTTCGCCGCGATGCCACAGAAGGCCATTTCGCTGAGTGAATGGAGCACCAGCTGGCGATGGCTGAAGTAGACGCCCTTGGGCAAACCCGTCGTCCCGCTCGTGTAAAAGGTGGTGGCGAGGGCGTTTTCATCGAAGTCCGGGAAACTGAAATCGGGCGAGGCGGTGGCCAGCAGATCCTCGTATTCGCCCGCCCATGAGAGGCCGCCGATCCGGGACGCCGGGCGGTCCGACATCAGGACCCAGGTCTTCACCTTCGGCAGCTGCTGCCTGATCCCTTCCAGCATCCCGACGAATTCGTCGTTGACGAGAAGGACCGACGGCCCCGCGTGCCTGATCGTATAGGCGATCTGCTCCGGTGGCAGACGGACGTTTACCGTCTGCAGGACAGCTCCCATCATTGGAACGGCAAAGTAGGCCTCCAGAAATCGATTGCTGTCCCATTCCAGCACGCCGACGGTGTCGCCGGCGCGAACGCCGAGCCTTTCGAGGCTGGATGCAAGCCGTCCTATGCGCTCGCGCAGCTGCCGATACGTAAAGCGCTTGTCGCGATAGACGATCTCCTGATCGGGCGCATGCATGAGGGGCGTGTGCCACAGCTGCTTTATCAGCAGCGGATAGTGATATGCGGACTTGGCGCCCGGTATGAGCCTTCCAGTCATGACGACGTCCTCGGATATGTTGTGCGCTTGGCGTCGACGCGATCCGGTCTTCGTGAGGCCGGATCTGGCGGCCGGAATGCAATGCCGTGAGGTGTGAAGGCGGAGAGCACGCCGGGCCGGGCCGACGTGGACGACGACATCAGGCATCACTTCTCCGCCTTCACCCGGCCCCACCGCTACACAGCCCGCCCTCTAGGCAACGCGCTTCGTGGTTGCTTCCGCGGCCTTGGCACGCAGTTCGAGCAGCCCGAGCAGGACCTCGTCTCGCTCCGCGGCCAAATCGTCGATCGACCGCGAGCCCACCTCGGCATGAACGCCATCGATCAGCTTCTGCTGGAGCTCCGGGGTCAGTTCCGGCGAACCCAGGACCTTCCACCAGGCGGTCATCGGGCCGGTGAATTGCTGCAGGAAATGCTCCATGCCGCCTTGGCCGCCACCGAGATGGTTGAGGAGAACCTGACCCATGATGCCCCACCGCAGTCCCGGCCCCCAGCTTAGCGCGGTGTCGACATCGGCGACGCTGACGACGCCCTCGCCCACCAGGTGATACACTTCGCGGGCCACGGCGGCTTGCAGCCGATTGGCGACGTGTCCGGGCACTTCCTTGTGAAGGCGAACGGTCTGCTTGCCGAGAGCCGTATAGAATTCCGAAGCGCGCCGGATCGTCTCCTCGGACGTCTTCGCTCCGCCGACGATCTCGACCAACGGGATCAGGTGGGGCGGATTGAAGGGATGCGCGATGACGCATCGCTCGGGGTGAAACGGCGCACCGGACTGGATCTCGCTCATGGTCAAGCCGGACGAGCTCGACGCAATGATCACATCGGCGGGCAACAGTTCGTCGAGCTGACCGTACAGCTTCTTCTTGAAGTCGATCCGCTCGGGTCCGTTCTCCTGGACGAGATCGGCACCCTTTACGGCCTCCGACAGGTCGGCGGTATAAAGCAATCTCGTTTGCGAGGCGCCGGGTGCCAGTCCCAGCCGCTTGACGGCCGGCCAGGCGGCATCGACGAAGCTTCTCAGCGAAGCCTCCGCGCCGGGCGCGACATCCGTTGCGATGACGTCGAGACCCTTGGCCAGGAAAAGTGTCGCCCAGCTCGCGCCGATAACGCCCGAACCGATGATGGCGACGCGGCGAATGGGTTTGTTGGCAGCCATGATCAATTCTCCTTTGAGGTGATTTCGGCGTATGCGACGCCGGAAAGATTGCCCTGGGCGAAGAGAAGCGCGTGCTTCCCGGAGCCATCGAGCTTGGCGGAATAGACCGAGCCGCCGAGGTCGGTGACGAACATCCGATTGCCGGGAACATCGAGCGCGATGCCGATGCCTTCCATCAGGTCGCCGGCGATGATTTCAGGCGCGCGTCCATTGCTCGCCGGCGCATCGATCGAGGCACGATTGACCGTATTGCCGAGCGGCGGGTTGCCGCGATCGGTCCAGTAGAGGACGCGGTTTTCGAGATCGAGTTCGAGGTCGATCGGTTCAGGCAGGTCGTCGAACCATACTTCGATGTCCGTTCGACTGGCCGCGTCCTCGCCCTTGGGAATGTCGATGCCCGCGCGGAAGATGCGGCCAAGGCCGGAATTGTCCGGACCCTTCTGGGTCCAGTAGATTTGCCCATGCTTGGGATCGACCGTGATTCCGACGCACCACTTCATGGCGTCGCGACTGTCGTCTTCGCCCTCGCCCGTCTTCACCAGCGTCTCGACGTTCGTGCCGTCGAGATTTGCGCGCATCACCCGCATGCCTTCGCGGTCGCACCAATAGAGCTTGCCGCTCTGCTTCTCGAGGTGAAGCTGCTTTGGCGTGTGTGTGACGCCCCGGGGGATGATGACCCGGCGATTGCCGCCATCGAGGTCGGCGCGCTCGATGGAACCGTCGTCGAGGTTGGGCACCCCCATATTGGTCCAGTAGATATGGCCGGCCTCGACATCGATCACGATGCCGTCTGGCAGATGACAATTGGTGACGATGATCTTCCGGTCGGAGCCGTCCGGGCTTATCGAGTGGATACGGTCACCACTCAGCTCGAGAACAATCAGTCGGCCAACCGCGTCCTTACCCGATGTTGATTTCGACTTGGTCGCAACAGCGTCAGTCATGGCACTTTCCTTTCACAGCTCAGGGCTCGATGCCGAAGTGTTCTCGCGGCATCCCTGCATGTCCGTCCGTCGGCAACGCCTCTATTCGGCCGCCACGGGTTTCGTGGTTTTGGTGAAGTCAGGCGGGCGCTTTTCCAGGAAGGCCGTCAGGGCTTCCTTCGCCTCCTCGGAACGAACCTGCACGCTGAATGCCTCGTTCTCGGCCTTCATTGCCGCCTTGACCTGTTCGCGACGGGAAAGCTTCAGAAGGCGCTTGGAGGCTTGCAGCGCACTCGCCGGTTTCGCCGACAGGTTCCGGGCTGTTTCGGTCGCCACCTGCAGGAGGTCCTGATCGGACACGACCTGCGTGACCAATCCCAATTCTGCGGCGCGCCCGGCATCGAACGGCAATCCCAGTAGAACGAGCTCAGCGGCGCGAATGTGCCCGATTGTCAGCGGAACCAGGCAGCTCGATCCAAACTCCGGCAGCACGGCGAGGTTGATGAAAGGCATCTGGAACCTGGTGCTCTCGGCCGCGTAGACGAAGTCGCAGTGCAACAGCATGGTGGTTCCGCCGCCAATCGCGGCACCATGCACAGCTGCAATCAGCGGCTTGTCGAAATCGACCAGTGCATGCATGAGCCTGGCCTGAGGAGATTCTCCTGGGCCGGGAGGGTTCTCGAGAAAGTCCTTGAGGTCGTTGCCGGCGCTGAAAGCATTCCCCGCGCCGTGCCAAAGCACGACGCGTATGCGCTCATCTTTCGCCGCGTCATCGAAGACGTCCGCGAGCTTCGTGTACATACTCGACGTCATCGCGTTCATCTTTTCCGGACGGTTCAGTTCAACGCGAAGGATGCTTCCGGAACGCTCCGAAATGATCTCGGCCATCGTCCAGCTCCTGTGTCTGCTCGGTGAATTTTCGGGCTCAAGCGTCGAGGGAATGCCGCCGCCCTAGGCCGCACGTTCCTTTGCCTTCGGAACGGCGCCGCTGGCGTGCAGGCCGTTGATCTCGTTGGGGCCGAAGCCGAGTTGCTTGAGGATCTCCTCGCTGTGTTCACCGAGTTCCGGAGCCCGTGTGGCCGGGACCTTGGCGATGCCATGCACCTGGAGAGGGCTGCTGATCGTGAACTTGAGGTTCCCGCCGGCGCCATCGAGTGGAACGACGATGTCGTTCGCCTTGAGCTGTGGGTCCTTGATCACTTCGCTTGGTGCCAGCACCTCGCCGAAGGTGAGATGGGCTTGCTCCAGGACATCGCGCCAATGCGCCATCGGCTGCGAGGCAAAGGCCCGATCGAGGATCTCGGTGAGCTCTGCTGAATTCGCGGCCTGCTTTGCGGGGTCGGCAAACCGGGCATCCGTCAGGAGATCCGGGCGCCCTATTCCATTGGCGAGAGCCGGCCATTTGTCGGGCGTCGTTACGATCACGAACCAGGCGTCATCGGCCGCCCGATAGACATTGAAGGTCGCGTTCGGCGGATTGGCCCGATCGTGCAACGGGAAGAACGTGGCGTCGGCAAGCGCACCCTGGGTCGAGACGGCGCTGGCCCAGACGCCGGCAGCGAGCAACGAGGTCGTGACGTACGAGCCCTTTCCGGTGTGTTCGCGCCGGTAGAGCGCGGTCACGATTGCCGAATAGAGGCTGACCGCCGTCGCATGATCGCCGCTGCCCGATACCGGCAGTGTCGGCGGGGCACCCGCGTCTCGCGTCAACGACAGCAGGCCGCTTCGTGCCCAGTACGCCGTGATGTCGAATCCCGGAAGCTGCGCGTCAGGCCCCTTGTCGCCATAGCCGGTCACGTCCGCATAGATCAGGCGCGGATTCCACGGTACGACATCCTCATAGCCGAGCTTGAGTTTTTCGCGTGCGGGATGCGGCGTGTTGACGATGAGAACGTCGGCCCACTCGACCAGCCGCCGCAGGACTTCCCTCGCCTCGGGCGATTTCAGGTCGAGCGCCAATCCGCGCTTGTTCCGATTGTTGAGGTGCCAGGGATAATTGTCCTTGGCGCGAGGCTGCGGCGGGATCTTGTACCCAATGCGCCAAGTGTCGCCGGTTGGCGGCTCTACCTTGATCACGTCGGCGCCGAAGTCGGAGAGGATCACCGCGGCGCCCGGACCGGCGATGAAGCTCGCCAGGTCCACCACCTTCAGTCCGGAGAAAATGTTGTCGCTAGCCATTGGCTGTCCTTTTCTGAAATTGTCGTGTGCGTCGGGT
Organism: uncultured Alphaproteobacteria bacterium; assembly: GCA_963778835.1. Classification (GTDB taxonomy): domain Bacteria; phylum Pseudomonadota; class Alphaproteobacteria; order Rhizobiales; family Methylopilaceae; genus Flaviflagellibacter. The sequence continues at coordinate 469,930 of CAVZVY010000006.1, forward strand.
TGTCTTCACCGTCCGCGGAATTGCGGCGCGCGTTTTTCCAGGAAGGCCGAAGTACCTTCCGCCTTGTCCTCAGTCGCGGCGCAGAGGCCGAAGTAGGAGGCCTCCAGCAGCAGGCCTTCGCCCTGGCTGGTCTCCAGCCCCTTGTTCGCCGCCTCGAGCGCGAACTTGACGGCGATCGGAGCGTTGGACGCGATCTTCTTCAGGATGGCTTCGGCGCGTGTGATCAGATCGGCTGGCGGGACGATCTCGTTGACGAGCCCGATCCGATACGCCTCCTGCGCGCTGATCATCTCCCCGGACAGGATGAGCTGCAGTGCCCGCCCCTTGCCGACCAGTCGCGGCAGCCGTTGCGTTCCGCCGCCGCCCGGAATCAATCCGAGCGCGACTTCGGGCTGCCCGAACTTCGCAGACTCCACCGCGATCCTGATGGTGCACGCCATCGCCGTCTCGCAGCCGCCGCCGAGGGCAAAGCCGTTCACGGCTGCAACCACCGGCTTGCCGAGATTCTCGATGAGATCAAGTACCTCCTGCCCGAAGCGGCTGGACTGCTCAGCCTCGAACGCGGTGACATGCGCGAGCTCGCTGATGTCGGCGCCGGCGATGAAGGCCTTGTCGCCGGCACCGGTCAGGATGACGCCGCGCACCGCAGCATCGTCCCGCGCATCCTCGAAGGCGGCGCGCAGATCCTTCCATGTCGGCGTACTCAGGGCGTTGAGCACCTTGGGCCGATTGACCGCCACATAGGCGATCGCACCCTTTTTCTCGTACAGGACGTTCGCGAGCGTCAGTGTTGCCGGTGCCGAAGTGCTGGGCACCACCGCCGGCGAAGGCGTGAATGTCGAAGCCATGTTCTTTACTCGTATCTTGAGGGGAAATCGGCGGCGCCGCGGAGCAGGCCGTCACACGAAGGCTCCGAGGCCCGTGATGGCCTTGCCGACGATCAGATTCTGCATCTGATACGTGCCTTCGTAGGAGTAGAGCGCCTCGGCATCGGCGAAGAAGCGCGCGACGTTGTAGTCGGCGACAATGCCGTTGCCGCCCAGGATCTCGCGGCCCCACGAGACGGTCTCGCGTGATTTCGCCGTGCAGAACGCCTTCGCCAGGGCCGCATGATGGTCGCCGAGCTTGCCCTCGTCATTCATCTGCGCCAGGCGGACCATGAGGCACTGGCAGGCAGTCACGTTGGCGAGCATCTTGGCGAGGAGATCCTGCACCATCTGGAACGAGGCAATCGGCTTGCCGAACTGCAATCGCTCCTGGGCGTATTTGAGCGTCGACTCGAACGCGCCCATCTGGATGCCGGTCGAGGCCCAGCCCACCATGTATCGCGTCATCCGCAGCACGCGCGCGGTATCGCGGAACGAGTTGCCGCCCTGCAGCCGGTTCTCTTCCGGCACACGAACGTCCTTGAGCGTGATCTGACCGTTCTGGACCACTTTGAGCGCGATCTTGTGCTCGATCTTCTCGACGCTGAAGCCGGGAGTCGTTTTGTTCTCGACGATGAAGCCCTTGACCTGATTGTCGGCGAGATCGCGCGCCCAGATGATGGAAACGTCGCACCACGTCGCGTTGCCGATCCACCGCTTCTGGCCGTTGAGGATCCAGGTGTCCCCTTCGCGTTTGGCGGTCGTGGTCAGCCCGCCGCTCGTCCCCGAACCCACCAGGGGCTCGGTAAGCCCGAAGCAGCCAATCTTCTCCCAGCGCGCCATCGGCGGCAGCCATTTCTGCTTTTGCTCCTCCGATCCGTCGAGATAGATCGAGCCCATTGCCAGACCGCTATGCACGCCAAAGAAGGTGCAGAAGGAAGCGTCGACACGCGCCAGCTCCATGGCGACGAAGCCAAACAGTTTCTGGCTGCCGCCGGCGCAGCCATAGCCCTCGTATCCCAGGCCGCCGAGCTTCAATTCCTTGAACGAGGGTAGGAGTTCGAACGGAAACTCATCATCGGACCAGTATTTGTTGATGACGGGCTGAACCTTGGTGTCCATGTAGGTTCGCACCTTCTTGACGATCGCCGCTTCCTCGGCGGTCAAGACATCGACGAGCTGGTAGAAGTCGCTATTTGGCGCGGGCATCTCTTTCGGCGCCTTCTTGACTGATGCTGTCGCCGCGGAAGTTGCTGCCGCTACTGTCTCCATTGCCATGTCTGTGCTGCTCCACTTCGACTCGAAAACGGATCGTTGGGTCCGTTTCTTCTCGATTGTGGATGTCGTACAATCTCGCGGTTCAAACGATCCCCCAAAGAGGGGGGGCCTGGTGCACCGAAAGGGGATACGAGCGGATGGCTTGATAGATGGGCGAGTCGGAAACCGAGCACCCGATGAGGACAGGAAAACAGCCACAGACCATTGCGACCAAGGTGCTGCCACCGCGATGTGAAGGCCTTATCGGGCGTCCTCGCCTGCTGGAACTCGTTACTCAGGTCCAGAGCAAACGGCTATCGGTGATCAAGGCACCTGCGGGCTTCGGCAAGACATCTCTGGCGGTCGCATGGACGGACTGCCTTTTGCGGAGCGGAAATTCAGTTGCTTGGTTTTCGATCGACGCCAACGACAATCAGCCAACGCAATTTCTGTTCTACGTAGCCCATGCGCTGCAACGCGCCTGCGAGGGGGTGGCTAGTCCCGCGATAGATCTCATCCTCGAGACCTCGTTGATCAACCCACAAACGATCATATCCAGGCTGATCAACGGCTTGGCCGAGACCGACGCAGAGATCTGTCTCTTTCTCGAGGACTATCATTGGGTGAGCGATCCCACGATCCATGACGCAGTTGCGTTCTTGCTGAGACATGCCCCATCGCATTTCCATCTCATACTGATTACGAGAACAGAACCACTCCTTCAGCTGGCTGGACTGCGAGCCCAAAACCAGTTGCTGGAGATCGACGCCGCAGCTTTGCGTTTCAACCCGGGGGAGACGCGACAGTTTCTGGAGCACGAGGGCCTTGGTCAATTGGACCCGGCGGAGCTAAGGCTTTTGCGGGAGAGGACTGAAGGGTGGCCCGCCGCCCTGCGCATCGCCGCTTCCACATCCGCTCAATCGGGACAGAGTCTTAGCCAGTACGTCCGACAGCTCTCAGGGACGTCCCGGCCAATCAGCGCTTACCTCGCCGAATTGGTGGACGGCCTCCCCCGCGACTTGGCGCTATTCATGCTGCGCACAGCTGTCCTCGATAGGTTTTGTGCACCCTTGTGTCAGGCCGTAACGCAGCAGAGAGCCAGCCGAGATTTCCTAGAATTGATGGCAAACCGTCAATTGCTGCTGGTACCCCTCGACCACGACGGGCGCTGGTACCGTTACCATGCGCTGTTGTCGGGATATCTGCGTCAGAGGCTGGAAGCCGAACTAGGCGACGACGAAATCGCTATGCTTCACCGGCGCGCGTCGCACTGGTACGCCTCGCAGGATCTATGGACTGAAGCAGTTCAGCACGCGATCGCTGCCGGCGAAACAGAGCAGGCGGTAGCCTGGATCAAGAAGTGCGCCATGGCACTCGTAAAGACGGGAGATCTACTAACTCTTCTCGGTTGGCAACGCCTCTTCCCAATGGTCCGCTGCCCAAACGAACTCAAACTCGCAATTGCCTGGGGGATGGCTCTGGCAATTCGCCACCAAGAGGCGCTTGAACTTCTCGGGCAGATCGAGAGCGATCTCGGCCACGAACATTCGCTAGACGCGGACCTTGCATGTGAGTGCGCAACTATACGCTCAGTCGCGATCGCCCTGGGAGATGACAGCCAGAAGGCGTTGTCTCTCGCGGAAGATTGCCTGAGCCGGTCGAGCGATCCATGGACCGCAAACGTTGCTTCGAACGTTGTCCGTTTCGGCTATTTGAAGGCTGGTGATCTGACCAAATTTTATGCGGCACCGTGGATTCCCTACTCGCTCGATGAGGACAAGCGCAATGTCTTTGCATCTGTCTATCGGCGTTGTCTCCAAGGACTGGCTGAGGTGCAGCAACTCCGCTTTGACGAGGCTCAACGCTACTATCTAGATGCACTAACATTGGCGGAACAACACGTTGGACCGAACTCGACAGCCGCCGCCCTCTCACTCAGCCTCCTCGCGCAGGTTCGCTACGAGCAGGGCCGGATAGATGAAGCGGAAGGTATGCTTTTTGATCGCATGCCGATCCTGACCTCCACCGTAATGCTGGACTGCGTGCTAAGTGCCTACTTCGTGCTAGTGCGCTTGGCCGCTTTCCGTGGGAATATTTCCCGCGCCTATACGCTGCTTGAAAATGCGGAAAATCTAGGCCTCACCCGTCGTTGGGGACGGCTCGTCGCTGCGGCTTTGGTTGAAAGAGTACGACTATCTTGCCTGGAAGGCAGAATGTCCGAAAGCCTCGCCTGCCTTGAGCGTCTCGATCGTGTTGTGGAGGAGCATCCCGCGCCAAGCGCGTCCTCTTGGTCGGACATCCACCGTTATAGCGCGCTGGCGCACGCATACGTCGCCCGATCACAAGACCAACCGCAGAGCGCTATCTCAATTCTTGAGAAACTCCAGCGCGACGCTGACGACGCACACAACTATTACTTCGGATTACGTGTCGGCGCCCATCTCGCTATCGCCCATCTTCGCGCAGGCGACCGCGCCGAAGCTCTAGCCGTTTTCCGCATGGTATTGAATAAGAGCGCTCAGGTCGGTCTCTATCAATCAATATTAGATCTAGGTCCGGAAATCTGTACGTTGCTGTTAAGCGTTCGGGAAGACGCGCCGCGCACCAAAGACTCCACAGACTTCATGGCTTACCTAGATCACCTCATCGAGGGTTTTCGTGCGCGCTATGATCCCCAAGTCAAGGCGAGACCGGCTTCGCCAATCGAGGAACCGCTCAGCGTTCGCGAAGGCGACATCCTAAATCTGATCGCCCAAGGCCGATCCAACAAGGAAATTGCACGAACTCTATCCATTGCACCCGAGACGGTAAAATCGCACGTCAAGAACATCTTCACCAAGCTGAAGGTCCAGACGCGAGCACAGGCCGTTTCGCGCGCCCAAACGGTCGGGCTCATCAACACTCCATAGCTGCCCAAACGCGACCGGCCAATCTGCCGGATGCGACCGACTCTCGGTCTGATCTGCTCGCACCAGCGAGGCGGGCAGCGCAAGAACGGTCAAAACAACAGCAAGCGCGGCGGCGACTTGAGGTGCGCCCGGCGCTAATTCACCGCTCGGCGCTGCATGCGGCAGTGCCCTGATCGTGGTCTTGCCGGGCAGTCCATCCGCGTCGTCTTGCACGGCTGGGAAGGTCGGCCAGGCCGGCTCCCGAAGAACCGCTCCCTGATTGCCGGAACAACGTAGATGTCCCAGTCCGCTTTCGCTGCGCCCCAATCCAATCGAGAGCCCCGCAATTCGAACCCCAACTCCGGGCTTCCCTGACCGGCACCGCCCTGTTCGCGGCAACGCCCTGTTCGCGGCAACGCCCTGTTCGCGGCAACGCCCTGTTCGCGGCAACGCCCTGTTCGCGGCAACGCGCCGGCGCGCTTTATGTCAGCAAGTCAAGCGGGATGATGTCATGATGGAAGAATATATTCCGAAGAGCGATGACGAAAACACTGTCCGGACGTCGATGGAGCAATTCGAGGCATCAACCCTGTTTCCGCTGCCACTACTGCCTCTCGATGCAGGAGGTCACCCCGACTCCCCCGCGAGGGGCATGCACTCTTTCGAAGGGCCGGCGCGCGATATCCTTTGGCGATGCAAAACCCGGCAGAGCCTCACCGGCGCATCGCTATCGCAAATCAGGCGCGGCCTGGCGCGAGCCTGGCGCTTGATGCTGGCCTCCCGGATTGACGAAGCGCTTGGTGCGATCGAGCGGATCGAGCTGCAGCTCGACGATGTGTCGCCCGCGTTCGCGGAACGCTATCGCGGGGCGATCCAGCTGCTTCGCGCGGCTGGCCTCGCCCTTCAGGACGAGAGCTTTGCCGCCCTCTCGATCGCCGTATCGCATCTGACGCAGGGCGGCACGCACCAGGACAATCGTGTTGCTTCGACGCTCTGCCGCCTGGGTTTCTGGCAACTGGGCAAATTCGAGCTCTTCTACTCGCTGCCAAGGCACCGGCCGCACATGCGTTGGTCGAGGTCCCGGGCGACATCCGCGATGCTCGCTCTGTCGATAGAAGCGGCGGTGGCGCTTGATCATCTCAGCCTGTCCACTGCCAGGCGGCTGGCATCGGACGCGCTGAAAATTGCTGAAAGTGTGCCGGAGCAAGCCAATGGCCTCGCCGCCCTCCCCGCGTGCATCCTCGCCCAGGTTCTTTACGAAGAGGGTTCTCTCGACCAGGCCGACATGCTGGTCCGCGATCGACTTCCGGCGATCAACGCGGGCGGCTCGATAGAATGCGCGTTGCGTGCGTACCTCGTCCTTACGCGGATCACCAAGCACAGGATGCAATATGATTTCGCCGCGTCGATCCTTCGCGAAGCCGAGGCGCTCGGAGAACGCCGCGGTTGGCCGAGGCTCATTGCAGCATGCATCGCCGAGCGCACCTCGTTGCTGCTGGAAGAGGGTCGCCTGGACGACGCGCGCCTTAGCCATGAGCAGCTCAAACGCTGTGCCGAGACGAATGCGGGATCCGGATACTCGCGCGCCGAGGTGATGCGATATCTCACGCTGACGCGATGGCGGGTACGCTGGGCCGAGGCTCCTTCGAGCGAGGCCGTGGCGGCGTTGCGCCAGCTCTACCATCACTCCCTCGAAAAGCGCGATCTCTACGTTGGATGCAGGCTGGCGACCGAACTCGCGGAAATGCTGACCGCCATTGGTGAATCAGACGAAGCGAACACGCTCTTTTTCCAAACCATCAAGGTCGGCGCGACCGCGGGCCTCTATCAGGTCTTCCTGGAGAGAGGCGCGGGATCGGGCTCGCTCTTGAAGCGGGCCTATTGTCGAGTCGAGGAGCAAGGGTCGACGGATCGCGAAGTTCTGCCGTTCGTGGCGAGCCTCCTGTCGCGGTGGGATGCCGATCATTCGGGCAGCCGTCCGGTACAGCCCGACAATTGCGTCAGCGGCAGGCTCACGGCAAGAGAGCGCGAAATCCTTTCAATGATCAGCCAGGGTTGCTCGAACAAGCACATCGCGCGCACCCTTGAGATCTCACCGGAGACGGTGAAATCGCACGTCAAGCGCATCTTCCAGAAACTGGACGTGCGCACTCGCACCGCGGCCGTATTTCGAGCGGGATCGCATGGGCATCTGTGAGGCCGAAGGACTACACTTTCGGGCGCCGGACCGGACGACAGGACGGCGGCGATTTGGATGCTTCACGCCGACACCGTCACGGCAGGTGTTCTAGTGCGACCGTCGGCGAAACTCGGCGGGCGTCATCCCGGTAGCCCGCCGGAATGCACGGGCGAAGCTCGATTGCGATGAGAACTGGGTGGCACGGGCAATCTCGCAGAGCGACCCTCGTCCCGTCACGATCATTTCCCTTGCGATCTCCAGCCGCCGCTGGCTGACGTAGCGATGCGGGGGCACGCCCACGGTAGCGGCGAATACACGGGTGAAATGAAAAACGCTGAGACATGCGACGCTGGCGAGGTTTTCGACAGTGATCTCATCAGCTAGGTGTTCCTCGATGTAGGCGAGGACCCGATTCAACCTCCGTTGATCAAGGGGAGCGTGCGACCTTATCGGCGGCCAATTGAGCGCAGTTTCGGAGTGCACATGCGCCAGGCGTGCGGCCAGCAGGAGCGACGCCGTCTCCACGAACATTCGGCCCGCTGCCGTCGGAGACATCATCTCCGACATCACTGCCAGTCCGATCTGGTGGATGACGTCGTCCTGCACACCACAAGAATGGCGGATGGAACGCTCCGGCATCGGCGGCAGATTGTAATCGTCCGTCAGGCGTGCAAAGGCGACATTGGGCACGAATAAGTGTAACAACTCCATCGGTGAGGCGATACGATTCTCGTACTCGTCGACCTTGGCTTCGATCGGCCACAACCAAACCTTGCCTGTTGTCGGCCGCGCAGTTTGCCAAGTTCCGGCGACTTTAAGCGCCGCTACGCCTTCGTCGGGGCCACGAAGGATTATCGAGATTTTGGTATGCGGTGCGGCAGGTACGGGGCCATTGCCCGGGCCAAAGGATCGGAGGTCGGCGAACAGAGTGGACCAGCCTAAGTCGTGGGACGTTTTGAGCAGGGTCGTCGTCGGGAAATTTTGAAATCCCCCTTGCATCAGGCTCATGGCGCTTGGCTCCTCGTCCCGGCAGGTGCCCTAGTGCGACCGTCGGCGAAACTCGGCGGGCGTCATCCCGGTTGCCCGCCGGAATGCGCGGGCGAAGCTCGATTGCGATGAGAACTGGGAGCTGCGAGCAATCTCGAAGAGCGACGCTCGTCCCGTCACGATCATTTCCTTTGCGATCTCCAGCCGCCGCTGGCCGACATAGCGATGCGGGGGCACGCCCACGGTCGCGGCGAATACACGAGTGAAATGAAACACGCTGAGACATGCGACGCCGGCGAGGTTTTCGACAGTGATCTCATCAGCGAGGTGTTCTTCGATATAGGCGAGAACACGACGCAGCCTTCGATCGTCCAGCTGATGCCGCGACGGTGCCGGCAATTGGATGAGACCGGTCTCGGAGTGCGCTTGCATCAGCCGTGCCGCGAGCAGCAGCGATGAGGTTTCCACGAGCATGCGGCCCGCCGCTGTCGGACACATCAACTCCGACAGCACTGACAGGCCGATCTGATTGATGAGCTCGTCCTGCACGCCACACGAATGACGGATGGAACGTTCCGGTGCCGCCGGCAGATTGTAGTCATCCATCAGGCGGGCAAAGATGAAGCTGGGTATATTTAACCGCATAGTCTCCAGCGGCGAACGGATACAGGCCTCGTCGTACCGCCCTCCGATCGGCTTTAACCAGATCGTGCCCGTTGTCGGCCGCACAGACTGCCAGCTTCCGGCGGCTTTGGTCGTCAGGAGTGCGTCGTCGGAGCCACGAACGACAATCTCAACTTGCGCATGCGGCGGCGGGGCAGCCCCGGGCCCTTCGTAGCGGCCATGGGAGCAGAGCTCGGCGAACAGGGTGGACCATCCAAAGTCATTGGACGACTTGAGCAGTGTCGATACGTAGCTCATGGCGATTGGCTCCTCGTCCCGGCAGGTGCCCTATCGCGACCTTCGGCGAAACTCGACGGGCGTCATCCCGGTCGCCCGCCGGAATGCGCGGGCGAAGCCCGATTGCGATGAGAACTAGGAGGCACGAGCAATCTCGAAGAGCGACGCTCGTCCCGTCGCGATCATTTCCTTTGCGACCTGCAGCCGCCGCTGGCTGACATAGCGATGCGGAGGCACGCCCACGGCAGCGGCGAAGACACGGGTGAAATGAAAGACGCTGAGACACGCGACGCCGGCGAGGGTTTCGACCGTGATCTCATCAGCCAGGTGTTCCTCGATGTAGGCGAGAACCCGGTTCAACCTTCGTTGATCGAGCCGATCGTGCGACTTTGTCGGCGGCCGGACGAGCGCGGTTTCGGCGTGCATCTGCGCCAGCCGTGCGGCCAGCAGAAGCGACGCCGTCTCGACGAACATTCGGCCCGCTGCCGTCGGAGACATCATCTCCGACATCACTGCCAGGCCGATCTGGTGAATGACATCATCCGTCACGCCACAGGAATAGCGGATGGACGGACTCGAGGCTGTTGGCAAATGGTCGTCCATCAAGCCGGCGAAGACCGGCTTGGGCAGGTAAAGGTGCGCGGTCTGTAAATGTGGCGACCGGATGTGGATCTCTTCGGCCTTGCCGTCGATCGGAAACAGCCAGATCGCGCCCGTTGTTGGCTGCACGGAGCGCCAGGTTCCGGCAACCTTGCATGCCACGGTGCCTTCGTCGCAGCCTTGAACCGCAATCGCAAACTCGACGTGCTGTCCGCCGCCGCCCGGTTTTTCACAGGGGCTATGGGAGCGAAGCTCGCCGACAAGGTTCGACCAGGCCAACTCTCTGGACGACTTGAGCAGCAGCGATGGCGGTTGGTTCCGGCCATCCGGGCCGCGCTCATGGGGCAGCCTGGCCAACTGGGGACATTGTGTCCGATTCTGCATCGGGCCCATCGCGATCAGATCCTGAAAGTAGCGTCGGCCACGGCAAGGGAGGTCGACCACCCAGGAGCGGCGGTTGACTGCAGAAGCGCCGGGGTCGGAGGCTTTTTCGCCCCCCGGGTCTGCACCGATGGCGTCCACTGCGGACGGATGCTGTCCATTCTGCCCCCAAACTCGTGAATGTTCACGATACATTCGCTGGCCGCAGGCTCTGGTCCCCAGACGCTGGAGAAAGCCGGACGGCGCTCGTACTGCAAGAGAGCGTACGACTACGCGACGAGAATGATAGTTATACCAAGATATACCTTGGGCGGTCCTGGCGAATCGATGATCTACATTCGCCCGACGGCTGCTCGCCTGCGTGCTGGCGAACCAACGACGCTGCGGGGCTTCAATAATCTACCGAAAAATCGTGGAATAAGGCCCTTTGTGAGCTTCGCGATCAGCGAACGCGCTGTCATCGCGGCAGCCCTGCTCTTCGCAGGCCGTCTGCAAACGCCGCGAGATCTTCCGGGCGGCGGAAAGGAAGCCACTCGCTGAGATTGGAGATGCGCAGCGCTGGATCGAGTTCCCGGACCTGCTGCATTGCCCGCCGCGCTTCATCCATTCGGCCGGCAAGCGCATGGCTTGCCGCGATGATGCTGACCGCCACCAGGAAGCTCGGCAGCTCCCTGGTGGCCTTCTCAGCCCATGCTGCCGCGGTGTCGAAGCGGGCAAGCAGAAAATGCGCCAATGCCGTTCCTGCCTGCATCCGATACATTTCCGGGTCCAGGGGACTTTGGCGCATGGCGCACGCGAGGAGTTCGATCGCATCGTCGGGGTCGCCGCGCCAGAGCCTGAGAAAACCACCAGCGAACGAGGCAGCGGCCAGATTGGGGTCAAGCATCAGCGCCCGGTCGGTCAACGCGATGCCGCCGTCGAGGTCGCCGGCCAGATGGGAGAGCGCGCTGCCGGCGCGCGTCAGGGCGATGGCATCGTCCTTGCCCAGCTCGACGGCGCGCCGGGCCAGGCGCGTTCCCTCGGCCATCTCGCGCGCGCGATCGGTCATCCACCCATTGAGCTTGCGCCACAGGTAACACCAGGCCGCCATGGCATGCGCCGCCGCGTAGTCCGGGTCGCGCTGAATGGCGACCTGGAAGAACGTTAGCGCCTCATCGAGCGCCTCCGCAGTTCCCTGGTGGAACTTGGCCATTCCGTGCAGGTAGTAGTCATATGCCTCGAGGCTTTCGATCGGCTTGTGCTTGGCGCGCTCGATCTCGGCGCGCTCCAGCTGCGGCGCGATCGCGGCGACGACGCTTGCAGTGACCTGGTCCTGCAGTTCGAAGATGTCGTCGAGGGTGCCCTCGAAGCGTTCCGCCCACAGATGCGTCCCGGTGGTGGCGTCGATCAGCTGTCCGGTGATGCGCACCCGGCTCGCTGCCTTGCGCAGGCTGCCTTCCAGCACATAGCGCACGCCCAGCTCGCGACCGATCTGTTTCATGTCGACCGCGCGGCCCTTGTAGGTGAAGCTCGAATTGCGCGCGACGACGAACAGCCAGCGGATGCGCGACAGTGCCGTGATGATGTCCTCCACGACGCCGTCGGCGAAGTATTCCTGCTCGGGGTCGCCGCTGAGGTTCAGGAAGGGCAGGACGGCGATGGACGGCCTGTCGGGAAGCGCGAGCGCAGGTGGGGGTAGCTCATGGTGCGCGACCGGATCCGCTTTTTTCGGAACATCGGATTCCTGCACCTCGCCGACAAACCTGTAGCCCTTGCGGGCAATTGTGCGAACCAGGCGTTGTTCCTCGCCGCTGTCTCCGATCGCCTTCCGCACTGCGTTGATATGGCTGGTCAGGGTGGAATTCGGAGACAATCCGGCCACCCCAGACCACCTCCAGCAGCTCATCCTTGCTGACAACACGCTCGCGGTTCTGCACCAGGTAGAGCAGCAGATCGAAGACCTGGGGCCCGACCGAAACGGCTCCCGACCCGCCCGTAAGCTCCCTGCGGTCAAAGTCGAGCAAATAGCCTTCGAAGGCGAATTTCAATTTCGGCGCTCCAGGAGCCCGTGCGCATCATCGGAACACGTTGTCATGGTGGCTAGGCCCCCATGCCCGGGCTCCTCTTGGTAACACAGCGGCTGCTGTCGGACACGTCTCGGATTGATGCTCCTTGGACGAACAATAAAGGCAAATCCAAGGGTGACCAAAGCCAACCGCAAGGTCTTGCGTCGGGGTTCCCGGCATTCTGTGTCTGGTGGTTGAGACAACAGGAGACCAATAGTGAGTTCAACAGCTTTTTCAAAAGACAGCGCCAAAGCCAGGCCGTGGCTTGATTGGACCAATCTGGCACTCGGCGGGTTCCTCGTCGCTTCGCCTTGGCTTGGGCTCGGCGGCGACTCCGGCGTGACGTGGAATGCCGTGGGATTCGGTGCGATCATCGCCACCGCAGCCCTCACTGCGCTCGCGAAGCCCAACATGGCGATTGAATGGACCAATGTCAGCGCGGGTTTCTGGCTGCTGATCGCTCCCTGGATCGTCGGCTTCTCCGCCAATGTGGGAGCGACGTGGACCAGCGTGCTGGTCGGTGTCGGCGTTACCTGCTTCGCAGGCATTCAACTCTCGCTTCTGAGCCGCTCCTAGGCTTCACGATCGGTGGGGCAACATTGCCCCACCGATCGTGAAGCGAACGACGAGCACGAAGAAATGTCGTGCTGATTGGAAGCAATGGCCTTGTCGAAATGAAGCTCGTGAAAGGGCTTCGCGGGAATGCCGACAAGCTCGTGGTCGCTGGGCAACAAGCGGCTCAAGGGATGGCCGATCGGAGGAGAGAGATGAACAGGATCGTCAAACGAATACTTGCCTCCACCATCGTTGCCGCCAGCCTCGGCGGCGCGGGGGCTTACGGCTATAGCTGGTGGCAGGATGGCCGCTTCACCGCCGCGACCGACAACGCATATGTGCGCGGCGACATCACCGCGGTCGGGCCCAAAGTGCCCGGCTACGTGGCGGCAGTCCTCGTCGACGACAATCGCATGGTCCAGGCTGGCGACATCCTCCTGCGCATCGACGACGCCGATTTTCGGGCCCAGGTCGACCGGGCGAATGCCGCCGTCGCCCAGGCGAACGCGGCGGCCGAGAACCTTGAGCGTCGCAAGGAGTTGCAGGTCGCGCTGATCAACCAGGCGGACGCCGCCACCGACGCCGCCGAAGCCGACCTTCAGCTCGCTCAGCGAAACCTCGAACGCTCGGAACACCTCACCCCCCAGGGCTGGACGACCAAGCGCGACCACGACGTCGCCACGGCGAACGCGCAACGTGCCAAGGCAGATCTTGTGCGCGCCCGGGCGGCTGCGGTCGCAGCACGCGAGCAGCTCGCTGTCATCGAATCGGAAACATCCCAGATCGCAGCGCGCCGCCAGGAGGCCGAAGCCGCAGTGCGGCTTGCCGAAATCGCGCTCGCCGACACTGTTATCCGGTCCCCTGTTGCAGGCGTCGTCGGTAACAAGCGCGTGCAGCCCGGCGAGTATATCCGCCCAGGGTCGATGCTGATGTCGGTCGTGCCGGTCGAAGGCGTCTGGGTGGTGGCAAATTTCAAGGAAACGCAGGTTGAGCGGATGCGCGTCGGGCAGACCGCGCAGGTGACCGTCGACGGCTATTCCGATGTGGCGCTGACCGGCACGATCGACAGCCTCGCCCCTGCAAGTGGATCGGCCTTCAGTCTCCTTCCTCCCGACAACGCCACCGGCAACTTCACGAAGGTCGTCCAGCGTGTGCCGGTGAAAATCCGGCTCGAGCCCGGCCATCCCCTGGTCGGCCGTCTGGTGCCCGGGTTGTCAGTGCAGGCGAACGTTGATCTGCGGACCGGTCCGGTCTTGCCGACGCTGGCAAACGGACGAGGCGCGGGCATCCCGGTCGCGAGCACCTATGGCGGGAGGCGGCTGTGACGATCGCACTCCCATCCACCGCTCCGGATCGCCCGGTCGCAACCGCGGGGCTCGGCTGGCTGGCCCTCGCCGGCATCGCGCTCGCGGCGCTGATGGACGCGGTGAACGGCACCGTGCTTTCGGTGAGCCGGGCGCAGGTGATGGGCGGCACGCACGCCACTCCCGACGAGATCGCCTGGGTCAGCATGGCCTATTTGATGGCGAAGCTCACTGCATTCCCGCTCTCGGCCTGGATCGTTGTGCGCTTCGGCGCCCGGCAGCCGCTCCTGTGGGCGGCGTGCCTCCTCATCGCTGCGTCCGGAGCGGCAGCGCTGACCACGAGCTTCGAGCTGCTCGCCATCTGGTGCGCGGCGCAGGGCGCGCTTGGCGCACTGTTGCTCGTCGCAGGGCAGACGGCTCTCTTCGCCATGTTCCCGCCCAGCCGACAAGGGCTCGTCCAGGCCACGTTCGCCCTCAGCATCGTCATGGGCCCGACTGCGATCGCGCCGGCGCTCCAGGGCTGGACCACCGACACCCTGTCCTGGTCGTGGATCTTCATCCTCAACCTGCCGCTCGGCGGGCTGGGGGTGCTCGCACTCATCGGCGGGCTCGACGCCCTCCCCGACGAGCGGCGCCCGGCGCGCTTTGATGGGATCGGGCTCGTGCTCCTCGGAGTGGCGATCGCCTGCGGGGTTTTCGTGCTTCAGCAGGGCAGTCGTTACGACTGGTTCGAGGAAGCCAGGATCGTCCACTTGTCGATCATCGGCGCGCTGGCTCTGGTTATGTTCGTGGCGTGGGAGTTTCGGGTGCAGGGGCGCGGGGCACTCATCGATTTCGGCGTGTTCCGCGACGAGAATTTCGCCTTCGCGTTCATCGTCAGCTTCGTGGCGGGCTTCGCGCTGTTCGGAAGCGCGTTTGTCATCCCCGCCTTCGCGCTTCAGGTCCTCTCCCTTACGCCGACAAACGCGGGCCTGTTGCTGTTGCCGAGCGCCGCGTTCGTCGCTCTTGGGCTTCTGGCCGCCGGCAGCCTGATCCAGATCATGGGTGTCGTCCCCTTCAAGCTGGTGCCGGTCGGTATCCTTTCCCTTGATGACGGCGATGTGGATGCTCTCGCACTCCACGATCGACAGCGGCGCGCCCGACATGGGGCCGGCGCTGCTCTTGCGTGGGCTAGGGCTCGGCTTCCTGTTCGTCTCGCTGACCATCGTCGCGTTCAGCAGCCTCAAGAGTGCCCTCACAGCGCACGGTGTGGGGCTGTTCAACTTCGGGCGTCAGGTCGGCGGCCTGATCGGCATCGCTTTCCTCGCCACCTACCTCGACGACCAGATCGCGCTCAACCGCAGCGTCCTGTCCATCAATCTCACGCCCGGAAATCCGTGGCTCGCCGAGTGGCAGGTAAGCGCCGCCGAGTTTCTCGCGAGCCGCGGCTACAACCCCGATGAAGCACTGGGAGCAGCCGTCGCGCTGGTCCAGAACGAGCTTCAGAACCAGGTGGCGGTGCTCTCGTTCAACGAGGCCTTCCTCGCGGTCGCGCTGCTGTTCGTCGGCGCGGCCCCTGTCCTGATCACCGTGAAGCTGATTTTTCATCGCCTCGCCGGACAGCATGGGAGTGACCACCCCGGACCACTGGTCCCGCACCCCTGAGGTCCGCAGTTGGTCAGAGGCATTCGGCCACCGACAATGATCACTCGTGGCCTCTCACTCCTGCATTCACGGATCGCCGAAACGCTTGCGCGGGGCACCGGATCCTTTTAGCGTCGCAAGCTCCTCTGACTGATGGCAGCCCGCCAGCATTACGGAGCACAGTCGTGACGATTGTGTTCGAAGACCAGGTGCTCGATCCGCATCGGCGTGAGCTCTGGCGCGGGTCCGCGGCTGTTTCGGTCGGGCCCCAGGTCTTCGATCTGCTGCTCTACCTGGTGCAGAACCGCGAGCGCGTGGTCAGCAAGGATGACCTGTTTGACATGGTCTGGGGTGGCCGGTGCGTCTCGGAATCCACGCTCACCAGCCACATCAACGCCGTGCGGAAGGCGATCGGCGACAGCGGCGAGGAACAACGCCTCGTTCGCACCATAGCCCGCAAGGGCTACAGGTTTGTCGGCGAAGCGCGGGAATCCGATGCTGCAAGAAAAGCGGATCCGGTCGCGCATCGTGAGCTATCACCCCCACCTGCGCTCGCGCTTCCCGACAGGCCATCCATTGCCGTCCTGCCCTTCCTGAACCTCAGCGGCGACCCCGAACAGGAATACTTCGCCGACGGCGTCGTGGAGGACATCATCGCGGCAATGTCGCGCATCCGCTGGCTGTTCGTCGTCGCGCGCAATTCGAGCTTCACCTACAAGGGCCGCGCGGTCGACATGAAACAGGTCGGCCGCGAGCTCGGCGTCCGCTATGTGCTCGAAGGCAGCCTGCGCAAGGCGGCCAACCGGGTGCGCATCACCGGACAGTTGATCGACGCGAAAACGGGGACTGATATCTGGGCGGAGCGCTTCGAGGGCACCCTCGACGACATTTTCGAACTGCAGGATCAGGTCACCGCAAGCGTTGTTGGCGCAATCGCGCCGCAGCTGGAGCGCGCCGAGATCGAGCGCGCCAAGCACAAGCCAACCGACAGTCTCGACGCCTACGACTACTACCTCCGCGCGATGGCGAACCTGCACTTTGGAACCCGGGAGGCTATCGCCGAGGCGCTGCGCCTGTTCCACGAGGCGATCGAACGCGACCCGGACTACGCGGCGGCTTATGGCATGGCCGCCTGGTGTCACCTCTGGCGCAAGATCAATGGGTGGATGATCGATCGTGCGGGGGAGATGGCCGAGGGAACGCGCCTGGCCCGCCGCGCGATCGAATTGGGCAAGGACGATGCAGTCGCCCTCGCGCGCGCCGGCAGCGCGCTCTCCCATCTGGCTGGTGACCTCGACGACAGCGTCGCTTTGCTCGACCGGGCGAAGACGCTCAATCCCAATCTGGCGGCCGCCTGGTTCCTCGGCGGGTTCGTCCGGGTCTGGCGCGGCGATCCGGATGGCGCGATCGCGCATTTTCAGCAGGCGATCCGTCTCAGCCCGCTCGACCCGGAAATGTACCGGATCCAGGCCGGAATGGCGGCAGCGCATCTGTTTGCACGTCGTTTCGACGAGGCCTCGTCATGGGCCGAAAAATCATTCCGGGACCTGCCGAGCTTCCTGATCCTGGCTGCCTTCATCGCGGCAAGTCACGCGCTTGCCGAACGGACCGACGAAGCGCGGCGAGCGATGCAGCACCTGCGCCAGCTCGATCCCACCTTCCGCATCTCGAACCTTGCGAATTATCTACCGATCCGCCGGCCGGAGGACCTCGCCATCTTCTCCGAAGGCCTGCGCAAGGCCGGGCTGCCGGAGTGATGGCGCCCGTGGCGATTGCCATTTCGCACACGGGCTGATCCCGCCCGGTGTCACGTCTCGAAGCTCGTCAGGTTTGTCTCCGCCGAGTCCACGATGTTCGGCCGTTTCGGGCGGCAGCGGACTATCGTTGCTCCGGCATGCGGCTGAGCCACTCTTCGAAGCGGATCGAGCCAAGGCGCGGCTGATCGCCGGGCGTCAGCGATCGATCATTGAGCTGCGCCCCGAAGTAGCGGGCGTGAACGTCCGCGATCACCTGGCGCCGGTCGCCGCGCGCGGCCAGGAATTTTCGTGCGAAATTGTCCAGCGGACATGCCTCGGGGCCGGCAACCTCGACCGTGGCGTTCAACGGCGGTCCGACCGCAAGTTCGGCCAGCGCCGCCACGACTTCATCCGACGCAATCGGCTGCAGCAAAGCGGGCGACAGGCGGATGACATCGCCATCGGAGGCCGATTCAACGATGCCGCTGATGAACTCGAAGAACTGTGTCGAGTGCAGGATCGTGTACGCAATCCCGGAGGCCCTGATCAGGTTCTCCTGGACCATCTTCGCACGCAGGTACCCGCTTTCCGGAACGCGCCCGGTTCCAACGACCGACAATGCGAGATGATGATGAACGCCCGCGGACGCTTCGGCGGTCATCAGGTTGCGGCCCGAGGTCTCGAAGAATTTGAGGACTGCCTCGTCCTCGAATGAAGGCGAATTCGCCACGTCGACCACGACGTGCGCGCCTGCCAATGCCCGGGTCAGGCCCTCGCCGGTGATGGTGTTGACGCCCGTCTCCGGCGACGCGGCAACGACCTCGTGACCCGCGTTCCCGAGCCGTTTGACGAGCTTTGTTCCAATAAGGCCGCTGCCCCCGATGACAACGATCTTCATCCCGGACCTCCGGTCGGTTGGTGTGTTGACCGACCGAAGAATGACAAATTGACGACCGGGAAACCTTGAGGCAACCTTGAGATGCGGTTGAATTTCGCTTCGTTATTCGTCCAAAAATGTTCCCTGCACTCCGAAGCGACTATGCGAAATGATGTCAGGGCGCCTGCTGCCGTGAGCGCAGCGACCTATCCTGTGACATCGGGCAATGGTCGATCGGAGCTTGCGGCCGGGAAGCAAAGCGGCGTGGACACTCCACATACCGCCCACGACACATACCGCGCACGACGCGCCGCACCTGCATGCTGCCGGAGCACAGGCCGGTGCGGCGCGGGCGCCGGGATGATCGTCCTCTTCACCTGGGCAGGTGAAGACGCGGCCGGTGTCGTGAGAGACAGCGATCGCCCGGTGTTCGAACGCATGCGGTCGCTGGTTCGGCCCTGACCCAACCGGCGATCAGGACTCCCCGAAGGCCGCCCGGTGGCGGCCGATCAGGGTTGCGAGGATCGCGCGCGGCCGCTGCAGGATACCGCACGGGCGCTGCCGAGCGCCTCGTCCATGAGGCGGCGGATGGTGCGCGCGCAGCGGCCGCACCGGGCGTTGCAGCCGAGACAGCCATAAACCCGGCTGGTCGACCGCGTCCGCTCCACCTCGATGGCGGAGCGGACATCCTGATCGCTCAACGCATTGCACGAACAGACGATCATGGCTCTAACCGAACACGCGGTCAGAAGTCCCAGTTGACCGGTACGCAACGAAAGGCGTCGCCGTCGACCAACACATGGCAGACGGACGGGAACGGCAGGTGAGTGGCCACCAGCAGCTCGCCGGTCCCCGCCAGCTCCCGCAGAAGACGGACCCGGACGCGGGTCGCCTCCTCGGGGTCGTGTTCGAAGCCGTTGAACCAGTCGGGGTGTTCGAACCCGCCCTGGAACACGAGGTCGCCGGCGAACGTCAGCCGGTCGCCGCCGGATGCCACGCGGACCACGCTATGCCCGGGGGTGTGGCCGCCGGTGCGCTGGACGACCACCCCAGGCGCGACCTCATGCTTTTCCTCGAATGTCCGCAGATTGCTGCTGTACGCGTCCACAAATCTCTTGGCCGTCCGCCGAAGCGCGTCCGGGAACCCCGGCGGCATGGAGACGTGGGAGAAATCGGGCAACTCCCAGAATTTGACCTCGGCGGCCGCCACGTGAATCCGCAGGTCCGGACGCAGCTGGCTCTTCACCCCTTCGACGAGAAGCCCGCCAACGTGGTCCATGTGCATGTGGGTCAGCACCACGTCGGTCACCGATGCGAGATCGATGCCGGCGGCCTCCAGTCGCAGGCCCAACCGCCCGGACTTCGGCAAGTCCGGGAACTCCGCGCCCATCCCAGCGTCGACGAGGATGGTCTGACCGCCGCTGCGCACCAAGACCACGTTCAGCGCCCAATCGAACGCGTCCGGCGGCAGGAACATGTCGCGCAGCCAGGCCGCCCGGACGGCCGGCTCGGCGTTGTAGGCAACCATCGCGCCTGGTAGCAACAGCACCCCATCGCTGACCACCAGCACCTCAATCTCGCCGATCTTCAGCGCGTAGCGCGACGGAACCAATTCTTCGGGCCCCGATCTTACGGGGCGTGAGGTAATGTCCAGGCTCATGTTTGTCTCCTCTGATTGACCGACCAGAGAATGACGGATCGACGACCGAAAGACCTTGAGGCAACCTTGAAATGCGATTGAATTTAGCTTCGTTATCGGTCCAAGACACTCACCTGATTGTCCTCTCCGCGAGAGGATCTCGTCAGTTCAACGTTGCCGAAGTCCCCCTGACGTCGAGGCGCAGCAGCGATCGACTAGTTGTTCAAACGCATGCGGTCGTCTAGCTCGGCTCAATGAGCGGTCAGTAGTCCGAAAACGCCGGGACCCGACGGAAGACGTCGCCATTGAACAGCGGCGAACCCGCCAGAACGATGCGGCGCTCCGGCGACAGAGCCAGGCAGTCGCAGCCGGCCAGATTCCCGCGCTCGCGCATGTTTTACGACGTAACCGCCGCCTGTTCCGGAGCGAAATACCGATAGCGCGCGTTTGCGCTGGGTTACCGGGCTGCGGGAAACGTGAATGGATGATCGGCCAAGGCCGCCTCTGGCGGCGCGTACACTGGTGATTGGCGGTCCGGGGGCGGCAGAGCCGTCGATCAAGGCCCTGGCGTCGCCGATCCATATTTCGACCACCTATATCCGCGACGCGGACAACGGCTACAGTTCCGGTTTCGTCTATGGGCGAAGCGACAATGTCTCGGTGCATCAGGTCGAGGCGCTCATCGCGGAACTGGAACACGCCAGCGAGACGCTGATGTTCAGCTCCGGCATGGCGGCCGCGGTCGCGGTGTTCCTGTCGCTGGCTCCGTCGCACGTCGTGGTCCCGCAGGTCATGTACTGGGGCCTTCGCGTCTGGCTGCAGGATTTGCGGCGCTACGGGCATGACGTCGCCTTCGTCGACATGTCCGATATCGAGGCGGTACACGCCGCGATCGTGCCGGGCCGGACCGGCCTCGTCTGGATCGAGACACCGAGCAATCCGCTTTGGACCATCACCGATATCGCCGCGGTGTCCGAGTGCGCACATCGCGCCGGCGCAATCGTCTGCGCGGATTCCACCGTGTCGACGCCGGTGCTGACCAGGCCGCTCGACCATGGCGCCGACCTCGTCGTCCATTCGGCGACGAAATATCTGAACGGCCATTCCGATGTCGTCGCCGGCGTCATCGCGACCTCGTCCACGAACGAAGCCTGGTCGCGGATCAAGGACATCCGGCGGCATCACGGCGCCTCGCTCGGGCCCTTCGATGCCTTCCTGCTGCTGCGCGGCCTGCGGACGCTTGATCTCCGGGTCAGGACGCAGAGCAACACCGCGGCCATCCTGGCCGATCGTCTGTGCGAGCATCCGGCAATCGCGGCCGTCCTCTATCCCGGCCTCGCCGGCCATCCCGGCCACCGGATCGCCGCCCGCCAGATGACCGGCGGCTTCGGCGGCATGCTGTCGATCCGGCTCAGGGGCTGCGCTGCCGAGGCGGTCGCCGTGGCGGCGAATGTGAGGCTCTGGAGACGGGCGACATCGTTCGGCGGCGTCGAGAGCCTGATCGAACACCGTTCCTCGATCGAGGGAGAGGGCTCGCCCTGTCCGGACGATCTTCTCCGCCTATCTGTTGGCTTGGAGGATCCTGACGATCTTTACCGCGACCTGCGGCAAGCGCTGAACGTTCTCATCTAACCCGCGAGACAATCATGCCATCCGTAGCCGTCTGCATCATCTGCAAGACACCCGCCCCCGGGAAGTCGAAGACGCGGCTGTCGCCCCCGCTCCTCCCCGAGGAATGCGCGGAAATCTCGGCCTGCTTCATCCGGGATCTTTCCTCAACGATCGCAAGTCTTTCCGAAGATGGACGCGCGGAGGGCCATGCGGTCTACACCCCTCAGGGTTCCGAAACCGCGCTGCGCGCATTGCTCCCGGAGGGCTTCGGCCTGGTATTGCAGGGGGAAGGCGATCTCGGCGCCCGCCTGAACAAGGGGATCAACGACCTGATCGCGGCCGGACATGCCGGCGCGATCCTGATCAATTCCGACAGCCCGACATTGCCGCGCGCAATCCTTGAAGCAGCGGTCGACGCGGTGCTCGACGGCGACAATGTGGTGCTCAGCCCGGCACTCGACGGCGGCTATACGCTGGTCGGCCTCTCGCGCCCCCATCCACGTCTTTTCGAGGACATTCCCTGGAGTACCGGAGACGTCTACCGGCTGACGCTTGAGCGTGCGCGGGAGATCGACATTCCCGTGGTCGAGCTTGACGGCTGGTACGATGTCGACGACGCGGCGTCCTACGCAATGCTCGCCGACGAACTCGACGGACGCCTGCCAGACTTCGCACGGCATGAGGCGCAGGATGCGCCCAATACACGAGCGTTCGTCCGCCGGCGCGGAGCCCGGTCGGCGGCATGAGCGACACCTCATTCGCATCGACGGTCGCGATCGTCATACCCTGCCTCAACGAGGAGGAGCCGATCGGCAACGTCGTCCGCGAAATCCTCGCGGAAGGGTTCTCCGACGTCATCGTCGTTGACAACGGATCGACCGACCGGACGGCCGGGCGTGCAAGGGAGGCGGGCGCTCGCGTCGTCGCGCAGCCGGTTCGCGGCTATGGCCGGGCATGTGCGGCAGGTGTCGCCGCATTGCGTCCCGGCACCGACATCGTCTGCTTTCTCGATGGCGACGGCAGCGACGTGCCGTCATTCATTTCTGCCGTCATCCGCCCGATAGCAGAGGGCAAGGCTGACTTCGTCATGGGATCGCGCCTGAGAGGCATCCGCGAGACCGGGCAGCATGACGCCCCAGCAGATCGCCGCCGGCTGGCTCGCCGGCCATCTTTTGCGGCTGACCTATGGTGCCCGCTTCACCGACATGTCGCCTCTCAGAGCGATGCGGGTCGAAACGCTGCGAGGGCTCGGCATGCGCGAAGAGACCTATGGCTGGAATCTCGAAATGCAGATGCGCGTCGCAGCCTCGGGTCTGCGCAGCATCGAGATCCCGGTCGATCACCGCTGCCGGCGCGGCGGCCAGTCCAAGGTTTCGGGCAATGTGACCGCCGGCCTGAAGGCGGCCTGGAAGATCACGACGACGTTCATGCGTCTCGCCCGGACCTTGCGGCGCTCGGCGCCTGTTCAGGAAATGTCATTCGACGGGGGACGCTGACATGCACGTCTTGCTGACCGGCGGTGCGGGCTTCATCGGCCAGCACGTCTTGGCGGAACTTCTCGCGCCGCGGGCATGACGTCCGCGTGCTCGATTCGCTGCGCGATGATGTCCATCGCGGCGCCGGATGGCAGCCGCCGCGCGGCGTCGAGTTCGTGCAGGCGCGACGTGCGGGACGACCTAGCCGTCGACAGAGCGCCCTCACAGGCATCGACGCCGTCATTCATCTGGCCGCCAAGGTCGGGCTCGGCGTCGATATCGGCGACCTGCCGGACTACGCCTCGTCGAACGATGTCGGCACGGCGGTCCTGCTCGCCGGCATGGCGCGCGCGGGCGTCTCGCAGGCTGACACTCGCAAGCTCCATGGTGGTCTACGGGGAGGGAGTGGGCTTCTGCCCGGAGCATGGAACTGTCACGCCCGCGCCTCGAATGGAGGCTTCGCTGATCGCCGGGCAGTTCGAACCGCCCTGCCCGCATTGCCGGCAGCCTCTGGATACGGGGCTCGTGCCGGAATCGGCGCCGATCGATCCCCGCAACGCCTATGCCACCAGCAAGGCGGCGCAGGAATTCTACACGAGCAACTGGTCCCGCGTGACGGGCGGCTCGGCGACCATGCTCCGTTACCACAACGTCTATGGCCCCGGAATGCCGCGTGACACCCCCTATGCCGGCGTCGCCTCGATCTTCACGTCCGCGCTCCGAAGCGGTCGGCCGCCGCGCGTTTTCGAGGATGGCCAGCAGAGGCGGGATTTCGTGCACGTGCGCGACATCGCCTCGGCGACCGTCACCGCGTGCGAGCGCCATGTCGAGGGTGTCGCTGCTTTCAATGTCGGCTCTGGCACGCCGCGTACCGTCGGACAAATGGCGGAGGCGCTCGCGACCACCCTGAACGGTCCCGCGCCCGTCGTCACCGGCCAGTACCGGCTCGGCGACGTCCGCCACATCACCGCCGATTCCTCGCGGCTTCGGGCCGAACTCGGATGGTCGCCGAAGATTGCCTTCGAGGACGGTATGGCGGAGCTCGCCCATGTTTGACGTGATGAGCCGTTCCCTCCTCATTGCAACGATCCTCCTCAGCGTCTCGCTGAACGCCTCAGCGCAGATCCTGCTGCGATGGGGAGCGAGAGACGGCGTAACGCTGGCCGGTGGCGCGATGGACGCCGCCCAGGTCGCACTGCGCCCCGGCATCGTCGGCGGCCTCGCCTGCTACGCGATCAGCGTCCTCGTCTGGATCTATGTGTTGAGCCGGACCGAGGCCTCGTTCGCCTATCCGTTTCTCGGCCTGGGCTTCGTGCTCGTGGCGCTCGCCTCCTGGTACCTGCTCGGCGAGCCGCTATCGGCGCAGCGGCTTGCCGGTACCGCGCTGGTCACGATCGGAGTGCTCGTCCTCGCGACGAGCTGAGGATCGAAAATTTCGCTCGCAGGCGTAACCGCACACGACCGGCGAGCGAAACAAATGCGAGGCGTCCGGTTTGATGCTTCGACAGCCACGCCGGTGGATGGAGGCGAGCTTGCTAGACAGGCGCACATACCAGCCCTTGAACGCGGTCGCGCTTCCGTCGCGGCTCGTCGGCCTGGCGCAGTTGACCGATCGTATCGGTCCGGTCGAACAATGGCAGGTCCGCGAGGTCGGGGATGGCAATCTCAACCTCGTCTTCATCATCGAAGGGCCGCTCGGCTCGGCCGTCGCGAAGCAGGCGCTGCCCTATGCGCGCTGCGTCGGCGAGAGCTGGCCGATGTCTCTCGACCGATCCTATTTCGAATATCACGCGCTGACGCGGCTCGGCGGACGCGCGCCCGGACGGCTTCCGGAAGTCCATCTGTTCGACGAGCAGCAGGCGCTCATCGTGATGGAATATCTCCAGCCGCATGTGATCCTGCGGAAAAGCCTGATCGCCGGCGACCTACTTCCCAAACTCGGCGAACATGTCGGCCGCTATCTGGCGCGGACGCTTTTCCGCGGGTCCGACCTCGCGATGGACACAGCCCAGCGCAAGGCCGACGTCGCGCTGTTCTCCGGCAATGTCGAACTGTGCGGCATCACCGAGGATCTCGTCTTCACCGATCCGTTCCACGTGCATGAGCGGAACCGCGTGACGCCGGGGCTCGAGCGCGACGCCGAGGCGATCCACGCCGACCGCGACCTCAAGCTCGCCGCCGCATCGCTGAAGTTCCGGTTTGCGGCATCGGCCGAGACGCTTCTGCACGGAGACTTCCATACAGGATCCGTGTTGGTGACGCCGGATGACAGCCGCGTGATCGATCCGGAGTTCGCCTTCTACGGACCGATGGGATTCGATGTCGGCTCATTCATCGGCAATCTGCTGATGGCCTATTTCGCGCAGCCCGGACACCGCACCGACGAAACCTCGCTCTCCGGATACCAGAATTGGATCCTCGATCTCACCGAGACGGTCTGGACGGTATTCGCCGAGGAATTCGGCCGTCTCTGGCGAACCGAGCGGACCGGGATGCTCGGTCTTCGCGACCTGTTCGAGGACGCCGGTGATCAGGTCGGATCACAGATCGCGCTCGACACGATGTTGGCCGAGATCTGGCGCGACACGATCGGCTTTGCCGGCATCGAGATGCACCGCCGCATCCTGGGCCTCGCCCACATCGCGGAGTTCGAGGAGATCGCGGACGAGAGCCAACGCGCTGTCTGCGAGCGCCGGGCTCTGGCGATGGGCCGCGTCCTGATGGTGGAAGCCCAGGCGATCACAGGTCCCGCCCAACTCACACGTCTCGCCCGGGCGATCGAAAATGCCTGACATGAATCCCGCCATTCTCGTCGTCGCGATAGCAACAACTCTGGCCACGTTTGGCCCGGCCCATGCCGCTGGCGGTGCGCACACCGAAGGCCAGCAGGCTCCGGGCGACCAATCGCTCACGCCGGAACAGCGGATGAACAAGCGCTTCCCGCAGAACGTGCGCGTCGGTGATCTCGTCGGCCTCCCCGTCCAGGACTACGGCGACCGCGTGCTCGGCTACGTGACCGACGTGGTGCGCACCGCAGACGGCAAGATAGTTCTCGTAATGCCCGAAGGCGGCTGGTTCGGCCATGGCGGGCGGCCGGTGCCGATCCCGATCGAGACCGTCGCAATCCTCGCCCGCCATCTCAACCTGCTCGACATCCCGCGCGACGACGTCGGCAAGCTTCCCACCTGGAACGCCGTCGACAGCACTCCCATCGGACGTGACGAAATCATCCGGATCGCGATCGGCCGTCGCTGAACGAGGCACTCATGAAGATGCAATCACAGAGCGGAGCAGGGGCAAGAATGCGAATGCACCCGCTCATCCTCCGCATCATGCATTGGACCAATGCTGTCGCGATGATCATCATGATCGGCAGCGGCTGGAAGATCTACAACGACGAGGTCCTGTTCGGCGTCCTGCATTTCCCGGACTGGCTGACGCTCGGCATCTGGGCCCAGCACGCGCTGCAATGGCACTTCTTCGGCATGTGGATCCTGGCCATCAACGGCCTCGGTTATCTCGCCTACGGCATCTTCTCGGGCCGCTTCCGCCGCATGCTGTGGCCGATCCGGCCCCGCGAGGTGATCACCGAGGCGATACAGGCACTGACCTTCCGCCTGAAGCACGCCGATCTCACCCACTACAACGCGGTGCAGAAGGTCCTCTACGCCGGCGTGATCCTCGTCATCATCGTTCAGGTCATCACCGGCCTCGCGATCTGGAAGCCGGTCCAGTTCTCGTTCCTCGTGTGGCCGTTCTACGACTTCCAGGGCGCTCGGCTGGCGCACTTCATCGGCATGACCGCGATCTGCCTGTTCATGGTCGTGCACATCGCGCTCGCACTGCTCGTGCCGAGGACCATCCTGGCGATGCTGACGGGCGGCCCGCGCATCGACACGACCAGCTCCTCCCCGGCCACGCACTGATCGGACACCACGATGCGCTCACCATTCTCTTCTCGTTTCCGTCCGCTCGTGGGACCGGACCAGTCCCTGCTGACGGAGAACCGAAAGCTCATCCGCGAAATCGACCGCCGGAAATTCCTGCGCGGCTCGATGAGCCTCGGTGCACTGACCATGCTGACCGGGTGCGATATCTCGGATCGCTCCTCCGTGCAGAGCGCGCTTCGAACCGTGTCGTCGTTCAACGACCGCGTCCAGGCGCTGCTGTTCGATCCGAACAAGCTGGCGCAGACCTATTCGCCGAGTCAGGTGGTGAAGCCACCCCGCTTCAATGCCTATTACGAGGTTGAGAACGTCAAGCCGATCGACATCTCGACCTGGAAGCTCGAACTGGCCGGCGCGATCGCAGACAAGCGCCCATGGACCATCGACCAGATCTATGCCTTCCCGGAGCAGGAGGTGATCATCAAGCACATCTGTGTTGAGGGATGGGACTATATCGGCCAGTGGTCGGGCCCCAACCTCAGGCAGTTTCTGACCAGGATTGGCGCCGACCTGACCGCCAAATACGTCGCCTTCCATGGCAACGACAATTACATGGAATGCATTGATATGCCCTCGGCGCTGCACCCGCAGACTATCCTCGCGACGAAGTATGCCGGCGAGCCGATCACCGATCCTTACGGCTTTCCGCTCCGTCTGCGCACCGCGGTCAAGCTCGGCTACAAGAACCCGAAATGGATCCGGGCGATCGAGGTGACGAACATCTATCCGGGCGGCTTCTGGGAGGACCAGGGGTTCAACTGGTTCGCCGGCCTCTGACGATGCATTATCGTTGCCGGCCGGCGTTCTAGCCTGATCGGGCCGTCCGGAGTTTCATGGCCTCTCCCTATTCCGCGATCCTGTGCTCCGCGCTCGCCATCGTCCTGTGGATGGTAGCGGGCTGGGTGATCGCGCGGCGCCTACCGCTTGGCCGGGATCTCGCCATTGCCGTGGCTCCGATCCTCGGCTGGTCGGTGCAGACGGTCATCGCCTTGCAGGTGTCGTTGATCGCCGGCTTCACGCCGGTGACGGTCATCGCATCGACGATCATCATCCTCGTCGCACTCATCGGCGGCGGTGCCCCGCCCCCGCGGACAGCTGGCCCCGTCTTGCCGGTCTGGGCCTTCGCGCTCGCGACTCTCGTCGCGGTGGCACCTGCGCTGTCGGTGCTCCCGAAGATCACGCCCGACGGCGTGGCGCTTGCCGGCCCGATCTACGACCACGCCAAGATCGCGCTGATCGACGAGATCGTGCGGACCGGCGTGCCGCCGGCCAACCCGTTCTTCGGGCAGGCAGGCGAAGCTGGAACCATCGCCTATTATTACCTCTGGCACTTCGGCGTCGCCGAACTGGCACTGATCAGCGGCGCGACCGGCTGGGAAGCCGATATCGCGACGACATGGTTCACCGCATTCGCCTCGCTCGTGCTGATGTGCGGACTGGCATTCCGCCTGTCGGGCGGGCGCACGCTTAGCATCGTCTTCGTCTTTGCCGCGGCATTGGGCGGCTCGCTTCGTCCGGTCCTCGCATCCCTGTTCGGCTCGGATACCGTCGACGGCGCGCTGAAGCCGGCCAGCGGTCTTGCGGGATGGCTGTTCCAGTCGAGTTGGAGTCCGCAGCACATGATGTCGGCCGCAGCCGTCGTCCTGTCGCTCGTCCTGATTGAGCGCCTTTCGCGCCGCCCCTCCATCGGCCTCGCAATCGTACTCGCTCTGGCGGTCGCGGCCGGCTTTGAAAGCTCGCTCTGGGTCGGCGGAGTAACGTTCGTTTTGTGCGCCGCCGCGGTGGCGATCGTGGTCCTATGGACAACCAAAACGGGTCAGCGACTTGCATTCCTCGGGGTCCTCGCCATCGCGGCAATCGCGTCGCTGGTTCTGGTTCTTCCTTTGTTGAAAGAGCAGATCGCCTCGGCCGCTGGGCGTGGCGGCGGATCGCCGATCTTGCTTTCCCCGTTCCCGGTGCTCGGAACGAGTTTGGATGACGGTACCCGCAGGCTTCTCGACCTGCCTACCTACTGGCTCGTTCTGCTGACGGTCGAGTTCTGCGCGGCCTGGATTTTGGGAGCCATCGGCGTTTTCGGTCTTCGTCGCACCGTGGATGACACCCGAATGCTGACAGCCTTGTCCGTCGCCGCATTCGTCAGCCTCTGCGGCGGCTGGCTGCTCGTCAGCACGGCCGGCGAAAACAACGATCTCGGCTGGCGCGCGGTCCTGCCGGGGTTATTGATCCTGATGTCGATTGCCGGCGCCTTTGCCAGCCGCTACCGGGCGACGTCGATCATCGCGGTCGTTCTGCTCGCTTCGTCCCTGCCGGCCGGGTTTGAGTTGATACGAGGCAATGCCGCCGGGCGCCTGTCCGCGGACGGAGCTCGTTTCCGAGACGCCCCTGCGATGTGGGCCGCCGTACGCAAGCACTCGGCGCCGGATGAGCGTATCGCGAGTAATCCGAACATGACGCGTGAACTCGCACCTTGGCCGATTGCCCTGTCGTGGGCGCTGCTCTCGGATCGCCGCTCCTGCTTCGCCGGCAATGAGCTGACTTTCGCCTTCGCTCCGCTATCCAGCGAATTACGCGCGCAAGCGTCCGGATTGTTCGCGCGGGTCTTCGCGGGCAACGGAAGTGATGCGGATCTCCATTCGCTCGTGACCGATTTCGGCTGCAGAGTTGTTCTGCTGACGCGTCAGGATGGAGCGTGGACCCGGGATGCATTCTCAACGAGCGACAGATTTTCGAGGGTGGAGGAAACCTCCGACTTCCGAATCTATCCGTCTGGCTTCGCCGAGTGGCACCCGCCCTACAAACTGAATTTGCCACAAAAGTGAGCCGGACCGGCGCACACATCCCAATGCTTCTGAAGAAGCACAGCATCGGAAAGGATTTTGAACGGTGATTCCGAGAGGGCTCGAACCTCCGACCTACGGTTTAGGTAGCTGCTGCTCGCACGCGGACCCCGCAGGGTAAAGAGTTCGAACGCAGCCTTGAGAGCGAAGTCACAACGGTGGTACACAGGCCGACACTCGCAACGCTCTAAGCTCTTGATTTCGCTTTCACAATGGATGCGAGGCGGCAGTCCCTCCCTCGCTACCATCCCTCAGCTAAGGCTTCAGTTCGATGGTTCGGCAGCGAGCCTTGCGAACACCGCCGCCACCGCCGCAGCACCCGGGTCGCGGACACCGATCAGATCGGCTTCATTCAGATAGCTCGACCGACCGGAGCTTGTGCGACCGATCGATTCAGTCGCCTTGGCGCCAGCCTCGGCGGCGGCGGCCGCGGCTTCCATGTCGCGCCCCTCCCCAAGCGCGCGCAACGCAGGAAGCAGCGCGTCGATCATTGTGCGCTCGCCCTCCTTTGCACCCCCATACTGCTGCATGCGGTCCACGCCTGTGCGCAATGCCTCGGGCCAGGATGCACCGCGTTCCATCTCCTTGCCGGCCGCCGCCGCGAAGATCGACAACAGAACGCCGCTCGATCCACCCATGGTCTTGGAAAGGCGCTCGGCGATGGCGCGGCACAGCTCCGCGGGCTCGGCCAGAGGAAGGAGATCCATATCGGCGAGAAGCTGACGGGCTCCCGTCCCGAACGTGGAGCCGGTGTCTCCGTCCCCAACCCGCGCGTCGAGGGCGTTCAAGCTTGCTTCCTGCCTCATGAGTTCGTCGCAGACCGCCGTCAGGATTCCACGCGCAATGCGATCCTCGCTGGCGGGGTGGCCGACGCCCTCAATGCCGGCGGGCATGGGTTCGACCTTGAGCGGCCGCACGATGCTTGCGCCCGGCCATGCGGGCGCGGTCGTCGGCGCGCGAAGTGCTGCGCGCAATACGTCATCGAGCACCATGACGGTTACGGAAAAACCCTTCATGTCGAGCGACGTCATCAGTGGCGCCGGGCCGATGACAAGTTCGACCCGGTTCGCCAGCGGACCTGCGAGTAGCGCCCGCGTCACCACCGCCATCTCGATCGCAGGCAGCCCGCCAAGATTGTTCAGGAGCAGGGCGATGGGACCGGATGCCCGGGCAAGCGCCGGCGCCATCCGTTCCAGCATCTGGGCGACGAGAGCATCGGCGCTGGCGAGCCGCATCTTTGCGACACCAGGCTCGCCGTGGATGCCTAGTCCCATCTCCACCTCGTCGCTGCCGAGCCGGGCCTCCATATCCTGGCCCGGGATCTCGCACGACGACAGGGAGAGGCCGAGGCTGAAGACGCGGACGGAGGCGCGTTCCGCCGCCGCTCGAACGGCGGCCAGCGAGCCGCCCAGCTCCGCCGCGTGTCCGGCTGCCTTGTGCACCAGAACGGTCCCGGCGATCCCGCGGGGACTTCCGTCCGCGGTCGCGATGTCGTCGCCGACGATGACCATCTCGACATCGAGGCCGCGAGCGCGCGCCTTCTCCGCCGCAAGCCCGAAATTAAGGCGATCGCCGGTGTAGTTCTTGACGATGAGCAGGCAGCCCGGCGGTCCGGTGACGGCGAGGATCGCGGCAAGTACGGCATCGACGCTGGGAGACGCGAATATCTCGCCGCACACCGCCGCAGTCAGCATGCCTTGGCCGACGAAACCGACATGTGCCGGTTCGTGCCCGGAGCCGCCACCCGAGATGACCGCGACCCTGGAGCGGTCCCAGTCGGTGCGGAGCGCCACCTTGATGTTCGGATATCCGTCGAGGCGCGCCAGCATTCCGCCGGAAGCGAGAACGGCGGCGTCCACGGCCTCGGTGACGATTGCGTCCCGCTCGTTGATCACGTGCTTCATGGCTCTCGGCTCCCTTTCGACGCTCTTCCCGGCTGGTCTTCGTCCATGGCCTGCCTCAACATCCCCAGCGCAGCGCCGGAGTGTCGACCGGCTCGTCCCACGCTGCCGTCATCTCCGCGTCCAGGCGCGTCACTGTCAGCGAGCAGCCTGCCGTATCGAGCGACGTGACATAGGTGCCAACGAGACGGCGCACGATCCGTGCGCCAGCTGCCGACAGCGCCTCTTGGGCAAGGCCGAACATCAGGTGCAGCTCCATCAGCGGCGTGGCGCCGAGACCGTTGACGAACAGCAGGACATCCTCGCCCGCAAGCGAGCCGCCATCGGCGATAATGGCCGCGACCATGTCATCGACCAGCTCCCGTGCGGGTCGAAGCGGAACGCGGCGCCGGCCGAGCTCGCCATGGATGCCCACGCCGAACTCGATCTCCTCGGGACCAAGCTCCACGATCGGGCCGCGCACGAAGTGCGGGGAGCAGCTCGAAAGGGTGACGCCAATCGTTCGCGTGCGCTCGACGACCCTTTCGCCGAGTTCCCGTAGCATCTTCAAATCAAGGCCGCGCTCGGCGGAGGCGCCGAGGATCTTCTCGACGACGAGCGTGCCGGCGAGACCGCGCCGCTCGCCATCCGCCGAACCGCTGATAAGAACCTCGTCCCCGACCACGACAGTCTGCACCGGCCGGTCGGCCGCCTCGGCGGCCATCGCGAAATTCAGCCGGTCGCCGGCATAGTTCTTCACGATGAGCAGGCAACCGGCGCCGGCTTCGACCGCGCCCATCGCCGCTTCCACCTGGCCCGGAGTTGGGGAGGTGAAGATGTGGCCGGGACAGGCCGCGTCCAGCATTCCGGTCCCGACGAAGCCGGCATGCAGCGGTTCGTGCCCGGAGCCGCCGCCGGAGATGAGCGCCACCTTGCCCGGCACGATTTGCTGCCGGCGCACGAATCGACCGCCCTCTCCAAGCACGACATGCTGAGGATAGGCGGCGGCAAACCCGGCGAGCCCTTCGGCGGCGGCGGCGTCGACCTGGTTGACGAACTTCTTCACGAGCCGAACTCGCCCCGCCGCGATCCTCACTCCAGCAGCTTGCCGAGGCCGCGGACGAAATCGATCACCAGCTTGTCGACCGCCCGATTGCGGGTCTCGTCGTCGAGGTCGGGCAGATAGACGACGAGCGGCCGCAGGCGCAAATCGGCACCGGTCTGCGCAATGCGACCGGGATGTGCCGCCGAGTAAGCCGCCATGAAGGCGGCGCGTTCGGCCGGCGACAAATGGCAGACGTCGAGGATGGTCGGCACATGCTGGGCGGGAATCGGGGTGTCGTACCGGGCGCTCGTCATCTGCGAAACGAAGCTGCGGTTCCGCCCCAAAGTTGCGGCGATGCGGCCACGGGTGCCCGATGGCCGTCGGTCGATCAGCTCCTGGAGGATCAGCTTGTAGGCTCTGACCCTCGTGGCCCTGTCGTTGCCCTCGTCCACCGTCATTGGCCGTCATCCTTGGTTTCTCCACGCAGAAGCGGTGGCAGATACGCGTACCGAAGCCCTCACTGCCGCAAGCGCCGACGGCGGCACCGAGAGGGAGCGAACCCCGCAGGAAAGGAGCCATTCCGTCCTGCGCGGGTCCGCGGCGACATCGCCGCACACCCCGACGTCCACCCCCAGCTCCCGGCCCGCCTCGACGACCGCTTCGATCAGCCGGCTCATCGCCGGATGGTCGACGGCCGCGAGCGATGCCATGGACGCATCCTCCCGCGGGATGGCC
This sequence comes from uncultured Alphaproteobacteria bacterium, assembly GCA_963778835.1. Lineage (GTDB taxonomy): Bacteria > Pseudomonadota > Alphaproteobacteria > Rhizobiales > Methylopilaceae > Flaviflagellibacter. Next base: position 503,297 of record CAVZVY010000006.1, read on the forward strand.
ATGGTGTATTGGAAGAGATCGTTCGATCCGATGGAGAAATACGCCACACCGTCGAAAAGATTTGCGGCGAGGGCGGCCGCCGGAACTTCAACCATTATCCCGAGCGGGGGCACGGCAGCGTCGATACCGCGCCGCCGCAACGCTTCGACTTCCTCATCGAACAGCGCGCGCGCCTCGCGGAATTCGGCTTGTGTCGTGACCATCGGGAACATGACTGAAAGATTGTCGGCCCCGGCGGCGGCACGAGCCAATGCGCGCAGTTGCACCCTGAAAATCTCGATCCTCCGGAGCGAGAGCCGCAATCCACGCAGGCCGGCCTTCGCTCGGCCCTCGGGATCGGCGAACCCGTGCACCGGCTTGTCGTCGCCGGCATCGACCGTGCGGATGCGGACCGGCCGGCCATGCGCCCAGTCCAGGAGACGCCGATAGGCCAGCAGCTGGCGCTCCTCCGATATGATGTCTTCCGGCCCCGAGAGCAGGAATTCGCTTCGGACCAGCCCGATGCCGTCGCATGCGTCCGGATCGAGGCGGTCGAGCTCGGCCAGATGCGAGATGTTGACCATGACGTCGGCACGGGGTCCGTCGGCGGTCTCCGGCGTCGGTATGGGGGAAACTGCGCCGGCAACCGGGCGCTCGATGTCGATGCCGGAGTGCCGCGAGAGCTGCAGCACAGCAACGCCCGCATCCCCGTCGACGAGGGCGTGCGTCGCATCGGGAGCGTCGGCCGGTCCGATGTCGACGATCATCGGCACGCCTCGAGCCCGCGCCAGGGCGGCCAAATGCGAGGAAGGACTACCGCGCCGCAGCACCAGGCCACCGCCTGCCCAGTCGATCGACAGGAATTCGGAGGGAGCCAGATCGTCCGCGAGCACCACATGCCCGGATGGAACGGAGCGCGCTGCCGCCGTGCCGCACAGATGCGCGAGGACGCGTTGGCGAACGTCAAGAATATCCGGTGCGGAGTTCCTCAACACATCGCTGCCTGAGGCCAGAAACAGGTCCACCTCCGCATCGGTTGCCGTGCACCATGCGGCATCGGCGGGCATGCCGTCTTCGATCAACTCGCGCACCTTGCCTCGCAGGGCCGGATCGTCGAGGAGAGCAGCCTGGAAGCCGATGATCTCTGCGGTGGGCCCGCACTCCGTGCCGGCAAGCTTCTGCAGATCGATCCGCGCCGCCTCGATTGCCTCGTCGAGGTTCATAGCGAGGCCCGCCTCTCCACCCGCGCGAGCAGACCCGGGTGGCGGCCGAAGCCGGTAAAGAGGGCCGAAGGCCCGCCCGCCAGCCGCAGGCTTTCCAGGAAGACGGGAGCCGGCGGTCGCAGCGGTCGTCACGGCGCGGTATCCGGGGAAGCGGCCGTCTCGCCTGCGCGTGGCTCGTCGAACGAACGCTCCGCAAGTGCGGCGATGGCGGAAAGCGCCGTTTCCGCATCGGCGCCGCCGGCCCGGAAATGGAACGTGTCGCCCGGACCGATCCGCAACCCCATGACCCGCAATACGCTCTTGGCGTCGACCCATTTTCCGTCGTCGCGCGCGGACATTTCGATGCTGGCGTCGAACGACTTGGCGAGCATGGTGAGCTTCACTGCCGGCCGTGCATGCAGCCCGCCAAAATTGGAAAGGGCGAACGAGCGTATCACTGGCGGCGCCCCGCACTCGTTTTGGACGGTGCCGACCGGCACCGCGCGCCTGCCTCTTCGGCGGTTGCCAGGACCGTCGCGAGAGCAGCGCCGCTAGCGGCTTCGGTTGCCGCCAGGACGGCTCCTTCCACCACCGGCGCGTTGGCGACGACGACCTTGCGTCGCCGTTCGGGCGGAAGCGCTTCGATCGCCATCTCGCTGTTGGTCTCGGCACCGCCGAGATCGACCATGACGACGACACCGCGGTCGGACCATGCACGGTCGATCGCAGCGCTGATGTCGGACAGTCTGGTACCGAGAATGCCCTCGCCGACGCCGCCGCACCACGCGAGCGGAACGCGGTCGCCGACCATTTGGCGCACCATGTCCGCCGCGCCCTCGGCCACGAGCGGCGAATGCGAGACGATGACGATGCCGACGACATCGGTCATGGCGCTTCCTCCCAGACCCTGCAGATTGCGGCGACTGCCAGAGCGCTCGAAAGGGCCCCCGGATCCATGTGACCTATTGAACGCTCCGACAGGAACGCGGCACGCCCGCGCCTCGCTAGCATCGGTATCGTGCTTTCAGCCGCCTCGTTCGCGGCGGCCTCGATTCCAGCGGCGTCGAGGCCGTCAGAGAAGGCGCTTTCGGCGGAAACGAGAACGTCCAGCATCGTCTTTTCACCAGGGGAGGCGTTGCCTCTGCGCGCAACGGCGGAGACGGCGTCCCGCAGTCCCATGTTCCAGTCGTCGCGGTTTGGGTGGAGCGATACCGTCCGCCCCAGCGACAGGAAGAACGAGCCGTAGAGCGGCCCCGCCGCACCGCCGATGGATTCCACGAGCACATGCCCAATGTCCTGGAGCGCATTCGGTAGCGGTCGTGCGACGATTGCATCCCGCTCGGCGAGCACTGCTTCGGCGCCGCGTTTCATGTTCGTGCCGTGGTCGCCGTCGCCGATCGCGCTATCAAGCTTCGTCAGTTCGTCGGCATGATCGATCCAGCACCGCGCCACGGCGTCGACAGCGCGTCCGATCTGTTCCGTGCCGTTCATTGCCGCGCCTCCTGTCCGGCAAGGATCCGCGCGCCATCGGCGCCGAAGAACAAAGGTGCCCGCAGCGACAGCCCGACCGCACGATCCGCCTCAAGCGCAACATGGGGATCGGCGAGCAACACCAGTCTGTGGCCTTCGACGTCGACATGCAGATAGGTCTGATCGCCGAGCCGCTCGACCTTCCCGATCCGGGCCTTCGACGCCGAGGAACTGGGGTCTCCCAGCAGCACGTGTTCGGTGCGGACGCCGACGACTTTCGTGCCAGTGGGCTCGGCTCCTGCCGGAATGACGCCCGCCGGCAACAGGTTGATGCGTGGACTGCCAAGCCGGGTCGCCACATAGACGCTGGCTGGCTCTTCGTAGATCTCGCGCGGTGTGCCGCATTGCACGAGCCGGCCGTTCTCGAGAATACCGATGCGGCTCGCCATCGTCATCGCCTCGATCTGGTCGTGAGTGACGTAGAGCAGGGTTGCGCCCATATCCTGCTGGATGCGCTTCAATTCGAGCCGCAGGTCCGAGCGCAGCCGCGCGTCCAGCGAGGACAGCGGCTCGTCCATGAGGTAGATGTTCGGCCGGCGAACGAGCGCCCGCCCGATGCCGACCCGCTGCATCTCGCCGCCGGAAAGTTGCGTCGCCTTGCTGTCGAGCTTGTGGGAGATATGCACCGTCTCGGCGACTTCGCGGACGCGGCTATCGATCTCCTCCTTTGAAAGCCGCCGCAGCGGCGATTTCAGCGGGAAAGCAAGGTTGTCGTAGACCGTCAGGTGCGGATACAGCGAGTATTGCTGGAAGACGAAGGCGCAGTCCCGCTCGGCCGGCTCGCTGTGGGTCACGTCGCGCCCGCCGATGGACACCAAACCCTTGTCGGGCCGCTCGAGACCAGCGATGAGGCGCAGCGTCGTCGTCTTGCCGGCACCGGTGGGTCCCAGAAGCACGAAGAATTCGCCGTGACGGATGTCGAGCGAGAGATCGTCAACAGCCTGCTGCTTGCCGAACGTTTTGCTCAGACCTTTCAGCCGGACGTCAGCCATTTGCACCTCCCGGCTGAATGCCAGCACTTGCTGTGGTGCGCAGAGCGCGGCCATTCGTGCCGTCGAACAGCGACAGACGCTCTGTCTTGAAGACGAGGCCGGGAGTCTCGCCGCGCCGGACGGTCGTGCCGGACGAGATGCGCGCCCGCACCAGGCCGTACGATGTGGAAAGCGTCACGATCTGGGTTGTGCCGAGATATTCGACGCCCATCACTTCGGCACGCAGCCCGCCCTCGTCGACCAGGCGCACATGCTCTGGCCGTGCGCCGAGGATGAGCCGGATCGACCCTGCGGCCTCGGCGAGGCGGGGTATGGCGATCGGACGGCCGTCGAGCCGGATTTCCGTCGCGCCCGGCTGGAGCGCTGCCTCGCATGGCAAGAGGTTCATCGGTGGCGATCCGATGAAATCGGCGACGTAGGTCGATGCGGGATTGTCGTAGATTTCCTGCGGCGTTCCGAACTGCTCGACGATCCCGTGGTTCATCACGACGATCTTGTCGGCCATCGCCATGGCCTCCATCTGGTCGTGCGTCACGTATACGGTGGTCGCACCGATACGGTCGTGCAGGCCCCGCAGCTCGTGCACCATCATGTCGCGGAATTCCGCGTCGAGCGCCCCGAGAGGCTCGTCCATCAGGAATGCCTTGGGTCTCCTCACAATCGCCCGCCCCAGCGCCACGCGCTGGCGGTCGCCGCCGGCGAGGCCCGAAACCGGCATATCGAGGAGATGGTCGATCCGCAGCAGGCGCGCCGCTTCATGCACTGCCGCTTTGATCTCGGCCTTCGGCATGCCCTGGCTGACCAGCGGGAAGGCGATGTTCTTGCGCACGTTCATGTGCGGATAGAGCGCGAACAGCTGGAACACGAAGGCGATGTCGCGTTGCGAGGCGCGTTTGAACGTCACGTCCTCACCATCCAGCAGGATGCGCCCGGACGTCGGCAATTCGAGCCCGGCGATCATCCGCAATGTCGTCGTCTTCCCGCACCCGGACGGGCCGAGCATGACGAAGAACTCGCCGTCGCCGACGGTGAAGTTGGATTCCACCACGGCGGTGAAAGTGCCGAAAGATTTGTGGAGGTTCTCGACCCTGATCTCGGCCATTGGGGCTAATCCGGAAAATGGCTGACGACGAGGAACATCGCGGTCCCGCCGAGGATGACCGCGAACGACCAGCCGTAGAGGTCGATCGAAAGCGGCTGCATCAGCATGACGACACCCGCGCCGATCAGGATGGTGGCGAGCATTTCCCATGGCGCGCGGCGCAGGCGCAGCAGTCTGCTGACGAAGCCGGGCGCAACCGTCTCGGCCTCTGTCTGGCGAGGATGCTCATTCGCGCTCATTTGCGCACCGCTCCGAACGTGATCCCGCGCAGCAGATGCTTCCGCAGCAGGATGGTGAAAACGAAGATTGGAACAAGGAAGAGCGTCGTCGCAGCGGATACCGCCGGCCAATCCTGGCCGCCCTCGCCAATAATGAACGGGATGAAGGGCGGCATGGTCTGCGCCTCGCCGGAGGTCAGCAGCACCGCGAACGCATATTCGTTCCAGGCGAAGATCAGGCAGAAGATCGCGGTCGCCGCGATCCCGGTCGCAGCCTGCGGCAACACCGTCAGCCGGAACGCCTGCAGCCGCGTATAGCCGTCGACCATCGCCGCATCTTCGTACTCGCGGGGGATCTCGTCGATGAAGCCCTTGAGCAGCCAGACCGCGAGCGAGACGTTGACCGCCGTGTACAGCAGGATCATTCCGAGGCGGCTGTCGGTCAGTCCGAGCTCGCGGTACATCAGATAGATCGGGATCGCGACCGCCACAGGTGGCATCATCCGCGTCGACAGGATGAAGAACAGCAGATCGTCCTTCAGCGGCACCTTGAAACGCGAGAAGCCATAAGCGGCGAGCGTGCCGAGGAGCACCGCGAGGAACGTCGAGCCGAACGCGATCACAATCGAATTGACGAAGCGCGGCACGACATTCGAGGGTCCTGCGACCACCATGTTGCGACTGCGCGCGATCTCGTCGCAAACGTCCTCGGGGGGCGGCAACGACGCGATGTATTCGGGGGGCTGGCGGGAGCGGGTCGTGAACAAATTGCAATAGCCCTCGAGCGTCGGCTCGAACACCACTTTCGGCGGATAGGCGATCGAATCCGGAGGCGTCTTGAAACTCGTCAGCACGATCCAGACGAGCGGGATCATCGCGACCACCGCATAGGTGACGACAATGATGCCGGCGATCCACCGCGACGCGGAGGACGGGGCGACAACGGAATGAGCGGTGCTGAGTGCGGGCATCTCGATCGTCCTACCGCTGCTTCACTCGGTTGAGCGCTTTTACGTAGATGTTCGCGAGCCCGAACACCGTGACGAACAGGATGACGGCGAGCGCCGAGGCATAGCCCGTCCGCCAACTCTCGAACGCGGCGCGCTTCAGCGTGATCGAGGCAACCTCGGTGGTCGAGCCCGGCCCACCCGAGGTGAGCAGGTTCACGAGGTCGAACATCTTGAAGTTCTCGATGCCGCGGAACAGGACCGCGAGCATGATGAACGGCAGCGCCATCGGCAGGGTGATCGACCAGAATTGGCGCAGCGGCGATGCGCGGTCGACCTCCGCGGCCTCGTACAAATAGTCGGGAATGGAACGCAGACCGGCGAGGCAGATCAACACGACGTAAGGCGTCCACATCCACACATCGACGATGATGATTGACCACGGCGCGAGCCGCACATCGCCGAGCATCTGGAACGAACCGGGCGACACCCCGAGGATCGGAGCGACGATCGCGTTGAACAGGCCGTTCTGCGGTTGGTAGAGGAACTTCCAGAAGTTTCCCACGACGGCCGGCGGCAGCATCATCGGGATCAGGATGACGGTCGTCCAGAAGGCGTGCCCACGGAACTTGCGATCGATCAGATAGGCGATCGCAAAGCCGAGCGCAGTTTCGATGGCGATCGTCGCGATCACGAAATGCGCGGTCGCCTGCATGGATTGCCAGACATCGGGATCGCTTAGGATCTGCTGGTAATAGGTCGTACCCATCCCGCGGAGTTCGGCGTTCGGCCGGTTCGCGCGGTAGTTCGTGAACGAGAGGTAGACCGTCCACAGAAGTGGGAACAGGTTGATCGCCAGCAGCAGCACGATCGTCGGCGAAATGAACAGCCAGGCGATAGTCCGGTCGGACAGACCCCTGAATCGCGCGGAGACCGGGCCCGGGCTGCGCCGGATAATTTGTTCCGCCAAGCTTGGCCTCGAAATCGTGGACACTTCGGTCATCGCTATCTCTCGCAAAGGAACCAGGCGTTGATCGCGCCGGCCGGACCGTTTGTGGACCGGCCGGCGCGATGATTGCTGGAGCTCTGCCTAGAGCTTGTTCTCTTCCTCGAAGATCGAGGTCCAGTCCTTGACCAGGAGGTCCAGCGCCTCCTGCGAAGTGCCCTTGTCCGCGACCACATAGTCATGAACGCGGCGCTGCATCGCCTGGAGCAGTTGGGCATAGGCAGGCTCGGCCCAGAAATCCTTCACGATCGCCATCGAATCGAGGAACTGCTGGGCGAAGGGCGCGCTTGCCGGGAATCCCGGATCGTCCAGCACCGCCTTGGCGCAGGAATAGCCGCCGAGCGACCACCACTTCTTCTGCACGTCCGTCGCGGCGAACCATTTGATGTACTGCAGCGCGGCGTCCTTCTTGTCCGAATAGGACACCACGGAGATGCCCTGTCCGCCGAGCTGGGTGAAATGGCCCTTGGGCCCGGCCGGATTGACGAAGAAGCCGATGCGGTTGCCGCCCACCGCCGGGTCCTTGTAGAGGCCGGGGAAGAAGGCGAAGAAGTTCATTTGCAGCGCGACCTGGCCCGATTTGAACGCGTCGAGACCTTCGGCCATGTAGCCATCCGAACTGCCGGGCGGGGTGCAGCAATCATAAAGGCTCTTGTAGAACTCGAGCCCCGCGGCAGCGTCCTTGGAGTTCACGAAGCCTTTCATTTCATACGGCTTTTTCGGATTGTCGTATTGGAAGCCGTAGTCGTAGAGGACGTTGGTGACGCCCAGCGTAATGCCTTCCGAGCCGCGCTCGGTATAGATGGATGCTCCGTAGACCTTCTTGCCGTCGATCATGCGGCCCTGGAAGAACTCGGCGATCTGCTTCAGCTCGTCATAGGTTTTCGGCACATCGAGCTCGTGCCCGTACTTCGCCTTGAACTCGGCGCGCAGTTCCGGCCGTTCGAACCAGTCCTTGCGATAGGTCCAACCGACCGCATCGCCCATCGCGGGGAGCGCCCAGTAGTTTGGTGAGTTCTTCGGCCATTCGGAATAGCCAACGACCGTCGCCGGAGCGAAGTCGTTCATCGAGATCCCTTCCTTCTTGAAGAAATCGTTCAGCTTGACGTAATGGCCGTTCTCGGCGGAGCCGCCGATCCACTGGCTGTCGCCGATGATGAGGTCGCAGAGTTTACCGCGCGAGTTCAGTTCGTTCAGGAAGCGGTCGGCATAGCTCGTCCACGGAACGAACTCGAACTTCATCGGGATGCCGCTCTTGGCGGTGAAGTCCTTTGAAAGCTCCACCAGGGCGTTGGCCGGATCCCAGGCGGCCCAGCATAACGTCAAGGATTTGTCCTGAGCAGCCGCGCCGTTGGAAGACAGGCAAAGGGCCAACATCCCGCTCGCGGCCAGCGCCGCACGCAGAAGCACGTTCATATCGTCCTCCCCTTGCCGAGCGTTCAACAGCGGCGGGCTATTACCCTCTGATCCACTGCTCGCGACCGTGTGTCACGATCTGCTCAGCGAATTAAGTAGGAAGTTTATAACTAAACATGTCAAGCGGTTTTGCGCGGACCAGCTCGATTGTGTCGCGATAGTTGTCGACGTCAGTCCGCTTCCGACCTAGCCCCCGCTATCCGCGCGTTGCGCGCCAAGTCGCATATTGGCCCTGGACGTTGATCATCGTCACCCGGACCCTGATGGATTGCGAGCCGAAGGCCGGGATTGTCACGTCGAATTCATCGCCGATCTTCAGCCGCCGAGCAGATCCTCGCGCAAGTTGAACGTCAGCCAGACATTGTCGATGTCGATCAGGGTCGTTCAGCACCTCTCGAGCCCGAACTAAGACCCTGACGTTCCGCCCTGCCCGCCCGCTTTTTGGCTCGCCTTCTCTCTAAAGGTGTCACATCAGGGTGTGCCCTGAGGAGGCGCAACTTGGCTCCGTGGGATCACCGTCACAACAGGGTCGATTTTGACCGAATGTTAGTAGAGGGCCGAAGGTTTAGGTCCCGTCACATTCGCCTCTTAGACTGACCTAATCGACAAAGCGTACACAACGTCAGCGTATGCCTTGGCGTGGCACTAAGGTGCGGACTCTGCTGATGCGGGGTGGACGTTCAGGGGCCCAACGTCGGCTCAAGGCGCCACGAGGCAGCCCCACCGCGCAAAATGTATAGCCCGGGTCGCCATGACGAGCTGGCTAGATGTTTGTCGATCTCGGCCTTAGATCTGAGGAGAGTTGTGACGGTTTCGCCGAGGTGTTCCGTTGGAAGCTCTTGCCATGAAGAACTCCGGTCCCCCTCTCCGATGCCCGCTTTCACTCGTTCCGATCTGCCGGAGCTGCACATCTTCGTCGCGATCGTACGCCGCCGCAGCTTTAAGCAGGCAGCGATCGAGCTTGGCCTAACGACGTCGGCACTAAGCCATGCGATGAATAAGCTTGAAAATCGTATTGGCGTGCGTCTGCTCCACCGCACCAACCGAACGGTTGTCCCGACGCCCATCGGCGAAAAACTGGCAGAGAGACTGGAACTCGGCTTCCAGACTATCGGTGACGCGCTCGCAGACGTGCAGGCCTACCGCCAGAAGCCGTCGGGCGAGTTGCGCATCAACCTGCCCAAAGATGCCGCCCGACTACTCGTAGCGCCAGTGCTGGCGGATTTCACGGCCGCCCATCCGCTTGTCCATTTGGTCCTTTCGGTTGAGGATCGGCCGGTCGACATCGTAGCCGAAGGTTTCGACGTCGGCATTCGCTATGGCGGCACTGTGCCGCGAGGACATGGTAGCGTGGGCGCTGACCGGTCCCTTACGTTGGGTGGTGGTCGGATCGCCGGATTATCTTGCCCGATGTGGTCGCCCGGAACGGCCGGAAGACCTCATGCGCCATGCCTGCATTCGCGTCCGCTTCGGCGACAACTCGATTTTCAAATGGGAACTTGGCGACGGCGATGCGATGGTACGAGGTCGACGTGCAGGGTCCGCTTGCCGTCAACGAAACCGAGACGACGATCGACGCTGCCGTCAAAGGCGTCGGCCTGGGCTATGTGCCTGGAGCGGCGAGCGCTTCGAGGAAGTGGCCGGGGGCGCTGGAAATCGTGATGCCCGAATGGGCGTCCATCAGGGCCGCCGTTCTTCGCCTACTACGCCAGCCGAAAGCAGACCGAGCCTGGATTGCGCCAGCTGATCGAGAGCATCCGGTCGCGGCGAGCGTTGATCTGAGGCACGACTCCGTGACCGCGGCTGCGGCAGCCTGTCGACGACGACGCGGCCGTTGGCTTCGATGAAAAGTGCTCAACGCCCCATTGAGGTCGCAGCCCCCTTTGGCCGAGCGAGCGATGCTGCAAAATAGGACGCTCATCCAAAGCTCGCATGGAACCAAGGGAGCATCCATTGAGCAATCCTACCGAATCCCCGCCTTTCTCCGTCACGCGACGGGACCTTCTGGTCGCCGGCGCCATTACGGTTGCGGTCGGTCCATCGCCCTCTGCTGCCGCCGTAAACGAAGCCGCCCTACAGTCTTCGCAGGGTATGGAACCGACCGTACCAGTCGAGTTGATCGCCAACGGCGTGACGCACCGGCTCGAGCTGGATCCGAGGGTGACGCTGCTCGATGCGATGCGCGAGCATCTGCACCTCACCGGTAGCAAGAAGGGATGCGATCACGGCCAGTGCGGGGCCTGCACGATGATCGTCAATGGGCGGCGGATCAACAGCTGCCTCACCCTCGCCGTGATGCACGACGGCGAGACGATTACGACGATCGAGGGGCTGGGATCGCCCGAGCGATCTCCATCCCATGCAGGCGTCGTTCGTCGCGCATGATGGGTTCCAGTGCGGCTTCTGCACGCCTGGCCAGATTTGCTCGTCCGTAGCGGTATTGGGTGAAATTCGCGATGGCATACCGAGCCATGTGACGCGGGATTTGCTGGACGTCACGTACTCCGACGAGGAGGTCCGCGAAAGAATGAGCGGCAATATCTGCCGCTGCGCCGCCTATCCCAACATCATCGCTGCGATACGCGACGTTCACGAGGAGGGAGCGCGATGAGACCCTTCACCTATGAACGTGCCGGAACGGCTGCCGAAGCGGCCGCCGCCGCGGCCCGCACGCCTGGCGCGAAGTTCATCGCTGGCGGAACCAATCTGCTCGACCTCATGAAGCATCAGATCGAGACGCCGGCGCACCTCATCGACGTGAATCACCTCGGTCTCGATCGCATCGAGCCGACGCCGGAAGGAGGACTTCGGATCGGCGCGGCCGTTCGCAACACCGACCTCGCCGCCGATCAGCGTGTGCGGCGCGACTACGGCGTGCTTTCACGCGCTCTGCTCGCAGGCGCAAGCGGGCAGCTCCGGAACAAGGCGACGACCGGCGGCAACCTGCTCCAGCGCACCCGCTGCCCCTACTTCTATGACACCACGAAGCCCTGCAACAAGCGCGCGCCTGGCGCTGGCTGCGCGGCAATCGGCGGATTCAGCCGCAATCTCGCGATCATGGGCGTAAGCGACGCCTGCATCGCCACCCATCCTTCCGACATGGCGGTCGCCTTGCGTGCTCTTGATGCGGCGGTCGAGACGGTCGACCCCGAAGGCACCACCCGCTCCATCCCGATCGCCGAACTGCACCGGCTGCCGGGCGACACACCGCACGTTGAGACCAACCTCAAGGCAGCCGAGTTCATCACCTCCGTGGTGCTGCCCAAGCCACTCGGCGGCACGCATCTGTACCGCAAGGTGCGAGACCGCAGCTCGTATGCGTTCGCAAATGTCTCCGTCGCCGTTGTCGTGGCTGACGGCGTTCAGCGTTTCGCATTCGGTGGGCTCGCCCACCGACCCTGGCGCGTCGAAGCGGCCGAGCGTGAGACGAGCCCGGAGGCGATCGCCGAGGCGGTGCTCGCCGGAGCACGCCCAACCATTCAAAACGCCTACAAGCTGAAGCTGACCCAGCGGACGCTCACATCGGTGCTGCAGGAGGCGCGGTCATGACCGACTACCATTTCGACACGCCCGCCGGTCTCAATCCGATTGATCGGCAGACCGTTATCGGAAAGCCGCTCGACAGAATCGACGGGCCACGCAAGGTCTCTGGTCAAGCGCCCTATGCGCAGGATTACCGCGACGGCATAGCGAACACGGCTTACGGGTTCATCGTCGGCGCCGGCATCGCGGCCGGCCGCATCGAGCGCATCGACACCCGCGATGCCGAGGCGGCCCCGGGCGTGCTGCATGTCATGACGCATCTCAATGCGCCCAAGCAGGGTCCGCGCCAGGACGATCTGGCCCCGCAGCTCGTCGGGCCGGAGGTGCACTCCTACGATGAGGCCGTGGCGCTGGTCGTCGCGGAAACATTCGAGCAGGCACGTCATGCCGCCAAGCTTGTTCGTGTCTCGTACGTGTCCAAGGAGGGGCGCTTCGACCTCGCGCAGGAAAAGCTGAACGCGGTCAAGCCGCCGGATGAAGCAAGAGCCCGACACCTCCGCGGGCGATTTCGCGCAGGGTTTTGCGGCCGCTCCCGTGCAGCTGGACGTGACCTACACCACGCCCGACCAGAGCCACATGATGATGGAGCCTCACGCCACCATCGCTCATTGGGAGGGTGATCATCTGACGTTGTGGACCTCGAACCAGATGGTTCATTGGGCGATCCGCGACGTTGCGGGAACCTTGATGATCCCGGAAGACAACGTGCGCGTGGTCTCCGCCTTTGTCGGGGGCGGCTTCGGCGGCAAGCTATGGATCCAGTCGGACGCAGTCCTCGCGGCCCTGGGCGCGCGAGCCGTCGGACGGCCGGTCAAGCTGGGGCTCGCGCGGCCGCAGATCATGAACAACACCACTCACCGCCCCGCGACGATCCAGCGTCTTCGGATCGGCACCGATCCCCAGGGGCGCATCCTGGCCATCGGTCACGAGGTCTGGTCCGGCAACCAGCCCGGCCGCAAAATAGAGAACGCGGCTCAGCAGACGCGACTTCTCTATGCCGGCAAGGATCGCATGACGTCGCATCGGCTCGCGGAGATGGACTTGCCGGTGGGCAATTCGATGCGCGCGCCGGGCGAGGCGGTCGGGCTGCTCGCTCTCGAAGCCGCGATGGACGAGCTCGCCGAGAAGCTGAATATGGATCCGGTCGAACTGCGCATCATCAATGATGTGCAGTTCGATCCGGAGAAGGGACCGAGCCGGCCGTTTTCGACGCGCAAGCTCGTCGAGTGCCTGCGTCGCGGAGCGGAAGACTTCGGCTGGTCGAAGCGCAATCCCAAGCCCGGCCAGGTCCGCGATGGCAATTGGCTGGTCGGAATGGGAGTTGCCTCTGCTATCCGCAACAATCTGGTGCAGAATTCGGGCGCCCGCGTGACATTGCGCCCCGATGGCAGCGTCTTGGTCGAGACGCAGATGACCGACATCGGCACGGGCAGCTACACCATCATCGCCCAAACCGCTGCCGAGATGCTCGGTCTGACGATCGATAAGGTCGAGGTCCGGCTGGGAGACAGCCGTTTCCCTGTCTCGGCCGGTTCGGGCGGCTCCTGGGGCGCCAATAGCGCCACAGCCGGTGTCTTCGCCGCATGCGAGGAACTTCGCCGGCAGATCGCGCAGAAGGCAGGATTTACCAGCGCCGACGTCACCTATCGCGATGGGCAGGTTCAGGCCGGCGGCCGGTCAGTGTCGCTCGCGGAGGTGGCCGGTCAAGCCGGGATCACCGCCGATGGCACGATCGTCTTCGGCGATCTGGAAAAGAGATACGCGCAGGCGGGCTTCGGTGCTCATTTCTGTGAGGTGGGCGTCGACCGGTTTACCGGCGAGACGCGCATCCGCCGGCTGCTAAGCGTCGCCGCCGCGGGCCGTATCCTCAATCCCAAGATGGCGCGCAATCAGTGCCTCGGCGGGATGACCATGGGCGTTGGCGCCGCGCTGATGGAAGAGTGCGTGGTCGACACCCGTTACGGCTACTTCGTCAATCACGATCTCGCCGAATACCACGTCCCGGTCCACGCCGACATTCCCGACCTCGAGGTGATCTTCCTTGAGGAACTGGATGACAAGTCGTCGCCGATGAAGGCAAAGGGAGTGGGCGAACTCGGTATCTGCGGCGTTGGCGCAGCGGTTGCGAATGCGATCTACAACGCGACTGGCGTGAGGGTCCGCAACTATCCTCTCACAATGGACAAGTTGCTGGACGGATTGGCCTAAGTGCCGACGTAGCGAAGCTGAGATCGTGCACTGGCCCTCGCTATAACATCGTCGGCAGCCACGTTCGTCGCCGCTGCGATAACAGCGGACCAAAGTATACTTCGGCTGGTCGCCAAACGATCAGCAGCAACGGCTCCCCCGAACTGGCTTTTTCTGCTGCTGGGAGGTTTGTTATGAAAAAACTGTTGGGCGCACTTGTGGTGCTGGTCGTTCTCGGCATCGTCGTGGGCGGGGGAATAGTCCTGTCCTCCCGCGAACAGGCGACGGTTCCGATAGAACAGGGTTACGGGCCCAATCCGACTCTTCCGGAGCCGAACCCTACCTTGCTGCCGACCGTCAACGTTGCCGAAGCGACGTCATGGCCGGAAGGAACTCAGCCGACCGCGGCGCAAGGTTTCGCCGTCAGCGAATTCGCCGGTGGGCTGGATCATCCGCGCTGGCTGCACGTGCTGCCGAACGGCGACGTGCTGGTCGCGGAGAGCAACGCGCCGCCGAAGCCGGACCAGGGCTTCAGCGTGCGCGGCTGGTTCATGAAATTCTTCCAGAGCCGGGCCGGTGCCGGGGTGCCGAGCGCCAACCGGATCACACTGTTGCGCGACCAGGACGGCGACGGCGTGGCGGAAACCAAGACACCGTTCATCACCGGCCTGTCTTCACCCTTCGGCATGACCTTGCTCAATGGCAGGCTTTACGTCGCCAACGCCGATGCAATCGTCGCGTTTCCCTATCAGGAAGGCGCGACCCAGATCACGGCGCCCGCTGAAAAGATCGTGGACCTGCCCGCCGGGCGTAACCATCACTGGACGAAGGACGTGATCGCTAGCCAGGACGGCACCAAGCTCTATGCGACCGTCGGCTCCAATTCCAATGTCGGCGAGAACGGCATGGAGGAGGAAGAGAACCGCGCCGCCGTGCTGGAGATCGACCTGGCGACCCGGCAGACGCGTCTGTTCGCCTCCGGCCTTCGCAATCCCAACGGTCTGTCGTGGAACCCCGAGAGCGGAGAACTCTGGGTAGTGGTCAACGAGCGTGACGAAATCGGCAGCGATCTGGTGCCCGACTACATGACCTCCGTACAGGACGGCGGCTTTTATGGCTGGCCATACAGCTACTATGGCCAGCATGTCGATGAGCGAGTCGAACCGCCAAACCCCGAACTGGTGGCGAGGGCGATCGTTCCGGACTATGCCCTCGGGCCGCATACGGCCTCGCTCGGCCTGACATTCAACAAGGGGGATCTGTTCGGGCCGAACTACAAGAACGGCGCATTTGTCGGCCAGCACGGCTCATGGAATCGCATACCACGCAGCGGCTACAAGATCATTTTCGTCCCGTTCACCGGAGGAAAGCCCTCCGGCCCGCCGCAGGATATTCTGGCCGGCTTCCTCAGCGCCGACGACAAGGCGCTCGGACGTCCGGTCGGAGTTGCCATCAACGGGGCCGGCGCGCTGCTTGTCGCCGACGATGTCGGTAATAAGGTGTGGCGCGTTGTTCCGGCATCGGAAAGCTCCGCTTCGCGGGGTGGATGAGAGGCAATTGTCACCGCTGCTTACTGAAGGCGCGTGCAAGACACCGATGCGCGAGCACACTCGGGACGACGCCGAGCTGCTCCTCTGCGGCCGACGCGAATAGCTCTAGGTAGGGACGGCGGCTTTGGTATTCACGTAGAGGGCATAGAGCGACTGGCCGGCCGCCATGAACAGCCGGTTATGGGCGGGGCCCCCGAAGCAGAGGTTGGCGCATCGTTCAGGCAGCGCGATGTGGCCGATCGTGGAGCCGTCGGGATCGAAGACCCTCACCCCATTGAGCTCCGGCCCCGTACCCCAGCCCGCCCAGAGATTGCCGTCCTCGTCGCAGCGAAAGCCGTCCGGCGCTCCGTGTTCGCCGCCGTCGACAAAGACGCGGCCATGACCGAGACGTCGTCCATCCTGCACGTCGTACACCCGGATGCGCCTCGGTCTCGATCCGGACTCGGCGATGTAAAGACGGCTTTCGTCCGGCGAGAAGCAGAGGCCGTTCGGATTGGCGATGTCGTCGGCGACGATCTCGTGCCTGTCCCGTCTTCGGGTCCAAGCGATAGACATTGGTCGGCAGTTCGGCTTCGCCCTTTACGCCCTCATAGTCGCTGAGAATTCCGAAGGGCGGGTCGGTGAACCAGATGCTGTCGTCGCTTTTGACCACCACATCGTTGGGAGAGTTCAGCCGCTTGCCCTCGAAACGGTCGATGAGGACGCTCAGGGTGCCGTCGTATTCGGTGCGTGTGACCCGGCGCGTCCCATGCTCGCAGGTGATCAGCCGGCCCTGACGGTCGCGCGTATTGCCGTTGGCGAAGTTCGACGGCCTTCGGAACACCGACACCGCGCCGGTCTCCTCTTCCCACCGCATGATGCGGTTGTTGGGAATGTCGCTCCACAGAAGGAAGCGGCCATCCCCGAACCAGACGGGCCCTTCGCCGAAACGCATGCCGGTGGCGAGCCGCTCCACCGCTGCATTGGTGATGCGGTATTTCAGGAAGCGCGGATCGAGGATTTCGACCGCCGGGTCGGGGTAGGTCTCGCTCTGCCGCCACACGGAACCGTGCTCACCCGGAGACATGGCTCAGCTCTTGTCTTGCACGAAGGTCTCGAACGCCTTCGCGTAATCCGGATGCCAGCGTGACAGCGGCGGCCTGTTCTCGACGATGTCGCCGGCGGCCCAGAGGATACGCCGCTCGTCGAGCGCACGAGGTACGTCGTTGTCGGGACAGAGGATGTAGAAATCGCCGGCCTCCAGGCGCTCCATCATGAAGTCGACGGTCTGCTCCGGCGTCCATGCGCCGGCCGGCTTTTCGGTTCGGCCCTGGGCGGCAAGCTCCGTGAACACGAAGCCCGGAATGAGCAGATGCGCGCTGATGCGGTTATTCGGCGTGTTGCGAAGCGTGTGTTGCAGCGCCTCGGTGAAGGCCTTCAGGCCAGCCTTGGAGACGTTGTAGGCCGGGTCGCCGGGCGGCGTGGTGATGCCCTGTTTGGACCCCGTATTGATGACAAGTCCGGGCCGCCCGCGCGCGATCATGCCCGGCACGAAGATCTGAGTTCCGTGGATGACGCCCCACAGGTTTACCCCGATCACCCGCTCCCAGTTCTCGGATGGCCCAAATATGCCGCTTCCGGGCTGGATTCCGGCATTGTTCATCAGGACATCCGTGCCTCCGAAGCGATCATGCACCGCCGACTCGAGCCGGCGAAGATCTTCGACGCGGCTGACATCGGTCTCGCAGGCCATGACGTCGTCGCTGCCTCCTGCCGCCAGCGTGGCGATCTCTTCGACGGCACGCCCCAGCCGGTCTGCGCCGAGATCTGCGATGCAGATGCGAAGGCCGAGCTGGGCGAACCGCTTGGCCGCCGCGAGGCCAATGCCGGCTGCTCCGCCGGTGACAACGGCGACGGAACCGGGTGTGAGGGCGGGGTGGGTCATCGTGAATGTTCCTTACTGCCGGAAGGCGGAGCGCGCGCCGCGAAGCACTGAAATAGCGATCCGTCAGTTGAAAATTCATCGGCAAATCCGTTGAGCGTGGCTCAACGTAGCGATGAACTGATAGCCGGCGCCTCAGCAGAGTGATCCCCGCGTTCTCTCCTGGTTCGGTTGCGGCGCCGGCTGCTCGTGTGCGGAACGAGCCGCCACGCGTGGTGCCGGTCGCCGAAGTCTCGCCGGGCTCCGCGCTCGACGGGGTCGTCGAGAAGCTCCAAGCCGGCGCCTACCACGACCGTCCGCTCGAGGCGTTCCTCGCCAAGCAGAAGCCGGTGTGAACGGACGCCTGACGGCGCCCTCCCCTTGCCTCAGGCGAAGGACGCCAAGAGCGACTTCGGCACCTTGCAGATGTAGCTGTATTTCGGATTGACCATCTGGGTGCAGCGCGCCTCGGCGATCTGGCCGAGCAGCATGTAAGCTTCCGGTTCCGGGATGCCGTATTCGTCGTTGAGCCAGTAGATCATCTCCTGGAAGGCGATCCGCATCGCGTCTTCCAGCGGCCTCGCGCAGCCGGTCGTGCAGATATGCGTCGCCGTCTCGATGCGGGGATGGATCAGTCGTTCGGGCGCCTTCGACAGGGAGACGCGGACGGTGAGCGTCGCGGCGATCTCGGTCGCGCCCATGCCGTTGGCCTCGCCGTCGCCCTGGATGGCGTGGCAATCGCCGAGGAAGAGATGGGCGCCGTCATGCTGGACGCGGAACATCACCGTGCTGCCGGTCGTGACCTCCTGGATGTCGAGATTGCCGCCGTGCGGACCGTTGTCGACGGTGAGCACCGCCCCGTGGATCGGCGCGACGCCGATGACGCCGATCATCGGCCGGATCGGCAGTTTGACCTTGTCGCTCCAGTGGACGAAGCCGTCCTTCACTTCCATCACGCGCGTCTGGTGGCCGAACTCCTTGTTCCGCACCCAGTCCGGGAACATGCCGACGCCCGGCCAGAGCGCGGTGAAGCCAAGCGTGTCGAGCTTCATGTCGAGGATTTCGACGCTCAGCATGTCGCCCTTCTTGGCGCCAACGATCTCGATGGGCCCGGTCGCGCCGTTCACGAAGGGAAACTCGACATCGTCCGGCGTCAGCTGCTGGCCGACCGCGCGGATCGTGCCGTCATTGGCGTTGATGGCGCAGTCGACGACCGCCGTCTCGCCCGGGTTCATCTTGGCCACGAAGGGATGATCGGCGGACAGCGCATATTTGATGTTGCCGATCTTCGGAACGTGCAGCGTCATGGTTCAAACTCTCAATTGGATGTTGGTCAGCCGGCGCGGCGCCACGGCGTCAGCAGCCGTTCGACGCGTCCGACGATGAAGGTGAGGATCAGGGCAAGCGCGATGGTCGCGACGAGTTCCGCGAACACCTTCGGGATGATGTAGAGCGAGCCCGCCTTGAAGATCGCGTGGCCGAGGCCCTCCGAGGAGGACATGAACTCGCCGACGATCGCGCCGATCAGCGCGAAGCCGACGGTGAGCTTGAGCCCGGTGAAGATGTCGGTCAGCGAGGCCGGCACGACGAGCTTGCGGAAGATCTGGAACTTGGAGGCGCCCAAAGTCCGCATCAGGTTGATTTGGTCGTCGTCGACGCCGGTCGCCCCCTTGTAGGAGGTGACGAGCGCGACGACGACGACCGACAAGGTCGACATCGCGATCTTGGAAGCGAGCCCGGTGCCGAACCAGATGATCACGATCGGCGCCAGCGCGATGATCGGGATCGAGCCGATGGCGATGATGAAGGGCTGCATGACCCGCGAGACGAAGCGCGAATACCAGAGCGCGAGGCCGAGCGCAGTGCCGATGACGTTGCCGACGACGAAGCCGAGAACGGTCTCGAGGCCGGTGACGTAGGAATCGCGCCAGACACTGCCGTCCCTGAACATCTGGGCGAGGTGGCCGCCGATCGCCGACGGCGAGCCGAACATGAAGGCCGCCTGGCTGTTCGCACTGGTCGCCCATTGCCAGAGCGCCAGTCCGGCGACGAGCAGGAGGAACTGGGTGGCAGTCACCGCTGCCGCCATCCGCAAGGTGCGGGCACGTGTCTTGCGGAGTTCCGCGGCGAGATGGTCTTCGCCGGTCATCTTCTGGGGCGTTTCGTGCATCATTGGCGCGCCACGTCCAGATCGGCCCAGATCTGCCTCACATAGTCGACAAAGCGCGGGCTTTCGCGGGCGGCGATCATGTCCGCGCGCTCGACGCCGAGATCGATCTCATAGGTTTTCTTGACCCGCGTCGGGCGCTTCGAAAGCACGATGACGCGGTCGGAAACGGAGACCGCCTCCTCGATGTCGTGGGTGATAAGGAGCGCCGAGCGGCCGCTGTCGCGGACGAGCTTCACGGTATCGCTCTCAATCACGAGCTTGGTCTGGAAGTCGAGCGCGGCGAACGGCTCGTCGAGCAGCAGCACTTCCGGATCGTTGACCAGCGTGCGCGCCAGGGCCACGCGCTGGCGCATGCCGCCGGACAGGGTCGACGGATAGGCGTCGGCGAAACCGTGCAGGCCGAGTTGGTCGAGCATCGCGCGGGCGCGGTCTTCCGCCTGCACAGCCGGGACGCGGCGGATTTCGAGCCCGAGCAGGACGTTGCTCAAGGCCGTCCTCCACTGGAACAGGAGGTCCTTCTGCAACATGTAGCCGACATTGGCCGGCTGGCCGGAAATCGCGGCGCCATGCCAGCGCACGGTGCCCGTGTCCGGCTGGATCAACCCGCAGAGCACGTTGAGCAGAGTGGTTTTGCCGCAACCTGAGGGGCCGACGACGCTGACGATCTCGCCGCGGTTCAGCGTCAGGCTGATATCGCCGATGACCGGCACAACGGCCTGGCTTCCGACATAGGTTTTCGAGACCCCCAGGACTTCAAGCGGCGCCGCAGACAGAGGCGACTGCGGCGCCGATCCTGAATGGAGGCTGGCGTGAACGGCCTCCATCTGGATCATCCGAGCGAGGCTATCGCCTTCTCAGCGAAGGAGTTGTCGATGATCTCGCTGAAGGGAACCGTGCCCTTGGCGTTCTTGAGGTAGACCTGCATGTCCATCAGGTTCTTCCACTGGTCTTCCATCGTCTTCACCGACTGGGCCGGGATCTTGTACTGGAGCTCGGCGTCGATCGCCTTGTCGACGACATCGCCCGGAAGATCGGGAAATTCCTTGCGCGCCACTTCCTTGGAGAAGGCCGGGTCGGCGTAGGTCTTGCGCGAGGATTCCTCGAACGCGGTGACGAGCGCCTGCACCATCTCCGGATCCTTCTTGATGGTCGACGGAAGGACCATGATGCCGGTGTTGCAGAACGGTCCGATATAGTTCGAGAAGTCGAACACGACCTTGGCGCCCTGCGCTTCGGCGGCGGCGACATTCGGCTGGTAGGCGATGGCAATGTCCGCCTGGCCCGCCATCATCGCACCGATCTCGGTGCCGGGGTTGACCGGAACGATGGTAGCATCGACGCCGACCTTGAGACCGGCCTGCTCCAGCATGCGCTTGGCGACGCTGTAATTGGTGTTCGGCTCGGGCGAGGTGACGATCTTCTTGCCCTTGAGCATCTTCGGATCGGTGAAGGGCTCCATGGTCTTCGACACGCCGAAATAATGGGCGCGCTGCACCACGGTGCCGACGACCACTCCGGGGCCGCCGTTCTCGCGCGAAATCTGCGCCATCGTGGCGTCGCCGATGGCGAAATCGGCCGAGCCGCCGAGCACGGCGGCGAAGGTCTGCGTGTCACCGCCCGCGGCAGTGACCTTCATGTCGAGACCGTGCTTTTTGAAGATACCGGCGTGCATGCCGACATAGAGGTTGATGTAGCCGAGATTGTGCACGGCCTCGCTGAAGTTCACGGTCTTCAGGCCGGCGGCGGACGCACGGCCGATCAGCGCGGGCGAAGCGAGCCCGGCGACAGCGGCAGCCGTCGAAACCTTGAGGAATGACCGGCGGTCAAGACGCCCATCTTTCATTGAAAAACCTCCGGAAAAGTGACGCCGCTTCCAGGCGTGGATTACGTCATGATGCCTCTCCGCACGGGTCGCTCAAGGCGAAGATATTCGCTGTCTTCCGAGGGATTTGACGCATTCGTCGCCAAATCGCCGGCGCTCGCAGTCACAGGTTGCGGCGAGCGGTGTCCGCACCGACTGAATTGTGATTTCCGGCCGGCCATACTGGCGAGAGTGCCATTAAGCGCCTTTGGCACCGGCTAATTTTTGAGCAGTGATTGCCTATCAGGGACGCGCCCGCAGCGAGGCGTAGTACAGCATCCCGCCGCGCGAGCTCGGAGCACCGCGATGCTCCTGCTCCTGAACAGGCGGCGATGGCGCGGCCGATCCCCTCGGCCGCGCCATGCCAGGCCCCCGCACCAGATCTTCCAGCACCGCCCGCAGCCGGCGGTTCTCGATCTGGAGCGCCCGCATCTCAGAAAGCTCAGCCGGCTCCATCCCATTGAAGCGCTGACGCCAGCGATAGAACGTCCGCATGGAAATGGCCGCGGTGCGGCAGATTTCCGAGACTGGCGTTCCACCGTCCGCCTCACGCAGAAGGCGGATGATCTCGTCGTCCGTAAATTGGGAGCGTCTCATACTCGTGCCCCAAAATGCGATACCGTGGGCAGCGAACTGCCCCATATAATCCAAGCAAGAAGCGCGCCGGATGTTTGGCATCCAAGCTGCATCAAGGCGCTAGGGGTCTGTGCTCACAGACCCTAGGGGAGCACATGTCGAGGCGACACGAGATACCGGCCACGCCGGAAAACATGGTCTGGGGTTATCTCGATTCGAACATCGCCCCCGTTCTCGAAGTCGATTCCGGAGATGTCGTCACGCTGCACTCGTTTCCGGCCGGCGGTGAGGACGTACTGCCTTCCGACGCGTCACGCGTAAGCCCGGAATATCGCAAGGCGCTCGACAGCATGGCGCCCGGACCGGGTCCGCATTTCATCACCGGCCCGGTCTATGTGCGTGGAGCCCGGGTCGGGTCGGTGCTGCAGGTCGACATCCTCGATGTCCAGATCACACAGGATTGGGGTTTCGTCGCGCTGCT
Organism: uncultured Alphaproteobacteria bacterium; assembly: GCA_963778835.1. Classification (GTDB taxonomy): domain Bacteria; phylum Pseudomonadota; class Alphaproteobacteria; order Rhizobiales; family Methylopilaceae; genus Flaviflagellibacter. The sequence goes on from CAVZVY010000006.1 coordinate 525,957, forward strand.
GCCACTGACCGGCACCCTGCCCGGCGAATTCCAGGATTATGCGATGATCCATCCGACGATCGATCGCCAGCGCAGTACCGCGACCATGCCCTGGGGGACCGAGATCGCGCTCGATCCGTTTTTCGGCATCATCGCGACCGCACCGCCGCCGGCCTGGGGCCGTGTCGGCTCGCCGGTGCCGCGCGTGTTCGGCGGCAACATGGACAACAAGGAACTGCGGCCGGGTTCGACACTCTACCTGCCGGTCTTCAACGAAGGCGCGCTGTTCTATGCCGGCGACGGGCATGCCGTGCAGGGCGACGGTGAGGTCTGCATCACCGCGCTTGAGACCGGGGTTTCGGGCTCGTTCCGGCTGACGGTGCGCGAGGACATGTCGCTCACCTGGCCGTTCGCCGAGAACGCCACGCATCTGATCTCGATCGGCCTCGACGAAGACCTCGACGATGCCGCGCGGCAGGCCGTCCGCGAGATGATCAGGCATGTCTGCCAGCGTTCGAAGATGACGCCGAACGAGGCCTATATGATGTGCTCTCTCGTCGGAAATCTGAGGATCACGCAGATGGTCGACGGCAACAAAGGCGTGCACATGATGTTCCCGAAGGCCTATCTCTGAGGCCTTCGGGACACATTCAGACGAGACGTCAGAGGACGGATTTGGCGAGCATCATGTGCACGCCCTTGTTCCCGTCCACGGTCTGGGTCACGCGCAGATTCCCCGCCAGCGAGCAGAGCATGTAGGCCTGGTTGCGGTTGAGATTGGTGCGCTCGCAGATGTGCTTCACCATCTCGCGGACAGCCTGCTTCATCGCATCGTCCAGATCTTCGTCGAGGCCGATCGAGATCAGGTGTGTCTTGTTCTCGGCGAACGGCCAGTCGTAGCGGAGGTCCTTGCGGACGGTCAGGCGGAAGCTGCCGCTGAGGCCGGTTTCGAGCGCGGTGATGCAGACTTCGCCGTCACCCTGAACTCCATGGCCGTCGCCGGCGTAGAACAGCGCGCCCTTGTTGTAGACCGGCAGGTACAGCGTCGACCCTGGCCGCAGTTCCTTGTTGTCCATATTGCCGCCGAAGCTGCGCGGCACCGGCGAACCGACGCGGCCCCAGGCCGGCGGCGGCGCCGTCGCGATGATGCCGAAGAACGGATCGAGCTCGATCTCGGTGCCCCACGGCATGATGCAGACATTCTTGTCGTGATCGACCTTGGGATGGATCGTCTCGTAGTCGGTGAATTCATCGGGCAGCGTGCCGAGCAGCGGCAGGATGGCGACGAAGCCCCAGTCCTGATTGACCTTGGCGTCGATGATATCGACCTGCAGCACGTCGCCCGGCTCCGCGCCGCGCACATAAACCGGGCCGGTGATGAAGTGCGGCCCGCCGCCCTGCTGCAGCGCGTTGAGCGCCGCCGAATAGGCCTCCGGCACTTCCAGGTCGCCGTTCGGCGGCAGCGCTTCCGGACCGCCGGCCGGGAAGGAATGTAGCCTGACCACGTCTCCCGAATTGACCTCCAGTACCGGCTCGCGCTGACTGTCGAGATAGCCCCAGACCATGTTCTCGGGCGTGGCGGGGATCTCGTAACTGCGGGACATCAATCTTCTCCTTGGAACTCAAACAGCGATGTGGCGGGACAGGGAGTCGTGGGTCATGGCCTCAGCGCTCCCCTGCTCGATGACGCTGCCGCGCGAGAGCACGACGAAGCCGTCGGCCAGGCGGATCGCGAAATCGAGGTATTGCTCGACGAGCAGGATCGACATCCGCCCCTTCAGCGAGGCGATGGCGGCTTCGATCGTCTTGACGATGGACGGCTGGATTCCCTCGGTCGGCTCGTCGAGGATGAGGAGCTTCGGCCGGGTGACGAGCGCGCGGGCGATGGCGAGTTGCTGCTGCTGGCCGCCGCTGAGCTGGCCGCCGGTGCGATGCCAGAACTCCTTGAGGATCGGGAACAGGGCGACCGCCTCGTCGATGCCTTCGCTGCCTGTTCTGTGGGCGCGCGCGGCGGCCAGCACGTTCTCGCGGACGCTCAGCTCAGGAAAGATCTCGCGGCCCTGCGGCACGTAAGCGAGGCCATGCTGCGAGCGGCGGTGCGGCGACCAATGGGTGATGTCGGCGCCGTCGAACGAGATTGAACCGGAGGTTGGTGGCAGCACGCCCATCAGGCAGCGGAGAAGCGTGGTCTTCCCTGCCCCGTTGCGACCTAGGACCGCCAAGCAAGCCCCGTCATCGACGTTCAGCGAGACGTTCCGGAGCACCTGAGCGCTGCCGTAATGCTGGTCGAGGTTCTGGACGACGAGAGCCATCGTCAGCGCCCCAGATAGACTTCGATGACGCGCACATCCTCGCGGACGCGGCTCATCGGGCCTTCGAACAGGGTGCGGCCCTCGTGGAGCACCGTCACCATGTCGGCGATCTCCTCGACGAAGCCCATATCGTGCTCGACCACGACGATCGCGCGATCGGGACGGCGAAGCGCGCGGATGAGCGCGGCGGTACGTTGGCGTTCCTCGTCGGTCAGTCCGGCAACCGGCTCATCGAGCATCAGGATTTTCGGATCGGAGGCGAGCACCATTCCGATCTCAAGCCATTGCTTCTGCCCGTGCGCCAGAGTGCCCGCCGGCCGGTCGGCGAGCCCGGTCAGGTTGACCATCCCAAGCACTTCGTCGATCCGGCCGGGCGGAGCCTTGGCGGCGGGGACGCCAAGCCCGAGTTCGATATTCTCGCGGACGCTGAGCACCTCGAAGACGCTCGGCTTCTGGAACTTGCGACGCACGCCCTTGCGGGCGATCTGCGCCTCGCTCAGTCCCGTGAGTTCGGTGTCGTCCAGCACGATCCGGCCGGCCTTCGCGGGCGTGACGCCGGCAACGACGTTGAGAACCGTCGACTTACCCGCGCCGTTCGGCCCGATCAGCGCCCGGACCTCGCCGTACTCGATGGCGAGCGAAAGATTGTCGACGGCGCGGAAGCGGCCGAACTCGACCTCCAGTCCGTCGATGACGAGAGCCGTGCCACCGCTCATTTGGCGCCTCCCAACGAGGTCAGGAGACGCGGCTTCCATTTGAGACCCGCGAGATCGAGCAGGCCGTTCGGGAAGACCAGAACGATGAGAACGACGAGGCCGGACAGGATGAACGGCCAGACTTCCGGCGCCGCGGCCGACAGCCAGAATTTGAGCGCGTTGACCGCGAGCGCGCCGATCACCGCGCCGGTGAGATAACCGCGCCCGCCGACCGCAACCCAGACCGCGATTTCAAGCGACAGTTCGGGCGACAGGACGCGCGGATTGATGATGCCGACCTGCGGCACATAGAGGATGCCGGCGATGGCGGCGATGACGGCCGAGAGGCACCAGATCGCAAGCTTGAGCCAGAGCGTGCCGTAGCCGAGCGAACGCAGGCGAACTTCGTCATCGCGCGCGGCGAGCATCATCCGCCCGGTGCGGCTGGTGACGAGCAGCCGGCAGCCGATCAGGACCGCGATCAGGGCGACGATCGAGACCACCGCCATGCCGATCAGAGTTCCCGCCTGCCCGACTGGCCAGCCGAAGACGAGCGAGAAGCCGGTCATGCCATTATTGCCGCCGAAACCGGTGTCGTTCCGGAACATCAGCAGCATGGCGACATAGACGAGCGCCTGGCTGATGATGGCGAAATAGACGCCGCCGACCTTCGAGCGGAACGACACATAGCCGAAGACGAAGGCGACGATCGCGGTGACGCCGAGCGCGAGCAGCAACGCATACGGGAAGTTCGACAGCCCGGCCCAGTAGAGCGGGAACTCCTTCCAGCCCATGAACTGCATGAAGTCCGGCACGATGCCGGTGACCTCATAGGAGTGCTTCAGGAGGTGCATCGCCGCGACGTAGCCGCCGATGGCGAAGAACAGTCCGTGGCCGAGGCTGAGGATGCCGAGATAGCCCCAGATCAAGTCGAGGGAGACCGCCAGGATCGCGAACGCGGCGAGCTGGCCGATGGCGTTGACCATGTACGGCGTCAGTAGCGAGGTGCCGCCGAACAGCGCGATGACGACGACCGCCGCGGCTGAGAGCGCGATGAGAGCGGCGAAGCTCCTGTCGGCGAAGATGGTCTTCATCGGCGCCGCCCCTTCGCGGTGAACAGGCCCTCGGGCCGCCATTGCAGGAAGGCGATGATCAGGAACAGCACGATGACCTTCGCCGCGACCGCGCCCCAGAGCGGCTCGATCAGGATGTTGACCTGGCCGACGCCGAGCGCGGCGACGAGCGTGCCGCCGATCGTGCCGACGCCGCCCAGCACCACGACCATGAAGCTGTCGATGATGAAGTTGCCGCCCATCTGGGGATTGACGTTGTAGATCGGCGACAGCGAGAGGCCGGCGAGGCCCGCGAGCCCGGAGCCGAGGCCAAACGCCATCATGTCGATCTTGCGGGTTGGAATGCCGATGCAGCCCGCCATATCGCGGTTCTGCGTGACCGCGCGGATATTGAGGCCGAGGCCGGTGCGGTTCACGACGAACCAGGTGAGCGCGAGCGTGATCGCGGCGAAGGCGATGGCGAACAGGCGGTTCCAGGTGACGATGAAGTCGCCGACCACCGGCACGCCGCCGGAGATGTAGAACGGCGTCAGGAATTGCAGGTTCTGCGTGCCGAAGCTGACGCGGACGAGGTTGATCAAGAACAGGCTGATCGCCCAGGTCGCAAGCAGGCTCATCAGCGGGCGCTTGTAGAGGTGGCGCAGGATCGTCGCCTCTAGCAGGACGCCGATGCCGGCGGTGACGAGAAAGGCCGGCACGACGGCGATGAAGAGGTAGTAATCGGCGAGACCGGGCGCGATCGACTTCAGCGCTTCCTGGGTGAGCCACGTCACGTAGGCCCCGATCATGATCAGTTCGCCCTGGGCGAGGTTGATCACACCCATCAGGCCGAAGATGACCGACAGGCCGATCGCCGCCATGAACAGGATCGAGGCGAAGCTGAGCCCGTTGTAGAGCGTCGAGAGCACGTCACCGAGCAGGATCCCCTGCCCGACTTTGGTCAGCGCGGCGTCGACCGCGAGACGGAAACTCTGGTCCGACTTGTAGGTGGGATCGGCCAGTAGCGCCGCGATCTGGGTCTGGACGCGGCGGTTCGGCGTGGAGGCCAGCCGCTCGACGGCAGCGATGCGCTTGCTGATGTCCGGGGAGTTCAGCGCGGAGATCTGGGCGGTGTTTTCGATCTCGGCCTTCAGGCCGGCATCGCTCTCGTTGGCGGCTGCCTGTTCAAACACCTCGACCGGCACACTCGCGGCCTTGCGGCCGAGCGCGGTGAGCGCCTGACGGCGGACGGACGGCGTGGCGCCGACGCGAAGCCGTAGCGCGGACTGGGCGAGTTCGAAGACGGCGCGGTTCTTGAGATTGAGGACCGGCACCTTCTGCTGGTCAGGCACGGACGCCGGTTCCAAAGTCACCGCATTGCGGACCGCGCCGCCGCCATCGACCACGGTCTGCGCCGGGTCGGCCGCGCATTTCAGCTGGCGGTCGAGCAGCGCCGAGGTCACGGTTTCCATCCAGGGAAGATCGGCCGCGTCAGGCTGGCCGGCGCCCTTGAGAATACGATTGCCGGCATCGCCGGTTGCCGCCGCGTTACCGCACAAGCCGGCAACGAGCTCCGCCCGGCCCGGGCCTTGCGCAGACGCGCCAGTGGCGACAGCCACGGCGAAGAGCCAGCCGAGGATCAGCGGTCGGATCATGAACATCACTAATGAGAAGGAATTCGCCCCGCCGCCCGAGGCGTGATTGTAGGGCGGCGGGGCTCTTGCTCAGCCGTAAGGGCTGAACGGGATCGGCTTCGGCTCGTCTTTCGACTGCCAAAGAATGTCGAAGCCCTGCGCCTCGTTGACCGAGCCGATGAAGACGCCGCGATAGACGTAATTGTTCTCGGCGGTCATCTTGAGCTTGTAGCCCGAGGGACAATCGAAGGTGATGCCGTCGAAGGCCGCGCGGACCTGCGGCACCTCGAACGAACCGGCCTTCTTGGCGGCGAGCGCCCAGAGATGGACCGAGTCATAGGCCGAGACCATCGGATCGATGACGACATCCGCCTTGAACGGCACGTTCTTGGCCTTCACGTAGCCGGCCCAATCCTTCAGGAATTTCTCGTTCGCGGGACCGGCGGCCTTCTGCAGGTAGGCCCAGCAGTTGAGGTGGCCGACGAGCGGCGCGGTATCGAGGCCTTCGAGGTCCGCTTCCACGACGTCGAGGCCGAGCACCGGAACTTCGGTGGCCTTGATTCCCTGGTTGATGAATTCGCGGAAGAAGTCCGGGATCGACGAGCCGACCGTCGTCAGGATCACGACCGGCTGGCCGCCGGGCTGATCGGCGAAGGCGCGGATCTGATTGACCAGAGTCTGGAAGTTCGAGAAGCCGAGCGGGACATACTCTTCCTTCCACGACGTCTCGGGAATGCCCTTCGACTTGAAGTAGCCCTTGAGCTGCTTGTTGATCGTGCGCGGCCAGACATAGTCTGAACCCAGCATGAAGAACCGCTTGGCGGTGACGCCCTCGTCGCTCATCAGGTAGTCGACGGCGGGCAGCACCGAGCTTGCCGGCGGCGAGTTGACGTAGACGACGTTCTTGGAGTTCTCGTCGCCCTCAAAGTGGAGCGGGTAGAACAGCAGGCCATCGGCCTGCTCGACGACCGGCAGGACCGATTTGCGCGAAACCGAGGTCCAGCAGCCGAACAGCGAAGCGACCTTCTCCTGCTGCAGCATCTGGCGGCCGATCTGGGCGTAGAGCGGCCAGTCGGAGGCCGGATCGGACGTCACGACCTCGATGGTCGAGCCGTTGACGCCACCAGCGGCGTTGATCTCGTCGGCGGCCATGCGGACGACATGATTCAGGCGGCCTTCGATGTTCGCCATCGTGCCGGACGAGGAAAAGAGGCAGCCGAGCTTCACGGTGCCGGCGGCGCGCGCGGACGTGATCAGCGCCGGAGCGGCGAGGTTGGTGAGACCGGCCGCGGCGGCGGCTCCGGCGGTGGATTTCAGGAAGGAACGGCGTGAGAACTTGGTCATGGCTGACCCCTGCTTTTCAGATGCAGGCAGCCTAGAAACTCACGGGTTCCGGGCAAGGCGATAAGATTCGCAAGCCGGTAGGCAATTGCACGAATTTTACCGCAGTGCCGGGCGTAGTGTCATTTTTGACATTTTGACACCGGAATGGCGCGACGATCCGTCGAATTCGCGCCCACTCGTCAAGCCGGCCACTTGGCCCTATCGTACCTTTACCAATCGGGCAATCGCCTGATGGCTGGTGCGAGGCAATGAGACGCTCAGGTCACACCGACGACGAGATCACATTCCTTTTGGCTGAGGCGGACGCCGGCATTCCGATCGACGACATCTGCCGCGCCGCCCACGTTTCGCTGCGGACATTCTACCGCTGGCGCAGGCGCTTCGGTGGCCTCGACCGGCCCGCGGTCGACCGACTGACATCGCTCGAAGACGAAAACCGCAGGCTGAGGCGCCAGCTCGATTATCTGATGCGGCTGCGGGAGCACTCCACTCATTCCGCCATTGGCAGCCACTGCCGCATGGAAGTCGGTGTGTCGTTGTCCAAAGACCGCGCGATCACGAACGGCGCTCCGCCGCCAACCACGAATGAAGGCGTGTCGCTCGGACGTTTCTCGACCCTGAGAACGGGCCGCTAGACGACTCGCTCCCGACCTTCGATTGCATCAGCCAGCGCGAGCGTTTGCGCGGCGACCTCCGCATGAAGGATTTCCCTCGCCGTCTGTCGGAAAAACGACCGCTTTTGGGACATCGCCACAGAACGTCCGATTTGACGGCGATCTGGGGTCCGATCCGTTCTGAAATGATGTGTCGATTTCCGCTGTCAGGAAAATGAGGGCAGGAATGAATAAGGGGACATGCTGATTGGCTATACCCGTGTTTCGACAATCGACCAGAATCTCTATCTTCAACGCGACGGGCTCCACGTTGTCGGATGCGAGCGAATTTTCGAAGCAACTTCCAGACGCGATGGAATTCGAAGCTTGAGAGCGAGGTCACAACGGTGGTACACAGGCCTACACTCGCGAAGCTCTAAGCTATTGATTTCGCTTACACAATGGATGCAAGGCGGTAGTCCCTCCCTCGCTACCAATCACTTCAATATGTTAGACGGATATCAGTAGCTACGCTGCGAAAGCGAGCTACAAGCCAGCTACAAATCTATAGCGGGCCAGAGAGGGCTTTGGCGGGGGTTAGTCGACCTTCCTCCTAACGGCGCCTTCGCACCGTTCGTGCGACCTACTCCTCAAAGCGACCCGTGGCGTCACGATCGCGGTCGTATCGTCTCGTGGGCGGAAACGGCGGCAACCAGGACTCGCGACGGACGATCCAGCTTTCGTAGGTCGGCACCAGCTGGTCAGGGGCATCGAGGGACCCCAGGTTCACGTCGATTTCGTCCGCGGTGCGTGCGAAAACAGGCGAGCCGCAGCGGGGACAGAAGAACCGCCCGGCGTAGTCGCGTGTCTCGCCATCGATCGTCACCGCATCCTGAGGGAATATCGCGGAAGCGTGAAAAAGCGCCCCGTGATGCTTGCGGCAGTCGAGACAGTGACAAAGCCCGACCCGGTATGGGCGTCCCGACGCCAAGATCCGGACGTTGCCGCACAGGCAACCGCCCGTGAATTGGTCCATGCTGCGTCTCCTCTGAAATCAAGCGGTCGCAATGGCTACAACGATCAGCACTGTCATTGCCCTCCCCTGCCCGCCGGCTGCAGATGCCAGATTCCACACCACTAAAGCCGGAAATGCCAAGAGGCTCTAAGAAACGTAGGTTTGCTCGAAGCGTTGGAAACTCCACGAAAGTCAACGAGCGACGTTTTCGTGCCACGAAATTCGTTCGCGAAAACAACGTCCCAGATTGCTTACGACCGACGTTTTCAAGGTAGCCGAAGGCCGATCTCCAGTTTTTGGCAGAGATTCGCGCGCTCCTCCTCAAACACAAAAAGCTCTTCCGCTCACGCGCCAACTGGCGCTACTCGGAGCGCCACCAATTGGTTGGTGGGCATGCTCGCCTGAGCGGACACGGGATGTACCGGCTTCGATACGCACCGCCTGCGCCGCCGAGAAAAATGTCATGATAACATCCGTAAATCCCGCAACCGAACAGCCGATCGCCCAATATGCACTGCATACGGCCGCGGATGTCGATGCCGCCCTGTCAATGGCCGTTGAAGCCCAGGGGGCTGGCGCGAGATCGCCATCGAGGACCGGTGCGACCTGCTCCGGCAGATCGCCAAAGTCCTCCAGCAGAACGCGCCTGTCTATGCCCCGCTCATCACCGACGAGATGGGCAAGCCGATCGTCGAGGCCGAGGCCGAGATCGAGAAATGTGCATGGACGTGCGAGTTCTACGCGGCGAACCGCCCCTTAATCGGGGCGGTTTTTCTTTGCGTGGCCGTCAGAGTAGGCCCTCGCTGACTCTCAACCCGGAGCGGCGCTTCGCGAGGCGGAAGTTACGTCACATTCGCGTATACCCCGACGTGACACGACTTTGTGGGATGGCCCACATTCGCTCGTGCTAGGCATACGATGCGCACAAGGTCGCTGATGCGCTTGGACCAGACCGATGAGCTGCATCGTCTCAATCCCCAAATGTCCGGGGATTGAGACGGGCTCTGTATCAAATGACCCTTCCCACCAGTTGGTCGTGGCACGTCAACCGGGTCAAACCGCTGATTAATTTAGTGGTTCTTGGCGAGGTCCTGCTCCGGCATCGCGGACGAATGATGCGACGAGATCAGCCATTTCCCATCACTCAGCTCGTACGTGAACGTGTAGCGCGCTTGCACCTTCTTCCCATCAGCAAAGGTGAAGGTGTAGAGACCGGCATCGACCGCGCCGTTGCAGCCGATCTTGATGACGCGGCTATCGATCGTTCCCTTGGGTTTGTTCGCGAGGAAATGCTCGAAATAGTCCTTGCGCTCAGCCGCCGTCAGCCGCGGCTTGTTCGACACGGTGGGCAGGAGGACTGCGTCGCTGGCATAGTTCTCCACGACATCGTCTGGCTCTCCGGCGAGCGACGCGTTCCAGCGATCGAACAATGCGGCAATCTCCGCCTCCGTCGTCGGCTTGCATGACGCAGGCGTGTTCGCGAACGCCGTTGATCCCAGGCCATTCATAAGTACGGCGGCGCACACCACGTAGAAGGTCGTTCTCATGTCGGGTTCCCTTGTCGATTGTCGGTTTTCGCCCCCGCTTAGCCCGCAATGCATTCTCGACTCTGCCAACCGCACCGTCCACGCGACGACCGGCCGCAACGCGCCGACGCAGGCGGTGCTGTGGTCAGGATAGATGCGAGGCGGAGTCCCTCCTCGCTATCAATTCCTCAGCTAAGGCTTCGAGGAAAAAGGGGGTTCAAGGGTGATGCGGCCGGGGCGGTGAGCCGGGCTCGACCGCCGCGGTCGGGCGGCCAAGTCGTGAGATGCTCGCGATCACCACCGCCAAAATCGCCGTAACGAAAATACCGTCGAATGTTCCGGCTCCCCCGATGGAAGCGACCGGCGCGCCGAGACCTTGTATCTTGTCGAGATTGAGCAAGTCGGCGCCGAGAAGGGTTCCCATGCTGCCGCCGACATAGGCCAGCGGCGCTGCGTATCGTCGCGAAAGCACCAGAGCCACGATTGCGGTTGCAATGGCCGGAACGAATATCGGCAGCGCGATGCCAAGCCCAGGAACAGGCTGGGCAAGCCAATGGCACAGCGCGGCAACACACCCGATGGCTACGATTCCCAGCCCCCACAATTGGTGTCTAATGAGCAGATACAGGGACACCAGAGTGGGGATCAGCGCGCCGCCGATGTTGATGGCAATCACGGTACCCGGCCAGTCAACCACGACCGGCACCAAGTAGCGCATCCCGTAGAAATCGACCTCTTGTCCTGAGAGGACGCGCTGCTCGGGCAATTCAGCCAGCGGAAGGTTGAGGTAACTGCCGATCAAAGAGGCAAACAGCAAGAGCAGAGCAACACGCGAGCTGACTCCGAGGCGCATATAAGCATAGCGCAGGATGCCCACATGAATCAGGACCGCGAGCAGGAAGAGCAACCCGGCCAGCAGTGTAAAGAAGGCCGGGTGCAGGGGCAGGTAATTGAGCTGGCTCATCAGGGGGTACATAGAGCGGACGAGGTAACGCGACTTCGCCCGAGTTGCTCCGGATTGCTTAAATCGGTCCGCATACTTAGGTCGCCGAACTTGCCTTCACGGCAGCGCGATCTCAGCCAAATGAGTAACTTAGTGGCAAAAAGGCCGCCCTTGCGGGGCGGCCTTTTTCCGGCTGATACAGCCAAACTACACGTGTGCTGATCGCTCGCGCGTCGGATTAGCGATGCGACTGAGGCAGCCGGTTAACCGGGTAGCTGCCGCGAAGCTCGGGCGCCCGCGTCTGCGTAAACGACGGGCCGATGTTCAGGCCCTGATCGCGAATGCGCTCCTCGGACACGCCATCCGGGCCGCTGTTACGACCCACGCCACCACGGTCACCTTCGCCCCCGCGGCCACCACCGTGTCCGCCGCCAGCGGCCATCGCGGCATTGGCGGTCAGGGCAACAACGCCCGCAAGGATCAGAGTACGATAAATAGCCATAATCAAATTCCCACTTTGGTTCCCGCGAAACCCTAGTTTTCGCGCGTATTATTCGCTCGTCTCTTCGAACGTCGCAAACCCCATGCTTGCGTCTGACATAATTTATAAAGGGCTCACCTATGTCCAAGCTCTACATAGGTGTCTGCTTCTGATCCCGTTGGCGTTAAACACCTATACGTGTGTTTATGTTGCAGCCGCCGGCCAGGCTTGATTAAGCCCCGGGTGCGGGATGCAGGGCGAGTGTCTGGCGGCGGGTCTCCGTGCGTTTGAGCCCGAATTCCGACCATAGCGCCGAGAGCGCCCCCACCAGATGGTCGATGTCCTGCGCGGTATGCAGCGGTGACGGTGTGATGCGCAGACGCTCGGTGTTGCGTGGCACGGTCGGATAGTTGATCGGCTGCACATAGATCCCGTAATCGCTGAGCAGCACGTCGCTGATCCGCTTGCACAGCACGGGGTCGCCGACCATCAACGGGACGATGTGGCTCGGATTGGTCATATGAGGCAGTCCCGCCTCGTCCAGTCGCCGGCGAAGCAAAGCGACGACCGCCTGGTGATGTTGGCGCTCGCTGGCATTCGTCTTCAGATGCCGGATGCTTGCGAGTGCGGCGGCCGCGACAGACGGCGGCAGCGCGCTGGTGAAGATGAAGCCCGACGAGAAGCTCCTCACGAAATCGCACAGTGCCGCGCTGCCGGTAATATAGCCGCCGACCACGCCGAAAGCCTTGGCAAGCGTACCCTGGATCACGGTCAGGCGATGACTGAGCCCTTCTCGTTCGGCGATCCCGCCGCCGCGCGGGCCGTAGAGCCCGACGGAATGTACCTCATCGAGATAGGTCATCGCGCCATGCGCGTCGGCGACATCGCAGATTTCCGCGATGGGGGCGATGTCGCCGTCCATCGAATAAACCAACTCGAACGCCACCAGCTTCGGCCGCGCGGGATCCAGCGCCGCAAGCCTGCGGTTCAAATCCTCCGGATCGTTATGCCGCACGATCTGCTTTTCCGCCCGGCTGTGCCGGATGCCCTCGATCATCGAGGCATGGTTCGCTTCGTCGGAAAGGACGACGCAGCCCGGCAGGCGGGACGCAAGCGTACCGAGAGCCGCCCAGTTGGATACGTAGCCGGAGGTGAACAGCAGGGCTGCTTCCTTCTGGTGAAGGTCGGCGAGTTCCCGCTCCAGCAGCACATGGTCGTGCGAGGTGCCCGAGATGTTCCGGGTGCCGCCGGCCCCGGCGCCGCACCGGTCAACGGCTTCGTGCATCGCCGCCAGCACCGAGGGATGCTGCCCCATGCCCAGATAGTCGTTCGAGCACCAGACCGTCACCGTCGACCGGCTCCACCCGTCGAAGCGGGTCGCGTGCGGAAAGCTCCCGGCGTGGCGCTCGAGATCGCAGAACACCCGATAGTTGCCCTCCATATGGAGATCATGCAGCTGGCGCCGGAAGAAACCCTCGTAGTTCATCGTTCCGCCGGGGAGATGCGACGGATCGGCCGGCGTGGCACTCAAATAGTCGGGTGCCGGGCCGCCAGCCGCGTGCTCGACCGGACAGTGCGACGGGTCGATTGCCTGTCCCGGCATGGCCCAGGCGGCGTGCTCCGGCGGCGACAGCAGGCTGGCCGAAACGCGTGTCTTCGTGGTCATCGGTGTCTCCGTGGAATTTCCTTGTTACCGCGCCAGGCAGCGTGGAATGACGCCGTGGGCTATCGACAGCCTCACGACGTCAGGGCGATGAACTGTGAGCAGGGCTCACTCGGCCGGGATCGAGGCGGGCGGGGCCGTCACCTGCTGGGCAAGACGAGCGAGGCCGGTGTGCACGAGGGCGGCTACGATAGCGCCGACGATAGGGGCTGCCACGTACAGCCAGGCGTCGCTGAGATTGCCGGTCGCTATCATTGGGCCGAGCGCCCGCGCAGGGTTGAAGGCGGCGCCCGTGAGGGCCCCGCCCATGATGATGTTGAGAGTGAGGGTCATTCCGATCGCCAGCGGGGCGAGATTGCCGGCGCGACCCGCAACCGCGGTGCTGAGAACGACGGTGGACAGGAAAAAGGCGAGAACCGCCTCGATCACGAAGCCGGCCTCTGGGGTGACTGTGAGGGTCGTGGCGCCCAGAGCGAGGTTGTGCGCGAGCGTAGGCGTGCCGAGACCGGTTCCCGCACCGCCTAGCACTGCGCGCAATAAGAGCGCGCCAAGGACACCGCCGACGAGCTGGCTGATGATGTAGCCGGCTGCCTCGCCGGCGCGCATGGCGCCGGCGGCGAGCACTGCGATTGTGACGGAGGGGTTAAAATGCCCCCCCGACACCGGGCCGTACGCAAAGGCGAAGGCCATGATGGTCAAACCGTGAGCGAAGGCAATGGCGGCAATACCAGCCATACCGACACTGTCGCCGACCACGGCTGCGGCGCCGGCGCCGATGAACACGAACGCGAAGGTGCCGATCAGCTCCGCAAGGAGCTTGGGTGCAATTCTGTTGGTCACTCTTGATCTCCAAAAATGAGTTTAGGTTGGGCGTGGCCGCCGAAGCGGCTGCATGCCGGAGTCGCCGCAGCGAACGCCGCGTTGCGCCAGAAGGCGCTTGTCTCCCCAACCCCGAAATTCGCACCCGGCCCGGCTGACCGCCGCCGGCATTTGCCACCGCGCGGAGCAAGGTTCCGAGAACTGCCCGTGCGAGGGCGGGCGGCCCGGGGCAGCGGGATGGCTGCCCCGGGCCATGCGGTTACTCCGCGGCCTGCGCGGTGGTGCGCGCCAGCCGGGCCAGCGCCGCGGCGACGCCGGCGCCATAGGCCGGATCGGCCTTGGTGCAGTTGGCGACGTGGCGCTCCTTGATGTGGACGGCGGCGTCGCCCATCGCGCGGGCGGTGTTGTCGAACAGGACCTGGCGCTGCTCGGCGGTCATCTTGCGGAACAGGTCGCCGGGCTGCTGGTAGTGATCGTCGTCGACCCGGTGGTCCCAATGCGCGGCGGCGCCGTCGATCGCCAGCGGCGGCTCGTTGAGATTGGGCTGGTCGGCCCACTCGCCGCGGCTGTTCGGGAAGTAGGTCGGGGTGCCGCCGAGATTGCCGTCGGTGCGCATCGCGCCGTCGCGATGGTAGCTGTGGAACGGGCATTTCGGCGCGTTGACCGGAATGTGGTGGTGGTTGACCCCGAGCCGGTAGCGCTGCGCGTCGCCATAGGAGAACAGCCGCGCCTGCAGCATCTTGTCGGGCGAATAGCTGATCCCCGGGACGATGTTGGCGGGCGAGAACGCCGCCTGTTCGACTTCGGCGAAGACGTTTTCCGGGTTCCGGTTGAGCTCGTAGTAACCGACCTCGATCAGCGGGAAGTCACCCTTCGGCCAGACCTTGGTCAGGTCGAACGGGTTGAACGGGAATGCCTTCGCCTGCGCGTCCGTCATCACCTGGATGAACAGCGTCCAGCGGGGGAAGTCGCCGGCCTCGATGCTCTCGAACAGATCGCGCTGATGGGTTTCGCGATCCTTGCCGACGCGGGCCTCGGCCTCGGCATCGGTCAGGTTCTCGATGCCCTGCTGGGTGCGGAAGTGGAACTTGACCCAGATGCGCTCGTCGGCGGCGTTGAGGAAGCTATAGGTGTGGCTGCCGAAGCCGTGCATGTGCCGGAAGCTCTTCGGAATGCCGCGCTCGCTCATCACGATGGTGACCTGATGCAGCGCTTCCGGCAGCAGCGTCCAGAAGTCCCAATTGTTGTCGGCACTGCGCATGCCGGTGCGCGGATCGCGCTTGATCGCATGGTTGAGATCGGGGAAGCGCAGCGGGTCGCGGAAGAAGAACACCGGGGTGTTGTTGCCGACGACGTCCCAATTGCCCTCCTCGGTGTAGAACTTCAGCGCGAAGCCGCGGATGTCGCGCTCGGCGTCGGCGGCGCCGCGCTCGCCGGCGACCGTCGAGTAGCGGGCGAACATCGGCGTCTGCTTGCCGATCTCGGCAAAGATCTTGGCCTTGGTGTAGCGGGTGATGTCGTGGGTGACGGTGAAGGTGCCGTGGGCGCCGGAGCCCTTGGCGTGCATCCGCCGCTCCGGGATCACCTCGCGGGCGAAATGCGCCAGCTTCTCGATCAGCCAGACATCCTGCAGCAACGCCGGACCGCGCGGCCCCGCCGTCTGGATGTTGAGATTGTCCGTCACCGGCGTGCCGGATGCATGGGCTAGCGGCGGTCGTTTGGATTGATCATTCATTAAATTGCTCCAATGGCGGCCCGCCCCAGCCGAAGCTGACAAAAAGCCCTAGGAACGAGACTAGGCTGGCAGCAACCCTCCTTTGAATCATTCAAAGGTTTGGGGGCATAACCAAAACGCATCAGCTTTTGGGGTTCGTTGCCCTGGCGTCTGGCCACGGCGTCCCCGCGGTCAAAGCGCGGGCGACCACGCCGCGGGAATAAAGGCGCTTCTCCGTCGTTGTTAAGCCTGAGGGCTCGGAGTGCCGTTCCGAGCTTCGCCAATGGAGAGGCACATGATCAAGATCGCACTTTCCTCGGCTGCGGGCACGCTGTGCATCCTGGCGCTCGCGACCGTCGCCGCTCCGGCCGACGGCCTTGCCGACTGGCACCGCGCCACGCCCGACGGCTGGACCAGCACGCCCCAAGCACCGCTCATACGAGTGGACGACGATGACGACGACCGCCCGCGCCGCCGCTGGGTGCGCCCTCGCCACTATGTCGAGAGGCCTTACTACCAATCGGGGCCGCGTCATTATTTCCGCGATGACGACGATGATGACGACGGCCGACACCGCTACAGGTCCGGACGCTATTATCATCGCGACGACGATAACGATGATGACGACGACGATTGATCTCCAGCGCACCGAGCGGCTAACAATCGAGCGTTTCGAGCGTTGCCAGCAGTTTGTCCGGGGTGGCGGGGAAGTCGCGGATCCGAGCGCCGGTCGCATTGTGTATGGCGTTCATGATCGCGGCGCCCGCGCCACAGATGCCAAGCTCGCCGACGCCCTTGCTATGCAGCGGACTGCCGTGAGGATCGGCCTCGTCCAGAAACACGACATCCATCGCACCGACATCGGCGTTCACCGCGACATGGTAGCTGGCCAGATCCTGATTGATGAACGAGCCGTAGCGCTGGTCGACGATGTTTTCCTCCATCAGCGCCGAGCCGATGCCCCACGTCATGCCGCCAATCATCTGAGAACGTGCGGTCTTCGCATTGAGAATGCGGCCGGCCGCGAACACGCCAAGCATGCGCCGAACCCGCACCTCACCGGTGTCGCGATCCACTCCGACTTCAGCGAAATGCGCGCCGAAGCCGGCGTGTGAGTACGCACCGTCAAGGCTAGCCGGCGTGACCGATCCCTCGGCTTCCGTCATGCCGGAGGCGAGCCCGGCCTTCAGTTTCCGACAGGCGGCGAGAACAGCCGCACCGGAGGTCCCTGCCCCAAAGGAGCCACCCGAGCCGGCGGTCGGCGGATAGCGGGTATCGCCAAGACGAACGGTGACACGGTCGACCGGCAAATCCATCGTCTCGGCGGCAATCTGCGTAAGGATCGTGTAGGAGCCGGTGCCGATGTCGGTCATTGCCAGTTCGACGGTCAGACGGCCATCGCCATCCAGGCGTGCACGCGCCGTCGCGCTCTGGAGCACGTCGCCGCGTATCGCCGAGGCGACGCCAAAGCCGACCAACCAGCGCCCGTCGCGGACGCTGGCCGGCTTTGCGACGCGCTTGTCCCAGCCGAAGCGGGCGGCGCCCTCGCGTAGTGCGTTGGCAAGATGGCGCGAGGCGAAGGGCCGGTTCTGCTCCGGATCGGTCTGAGTGTCGTTTCGAAGACGCAACTCGACCGGATCGAGGGACAGGGCGTCCGCCAACTCGTCCATGGCGCATTCGAGCGCCAGCAGCCCGATCGCTTCGCCCGGGGCACGCATCGAATCCGAGCGCGGCAGATCCAGCTTTGCCCGGCGATGCCGGGTCAGCCGGTTAGGCGCGGCATAGAGCATGCGGCCGGCGCCGCAGACCGGCTCGGTGAACATGTCGAAGCGCGCGCAATGCACGAGCGCATCCTGGCCGTACGCGGTCAGCCGGCCGTCGCGGTCCGCGCCCAGCCTCACGCGCTGCTCGGATGCGGTGCGGTGGGTGGTGGTGTGAAAGAGCTGCGGGCGTGTCATCGCGACCTTGACCGGTCGATCAAGGGTGCGGGCACCGATCGCAGCGAGTGTCGCGTCGACATAGTACGGCAATTTGCTACCGAAGCCGCCGCCGACATAACGCGTGACAATGCGGACATTCTCCTTGGGGATGTTGAGCGTTCGGGCCAATCCTTCCTGCGGGCTCGTCGTCAACTGCGCCGAGGTATGGACAGTCAGCATATCGCCCTCCCACACCGCCATCGTCGCATGCGGCTCCATCGGGGCCTGGTGCTGGTAGGGCGTGGTATAGTTCGCGTCGATCTGCACCGGCGCGTTGGCGAAAGCGGATTCGAAATCGCCGATGGCGCTGTCGGCGGCGAGGACACCGTTCATCCGGCCCGGGTTCTCGGCTGAAGGGCCGGCGGCGTGCAGGTCATAGTCGCCCGGCATTGGGTCGTACTGGACACGAACCATCGCGGCGGCGGCGCTGGCCTGCTCGAACGTTTCGGCGACTACGAAGGCGACAGGGAAGCCGAAATAGAGCACCTCGTCGGTGTTGAGCGCTGGCTCCGCGCGCGCGAAGCGGTCCGGCAGGTCGACGGGACCCCACGGGGTCTGGGGCGGCGCATTGTCCTTGGTCAAGACAAGCAGCACACCGGGCGCGCGCTGAGCATCACGCGCGTCGACCGCGAGGATGCGGCCCTTGCCGATGGATGCACTAACAATGAAGCCATAGGCGGCGGCACCTTGCGTCGCGTATTCAAAGGCATAGGTGGCTTTCCCCGTCACCTTGAGCGGACCATCGACGCGATCGAGAGGGCGGCCGATCAGGTCGGCCTGCGTGCTTTCGGCCATAATGATTTCTCCTCAGGCACCGACCGCGTCGGCCAAGGTGGCGCGCAGCGTCCGGCGCGCGAGCGGAATCTTGAAGTCGTTGTGGCCATAGCCGCGTGCGTCCCTGAGCGCGGCGGCACCGGCTGCGTCGAAGGACGCGCGCGTCGCCGAGGCGCCCTCAAGCGAGGCTTCAGCTTCCGCTGATCGCCATGGCTTGTAGGACAGGCCGCCGAATGCGACGCGCGCGGCGCGCACCCGGTCACCGTCGCGAGCGGCGATGACCGCGACCGAAACCAGCGCAAAGGCATAAGAAGCGCGGTCGCGCACCTTGCGATAGACCTGCCGGCCCGACGGCGGCGGGGGCAGCAGCACCGATCGGATCAATTCGCCCGGTGCCAGCACCGTTTCGACATGAGGTGTATTGCCCGGCGCACGATACAGCGCATCGATCGGGATCGTCCGTGTTGCACCGTCGGCGGCTACGGTCTCCACCTGCGCATTGAGCGCCGTCATCGCCACCGCCATGTCGGACGGGTGCGCGGCAATGCAGTCGTCGCTCACGCCCAGCACCGCGTTCATCCGGTTGATGCCGCCCACGGCGGCACAGCCGGCGCCCGGCATGCGCTTGTTGCAGGGTTTGGTCGTGTCATAGAAGTAGGGACAGCGCGTGCGCTGGAGCAGGTTCCCACCGGTCGTGGCCTTGTTGCGAAGCTGGGTCGACGCACCGGCCAGGATCGCCTGCGACAGCAGCGGATAGAGGCGGCGGACCCGCATATCGACCGCCAGGGCGCTATTGGTGACGCGCGTGCCGACACGCAAACCGCCCTCGGCGGTCTCTTCGACTTCGTCAAAGGGCAACGAAGCGATGTCGATGAGATGCGCCGGCGTCTCGATCTGGAGCTTCATGAGATCGAGCAGATTGGTGCCGCCGGCGATGAACTTGGCGTTGGGCTCGGCCGCCGCTGCGCACGCGGACGCGACGCCGCTGGCCCGGTCGTAGCGAAACGGCTTCATGAGCGGCCTCCTTCGGCGACATCGCGGATCGCGGCAACGATGTTGGGGTAAGCCGAGCACCGACAGATATTGCCGCTCATCCGCTCGGCGATTTCGGCGTCGGTGAGAACGGGCGCGGTCGCAACGTCCGCCGTGGCGTAGCTCGGCCAGCCGGCCTTATGCTCGGCCAGAAGGGAGACGGCCGAACAGATCTGCCCGGGCGTGCAATATCCGCATTGCAATCCATCATGGCGCACGAAGGCGGCCTGCATCGGGTGGAGATCGTCACCGTCCGCCAAGCCTTCGATGGTGGTGATTTCATCGTCGGCATGCATCACCGCAAGCGTCAGGCAGCTATTGATGCGCTGCCCGTTGACGATCACCGTGCAGGCGCCGCATTGCCCTTGATCGCATCCCTTCTTCGTGCCGGTGAGCGCGAGATGCTCACGCAGCGCATCGAGCAATGTCGTGCGGGAATCGACCGTCAGAGCGTGAGCGCGACCGTTGACCTGAAGTCCGACTGTCACGGGCCCCGGCGGGGTCTCGCCATCCGGCAAGCCGGCAGCCTGAGCAAAACCTGGGTGGCCGATGAATCCGAGGGCTGCTGCGGCAGTTCCAGCCTCCAGGACCGTGCGTCGCGTAACGTGAAAACGTGTGTCCGTTTTTTTGTTCATGCCTGTTTCCAAAATCTTCCAAGGTCCGCCTGAAGCGATCGACGCCCAGGCCCCGAGGGCATGCCTCGTCTACCGCCACGTATCGTCCGGAAGGTTCACCACGATCGGCATTGAGGTGCTCCTCACGACCACCCAGTGGAAAGGCTCCGAATCCGACGGATTAATCTCCATGTGCGGTAGGAAGGCAGGCACGTGGATGAAATCGCCCGCTTTCGCGCGCCCAGCGTGTTCTCCCCTTGCGCCCCAACGGACTTCGCAGACGCCCGACAGGACGTAGGCGATGGTCTGCTGCTCTCCATGATGATGGATGCCCGTACGGGCTCCCGGCTCGACCTCGAACAACCCGCCCCACAGCGCCGATTGAATGCCGAGCTGCGGTGCGACCGCAGCCAGGCGAACGGAGCCTGGCGTCTGCGCCGTTCCGGGATCGAATCCGGCTGGGCTGACAATACGAATTGGAGAATATTCGGTCATGTCCATGACTGGCTCCTGATCGGCGAGGACAGGTAGTCTCAGTTCTAGGTGCTATCGCAACGAGCGTGTCCGCACGCCGCACCATCGCGTGAATGTCGATTGCTTTAACAGCACGGATTAAGTCTTTAGACGACGAGGTTTCACGCGGGCTTCTAATTCAATCAGCCTATCCACTACTGAGACATCAGCTATGTCGACAGAGATTCCCGGCAATCTATACCAAGGTATCGCTTATGCGCCCTGTCGCAACCTGCCGTCGACGTCGCGGACCGATGGCTTCCGATGAAGGGATTTGCTGAGAAGCGGGCAAAGCGAAGCGCGACCACGCACCCAAGGGGCACAACGAGGCGGGCGGCCCTTTAAAGACCTCTGGCTCAGGCTGGCGCAATCGTCCGGTCGAAGACCGCCGATGCCAGCGCTTCGACGAGAGCTCCCTCGACCTTGCCCTCGCTCGCGAATGTGCGGAGTTCCCCGATCGCCGCAGCCGGGGATAGCGGTTCCTTGTAGGAACGCCGTTCGATGAGCGCGGCGTAGATGTCGCAAATCGTCAGCACACGGGTCATGTCCGGGATCTGATTGTGGCTCAGGCCATCTGGATAGCCGCTGCCGTCGAGCGCCTCGTGGTGATGCCGCACCGCGTGCAGAATGTCGGACCGGATTCCCGTCGATGCCAGGTAACGCCACCCGATGTCAGGATGCGACCTGACGATTTTGAATTCGGCGTCGGTCAGTTTCCCAGGCTTTTCGAGCAGTGCCACGGGGATCGTCGCCTTGCCGATATCATGCAGCATGCCCGCCATGGTCAGAGCCACCACATCCTCGTTTCTCATGCCGAGCGACTGCCCGAAGATCGTCGCTACGCTTGCGACCAAGAGACAGTGCTGGAACGTGCCGACGTGATGCCTCCGGATGTCATCCAGCCATTTGTCTTGACCGAATTCCGCGATCGCCGCTGCGATGTCTCCACAGGCGAGAAACGCGCCCTCGACGTTGAGCCCCGCGCCGGAGCGGAGCCCGTCGAACATCGTTGTCAGGGACCTTGCAGCGCCCTTGATCGACAAGTCGATCGCGATCTGCCGGCGGTCACGTTGGGGATGTGACGTCCTGCCGATCAGGTCCTTTATGCAATGATTGAGCTCGCGCATCCTGATCGGACGGTTGATCAGCGCGCTCGCGCCCAGGCTGTTCGCCTGAATGCGTGCCCGAAAGCTCTTCAGATCGACGGAAAAGACCCGCTTCTTCGGCAGAACGGCATCCAGACTCTGGATGATCGCGATATTTTCCCTCGACAGGGCCACATCGAACACCACCGCTTGCGGCAACGAGAAATCGTATCGCTCGCAACTATCGTTGGCGATGTCGACGAAGTCAGCGTCCTGCAGGGCATAGATCGGAGACGACGTGGAATCGTCGCCCACCACGATGACCGTCGGGGCCTTATCGTGGTAGCGACCCGCTAAATCCTGGGATCGCAGCATTTGTCGATCACCACTCTGCGGCCAGCGCCCTTTATCTTTAAGCGAGCGGCGCCAGATATTCTCCCTTTGGTTGCAGTTTGCTTGCTTTCGATTAATGCACAGTAAATCGGTAGGCCGCGCCCCCGCATGGCGCCATTTTCATGTCACCCCGGCTACGCAATCGACGTGCTTCACGCGCATCAATCGTGCTGATCATTTACGAAGTGTTCGGCACATTACCTTATAAGGGAACTATCTGTGGTTGCGGCGCCCGCGCTGCTTTAGGGGGCCCGAAGCTATGCGGCTTCGAAGAAAACATCAGCGGAAGCGCGTCCGCCTCAAGGGATGGATCGATCTTGGCGATCAAGTGTGCATCGGCCATTGCACGATCACCGATATATCGGACGGAGGCGCGAAGCTGACCGCAACAACGGACGGAAGCTTACCATCGCGATTTGTTCTTCGTTTCACCGACGACGGCTCGATCGGACGCATTTGCGAACGAATGTGGGCGGTCGGTACTGAAGCAGGAGTAAGGTTTGTGGGAAGGGTCCATGGCCGGATGGCCGACCTAGACCACTTTCCCCCACTAGCCGTGGCCGGCGCCGGAGATAACGTCCGCAACCCGGTTTGCGCTGCGACCTGAGTCAGCTCCGCGCCAGAAGCTGACACCCATCGGTCGATCGCACTATGACCGTTCCATCGACATTGACGGTCGTAGAATTCGCTCAATCGATGTCGAAGGAAACCCCTTGGGCCAACGGTAGCGCCTTGGAATAATTCACCGTGTTGGTGGCGCGGCGCATATATGCCTTCCACGCGTCGGAGCCAGATTCACGGCCGCCGCCGGTCTCCTTCTCGCCGCCAAAGGCACCACCGATCTCCGCGCCGGACGTGCCGATGTTGACGTTGGCGATGCCGCAGTCCGAGCCGTCGACGCCGAGAAAGCGCTCGGATTCCTGGAGGTCTCGGGTGAAGATCGACGACGAAAGCCCCGCCCCCACCGCGTTGTGCTCGTCGAGCACTGCGTCGAAGTCCGAATACTTCATCACATAAAGGATCGGCGCGAAGGTCTCTTCCGTAACCGGTGAAACCTGCCTGGGCATCTCGACCAGCGCCGGACGCACGTAATAGGCGTCCGGGTGGCCGTTCTCGACCCGCGCACCGCCCGTCACTTTGCCGCCATGCGAAACCGCCTCCTTGAGTGCCTTCTGCATGGCATCGTAGGCGGCCTTGTCGATCAGCGGCCCCACAAGCGTCGTGGTTTCCAGCGGATTCCCAATCGAAACGCTCTCATAGGCCTTCTTCAAGCGCGGAACCAACGCATCATAGACGCTGTCATGGACGAACAGGCGTCTGAGCGTCGTGCAGCGCTGGCCGGCCGTGCCCATGGCGCCGAAGGCGATAGCGCGCAGCGCCATGTCGAGATCGGCGGTCGGGCAGACGATGCCGGCATTGTTGCCGCCAAGCTCCAGCACCGCGCGGGCAAAGCGTTTCGCCAGCCTGGGACCGACATCTCGGCCCATTCGGGTCGAGCCGGTGGCCGAAACCAGCGGCACCTTCGGATGGTCGACCAGGATCTCGCCGACGGCGCGGTCGCCGATCAGCACCGGCGCCAGACCGTCCGAGGCATCTCCGAAGCGCTTTGCCGCGCGCCTGAAGATCGCTTCGCACGCCAGGGCCGTCAGCGGCGTCTTTTCCGAAGGCTTCCAGACGACGGCGTCGCCGCAGACCAGCGCCAGCGCCGCGTTCCACGACCACACCGCCACCGGGAAATTGAAGGCCGAGATGACGCCGACGACTCCCAGGGGATGCCAGGTCTCCATCATGCGGTGGCCTGGACGCTCGGTGGCGATGGTGAGGCCGTAGAGCTGGCGGGAGAGGCCGACCGCGAAATCGCAGATGTCGATCATCTCCTGCACTTCGCCGAGGCCTTCGGACGGAATTTTACCGACCTCGATCGAAACCAGCCGGCCGAGTTCCGCCTTGTGCGCGCGCAATTCCTCGCCGAGCAGCCGCACCAGCTCGCCGCGTTTGGGCGCCGGCACCAGCCGCCACGCCTGGAAAGCCTCATGGGCGTCGTCGATGACCTTCGTGGCATCCGCCGGCGAGATCGTCTTCAGCGCGGCGATCTCTTCGCCGGTCACCGGGCTGCGGACGATGAGGTCGCCGCCCGACAGCGTGTCCGTTGCAACACCCAGCTTGGCCAGAAGGCCCAACGTCTCTTTCGCTATCGTCATGATGCTGCCTTTCGCTCGTCGGGCAGCATATTCAGCGCACGCCCTCCACGTTCAATGCCGCCATGCAACGCCCGATCGATGCATTCTCGATATCGGCATAATGCTTAAACTCGTCGAGAACAGCGGCGCCGAGGGCCTGCTCGAACCGCTTCTGGTTGGGACTGGCTGCCAGGCTCTGCGCGGCCGTGTCGCCGAGGTTCGACTGAAAGATTCCCGCGGCGCTGACGGGGAGAAAGTCCTCGTAGACGATCGGGTCGAACAGGATCGCGCCGGTCTCGATGAGCATTTCCAGATCGGGCTCATCAGATGCATCGCCGCCGATCACGCGGCCGGGGCGATAGGTGAAATAGCCTAGGCCACGGCGCCGGATTTCGTTCCAGTCGTCCGGGAATGCGTGAAAGGCGGTTTCCAAAGCGAGGTAATAATCCTGCGCATTGGACCCGTCGGCGGCCGGTCGGATGTTGGCGCGCGCCTCGTTCAGCAGCCGATCATAGAGGGCGCGGCCTTTCGGCGTGAGAGCCACGCCGCGCTGTTCGACCTCACCGAAGCGGGCGGTGTGGGAGCCCGGACGCAGCGTGCCGTCGGTATCCGGGAAATAGACGGGCTCTTCGAGCGCCTTGAACGAGGTCTGCCGCAGCAGGATCGGACAGTTCCGCGACGGAGGTCCCTCGATCACCGCCTTCGGCGTGATGCCCCGCGTTGGGCATCAGCCCCTGCACGGCATCGATATCGAGCGTGCGGGGCGTCAGGTGGTTGATGTGAGGTCCCTTGAATGACACGACGTCGGCAATCAGAGGGTGGACACGGTGAAACCGGCTGTAACGCTCGTGGCTTATGTTCGCCTGTTCATTCCAGCGGAAGGTCTTCAGAACTTCGGAGATGAAGCTGGCGACCACCGGTTCGGCCAACCCGCCCTCCAGCTCTGCTTTCTCGACCAGCGCCACGGCGGCCGGGGAAAAAATCTGCCTTGCCGCCAATATGTCTGCCGCTTCGTCGCGCAGTTCGGCATCCTCGATCAGGTCGAGGCGCAACAGCGAGGTGAAAACCCGGAAGGGACTGATCTTCAGCGCGGCGTCGTCAACGGGTCGAAACGCCGTCGAATGGACGGGAACCCCGGCTTCGCTGAGGTCGTAGTAGCCGACCGGAAACATTCCCATGACCGCGAACACCCGCCGCATCATGGCAAGCTCGGCCTCGGTGCCGAGGCGGATGGCGCCGTGGCGTTCTTCCGAGATGCGGTCGAGCGTGTCGGTTTCGTCGAGGCTGGCCTGCAGGTCGAGCCGGTCGGCCAGCGTCCTCGCATTGACGTCTGCGACCAGCGAAATCAGCTCTCCATAGGCCGGCACCTCGGTGCGATACATCGCTGACATGGCTGCCGAGAAGGCGGCGCGGATGTTGTCCGGTGACGCGAATTGTTTTCCAGGCATCGTGGTGTCTTCCGTCATCACTCCCTGAAACGACGATACCTCGATTTTGCACGGTTGCGCCAATCCGGCTTGGTTGATGCGAGACGCGCTGGGGACGAAGGTGCCCAAGATAACCGCACCGAATGCCTCCAAAAGCGGCACGATCGGGTCAGAGGAGGGCGCGCAGGGTTCGAAAGCTATATTCCTCGACATAATCGACCAGGCGATCCGAGGCGGCGCGAGCTTCCTGCTCGTCCTTGGCGGCGATGGCGTCGGCGATGGCCTCGTGGAGCTGGCAGACTCGGGCAAGGTCGCCGAACTGCTTGAAATGCAGGAACCAGAAGCGTCGGGTCTGGGCCTGCAGGGGGCCCATCGCGTCAGCGGCATACTGGTTCTGGGCGGTCTCTGCTGCCAGCTTATTGAAGTCGTGGTCGACGTCGACGAACAGATCGCCTTTGCCCCACTCGCGGCAATCGCGAAAGCGCGCGCTTAATTTGCGGAAGGCGGCGCACGCCTCCGCGTTGGCCAGACGCGCGGCGCGGCCGTTCAGGATCTTCTCCAGTTCGCGGCGCACCTCGATCAACTTGAACTGGCCTGGCAGATCGATCTCCGAGACGATGGCGCCCGCGCGCGGCAGTATCTGGATCATCCGCTCATAGCCGAGGCGCAGCAGGGCCTCCCGCACCGGCGTGCGGCCGATCTGGAGCTGCTTGCTGAGCGAGTTCTCGGAAATGCGACTGCCTGGCGGCAATTGCAGCGTGACGATCATCTCCTCGATGACCCGATAGGCGTGCTCCGCCTGCGTCTTCTTCTTTCCGGGATTAGCCTTCCTGCCATCAATCATCGATCACGCTCACATGTCACCGGCACCTCGATACCATAGTTCGACATCGAGTGGCCCGCTGTGTGCATGGCCCATCCATGACTCTCGCTAAAGTCATCTGGGGCATTTTTGCACTTAAACTGACATGTCAGAAACATAGCATGTTCGGGACGGGACCCGGCGGCTGCGGCGGATCAACTCAATCGGAAGGACAATCCATGGCTTCTCGCGACACAGCACCAGGCGGTTCACGATCACGCTGGGCGCAGCTCGGCCTCGGCCTCATCGCCATGATGGCGATCTCGAGCCCCCAATATGTATGGGCTCTCTACACCAAGCATTTGACTGCCAGCCTCAGCGCATCACTCGCCGAGGTACAGATCACGTTCTCCATCCTGATCGTCCTGCAAACCTTCCTGTCGCCCCTGCAGGGCTATTTCATCGACAAGTTCGGCCCTCGCCTCCTGCTGTCGGTCGGCGCCGCGCTGACCGGGCTTAGCTGGATCGCCACCGCTCACATCACATCGCTCTGGGGCCTCTACCTCACCTACGGCCTGCTCGGCGGTATCGGCACCGGCATCATCTATGTCGGCGTCGTCGGGATGATGGTGCAGTGGTTCCCGGATCGGCGCGGCTTCGCCGTCGGCGTGGTCGCGGCGGGTTACGGCTTCGGCGCGGTTTTGACGACCTTCCCGATTTCCCAGTCGCTGGCCTCCAACGGCTTTGAAAGCACGCTTGTCATATTCGGCTTCATCCTGGCCGCGGTCGGCATCCTCGCGGCGCTCGGCATGAAGCGCCCCGATCAGGCCCTGATTGCCGCGAAGAAGGCGGAGCAAGACCCCGACGTGCTCGACACCGGTCGAAACTACACGCCACGCGAAATGCTCCGCACCCCGGTGTTCTGGCTGCTGTTCGTCATGATGACGATGATGTCGACCACCGGTTTGATGGTGATCTCGCAGATGGGCGCCATCGCCCGCGACTTCCAGGTCGCGGATGTGCTGGTGTTCGGTCTTGCCGCACTGCCGCTCGCCCTGACAGTAGACCGCATCACCAACGGCCTGACCCGGCCGTTCTTCGGCTGGGTGTCGGACCGGATCGGCCGCGAGAACACGATGCTCATAGCCTTCGGCCTGGAAGGCATCGCAATCGCGGTCTGGTTCTTCCTGGCGCACGATCCGCTCTGGTTCGTCGTGCTGTCCGGTATCGTGTTCTTCGGCTGGGGCGAGATCTTCTCGCTGTTCCCGTCAACCCTCACCGACACGTTCGGCACCAAGCACGCCACCACCAATTACGGTTTCCTCTACATGGCGCAGGGCGTCGGCTCGGTGCTTGGCGGACCGGTGGCGGCCTGGATGTACGGCACTTCGGGGTCGTGGGGACTTGTGTTCACCGTCGTCGTGGCGATGGACCTCCTGACGGCGTTGCTTGCCATCGCCGTGCTGAAACCGATGCGCAGGAGGCACGCGCTGGCTCCGGCGCCGCTCAGCAGCGAAGGGCTGAGCCTCAGCCGCGCTTAACGTCTTGGACTAAGGGCAGCACGGGCAGATCGCCCGTGCCGCTTCCCATCACCAACCCGCCGCGATGCCCTCGCTACGCGGGTCCGCGGCACCGGACAGAAGGCCGGTGCCGGCATTGATTCCGATTGCCGCGGCGTGGCCGACGACATCGCTGAACGGCTCGACGAATTGGAGGTCGTGGCCGAGATGCTCGAGCTCCGCTTTCACCAACCCGCCGAAACGCTTCTCGATCCTCAAGCTGGTCGTTTCTTCGCCCCAGGTCCGGCCGTGCAGCCAGCGTGGCGCGTCGATTGCGGTCTGCACGTCCTGCCCGAAGTCCACCACGCGGCTGACGACCATCGTCGACGTCTGAGGCTGACCTTCCCCGCCCATCGTACCGTAGACGAGCACGGGACGGCCTTCGCGGAACATCATCCCCGGCATCAAGGTGTGGAAGGTCCGCTTCCCCGGCTCGAGGCGGTTCACATGCTCGTCGTCCAGCGAGAAGAACGAGCCGCGGTTTTGCAGCAGGACCCCCGTCTCGCCAGCCACCACCGCCGATCCGAACTCATGATAGAGGCTCTGGATGATCGACGCCGCATTGCCGTCCCGGTCGACGACGACCGTGCAGGTCGTATCCTGACCCATCGGGACGGCCCTGGTATCGCTGGCCCGCTCAAGATCGATGCGGTCGGCCAGTTCGGCCGCGTAGGCCTTTGACAAAAGATCGTCGAGCGGGATCGGGCAACGCGCGGGATCGCTCAGGTAGCGGTCACGATCAAGGAAGGCGAGCTTCGTCGCCTCGACGACCAGATGCGCATAGGCGGCGCTGTCGGAGCCGAGCGCCGTGACGTCGAAATTCTCCAGGATGTTCAGCACCATGAGGTGCACAAAGCCCTGGCTGTTCGGCGGATGCTGGAAACAGTTGTTTCCGCGATAGGTGGTCGAGATGGGTTCTCCCCAATCGCCGTGATGGTCGGCGAGGTCGGCGTCTGCCCAGAGGCCGCCGGCCGCCTCCACTGCCCGTACGATCTCCGCGCCGACCGCGCCCTCATAGAAGCCGGAGCGGCCTTGCCGGCCGACGATCTCCATCGTCTCGGCAAGTGCCGGGAACCGCATGATATCGCCTGCCGCGGGTGGCTTCCCGCCGGGCATGAATGTCTGCGCGGCAGAGTGGCCGGCCAGCATGGCGGCCCCGGCAGCCGTGAACCGGGCCTGCCCCGCCGACACCGGATAACCATCGCGGGCATAGGCGATCGCAGGCGCGAGAGCGGCGGAGAGCGGCAGCTTTCCAAACCGCTCATGTGCCATGCACCAGCTATCGACGGCGCCCGGGACCGTGACGGCGGACAACACGCCGCGCTGAGGAATGGCGCCATGGCCAAGCCCCCGATAGACATCGCGCGTGGCGCCCGACACCGCCCGTCCGGAACCGTTGAGCGCATAAAGACGGCCTTCCCTCGCACTATAGATCAGCCAGAAGGCATCGCCGCCCATGCCGGTCATATGCGGATAGACCACGCCGAGGGCAGCGTTCACCGCGATCGCGGCGTCGACCGCGCTTCCGCCATCCTGCAGAATCGTCAAACCGGCCTGGCTGGCGAGGTAGTGCGGCGAGGCCACCATCCCGTTCATAGCCATCGTCAGAGATCTTCCCGGATGCATGCGCGCCCTCCTTTTCGAAAATGGAGACAGACCTAACTGACATGTCAGATGGGAGCAATGGCATCGACGACGGGCTGGCACGGCGGTTCGGTTTGCCCCGCCACTACGCTTGATTGCACTTTTAAGGGCGCGTGCGGCTCATCAGCGCGAGGCCCGCGACGGGGCTTTCTGCTGCCGCCGGCGAACTCGCCCGCGTTACATAACTGTCATCTTTCACTTGATATGAAGCAGGCAATTGCGGAATTGCGCGCGAACAACCGGAGAGCATCGAGTGGATCACATCAGCCGGGCATTCGACGACGAATTGCTGGGGTTGACGAGCCGCATCCAGGAGATGGGCGACCTCGCCCGGCACCTGTTCGAGAACGCTGTAACCGCGCTCCGGACCGGTGACGTCGCCTTGGCCCAACGAGCCGTCAATCAGGATCGTTCGATCGATCAGATGCAGTATGAGATCGAGGATCTGGCGATCCGGATCATCGCGCGGCGCCAGCCAGTCGCCGATGACTTGAGGCACGTCATCGCGTGCATGCGCATGGCGAGCGATCTCGAACGCGTCGGCGATCTGGCGAAGAGCATTGCTGCCCGCGTCACGAGCGAGAACAACGCCCTTTCGGATATGGCCATCTCGGCGACCCTGAAACGACTGGCGAGCGCGGTGCAGAAACAGCTGTCCAAGGTGCTCACGGCGTTCGATCGTCTGGACGCCGAAACGGCCGAAGAGGTTCGCCTCGGCGACGTCAAGATCGACGAACTTTACAACGCCCTCTTCCGCGAACTCCTCACCTACATGATGGAAGACGCCCGCAGCATCGGCCAGTGCACCAATCTGCTTTTCTGCGCCAAGAATCTCGAACGCATCGGCGATCACGCGACCAACCTCGCCGAGACGATCCAGTACGCCCTCACCGGGCGGCATGCGCTCGACGCGCGCCCCAAGGGCGACACCGTGACGGGCCTTTCCTAGGTCCGGGGCGACCCCTTAGCGCCCGGCGCGGAATCCGACGAACGATCCGTCACGCCCGGCAGCCGTTGTAGAACACCTCTGCGCACTGCTTGGCGCGGAAGGCGATCTCGTCGCGGTGCGGCGCGGAACGCTGGCCCATCATAGCGGTCCTCTGCGGCTCCATGATCATCATGCCGCGCAGCATGCCGGAGGCGATGTGGACGTCGTCTACCCGCAACGTGCCCTTTGCCTTCTGCTTGTTCAGCCAGTTCTCGATAACGCCGTTCACCGGCACGATCGCCGATTGGTAGAAGGCGTGCGCGATCTCGGGGAAGCGCTCGCATTCCCCGATCACCAGGCGGTTGATGGCGATCGTCTCCTCGTTCAGCGTCAGCACGCCGAAGGCGAACAGGAGGCGCTCGAGCGCCTCCTTGGTATCGAGGTCGTCCGTCACGACGTCGTCGACGTCGAGCAGGAAGCGGCTGATGCGGTGACGGATCACGGCCTCGAACAGCTCCGCCTTGTTCGGCACGAGCTTGTAGAGCGTCTTGGTCGAGACGCCCGCGCGCTGTGCCACGCAATTGATGTTCGTGCCGGCATAGCCGTTCAGCTGGAACTCGCGATCCGCCGCCTCGATGAGGATGAGCAATGTCTCCTCGTCAGACCTGATCTGCGGTCGCCCGCGGGAACGGCGCACTGTCTCCTGAATTTGTCCCATGACTATTTTCCAAATTCCTGTTGACAGAACCTATCTAGGCACTATTTTGGAAAATATCAAGTTTCCAAATTGCAGTGCGCGGCTGGAACCGAAGCCCTGCAGGAGCTGAACCGATGAGCAAGCATCAGGATCAAATTTCCATCGACCGTGCCATCCCGACCGACAAGGCCGTGCCGGATATCCCCGCTGAAAAGCTGGCCGAGGCTGGTGCTCCGACCGCTCCCGAGGAAACCGTACGCCCGAAGCACTCGTTCCGGCGCGTGGTGCTTGCCGGAGTTGCGGTCGCCGCACTTCTCGGGGTCGGCTATTGGGGTCACGACTATTGGACGGTCGGCCGCTTCGAGGTCTCGACCGACGACGCCTATGTGAAGGCGGACAGCACGACGATCGCCCCCAAGGTCTCCGGCTATATCGGCGAGGTCCTCGTTCGCGACAACGAGCCGGTGAAGGCCGGCCAGGTGCTGGCCCGCATCGACGACCGCGACTTACCGCGTCGCGCTCGCACCAGGCCAAGGCCGACGTCGCGGCTGCCCGCGCGACGGTCGCGAGCAAGCAGGCCCAGCTCGACGCCCAGCAATCGGTCATCGACACCGCCCGCGCCACCGTCGAGGTCGACAAGGCCAACGCGACCTTCGCCGAGCAGGACAACGAGCGCTATACGAACCTCGCCAAGACCGGCTACGGCACCGTGCAGAACGCGCAGCAGGCCTCGTCGCGGATCGTCGCCGCGCGCGCAACGATCGACCGCGACACCGCCTCGCTCGCCGCCGCGGAGAAGCAGGTCGACCTGCTCAAGGCCGATCTCGCCCAGGCACAAGCCACCGCTCGCCCACGACGAGGCGGTGCAGCACCAGGCCGAGCTCAACCTCTCCTATACGACGATCACCGCGCCGGTCGACGGCGTGGTCGGCAACCGCACGCTGCGCGTCGGCCAGTATGTCCAGGCCGGCACGCAGCTGATGGCGGTCGTGCCGATCGACGCGACCTATATCGTCGCGAACTTCAAGGAGACGCAGCTCACCGACGTGAAGCCCGGCCAGACGGTCGAGGTCGACGTCGACATGTTCCCCGGCGCGACCGTCGAGGGCCATGTCGACAGCCTCGCGCCGGCCAGCGGCCAGGAATTCGCGCTGCTGCCGCCGGACAACGCGACCGGCAACTTCACCAAGGTCGTCCAGCGCATCCCGGTGAAGATCGTGCTCGATCCCGGCCACACCGCTCGCCGGCGCCCTGCGGCCGGGCATGTCGGTCGTTCCGACGATCGACACCAAGGTTTCAACCGAAAAGGCTGTGGCGGACGCGCGGTAACCCGCGCGCCCGGCTTGCAAGGAGCTGGGTCATGTCAAACGCAACTGTCGCCGCCGTCCCTGCCTCCCGGACTCCGTCCGCCGAGGACAAGGCCAGCCTGTCGACCTGGATCGCCATCGTCGCCGGCATGATCGGCGCCTTCATGGCGATCCTCAACATCCAGATCACCAATGCCTCGCTGCTCGACATCGAGGGCGGCATCGGCACCGGCGTCGACAACGGCGCCTGGATCTCGACCTCCTATCTCATCGGCGAGATCATCGTCATCCCGCTGACCGGCTATCTGAGCCGCGTCTTCTCGTTCCGCCGCTACATGATCGCCAGCACGATCTTCTTCGCGCTGTTCTCGATGGCCTGCGCCTTCGCGCATAATCTCGGCGAGATGATCGTGCTGCGCGGCCTGCAGGGCTTCGCCGGCGGCGTGCTGATCCCGATGGCCTTCACCATGGTCGCGACCCGGCTGCCGAAGTCGCAGCAGCCGATCGGCCTGGCGATGTTCGCGCTCGCGGTGACCTTCGCGCCGGCGATCGGCCCGACCATCGGCGGCTACCTGACCGAGAATTACGGCTGGCAGACCATCTTCTTCATCAACACGATCCCCAGCATGGTGATGGTCGTCGCGCTCTGTCTGACGCTGGAGCGCGAGCCGATGCAGCTCGGCCTGCTGAAGGAGGGCGACTGGGTCGGCATCGTCACCATGGCGATCGGCCTTTCGGCCCTGCAGACCCTGCTGGAGGAAGGCAACAAGGACGACTGGTTCGAGTCGCCCTTCATCGTCCGCCTGGCGATCATCGCCGTCGTGTTCCTGACCGCCTTCATCTGGATCGAGCTCACGATCACAAAGCCGCTGGTCGATCTGCGGCTGCTGAAGAACCGCAATTTCGGCGTCGGCACCTTGGCGAACGTCCTCGTCGGCTTCGCGCTGTTCGGCTCGGTCTATGTCCTGCCGCAATATCTCGGCCAGGTGCAGGGCTACAATGCCGAGCAGATCGGCATGGTGCTCGCCTGGACCGGCCTGCCGCAGATCCTGCTGATCCCGCTCGTGCCGATGCTGATGAAGCACTTCGACGTCCGCTACATCGGCTTCGTCGGCATCGCCCTGTTCGCGGTCTCGCTGCTTCATGAACATCCACATGTCGCTCGACTATTCCGGCGATCAGCTGTTCTGGCCGAACATCGTGCGCGCCATCGGCCAGTCCATGGTCATCACGCCGCTGACCGCGATCGCGATGATGGACATCGCAGCCGAAGGACGCCGCCAACGCGTCGGGCCTGTTCAACATG
Organism: uncultured Alphaproteobacteria bacterium; assembly: GCA_963778835.1. Classification (GTDB taxonomy): domain Bacteria; phylum Pseudomonadota; class Alphaproteobacteria; order Rhizobiales; family Methylopilaceae; genus Flaviflagellibacter. The sequence goes on from CAVZVY010000006.1 coordinate 559,967, forward strand.
CTGCGCAATCTCGGCGGCGCGGTCGGCACGGCCACGCTCGGCACGATCATCACCAAGCGCGAGCAGTTCCACTCGAACATCATCGGCCAGTCGGTGACGACGTTCCGCGAGGAGGTCCGCGACCGCATCGAGCTGATGACCGACTATTTCATGGCGCACGGCGTCTCCGACCCTGCCGCGCGCGAAGCATCAGGCGATCATCGCGCTCGGCAAGATCGTGAAGCGGCAGGCGCTCGTGATGGGCTTCAGCGACACCTTCGCGGTCATCGGCGTCATGCTGGCGATCGCCGCCGTCGCCATCCTGTTCGCCAGGAAGGGTCAGGCGAGCGCCGCAGGCGCGCACTGAGCGGACACCAGCCAAACGCGCATCGACCTTCCGTCGGGCGAACCAAAGCGCCAAGATGGAGGCTCGATGCGCATTCTCGTCTTCCAGCACCTCGCCAGCGAACATCCGGCCGTCTTCACGGAGTTCTGGGTGGAAGCCGGCCACACGATCACGACCGTCGAGCTGGATCACGGCGATCCGATCCCGGATTTCACGGGTTTCGATTTCCTCGCCGTGATGGGCGGGACGATGAACGTCTTCCACGAAGCGAAGCATCCCTGGCTCGCTCCCGAGAAGGCGGCCATCCGACATTGGGTGCGCGACCTCGGCAAACCCTATTTCGGCATCTGCCTCGGCCACCAACTTCTGGCGGACGCGCTCGGCGGAGCCGTCACTCCTATGGATTGGCCGGAAGTCGGCCTCGCGACGGTGCAACTCTCGCCGGCCGGTAAGAGCGATCCGGTCTTCGGCTATCTCCCGTCCATCCTCCAGACATTCCAGTGGCACGGCTGCGAAGTCTCGAAACTGCCCGAGGGCGCGGAAGTCCTGGCATCCAATGGGCACACTCCGGTTCAGGCTATGCGCTGGGGCCGACATGCTGGCGTGCAGTTCCACCCGGAAATCATCGGATCGACGGTCGACGACTGGAAGGACATTCCGGAATACTGGGCCGACCTCGTCAAATCGATCGGCGAGCAACGGGCCGAACAGCTCGCCCTCGAAGTCAGGCCGCGCCTCGACGATTTCCGCGCCACCGCCCGCCACCTGAACGACCGGCTAACAGCCGTGTCCTCCCTGCACGCCTGATACCCGAAAGTCGGGACGCTCTCCGCCACCAATCCTGTGCTAAGGAGCGCTTTCCCGCGCCCGTCATGATCACCGATCCCACCTTCTATCTCGCCGCGATTCCCGCCGTCGTTCTGGTCGGCCTCGCCAAAGGCGGCTTCGCGGGCATCGGCACGGTCAGCCTGCCGCTGATGGCGCTGGCGATCGACCCGGTCCAGGCCGCGGCGATCCTCCTGCCCATCATGATGGCTCAGGACGTCATCAGCGTCGGCGCCTACTGGAAGAAATGGGACCGCCGGAACCTGATGCTGCTCGTCCCGGGCGCGATCGTCGGCATCCTGCTCGGCTATCTTCTGGCATCCAGGGTCTCGATGGCCGCGTTCAACGTCGCGCTCGGCCTGATCGCGGCCCTCTTCGCGCTGCGTTATCTTCTCCTGCCGCAGATGCCACCGAAGCCGGGCGGCTCCCTCGCCGGCTATTTTTGGGGCACGGTATCGGGCTTCACCTCGATGATCGCCCATTCCGGAGCGCCGCCGTTCCAGATCTACGTCATGCCGCAAAAGCTGGAGCGCGACACCTTCGTCGGCACGTCCAACGCCTTCTTCGGCATCGTGAACTGGCTGAAGTTCCCAGCCTTCATGGCGCTCGGCGAATTTAATGCCGAGAACGTGACGACGACCGCCGTCCTGCTGCCGCTGGCCATCGCCTCGACCTGGGCAGGCGTGCTTTTAGTCCGGCGCGTGCCGGCCGAGCCGTTCTACAAGTTCATCTATCTCTTGCTGACGCTCGTCGGTCTCAAGCTGATCTGGGAAGGCGGAACGGCTCTCGTAGGGGCGTGATCTCTCTCCCCTTGCGGGAGACGGAAATCCCCCCCGCTTCCTGATCCGCACCAGCTTGAAGAACCCGGCCGGGAACACCGGCGCGACCTCGACCACCTGCATGTCCGGATGCGTCGCCGCCCAGCGCTCCAGCCGCGACACCTTGAAGTGCGAGCTCCAGCCGATCTTGCCCATCAGCGGCGCGAGCATCTCCTCGGCCCAGGCATGCAGGCCCGTGTCGACGCCGAGCTTGGAGGTGACGACGATCTCGCCGCCCGGCCTCAGCACCCGGCGGATCTCGTCGAGCGCGGCTTCGGGATTGGGCACGAGGGTGATGACGAACGGCACCGCCACGGCGTCGAAGCTTTCATCACGAAAGCCGAGGCGGCAGGCGTCCATGGAGGCCAGCAGCTTGACGTGCGACAGGCCGAGATCGCGGACCTTCTCAACCGCCTTGCCGAGCATGTGGACCGACAGGTCGACGCCGATCACGTGCCGGTCGGACGGGTAGTAGCGGAGCATCAGCCCCGTCCCGACGCCGACCTCCAGGAGGTCCTTCCGCAGGCCGCCGCAGCGGCAGAGGTCTTCGAATGCGCGTCGGTCAGGAACTGGTGGTAGACGGCGTCGTAGATCGGCGCCCATTTTTCATAGACGCGCTGCTGGCCTTCAAGGTCGTACTGAACGGTCATTTGCTTTAGGCGACTGCGGTCGGATTTCGCGGGAACGACACGCGTGGCGGCCTTGATGACGCCGCCGCCGAGCACCCTCGCCTGCCCTTCGGCCGCGTCATAGATCACGCAGGCCTGTCCGGGCGCGACGCCCTCTTCCGGATCGAGAAGCGAGATCTCGATCTCCCCGTCACTTGCGCAGCAGCGCCGGGCGCGGTTCGCGGGTCGAGCGCACCTTCACGAAAACATCGAGGCCCTCGGCGGGAAGCGCGCCGAGATCGTCCTCGCCGAGCCAGTTCACGTCGCGAAGCGCGAGGGTGCTGGTCGCCAGCGCCTCGCGCGGGCCGACGATGACGCGATGCGCCGCCGGGTCGAGCCCGACCACGAACAGCGGCTCGCCGAGCGACGAGGCCGAGGCCGCGCCGCTGGCCGATCGTGTAATGCATGATGCCCTTGTGGCGGCCGAGCACGCGGCCGTCGATGTGCACGATCTCGCCCGGCTCGCCGCTTCCGGCTTCAGCCGGCCGACGATGTCCGAATAGCTGCCGGTCGGCACGAAGCAGATGTCCTGGCTGTCGTGCTTGTCGGCGATGTGCAGGCCGAACTCGCGGGCAAGTTCGCGCGTCTCGGTCTTGGTCAGGTCGCCGAGCGGGAAGCGCAGCATTGCGAGTTGTTCGGGCGTCGTGCCGTAGAGGAAATAGCTCTGGTCGCGCTCGGGATCGCGGGCGCGCAGCAGCGCGCGGCCGCCGTCCGGCAGGGCGCGCGAGGCGACGTAATGGCCGGTCGCCAGCACAGCCGGCGCCGAGATCGCGAGCGGTGTCGAGCAGGTCGACGAACTTGATCTGCTGGTTGCACTCGACGCACGGGATCGGCGTCTCGCCGACCGCATAGCTCTCCGCGAACCGGTCGATCACCTTCTCGCGGAACCGCTCCTCGTAGTCCAGGACGTAATGCGGAATGCCGATGGCGTCGGCCACGCGGCGCGCATCGTGGATGTCCTGGCCGGCGCAGCAGGCGCCCTTGCGGTGAACGGCGGCACCGTGGTCGTAGAGCTGCAGCGTCACGCCGACGACGTCATAGCCCTCGCGCTTCAGCAGCGCGGCGACGACCGACGAATCCACGCCGCCCGACATCGCCACGACGACGCGGGTCGTCGCCGGCTGGCCGGGAAGATCGAGATCGAAACGCATTGCCGAAGGGATGCCTGTTGTCACCAGACGCGGTCTATAGCACCGCGCCCGGCGAATGTAGGCCCTTAGCGCCTCGGGTTCCAGTCCGATCAGGCGTTGGGCGTGGTATCGGTATCGTCGCCGGTGTCATCCCCGTCGTCCCCGTCATCCTCGTCAGGCGGCGGCGTGGTGGAGCCCGCCACGACGTTCTTCACATCGTCCAGCTTGATGCGGATGCTGCCGACGTTTAGCACCGGCTGCCCGTTTTCCAGTTCGACGCCGGTCACCGGCCCCTGGATATCGGTCGACGTCTTGACCGCTTTGCCCGCCGCATCCTGGGCCACGATAGTGATCGTATAGAAGCCGTTCGGCGCAGGCATGTTATCCGACGTCATGCCGTTCCAGGTGAAGACCTGGTCGCCCTTGGCGAGGCTCACATTCTGCGAATAGACCTGCTCGCCGTCCGCGTTCTCGATGATCACCTTGGTCGTCGGCGCAGCACTCTCGGAATTGATGAGCCAGGTCGCATTCGACTCGTCGAGAAGCGTGGTGCGCCCTTCGGCCACCACCTGTTTGCCGATGAACGAGACCGCGCCCGAAAGGCGGGTCGCGTCGGATGTCGCGAGCAGCGCGGTCAAGGTGTCGTTGGTCTGGATCTGCTGCTCGACACCGGCGAACTGGACGAGCTGCTGGGTGAACTGGTTGGTGTCCAGCGGATCGAGCGGGTTCTGGTTCTGCAACTGGGTCGTCAGCAATTGCAGGAACTGGTTGAAGTTGTCCGCAATGCGGGCGCCCGAGCTTCCGCTCGCGGCATTATTGCCCGTCAGCGAAAAACCGGATCCAACGCTTGAGACTGCCATGGTCGTTACTCCTTACACTCGCAGGTCGAGTCCACCGTCCGCGCGCGGGGGTGCGCGGTAGGCGGTTTCGGCGGCAAGGCGCGCCGGCTCTTCCTCGGTGACGGGTGACTGGGATGCGCTCTCCCAGAGAGCGCGCTGTTGCTGGAATTGCTGCTGCGCGCCGCGATCGTCGCGCATCGAGAAGCTCAAGGAGCCCTGATCCGTCTTGAAGCCGGCATCGGCGAGGGCCCGCTCAAGCGCGCGCTGGTCGGATTTCAGGAGTTCGAGGGTCTCGGTCTTCTCGACGATCAGTCGCGAATGGACGGCACCGTTCTTGTCGATATCGACGCGGACGTCGACGCGACCGAGCTCCGGCGGATCAAGCCTGATCTCGAAGCGGCTCGACCCTTTCTTCATTCGGCTGACGATCTCGCCGGCAACCGCCGGGATCGCGACGGCGGCCTGGGCCTGCGTCTGCGCAGTCGGACGGGCCGCATCGACCGCCGCCGGCTTGGCGTCGGTCATCTGCTGGACGGTCTGGTTCTTGTCGGCATGGCTGACGGGCTTGTCGTTCGCCTGGGCGACCGGCTTGTCCTGGCTATCGTCCGGCTTTTCGTTCTTTGCCGTCAGCTGCGGCTGATCCGTGCTCTTCACATCCGCTGGCTTGTCTGCCTCAGCCTTGGCATCGACCGGCTGCGGAGCGGGAGCCGGTGCCGGCTTCGCTTCCTTGACCTCTGGCTTTGGCGGTTCTGGAGCGATCGCCGCCACGGCTTCTGCCTGAACCTTCGCGGTCGTCTCCGTCACAGTCGCGGTCTCGACCGGCTTCGCTGCGACGGGGGCTTCGATCGCCGGCGCGGCAGATTTGGTGTCCGTGGGAGTCGCGGTCTGGTCGGTTACGGCGGTCGTCGGCGCGGCGGGCTGATCGCTCTCGGCCGGGGTCGTCGTGCCCTTCACAGTTGTGACGCCCGCCGCATTGGCGATGGCAGCGGCATCAGCAGGCGCGGGCGTGGACGAAGTCGCGACGTTCGCGGCTGGACGTGTCTGGACCGGCGCGGCGCTGGCCACGGGCCCGGCCACCGGCATGATGGACGGGTCCGTCGTGTTCGCGTCCGCAGATGGCGCCGACGTCACGACCGGTGCTGACGCGGGTTTCGGCTGCGATTGCGGCGCGGAAGCGACGTTATCCTTGGCTGGGATCAGGCCCGAATCCTTCGCTGGGACCAACTGATCGTTCGAAACGGGAAGATCCGGAGCTGGCGTTGCCGTCGCCGCACGTCCTTCGATCAAGGGCGCGACCGGCTCGTTGTCCATGGGAACGATCGATCCGGCCTGTTGCGGCACGACAGGAAGTTCCGGCGTAGCCACCGGCAAAATCGGCGCGGCGCCGATCGGCTCGACGCCTTCGCCCGTGGCTGCCGCAGTCGGCTTCGGAGGCGCAGCTACGGGAACCGGGACGACCGGCACCGGGATCGCTGCCGCCAGAAGCATGGCAGGATCGGTGCCTCCCAGAAGCGCATCACTGTTCGGCGAGGTCGCGTCGTCCGGCGCGCCGTCATCGGCTTCGCTGGCGGTATCCTTGATGGCCACGACCGGGATCGTCGGAATCTCCGAGCCGGTCACGGGCGGCAAGGCGCCATCGATCGGGGCGCCATCGACCGGCACAGCTTCAACCAGAAGCCCAGCGGTCACCGCCTTTTCGACGTCCGCGCTGACCATTGGACGCGGCGCCACCGGTTTCGCGGACTGCGCCGTGACGGTCGACAGCTCCGCCCCTGCGGCCACTGCGGCGCCGTCCCGAACGATTTCCGACTGCCCTGCGAGCGACGCAACGATCTGTTCGAACGCCTCAATAGCCCCGTTCGCGCCCGACGACGCATTCGTTGCCTGACCGGAATTTACCGGTTTCGTGCTTGCGACCTGAAAGAAATCGACCGATGCGGTTGCCATGGGCGGCCCTCTGCTTACAACGCACGACGCAAGGCCTGTTCCACTTATGCCAACTCCACAACCATCTGTGATTGCTGGATATTTTCAGGCGGCTGAATTGCATGCGGCGATCCCGCCGGGCAAAAACTTCCGGGTCCGGCAAGACGTGCCGATGGCATTCGTGGCAACCCTGCCCCAGACCTTGCCAATCCGTTGCAGGATGATGGCCTCCTTCAACTTTGAGCTTAGGCAAATGTTAAAGTGCAGGCCTTACGGTGCAGGGAAATTTTGGTCAGTCTTGTTGAGAGTATCCCATGACCGAACTGCCGCGTTCCAAGGTGAAATACGTGATCGGACCGGACGGAAGTCCGTTGACGATTGCGGATTTGCCGCCGTCGAACACGAAACGCTGGGTCATCCGCCGCAAGGCGGAGGTGGTCGCCGCGGTGCGCGGCGGCCTGCTGAGCCTCGAGGATGCCTGCAAGCGCTACACTCTGACGGTGGAGGAGTTTTTGGCCTGGCAGGCCTCGATCGACCGCCACGGTCTGGCCGGCCTCCGGACCACCCGTATCCAGCAGTATCGGGTCGGCTGAGCGTTAACGCGAGTTAATCAAGATTACTTAAGTTTTACGACGCCGGGTCCCGAGATCCGGCGTTTTACTTTTGTTAATCTTATTTCCCTGTGGGCGCCTCAAATCGCCGAACCCCGATTAACACCCCCGTTAACCGCCCATTTACCGGTCTCTCGGCAATTTCTGCCGGGTGTCCCGTGTCGTTCGGATGCGGACGTCGGGGCGGGGCCGGTTTTTGAGCGGATTTGTCGACTTCATGAAGGCCTTGCGGCCCCGCGCCTGATGGCGATGGGTGTCGTGGCCCTCGCCGTGATGGGCTTCTTCGCCTTCGTCGCGATGCGCGTCACCGAGCCGGAGATGGTGCCGGTCTTCTCCGACCTCGCAATGTCGGACGCGGCGGCGGTCATCAAGGAACTCGACGCCCAGGCCATCCAGTACGAGACGAGCCGCGACGGCTCGACGATCCTGGTGCCCGTCCGATCGGTCGCCTCGGTGCGCATGAAGCTCGCCGAGCAGGGCCTACCGTCCGGCGGCGGCGTCGGCTGGGAGATCTTCGACAAGGGCGACGGACTGTCCTCGACGAGCTTCCTGCAGAACGTCAACCGGCTGCGCGCGCTCGAAGGCGAACTCGCCCGCTCGATCCGCGGGCTCGACCGCGTCAGCGCCGCCCGCGTCCACCTCGTCGTGCCGGAGCGCCCGCTGTTCTCGCGCGACGCGCCGAAGCCCACCGCCTCCATCGTGCTGCGCGTCGCGGGCGAACTCGGCCAGGGCCAGATCCGCGCCATCCTCCACCTCGTCGCCTCCGCCGTGCAGGGCCTCGATACCCAGCAGATCTCGATCGTCGACGAGCGCGGCACCCTGCTCGCCGATGGCGGCAGCCAGGAAGAAGCGGGCATGCCCTCCGGCAGCACCGAACGCGAGGCCGCGTTCGAGAAGCGGCTGAAGGATCAGGTGCAGGGCATCGTCGAGCGGGTCGTCGGCGCCGGGCCGCGCCCGCGCCGAGGTCAACGCCGCCTTCGACTACGCCAAGGTCACCAACACCGCCGACACCTTCGATCCCGAAAGCCGCGTCGTCCGCTCCACCCAGACCCGCGAAGAGGAAGGCGACAGCCGAAGCGGCGATCCGTCCGTCTCGGTCGGCAACGAGCTTCCGAACGCATCGCGGCCACCAGCGGCCCAGGCAATCGCGACAAGACCGCGAAGAGCCGAGGAGACGGTCAACTACGAGATCTCGCGCACGACGCGCACCGAGGTGCTCGAAGCCGGCCGCCTGAAGCGCGTCTCCGTCGCCGTCCTCGTCGACGGCATCTATTCGAACGACCAGACCGGCACCGTCTCCTACGCGCCCCGCTCGCAGGAGGAACTCGACCGCATCGCCGCCCTCGTGCGCTCGGCCATCGGCTTCGACCAGGGCCGCGGCGATCAGGTCGAGGTCGTCAATCTCCGCTTCGCCGAGCCGCCGGGCGTGCAGCCGATCAACGACAATGCCGGCATGGCGCTGCTCGGCGTCACCAAGGACGACGTGATGCGCCTTGTCGAGCTCGGCATCCTCTTCATCGTGCTGACGCTGCTCGTCATGTTCCTCATGGTCGTTCGCCCGCTGATCCGCCGCATCCTGACGCCCGATCAGGTCACAGGCGCTGCACCTGCCTCGCCCGCGCTCAGGCGCCCTCGGCCGACGTTCCGAGCCGCTGCCCTGCCGCTCGCCCGATCCCACGGCGCGGATGATCGATCTCGTCCCAGGTCAACGGCAAGGTCCACGCCCAGGAATCGCTCCAGCGGGTCGGCGAACTCGCCCAGAACAACCCGAACGAAACCGTCTCCATCATCCGCCAGTGGCTGGCGGAACCCGCGCCGGCCACGTGAAGACCGCATGGCACCTAACGCCCTCGCGACCCGCGCGCCCACCAAGCGCGCCCTCGCTGGCGCCGAACGCTCCGCGATCCTGATGCTCGCGCTCGGCGAGGAGCACGGCGCGCAGATCTGGAAGCAGCTCGACGACGACGAGATCCGCGACATCTCCCACGCGATGTCGAACCTCGGCACGATCGAGGCCGAGATGGTCGAGAACATGCTGGTCGAGTTCGTGTCGAAGATGTCCACGACCGGCGCGCTGATGGGCAATGTCGACTCGACCGAACGCATCCTCGCCGGCTTCCTGCCCAAGGACCGCGTCAACCAGATCATGGAAGAGATCCGCGGCCCGGCCGGCCGCAATATGTGGGAGAAGCTGTCCAATGTTCAGGAGCAGGTTCTCGCCAACTATCTGAAGAACGAATACCCGCAGACCGTCGCGGTGGTGCTGTCGAAGATCCGCGCCGAGCATTCCGCGCGCGTGCTCGGCATCCTGCCGGAGGAATTCGCGCTCGACGTCGTCAAGCGCATGCTGACCATCGAGAGCGTGCAGAAGGACATCATCGAGCGCGTCGAGGAGACGCTGCGCACCGAGTTCATGTCGAACCTGTCGCAGACCAGCCGCCGCGATGCGCACGAGATGATCGCGGAGATCTTCAACGCCTTCGACCGCCAGACCGAGACCCGCTTCCTCACCGCACTCGAAGAGGAGAACCGCGACTCGGCCGAGCGCATCAAGGCGCTGATGTTCACCTTCGACGACCTGATGCGCCTCGACGCGGCGAGCGTGCAGACGCTGCTGCGCGACGTCGCCCGCGACCGCCTCACCGTCGCGCTCAAGGGCGCCACCCAGGACGTCGCGCGACTTCTTCCTCGGCCACATGTCGCAGCGCGCCGGCAAGATGCTCGCCGACGACATGCAGGCCCTCGGCGCGGTGCGCATGCGCGATGTCGATGAGGCGCAGTCCTACATGGTGCTCACGGCCAAGGATCTCGCCGCCAAGGGCGAGATCATGATCACCAAGAACCGCGGCGACGACGAGTTGGTGTTCTGATGGCCGCTCTCCGCAAGCCCGACGCCCTTCCTCTTCGACCGCGATTTCCAGGGCGGTCGCAGCCGCAGCGAGGAGATGCTGACGATGAGCGCAGCACCTCGCGGCGATCTCCGAGAGCGGAGGCAGCGCGCCTTCGCCGCCGGCGCGGCCGAGGGCAGGCAGCTCGCGCTCGACAGCGAAACCGCGCGCTCGCCGCCGCCCTCGATAAGCGGCTCGCGAGCTGGCCGCCGAAATCGCCCGTTCGGAAAGCCCGCTCGCTGGAGCAGGAGGCGGCCTCCATCGAGCTCGCCTTTGTGCTGGCCGAAGAAGCTCGCCGACGGCGCCATCGCCCAGTTCCCGCTGGCCGCCATCGACCGAAGCCGCCGCAAGGAATGCTTCGCCGAGGCCCGCACCGCGCCGCACATCGCGGTCCGCGTCCATGACGAGCCTGGTCGAGCCGGTGAAGGGCCACCTCACCGCGCTGGCGGCCGACCGCGGCTTCGCCGGCAAGCTCATCATCCTCGGCGAGCCGGAGATCGCTCCGGGCGATGTCCGCCTCGAATGGGCGGACGGCAGGGTCGTTCGCGACCGCGCGACCGTCGAGCGGCCATCGCCCGCACGCTGCGAGACATATCGCATCGGTCGCGCGGCGACGATGCAGGAGAGAGCGATGAGCGACACCGATCTGCCGCTTCCCGAACTCGACGAGCACTCTGCCGCCGATCGCGACGAGCGCGGCGACAGCGGACCGAAGATCGCCGGACGATCTCGAGGCCGTGTTCGACGTGCCGGTCTCGGTCTCGGCCGTGCTCGGCCGCACCAAGCTCGAGGTCGGCGATCTGATGAGCCTGAAGCCCGGCACCGTGCTGGAACTCGACCGCCGCGTCGGCGAGGCCATCGACATCTACGTCAACGACCGCCTCGTCGCGCGCGGCGAGGTCGTCCTCGTCGAGGAGAAGCTCGGCGTCACCATGACCGAAATCATCAAGGCCGAGCGCTGAGCGCCGAGCCCGCAACGGTACTGAGGGAGTACAAGGGCCATGCGGCTCCTGATCGTCGGAACCTTGAGCGGCCAGCTGACCATGGCGACCAAGATCGCCATGGATCGCGGCGCCAAGGTCACCCATGCCGAGAATGTCGATCAGTGCGCTGCGCGTGCTGCGCGCCGGCCGCGGCGCCGATCTTCTGATGGTCGATGTCGGCCAGCCGATCCGCGACCTCGTCACGCAGCTCGAGGCCGAGCGCATCCATGTGCCGATCGTCGCCTGCGGCATCGACAACGACGCGCGCGCGGCGGTCGCCGCCATCCATGCCGGCGCCAAGGAGTACATCCCGCTCCCGCCCGATCCGGAGCTGATCGCGGCCGTGCTCGCCGCGGTCGCCGAGGACAATCGCGACATCGTCTTCAAGGACGAGGCGATGAAGCAGGTCGTCGACCTCGCCGCCCAGATCGCGAAATCGGACGCCAGCGTGCTGATCACCGGCGAAAGCGGCACCGGCAAGGAAGTGCTCGCGCGCTACCTGCATTCGCGCTCGAACCGCGCCGGCCGCGCCTTCATCTCCGTCAACTGCGCGGCGATCCCCGAGCACCTGCTCGAATCCGAACTGTTCGGCCATGAGAAGGGCGCCTTCACCGGCGCGGTCGCTCGCCGCGTCGGCAAGTTCGAGGAAGCCGATGGCGGCACGCTGCTGCTCGACGAAATCTCGGAGATGGATGTGCGCCTGCAGGCCAAGCTGCTGCGCGCGATCCAGGAGCGTGTCGATCGACCGAGTCGGTGGCTCGCGTCCCGTGCCGGTCAATATCCGCATCCTCGCGACCTCGAACCGCAATCTGATCGAGGAGGTGCGGAAGGGCACGTTCCGCGAGGACCTGCTCTACCGCCTCAACGTCCTGAACCTGAAGATCCCGCCGCTGCGCGAGCGCCCGGCTGACGTCGCGGTCCTGTCCGAGCATTTCGCCCGGAAGTTCGCCGAGGCGAACGGCCTGCCCTTCCGGCCGATCTCGACGGACGCCGCCCGCGAACTCGCCCGCACCCGTTTCCCGGGCAACGTCCGTGAGCTGGAAAACACGATCCACCGCGCGGTCCTGCTCGCGACCGGCCCCGAGATCGGCGTCGACGCCATCCGCACGCCGGACGGCGCGCGCATGGACCTGTCCGCGCCGGTCCGGCCCAGCAGGCCGCACTCGCGGCCGAGGCCGCGACCCGCTCTCTGGTCGGCCTGACCGTCGAGGCAGTCGAGCGTTCGCTGATCCTCGACACGCTCAACCATTGCCTCGGAAACCGCACGCATGCCGCGAACATCCTCGGCATCTCGATCCGCACGCTGAGGAACAAGCTGAACCAATACTCGGCGGAGGGCATTCCGATCCCGCCGTCGACTGGCCAAGCGGCGTAATCGACGGAAATGCGCCTCGCGGTCCTCGCCGACATCCACGGCAATGCTCTCGCCCTTGAAGCGATCATTGCCGACATGGCTGGCCGCGCCGTGGACAATGTCGTCAATCTCGGCGACTGCGTCTCAGGTCCACTTTGGCCGCGCGAGACGCTAGACCTTCTTCGTCGCCATGACTGGCCGACGGTGCGAGGCAATCACGACCGATGGGTCGGCGAGGCGACCAGCGAGCCAGACGGCAAATCCGATGCGCACGCCTGGCGAGCGCTCGACGAAGCCGGTCGCGCCTGGCTCCGCGCCCTACCCGCGACGCTAGACCTTAGCCACGGCGTTTATGCCTTCCACGGCCGCCCGGACAGCGACACCGAATATCTGATCGAAGGCATTGAGAACGGCCGTCTCGCCCGCGCCCCACTCGCCGACATCGCGAGCCGCGTAAACGGCATCAACTCCCGCGTACTCCTCTGCGGCCACAGCCACCAGCCCTCGATCACGACGCTTGAGGATGGTCGGCTGATCCTCAACCCTGGCAGCGTCGGCTGCCCGGCCTATGACGATGAGGACCACGTCTCGGAGACCGGCTCGCCCATGGCGCGCTACGCCATCCTCGATCTTCCGGGACACGGTCCACCCCGCATCGAAATGCTGGCCATCCCCTACGACTACGAAAGCGCCGCGAAAGAGGCCGCACGGAACAGCCGACCTGAATGGACACATGCGCTGTCTGACCGGCGTCATGCCGACACGCTGACACTGGCAGGCTCCGTTCGTATCCCCAGATAAAGGCTTCACGCCTATCGGGATAACACCATGAAAATTGATCTTACCGGCAAGATTGCCGTCGTCACCGGCTCCACCGTCGGCATAGGCTTTGCCATCGCCAAGGGGCTCGCCGAAGCCGGCGCGACAGTCGTCGTCAACGGGCGCAAGCCTGACACGGTCAACGCCGCGATCGAGCGGCTAAAGCAAGCCGTCCCAAATGCGAAGGTTCGTGGCGTTCCCGCTGATCTTGCGACGGCGGAAGGCTGCGCGGCGCTCGTCAAGGCGGAGCCGGTCGCGGATATCCTGATCAACAATGTCGGGATATTCGGCCCCAAGGACTTCTTCGAAATCCCCGATGAGGAATGGACGCGCTTCTTCGACGTCAACGTCATGTCGGGTGTCCGGCTTTCGCGCCTCTACGCTCCGGCCATGGTCGAGAAAGGCTGGGGCCGGGTGATCTTCCTCGCTTCGGAATCCGGCCTGAACATCCCGGTGGAAATGATCCACTACGGCATGACCAAGACCGCCAATATCTCGGTGTCGAGAGGCCTCGCGAAACGGCTCGCGGGGACTGGCGTCACCGTCAATTCGATCCTTCCCGGCCCGACACTCTCCGAAGGTGTCGTCGACATGCTGAGCGACGAGGTCGAAAAGAGCGGCAGGACGATCGAGGAAACCGCCAACGCATTCGTGCGGAAGCATCGTTCGACGTCGATCATCCAGCGCGCAGCCACTCCGGAAGAGGTCGCCAATCTCGTCGTCTACACCGCCTCCCCGCAGGCATCGGCAACGACCGGAGCCGCGCTCCGCGTCGACGGCGGCGTGGTGGATACCATCGCCTAGGCCAAGGAGTACAAACCCAATTGGCGACGCTCCCGTCGCCATAACAGTCATGCCTCCTCCTCAATGGCGATCTGCGCAATCTGCGTGGCTTCGCCGTTGAAGTGAGCCGCGATGGCGTGGCCGAGCGCTACAGCCCCGATGCAAAGGACGACGGAAACGGCAATATTGACGGAGGCCCGCAGCATCGCGCCACTTCGCAACAGGTCGAGCGTCTGGAGGCTGAAGGACGAGAAGGTGGTGTAGCCGCCGCACAGGCCGATCATCACGAAGAGACGGGCGTTCTCCGACAGGGGATAGCGACCGTGCGCCAGGGTCAACGTGCCGAAGAGGCCAATGACGAAAGAACCCGTTACGTTGATGAAGACGGTGCCCCAGGGCAATTCGCGACTGATGGGCAGCGCCAGTACGGACACCGCGTAGCGGCCCAGCGTGCCGAGGGCACCACCGATCATGACCAGTAGGCAGGTAGTAAATGACATGCTCGCTCCTGTCGTTGGGCGGGCATGAAAAACCCGCCATAGCGGCGGGTGGATAGACACACCCCTACCGCCAAATGGTTGCGGTAGGAGTCATCAGCCTTTGCAGGCGGTTTCGGGGGAACTCCATCCCCATCGAGCCGGAATATAGGTTTCGACCCGCCGGAGGCAACTACGGCCGGGTCCTCACCCCTAGGGTCCGTACCCATATCGCCGGCCCCATGACTAAATATTAACGTGCCGGTTCTCCACGAACGCGTTACCCAAGAACGCTCCACGGAGAACCCGCCTCGTGTTCGTTTCCTTCTTTCCCCGCCCGAAAATCTTCTTCTGGTCCGTATTGATCTGGACCTTGATTGCCGTAGGCGTCTGGTACGGGGGCGCGAAGGAATGGGGTGTGCTCTTCGGGCTTGACCCGGCAAGGGACAAGGATGCGATCGGCAGCGTCACAGTCTTCTGGTCGAACGCCTTCCTCTGGTTCTACTTCTACTTCTCGATCGCTGTCCTGCTATTCGCCCTGTTCTGGCAGTTCTATGCGCCGCACCCTTGGTCGGGCTGGTCGATCCTCGGATCCGCGCTGATCCTGTTCCTGACCTATTTCTCGGTCCAGGTCAGCGTCGCGCTCAACGCCTGGTTCGGCCCGTTCTACGACCTCCTGCAAGCGGCATTGTCCAAGACCGCGACCGTGACGCTCGACCAGTATTACGGTGAACTGATCACCGTGACCGGCCTCCTGCTCGTCGCCGTTACCGTCGCAGTGCTGAACCTCTTCTTCGTCAGCCATTGGATCTTCCGCTGGCGCACGGCGATGAACGATTACTACATGGCGAACTGGGGCAAACTCCGCACTGTCGAAGGCGCCTCGCAGCGCGTTCAGGAAGACACGATGCGCTTTTCGCAGACCATGGAAGACTTGGGCGTCGACCTCGTCCGCTCGGCGATGACTTTGATCGCCTTCTTGCCGATCCTGCTCGTCCTCTCGGAGAGGGTCACCGAGCTTCCCATCGTCGGGCACATCCCGCACGCGCTCGTTTTCGCGGCCCTGCTCTGGTCGGCCTTCGGCACGACCTTCCTCGCCGTCGTCGGCATCAAGCTACCGGGCTTGCAGTTCAAGAACCAACGGGTGGAGGCGGCTTACCGGAAGGAACTCGTCTACGGCGAGGACGATCCGACACGCGCTCGGCCGCTGACCGTCGGCGAGCTGTTCTCGCACGTTCGCCACAACTATTTCCGGCTCTATTTCCACTACACCTACTTCAACGTCGCCCGGTATCTGTACCTGCAGACGGACAACATCTTCCCGCTGATCATCCTCGGCCCGACCGTCGTCGCAGGCGTGATCACGCTCGGCATTTTCCAGCAGATCAACAACGCCTTCGACAAGGTCCGGGAGTCGTTCCAGTACCTCGTCAATTCCTGGACGACGATCGTCGAGCTCCTGTCGATCTACAAACGTCTCAGGACCTTCGAGCGGGTGATCTACGGCGAACCGCCGCCGCATCCGGCGGTCGAGGACAAGCGCTCGGCGGTCGCCTAGGCCGCTCTCGCCGTCCCGGCCCGCTCGATGAAGGCCGGGACGTCCGCCGCCCGCATCGGGCGTGCGAACAGGAAGCCCTGCGCGTGCGAACAGCCGGAGGCGCGGACGAGGAGGAGGTCTTCCTCGGTCTCGATGCCTTCGGCGATGACGTTCTTCGACAGTCCCCGCCCGAGCTGGGCGATGGTGCTGACGAACAGCCGATTGCTCTCCGAGCTCCGCATGTCCTGCACGAAGCTCTTGTCGATCTTGATCAGGTCGATCGGGAAGTCGCGCAGATAGGTCAGGCCGGAATGACCGGCGCCGAAATCGTCGAGCCAGAGCGAGAAGCCGCATTTCCGGAGTGCGTGGAGCTGGGCGATCTGCTCGTTCGAGCCGTCCATCAGCAGGCCTTCGGTGATCTCGATTGCGAGGCGCGAGGCATCGCAGCCGGTCTCGTCCAGAACGGCGTTGACCTTGGCCAGGAAATCGCGCCGCTTCAGCTGCGCCGGCGAGACATTGGCGCCGACGATGAGGCCCGGCCATTGCGCCGCGTCCTCACAGATCTTTCTGAACACCCAGAGGCCGAGTTGCTCGATCAGCGCGGTACGCTCGGCAATCGGGATGAACTCCGACGGCGAGATGTAGCCGCGCACGGGATGGCGCCAGCGAACCAACGCTTCCAGCGCGTAGATCTGCTTCGAGCTGGAATCGACGATCGGCTGGTAGTGCACCTCCAGCTCGTCCATCAGGATCGCGCCGCGCAGCTCACGCTCCAATCCGCGCCGGTAGGTCTCGTCCTGCATCAGCATGCGGTCGAAGCTCTCGACCCGGCCGCGGCCACCGCTCTTGGCGCGGTAGAGCGCGAGGTCGGCACACGCCATCAGATCGAGCCGGTCGACATCATGTTCGGGGCTCCAGGAAATGCCGATCGAAGCCTCGACCTGCACCGTGCGACCCTCGATCATCGTCACTTCGTGCAGCGCGTCGAGCACCTGCATCGCGACCGCCTCGCAGGTCGATTTCGAGATCGGCCCGTTCAGCACGAAGCCGAATTCATCGCCGCCGAGCCGGCCGGCATTGTCGGCGCCAACCTCGCGGCTCAGCACCTTGCCAACGCGCGCCAGCACCGCATCGCCGAACGCATGCCCGAACATATCGTTCATCGGCTTGAAGCGGTCGAGATCGAGCAGGAACAGCGCGCAGGGCCGGCCTGCCCGGGCCTCGCGCACCTGGTCGTGGACCGTTTCGATGAAAGTCGTGCGATTGAGAAGGCCGGTCAGCCGATCGCGGCGGGCGAGATCCACGTTCTCGGCGCTCTGGCGCTGATAGCTCTGCGCATTCGCCTTGAGCTCGCTCATCAGCGACAGCGCATAGGCGCCGAGGCAAATGACGCAGGTCAGCGCGAGAAGGAAGGGAAGTCCGTACGCCTCGCCCTGCGTCTCGCCGACATAAATTTCGACGCCGATCCATGCCGCGACCGAAACCGCGACACTGCCCGCAAGCGCCCAGCGCACCTGTCGAACCCGACGGTCGTAGAAGTCGAAATCCACCCGCACGAACTTTAGCCCATTTAAACCCCGGGCGTCCTTAACCCTTGGGGCTTAACGGGTCGTGACATCGATCAACGAAAATCCGCCCTATCGCCGTTTCGCCCAAATCGTAACCAGACGTTAACCACGTACCCGGCAAATTCTGCCCAGTGACTGCCGGAGCGATCCGGCTCGTGTTGTGTGAGGTCGTGTTCCGAGTGCCCCGTTTTGTCCGTCCCCTCTCTCCGGCGGACCTTTCATGGAGGCAGGCTTGGAAGTCCGTGCTCTCGCTCCCAACCCGACGCCGCGCTTCGGCCCGACGCCGAAAAGACCTGTGCCGCACGGAGAGATGATGGCCGACCTGACCGCCGGAACCGCTGGAAAACCGGGCTTCTCCTTCAATCCCAAGGATCTCCTGGTATTCCTGCAGAAGAGCGATCTCGGCCTCGCCATCGGCGTGCTGACCATCCTCGTCGTGCTGATCCTGCCGCTGCCGCCGGTCCTGCTCGACATCTTCCTGGCCTTCTCGATCACCTTCTCGGTGCTCATCCTGATGACGGCGCTGTTCATCCAGACGCCGCTCGAATTCTCCGCCTTCCCGACCGTCCTTCTCGTCGCGACGATGATGCGGCTGGCGCTCAACCTCGCCTCGACCCGCCTGATCCTCGCCAACGGCCAGAACGGCACCGACGCCGCCGGTCACGTCATCGAAGCCTTCGGCTCGTTCGTGATGGGCGGCAATTTCGTCATCGGCATCATCGTCTTCACGATCCTGGTCATCGTGAACTTCGTCGTCATCACCAAGGGTTCGGGCCGTATCGCCGAGGTCGCGGCGCGCTTCACCCTCGACGCCATGCCCGGCAAGCAGATGGCGGTCGACGCCGACCTCTCGGCCGGCCTCATCGACGAAGCGACCGCCAAGAAGCGCCGCAAGGATCTCGAGGACGAAAGCTCGTTCTTCGGCGCCATGGACGGTGCCTCGAAGTTCGTCCGCGGCGACGCGATCGCCGGCCTCCTCATCACCATCATCAACGTGGTCGCGGGCATCATCATCGGCGTCGCCCAGCACGATATGTCGATGAGCGAAGCCGGCACGACCTACACCCTGCTGACCGTCGGCGACGGCCTCGTCAGCCAGATCCCCGCGCTCATCGTCTCGACCGCGGCCGGCCTCCTCGTCTCCAAGGCCGGCGTCTCGGGTTCGGCCGACAAGGCGCTGATGACCCAGCTCTCCGGCTATCCGAAGGCGCTCGGCATGTCGGCGGCCGTCATGGCGGTCCTCGCCGTGCTCCCCGGCATCCCGGCCATCCCTTTCCTCGCGCTCGCGGGCGGCGCCGGCTATCTCGCCTGGAACACCGACAGGAAGAACCGCGCCAAGATCGCCCAGGAAGCCGTCCAGGCGCGCGCCAAGGAAGTCGCCGCGGCGGCGCCGCCGGCCGAGGAGCCGATCTCCGAATCGCTCAAGATCGACGACCTCAAGATCGAGCTCGGCTACGGCCTCCTGCCGCTCGTCGACGGCCCGGAGGGGCAGGACAAGCTCACCGAGCAGATCAAGGCGCTGCGCCGGCAGTTCGCCTCCGACATGGGCTTCGTCATGCCCTCGGTGCGCCTGCTCGACAACGTCCATCTCGGCGCCAACAACTACGTCATCAAGGTCAAGGAAACCCCGGCCGGTAATGGCCAGGTCTTCCCGAACCAGTTCATGTGCATGGACCCGATGGGCGGCCAGATCCAGCTGCCGGGCAACCACACGACCGAGCCGACCTTCGGCCTCCCCGCGACCTGGGTCGATCACGCGCTCCGCGAAGAGGCGAGCGTGCGCGGCTACACCGTCGTCGACGCGCCGACTGTGATGTCGACCCACCTCACCGAGATCCTCAAGGCCAACATGGCCGAACTCCTGTCCTACGGCGAAGTCACGAAGCTTCTGAAGGAGATCCCGAAGGATCAGGCCAAGCTCATCGAGGACATCGTCCCCGGCCAGATCTCGATCACCGGCATCCAGCGCGTGCTGCAATTCCTCCTCGCCGAGCGCGTCTCGATCCGCGATCTCGGCACGATCCTCGAAGGCATCGCGGAGGCCGTCGGCTGGACCCGCAACCCGGCCTCGGTCGCCGAGCACGTCCGCTCCCGCCTCGGCCGCCAGCTCTGCGCCCAGCACGCGGCGCCCGACGGCGTGCTTCCGCTCATCGTCCTGTCGCCGGTCTGGGAACAGGCCTTCGCCGAGTCGATCGTCGGCCAGGGCGACGATCGCCAACTCGCGATGGCCCCGTCCAAGCTGCACGATTTCATCGATCTCGTGCGCAACAAGTTCGAGGACGCCGCCCGCGGCGGCGACGTCCCGGTCCTTCTCACCTCGGCCTCGATCCGTCCCTTCGTCCGCTCGATCGTCGACCGCTTCCGCAGCCAGACCGCGGTGATGTCGCAATCCGAAATCCATCCGAGGGCAAGACTGAAGACAGTGGCGGCGATTTGATCGACCCCTCTCCCGTTTACGGGAGAGGACGACTCGAAGTCGGGATGCTTCGAGCGGGTGAGGGGAAAGCCGTGCGCCCAGCCGTACTCCGCTTCTGGAACAACGACGTCGTGGGCAACCGCGAAGGCGTCCTTACAGTCATCGCAGACCGTTTCGGTATTGGGTAGCAAACGCCGCCAGAGATGATCGAAGTAGGCAGCGGCCAACATACCGTTGGACGCCACGGGTCCTCTTTCGGCGTTTCCCGCGTCGACTGGCGAGGCGCTTGGGCGTGACCTCGTTCATTGGGTTCGCGCCCTCATTCCGGACACGCTTTAGGTGCACTCTCTTATCGACGCTCGACGAGCGAGCATTTTTCGCTCCGTCCGCGCCTCTGATGATCGTCGGTTTGAAACCGATTCAGGAGGTCGCCATGCGTGTTGGTCGCTTCGATGCTCGTTTCTGTCGCTGCAACTCCGAGCGCTCGCAGTTTGTCTGCGCCGGCGTGGACCGGCGAGAACTCGTCTGTGGCGGGGGCGCTGCCGTCTTCGCCGGATTGATGGCCGGGCTGCTCGGCGGGGCCCGTCCGGCCAGCGCCGAGAAGCTCGCTGGCGAGGTCCCTGAATTGGATCGAGTGGCTGTCCGCGTGCTGATCGACAGCTATCAGTTCGCCGTGGCCCCAAGCAAAAAGACCGAGGGTCTGGAGATCCAGCATTTCGGGTGGGGCGTCGGTGATCATCCGCCAACCAGGACCCTGATCAGCGAATTCGGTCTGTCGATGCACGTCGAAACCCAGCGTGGCACCGAGACCCGAAACACCCTGATCGATTTCGGTTTCACGCCCGAAGCGCTGAACAACAACCTGGAACTCGTCGGCCTCGACCCCGGCGCACTGGATGCATTGGTGCTCAGCCATGGCCATTACGACCATTTCGGTGGGCTCGTGGGCTTCCTCCAGCGCACCAGCGGCAAGCTGAAGCCGAAACTTCCGTTTTATGTCGGCGGTGAGGATTGTTTCTGTGCGCGCAGATGGACCGGTCCACCCGTACCGGGTGATTTCGGGGTCCTCGACCGCCGGGCGCTGGAGCAGGCAGATCTCGTGGTGACCGACTCGGTCGGTCCTTCGCGCGTCGGGGACCATGGCTTCACGTCGGGTCAGATCAGCCAGAGCAGTTTCGAAAAAACGCTGTCGCCCAGTGCCATGAAGATCGGGGTGGACAATGGCGTCGGCTGTTTCCCGGAGCGGCTGGCGGAAGAGGATCGAAAGCCGGGGCTGGTGCCCGACCAGTTCCGCCATGAGCTGGCCACGGCGTTCAACCTCAAAGGACGCGGGCTGATCGTGCTGACCTCATGCAGCCATCGCGGCGTGATCAATGCGATCAGGCAGGCGCAAGCGGTATCCGGCATCGACAAAGTTCATGCGGTGATCGGCGGCTTCCATCTGGCGCCGTATCAGACGGATTATCTGCGCCAGACCATCATCGCGCTGAAGGAGATCGATCCGACCTATGTCGTTCCGCTGCACTGCTCCGGCGAACCGTTCATCGATCTCGCCAAGACCGAGCTTCCGAGAACGCTGCTGCGGGCGTACACGGGGACTCGTTTGGTCTTCGACAGTCGAACTGCCTAAACGGTGGAGGGGAAGACCGCCCTCACCCACCCCACGGCCCGACACTGAACGGCGGATTGTTCGCCAGTTTTTCGTAGTCCTCTTCCTTCTTCCTCGCGACGAGCGCCATCAGCTTGGCCGCCAGGTTCCGTCGGAACTCGTCCATATTCGGTCGCTCGAATTCCGGCTCCGGCTGAACCGGCTCGTTCGCCCCCATCTCATTAAGCTGGGCGATGATCCGGGCCAGCGACCCGAGCGCCCGCGTCACATCCGGAGATCCGGGCCGCGCTTCAAGCCGCGCGATCTCCCGCTCGACCAGTCTCCGCAGACGGCCGGTCAGATCGCCGGCCGGAACCGGCAACATCGCCGTCAGCGGCTCCTCGTCACCGACGCCATCGTCGATGAACCGGAACTTCGGCACAGGCGGAGGTACTGGCAGCGCGACCTTGAGCGGCGGCAATTCCTCATTCCGCGCCCAGCCCCATTCCGCGATCCGCCGCTGCACGAGGCTCTGCGAAACGCCGAGCATCGAGGCCACGTCATGCTGGGACGCGCCGCATTCGTAAAGCCGCTTCGCTCGTTTGAAGCGTTTGGGGCAGATCACGACGGAGCGAGGACGAGGCACGCCAACATACCGCTTTCCATATCCAAGTAAAGGATTATAATCCCATATTATCGAGCAGCAGCCTCAGCGCTCCATTTCGATCGCCGTCACCTTGTCCCACTAAGCAAAACCTATGCGGCCTTCCGGATCTCGGTAGATCACGCCCGCACTAAGAGGCCTGAGACGCGCCTCGGAGGTGAAGCCCGAGATCCTCAAGGAGTTGGGGTCAAAGCGATCGCTGCAGCCTGTTGCCGTTCCCGCCATCACTGGAATCAGGAAGCAGCATGGGATGAGTTGAAAGGACCCAAAAGTTCGCAGCGGAAGCGCGAAACGTCCTGTGAAATACCCGACAGCACCAAAGGCTATGACACCCATGGTGCCGACGAGAACCATCGTTGGATTGGCTAGGCAGCCGATGAGCATTCTCGCATCGTCCGCACTTCGCTCCATACCGTAAGCAGGATCAGTCCGAATAACATCACCCACCGCGTGTGGTGACGCGCAACCAATAGGCCCAAAGCGTTGATACCTGTCATGCCAAGTAGCACGATCACCGCCAACGGAATCCAGAGTGGGGTGCTGTTGAAATAATCCTGGACCGAGAGAAATCGCCGGAACATGGTGCCGACCGATTGGAAGTAGGCAACCTCGTAAATAACCGCCGCGACGAAGGCCGCAGCAGTAAACATCGCGATCATTGTTGGCGCTCGCCCCAGCCACTTATCGAACATCAGCCCCTCACAATGATTCCTCTGGCCGGCTTCACATGCCCCGGAACGCCGGTCGTATAGTTCACGTCTTGAGAAACGATTCAGCGGCTTCTCACCACGCCACCGAAGCCCACATGATGCTTCTCGCACTGAGAGTCGGAAAGCGGTAGGCAACGGGGCCGCCACGGTCACGCCCAAGCTAAGAAAGCCTGCCAGAATGCCGGAGGGACGTTCCCGGGGTCTTCGTAGGTACGGGCATGCCCGACCCCGGCCGGTCGGAGGCGCTTTGGCCTGACCCCCGTCCGCCCCGCATGCGACGGCTCGGCCGCTCCTGTGCTTGGTACAAACAGGAGACACCATGGCCATCAAAATCACCGCGCGGACGCATGGCCTTGTGGCCAAGAAATCGTTCGTCCGGCTGGTTTGGGAGAACGATCCGAACCAGGCGCTTGGACTTGAAGTGCCGTTCGGATGCCGCCTCGAGGAACTGCCCAGCGAGGCAGAAAGAGCCGTTCGCGCTCTTTCTGATGAAATTCGGACGATCGAAATTCTGAAATAGGCGAAGGGCTAAGGCGAGCGCCTCGCCCCGCGATCAGCGGCGATAGATCACGCCGCCAGGCGCTGCGGCTCCATAACCGTCGTGGTCACATGCGCGCCCGAGCGCGTCGCATCGAGCGCACACCGCAGCGCGGCTCGCATCGCGGCCTCCTTCGATGAAAAATCCGCCTCGACCGTGCCGTTGCGCAAAACCTGCCAGCCGGCGTGATTTTGCCTGATAACGATCTGCTCGCGCATCTTCGAGTCCTCCGGTGCGTCGAACGGAAGACTGGCTGATTTATGTGACAGGCGTGTGGGAGCGTTGAGTCCGAACTGTGTCAGCGGACGGTTCGTCAGCTTGCGCGGGGTCCCGCCGAGGCGGGTGTCAGCCGCGGTACCGTTCGTCGCTGACCTGCTCCATCCACTCAACGGTGCTCCCGTCCAGCGCCTCCTGGACGGCGATATGGCTCATCGCGGTCATGGCCGTCGCACCGTGCCAGTGCTTTTCGCCTGGCGGGAACCAGACCACATCTCCGGGCCGGACCTCCTCGATCGAACCGCCCCATTTCTGAACCCAGCCGAGGCCCGAAGTGATGAACAGCGTCTGGCCGAGGGGATGCGTGTGCCATGCAGTCCTCGCGCCGGGTTCGAAGGTGACGTTTACGCTGCGGACCCGCGCCGGCTCCCCGGCATCGTGGATGGGATCAATCCGCACGGCGCCCGTGAAATATTCCGCCGACGCCTTCGACGAGGGCTGCGAGCCGCTTCGCTTGATCTCCATTGTCGCTCTCCTGTTTGAAGCCGCCGGGCCTGCGCGACGTCGTTCCGCCGCTCCCGAATATCTCGGGGGCCGGCATCGCGACGATCCGGGCAGGCGCTTTCGGGTAGGAAATATGCTTCGCCGACGACAATAGGGCGAAGCCGTCTCCGCGGCACTACAGGAAGGATCAGCTGGCGCGGCGGGAATGTCCCTGGATGCCGATATCGTCCATCGCCTGCTGGTCGCGGACGTTTTCGGCGGTCCGCTCGCGAGCCTGGTCGCGCTCGTCGAGCAGTTCGACCTTCTTCATCTCCTCGAACGCCTCGGCGAGATCGGCCTGCGCATCGGCGAGCTGGCCCTTCATGTTCTCGGCGGATTCGAGAAGGTTGTCGCGGCGCTGCGTGGCGGCGCGGGCATAGGTCGGATAGGCGAAATGCGTGGGATCGTTGATGCCCGCCCGGGTCTGTTCGGCGACGATCTCACGGTCGAGCTCCGAAGCCATACGCTGGAACTCGGCGATCATCGTTTCGATCTGCGTTACCTGCCGACGCTTTTCGTCGACCTGGAAGCGCTTCAGGCGGATCAGTGTGTCACGCGATTTCATGGCCTACTCTTTACACAGGCCGGTTAGCATTCGGTTCACGAACGCCCTAAAATTTGAGCCAGCCTTTCATAAGCTTCGCTCAAGCTCGTTGCTTCTTCCTTACCTTGCGAAAGAAAAGCTTCGAGCGGCCCGTTCAGCGCGATCGCCTCGTCGACTTCCGGGCTCGATCCGGCCCTGTAGGCGCCGAGCCTGATCAGTTCTTCCATGTCCGAAAAGGTCGCCATGGTCGCGCGCGCCTTCTTCACGAAGGGCAGATAGTTCGGGTCGGCGGAGCGCGGCATGGTTCGCGACACCGATTTCAACACGTTGATCGCCGGATAGCGGCCGCGCTCGGCGATCGAGCGTTCCATCACGATATGGCCGTCGAGAATGCCGCGCACCGCGTCGGCAACTGGCTCGTTGTGATCGTCGCCGTCGACCAGCACCGTGAAAAGGCCGGTGATCGTGCCGTCGTTCTCGCCCGGGCCCGCTCGCTCTAGCAGCTTCGGCAGTTCGGAGAACACGGTCGGCGTATAACCCTTGGCGGTCGGCGGTTCGCCCGCCGACAGGCCGACCTCGCGCTGCGCCATGGCGAAACGGGTGATCGAATCGATCATGCAGAGCACGTCCTTGCCCTCGTCGCGGAAATATTCTGCGAGCGAAAGCGTCAGATAGGCGGCCTGGCGGCGCATAAGCGCTGGCTCGTCGGAGGTGGCGACGACGACGACCGAGCGCTTCAGACCTTCCTCACCGAGATCATCCTGGAGGAATTCCTGCACTTCGCGGCCGCGCTCGCCGACGAGGCCGATCACCGCCGCGTCGGCCTTCGTATATTTCGCCAGCATCGACAGCAGCACGGACTTGCCGACGCCCGAACCGGCGAAGATGCCCATGCGCTGGCCGCGACAGGTCGTCAGGAAGGTGTTGAGGGCGCGGACGCCGAGGTCGAGCGGCTGGCCGACGCGTTTACGTTTATGTGCGGACGGTGGCGATTGTCTGAATGGGTAAAGAAGCGGCCCGTCCGGCAGCGGGCCCTTTCCATCAATGGGACGGCCAAGTGCATCGACCACGCGGCCGAGCCATTTCGGGCTCGGTTTCACCCCAGCATGGTCGCTGCCGACCAGCGCGCGGCAGCCGCGGCGGACGCCGTCGAGCGTCGCGAACGGCATCAGCAGAGCGCGATCGCCGGCGAAGCCCACCACCTCGCAGGGGACCTCCCTGCCCTCTGCGACCTCGATCCCGATCCGGCCGCCGACCGCCATCATGCCGAGCGGTCCGGCGACCTCGACCAGGAGACCGCGCACGGCGACGACCCGGCCGAAAACCTCCCGGTCGGGAATGTCCCGCGCTGCCTGGATCAGGCCCTTCATGATTTAACCAAGACCCAATTTCGATTCGCCTGTGGATGGTAACGGTTCATTTACGCCCGCCGTTAATGATTGTGCATCGGAATTAACCACGGAGATCCCCGGTCGGCTGCGCTGAACCTGTGAGTCGGAAGAGTCGCTTAGGACATTGAATTAAAGTGCTACTTTAACTATGTTCTATTCCAATCTTCTAGCAATATCAGCAACTTAGCAAAATCGACACGCCCGCATTCTTCACGCTTGCTCGTGCGAATCAAACTCTGTTAACCATTCGCCAGTAGCGTATGAATCGGAGCGGGGAGACCGGCCGCGGAAGCGGTGGAGGACAGACATGCGCGTGCTTCTTATTGAGGATGATAGCGCCACCGCGCAGAGCATCGAGCTGATGCTCAAGTCGGAGAGCTTCAACGTTTATACGACCGATCTCGGCGAAGAGGGTGTCGATCTCGGCAAACTCTACGATTACGACATCATCCTGCTCGACCTGAACCTCCCCGACATGTCGGGTTACGAGGTCCTTCGGTCGCTTCGGGTGGCGAAGATCAAGACGCCGATCCTGATCCTTTCGGGTCTGGCCTCGATCGAGGACAAGGTGCGCGGTCTCGGCTTCGGCGCCGACGACTACATCACCAAGCCCTTTCACAAAGACGAGCTCGTGGCACGCATCCACGCGATCGTCCGTCGCTCGAAGGGCCACGCTCAGTCGGTCATCAACACGGGCGACCTGGTCGTCAACCTGGATACCAAGACGGTCGAAGTCGGGGGCACGCGCGTCCACCTCACCGGCAAAGAATACCAGATGCTGGAGCTCCTCAGCCTCCGCAAGGGCACGACGCTCACCAAGGAGATGTTCCTCAACCATCTCTATGGCGGCATGGACGAGCCGGAGTTGAAGATCATCGACGTTTTCATCTGCAAGCTGCGCAAGAAGCTCGCCTCGGCGACCGACGGCAAGAACTACATCGAGACGGTGTGGGGCCGCGGCTACGTCCTTCGCGAGCCGCCGGAAGACATGCGCGCCAGCGCCTGATCCGGCCGGCGCGCCCAATAAAAAAGCCCCGCTTCGGCGGGGCTTTTTCGTTTCCGATGAATGTCGGGTTCAGCGAGCGCTCGCGACGTAGCGCAGCGGCATGGTCATGCCGCCAGCCGCCTCGGTCATGGAGCGTACGTACAGACCGCGCTTGTCCGGCACCGCCTTGAAGCGATCGCAGAGGCCGACGACGGTCTCGGCAGCGCCGAGCACCAGGAAACCGTCGGGCGCGATACAGGTGGCCATGCGGTTCAGAATGTCCGTCTTAGTCATCTCGTCGAAATAGATGAGGACGTTGCGGCAGAACACGATGTCGAACGGGCCGAGCGGCGAGAAATCGCGCAGCAGGTTGATCGGACGGAACGTCACCTTCTGGCGGATCTCCGGCGCGATGTGCCAGTACTCGCCTTTCTGCTCGAAATATTTCAGCAGAAACTGAATCGGCAGACCGCGCTGCACCTCGAACTGGGTGAAGCGGCCGGCCTTAGCCTTCTCCAGAACCTCGCTCGAAATGTCGGTCGCGATGATTTCGAAGTTCCAGCCGGGGAATTTCGCCGCCTGCTCGGACAGGATCATCGCCAGGGAATAGGGTTCCTGCCCCGTCGAGCACGCGGCACACCAGATTCGGACGCGGCGGTTCATGGCCCGCGCCTTCTGCATGTGCGGCAGCATCGCTTCGGTGAACAGGTCGAAGGGCAGCTTGTCGCGGAAGAAGAAGGTCTCGTTGGTCGTCATCGCCTCGACGACGTCCTGTTCGAGCATCCGCATGCCGCCCAGGCGGACCTTGTTGACCAGCTCCGAGAGCGTCGACAGGCCGTGCTTCTTCGCGACCGGCACGAGGCGGCTCTCGATCAGATACGACTTGTCACCGACGAGAACGAGGCCGGAGCGCTCCTTCAGGAAGCGGTTGAGGATATCGGTTTCAGTCGGCGTCATGCCTGGGCTCCCGTCACGATACGCACGATCTGCGGCCCGATCTCGTCGAGCGGCAGGATCGCTGAACAGGCGCCGAGATGGGCCGTTGCTCCGGGCATACCCCAAACCACACTGGTTTCCTCGTTCTGCGCGACCACGGCGCCACCGGCGTCGGCGATCTGCAATGCTCCGCGCGCGCCGTCCGCGCCCATTCCGGTCAGGACGACGGCAAGCAGGTTAGGTCCGTAAACTTGCAGCGCGCTGTTGAACATTGGATCGACCGCGGGCTTGCAGAAGTTCACCGGGGGCTCATCCGTGATCTTGATCACGGGGCCGGACGGCGAATTGGCGATCTTCATGTGGAAGCCGCCCGGCGCAACATAGATCTTGCCGGCCTTGATCAGCTCGCCGTCTGTTGGCTCATGGCACGGCGCTTCGGCGGCGCGGCCGAGATGTTCGGCGAGAATGGTCGTGAACGACGGAGGCATGTGCTGCGTGATCAGCACAGGCACGCGCGGGATGATTTTCTTGATCGCGGCGACGACGACGGCAAGCGCTTGCGGACCACCGGTCGACGAGCCGATCACGATCGCCTTTGGAACGATACGCGGCATGCGGCGGATCTGGACGGGGTCGTTCATCCGCTTCGAAATGCTAATTTCCGCAGGAGCCGCGGCTGCCGTGCGCGGCGCGGCCACGGGCGCCCTGGCAGGCGTCACAGCGGGGGTGGTAGCCGGACGAACCGGCGGCGCAGAGCGGAGTTCCGGACGGACCGGGGCCGCCGTTGCGCTGCGACGGGCGGCGTGGTTGGCGAGGCGCTTGGCGGCCTTCGTACCGAGGGCGCGAACACGCTCGACGAGGTTGTGGCGGAAGGCTTCGGAGCCGCCAGCGAGATCGCTCGTCGATTGCGGCTTGGCCAAGCAGTCCATCGCTCCGAGCGCAAGGCAGCGCATCGACAGTTCGGCATTCCGCATGGTCAGGCTGGAGGCGATGATCACGGCGACATGCGGGCGCTTGTCGAGAATCAGCGGCAACGCGGTGACGCCGTCCATATCCGGCATCTCGATGTCGAGAATGACGACATCCGGCAACGAGCGCTCAAGATCCTCGAGCGCGTTCTTGGCTGAGCGGTGGGTCGCTACAACCTCGAAATCGCTAACTTCCTGCAGCCAGCGAGAGACGATACCGCGTACGACGAGCAAGTCATCGACGATCATCACCCGGATCGGGTGGGCAAAGTCCGTAACTTTGGCGAACGCGGCACTGGGCATGCGGACTCGAACTCACGACACGAGAATAGGACGAGCGATCTCAGATGAGACCGACCTCATGGAATTTCGCCTCGACGATGTCCTTGTCGAACGGCTTCATGATGTATTCGTTGGCGCCGGCGCGAAGCGCCTTGGCGATATGGGCGACGTCGTTCTCGGTGGTGCAAAACACCACTTTCGGAACATCCCCGCCCGGCATGGCACGCAACTCGCGAAGGAACTCGTAGCCGTCCATCACCGGCATGTTCCAATCCAGCAGGATCGCGTCGGGCATTTCCTGCTGGACGAGTTCGACCGCCTGATGGCCGTCCTCGGCTTCGGTGATGCGGAAGTCGAGCTTTTCGAGAATCCGGCGGGCGACCTTCCGGATCACACTGGAGTCATCAACCACCAAGCACGTCTTCATCACGGCCTTCTTTCTTCGCTTGCGGGCGATTAAGCGGCGATCGCTTCGCGGCCCTGAGCGAGGGTTTGCTCGACGTCCAAGATAACCAGAAGCTGTCCTTCCAAACGGTGAACACCCTCCGAGATTTCCGCCCAGCGCGGGTCGAGGTTTGCCGGCTTTGGCTCGCGGCCCGCGGCCGGCAGTTTCATCACTTCGCCGACCGCATCGATCAGCAGGCCATAGGCTTCACCGGCGTAATCGATGCCGACCGCCATCGGCGGCTTGTCGGAGTGCTTCGGCGGCAGGCCGAGGCGAACGCGCATATCGATCGCGGTGACGATGCGGCCGCGCAGGTTCAACACGCCCGCAACTTCCTGCGGCGCGAGGGGAACCCGGGTCAGCTGGTCCGGAGAGAAGACGTCCTGGACACGGTGGATCGGCAGGCCGAACAACTGTTCGCCGATCTCGACGGTGACGTATTCGATGAATTCGTCTTCCTTGGAGCCAACGGTACTCATGCGGCCTCCTGCGTCTTGGTTTCCTTGAGGGCCGCGATCAGGCCGGGCCGGTCAAACTTGGCGATGTAGTCGTCGAAGCCCGCCTGACGGCCACGTTCGATCGCGGATGGCGAGGACAGTGACGACAGGGCGATGATCGGCACTTTGCTGTGGTTCTCGTCCGCCCTCACCGCCTCTGCGAGGTCGAAGCCGCTCATTTCCGGCATCTCGATGTCGGAGACGACGAGGTCGAACTTGCGGCCTGCCTTCAGCATCGCGAGCGCATCCTCGCCGCTGGCGGCGGTCGTGACGTCGTAGCCCGCGGCGCGGAGCACCGGCGTCAGCATGTTGCGGAAGAAGGCGCTGTCGTCGACGAAAAGCAGATGGCGGTTCACTGGCTCGGAGCCCATCTCCTTGCGGAACAGCCAGTCCTCGAAGGCGAGCGGCAGGTAGTGCGCGACGTCGATGATCTCGGTTGCATTGCCCTTGACCACGGCGGAACCGAGGATGCCCGGCCGGCTCGACGCGACCTGGATGTCGAGGCGGTCCTCGACGATGTCGACGATCTCGTCGACGACGAGCGCCATCGAGCGTTGATCGTCCGCGAAGACCAGAAGCGGCTGGCTGCCCTCGGAGCGAATCTGCGTTTCGTCGCTGACCGGGATCAGCGGCATCAGGCTGCCGCGATACTGGACGAGGTGACGGCCGTTCGAGACCTCGATCTTCGATACGTCGACCTCTTCGAGTCGGGTGACGAGCGAGAGCGGGACCGCCTTGAGCTCTGGATTGCCGGAGCGGAAGACCAGCATCGACAGTGTCTGGCTCGATGTCGACAGAACCTGTTCGACCGGATCTTGCGCTGCGAAGGCCGGGCTCGTGGCTTCGCTGCCGACCGCCGAGGCGATGCCGTTCGGGTCGATGATCATGATCACCGAGCCGTCGCCCAGGATAGTCGTGCCCGAGAACATGGTGATGTGGCGGAGCCGCGAAGCCATCGGCTTCACGACGATTTCCTCGGTATGGAAGACGCCGTCGACGACGATGCCGAAGGTGCGCGAGCCGACCTGGCTGACGACGATGAAGCCGGAGTTCTCGTCCGGCGTCGTGCCGTCCTCGATCTTCAGCATCTTGCGAAGATGGATCAGCGGCAGCAGCTTGTTGCGAAGGCGAAGGACCGGGGTGTCCTTGATGTGCTCGATCTTGTGCTCGGACTGCGCATTGGCACGGACGAGTTCGACCACCGCCATCTGCGGGATCGCGAAGCGGTTGCCCGCGACCTCGACGATTAGCGCCGGGACGATCGCCAGCGTCAGCGGAATCTTGATGGTGAAGGTCGTGCCTTCGCCAGCGACCGACTTGAGGTCGATCGTGCCGCCGATCAGGTCGATATTCGTCTTCACGACGTCCATGCCGACGCCACGGCCGGACACGCTGGTGACCGCGGCGGCGGTCGAGAAGCCCGGGTGGAAGATGAACTTGTGGACCTGCGCCTCGCTCATCTTGTCGAGCTCGGCTTCGGTCGCCAGACCGTTTTCGAGAGCCTTCCTCTTGATGCGGTCGGTGTTCAGGCCGCGGCCGTCATCGGCGATCTCGATGATGATGTGGCCGCCTTCGTGGAAGGCCGACAGGCGGATCGTGCCCTTCTCGGGCTTGCCCACCATCTTGCGGTCTTCGGTGCTCTCAAGGCCGTGGTCCGCCGAGTTGCGCACCATGTGGGTGAGCGGATCCTTGATGATGTCGAGGATCTGGCGGTCGAGTTCGGTCTCGGCGCCATGCATGTCGAGTTCGATCTTCTTGCCGAGTTCCTGGCTGAGATCGCGGATGACGCGCGGCAGCTTCTGCCAGGCGTTGCCGATCGGCTGCATGCGCGTCTTCATCACGCCTTCCTGCAGCTCGGCCGTCACGTTGGACAGCCGCTGCAGCGGCATCTTGAATTCCGACTCTTCGTGATGGCGGACGATCTCGAGAAGCTGGTTGCGGGTCAGCACCAGCTCCGAGACCATGGTCATCAGGTGTTCGAGCGTGTCGACACCGACGCGGATCGACTGCGAGGCGATCGAAGCCTCGTTCTTGCCATGTTCGTCATCGTTCGCGGCGGCCGGGGCCACGGGCTTCTTGGCGGCAGGAGCGGGCTTCGCTTCGGCCTTCGCCGGCTCGACCTTCTTCTCCAGAACCACAGCGACCTGAGCCGGTGTGGGCGCTGCGGAAAGTTCCGGACCGGGCGTCTCGCGGAATGCCTTTTCCAGTTCCTCTTCGGACACTTCGCCCGGACGCAGTTCGCGTTCCGGCTCCTTAGCGGCAGGCTTGGCCGGCTTGCTCAATTCCGGACCGTCGGCTTCACGGAAAGCGCGCTCCAGTTCGTCGAGCGAGACCTCGCCCGGACGCAATTCGCGTTCGAGGGCCTGAACTTGGAGTGGCGGCTCGGCCGCTACGGCGGGCGCCTTACCGGCGGCTTCCGACATCGCTTCGAGCTGGGAAATGATGTCCCGGTCTTCGCCTTCGGGCTCGGCTTCAGTGCGCTCGAGTTCCCCAAGGATTTCCTTGATGCGATCGATCGAGGCCAGGATCAGCGTCACCGCTTGGGTATTGACCCGAGCACCGTCCCGGAACTTGCCCATCAGCGTTTCGGCGGCGTGGGCGATCGCCTCGAGGCGGGGAAGGCCGAGGAAGCCGCAGGTGCCTTTGATCGTGTGGACGAGGCGGAAGATGTTATCGAGGATCTTCGCGTTGTTCGGATCCTGCTCGAACTTGACGAGTTCGATGTCGATGACGTCCAGAACTCGCTGGTTTCCGTCAGAAATTCGCGAAGCAGATCGTCCATAAAGACCCCCGAGGCACGAAATCGTCGTGCAATTCCCTTGGGTCGAATTGGTAAACGGCAAAGGGTTACCGCCGGGTTGAGGGGCAGAACAAAGCAATCGGCTTCCGAACCGGTTACGGGCTAAGTCGTTTTATGGTTAATGCTTGATTAAGCCGCAGCCGGAACTGCTGATGACGAGGCGATCATCGTCACCGAACCCTCTTCGACCGACATCTCGACGTCCATGTTCGCCGCCCGGGCAACCAAGCCCGTATAAAATGGCTGGATCACATGCGCGTCGATGCGGTCCTCATGCGGCTGCCCGCTGATGAGATCCTGAACACCCGCGGGAATTCGCGCCATTGGACCGGTCGTAACGATGCGGATCAAAGTGTCCGGCTCATTGCCCTCGACGGACACCTTCATCAGGCCGCCGCGCGGGATCGTCGTATGCGCGATGACGACGAGGTTCAGCAGCAGCTTTACCTTGTTCTTCGGCAGGAGAACGCGCGGCGCGCTCCATTCCAGCTCGGCCTTGCTGTCCTTGATGAACCCATGCGCCACCTGCTCGGCATCGGCGACGTCGATCATCGCTCCAGCCGAGCCGGCAGCGCCGAACGCTAGACGGGCGAACTGGAGCCTGGCCGAGGCCTGCTGGGCGCTCTTGCGGACGAGGTCGATGGCGAATTCCCGCATCTGCGGGTCCTTCTCCTCCTCCAGCACTTCGAGCCCGTTGACGATCGCGCCGACCGGGCTGATGACGTCGTGGCACAAACGGCTGGAAATCAGCGCGGCGAGATCCAGGGCGTCGAGTTCGACCGGCTCTGTCATTGTGGCCTCCAAGCGAGCGGCGGCATCCGGCCGGCCGAGCGTCCAAGGCGTGATACACAATCGCAGAGATTCGCCTCAAGCGCCCTTCGCAGGTAAACGCTCCCGCTTCACGCAAGGCTTCGGAGATCAGATTGTCGTCTTTGTCCGGCGGACCCAAAGAACTCGTTTCGCTCGCCACCCCGCTAACCGAACTCGCCGCCGAAGCCGGCCGCCTGATCCTGAGCCTGTCGAAGACCGGGTTCGAGGTCCACTCCAAGGCAGACGCCTCGCCCGTCACCAATGCGGACGTGCAGGCCGAGGAAATGCTGATGCGCGGCCTCGCCCTCATCCTGCCGGGTGTTCCTGTCTTGGCCGAGGAAAGCGCCTCGCGCGGCGAATATGCCGAGACCCAAGGCACGTTCCTGGTCATCGATCCCCTCGACGGCACTCGCGAATATGTTGCCGGGCGCCCCGAATATACGGTGAATATCGGCCTCGTTATCGCGGGACGCCCGGCGCTCGGCATTCTCGCGGTCCCCGCTCTCGGCAGGTTCTATTGGGGTGTGCCGGGCGGAGGCGCGCAGCGTGCGCTCGCCGAGCCGGGCACGCTTCCCGAGAGGCATGACTACACGCCGATCGCAACTCGTTCCCTGCCGCCCTCGCCCGTCGCCCTGACGAGCCGGGGGTACAATGACCCCATGACCGAGGCCTTCCTCGACATGATGGCGATCGAGAAGCGCGAGCGCCTTGGCTCGGCCTATAAATTCGGTCTCGTCGCGGAGGGATCGGCCGATCTCTATGTGCGCTTCGGCCCGACGATGGAGTGGGATACCGCCGCGGGAGAAGCCCTCGTCGTTGCCGCGGGCGGTGCGGTCCTGACGCCGGAGGGCGAACTCCTCGGCTACGGCAAGATCGAGCAAGACTTCCGCAACGGCCCGTTCGTCGTCTGGGGCAAGTCGCCCCGTTGATGGCACAGCGGCCTTTGCTCGGTCACAGTTTCGTTCAAAAGTCCGTGCATTCGCGCTCCGCGAATCACTTGCGCACTTCAACCACTCGTCGGGGATCTGAGTGAGATGCCGCTAACCTCCGCTGCTCGCCTGCTGTTTGCCGCGTTCGCGCTCTCCTTGGCCGGACTGGCCACCTCGCCTGCCGCGGCACAGTATGAACCCTCGCAACGTGCCGGCACCTATTCGGCGGACGAGATCGTCTCCAAGGGCCACAAATTCTTCGGCACCGTCTCGCGCGAATTGGCAATGCTCGTCGAGCGCGCCGGTCAGCAATGGGGGCGACCGAACGGATATATCCTTGGCCAAGAGGGCTCGGGGGCGATCGGCGCCGGCCTCCGTTATGGCGAAGGCAAGCTCTACATGAAGACCGAGGGCGAAAGCCGGGTCTATTGGCAGGGCCCGTCGCTCGGTTTCGACTTCGGCGGCGAAGGCGCTCGGACGATGATCCTCGTCTACAATCTTCCCGGCCCGCGCTCGATCTTTCGGCGTTACGGCGGCATCAACGGCTCCGCCTATCTCGTCGGCGGCTTCGGCATGACGGCACTGACGATCGACAACATCGTGCTGGTGCCGATCCAGTCGGGCGTCGGCGCCCGTTTCGGCGTCAATGTCGGCTATCTGAAGTTCACGCCGTCGGCGACCTGGAATCCGTTCTGACGAATTCATGACGGTCTGTCGCCATTGAACACTGGCGGCGGCAGGCCGTGCATGGCATATGGCCCTCTCCGCTAGGCGAAATCGGGCTTCGTGATGGTCGAGCCGCTTCTATACGCCGCGCTCGGCTTTCTGACCGCGAGCCTCGTCGCGCTGTTCTTCGGCCGAGCGCTCTGGAACCGCGCCGTGCGTCTGACGACGCACCGCATCATGCGGCGCCTGCCCCTGTCACGCGACGAGATCGTCGCGTCCCGCGACCTCATTCGCGCCCAGCTCGCCGTCGAGCATCGCCGGCTTGAGCGCCAGGCCAACATCATGCGCGAGCGGATGACCGCCAGCATGGCCGATGTCGGCCGGCGCAATCAGAACATCCTCGACATGAAGGAGCAGATCGAGACCGAT
Organism: uncultured Alphaproteobacteria bacterium; assembly: GCA_963778835.1. GTDB lineage: Bacteria > Pseudomonadota > Alphaproteobacteria > Rhizobiales > Methylopilaceae > Flaviflagellibacter. Next base: position 595,874 of record CAVZVY010000006.1, read on the forward strand.
CGCGCCTCGATCGCCGACTGGGCGCAGCGCGAAGCCGCCGCACGAAACGACGTCGCCAAGGTCAGTGCCGAGCTCAACGCCACGAGGCAGCGCCTCTCCGAAACCGAGCGCCTGCTGGCCATCACGCGCGATGAACTCGAGATCGCTCAGGACGACACCACGGAGCTCGTTCGCCTCGCCGACGATCGCAAGGTCCAGAGCGCAGCCGTGCAGAGCCAGAGCGCTCAGTCGGGCCAGGTCATCGCGAACCTCGAACGCCAGCTCGCGGCAGCCCGCCAGGTCGCCGAGGAGATCCAGGAGCGGCTCAATCGCACCAACGAGGCGGTCAAGAACGAGCACGACCGCGCCGAGAGCATCCATCAGAAGCTGGTCGAGACCGAGAGCAATCTCTCACAGTCGCTGACGAAACTCGACCTCAACGAGCGTCAGTTCCAGACGCGGATCGACGAGTTGCAGGCCGAGAAAAACAACCTGCTCGGCCAGCTCTCGGCGGCGCAGACTGAGATGGAAAGCGTTGCGCGCGGCGGTGCCGACAATGAGGAGATGGCGGCGCTCCGTCGAGAAATCGAACGCCTCGCAGCCGATATCGCCCGGGTCGTCGAAACACCCGCGTTCGAAACCTCGGCGTCCAACTGACCTTCTCTTTCGGGTGAACTTCTTCGCCGCCCGGCCGTTTGTGCCGATGTGACCCTGCGGCTGCCCATATCCCTCCTCCTTTGCACTTTCGCTTTCGCCGCCATGGCGGTCCCCTTACCGCAGCCAAGGCCGGCCGCATTAAAGCCGCCGCCCGTTATGCCGATGCCGAAGCCAAAATCGCTTGCCGAAAAGCCCGCCGAGACCGAATCGCGGAATACGGAGCCGACCAAGGAAGAGCCCGCTCCAGGGCCCACTCCTGTGCCGCCCGGAGAAGTCGAGATCGAAACCCCGACCGAACCCGTTCCCGACCCGATCTGCGACGCCCTGGAAGCCTCGAAGGAAGCCGAGTTCGAACGTCTTCCGCGTCTCGTGGAGGGCGAATGCGGTGCGCTCACCCCGATCAAGCTGAATGCCATCCGCCCCAAGGACAGCCAACCCGTGGTGCTCGACCCGCCGATCACGACGCAATGCGCGATCGCATCTTCCCTCGTCACCTGGGTCCACGATTCCCTGCAGCCCGCGGCGCTCAAACATCTCGGCGAGGCCATCAAGGGGTTCCAGAGTACGGGAGGCTACCAATGCCGTACCCGCAACCACGTCGCGAACGGGAAGATCAGCGAGCATGCGAAGGCGAACGCCATCGATATCGGCTACTTCCAGCAGCTTTCCGGCAAGACGGTGAAGGTCGGCGAGATGACCGAGCCCGGCCTCGCCTTCATGACTGAGATCCGCGGCAAGGCCTGCGGCCCGTTCAAGACGGTGCTCGGCCCGGGGTCCGACCCCTCCCACGCCGAGCATTTTCATCTCGACCTCGCCAAGCGAGGCCGCAATAAGAACGCACTTTACTGCAAGTAGCCCCGCGCCTGTTCAAACCGGCCCGCGGCTGGTAGGTGAAGGCCAACCCGAACAATCGAGATCGACCTGCGGCCATGACTGCCGAACCCGTTTCTCCGTCCACCTCCCGACGCACCTTCGCGATCATCTCGCATCCTGACGCCGGCAAGACCACGCTCACCGAGCGTCTGCTGCTGGCGGGCGGCGCCATCCGCGCGGCCGGCGACGTGAAGGCACGCGGCGAGCGTCGCCGCGCCCGCTCAGACTGGATGGACATCGAGCAGAAGCGCGGCATCTCCGTCACCTCGTCGGTGATGACGTTCGAGCGCGACGGCATCACGTTCAACCTGCTCGATACGCCTGGCCACTCGGACTTCTCCGAAGACACCTACCGCACGCTCTCGGCCGTCGACGCCGCCGTGATGGTCATCGACGCCGCCAAGGGCATCGAAAGCCAGACCCGCAAGCTGTTCGAAGTATGCCGCCTCCGCGACATCCCGATCATCACCTTCATCAACAAGGTGGACCGCGAAGGCGTCGATCCGCTCACACTGCTCGACGACATCGCGTCCGGCCTCGCGCTCGATCTCGCGCCGATGACCTGGCCGATCGGTCTCGGCACCGATTTCCGCGGCCTGATCGACATCGAGGAGAAGGTCGCGCTTCTTCCCGAAGCACGTGGTGGCACGCAGTCGAAAGAGATCGCCTTCTCCGACCCGCATGAGCTTGAGGACAAGGCGCATATCGAGCCGCACATCCTCAACCCCTCGATCGAGGGCCTCGAACTCGCCGAGGGCGTCCTCTCGCGCTTCGACCGCGACAGCTTTCTCGAAGGCCATATGTCGCCGGTCTATTTCGGGTCGGCGCTAAAGGAGTTCGGCGTCGATCGCCTGCTCGACGCGCTCGAAAAGTTCGCTCCGCCGCCGACCACGCGCCCGGCCAAGGGCCGCAAGGTGTCGGCGAGCGAGGCGCCGGTCACCGGCTTCGTCTTCAAGGTTCAGGCGAACATGGACCCGAACCATCGCGACCGCGTCGCATTCGTCCGGCTCTGCTCGGGCAAGTTCAAGCGCGGCATGAAGCTGTTCCATGTCCGCGAAAACCGCATGGTGACGATCGCCGCGCCGATCTTCTTCTTCGCGCAGGAACGTGAGACGGCGGACGAGGCCCTGCCCGGCGACATTATCGGCATCCCGAACCACGGAATGCTTCGCGTCGGCGACACGCTGACCGAAGGCGAGACGATCCGCTTTGAGGGCATCCCGAACTTCGCGCCGGAAATCCTTCGCCGTGTCTCGCTCGACGATCCGATGAAGGCGAAACAGCTCAGCCGTGCGCTTCAGGACATGGCCGAGGAAGGCGTCACGCAGGTCTTCCGCCCGCTGATCGGCGCGCAGGCGATCGTCGGCGTGGTCGGCCCGCTTCAACTCGACGTGCTCGCCTCGCGCATGGACAAGGAATACGGCGTGCCTATCCGTTACGATCAGGCGCCGTTCGTCACCGCACGCTGGATTGCCAGCGACGACAAAACCGCGATCGAGAGGTTCCTGGAAGTGAACCGTTCATCCGTCGCCGAGGACCGCGACGGTGCGCTCGTCTATCTGGCCCGCAACGCATGGGCCCTGGACCAGGCCAAGCAGGACTGGCCGGCATTGCGCTTCGCGGATGTGCGCGAACGGGGCTGATACCGCGCACATCCGCCAGCGACGTCAGTCTCCGTTAGTGGAGACGACGCGGCGTAGGCGATCCTGGAACGGACGAACGGTATCGACGTAGGCGCGCCCCTCCTCTCGCAGGGAGCGGATGATTGCGACCTGCTCGTCGTAGAGGTTGAGCACGGCGGTCCGCCGCTCCGGGGTTATGTTCCGCGCCTGACGGAAACGCGTTCGGACCTGCTCCAGGAGACCGTCTATCTCCGCTTGCGGGATCGAGGCGAGAAAGCCCTTCAGCACGGCATCGAACGCGGTCTTCCAACTCTGCTGATCGAACCCGGCCTTCTCGATCAACCCGCCCTCGACGCTATCGTCCTCGAACCATTGATCGGCCTCGCCCTCGTCATAGGCGACCTCGCCGCGCGAGGGCTGGAGCTTCTCGATGATCGAGACCACCTTCGCAGTCTCGTCAGTCGTCAGGGCATGAGCCGGAACCGACGTCAGGCTGACCGCCAAAGCCAGCGCAAGAAAAAGCGTAAGTACGTCGCGGAATCCCATCACTGGCACTCCGCCGTCATCGCCGCCTGCGCCCGGCCGCTGGCCCGTGCCTGCATGACCGAACCACCGACGGAAGCCGCCTGTGCGGCGACCGCGCCTCCGCGTCCGGCCAACCCGCCGAAACCGCCGACCATGGACAGCGCGCCGCCCACCATGGCCGCATTGGTCTGGGCGTTGGCCGCCTGCTGGGCCGCCTCCGCGCAATAGGCGGCTGCCGTCTGTGCTTCGGCGGACGTCTTGGCGGTACGCGGAGCGGCCGCGGCTGTCTGCTTTACGGGCGCCTTCGGCGCGGTTGAACTTGTTGTCTGATTGCATCCCATAAGCGCGAGTGCGCACGCCAGCATTACGGCTTCTCTCATGTCCCACCTGATCGAGCCGCCCCTTTTCCCGCGCCCTTGTTAGGGCCAGCCGGGACAGGCGTCTTGGCGCTGGGCGCACAGATGCGGCGTGGAGTGCACTCGGTTCAGGAACTCCGATCGCGCATGGCCTGTGCCCGGATGTCGGACGGGGTCGCGCCATAGCGCTGCCGAAAGGCGCGGTTGAAGCTGGAGAGGTCACGGAAACCGACGTCGAAGGCGATCGAGGAGATCGCCTCCCGCTCCGGCCGCGTCACCCGCAGCAGTCGATAGGCCAGATCGAGCCGGTTGTTCCTGAGAAACTCGGAGAAGGTCACACCTTCGATCTCGAACAGCCGATGGAGATAGCGCGTTGAAATCCCCTGGCGGCGCGCAACAAACTCAATGTCGAGCTCTGGATCGGCGATCCGATCGAGGATGTCCCGCTTCACCAGTTCAAGACGGGCCGCCTTGATGCCGGCTCCGGTCCGTCCCGCTCCACCGTCGACAACTCCCTCGAACATCAGCGCCGCCAGATCGTAGAGGTGGTTCGACACCAATTCGCGGGCCTTGTCCGTACGGGGCGGATGGCGACGCAGAAGGGCCGCGTAGCCGTCGAGCAGCGAGACGCCGGGCTCGCTTTTCGGGATGTGATAGGAGTGATCGAGATCGATGCGAGGCACGAGTCCAGCCATGCGCGACCGATCCAATGAGACGACCTTCACCAAAGTGTAGGGCAGGTCGAAGTTCATCAGCACGCCTTCGTTGACGATCATCACATCGCCAGCAGCGACCTTGATCGGCGGACCGCCGACGATCGAGCATTCGAAGTCGGTCTCGTGGATGGTCATCAGGTAATTGTCGCGCCCGTCCTGCAGAAGGTCCCGGGTTCGGGCACCTCTCAGCGGCGTATAACGGGCATCGCCGACCGTCACGTTCGACGGCAGGATCATCGCCGACAGATCGAAATCGAGATCGATCCCCGCGGACGGGGTGAATTGCAGGCCCGCAACGTGGCGGGCGACGAAATCATGAGCGAAGGCAAGCCTGTCCCGGGTCGGGACGTCGCGGGTAGAGAAGCGCTGCACGCAGACAAATCCTATCTTCGTCTCCGCCGAAACGGAAACGCGTGGGCCGCCACCCTGCTTACGCTATAATCAGCAAATTCCTGTTCGGGAAGATGTACACGTTCGAGACGCACTCCATCACGGGGTGTCATAAAACTTGCATCTGCCGTCGCATAACTGTCTTCGCTTCAGTGGGGACATCGATGAGCATCACCGTTGCGACTGCCGGCCTTGCGATCCTCCTCACCACCGTCAATCTCGCGACATTGAGCCTCGCCGCAATGCGGCTCAGCAAACACGAGCGGCTGCCGGTACCGCGCGTGACCCCGCCGGTCTCGGTGGTCATCCCGGCTCGCGGCGTGGAGCGGTTCTCAGACGAGACGCTCACCTCCGCCTTCTCGCTCGATTATCCTGACTACGAACTCATCTTCTGCGTCGCGCAGGACAGCGATCCGATCATCGCTGTCATCGAACGCCATATGGCGGCCGCGCCGCATATCCCCGCACGCATCCTCACCGGCGACGATCGCATCAGCGAGAATCCGAAGCTCAACAACTGCGTGAAAGGCTGGGACGCCGCACAGCACGATTGGGTCGTGCTGGCAAACTCGAACGTCCTGATGCCGGCCGACTACATCCAGCAGCTCTTCGCCAGCTGGGAACCGGACACCGGGCTTGTCTGCTCGACGCCGATCGGTTCGCGGCCCGACGGCTTCTGGGCGGAGGTCGAGTGCGCCTTCCTCAACACGCTGCAGGCCCGCTGGCAGTATGCCGGCGAGAGCGTCGGCCAGGGCTACGCGCAGGGCAAGAGCATGCTCTGGAACAAGCCGTTCCTCGATGACAATGGCGGCATTCGCGCGCTCGCTGCCGAAATCGCCGAGGACGCGGCCGCGACCAAGCTCGTCCGCCGCGCCGGCCGTCATGTCCATCTCGCCAATTCGCCGTTCGAACAGCCGCTCGGCTCGCGCACCGTAAAGGAAATCTGGTCCCGCCAGATCCGCTGGGCGCGACTGCGCCGCGTCACCTTCCCGGCGCTGTACGTACCGGAAATCTTCATCGGCTCGAGCGTCGCCATCCTCTCGGCGATGATCGCCGCGGCAAGCGCCGGGGTGAGCGTGACGGCCGCGGCGGTTGCGGTGATGGTGGTGAACTATGCTCCAGAAATGGTGCTCGCGGCCCGCAAGGGCTGGCACACCTCGCCGCTTCAGCCCTTCGCAATGCTGGTCAGGGATTTCATGATCCCCGCGGTCTGGCTGCGCGGCTGGCTCGCGGGGGAAATTCTCTGGCACGGCCAGTCCATGGACATAAGGCCGAAATCCCAGGACGAGCTCGACAACCCGTCCCTCGCCTGATCATTCGGCAGGCTGGAGCGAGCTGCGCCGGGCGGCCTTTTCCGCCCGCGCCTGCGCCGATTGCTGGCATGCGAATTCCAGCACGAAGGCGAAAAATCCGAAAACGCCGAGAACCGCGCTAAGAACGATGGTGGTTTCGAGGGGCATGGCTCTTTCTCCTGTTGCGTGGAGAGAGAGCGCCCGTCACAGCGGCCCCGCATTGATTGCAATCAACGTGTCTCAGGCGTGCAGAACAATCCCGCTGATCTCTTCGAGCGCCGTCCTGTCCGCGATCTCGACGATCTGAGGCTCCGGCAGTCGGATCACGCCCTGCGCCTTCAGCTTGGTGAAGTTCCGGCTCACGGTCTCGATCGTCAGGCCGAGATAGTCTGCGATGTCGGTGCGGCTCATCGGCAGAAGCAGTGGATTGTCCGGCAGCTTGTTTTCGACGGCAGGGGCCGAGAACATCACGAGAAAGCTCGCGAGCTTTTCGATAGGCGTGAGACGCCCCAGTACCATCTGGCTGTCGCGCGCCCGCCGAAGAGCGAGCCTGGTCATCTGGTGGAGGCGATCTTTCAGGCGCGGAAACCGGTCTTGCAGACCTTCCATCTCGCGCACGGGAAATGCGCAGAGCTTCGACGCGACTACCGCTTCCGCCGTCTGTGAGTACTCGCCTTCGTCGGCGAGGCCGAGATAGTCGCCCGGCACGAGGAAGCCCGTGATCTGCCGGCGCCCGTCCGGCAGCGCGATCGACAGCCGCAGCATACCCGAGGTCAGCGTATAGACCCGCCGGCGCGGCTCGCCCTCGTCGACCAGGATCTGGTTCGCCTCGACAGACGCCGAGGTCATGATGCTCTCGAGCGCCCCGACTTCGTCATCGCTCAGAGCCGCGCAGACCGCACGCGTCCGCACACCGCAATCGAGGCAGGCACCCCAGGGAGCGCGATGGGGCAGGATGTGGAGAATGATCGAACTCCAGGGCGGGATGCCCGTGAACTTACGTCCCGAGCCATTTGATCGAAATTAGCATTGTCACTTAGTAAGACTCAAAATTGTATCCTGATCACGCGCAGCAGCACCGCGTCGTTCGTGCTGCGGGGCGCGCCTAAAAAATATCAGGGTGGCAATGATCAGTCGTCGGAATCTCATTCGGTCCGGAGCGACAGGAGTGCTCGGGACTGCGGCACTCGCAGCTCCGGCGATCGCGCAATCGGCGCCGAAAATTCAGTGGCGCTGCACCTCCTCGTTCCCAAAATCGCTCGACACGATCTATGGCGGCGCGACAGATCTGGCGACCTTCGTCCGCGAGGCGACGGATGGCAATTTCGACATCCAGGTGTCCGCCGCGGGCGAGATCGCTCCCGACCCTCGAGGCCGCCGATGCGGTGATGAACGGCACGGTCCAGATATGCCACACCGCCGCCTACTACTATGTCGACAAGGACCCGACCTGGGCGCTCGGCGCGACGGTTCCGTTCGGCTTGAACGCACGTGGCATGCAAGCTTGGCTACGCTGCGGCGGCGGGTGCGACCTCTTGAACGAATATTTCAATCCCCGGGGCCTGCACTACCTCCAGGGCGGCAGTACCGGCACCCAGATGGGCGGCTGGTTCCGCAAGGAGATTCGGGCGGTGTCCGACCTGGATGGCATCAGGATGCGGATCGCCGGTCTCGCGGGACAGGTTCTGGGCAAACTCGGCGTCGTGCCGCAGCAGGTCGCCGGCATCTACCCGGCTCTGGGGCGCGGCGCGATCGACGCCGCCGAATGGATCGGCCCCTATGACGACGAGAAGCTCGGCTTCGTGAAGGTCGGAGGGTAACCTCGCGCTGAACTTCTTCATCAACAACGAGCAGTGGAACTCGCTGCCGAAGAACTATCAGTGCATCCTCAAGACTGCCGCCAAGGCCGCGACGATCGAAATGCTGGCAAAGTACGACTACAAGAACCCGGCCGCGCTGAACCGGCTCCTCGCCTCGGGCGCCCAACTCCGTCCGTTCCCGCAGGACGTGATGAACGCCTCATTCGCGGCGACGCAGGAAGTCTACAGAGGTATCAACGCGACGAACGCGCCGTTCAAGAAGATCTATGACTCGATGGTCGAGTTCCGCGCCCAGAGCTATCCCTGGCAGCAGGTCGCCGAATACACGTTCGACACCTTTATGACGTTGCGCCAGCGCGACGGATCGCTGAAGCCGCAAAGCGGCTAGTCGCGGACGGTCAGCACCGGCGGGCGCTGGAACGCTATTCGTACCGGCGCAGTTCGGCGCTTATGGACGGATCGCTCGCATCCATCGTCGGCCTCGTCGCGGCCTTCGTCACGACATCGGCCGCCGTACCCCAGGTCTTGAAGGCCTGGCGTACGAGGTCCAGCGGCGACCTCAGCTGGCGCATGCTCGTCATCCAAGCCTGCGGGCTTTCCGCCTGGGTGTTCTACGGCGTGCTGAAGTCGGACCCGATCATCATCGGTGCCAATGCCATCGGCGCCTCGCTCTACCTCGCGCTGATTGCGTTGAAAGCCCGCTGGCGCTGAACCTCACGGAGCCGGGTTCATATAGACGCGATGCACGGCGTCGATCCGTTTCTCTATCTCCGGCGTGATCGTCACGTCGAGCGAGCCGATATCGGTCTTCAGCTGCGCCATCGTCGTCGCCCCGATGATGTTCGACGTCACGAAGCTGCGCGATGTCACGAAGGCCAGCGCCATCTGTGCGGGATCCAGGCCGAAATCCTTCGCGATCCTCAGATATTCGTCGATCGCCTCCGCCACGCGCGGGCGCTCATAGCGTTGGCCGCGATCGAACAACGTAGTCCGGGCGCCCGGCGGACGGGCTCCGCCCTGGTATTTGCCGGTCAGATAGCCCTGAGCGAGCGGCGAATAGGCCAGCAGGCCGACCTCTTCACGACCGGCAAACTCGGCGAGTGCGGATTCGTACTGCCGGTTCACGAGATTGTAGGCGTTCTGCACACTCATCACGCGCGGTCCGCGGCCGAGCTCGGACGCCTGGAGGAAGCGCGAGGTCCCCCACGCCGTCTCGTTCGACAGGCCGACATGGCGGATCTTGCCGGCCTTCACCAGGTCGTCCAACACGCCGAGCGTCTCCTCGATCGGCACTTCGTCCGGCAAGGGCGGCGGCGCACGGAACACATTGTCCGCATCGAGGAACAACGGGACCGCGCGGTCCGGCCAGTGGATCTGATAGAGGTCGACATAATCGGTCTGCAGCCGCGTCAGTGATCCCTCGATCCCGGCCGTGACGTTGGCGCGGTCGAGCTTGGTGTTCTCGCCGCCGCGCAGCCAGGTCATGCCGCTGCGTCCCGTGACCTTGGTGGCGACGATGACCTTGTCGCGGCCGCCGCGCGCTTTCAGCCATGTGCCGATGATGCGCTCGGTGGAACCCGCCGTCTCCGCGCGCGGCGGAATGGCGTAGAGCTCCGCCGTATCGATGAAATTGATACCGTGTGCGGTGGCGTAATCGAGTTGTTCGTGGCCTTCGGCCTCGGTGTTCTGCTGACCCCAGGTCATGGTGCCAAGCATGATCGACGACACCATGAGATCGGTGCGTCCCAAACGACGATATTCGAGCATTTCAGTCCTGAGGCGGGATGAGCCGCGCACGAAAGGCGCGGAAAGCGGGAATTCCGGAATGGCGCCAACATGATCGGTCGGCCGCCGGTCTGCAAATAATACTATTTTATAGTAGTCATTACAATTCGGTGGCGAGCCCCTATATCTGCGTCACGCTGGAACCGCCGCGAATCATTCGGTGCGCTTTTCGGCGTCAGTCGCAGACCACAGTTCAAAGAGTATCTCAGAGTGAAATCCGATTCCGGCAACTGCCAAGACATCGTTTCCACCTCCTGCAAGAAGGACGATCTTTCCTACCTCCCGAGCAGATCCATGCCGGGTTTCAGCCTGCGGGCCATTTTCGCGGCCGACCTCATGCTGTTCGCCTTCGTTGCCCTGATCTTCCTCGGCTTCGTCGGCTTAAACGCGCCGCTGCAGTCTGCGTCCGCCGAAGAGGGCCGCGCCGCCACTTCCGCGCCGCCACCGGTCGACAGCCTGCAGGGCTCCAGCCGCATGACGCAATTCTCGACCATCACTCGCGGCAGCGAGGATCATTGGGCCGCTGACCGCGATTTCGACGACAGCGCCAAATGGCCGGATTACGACTGAACGGTCATGGTCTCTTATGGATCGGATCGACCCAGTAGACCTCTTCCGGTTTCTCGACCGGGTCGACGTCGGTGATGTTGACCACCACCGCCTCGTTGTCTGAACGCACGAGCACGCATTCCAACGGCTCAGCTGGGTCGGCATTGATCTCTTGATGCGGCACGAAGGGCGGGACGAAAATGAAATCGCCCGCCCCCGCTTCCGCCACATATTCCAGGCGGTCGCCCCAGCGCATCCGCGCCTTGCCGCGGATGACGAAGATCACGCTTTCAAGTTCGCCGTGATGATGAACGCCGGTCTTGGCGTTCGGCTCAATCGTGACCGTGCCGGCCCAGATCTTCTGCGCGCCGACACGGGCGTGATTGATCGCCGCCTGCCGGAACATTCCTGGCGTCTGGGCCGTATTCGGATCGAGCTGATCGCCCTTGATGACGCGAACGCCATCGTGCTTCCAGCGATCGTGATGGTGATGTTCGCCGCTCATGACCCGACATTAATGCGGATCGTCGACAGCGGCCAGAAAAGGCTCGGCCGCCCCGGAGGGCGGCCGATGAATTCGATCAGTTGCCGGTCTTCGGCGCTTTCTTGAACGTCGCTGCCTTCGACTGCGTCGCAGGCGCCGGTCGGTCGGCCCCGCGCAGCTTTCCGAAGAGCGCATCCGACATCACGGGTCCGGACTTCGGCTGATTGTAGATTTCCTGCCGAATCTTCTGGTTCGCCTTGCCGGAAGCGGCAAGCGCGGCATCTGCACTAAAGGCGAGTGCGCCAACTGCGATCAAAGCACCGGTAATGATTTTCATAACATCCATCCGATATGCGGCCCGCTAACGGCCCGCGGTTGCTTCTCCTCGGGTGGCGAAGCTTGGTTACGTCGTCCGTAGCGGATATGTGTTATGATCGATACAGAAGTACAACCCCCAGCTCTCCGAATTTTTCTGGTCGGTAGAGTTCGCGGGCCAGGGCAGACTGGTCGAGCCCAGGCAGGCTCTCTGAAATCACATTACTAGTGCCCGCGACCTTGGTAATCGTACTTTAAAATCAAGGCCTTAGAGATGACCACACTCTTTCCTTCCTTCACCCGCAATCCTTTTTGACTATTTCTTCCTTAAGCTTCTGAATTCCAACGACTTTATTTTCAGGTTTGGCTCGTTTCGTGGTACCTGTTTGAAGGAGGACTTGAACGGCAAGACCAGAAGCTGAGACGTGCAAAACCATAAATCAGAGACCAGCGCCCGAAGGTCCCCGGGCCCAACGGTCGCGGCGTTAACAAAGCGCCACGTCGCGATCTTCGTCTTGACGGTTTGTCTGATCTTTCTGGTTTTGCTCGTGCCGAGCCGTGCGCAACCGCCGGCAGATTCCTCCCGCTTCGCCTTGGTGCTTGAGATTCAAGGCGCGATCGGGCCGGCAGTGAGTGAATACCTCCGTCAGGCGTCCGAAGTGGCGGCGGAGCGCAAGGCCGCCCTGATTGTCCTGCGGATGGACACTCCGGGCGGGCTCGCCAGCTCGATGCACGACATCATCCGCGACATCCTCGCCTCTCCCGTGCCGGTCATCACCTATGTCGCGCCGAGCGGTGCGCGTGCGGCGAGCGCCGGGACCTATATCCTCTACGCAAGCTCGCTCGCGGCCATGGCGCCCGGCACCAATGTCGGTGCCGCAACGCCCGTGCAGCTCGGCGGCGGCTCGCCCTTCGGCGACAGCCCCGACAAGGACGGCAAGGAAAGCGAGAAGGGCGCACCATCGCCCACGGACGCCTCCATGAAGAAGGCCGTCAACGACGCGGTGGCCTACATCCGCAGCCTTGCCGAGCTACATGGCCGCAATGCCGACTGGGCGGAGCAGGCGGTGCGCGAGGCGGCGAGCCTGTCGGCGAGCGCCGCGCTCGAACAGCGCGTCATCGAGATTGTCGCAACGGATCTTCCGGATCTGCTGGCCCAGGCCGACGGCCGCTCCGTCCGGCTCGGCGGCGGAACCGTCACGCTGGATACCAAGGGACTCGGCACCGTCTCCATGCAGCCCGACTGGCGGGTTCGCCTGCTCGGCGTGATCAGCGATCCGAACATCGCCTACATCCTGCTGCTGATTGGGATTTACGGCATCATCTTCGAGTTCTTCAGCCCCGGCATGGTCGCGCCCGGTGTCATCGGCGCGATCGCGCTCACCGTGGGGCTGTTCGCGCTCAACCTCCTCCCGCTCAACTATGCCGGTGTCGGCCTGCTGCTCATCGGCATTGCGCTGATGGTGGCCGAAGCGTTTGCGCCATCGTTCGGATCGCTCGGAATAGGCGGCGTGATCGCGTTCGCGCTGGGCTCGCTCTTCATGTTCGAAAAAGTGCCGGGATTCGAGTTGTCCCTGCCGGTCGTGCTCACGGCAAGCGCTGCGAGCGCGACGCTGCTCGCAGTCATATTGGCGGTCGCGATCCGGGCGCACCGGCAAACCGTGGTGAGTGGGGAGGCCGCCATGATCGGTTCTGTCGGCGAGGTCCTGACCTGGTCGGGCACAGATGGCGAGGTCCATGTCCATAGCGAGAACTGGCGGGCCCGTTCCGCCGGGTTGCTTAAGCCTGGCCAGCGCGTGCGGGTGATCAGCCGTGACGGCCTCACGCTCACGGTCGAACCGGAGGGATAGCCAACTCCCAGGGAGGAAACCAGACATGCCGCTGAACCTCATTCCCTATGTCGTTATCGCTGCCCTTGTGGTCGGCGTCCTGCTTTCGGCGGTCCGGATTCTCCGGGAATATCAGCGCGGCGTGGTGTTCACGCTCGGTCGCTTCTCGGGCGTCAAGGGCCCGGGTCTCTTCGTTCTGGTCCCGTTCGTGCAGCAGATGGTCCGCATCGACCTGCGCACGGTCGTCCTCGACGTGCCGAGCCAGGACGTGATCTCTCGCGACAACGTCTCGGTGAAGGTCAATGCGGTTCTCTACTTTCGCGTTGTCGACCCGGACAAGGCGGTGATCCAGGTCGAGAATTTCATGGCGGCGACCAGCCAGCTAGCACAGACGACGCTGCGCTCGGTGCTCGGAAAGCACGAACTGGACGAGATGCTGGCGGAACGAGACAAACTCAACCGCGACCTGCAGGAGATTCTCGACAGCCAGACCGACGCCTGGGGGATCAAGGTCGCCAATGTCGAGATCAAGCATGTGGACATCAACGAGAGCATGGTGCGCGCCATTGCCCGCCAGGCCGAGGCCGAGCGCAACCGACGCGCCAGGGTCATCAATGCTGAAGGCGAACACCAGGCGGCGGAGCGCCTGGTCCAGGCTGCGACGGCACTCTCCGCGCTTCCGGAGGCAATGCAGCTTCGCTATCTCTCGACCCTCTACGATATTGCGGGCGACAAAAGCTCGACCATCGTCTTCCCGATCCCGATAGATATCCTGCGTGGTGTCATTGGGCCGATATCCGGCGGCGGCGAATCTCAACCGGCGCAGGCGAACACTCCCAGCGCAGGTCCTCAGGCGAGAACGCGCGGCTGATCAACCTCGTCGGTGAACTCGATCGAGGGCGGCGCCAGAGGTAGGTCGCCATCTGTAGAACGCGTCCTGCAAGGCGTCTTTCAGATACGGAAAGACGTAACCCGCGGAGGCTGCCTCCTCGCCGACACGGGCGAGCGTCTCTTCGGGATGCTCCTCGTGGTCGTTGGCGTTGATCGCGACGACCTGAAGGCCACGCTCGGCTGTTCCTGCTCACCTGGGAGGTCGCCCCGCGGCTGGGCTGGCTCAATCCGATCTTCTTCCCGCCGTTCAGCGAGGTTCTCGTCGCACTGCGCAACCTCGCGGTAAGCGGCGAGCTCTCCGAGCACATCTCGATCAGCCTGCGCGCGCTGATCGGCTTCGGTCTCGCCGTCGTCGTCGCCATACCGCTCGGCTTCCTGATGGGTCGCTACGTTCTGTTGGAAAAGCTGTCGGACCTGTTCGTGCAGACGCTGCGCAATACCTCGCAGTTCGCACTCCTGCCGGTCTTCATCATGCTGTTCGGCATCGGCGAGGAATCGAAGATCGCGATCACGTTCTACTCGTCGGTGTTCTTCCTGCTCATCAACACGATCGCGGGCGTCAAATCGGTCGACCCGCTGCTCATCAAGGCGGCGAAGTCGATGGGAACGTCGGACTTCGACATGTTCCGGAAGGTCATCCTGCCCGCGAGCATCCCCTCGATCGTCTCCGGCGCGCGGCTCGCGATCAAGTCCTCCGTCTTCGCCGTCATCGGCGCCGAGATGCTCGCCGCCAAATCGGGCGTCGGTTACCTGATCCAGCACTCGCAGCTGATGATGCAGGTGGCCGACATGTACGCCGGCATCCTCACCCTCACCGTCATCGGCGTCATCCTGAACTACGTGCTGGTTTGGATGGAAAAGCGCGCGACCGCCTGGAAGGGCCCGCTCGAGGCCTCGACTTTCTGATCATCCAAACGAGAAGGACAAATCATCATGCTCATCACCAGAAGGGCGGCTCTGGGGGCTGCCTTGGCGCTCAGCGCGCTCTCGTCGATGTCCGCGGCCCATGCCGCTGACAAGCCAACGGTCATTCGCATCGGCAGCACCGCGCCCGGCCATCTGAAGTTCATCCTGGCGCAGCAGAATGGCTGGCTGGAAAAGGAATTCGCGGCCGACGGCATCGAGGTCGAACTGGTCGCCTTCACTGGAGGCGGTTCGGAGGCCACCACCGCGCTCGCGACCGGCGGCATCGACTTCACCTATACCGGCAGCAATCCGGCGCTTCGCGTCGCTGCATCGGGTGCCAATGTGAAGCTCGTCGGCCTGTCGAGCTACGTCAAATCGAGCGGCCAGACGATCGTCGTTCGCAAGGATTCGCCGATCAAGACGATCGCCGACCTCAAGGGCAAGAAGGTCGCATATCTCGCCGGCACCGTTCGCCATTCGGTGCTAGCCAAGGCGCTGAAGAGCGCCGGACTGACCACCAAGGACATCGAGAGCCTCAACCTCAACTTCGAAGCGTCCGGGCCCGCTCTGGTACGCGGCGACATCGATGCCCTGGTCGAGAGCGACAACACCGCGTCCCGCTTGGTCGAGACCGGCGAGGCACGCGTCCTCGTCGACGGCAACGATCACCCGGACTGGGCAGCCCCCTACGCTATCTCAGTGAATGGCGACTTCGCGGCGAAGTACCCGGACATCGTGAAGCGCGTCCTGAAAACCGACGTCAAACTCTCGAAGTGGGCCGACACCAATTACGACCAGACGATCAAGATCTTCGTCGACGCAACAAAGGCGTCCGAGAAGTCGGTGCGCGCGAACTACAGCGGCGGCGTCTTCAACCAGGATCCCAAGATCACCGAGGACGCGATCAAGGGCTTCAAGGAGGAAGAGGCGTTCATGGCGGAAGCCGGCCAGCTCAAAGGCTCGGTGAACTATGACAAATTGGTCGACCGCAGCTTCGTCGATGCCGCCTACATTGAAGCCGGCTACTGATCGGATCCGGAGCCGGCGCCGCAGAGACGCTGGCCTTCGCAGCTATGGCCGACGTGCCGATTCCGGCACGTCGGCATTTTATTTCATGCCTCACCAGCCGATGCCCGATCGCCAATAAAACGGACGTTCGACCGAGATCCCAGCCGGACCGTCCTGCCGCTTTCCCCTATGATTTGTTTATGCCGGACGGCTCGGCCGCCAATCGCGGCTTGATGCCACTGAGCCTAGATTCTGCGCCTCGGGCATGTCGCCCGTTGGTGAACCAATGCGTCCGCAACCTTTAAGTCCGACGAAGCTTACGACCGTCTTTCTCGTCGGCCCGAACGAAGCGGGTCGATGGCTCGTTCAGGAAACGAGCGGCCTCATCGAGGGCCTGTTCGTCTCACAGCGCGCCGCGCTGAAATTCGCGATGGACGAATGCCGCGCCCACCCCGAAGCGGTCGTCATCAGCGCCTCCCATCTGAAATCGACATTCGACTCCGCAAAGCACCCCTGACACTTATGCCTGTCATTCAGGACGCCATTTGCAGGTTGAGGCACTCTACCAGGTCGCGCGGCAGCGCTTCGGCGCGGGGTACCGCGACCACCAATCCTCGTCAGGAGAACGCCATGCCTACGAACCTCTACGAAGTCCGCGAAATCGGCCTCGAAATTCTGTCCGGCGACCCCGGCTACGTTATCCGCTTTCAGGTTCAGAACGAGCCGGAGCTTGGCCTTCAGCTTGATCGGCCCAAGCTACTTCGGCTTCAGGCCCTAATCGCCGCTGCCCTTCAGCCAGCCTCGGCGAACGCCCAGCCGTTGTAAGCGGCGAAGCCCTAGAGCGCATCGTTCTAGTCCCATTGCTCCCGCTGTTCCCGATCGCGCTGACGTGCGTCGCTGTTGTCATGGCACTGCCCGACAAACCACGCCGAGTTCTCCTCCGTCTTCCGGGAACCAATACCGCACCGGAGCGGTTTCATTTTCCCCTCGGATTGAGACCGTTCGATGCAGTTGCCGGAACCCATCCGTCCGCTAGTCGAGATGCTTGAGCGCGCCGTTCGTTCGACAGGGCCGCTGGACGCAAAGTCTCGGCACCGTGCGGCCCATCGCATCACGACGCACATTGCGACGTTGATCGAACAGGACGACGCCATCTATGAAGCGCTGTCGCGAACGCGCAGGGCGCTGCAAGACTTGGCCGACCTCGTCGATGAGCAGGGTGTCGTAGGCCAGCCCGATACGGCTGCCGTTCGAGCCGCCCGGCGCGTTGCGGCCGAAACCTTGAAGCCGCTTATTGAAGCGTTGCAGCATGCAAAGCCGTCGTCCGGAGCGATACTCATGGGCGAGGACTGGCCAGTAGACCGCCGTCACTGATAACGGCGATCTTGCCGCAACTACTCAGGCTGCCATCCAGCCGCCATCGACAAACAGGTTGTGGCCAGTGAGAAAAGTAGCCTCGTCACTCGCCAGGAACAAAGTCGCGTTGGCGACGTCCTCAGGTGTGCCGAGGCGCGGCCAAGGTGTGCGCGCGTTGGAATAGTCGATCCATTTGGGTTCGACGGCGCGTCCGCCTTTGCCGGTCAGGATTTTACCTGGGGCCACAGCGTTGCAGATGATGTGATGCTTGGCATAATCGGCCGCGATCTGCCTTGTCATATAGGCAATCCCCGCCTTGCTGACGCCATAGGCGAAGTCTTCGGGCGCGCTGATATGACCGTGCTGAGATGAGATATTGATGAGGCGTCCGCGTGCCTCGTTCACAATATCTTGGCCGAGCATCTGACGGACGGCGGCGCGGGCGCAGAGATATGCGCCCTTCAGGCTCACATCCATCACCCGATCCCAATCGCCTTCCTCGGTATCCAGGAGGGGCTTGCCTGCCCGCAACACGGCATTGTTCACCAGGATGTCGAGCCGGCCGAAACGGTCTGTAGTCTCGGCGACCAGGCTGTCGACGTCTGCAGCTTGCGATACGTCGGTCTTGATGAAGACCGCTATTCCGCCCTCCTCCGCGATGACGTTGCAAACCGGCAAACCGCCTTCGATCGCCTCTTCCGTGATGTCCGCGACGACGACATTTGCACCCTGCGCACTGAACTTGCGCGCAATCGCACGCCCGATGCCCGACGAGCCTCCGGTGATGATCGCGGTCCTGTTGGCGAGACGCTGTGTCATTGTGCGGGTTCCGTTTTCGGGGGAAATCTGGCCGTCACGAGATGCCGGAATAGTGAGCGCGCAGCGCCGAGCGAAGTTCGGATGCCGCCCTCTCTGCCTGCGCCCCGGCCGAACGTGCCGCGCGGGCGGTGGCTGCCGCCTCTTCGCGGGCTTTGGCGAGGTCGGCGGATGGGAAGGTTCCGTGCCGATAGAGCACACGGCCGGCAACCACCGTCAGTACGACATCGCGCCCGCTGCCGCGTGCCAGCACCGCCTCGACGAGGTCCATATCGGGATCGAGGAAGGCGCCTCGGATGCGTTCCAGACCGATGGCGACGAAATCGGCCCGGGCTCCGGGCCGCAGCTCGCCGACATCGTCAAGGAAAGCCGCCTTCGCGCCCGAAACAGTTGCCGTTTCGAGAAGCGCCGGCGCATCCGGGTTCCGGCCGTCGGTGCCGGGCGCCCTCGTCAGAAGCGCGCCGAGGCGCAGTTCCCGCAGATAGTCTTCATCGTCCGTGAGCGCGCAATTGTCGGTGCCGAGTGCGAGCGTAACGCCCTGCCTGTGCAGGGCGGCCAGGGGCGGCACTCCGTTGAAAAGGCGCATGTTCGATCCGGGATTCGTCACGACGACGAGACCGAGACGCGCCGCATCGGCGATCTCGGCGGACGACGCATGGACAAAATGCGCGCAACTCGCTTTGGCGGCGAAGACCCCTAGCCCTTGGAGGTGAGCCAACACACCACCGGGGTAGAGGCGCCGCGCGCTCGCAAGCTGTGCCGGCGATTTCGAGCAGATGGAAGTGAAGGCCGAGCCCTTTCGCGGCGGCGTCAGCGGAAAGCGCACGCCATGCGTCATCGCTGACCCATTGCGGACCGGCGGGCCCGTAAGCGAAGGAAATGGTCGGATGGCCGTCGTATTCCTTCAGAAGACGCGCCATCAGGTCCATGGTCGCTTCGACCGACGGCAGATAGGCCGGTTTCGATGATGCCGCGAAGTGCTGGTTCGCCTCCGGACTGAGCCGGGCCAGAAACATCCGCCGGATCTTCGGGGGGATAGACCAGGCGTCCACGATCGGCGAAACCGACGCAGACCGTGGCACGCAGCCCCGCCTCTTCATAAGCGCGGATCGAGCCGCGCAGCTCGCTCTCGTAGTCGCCGGAGCCATAGCTGTAGTTCGCGTGCAGCGTGGAAGTAACGCCATTGGCAAGCATTTCCAGCGCCGCGAGCCGGGTCAGACTGTACGTATCCGGCGCACCACGCCCCTGCCTCGCCGCAATCCACGGTTCGAGAGCATCGTCGCGATAGCCGAGCTGGATCTGGCTCAGCCCCCGCCCATGCTGATGCGCATTGACGAACCCCGGCATCAGAACGGCATCGCCAAGAGCGAGCCGCTCCGCATCCGGAAAGGCGCGACGCAGTTCGTCGGCCGCGCCGACCATCCGGACGCGGTCCGCCTCAACGGCTACCGCGCCGCCGGCGAGTGCCGCCGGCTCGGCACCCGCGACAACGTGAGCCGCCTCGAAAAGCCTCATCTCAGAACAACAGCTGCGGCAGCCACAGGGCCATCCCGGGCCACGCGATCAGGAGGCCGACAAAGAGCAGCATCAGGATCACGAAAGGTATCGATCCGGAGATCACGTCCATGATCGAGCCCTGCCCGCGAACGCCCTGCACCACATAGAGGTTCATGCCGATCGGCGGCGTGATGAGGCCGATCTCCATCATGACGACGAGGAAGATACCGAACCAGACCGGGTCGATTCCGAGATGCACGACTAGCGGAAAGACGACCGGCAGGGTCGCGATCATCATCGACAGCGTTTCCATGAAGCAGCCGAGGATCAGGTAGAAGACGATCAGCAGGAGAATGATCTCGAACGGTCCCGCGCCGAGCTGCGCCACGAGCTGAGTGAGCGCCTGCGGGATGCCGAGCACGCCGATAACGAAGTTTAGGAAATGCGCGGCCACCATGATGAGAAGGATCATCGCGGAGATGCGCACGGTTGAGAGCATGGATTCATGCAGCATCGTCATCGAGAAGCGGCGCTTTGCGATCGCGACCAGAAGCGAACACACCACGCCGACGGCAGCGGATTCGGTCGGGGTCGCCCAGCCGAGATAGATCGTCCCCATCACGACGACGAAGATGGCAAAGGGAGGCAGGATATCGAGCAGGCTTTGCATCTTCTCCGCCCAGGGGCGCGAAGGAAGCGTCGGTCCGGCGAGGCTCGGCTTGAAAAAGCACGCGACCACGATGAACGCCATGAAGACGAAGGTCAGCAGGATGCCCGGAACGATGCCCGCGGCAAACAGCTGGCCGATCGAGGTGTTCGTCATCGAGCCGTAGATGATCATATTGATCGACGGCGGAATGAGAATTCCGAGCGTCGCGCCTGCCGCGATGGAGCCTGTCGTCATGCTCTCGTTGTAATGACGCTCCTTCAGCATCGGCAGGGCGACCGTGCCGATGGTAGCGGCTGTGGCGACGGACGATCCGGAAACGGCGGCGAAAAGGCTGCTCGCCGCGATATTCGTATGCAAAAGCCCGCCGGGGAGGCGCCGCATCCAGTCCGACAGACAGCGGTAGAGGCCGTCGGCGACGCCCGAGCGCACCAGAAGCTCGCCGAGGAAGACGAACAGTGGGATGGACGTCAGGATAAAGTCGTTTTGCCCGCTCCACATCTGGTTGCCGAAATTGAGCAGGGTCGGCAATCCAAGATAGGCCCAGGCGCCGATGAACGCGGTCAAAAAGAGAGAGACCGCAACAGGAAGGCCGATCAACATCAGCCCCAACATGAGGAGGAAGCCGACGCTCGCTTCGAAAACGCCAATCATCGCGCGGTGGCCTCCTGCGCCTCAAAAGCGGACACGGTTTCTTCCTCGATGATCTCTTCGAGGCTTTTCGTCCCGTACAGCCGGTTGATCTCGCGATAGTCGCGCACCAGCAAAATCGTGCAGTGAACGGCAATCGCGAGAGCGGTGACCCCGAAGAACGACAGCCCTACCACCCACAGGGATTGCGGCTGCCAGAGCGGGATCATCAACGGCGTACCCGAGAGCGATCCGAACTCGATGCTCTCCAGCAAAGCGCCTCCGGCGCGCCAGGCCATGAAGGTCGCCATCAGGGCGATGCACCAGGCAGATACGGTATTCAGCAGGGCCTGCGGGCGCGCCGACACGCGCTCGATGAAGATTTCGACGCGGGTGTGCGCGCGTTCGAGCAGGGCAAGGGAAAAGCCGAATGCGGCCAGGATGGCGAGTACATATCCGCCGAATTCGTCACCGCCTTGAAGCGAGAAATTCATGAAGCGGCGCAGCAGAATTTCGACGGTCACGAGGAGCGCAAGACCCAGCAGGCCGTAGCCGGCAACCAGCGCCAGAAACCGTGCAACGGGCATCAATACCCGGGCGACAGGATTGTCGGTCGTCATGGCGTACTCCCTTTCAAGGGTGAGGCCGCCCCCTCGGGGCGGCCTTGCCTGTCAGTCAATGGTGAGGCCGGCAGCCGCGCCGGCCGTCTTGTTCCAGGTCTGCGTGCACTGCGGATCGACGGCGTTGCAGGTTTTCTTCCAGATCGGCAGCACGGTGCTCTTGGCCACCTCCTTGATCTTCTCGCGATCGGCGTCGGTGATCTCGACGAGCTTCATCGAGAATTTCTTGTGGCTCTTGCAGGATTCCTGTCCGGTGTTGCAGGCGACCGCGTCCTCGTTGGCGCTGATCGCGATATCCCAGAACTGATCCTCCAGTGCCTTGAACTGCTTCATCAGCGCGTCCTGCTGTTCCTTGGAGAACTTCTTCCAGGTGTCGAGATTGATGAAGTGGCCCTGCACGGAGCCGGAGACCGACAGCGGCAGAAGATGGGTCGTGACTTCCGGCCAGTTGCCCGTATTGCCCGAGGTCGGCGAGGTCACGCCGCACGAGGCGACGCCGCGCTGCAGCGCCGGATACACTTCCGAGAACTGGAGGGTGACGGGCGTTGCGCCGAAGTGTTCGAGCATCGCCGACATCGACGGCGTGAAGGAGCGGACCTTCAGGCCCTTCAGGTCGTTGAGCGTCGCGACCGGATGATTGCAGTAGAAGACCTGCGGGCCGAACGGCCACAGGGTGAGCACCTTGGCGTTGAACTTCGTCTGCAGACGCTCGTCGAACGCATCCCGATAGGCGTTCACGACCTCGCGCAGCGAAGTCATATCGGTGGCGACGCCGATGAGGTCGACACCCTCGAAGAACGGATCGTCGCGTGAAGCCATGCCGATCTGCACCGACATGACGTCGAACGCGCCGCCGCGCAGCATGCGCAGCGCGTCCGGCGCCTTCACGCCAACCACGTCCATCGGATTGTAGTTCGCCGCCAGATCGACCCCGGAGGTCTTGGCCAGGCTTGCCGAAAAAGGCGCGCTCGACGTCGACCTGCTTGGTGTTCTGCGAAAAGTTGCCGGCAACGCGCAGCGGCGTCTGGGCCATTGCGGTGCTTGCCACGGCAAGCACGCCTGCGGCGACGAGCAAGAGCGAGATCATCCTCTTCATGGCCTTGACACCCCATTTTGCATTCATTCTGAGCCGAAGTTTTGCAAACAATTCGCCCGGCAGGAACCACAATCTTTGGGCATCCATGAATTTTTTTGACAGAGGAAGGCTGCCCAGCAAGTGGGCAGAGCGCCTGGCGTTGAGGCATTTTTACGAGAGGAATTAGCGGCCTCTGGGTGACCCACACCGTCCTCTAGGCAGTTGCATTTGGGCCTTTTCATGCAGCATATATTGAGACCTGAAGGGCGCGCCCGAATGCGTGCTCACATTCGATGAAGCGGATGTTTTGAATGCAAAATAGGGATTTAGGCGCAAGGCGCACGCTGATCGGGATGCTGACGCCATCGTCAAATACGGTGCTCGAACCCTACACATCCGCGATGGCCATGCCCCTATTCCCGGAGGTGAGCGTGCATTTTGGGCGGTTCCGCGTGACGAAGATCGCACTCGATGCTTCGTCGAACGGCCAGTTCGCGCTGGATCCGATCCTGGACGCGGCCGATCTCCTGGCCGATGCGAAGCCGGACGTCATCGCCTGGAACGGCACGTCCGCAAGCTGGCTGGGCTTTGAGACCGACGAACGCCTGTGCGCCGAGATCCGGGCCCGCACCGGCATTCGCGCGACGAGCGCTATTCTCAGCCTCAACCACCTGCTGCGCGAGTTGCAGGTATCGCGTCTCGGCCTCGTCACGCCCTACACCGACGACGTACAGGCAAGAATCATCGGAAACTATGCGGCGGCCGGGATCGCGACCGTGGCCGAGCGCCATAGCGGCCTTTCGGACAATTTCTCGTTCTCGGAAGTCTCGGAAGGCGCTATCGAGCGGATGTGCGAAGAGGTGGCGGAAGCAAAGCCGGATGCGATCGCCATCGTGTGCACCAATATGCGCGGACCGCTCATCGCGGCGAAGCTGGAGGCCCGGCTCGGCATCCCGGTGCTGGATTCCGTCGCCTTCACGCTGTGGGGATGTTTGAGGGAAACCGGCGTGCCGATGCATGCGCTCAAGGAGTACGGCCGCATGTTCTCGCGGGATGCGTCGCATACACTGGACGTCCTGGAGGGATGATCTGATGTCCGAGGTGGAGATGCTGGACGACGCCACCGATCCCCCCGCCCCCACCGCCGGCGATTCGGAGCCCCCCACCCTGCATGAGGCCGTCGTCGTGCAATTGCGGACAATTCTGCTCGACGGCGAACTGCCGAGCGGCAGCCGTATTCCCGAAGCGGAGCTGTGCCGGCGCCTGGGCGTTTCGCGCACGCCGCTGCGCGAGGCTCTGAAAGTGCTCGCCGCCGAAGGGTTCGTGACGCTCCGGCCAAATCGCGGCGCCATCGTCGCGCCCGTCAATCCGGGATTGGTCGGCCCGCTGTTCGAAGTGAAAGGCGCGCTCGAGCGCCTCATCGGCCTGTGCGTGGCGGAGCGCGCGACCGACGCCGACATCAGCGAGCTCGAAAGCTTGCACGAGGCTTTGCGCACCGCACTGTCTCAGGACGAGCGCGCGGATTATACGCGCCTCAACTACGCCTTCCATCAGCGGCTGGCACAAGCGACCCGGAACCCCGTGCTCATCCAGAGCTATGAGGCCCTGCAACAGCAGATCTGGCGCTATCGGTTCGCCGTGAACGAGTTGCCGGAGAGGCTCGAAGGCTCCTTTCAGGAGCACGAAAGGATCATCGTGGCGCTGCGGGTACGGGCCCGCCTCGATCTTGCCGAGCGCCTCGAGGAACACAACAAGCTGACCGGCGAAGCGATGGCGCGGGCGCTCACGGTCTCCCTGTCGAACAACGAGCAACCCACCGGTCGCCGGAGAAGGCAAAAGTCATGAGTGATTTCGACATCATCGTCCGCGGCGGACGTATTTCGACCGCGGCGGACACCTTCACCTGCGATATCGGCATCCGCGACGGGCGGATCGCGGCGCTCGGCCACGATCTGGGCGAGGCTGGAGAGGTAATCGACGCCACAGGCAAATGGGTGCTTCCCGGCGGCATCGACAGCCACGTACATATATCCCAACCGTCCGGCGACGGCATTGTCATGTCCGACGATTTCGAGAGCGCCACGCGTTCCGCTGCGTTCGGAGGCAATACGACGGTTCTGCCGTTCTGCATGCAGGAAAAGGGCCGCCCGCTGCGCGAAGCGGTCAAAGCCTATCACGCCAGGGCAGATGGCGAATGCTATGTCGACGTTTCCTTTCATCTCATCATCTCGGACCCGACCGAGCAGGTCGTCGGCCAGGAACTGCCCGCCCTCGTGCGCGACGGCTATTCATCGTTCAAAATCTTCATGACCTATGAGGGCTTGGCCCTCAGCGATCTCGACATCCTGCGAGTCATGGCGGTGGCCCGCGAGACGCGCGCGCTCGTCATGGTCCACGCGGAAAATGACGACGTCATCCGTTTTCTGACGGACACGTTCGAGCGATCCGGAAAGACGGCGCCGAAATATCACGCCACGTCGCGCCCCATCATTGCGGAGCGCGAAGCTACCTACCGCGCCATCTCGCTCGCCGAACTGTCAGACGTACCGCTGATGATCGTGCACGTTTCCAATCGCGAGGCGATGGAGGAGATTCGCCGGGCGCAGCAGAAGGGCCTCAAGATCCTGGGCGAAACCTGCCCACAATATCTGACGCTTACCGCGAGCGATCTCGACGGCCTCAATATGGAGGGAGCAAAGTATGTATGCTCTCCGCCGCCCCGCGACCTCGAAAGTCAGGCCGCCTGCTGGGAAGGCCTTCAGCAGAGCGTGTTTTCCGTCTTCTCATCGGATCACTGCCCGTTCCGCTACGACGACCCGCAAGGCAAACTGACGCCGAAGGGCCGCACTTCCTTCCGCTGGGTGCCAAACGGCATCCCCGGCGTCGGGGCGCGCCTCCCGATCCTTTTCTCCGAAGGGGTCGTCAAAGGGCGCATCGACATCAACAAGTTCGTGGCATTGACGTCGACGAACCATGCCAAGGTCTATGGCCTCTATCCGCGCAAAGGCACGATCGCCATCGGCGCGGATGCCGATATCGCCATCTGGGATCCGGAGATCAGGCAAACGCTGACCCATGCGATGCTGAGAGACGGATCGGACTACACGCCCTACGAAGGCATGGAGGTGACGGGGTGGCCCGTCCTGACAATGGTGCGAGGCAAGGTCGTCGTGCGCGAGGGTGCCCTTGAGGGAACGAAGGGACACGGCACGCATCTGGCACGCGGCGTGAGCGCATTTGCGTAGGTTCGACCGTACTTGATGCAATGGTCGACCTCGATCGAACCGGACTGCCCGTCGTCAACATCCCATTCCGGATATGGAATCCGGAAGAGCCGCACGCGATAGCAATCGCGATCGCGCCGACGGGATACACATTCCGAACGGCCCGGTCTGGCGACGGGTCCTAACCCGCCACCACCTTCTGTCTCTGCCGGCCGAGGCCATCGATTCCGAGTTCCACCACATCTCCGGCCTTGAGCCATACCGGCTCCGGCTTGCGCCCCATGCCGACTCCGGCCGGTGTTCCAGTCGCGATCACATCGCCCGGCAGGAGCGTCATGAATCGGCTGACATAGGAGACCAGTGTGGCGACGCCGAAGATCATCCGGGACGTGCTGCTGTCCTGCATGCGGACACCGTTCACGTCGAGCCACATACGCAGCGCGCCGGGATTGTCGCATTCGTCCGGCGTGACGAGCCAAGGCCCGATAGGCCCGAACGTGTCGCAGCCCTTCCCCTTGTCCCATTGCGAGGACTGCATCTGAAAGGCACGTTCCGAAATGTCGTTGAGCAGGCAATAGCCGGCGATGTGCCTGGCCGCCTCCCCTTCCGCGATATTGCGCGCTTCGGTACCGATCACGATGCCAAGCTCGACCTCCCAATCGAGTTTGGTCGATCCCGGCGGAATCACCGTGTTGTCATTGGGACCGCAGACCGCGCTCGGCGCCTTGAGAAAGACGATCGGTTCGTCCGGCGCTTGAAGGCCAGCTTCCACGGCGTGGTCGGCGAAGTTCAGGCCGATCCCGACATATTTCGACATGCCCTTCCACGGCACGCCGAAGCGCACGTCTTCCGCAATTTGCGGCAGCGTCGCCGGGTCGACCCGGGCCAGAGATGAGAGGCCGGCCGGCGAAAGCATGCCGGCGTCGATATCTGCGACAATGCCTGAAAGATCGCGCAGCACTCCTTCGCGGTCGATCAGGCCAGGACGCTCGCCGTCTTGCGGCCCATACCGGCACAGTTTCATGTCTGCATCTGATCCTTGTGTACGGACATCAGGTCTCTACCTGTGGGAAATCCAGTCGGCGAGATGCTGAGGAAGACCGTTCGTTTCCTTCGGCGACGGTCGCCGGAAGGTGCCGGTCGTGGCTTTCCGGGCTTTCAGGGTGGCGAGGGCTTCCGCCTGCTTGACCGCGGCCGCGACGCAGTCAATCACCGGAACTGGCACACGGTCGGCGACCCGCCCGGCTAGGCCCGCGAGAGGGGCTCCTGCGAGAACCACGACGTCGGAATCGTCGCGCTCGATCGCGCGGAGGGCAAGCTCCACCAGCAGGTCTTCCTTTTCGTCCTGCACATCGTCGATCGACCCAAACGTCCCGTTCAGCGAGTGAATCCCGCCGCAGCGGGCCCGCAGGCCGTGCCATTCGACGCATTCCTCGTACCACGGCGTCAGCGCCCGCGCGAACGTCACGATGGAGAAGCGTCGGCCGAGCATGCACGCCGTCAGCATGCCGGCTTCGGCAAGGCCGATGACTGGCAGGGAAAAGAGTTCGCGCGCACCGCCAAGCCCCGGATCGCCGAACGCCGCGATCACAGCCGCATCGAAATCCTGATGGACCTCGGCGAGCATTTCGAGCGCGACGGCGCCGCCGATTGCGGCCTCCGCCCGCGTTGCGATGTAGGGCACGCCGCGTTCAGCCGTAATGGCCGTGATCTCGGTGCCCGGTGCGGCGACCGGTCTGGCAGCCTCGGCGATCCGTTCCGTCACGCCTTTCGACGTGTTGGGATTAAGCAATAGAAGTCGCAACATCCGATTCCTGAGTTGACGAGTGGCCGTTCGCTGCGTTCCGCAGGGTGGCGGTCACGGCCTCCCCTGTATGTGCAACATGCTCGTGTAGAAGCTGACCCGCCCGTGGTCCGTCGTGCGCTTCCAGCGCCGCGAGGATGGCGCGGTGCTCTTCGACGGATTGCGCCCAGCGCTCGCTTTTGCCCAACGCCAGATAGCGGGCGCGCTCGGCGCGCGACAGCAGCCACCCATGGGTCGACGCCAATACTTCGTTCTTCGCTCCCGCGACGATCAGCCGATGAATTTCCTGGTTGAGGCGGAAATATTCGTCCCGGTTATCGGCCCGATAGAACTCTTCCATGCGCGCCTGCAAATCTTTCAGGTGTTCCAGTTCCTCAGGCAGCATGCGGGTGGCGGCGAGTTCGGCTGCGATGCGTTCGATGCCGCTGACGACCTCGAACAGTTCGCCGATCTGCGCCGCATCGAGAGGCGCAATCCTCGCGCCGTGGTTCGGCCGAAGCTCGACCAGGCCCTCGGCGGCCAGCAATTTCAGGGCCTCGCGCAAAGGCGTGCGCGAAAGGCCAAGCGCGTCGCAGACCGCGGCTTCGGGAATGCGCTCTCCGGCCGCCAGCTCTCCGCGAACAATCATGGTCCGCAGCGCTTCAAGCGCCCGCGCGTGCAGCGAAGAATGGCCGAGCTGGCGCTTTTTTGTGCAAAGGCCGGTTGATACGCGGCCGACCACGCTTTCGTTTGATCGGTTCGTCATCGTCCGAATTCCCGCAGAGATGCGTATTTCTTAGGCGTCGAACGCCCGATTAATGGTCTATCAGAACACGATTATCATGCACAAATTCAAGGCAATATCAAAAATCGTATTCAACATTCAAAAAATGGTTGCACGCAGCCAACCGATGGCGATCATGTGACACTCCGGCATCAAGGCTGGAGCTTTCATTGCGCAGGGACGCAAAACGGGGAGGAGTGGATTCCATGCGAAATATTCTGAAAGGGTTCGGCGCGGCCGCTCTTGCTGTTGCGATGACCGCCGGCGTCGTCGACGCGCAGACGCGGCTTCGCATCGCCGGCAATTTTCCGGATGAGCACACCGCGACCCGCGCGATGACCCTGTTCAAGGAAGAGGTCGCCAAGCTCACCAACAATGAGATCAGGGTCGATTCATTTCCGGCCATGCAGCTCGGCGGCGCCACGGAGAACGTCGATCAGGTGCGGTCCGGCGCGATCTTCGGCGTTATCGCCTCGATCGCCTACTTCACCCGCACCATTCCCGAATTCGAGGCGCTGTCGCTTCCGTTCCTCTTCACCTCCCGCGAGACCGCGTTCCGCGTCGTGGACGGCGACATCGGCGATGAGCTCGACGCCAAGATGAAGGAGCGCGGGTTCATCAGCCTGGGCTACGGCGAGAACGGTTATCGGCAGCTGACGAACAATGTCCGTCCGGTCGCGACGCTCAAGGATTTCGAGGGACTGAAGATCCGCCTTCAGCCGAATGAGGTTCACCTCGCGACGTTCAAGGCACTCGGCGCCAACCCGGTCGCGATGGACATCAAGGAGCTCTACTCGGCTCTCGAAACGGGTGTCCTCGACGGCCAGGAAAATCCCTACAGCACGATCGCGACGCGCCGCTTTGCCGAAGTGCAGAAGTACCTCTCGAACACAGGCCATTTTTTCGATTTCGTGACCGTGGTGGTCAACAAGCGCGCCTTCGAGCGCCTTTCGCCCGAGCATCAGCAGGCGGTGCGCACCGCCATGAAGACGGCGCTCGACTGGCAGCGCAAGGAAGAGGCGCGTCTCGACCTCGAATGGCGCGACAAGCTGATCGAGCAGGGCATGCAGTACAACGACGTCACGCCCGAAGCGCGTGCTGAAATGCAGGAAGCGACGAAATCGATCGGAGAGAACCTGAAGGGCCGGGTCGCGGCGGACTTCGTCGATGGCGTGCTGACAAAGGCCAAAGAATGAGCACGGACACTGCAGAAGTCGTCGGGGGGCTGGAGCAGCCCCCCGCACTACGGACGTTCAAGGCCTTTATCGACAAGATGGACTTCGTTGCCTACTGGGCGGTCAACCTTGTAATGGGAGCCATGACCGCACTCGTCGTTACGCAGGTCTTCTTCCGCTACGTCCTGTCGTCATCGATTGACGCGGCGGACGAACTTTCCCGTCTGTTTTTCGTCTGGTCCATCTTTCTCGCCATACCCCACGGCATCAAATACGGAATTCACGTCGGCATCGACCTTCTGGTTCGCTGCATGCCGGCACGAATTCAGGTCGTACTGTTCCGCGTTTCGTGCATCGCCTCCGCAATTCTGATGATCGTGACGTTCACGGTCTGCTGGACGGCGACGATGGACAAATGGCCCGAACTCATGCCGACGCTGCCGTTCACGGCGGCTGTCTTCTACATCCCGGTGTTGATCTGCACGGGTCATTCCTTCCTGCATCTGCTCGCGCTCACCTGGGGCGGCCCGAACACCTGGGCGGACGAAAACAACTTCGGCGAGGCGGAGATATGACACTTCTGGTTGTCGGCATATTTGCCCTCACCGCATCGATCGGCATGCCGCTGGCATTCGCGCTCGGCTTCGCCTCTCTCGCCGTTCTGCTGTACGCGGACTTCGAACTCGTGGTCATGCCGCAGCGCATGATGTACGCGATCGACAACTTCCCGCTCATGGCGATTCCGCTATTCATGCTGGCCGGCGAGTTGATGGACAAAGCGGGCATCATGGAAAGGCTGATTTCCTTCTCCAACGCGCTTGTCGGCCGGGTCCATGGCGGTCTTGCCCATGTGACGATCATCGCCGGCGCTCTGCTGTCGACCGTGTCGGGAGCCTCCGTTGCAAGCGCGACCGCGCTGGGCTCGACGCTCGTGCCGGCGCTCCGTTCGCACTACTCCGCCGGTTACGCGACGGCGATCGTCGCGTCCTCGGCGAATCTCGGCCCGATCATTCCGCCTTCGAGCGCGATGATCGTCTACGCGCTGATGGCCGGATCGACCGTTTCGGTTGGCGGTCTGTTCATCGCAGGCATCGTTCCCGGATTTATCCTGACCGTCGCCTTCATGGCGCTCGCATCGTGGATCGCCTGGAGACGCGGCTACCCGCATACCGGCGAAGCCTTCAATATTCGCAACGCGCTCCACCAGCTCCGCCGCGCGATGATCATCATCATGATGCCAATCATCGTCATGGGAGGCATCATCGGTGGAGCATTCACGGCAACGGAAGGTGCGGCCATCGCATGCGCCTATGCGGCTGTTGTCGGATTTCTCGTCACCAGAACGCTGAAGCTGTCGCATCTTCCCGAGTGCCTGTTCCGGGCGGCTGTAACCTCGGCCATGGTCGGCGCGCTGATGGCCTTTGCCGCGGCGGTTACGTTCGTGTTCACCGTCGATCTTGTTCCGCAGCAATTGTCGGAATGGATCCGGTCGCTCACCGCGAATCCGGCGATGTTCATCCTCCTCGTGATGGCGATGCTGGTCGTCGTCGGCATGTTCCTGGAATCGAACGCCGCTTACATCATGCTGGTGCCGCTGTTCGCGCCGATCGCGGCGGAATACGGCATCGACCCGCTCTATTTCGGGTCTCTGTTCGTGCTCAATCTCGTCATCGGAATGATGACGCCACCGGTGGGTGTCCTGCTGTTCGTCATGGCCGGAATTACGAAATTGCCGATGACAACCATCATCAGGGAGTGCCTGCCTTACGTGTACGTGCAGTTCGCGGTTCTTGCGCTGTGCGCCATCTTCCCGTCGCTTATCCTGTGGCTGCCGCGCCTGCTGGGATACTGACGTCGATGTACGAGACCGGGAGATAGTCTGAAGATGTCGGCACAAAAGCGCGGAGCCACCCTGGTCACGGGTGGCTCCGGTTTCATCGGTCTCGCCGTGTGCGAGGCCCTGCTCGCGCGTGGCGACAGCGTGGTCGGGTTCGATATCGCCCCGCCCCCCTCTGCGGCCGCGCGACATTTCGAGACCTTGCCCGGAACCTTCGTTCACCGACCCGGCGATGTGCGCAGCGCTGCCGAACAGGCATCCGCGATGTCGGAGAACAGGGTCGATCGCGTCGTGGCACTTGCGGCGATCACCGCGGACATCGAACGCGAACGCCGCGCGGCGGGAAGCGTCATTGAGGTGAATGTCGTCGGGGCCATCGCGACGCTCGAGGCTGCTCGTTCGTCGGGCATTCGCAGGGTTGTGCATATCAGTTCTGGCGCAGCCTACGGCGCCGCAGGGTACGAAAGCGGACCTCTGGTCGAGGAGGTCACGCCGACGCAGCCGGAGAGCCTTTACGGCATCAGCAAACTCGCCGCAGAGCAGTCCGCCCTGCGCCTCGGCCCGGTCTTTGGTCTTGACGTTGTGGCCGGCCGGCTCGGAACGTGCTTTGGACCGTGGGAATATGCAACGGGTGCACGCGACACACCGAGCGCAGTGCTGCAGATCATCAACCGCTTCAGAGCTGGAAGCGAGGTCGTGCTTCCTCGGCCGCACCCGCGCGACTGGCTGTACTCACGGGATGCGGCCGTGGCTATCATGGCCCTGCTCGATGCGCCATCGTTCCAATACCGCATCTACAATCTCGCTGCCGGCTTCAGATGGTCGCTCGTCGATCTCTGCACCAAGCTTGCCGGCATAGACTCGTCCTTCAAGTGGAGCCTTGCGCTTACCGGCACGGGTAATATCGATCTCTACGGAAATCGCGACCGGGCGGTTATGGCGACCGACCGGATCGCGAGCACGGGGTTCAGGCCGCACTACAGTCTTGAAGCGGCCCTGCCGGATTATCTGGCGTGGTGGACGAGCTAGTCACCCGCGGGGCTGCATTCGGGAAGTGCGTGAACCATCTCTTCGGGCTGGGAGTGAAAAACTGCTCCGGAACAGGCGGTCGCCGGCAAAAGCCGAACCGCGGCAGGTGTTCGCAGTTTTGAACGGAAAGTCGCGCGCCGTTCCGAACAAAACCGCGAACACTTACGTAATTGAAATTGCTTATTGAAATCCCGCCGGGCATCTTGCCGAGAAATAGCAGTTGGGATCGGCCTCGCACACGCGGTCTCGGCTTTTTGGCATCGTGCAGGCATCTCAATTGCCGCCGATAGCCCTAGACGATGACCTCATAGAACAGGGGATCCTCGGTCACGCGGATGACCGCGTTCGGTAGCCCCTTGTCGGCGCGTACCAGCCGGCCGCCGGACTGGGCGCTCTTGGAGATCAAGCATGCGTTGGGCCACTACTTCGAAGGCGGTCTCGACGCCGTGAACTTCGAGCACATCTACCATTGCGCTCACGAGCTGCTCTGGACCTTTCCGCCGTCAGCCGGCACAGTGAATGAATTCAGGCCGGTGTTGCTTCCTTTTCTCAAGCGTAAGCTGACCGCGACTGAACTGATCGACGGATTTGTCGCCGACGATTGCCACGAAGGCCCGTACCGCGCGGCGCAGGCGTGCGGCGTAGCCTGAACGCTTCCCCAGGGCCTTGTCCTTCGGATCAATGATCTCCGCCGCGACCACCGACAGCAGCGGCAGGTCGACAGCGTCGCGTCCCTTGATAGTCGCGAGCCGGTCCTGAGTCCTTTCGTACTGGTCACGCTCGCGATCCCAGTCCTCACCGTCGCGGCGGATTTCGGCGCCGATGAGGTCGAGCCTCGCGCGCATGGCCTGGATCGTGTCCTGGCGAGCTTTGGCGACGGACAGTTTCCGCTCAAGGAGCGAAAGCATTTCGTGGTCGATACTGTCCCCACCTTCGGCGATCTCGTATTCGAGATTCGAACTCGCTTCCATGACTGCGAGCCGTGCGCTGAACTCTTCACGGCCAAGTGCGTCCAGCTCGGCCGCGAGCGCCGACAGCCCCCTCGATACGGTTTCCCTGGTCACGTCCCCCTCCCCTCCCATCGCGACTATCGCGTACCCCGCCAGGATCACGGCCCGGCGGCGAGCCTCGGCGGCCGGTAGGCGCCCGAGGCTGACGCGAAACGGGGTAGCACCCAGACGTTGAATGACTCGTTGAGGAGGAGCGATCTGAAATGCGTACCCGAATGGGCGACGTCAGAGGTATTTGGCCATGTGTAGAGTCCTGTGTAGGACACAGGGGTCAGCTCGCCAACTTTATCAATTATTTCAGATAGTTAGCTGTGGCGCCCCTAGGGGACTCGAACCCCTGTTTTCGCCGTGAGAGGGCGAAGCTACTTGGAACGACCGTTGATTTAATTTGACTTTTCTACGCCAGCTGTAGGCAACCCCTGTAGGCAATTTCGCGGCTGCCCATGACCCCAGCCTTCCTCACCGGTCGTCAAGGCTCGCCGCCCTCGGGCGGGTGATCAGGCCGGTTTGTTTTACGCCGGAAATTTGAGTCCCCATCGATCATGCGGCGCGAGCGACTTCCCCCGGTACCCGCTCCTGCTCAAACATCACCTGTAAAGTCGTCACCTTCGACAGCCGTGCCACCGGCCGCCTTCGACTAAAATTCACCCTCACCAGAAAATCGTGACCGGCCACCTCATGGCCCACTTTGCTCCACCTCATGGCCCACTTTGCTCCTGAACGTGGGTGACCTTCCGATTTAGGAGCCAGCACCCATGATCGGCATCAATCTTTCCGGCGCAGAGTTTGGCGGTTCACGAAACCGGTATGGCTACGACTATATCTATCCTTCAGAGAGGGATCTCGACTTCTACGACAGCAAGGGCGTCGAGCTGATCCGCCTGCCGTTCACATGGGAGCGGATGCAAAACACCATCAATGGCGAGCTCAACCAGGATGAGCTCGGCCGGATGAAGCACTTCCTCGCCGAAGCCGAAGAGCGCGGCATGGAAGTCATCGTCGACCTCCACAACTTCGGCCGCTTCAACGGTGCCGTCCTCGGTTCGCCTGCTGTCCCGAACTCGGCCTTTGCCGATTTTTGGCAGAAGCTCGCAAATGAGCTGAAGGGCGAGCAGGCCCTCCTCGGCTACGACCTGATGAACGAACCGCATGACATGGGTGGAGCAACGGTCTGGCCGTCAGCGGCGCAGGCGGCGGTGGACGCGATCCGCACCGTCGACATGACAACGGCGATCTATGTCGAAGGCGATGGTTGGGCCAACGCACACAACTGGAGCACCAGCAGCAACGCCAGCCTGCACATTCAAGATCCCGCGGACAACATCGTCTACGAGGCTCACGTATACTTCGATAGGGACAAGACGGGCACCTACAAATACAGCTACGACCAGGAAGGCGCCTACCCGGACATCGGCGTGGATCGCGTGCAGTCGTTCCTCGATTGGCTTGATGCCAACAACTACAAGGGCTTCGTTGGTGAGTTCGCCGTGCCGAACAACGACCCTCGGTGGCTGCCGGTTCTCGACAATGTCCTTGCCGAGCTCCAGGTCCGTGGCGTGGACGGCGCCTATTGGGGCGCGGGATCGTGGTGGGGTGACTACCCCATGGCGCTGGTGGGGAAGGACGGTTCCGAAAACCCACAGCTCGGCGTTTTGGACGATTATTTTCCCCCCCTAGAAATCATCACGGGATCCGACGCAACGAACGAGTTGGTTGGTGGGATGGAAGGCGACCCCCTTGTCGGCAAGGGCGGCAATGACCGGCTACTCGGATTTGGCGGTGACGACGTGCTTCGCGGCGATGCCGGGGATGACTACCTCGATGGTGGCGATGGCGCCGACCGGTTGGTAGGCGGCTCGGGCAGCGACAAGCTCTTTGGCCGCAGCGGCCGAGACGTTCTCTCCGGAGGAGATCACTACGACGTTCTGGACGGCGGGGCCGATGACGACGTCCTGATTGGTGGCAGCTACAACGATGTTCTGACCGGGGGCTTGGGCGCGGATCAGTTCGTGTTTGGCCGCGAATCCCACCGCGACAAGATAACCGATTTCGATCCGAGCGAAGATCAGATCTTCATTGTTGAAGACTCTATCAATCTTCGAAGGGTCCTATGCGAAAGACACTCTGGCCTCTATGCAACCGAGCGGCCTTACAGCAGGTACAATTTTCAAGAATGCCGATCTGGACAAGGACGGCAGGAGCGACGGCGTTGTGGCCGAGTCCAATGTCTACGGCCAAATCATACTGGAGGATTGGACAGTCCAGACCATGACGTCTGCTGGATATCTCGCAAATGGCCAGTCGGTCGGGGATTGGTTCATCTAGAGCGGCGAGGGGTCAGCCCGGCTTAAGCGCGCTAAAGGCTGACGCGATTGCAGATTCCTGCGCACCAGCACGCTCCCACAAGGGGTTTTGTACGAGCATTGGTGCGTTCTAGCCCAACCAATCGGCAGACCGACACGAAGGTCATCGCTGAGTCCGTTGGGTCATCCTTCCTGGTCCCCGAAGCGGGCTGGATCGACAGCATCATCTTTGAGCGGCCGCGGCTCTGGCCAGCACCCGCTGCACCTGTACCGCCTGCCACTTTTCGCTGCCCGAGGGCGTCTTGATGCCCCGGCGCGTCAACTCGCGAGCGACCTGCCCCATGCTGGCGCCGCCCCCTAGGGCCGCGATGACCGACTTTATCGCAGAACCGAGGTCTCCCGCCTTTGTGGCAGCCTTCTCCCGCAAAGCAGCAGCAGCGAGAGCCCGCGTCTCATCACTCGGAGGTTGCTTGCCACGCCATCCCCCGAGCTTCGCGCGCGGCGAAAGCCGCTAGATGGTCACCCATAGGTATAAGGACGCGGAGAGGTTTCGCATTCCGGGGCCCTCGTTCCGAGGCTTTCAAGGGAGGTCGCGATGCTGGGCAAGCCGAATTGATGCTCGCTGCACAACTTTCGATCAGCGTCGCCGCCGACCAGAGAGCCTTCTCTTTCACGAACTTGCTGGCGGTGGGCGCGACCATCATAACTGGCGCTGGCGCATCTCTTCTACTTAGCCAAAATTCGTTTCCCACGCTTGCCGCCGTTTGTTTTGCTTCGGCTGTAGGGCTCCTTGCGGCAATGTTCCTCGCCAACATGTCCGCCCGACCAGAAACGTTCTACGTAGCGGGAAATTCACCTGAAGATTGGCTCCCAGACATTGAAAGCGGCGTAAGCCTTGAGGACTGCAGGATCGAAATCCTAGAGGACTTCGCTGATCGAATTCGGAAAAACAATCTCGTGCTGAAGCGAAACGGCGATCTTTTTCAGAATGCCTTTTGGATTGCTTGGCTGAGCCTTTTAGGTGGTGCCCTAATGGCCATCGTTTTGCTGACAGCCCGCTTTGGCTGAGCAGCCAGAGGCGGCGAGCCGAAGCCAGCCGCACTACGGCTCTCGCTCATTCCACATGGGGAAGCTCGGATCCGCGAAGTGCTTTCTGGCCGCGGGGCCTATGGCGAAAGTCACCTTCCTAGCTTGTTCTAGAAGCCTTTCGCTTCGTGGCTTGATGTCAGCGGCGAGACTTTCGATCTCAATGAGATGCGGCAAAATGCGAGCATGCTCTTTCTCCGTGAGGCCCGAGAATAGCATTGAGCCATCGACTTGCTCCGTATGGCTGATGAGCTCTTTAAGTCCCATTCGGAGGCGGCTGTACAATTCAACTGAATGATTGAGAGCGTCGTGCTGCATGACGAGCTCAATGAATTCCGCGACGAGCTCATATTCCTTGGCCTCTACGAAAGGCGACAGCTCGCTAGCGTCGACTGCATATTTCGGCGCTGACCCGATAATCGGCACCATTCGCTCCCAGAGGGGCCCAACGCCCATTCCGTGCTCGTTTGCGTTCTCTAGCGAACGGTGGATGGACGTCACGGTGGCCTGCACCTGGCTGAGGATCAAAGATGACTTAATCAGCAGCCTCAGCGCCTCTCCCTTCTTCGACTCTAAGCGGCTGGCGCCGTCCCGTTTCGCAGTCTCCGCATTAGTCTGGCGCGCCAAAAGATATGAAATGCATCCGCCCACCACCGCGCCAAGTAACGCGCCGCCAAAGCCGCTTGCCAGCGCAAACCAATCAGAGATGCTCGGATCAACGATCGAGGCGGCGGGAGTGATGCCGTCCATGCCATGTTCCTTTGCCGCCGAGGATCGCACATCGGACCAGAGAGCGGAGGTTCGACTAACCCGCCGGCTTCGCCGCCGCCGTCGTTGGCTCCGGCGCAGGGCCGCAGCTCTTCAGAACCATGGCACGTTGAATTGCTTCCTTCTCGCCCTTCAAGCGCGCGATCTCTGGCGCAACGTTGTCACCGCTCATCGATGAAACTGGTAGGCCCAGGAAGATCACGCCAACGGTGTCATTCGACCGAGCCTGGAGTTGCTGCTTAGACGCTGTAGCGAGCGCGGCTTCAATTCGACCCTGCTCACCGGCAAGCTGATCACACCGCCAAGCCTGATAGCCGACATCGCTGATGTATGAGGCCGAGATCGCCTCCGGCCTTTTTGCGCACGCGCTAGCTACCAGCGCGATCGCGCCGGCCAGAATAACCTTTTTCATGATGCCCCCTACAGCGTGGGGGAATGTTGATCACGGCGAGCAAAGTGTCAAATCCGCAACCCGCCATAGCCGCCCCACTGGGTGGCTTTTTTATTGGAGCGACCATGCCCACCGACGACATCAAATTCGCTAGCCTCGCAGCCTGGCGCGGCGAACAAGCGCCTCAAGTCCCTCAAGGCGCTGTTTGCATGGGCCATCGAGTCGGAAGAGGTATCGGTCAACCCGGCGCGCGACGTGAAGCTGATTCGATACAAGACCGACGGGCATCATTCATGGACCGTCGAGGAGGTCGAACGGTACCGCGCCCGTCATCCGATCGGAACTCAGGCTCGCCTCGCTATGGAGTTGCTGCTCTACACGGCTGGCCGCCGGGAAGACGCCGTTAGGCTAGGAGAACCACTTCAGGACCGGGCGTGCTCGCTTTACCCAGGCTAAGAACGAGCACCGCTCGCCGATCGACATTGACGTTCAGATTCATGGTGACCTCGCCGCGGTACTCGCGGAAATCCCCGCCGATCAGGCGACGTGCCTCGTGACGGCCTTCGGCAAGCCGTTCACGGCCAATGGCTTTGGAAACAAGTTCAGGACGTGGTGCGATGAGGCAGGCCTCCCGCATTGCTCCGCGCACGGTTTGCGTAAGGCGATCGCCGCAAGGCTGGCCGAGGGCGGCGCCAGCGCTCGCGAGATTATGGCGGTCACCGGCCACCAAACGCTTGAGGAAGTGGAGCGATACACCCGCGCGGCTGACCGTGTAAGTCTTGCCGACAGCGCTCATTTGAAGATGCCTAAGAGCTCAATAGTTGTCCCACCGAAAAATCGGGTGGGACAAAAAGGGGAAAAAGATGTTGGAAATCAACGCCACATCGGGCGAATGGCGCTCCCTAGGGGACTCGAACCCCTGTTTTCGCCGTGAGAGGGCGACGTCCTAGACCGCTAGACGAAGGGAGCGCGGCGCGGCATGTGCTCGCGAAGGCACTCCCTATAATGAGCCGCCGCCGAAGGTTCAAGCGCGATTGGGAATGCGCCAGGGTTTCGATCCGACCGCGATAAGCGAGCGTCGTCGCGTCGAAGACATGGATCATCTGCCGGCCATTTTCGGCCTCGACGGTCACGAACAGCCGTTTGCCGTCGGAGGTCGTCGCCGGTGATCCTGGTGCCGGCTGCGATCGGCAGGACGCCCTGCAATTCGCCCTCCGGCCCCGGCACACTTTCGTTCTGCTTGACGAGGCGCCATGCGATCACCGACATGACGCTCAGAAACCCAATCGCCATGGTGGCGATCGACACGAAGGCGAAGATGCGCATCTTGCGCATGATCTCGGCCGTGCGCGGATCGACCTCGACTTCCTTCTCGTCATCGACCCCAGCCATATGACCGATCCTGTCCAACAGCGTCTTGAGATTGTCCTGCCGCCGGAAGCGGCCGGGGAGAGGCTCGACCGCGCGCTCGCGCAGGCCGTGCCGGAGTTATCGCGCACCCGGATACAGGCGCTTGTCCGCGACGGCAAGGTGACGCTCGGCGGCAAGACGGTCAGCGACCCCAAGGCGAAGGTCGCGGGCGACGACCAGGTGGCGATCGAGATTCCCCCGCCCGAACCTGCCGAGCCGGAAGCGGAGAACATCCCGCTCAACGTCGTCTACGAGGACGACGACCTGATCGTCATCGACAAACCGGCCGGCCTCGTCGTCCATCCCGGCGCCGGCAACTGGACCGGCACGCTGGTCAACGCCCTGCTTGCCCACTGCGCGGGCTCGCTGTCCGGCATCGGCGGCGTCGAGCGCCCCGGCATCGTCCATCGCCTCGACAAGGACACGACGGGCCTTCTAGTCGCTGCGAAGAACGACCGCGCCCATCGCTCGCTCGCCGAGCAGTTCGCCGACCACGGCCGCACCGGAGCGCTGGAGCGCGCCTATCTGGCGCTCGTCTGGGGAGGCATGTCGCGCCAGCGCGGAACGGTCGAAGCCGCGATCGACCGCGATCCGCGCAACCGCGAGAAGATGCATGTCTCGCGCGGCGAGCGCGGTCGCGAGGCGATCACCCATTGGGAGATGGAGGAAAGCTTCGGCCCGGCCGCGGCGCCGATCGTGAGCCTCGTCCGCTGCGCGCTGGAGACGGGGCGCACGCACCAGATCCGCGTCCACATGGCCCATCTCGGCCATCCGGTCCTCGGCGACGCAACCTATGGCGCCGGCTTCAAGACCAAGGCGAAGCATCTGCCGGAAGAGACGCGCGCGCTGCTCGACGGTCTCGGCCGGCAGGCGCTGCACGCGACCCATCTCGCCTTCGAGCATCCGGTGACAGGCGAGCTGATGTCGTTCGAAAGCCCTCTTCCCCAGGATATGGAGGCACTTGTCGAGAGCCTCCGCAAATCTCTTTAGTGTTCGCTAAAAAAATCTGCTTGCGCCCCCTTATCGCCACACTGAGGTAGGCCTATATTAGCTACCGATGGCTGGCGAATTTTCGCAGCCAGCTGCGGTCCCGCCGTTTCGGGGGACATGCGGGGAAAGGGTAGTCATGGCGCGCGCAGCGCTTCCAGTTATCTCAGCAGACAGCGGTCTGAGCCGCTACCTCGACGAGATCCGCCGGTTTCCGATGCTGAACCCCGACGAGGAATTCATGCTGGCCAAGACCTGGCAGGAGAAGGGCGACCGCGACGCGGCGCATCAGCTCGTCACGAGCCATCTCCGCCTCGTCGCGAAAATCGCGATGGGCTATCGGGGCTATGGCCTTCCGATCGGGGAAGTAATCTCCGAAGGCAATGTCGGCCTCATGCAGGCGGTGAAGCGGTTCGACCCGGATAAGGGCTTCCGCCTCGCCACCTACGCCATGTGGTGGATCCGCGCGGCGATACAAGAGTACATCCTGCGGTCCTGGTCGCTCGTGAAGATGGGCACCACGGCCAACCAGAAGAAGCTGTTCTTCAACCTGCGCAAGGCCAAGAGCCAGATCTCGGCCCTGGACGAGGGCGACCTCCGTCCGGACCAGGTCGCGAGCATCGCCAAGAAGCTCGGCGTGACCGAGGAGGACGTCGTGTCGATGAACCGCCGCCTGTCGGGCGACGCATCGCTCAATTCGCCGCTGCGCGGCGATGAGGCGGATTCGTCCGAATGGCAGGACTGGCTCGTCGACGACAGCGCCAGCCAGGAATCCGTTCTCGCCGAAAGCGAGGAAATGGATCACCGTCGCGGCGCCCTCAAGCAGGCGATGACCGTGCTGAACGACCGCGAGCGCCGCATCTTCGAGGCGAGGAAGCTCGCCGAAGAGCCGATCACGCTCGAAGAGTTGTCGACGGAGTTCGGCGTGTCGCGCGAGCGCGTTCGCCAGATCGAGGTCCGGGCTTTCGAGAAGGTCCAGCAGGCGGTCCGCGCCAGCGTCGCCCGCCTCGAAGCCGGGTCACGCGGTCCTCGCCTGAAATGAACTTGTCTGAAACGACAAAGGCCCAGCAAAGCTGGGCCTTTTTGTTATCTGGGCGTCACCGGCGAATTGCTGGACGCGATCGGCGGCGCCGCATCCCAGGCCGCGAAGGCATCGTCGAACGCGCGCTCGCCCGGCGGACCCTTTTCTAGCGTCAGCACGGCACGGCGGCCGTTCTCGTAAAGGATCGGCACGTCCATCCATCGAACGCTCGCGGATCGCCTTCAGATTCTGCTCCCTGTCGGCCGGTGCGTTCGACAGGCCGATCAGGAAGATGTTGCTCATCACCTTGACCGACAGGCCGGTCAGCGCCGAGCCGCCCGCTTCTTCCGACGGCTTGAACAGGATGCCCGGCACATTGCCGATGCCGGCATTCGAGAAGTCCGGCGGCAGCGTGAACTGGATGTCGATCGTGTGGCTCGCCGGCAGCGTGGCGTCGAGATTGCGCTTCAGGGCGAGCGTCACCTTGACGTTCCGCTCGGGGATGGTGATCTCGCCGCGCATTTCCGTCTCGCCGCTGTCCTCTCGCGCACGGGACCCGTGCGCCAGACGACCTGACCAGCGAACGCATTGCCACCCTGCTGGTCGGGCGCTTCCTCGTAGAGAATGGCACGCTGGCTAACGAGCGTCCCCGGATCGACCGGCTCCGACGGAGCTGGCGGCGCATCCGTCGCCACGGCCGCAGTCTGTTCCGCCGGAACCTCGCGAGCGACGCCGCCCTGACCAATGGTCGGCGCGGCAGCCTGGTCGCCGACACGATCCGAAATCTTCGGGCCGGCATTCGTTGCGGTCGGGGTACTGGAATCGCCAGACATATAGACGATGCCGCCGAGCACGCCGGCAGCGACGAGCACGGTCACCGCGACTGCGGCCAGCACGCGTACCCGCGATTTCGGCCTGGGTGCATCGTCCTCGATGTCGCGAACATCGCCCTGCTGGATCGGGAACGGCCGCGAATCTGCTGTCGGCTCGAAGCCAGGACGAACCGGAGCGGTGAACGACGGAGGTTCCGGAGAACGCGGCTCGGGCGGGCGAGGCTCCGGGGGCGGCGCGATGGGCGCGCGCGGCGGCTCAAAACGCGGCTCCATGCGCGGCGGCGGTGCCGCACGCGGGGCATCCGGCTCAAACGCTGCGCGGGTCGTGTTGACGCTGACCTGCGCATTGGCAGCAGCGGCGCCGAGCGATGCGGCATCGGCGGCGGCCGACTGCACCTTCGTCTGTCCCTCGCCACCCGGCCGAGGCGGCGGCGCCTTGGGAGGAGCAGCGGCAACACGCGCTTCCGTCTCGATTTTCCGGACAGCTTCCTCGAGGGCGAGGCGTTCCTTCGTGATCTCGGATTCGGTTAGCGGCGGGTCATAGCTGCGAAGCTGTTTGACGATTGCTTGACGCGCGCGCTCATACACCGCTCGACGGTTCTCGGCCGTGTTCGGGACGAGCCCTGCAATAGCGCGTTCAAGAACGGGATAATAATCGGCCATGCCACCAACAAATTACACTTTAAAGCGTATTCTCGCAACGACGTTGCGAAACCGGTCAGTCCTGGAAGGGATCATGAACCAGAATTGTGTCATCACGCTCCGGGCTCGTCGAAAGAAGCGCAACCGGGCAACCGATCAATTCTTCGATCCTACGCACATATTTCACCGCCTGCGCCGGAAGGTCCGCCCAAGAGCGACCG
Source organism: uncultured Alphaproteobacteria bacterium (assembly GCA_963778835.1). Lineage (GTDB taxonomy): Bacteria > Pseudomonadota > Alphaproteobacteria > Rhizobiales > Methylopilaceae > Flaviflagellibacter. The sequence goes on from CAVZVY010000006.1 coordinate 639,036, forward strand.
CCCTGACTGGACGCCGTCCACCCTTCGATCGTCTCATAAACCGGCTCGATTCGCGCCTGTTCCGTCTGACTTGCCGGAAGTCTGTCGATTTCCTTACCGTCGAGGCGATAGCGCGTGCAGACCTTGATCTCGTCGAAGCCGTCGAGGATGTCGAGCTTGGTCAGCGCGATGCCGTCGATTCCCGACGTCCGCACGGTCTGGCGCACGGCGACGGCATCGAACCAGCCGCAACGGCGCGGACGGCCGGTAACAGTACCAAATTCGCGCCCGCGTTCGCCGATCAGGCGGCCCGTTTCGTCGTGCAGTTCGGTCGGAAACGGGCCTTCGCCAACGCGCGTCGTATAGGCCTTGGCGATGCCGAGCACATAGCCGACGGCCTTAGGGCCGAGGCCAGAACCGGCGGCGGCTGCGCCCGCAACCGTGTTCGACGACGTCACGTAGGGATAGGTACCGTGGTCGACGTCGAGCAAAGCGCCCTGAGCACCCTCGAACAGGATGCGGGCGCCAGCGCGGCGCTTGTCGTCCAGGAGCTCCCAGGTCGCGTCGATATAAGGCAGCACCTTAGGTGCTGCTGATGTCAGCTCTTCCAGCAGCACATCGGCCGAGAATTCCTCGAGCCCCAGTCCGCGACGGATGGCGTTGTGGTGGACCAGCAGGCGCTCGACTCGCTGTGGCAGCATTTGCGGGTCAGCGAGATCCTGGACGCGGATCGCACGGCGCCCGGCCTTGTCCTCGTAAGCGGGACCGATGCCGCGCTTGGTCGTGCCGATCTTGGTGCCGGAGGCCGCTGCCGCATCCTCACGGAGTGCATCCAGCTCGCGATGCAGCGAAAGGATAAGCGTCGCGTTGTCGGCGATGCGCAGGCTGTCGCGGCTGACCTCGACGCCCTGCTCCTTGAGCCGCTCGACTTCGGCGCCGAAGGCATGCGGATCGATAACGACGCCGTTGCCGATGACCGAGAGCTTGCCTTTGCGCACCACACCCGACGGCAGGAGGCTCAGCTTGTAGGTCGTGCCGTCGATCACCAGTGTGTGGCCGGCATTATGGCCACCCTGGAAGCGTACGACCACATCGGCCTTCTCGCTCAACCAGTCGACGATCTTGCCCTTGCCCTCGTCGCCCCATTGGGCACCGACCACGACCACATTGGCCATCCGAACTCTCGCTAGCTCTCGACGTGAAAAAAGCCCTGCGCCTTGTGAGGCCGGGCTTTGCCGTGTCGTAAAGGATCAACCACGGTGAGGCAAGGAGACAAAGGGCCTCTTGCTTTGGGCACGTTTGGCGGGCACGAACCCCGCAATGAGTACCCCGCCCCGTTCATCGGCCGGAATCTTCGACCGCCCTTATCTGCTCCTCGTCCTCACTCAATTGCTCTGGGCCGGCAATATCGTGCTCGGCCGCGTCGCCGCCGGCGAGATTCCGCCCCTCATGCTCGCCTTCCTCCGGTGGTTCATCGCGGCGGCGATCATCCTTCCGATCGCCTGGCCGCGCATCAGGCAGGACTGGCCGGTCATCAAGGCGAACGCTCCACTCCTGCTGTTCCTGTCGGCCACCGGCATCGCCGCCTACAACACACTCGCCTATTGGGGCCTCAACTACACGACGGCACTCAACATCCTGCTGCTGCAGTCGATAGGTCCGCTGATCGTCGCGCTCTGGAGCTTCGCGCTTTTTCGCGAGCGCCTGACCCGTGGCCAGCTCTTTGGTATCCTCACCTCGCTCATTGGCGTGGTGACCATCATCTGCCACGGCGACTTCGCCCATCTTTCGTCGCTGACGTTCAATGTCGGCGATCTGATGAAATCTCGTCGCCCTGTCGATCTACGGCATCTACACCGTGCTGCTGCGCAAGAGGCCGAGCATGGACCATGTCGGCTTCCTGGCGATCACGGTCGCCGGCGGCGCGCTGATGCTGGCCCCGATCGCCGCTCTCGAATTCGCCTCCGGCGCGCGCATGGACGTCAATCCCGGCACGCTCTCGATTGTCTTCTATGTCGGCATTTTCCCGTCGCTCGTCGCCTATACGATGTTCGTCCGGGCGGTGGATCTCGTAGGCGCCAATCGCGCCAGCCCGTTCTTCCATCTGATTCCGGTCTTCGGCGCGATTCTCGCGATCGTGTTTCTGGGCGAGGATTTCCAGCTGTTCCACGCAATGGGGTTCGCACTGGTGATCAGCGGCGTCGTGGTCGCAACCCGAAGCAGAACAGCGCCCGTCGTGGAGAAGGCGCCAGAGACGGCAGTCTAGAAAGTGAGCTGTCGCGCCTGGCGTACCTGCGGCAGCGCCCTCACCTGCTGCATGACCGATTCGGCCACTTCGCCGTCGATCTGGACGAGGGCGATTGCGTCCCCGCCCGGCGAATAGCGGCCGAGTGCGAAGGTCGCGATATTGACGCCTGCCTCGCCGAGCAGGCTTGCGAACCGGCCGACAAATCCAGGCTTGTCCTCGTTCGCAACATAGATCATCGACGGCGCGAACTCGGCGTCGATCTTGATGCCCTTGATGTCGATGATGCGCGGCTTTCCATCCGCGAACACGGTGCCCGAGATCGAGCGCTCCATGTTTTCGGTCACCACCGTCAGGGTCATCAGCGCATCGTAGTCGCTGTCGGCCTCGCTCGTCGTTTCCTCGATGACGATGCCGCGTTCCTTGGCGACGACCGGCGCCGAGACGACGTTGATGTCAGCCAGCATCGGCCGCAGCAGCCCGGCGATCGCCGCCGATGTCAGCGCCTTGGTATTCATCGCCGCGACCTCACCCTGATAGGTGATCCGGACGCTGCTGATGCCGGTGTCGGTCAATTGCCCCGCGAACGAGCCGAGTTTCTCCGCCAGCATGATGAAGGGCCGGAGCTTTGGCGCTTCCTCGGCCGTGATCGATGGGAAGTTCACGGCATTGGTGATCGCGCCGCGCACCAGATAGTCCGACATCTGCTCGGCGATCTGCAGAGCGACGTTCTCCTGCGCCTCCATGGTGGAGGCGCCGAGATGCGGCGTGCAGATCACGTGCGGATGGCCGAACAGCGGGTTCTCGGTCGCGGGTTCGGTCGAGAACACATCGAATGCCGCGCCCGCGACATGGCCACCGTCGAGCGCCTGGCGTAGAGCCGCCTCGTCGACGAGACCTCCGCGCGCGCAGTTGATGATGCGCACGCCCTTCTTCGTCAGCGCGAGGTTCTCGGCCGAGAGGATGTTCTTGGTGCGGTCGGTCAGCGGCGTGTGCAGGCTGATGAAGTCGGCGCGGCTGAGAAGCTCGTCGAGCTCCACCTTCTCGACGCCGAGATCCTCCGCCCGTTCGAACGACAGGAATGGGTCGAAGGCGATCACCTTCATCTTCAGCCCGATCGCGCGATCCGAAACGATCGAACCGATATTGCCGCAGCCGATGATGCCGAGCGTCTTGCCGGTGATTTCGACGCCGAGGAAGCGCGTCTTCTCCCACTTGCCGGCCTGGGTCGACTGGTCGGCGGCGGGAATCTCGCGAGCGATGGCGAGCAGCAGCGCGATCGCATGCTCGGCAGTCGTGATCGAATTGCCGAACGGCGTGTTCATCACGATCACGCCGCGCGCGGTGGCGGTCGGGATGTCGACATTATCGACGCCGATGCCGGCGCGGCCGATCACCTTGAGCTGGCCAGCCTGGGCCAGCACTTTCGACGTCACCTTGGTCGCCGAGCGGATGGCGAGGCCGTCGTAATTGCCGATGATCGCCGCGAGCGCGTCGCGATCCTTTCCCAGATCCGGCTGATAATCGACCTCGATACCCCGGTCCTTGAAGATCTGGACCGAGGCGGGAGAGATTTTATCGGAGATCAGGACCCGGGGCATGAGCGCGCCTTCAGGCGGCGCGGCTCAAAGCCGCCTTTGCCGAAACGAACGCCCAATCGAGCCAGGGTAGCAGAGCTTCCAGGTCGGCGGTTTCGACCGTCGAACCGCTCCACAGGCGAAGACCCGCCGGCGCATCCTTGTAGGAGCCGATGTCATAGGCGACCTGCTCGACCTCGAGGATCGAGACGATCTCCTTGCAGAAGGCGGCCTGAGCCTCCGGCGGCAGGCTCGTCACCTGCGGATCGACGACCATCAGGCAGAGCGCCGTGTTCGAGCGCGTCTCCAGATTCGGGCCGAGGAAATCGACCCACGGGGTGCGTTCCACCCAGTCGGTCACGACCTTGCAGTTCGCGTCGGCGCGGGCCTGCAGCGCCTTGAGACCGCCGATCGACTTCGCCCAGTCCAGCGCGTCGATATAGTCCTCCGCCGCCATCATGCTCGGTGTGTTGATCGTCTCGCCTTCGAACAGGGCCTCGATCAGCTTGCCGTTCTTCGTCATGCGGAAGATCTTCGGCAGCGGCCAGGCCGGCTTGTAGCTTTCGAGACGAGCGACGGCGCGCGGCGAGAGGACGAGCATGCCGTGCGCGGCCTCGCCGCCCATCACCTTCTGCCAGGAGAAGGTCGTGACATCGAGCTTGGCCCATTCGAGTTTCTGCGCGAAGGCGGCCGAGGTGGCATCGCAGATCGTCAGGCCCTTGCGGTCGGCGGCGATCCAGTCCGCATCCGGAACGCGAACGCCGGAGGTCGTGCCGTTCCAGGCGAAGACGACATCGCGGTCGCAATCGACATCCGAGAGATCCGGAAGCTCGCCATAGGGCGCGGTCATCACGCGCACATCGTCAATCGGGAGCTGTTCGACGACGTCCGTCACCCAGTCGGCGCTGAACGCCTCCCAAGCCAGAACGTCGACGCCGCGTTCGCCGAGCATCGACCACAGCGACATCTCGACGGCGCCCGTATCGGACGCCGGGACGATCGCAATGCGGTAGTCGGCGGGAATTTCGAGAATTTCGCGCGTCAGATCGATCGCCTGCTTCAGGCGCGATTTACCAATCTTCGAGCGGTGGGAGCGCCCCAACGGCGCATTTTGGAGAACGTCGACGCTCCAGCCGGGGCGTTTGGTGCAGGGTCCGCAAGAAAAACGCGGATTAGCCGGCCGACGGCCGGGTACATCATTTATCATCGCCCTATCCTTCCAGATAGATGCCCTTCGTTGGGGAAGGGTGTCCCGCTGAACAAACTGATGTGGGGGATGACGAAAGTCAAGAATACTTCTGAACTGTCCCGGAAACGAAGAAAGCCCGGCGCAAGGCCGGGCTTTCGTTTGCAAGGATTGACACCTCAGTCGAAGGTGTAACGCACGCCGAGCTTGATGTCGTGCGAGGCGATGTTGTCCCAATTATACGGGTTGTAGATTGGTGGCGGGCTGCCCACGAGGTCTTCCGTCCCGGCGTCCCCCATGTGGAGGTAGCGATAGGCCAGTTCCACATTCAGGTTCTGAGCCACCGCGAACGACAGACCGGCGTGGAGAGCCCACGCAAAATTCCATGTGTCGGTATCGCCGCTGGTACCGAACGCACCATTGATCGAGTTGGTGTCCGAAAAGTCCGAAATCTTGATGCGAGCGGCACCGACACCGGCACCAAAGAACGGGGTCATGATGCCGTACGATGGAAGGTCGACGTAAGCATTGGCAAGGAGCACCCACTCACTCTTGTTGCCTCTGTAGATATTGGCTCCCTCGTCACCGGCGGCGCCCGTGTCGGGATCATACGTGTCGGCGCCGAAGAAGTCGGACTTACCGCGATACTCCGCCGTGAAGTCGGCCCGAAACCAATCGTTGAACTCGTAACCAAAACCGAGGCCGATAAACCAGGACGGATCCCACTCGCTCTCATGGAGATCGACGAATGACGTCGGACCGGTAACGGTGTCCCAATACGGAGTGTCGATATCGTCCGACACCTGATGGCTGGCGCCTACATCGCCGCGCAGATACCAGCCGCCTGCGGCGACTTCGATCGGTGCCGGCTCGATATACTCAGGCATGTCGGCGGCGTGCACCACCGGGCTCAGCAGAAGAGCGCCGAGCGCCGCTCCCGCGAAGATTTTGGACTTTGACATAGCTCCCGTTCCCTTTCCCGAGCCGCGGATGCCCCGCGAGCGGCCGGATCGACTTGAAAGGGAATATCAACGCTAAGTCTTAAAAGCTGATTAACCTTAACGACTGCTATGAGGCTATGAGTTAACGGCGATTAACTATATAAACGACGTCAAGTATTGGACTTCCGGATCAGGCGGCAACGCTGGAAAGCGCGCCGATGACATCGTCGACGACGTTCTCGACGAGAACGCGGTCGTCTCCCTCCGCCATCACGCGAATCACCGGCTCGGTGCCGGACGGGCGGATGACGAGGCGCCCTTCGCTGCCAAGACGCCGCGTCGCCGCTTCGATGGCGGAGATGACATGCGCCTGCTCCAGCGGCTTGCCGGAGCGGTAGCGGACGTTCTTCAGGATTTGCGGCAGCGGTTCGAAGAGATGGCAGGCCTCGGAAGCCGGCTTGCCCGTCTTCTTGACCATCGCAAGCGTCTGCAGTGCCGCGAGAAGGCCGTCTCCGGTCGTCGTGTAGTCGGACAGGATGATGTGACCGGACTGCTCGCCGCCGAGATTGTAGCCCTGCTCACGCATGGCCTCGGAGACGTAACGGTCGCCGACGGGCGTGCGTACCAGATTGAGGCCGAGGCCATGCAGGTAGCGCTCCAGGCCGAGATTGGACATCACGGTCGCGACGATGCCGGGCTTCGACAGCCGGCCATCCTCGGCCCAGCTCGTGGCGATCACCGCCATCAGCTGGTCGCCGTCAATCACATGGCCTTTTTCGTCGACGAGGATCAAGCGGTCGGCGTCACCGTCGAGAGCGATGCCGATATCGGCGCGAACCTCCCTGCACCTTCTGGCAGAGCGCGGACGGTGCGGTAGAGCCGACATCGCGATTGATGTTGAAGCCGTCAGGCTCCGCCCCGATCGTCACGACGTCGGCACCAAGCTCCCAGAAGGCAGCGGGCGTGACCTTGTACCCGGCACCGTTGGCGCAATCGACAACGACACGCATGCCCTCAAAGCTGATGTCACGGGACAAAGTGCGCTTGGCGAATTCGATATAGCGGTCGTGCACGCCCTCGATACGGCGGGCGCGGCCGAGATCGGCGGACTTGGCGAGACGCGGACCGAGATCGGCATCGAGCAGAGCCTCGATCTCGAGCTCGATCTCGTCGGAGAGCTTGTAGCCGTCCGGGCCGAACAGCTTGATGCCATTGTCGTCGTACGGATTGTGAGAGGCGGAGATCATCACGCCGAGATCGGCGCGCATCGACCGCGTCAGCATTGCGATCGCAGGCGTCGGCATCGGGCCGACCTGCAGAACGTCCATGCCGACGGCGGTGAAGCCGGAGACCATCGCCGTCTCGATCATGTAGCCAGAGAGACGGGTGTCCTTGCCGATGACGACCCGGTGGCGATGCTCGCCCCGATTGAAGATCAGGCCGGCGGCCATACCGACCTTCAGGGCGAGATCGGGCGTAATCGGCGGCGTGTTCGCACGCCCGCGGATGCCGTCAGTACCGAAATATTTGCGGGTCATCCCTGTCTCTCAGCCGTCATGATTGACGTCGGTATAGCCCATTATGAGGGGGCTATGGTTCAAGAATCATGAGCGTTCGTTACGGCAGGGAGAGTTGCGTGGATAACAGAACCGAGAAGGAGAAGATGCTTGCGGGCGATTTTTATCGCACCGACAGCTCCTTGTTCGCCGAGCAGATGAAGAGCCGCGCGGCAATGGACCGTTACAACGCCACTCCGGCTCAGGAAGGAGAACTGCGTCGTGCCCTGCTAGGGGAACTGATGGGAACTTCGAAGGGCGCAACCGTCCGCTCGCCAGTCTATGTCGACTACGGCTGGAACGTTCATCTCGGCGAAGGCGTCTTCCTCAACTTCAATTGCGTCCTGCTCGACGTCGCCGAAATCCGCATCGGCGCGAAGACCCAGATCGGTCCGAACGTCCAGATCCTGACCGCGGACCATCCGCGCGATCCCGAACAGCGCCGCCAGGACCTCGAATTCGGCCGGCCGATCACGATCGGCGCCAATGTCTGGATTGGCGGCGGTGCGATAATCCTTCCAGGCATCACCGTCGGGGACGATGCGATCATCGGCGCCGGCGCGGTTGTCACCCGCGACGTGCCGAAAGGCGCGACCGTCGCGGGCAATCCGGCGAAAATCCTGCACCGAGATATCTAAGCGCGTGTTCCGGGCTCCGCTCCGCCGCCCCGGACAACGCGCCCAAAAATAAAAAGCCCGGCCGAAGCCGGGCTTTTCTCATTCGATCCGCCTCAGGCCTGCGGCTGCGGCTCCAGGCCCGGCATCGGGCTTCGGCGCGGCGGCTCTTGCCGACCGTCGGCACGGCCGAACCGCGCGGCGTCGACGGCTCGTCGGTGGCGTCGCGCACCGGCGGCTTGCCACCGATCAGGCCGACGATCTCGTCGCCGCGTCAGCGTCTCGTATTCGAGCAGGCCCTTGGCGAGCGATTTCGAGCTGGTCGCGCCTTCTCCGTCAGGACCCGGCGAGCCGTCGCATAGCCCTCTTCGACGAGGCGCTTCACCTCGGCGTCGATCTTGCGGGCGGTCTCTTCCGAGATGTGCTGCTGCTTGCCCATGCAGTAGCCGAGGAACACCTCTTCCTGGTTGTCGCCATACATCACGGTGCCGAGCTGGTCCGAGAAGCCCCATTGCGTCACCATCGCGCGGGCGAGCTTGGTCGCCTGCTGGATGTCCGACGAGGCGCCCGAGGTGACCTTGTCGGCGCCGAAGATGAGCTCCTCCGCGACGCGGCCGCCCATCAGGATGGCGAGGCGCGAGGTCATCTGCTCGTAGCTCATCGACAGCTTGTCGCGCTCCGGCAGCTGCATGACCATGCCGAGAGCACGGCCGCGCGGGATGATCGTCGCCTTGTGGACGGGATCGGTCGCCGGCACGTTCAGCGCCACGATGGCGTGGCCGCCCTCGTGATAGGCGGTCAGCATCTTCTCCTGCTCGGTCATGACCAGGGTGCGGCGCTCGGCGCCCATCATGATCTTGTCCTTGGCGTCCTCGAACTCCTGCATGCGTGACCATGCGCTTGGAGCGGCGGGCCGCCATCAGCGCGGCCTCGTTGACGAGGTTCATCAGGTCGGCGCCCGAGAAGCCGGGCGTACCGCGCGCGACGACCTTCAGATCCACGTCCGGCGCCAGCGGCACCTTGCGGACATGGACCTTCAGGATGCGTCTCGCGACCCACGACGTCCGGGTTCGGGCACGACGACCTGGCGGTCGAAGCGGCCGGGACGCAGCAGCGCCGGGTCGAGCACGTCCGGACGGTTGGTCGCGGCGATGATGATGATGCCTTCGTTGGCCTCGAAGCCGTCCATCTCGACGAGGAGCTGGTTCAGCGTCTGCTCGCGCTCGTCGTTGCCGCCGCCGAGACCGGCGCCGCGATGACGGCCGACCGCGTCGATCTCGTCGATGAAGATGATGCACGGCGCATTCTTCTTCGCCTGTTCGAACATGTCGCGGACGCGGCTCGCGCCGACGCCGACGAACATCTCGACGAAGTCGGAGCCCGAGATGGTGAAGAACGGCACGTTCGCTTCGCCGGCGACGGCGCGCGCGATGAGCGTCTTACCGGTACCGGGAGGGCCGACGAGCAGCACGCCGCGCGGGATGCGGCCGCCGAGCCGCTGGAACTTCTGCGGGTCGCGCAGGAATTCGACGATCTCGTGCAGGTCTTCCTTGGCTTCGTCGACGCCCGCCACGTCCTCGAACGTCACGCGGCCATGCGCCTCGGTCAGAAGCTTGGCCTTGGACTTGCCGAAGCCCATGGCCTTGCCGGCCCGCGCCCTGCATCTGGCGCGACAGGAAGACCCAGACGCCGATCAGCGCGAGGAACGGCAGCCAGTTCAGGAGCAGCGCCAGGAACCAGGGCATGCTGTCCTGCGGCGGACGCGCGGTCACCGCCACACCCTTGCTATAGAGGCGCTGGACGAGCGACGGATCGTTCGGGGCGTAGGTCTGGAAGCTCCGGCCGTCGGTATAGGTGCCGGTGATATTCGGCCCCTCGATCACGACGTCGCGGATACGCGAATTATCGACCTCGGTGAGAAGCTGGCTGAAGGAGATCTCGTTGGACGCGGCGCGCTGTCTCGGATTCTGGAACAGCGTGAACAATGCGAGCAGCAGGAGAACGATGATCACCCAGAGGGCGAAGTTCCGGTAATTCGGATTCATCATAGGCCTTTCGGGGCGGCGCTCACGAAGAGCGTCCGAGGCGGGACTGTCCCGGCCGGAAATGTAAGGTCCCTCTCCGTCATTGCACAAGGAACGGAAGAGCGCGGCCGGTTTTCCGGCCACTGTTACCCATCAAACCACAAAATGGTTTCCTGAAGGCTTCGTCAGACAGTGCCTCGACGTGGCGGAGCTGTGGAAATCACCAGTTGATCTTTGCCGGCCGCGATCCGGGCGCCGCCCAGCGTCCGCCCCAGGGATTTGCCCGCCTGAAGAGCCTCGCGGACGGCGTCGAACAGCGCTTCGGCCCGCTTCAGGCGTTCGGAGCCGTGCCATCCCCGTGCTTCGCAATCGCTCTCAACATCATCCGCAAACCGATCTCCTCCGGCAAAGCAAGGAACGCCGCGCCGTCCATCCGCGTCTGCGTGGGTCCGCTCGCTGCCAAACTGGCCCAGGCCGCATCGACGGCCTGCTCGATCGCGGTATCCGCCCGCGCCATCCGGCGCGCCAGCACGGCCAGCCTCTCGGCGGTCAGTCCCTCGCGGTCGAGCACATTGCGGGCCGCGCTCAGGCGAGCCCGCGCGAACCTCGGATCGGCATTGCTGGCGTCCTCGCTCCAGGACACGCCCGCCGCCTCGCAGGTCGCGATCAAGGCGCGCCTTCGGAACGCCGAGCAGCGGTCGGGTATGGATCAGATTGCCGCGTGCGCTCACCGGCCGCATCCCGGCCAGCCCGGCCGGACCCGAGCCGGCGGCCAGCCGCATCAGCACGGTCTCCGCCTGATCGTCGAGCGTATGCGCGGTCATCAGATGGGTAGCGCCAAACTCGGCGGCGTACTCCAGCAGCAATCGATATCGCGCCGTCCGGGCCGCCTCCTCGATCGAGGCATCCGGCTTCGCCCCGGTCCAGCGCAGCGTCCGGTGTTCGATGCCGAGCGTCCTGGCCAATGCCGCGACCTTTTCCGCCTCGTCTCCGGATTCCGGCCTCAGCCCGTGATCGACCGTTGCGGCGCAAAGTCGCAACCCTCGATTGCGGGACCACTTTGCCGAGGAGAAGCAGAAGCGCGGTCGAATCCGCGCCGCCCGAGACCGCGGCAAGCACGCCGGCAGATCCTTCTAACGGCTGGAAAAGCGCGGCCGCCTCCGCGTCGCCCACCGGTCCTGCGGGCGCGGCACTGCGACCTCCTTCGGAATCGGCATGTTCCTGCTGTTGGTCACGGAATTGCCGCCGTCGGCCCCGACACAGTCATCACGCACACTCCTTACATTTATCTGCAGCCGGAAAAAGTTGAGCATGACCTTTCAGTGGAGTGGAACCGGTGCCATGGCTCCTCATTATACGTTCGGCGCTGCGATGGTGACGGGCCGCTGCGCAGTCGCATGGCTTGTTTCGGAAAGTAAGTTCTTTGCGTCGTCGCGATCTCATCCTCGGAGCCGCTGCGCTCCCGTTCGGTGCGGGCCTTTTCGCACAGCTCGCGCGAGATCCCGCTCGCCCAGACGGGAGACGCTGCGCCGTTCAATGCCTCCCAGGTCCGGCAGATCGCGCGCGACATGGCGTCGAAGCCCTACAAGGCGCCCGATACCGGACTGCCGGACGAACTCAAGCGACCTGCCCTACGACCGTTACCGCGATCTTCGCTTCGTGCCGGAGCGCTCGATCTGGCGTGGCGAGGGCCTGCCGTTCGAAGTCGCAGCTTTTCCATCGCGGCTTTCTCTATTCGAACCGGGTCGACATATTCATCGTCGCGGACGGACAGGCCCGGCCGCTCGTCTATTCACGCGACCTGTTCACCTTCGGGCAGGTCACCGCCGCCACCGCCGAAGGCGTCAATCTCGGCTTCGCCGGCTTCCGTCTGCACGGCCCGATGAACCGGCCAGACTATTACGACGAGATCGCCGCTGTTCCAGGGCGCGAGCTATTTCCGCTGCGCTCGCCAAGGACCAGGGCTACGGCCTCTCGGCGCGCGGCCTCGCCATCAACACCGCGAGCCCCGAAGGCGAGGAATTCCCGGTCTTCCGCAGCTTCTGGATCGAGCGTCCGGCGAAGGGCACATCGTCCATCGTCGTCCACGCTCTGCTCGACAGCGAGAGTCGGCATCGGCCTCCTATCGCTTCACGATCCGCCCGGGCGACGTACACGATGTTCGACGTCGAGATGGCGATCTATCCGCGTGCAAGGATGTCGAGCAGGCTGGCCTCGGCCCGCTGACCAGCATGTTCTTCTTCGGCCCGAACGACCGCACCGACGTCGACGACTTCCGCTCCGCCGTGCACGATTCGGACGGCTTGGCACTCTGGAACGGCCAAGGCGAGCGCACTCTGGCGCCCGCTGACCAATCCGCCACCAATTGCAGATCAGCGTCTTCAGCGACGTCAATCCGCGCGGCTTCGGGCTCATGCAGCGCAAGCGCAATTTCCACGATTATCGACGATCTCGAAGCCCGCTATGAGCAGCGGCCGTCGCTCTGGATCGAGCCGATCGGCGATTGGGGCGAAGGCGCGGTCTATCTGGTCGAGATCCCGACCAAGGAAGAAATCCACGATAACATCGTCGCCTTCTGGCGGCCCGACGGCATCCGCTCACGGCCGGGCAACGGAGTACCTCTACAATTACCGCATGCACTGGGGTGGACCAGAATCCGTTCGACCGTCCGGGCCTCTTGCCCGCCGACCGACACCCGCATCGGGCGCCGCGGCGAGACCACCGCCTGTTCGTAATCGACGCGGAAGCGACCGATATTGAAGGACCTCCAGCTCGACGACACGATCAAGGCGGTCATCTCGTCGAGCCCGGGCAAGATCGAGCAACGCCGTCGTCCAGACGAATCCGGACAATGGCGGCTGGCGACTCAGCTTCCAGCTCGTGCCGGAACGACGAGCCGCTGATCGAGATGCGCGCCCAGCTCATCCGTGGCTGAGGAACCTCTGTCCGAGGTCTGGGTCTACCGATGGACGCCGTAACGCAAACACAGATCCGCCTGCGTCCACCGGATTCCGCGCACTTCCGCCGGAAACGCCGCTCGAAATGCCGGTGCAGTCGCTGTGGAAGCGCCCGCCGCGCGGGTCGCCCGAGCCGGCATCCTCGCCGCGATTCGTCGTTCCTGCGCCGGCCTGGTCTTCGCGACGACGATCCTGCTGACCGCTCGGCGGGCGGGCATCGAGATGTTCGCGGTGCTGAACGTCGCCGGGCTGACGCTGCTCGAAGCCTTCGTCCTCGTCACTTTCGTGGTGCTGTTCGCGTGGATCGCCTTTTCGCTTGCGAGCGCGCTGCCCGGCTTCTTCTCGCTGCTGACGCGCGGCGGCTGGCGGCTCGGCATCGATCCCGCCGCGCCGCTTCCGGAGCTGACGCAGAAGACCGGCCTCCTGATGCCGATCTACAATGAGGAGCCGGCGCGCATCATGGCCGGCCGTCCAGGCCATCTACGAGGATCTCGAGTCACGCCGGCGCGCTCGACCATTTCGACGTGTTCATCCTCAGCGACACCACCGACCCGGATGTCTGGATCGCCGAGGAGGCCGCCTTCCTCGCGCTGCGCGACCGCACCGGCTGGCACGACCGCATCTTCTACCGCCGCCGCGCCAGGAACGTGGAGCGCAAGGCCGGCAACATCTCGGATTGGGTGAAGCGCTTCGGCGGCGCCTACAATCAGATGATCATCCTCGACGCCGACAGCGTCATGACCGCCGACGCTCTGGTGCGCCTCGCCGCCGCCATGGAGCGCAATCCCGATGTCGGCCTGATCCAGACCCTGCCGATCATCGTCAACGGCTCCTCGCTGTTCGCCCGCCTCCAGCAATTCGCCGGCCGCGTCTACGGTCCGCTGATCGCGCACGGCATCGCCTGGTGGCACGGGTCGGAGGGCAATTACTGGGGCCACAACGCCGCCATCCGCACGCCGCGCCTTCGCCGAGCAGGCCGGCCTGCCGCATCTCTACGGCCGTTCGCCCTTCGGCGGCCACATCCTGAGCCACGACTTCGTCGAGGCCGCCCTGATGCGCCGCGCAGGCTGGGCGGTGCACATGATCCCCGGCTCGCAGGGCAGCTATGAGGAGAGCCCGCCGTCGCTGACCGACGTCGCCGCGCGCGACCGGCGCTGGTGCCAGGGCAATCTGCAGCATATCGCGCGTGCTGCCCGGCCGCGGCCTGCACTGGGTCAGCCGGCTGCACCTGTTGCGCGGGATCGGCTCCTACATCACCGCGCCGCTCTGGTTCCTGTTCCTCGCCGGCCGGCATCCTGATCTCGCTGCAGGCGCGCTTCGTGACGCCGGATTATTTCGGCGAAGGCCTGTCGCTGTTCCCGAACTGGCCGGCGCAGGACCCCGTCCGCGCGGCCTGGGTGTTCGTCGGCACGATGGGCATCCTGCTCCTGCCGAAAGTTCTGAGCTATCTCGCGCTGCTCACCCGGCCGGCCGATCTGCGCGGCTCGGGCGGCGCCATCCGCGCCTTTTTCAGCATGCTGCTGGAGACCGCTCATTTCCGGCCTCATCGCCCCGGTGATGATGCTGATCCAGTCGGTCGCAGTGGTCGAAATCCTGATCGGCCGGGACGCGGGCTGGAAGCCGCAGCGCCGCGACGACGGTACCATTCCGTTCGGGCGAGATCGTCAGCCGCTATAGTTGGCACACTTCGTTCGGCATCGTCACCGCCGTCGGCGCCTATGCCGTGCGCCGTCGCTGTTCCTCTGGATGACACCGGTCATCGTCGGCATGGTGCTCGCCATCCCGCTCGTTGCCCTGACCGCCACGCGCGGGATCGGAATCGGCCTTCGCAAGCGCCGGCCTTTTCCTGATCCCGGAAGAGACCGATCCGCCGCGCGTCGCTCGTCCGCGCCCGCGAACTGAGCGCCAGATCAGGCGCGCCGAAAACCCGGCGCCGTCCGCCTGCTCGCCGCAGACGAGCGCCTGCTGGAAGCCCATCGCGCGATGCTGCCGCCTCGCCGTACACGCAAGACTGGCGGCATCAGCAGCGATCTGGCGATCGGCCTTGCCAAAGCTCGACGACGTCGAGGGTGAACGGGCTCGACGTCGCACTCACGACCTCACGCCGAAGGAATTCAGGGCCCTGCTGTCCGATTCCCGGGGCGTCGACCGGCTGGTGAAGCTGGCTAAGGCGAAGCCGGCTCAGCACCCGAGCTTCTGCATTTCCCGCTCGGACTGCGGCTTCGCGCCCGAGCGCGGATATTTGCGGCCGAGTTCCATCAAGCGTCGCGCAGGCCTGTTCCTTCTGGTTGATCGCGCCGAGCGTCTGGCCGAGGCGCAGCATGCTGTCGGCCGCTCGCGGCGACTGCGCGTAGTCGGTGACGACCTTCAGGTACGGCTCGATCGCGTCGCTGTGCTGGTCGCGCTGAAAATAGCTCTCGCCGAGGCCGTAGAGCGCGTCCGGTACGCGCTGTCGCTGCGGGAAAGCGCGCAGGAACGATGCGGAACTGGGTTTCCGCGAACTCATAGTCCCTGCGCTGCAGGAAGCCCGCGCCGAGCGCGTATTCCTCCTCCGCGCTGCCGGTCGCCGTATGCGAGGCGCGTCGCTCCGCCCGACGGCGCCTCCCGCGTCCAGGCGGCGGACCGCTGCGGCGCGCCACCCTGGTTGAAGTCGGGCGCCAGGACCATCGGCGCACCCGGTTCCTGCGCCAGCGGGCCCGGCTGGCCGGTCACAGGCCCACCCGTCGGCCCGCTCGGAAGCTCGCCGAGATTCTGCGGACCGGGAGCGGCCTGGCGGGATCTGCCGATCCCGTCCGCACGCCCGCGCTCGGCCGGGTTCCCGCTGGCGGACCGAGCGGCTGCTGCGGAGGTCGCGCATCGGTCTGGCGCGGCGGCTGGCCGCCCATCGGGCGCGCACCGGCCGGAAACGCCGGCTCCGCCCTGCAGCGCTTTCATCTGCTCCTGAAGCTGGCGGATCTGGAACTGATATTCCTCGTTGCGCCCGGTCAGCTGGCGCACCTGCTCCTCGAGCCGGTTGATGCGGAGCGACATGTCGGACGCGTTCTGCGCGAACGAGGCATGCGGCGCGGCAAGGAAAAGCCGGCGAGGCCGGCCGGAGAATGAATGGAACGACGCGATGTCATGCGCGGACGGTCTCGGATGGGCTCGACTGGCTAGAGCAGGCAGTTCGGCTTTAATTACGACCTATCGTTCCGTGCTCTCGTTCCGCAAACGCGATCCGGCGCGCCGATTTCTCGACGCGCCGGATCAACTCTCCAGCCAAGGTGGTGCGAGCTCGGACTCAGCTCGACGGGCCGCCGAGGACGGTGACGGCGCGGCGGTTCTGCGACCAGCAGGAGATGTCGTCGCAGACCGCGACCGGACGTTCCTTGCCGTAGGACAGCGTGCGCATGCGGCCCGGGTTCACGCCGCGCGCGGCGAGGTAGTCGCTTGGCCACCTGGCCACGACGTGCGCCGAGCGCGAGGTTGTATTCGCGGGTGCCGCGCTCGTCGGCATGGCCTTCGACCGTGATCTGGTAGTGCGGATAGCGTTGCAGCCACTGGGCCTGCTTGTCGAGCGTCGCCTGGGCGGTCGCGGTCAGATCGGTGGAATCGGTTTCGAAGAAGACGCGGTCGCCGACATTGACCACGAAAGTCCTGCTGGCTGCCCGGAGGGCCACCGCCGCGCCGCCGCCGGCGAGATCCTGATTGGTCTTCGATGCGCAGGCGAGGCGAGAAGCCCCAGTGCGATGACAGCGGCGATTGAGACGCCGCGGGAGGTACGCTGAAAACGCCACATAGCGGAAAACTCCTCACGTCCTTGGCCGGACTGACCATGCATAACCTTTCAGTGGTTAAGCGAAGGTTCCGTTAAGTGCATTTCTTCAATCCCGCTTCACCCTGTCCGCCCCGATTGGCGGCCCGCTGTTAACCAGACGGGTGCGGGTCAAAAGTGGCGGGAAGGCGACAAAACTGATGCTTACGGGCAACAGTGTGCGTTAACTCAGAACGTTTCCCGGACCGCGTGCGGCGAAGCACGAGTAGATCCGGGGAGACGCTCACTTCAGCGGCGGCGACCATGCCGGGTCGGACGCGAAGGCCTGCGTCTGCACCGCCTGCTCGTTGTAGCCGGTGAGATCAATCGAATAGAGCTTTGGACCGCCGCCCTGGTCGCGGAAGAACATCAGTACGCGGCCGTTCGGCGCCCAGGTCGGGCCTTCATTGTGGAAGCCCTCGGTCAGCATGCGCTCGCCCGAGCCGTCCGGGCGCATGACGCCGATCGCGAAGCGGCCCTGATACTGCTTGGTGAAGGCGATCATGTCGCCGCGCGGGGACCAGACCGGCGTCGAGTACGAGCCCTCGCCGAACGAGATGCGGTTGGCGCCGCCGCCGCCCGCGCTCATCACATAGAGCTGCTGCCGGCCGCCGCGATCCGCTTCGAAAACGATCTGCGCACCGTCCGGCGAAAAGCTCGGGCTGGTGTCGATCGCCGCGTCGTCGGTCAGGCGCGTCGATCTGCTTCGAGCGCAGATCCATGATGTGGATGTTCGAATTGCCCTCGTTCTGCAGGCTCAGCACGACGCGCGCGCCGTCCGGCGAGAAGCGCGGCGCGAAGGTCATGCCGGGGAAATTGCCGAGCAGGAACGCTGGCCGTTCTCGAGGTTCAGCAGATAGACCTGCGGATTGCCGCCCGCGAAGGACATGTAGGTGATCTGCTGCGACGACGGGCTGAAGCGCGGCGTCAGGACGAGGTCGTCGCCGCGCGTGAGATAGCGCAGGCCGTATCCGTCCTGGTCCATGATCGCGAGGCGCTTCACGCGCTTGTTCTTCGGGCCGCTCTCCTCGACGAAGACGATGCGGGTGTCGAAATAGCCCTTCTCGCCGGTCATGCCGCTCATAGATCGCGTCGGCGATCTTGTGCGCGATGCGGCGCCAGTTGTTCGGCGTCGGCTCGTATTGCTGGCCGATCATCTGCGTGGCCGCCGAACACGTCCCACAGGCGGAATTCGGCGCGGATACTGTTGCCGCCCGGCTCACCCGACCGGTCACCAGCGCCTGCGCGTTGATGATGCGCCAGTCGCCGAAGCGCGGCGGCTGGTCGATATTGGTGATCTGCTCGATGAAGGCCTGCTTGGCGATCGGCGCGAACAGGCCAGAGCGCTTCAGATCCGCCTCGACGAGGGTCGAGATGTCCTGCGCCATCTGATCGCCGAGGAAATTGGTGATCGCGATCGGGATGGGCTGCAGCTGGCCCTGATTGATGTCGACGCGGACCTGTGCCTGCGCAGCCCCTACGGGCAGAAACGCCAGACCGGCCAGAACGAGACATCTCAGGAGTTGAGCGGCAAAGGGCATGAGTGGACCTGATCGATAATGAAAGGGGGCGAGGCGTCGGGGCCCGCCATTACGCATCCGGCAGCTTGAAGTCGAGGATCACGCTCTTCCAGAGGTTATAGTCTTCCGGAGGCAGCCGCAGCGGCCGGGTCTGCTGGGTGCAGCTGTTGACCGCGCGCATCGCGCTCTCCGCGAATGCCTGGAACGCTGGATTGGCCGAGCTTCCCTGAAGGGACGGCTGGCCGATCAGCACACCCTGCGGCGTCAGCTCGAACTGGATCGTCGCCATCAGGTCGCGCATGCCCTGGGTCCCGACCGGCGGGCTCCAGCACTGGTAGAGCTGCTCGCGGATCATGTTGCCGAGCATGGTCGCGCGGGTCAGCGCGAGCTGCGAAGCCTGACCGTTAGAAATGCCGGCCGTCGTGATGCTCGCCGTCTGCGGCGCGGCCTGCGCGACGCGACCGGGATCGCGCTTGTCGATCATGGTCGCGATCTTGGACGGATCGAATTTCGGCTGCGGCTTGGGATCGGGCTTCTTCTCGACCTTCTTCGGCGGGTCGGGCTTCTTCTCGACCTCTTTCTTGATCAGATCGTCGAGTTTTGCCTGACTCTTCTCGTCGACCTTCTTCTCCGGCTTCGGCGTCTCGGCGGGCTTGGGAGCGGGCGTCGGCACCGGAGGCGTCTCGGCCTTCTTCGGCTCTTCCTTCGGCGGCTCCGGCGGAGGTGTTTCGGCCTTCTTGGGCTCGGGCTTCGGTTCGGGTGGCGTCTCGATCTTGGCCGCATCCGGAGGCGGCGGCGGAGCGTCGACGTTCTCCTTGGCCTCGGGCGCGGCGGGGCGCGGCTCGGGCGTCACGGCGGCGATCTTCTTCGCCTCGACCTTAGGCGTGTTCTCGACCTTCTTGGAGGTCCGGTCGCCCTTGGTCAGTTGATCGTATTCGGAGGGGCTGAGAACCTCGACGGCAACTGATTCAAGCGTCGGATCGAACGGCTTTGCAGTCGAAAAGCCGACGATGGCATAAGCGAGTACGCCCGCGTGCGCGACGGACGACACGATCATCCCTGTCCGCTGCTTCGCCACCCCCGTCAGCTCCCCTGCTCGACCTCGGTCACCAGTGCCACACGACGGAACCCGGCGGCGGAGATGGTCCCCATCACCTTCATCACCTGTCCGTAGTTCACGTTGCGGTCGCCCCGCACATAGACGCGTTCTTCATATCCCTGCTTCGTGATCGCATTGAGGCGCGGCACGATGTCGTCGATCGCAACCTTCGTTTCCTGCAGGAATATTTCGCCGTTGTTGTTCACCGTAATGGTGAGCGGCTCTTTCTCCTCGTTGAGCGAGGGAGCCTGGGTCTGCGGCAGGTCGATCGGCACGCCGACGGTCAGCAGCGGCGCCGAGACCATGAAGATGATCAGCAGAACGAGCATCACGTCGACGAGAGGCGTGACGTTGATCTCGCTCATCACCCCAGCGCGACGTCCGCCGCGCCGGCCTCGCCGGCGCCCGCCTCCACCGCCGTTTGGGAGTGCGCCCGCGCCCATCAGCTACCCGTCCGCTCGTCGATCTGGCGCGACAGGATCGCGGAGAATTCGTCCGCGAAGCCTTCGAGCCGGTTGGCCTGCTTCGAAACCTCGGACGAGAATTTGTTGTAGAAAATCGTCGCCGGAATGGCGGCCACGAGGCCGAGCGCGGTGGCGAAGAGCGCTTCGGCGATACCGGGCGCCACGACCGCGAGCGAAGTGTTCTTAGAGGCCGCGATCGACTGGAAGCTGGTCATGATGCCCCAGACCGTGCCGAACAGACCGACGAACGGACCGGCCGACCCGACCGTGGCGAGAACCAGCAACCGCGCCTCGAGCCGCTCAAGCTCGCGCTGGATGGTGACGTCGAGCACCTTCTCGATGCGCATCTGCAGGCTCGCGACCGCCTTGCCGCCGCCTTCGAAGCTGCGCTTCCATTCGCGCATCGCCGCTACGAACAGAGCCGGCATCGAACTCGTCGGCCGCGGCGCGAGGTTGCGATAGAGCTCTTCAAGGCTCTGGCCGGACCAGAACACCTTCTCGAAACGGTCCATCTGCCGGCGTGTGCGGGAATAGAGCACCGTCTTGTCGACGATGATCGCCCAGCACCAGATCGACGACACGACGAGACCGACCATAATCAGCTTCACGACCAGGGCCGCCTGCATGAACAGGCCCCATAGAGACAGGTCGTGAGCCGTGACTGCGGCTACTCCCTGCTGGGCGATGGCTGGATCCATGAACGACATACCCTCCCGGAACCAGGCCCCAGCCCGGTCGCAACGCAAACAAAATCCGAACAGCTTTGCCGTCCGGCGCGGCCCCCGGCGGCATGTGCCGCCTTTCCGCACACTCGAAGGGCGCGGCTTGGTCGCTCTTTAATGCGGCCGAACCGTGACAACGGACGCGAAAGCCCCAAGACCTTCATCACTTGTTAAGGTTAATGATCGGTTACCGCGCCAAGATGACTGCGTACGAATGCAAAAAGGCCGCCTGGAGGCGGCCTTTTGTCGTCATTGTCTGGAAGATCGCTCTCAGGCGTGCTCGCCCGTGTCGTTGGTCGGCGTCTGGCGGCTGCGGCGATCGGCCATGAACTGGTCGAACTCATGCTTGTCCTTGGCCTGACGCAGGCGCTCCAGGAAGTCGCGGAACTCCCGTTCCTCGTCCTCCAGCCGCTTCAGCGTCTCGTTGCGGTATTCATCGAACGCCGCATTGCCGCTGGAGCGGTGCCATTGCCGAGCATTGCTCTTCCAGTCACCGCAGCCCTTCCAGCCGGAAAAGCCCGCAAATTGTCCGCGTCCCATTCGTCCGCTCCCGAAGGCAAAGGCCAGGGTCATCAGACCGATTGGCCACCAAACCATGAATCCGAGCACAACCGCCGCAATCCAGGCGGGCTTGCCCCATTCGTCGAGTTTTGCCGCGATCGGCATCATGTGATCCTCGTGAATGTTAATCACATTTACATTAATAGGTGCGAGCAGGCTGAGCGTCAAGGAGACCCGGAGGATTATCTGTTGCGCTCGATGCCGAGGCCCTGAAGATAGACCAGCATCCCGGCCTCCAGCAGATCCTCGGCCGACATTGGGACTTTTCGGCGACCGCCGTCCGCCCGCCCGAACAGCGAAGCGATACCGTGTGTCATCGACCAGATGTGGAGCGCGACCATCAGCGCCGGGGGCCGGCTATCCTTGGGCGCCAGTTCGACGAGTCGTTCCGCGGCCGAGCGCAGAACTGCAAAGGCCCGATCTCCGATGTCCCGAAGCTCGGGCGATTCATCGGTCGCAGTTCCCGCCTCGAACATCGCCGAGTAGTAAGCCGGCTCGTTGCGCGCGAACGCGAGATACGCGCGGCCAAGTCGCTCCATCGCCTCGAACGGCTCCGGCTTTCCGTCGTTCCAAGCCCGCGACAAAGCCGCCTCGAACGCCTCGAAGCCGCGCCTCGCCACATCGGACAGGAGCTCATCGCGGTCGCGATAATGCCGGTAGGGCGCTGCTGGGCTGACGCCCGCCATCCGCGCCGCATCAGCGAAGGTGAAACCGCCGACGCCCTTCTCCCCGATCAGGTCGAGCGCCGCGCGCACCAGCGCTTCCTTCAGGTTACCGTGATGATATCCGCGTCCCATGTTAAGGCGTATTACATGAGTCCGGCGTCCCTGTCCCAAATTCCGCCGTCGTTCCTCCGGCTTGACCGGAGGACCCATCCGGCGCTTCTGGTAGATGCTCCGATCGAGCCGGAGCATGACGCCGAGTATCAATGCGCCCCCTCCTCATCGCCATCGCCTTCCTCGCACCGCTGCCCGCCTCCGCCCTCGACGGCGGAACGCCTCTCGCTGCCGGTACGACCCTCTCCCGCGCCTCGGTCGCGATCCAGGCGGTGGCTCCGCAGCCCGACGGCAAGGCCCGCTTTTCCGAATGCACCGGCGCGTTGATCGCCCCGGACCTCGTCCTCACCGCCGCCCATTGCGTCGACGAGGCGGCGAGCCCGGAACACGTCGCCGTCTTCTTCTTCGAAGGTTCGAAAGCCGTTCCACCCTTCGCTCCCGTCGCCGCCATCGTCCGCCATCCCAGCCACACGCGCGGCTGGGCGTCCAAACCGGGCGACATCGAACAGCGCCAGACCGAAATCGCCGCGGACATCGCAATCCTGCGGCTGCGCGCGCCAGCGCTCTCCGGGCATCCGGCACTGGGCTTCGACACCGCCGGCAAGCCTACGGCGCTCTCGATCTCCGGTGCCGGCCTCGCCGGCCCGAAAGGCAAATCGGGCACGCTCAAGGGCGTCGCGCTCTCCAACATCAAGCACACCCAGACCGGCGCGGCGCTTGCCTTCGCGACGCCCGGCGCGGGTCAAGTCTGCCGGGGCGACAGCGGCGGACCGGTCGTCACTCCGTCCGGCGGCATCTGGGGGGTGTCGGGCGCCATCCTCCGCCCGAAGGACGGCTGCTCCTCGCGCATGGTCGTCGTGCCGGTCGATCCGGCCTCGCCCGGCTTTGTCGCAATGATGCGGATGGCGCGCGGCGGCTAATCCCCCTATAGGACGGCAAAACAACGAGGAAACGTCACACGATGCCGACCGAATTGCCGGAAGATAACGCGCCCGCTCCGACGCCCGCCGAGCTTCCGGACACACTCTTTCTCGCGCCGTCCAAAATGCGCTGGATCTTCACGCTGATCGTCAGCGCGCTCATCATCGCGCTCGACGCCTATCTGTTGGTCACCCGGGACGCGCAGCTCGTCTGGGTCCTGATTGTACTGTTCGGAATCATGGGCGCGATGGCCGCGGCCCAGCTCATTCCCGGCGGTGCCGGCCTCTGGCTCGACCGCGACGGCTTCACCTATCGCGTTCTATTCTTCGACCGCCGCCGCCGCTGGTCGGAGATCACGGCGATCGGGTCCGGTTCGGCCGGTCTCCTTCAGATGGTGGGCTATCACAAGGTCGGCGAACCGACGACCAAGCCACGCGAGGTCCTGCCGGACACCTACGGCATGCACGCCTACGACCTCGCTTTGCTGATGAACCGCTTTCGCGAGCGGGCGGGCGGCTAATCCGGCCAGGCCCGCATCGCCGTCGCGACGATCCCGAGCAGCCTGTCGACGGACGCTCCGTCGCGGGCATGCACGGTCAGTCCTTCCAGCACCGTCATGTAGAAGTCGGCGAGCGCAGCGGGATCGACATCCGCTGCGACATCGCCGTCGCGCTTGCCTTGTTCGATCCGCTCCCGAAAGGACGCAAGCGCCATCGAACGGCGCCGCGCGATATCGGCCCTAATCTCCATGGAGGCCGGCGAACCGTGCAGCGCCGACGCCGCGACCATGCAGCCGAACGGCTGGTCGGGCCGCACGAATTCCCGGGATGAAGCCTCCAGCCTTGCCCGGATCGCCTCCCTGGCCGTCTTTGCATCGCTGAGGATCGGCCCGCCGTAAGCGCCCGGCCCCTGATCATAGCGATCGACCGCCTCGCGATAGAGCTGGTCCTTGCTCCCGAACGCCGAATAGAGGCTCGACGGGCTCATCCCCATCGCCGCCGTCAGTTCGTCCATCGACGTCCCTTCGAAGCCCCGCTCCCAGAACAGCAGCATTGCCTTCTGAAGCGCCGCGTCGCGATCAAAAACTCGCGGTCGTCCGCGCGGCCGTTTCGGCGCACCAGAATCATTTTTCATAACGATTGTTCCATAAATTCCTTGACGCGAAATTTCAACGAGTTTATCTCCCTTCATGAATATATGGAACGATCGTTTCATATTTAAGGAGACTGAGAGATGAGCACCCTCAATGGAAAGGTTGCCCTGGTGACTGGCGCTTCACGCGGCATCGGCGCAACGATTGCAAAACGGCTGGCCAAGGAAGGCGCGGCAGTCGCGATCACCTATTCTTCCTCGCCTGAGAAGGCCGAGGAAGTCGTTCAGGAAATCAAGGCGGCTGGCGGCAAGGCAATCGCCATCAAGGCCGACGCGACGAACGCGGACGCAGCCCGCAACTCGGTTGCCGAGACGGTGAAGCAGTTCGGTCGGGTCGACATTCTCGTCAACAATGCAGGCGTACTGGCAACCGGCCTGATCGACGACTTTGCCGAAGCCGATTTCGACAGGAGCGTCGCGGTCAACATCAAGGCGCTGTTCGTGACGACCCAGGAAGCCGTGAAGCACATGGGCCGCGGTGGCCGCGTCATCAATATCGGCAGCGTCAACAGCAATCTGATCCCGTTCGCCGGTGGCGCCGTCTATGCGATGACGAAATCGGCCGTCGACGGACTGACCCGCGGCCTCGCCCGCGATCTCGGCCCGCGCGGCATTACGGTCAACAACGTCCAGCCCGGCCCGGTCGACACCGACATGAACCCGGAAAATGGCCCGATCGCACCGCTGGTCATGCCGCTCCTCGCCGTCGAGCGCTACGGCAAGCAGGAGGAGATCGCGAGCTTCGTCGCTTATCTCGCCGGTCCGGAAACCGGCTACATCACCGGCGCGGGTCTGCGCATCGACGGCGGCTTCGCGGCTTGAGGTCAGGCGCGGGTCCGGAAACCCGCGCCTTCACCCCACCCGGTCTCCCACTGAAATCGCCCCGTCCCCGATCACCTCGACGAACACGCCGAGGTCGGTGTGCCCGAAGTTCTGCATGATCGCTTTCGGTAGATTGGCATCCCGTTCGGCCGTCTCGGGATTGACGTTCACCGCCCCACAGCGCGGCGTCCGTGCCAGCCCCCGGAACCTGACGTCGCCGATCGAGAATTCGCGGTCGACCCAGCCGAACTCTTCCCAGGGCTCGAGCCCTTCGAGATAGATGTTTCCCCGGAAGCGCAGCGGGTGCAGCGACCGCCCCGTCGCCTCTTCCAGCGCCCTCACGGACGCCATGTTGATGATCGAGATCGAGCGCATGAACACCGGCGAGACCACACTCGCATCGGTGAATTTGTGCGCCTCCGCCTGCACCAGCTTCGGCCGTCCCTTGGTCGCGAGCCCGATATACCGTTCGAAGAACGTCTCGACCTCGTTGCGCCCCTCCGCCGTACCGAGATCGGCCTCCAGCAGAACCGAGCCGTCCTTCTTGATCGTCAGCATTCGCGTTTCGGGATCGAACGAGGTCGCGAGCGCCGCGAGTTCCTCATTGTTCCGCAACATCAGGAAATAGCCCTTGTCGAGCGGCTCCGGATGTTCGGGATCGAATTTTGTCGTGCCGAGTGCGATCGCGTAATCGCGGTCGCAGGCGAGGCCGCGGTCCGATGTCAGCTCCATATTGCTCAGCCGCTCGGGCGACAATCCCTTCACGGGGTAGCGGAAAAGTTCGGCAACCTCGGCCATCTCAGCACTCCAGCTCTGCCGCACCTTTCACTGGAGGACGCGGAACTGGCCATAAGCGCTTTGACGTATTGCGGGATCAGCCCGCAAGCTTCTCGCGAACACCCGCCGGGAGCCGCGACGGCCTCCCCGTCTCGCGATTGATGGCGGCGCAGGTCACCTCGGCCTGGACCAGCAGGACGCCGCCACGGCTGATCGACTGGCTCAGCTTCAGCGACGCACCGCCAAGGTTTCCAATTGCGGTCTCGACGACAATCTCGTCGTCCATCTTCGCCGGCAGCTTGAAGTCGATCTCCATCCGCGTGACGACGAAGACGAGACCCGTCTCCTTCAGCACCTCGCTCTGGTCGACTCCAGCCGCGCGCAGGAGCTCGGTCCGGCCACGCTCCATGAAGCGCAGATAGCTCGCATGGTAGACGACCCCGCCGGCGTCGGTGTCTTCCCAATAGATGCGGATCGGCAGCGAATGCGTGCTCATTCCTCGCCCTGGTCGAACAGCGGCATCTGGTTGCCGCCGACGCTCTGGGGAACCGCCAGCCCGATATGCTTGAAGGCATGGGCGGTCAGCAGACGGCCGCGCGGCGTTCTCTGGATGAAGCCCTGTTGCAGCAGATAGGGCTCGACGATGTCCTCAAGCGCATCGCGCGGTTCGGACAAAGCGGCGGCCACGGTGTCGATGCCGACCGGCCCGCCGCCATAGTTCAGCGCGATGCAGGAGATGTAGCGCCGGTCGAGCGCGTCGAGCCCGGCATCGTCCACCTCCAGCATGCGGAGCGCCTTGTCGGCCACCGAGCGGGTGATCGATTCCGCGCCCGCGACATGCGCGAAGTCGCGAACCCGGCGGAGCAGCCGTCCGGCAATGCGCGGCGTGCCGCGCGCCCGGCGGGCGATCTCGCGGGCGCCGTCCGGGCTCATCTGCACGCCGAGAACGCGCGCGCCGCGCGTCACGATCAGGTCCAGTTCCTCGATCTCGTAGAAGTTCAGCCGAATCGGGATGCCGAAGCGGTCACGCAACGGGGTGGTCAGTAGCCCGGCGCGGGTGGTGGCCCCGATCAGGGTGAACTTGGCCAGGTCGATCCGGACCGAACGCGCCGCTGGCCCCTCGCCGATGATGAGATCGAGCTGGAAGTCCTCCATCGCCGGATAGAGCACTTCCTCGACTGCCGGGTTGAGCCGGTGGATCTCGTCGATGAAGAGCACGTCACGCTCTTCGAGATTGGTCAGCAGCGCCGCGAGATCGCCGGCCTTGGCGATCACCGGACCGGAGGTTGCGCGGAAATTGACGCCGAGTTCGCGCGCCATGATCTGCGCGAGCGTCGTCTTGCCGAGGCCGGGCGGCCCGGCGAACAGCACATGGTCCAGCGCCTCGCCGCGAGACTTCGCCGCCTCGATGAAGATCGAGAGGTTCGCCCGCGCCTGCTGCTGGCCGATGAAATCGAGCGCTGGGCCGAAGTCGCCTGGGGCTGGGGGACGACAGCGAGTCATGCGGCATCGTCACTCGGAAATGGGCGATTATCCGGGATCGTGGATGACGGAGACGGGCGGGCAGCTCTCCGCTGCGCTGCGACGGGATGACGGTGACCCGCTCACTACGCCATTCCTGAGCCCAGCCGGATCAACGTCGCCGTCTCCGCCCCGTCACCGGCAGATCGCATCGCCGCCGACACCGCACCGCTCGCCTGGATCTGCGGATAGCCGAGATTGATCAGCGCCGACATCGCGTCCGCCACCGCGCCGGGGGCGCGCTTCTCGATGACATCGTCCTGAAGCTGGATCAGCCCGGCATCGACGCTGGCAAAGGCCGGCGCCTTGTCCTTCAGCTCGGCCACGATGCGCGCCGCGACCTTGGGGCCGACGCCCGGCGCCCGCGCCACCGCCGACCCGGTCCTGCAGCGCGATCGCATTGGCGAGGTCCGACGCCTTCAGCACGCCGAGCATCGCCAACGCCACCTTGGCGCCGACGCCCTGCACGGTCTGCAACAGCCGGAACCATTCGCGCTCGATGATCGTCGTGAAGCCGAACAGCCGGATCTGGTCCTCGCGGACATAGGTTTCGATCGCAAGCGAGGTGACCTCACCCTTCATCGGCAGCCCGAGAGCGTCCGCGTCGAGCAATGGACGACATAGCCGACCCCGCCGACATCGAGGATCACCCAGTCGTCGCCGGTCGAGTCGACGACGCCACGCAGTTTGCCGATCATCGTGCCCCCATCGCCAGCTTCATCGCCGCGCTCGCCCGATGATGCGCGTGCGTGATCGCGATCGCCAGCGCGTCGGCCGCATCCACGCCCACCGGCCTGCCTTCGGCAACAGGACAGCGATCATCGCGCCGATCTGCTGCTTCTCGGCATGGCCCGCGCCGACCACCGTCTTCTTGACGAGGTTCGGCTTGTATTCAGCGACCGGGATGCCGGCCTGCGCCGGCACCAGCATGGCGATGCCGCGCGCCTGGCCGAGCTTCAGCGTCGACATCGGATTGTTGTTCACGAAGGTCTCTTCCACCGCCGCCTCGTCCGGCGCGTATTCGCGGACAATCGCGGCGAGGCCGTGGTGCAGGAAAGCCAGCCGCTCGGCCAGCGACACCGTTTCATCCGGCACGACCTGTCCGCACGCCACATAGACGAGGCGGTTGCCGATCGTTTCGATCACGCCCCAACCGGTGCGCCGAAGGCCGGGATCGATGCCGAGAATGCGAATCGGATGTGGGACCATAACGTGAACTAATGCCGGTTCGGCGGTTCACGTCCAGTAAAGCCGGATGGCTCGTCCCGAAAAGATCGAGGCCGGGCTGTTAGGCCCGGCCTCTTTTCCGCGGTACCGGATGCTAATGGGCTGGGGGTGCAAACGGGACCGCGAATTCACGGTGACTGCGGAATTCGCAGCTTATGCGACCAGCAAAACGTCAAATTACCGCGAGGGTAAATAGGGCCAAAGTCCCCCACTGCAACGCAGGCGGGCACTCGCTCCAGACAAAACAACGGCTTACGTCGAAATATGCAACCTGCAATAGGGAGAATTACTGGCGTTGATCTCGATCACGCTGCCGTGAGCTTGGCCAATACCTCGTCCGAAACCTCGAAATTCGAATAGACGTTCTGCACGTCATCGTCGTCTTCGAGCGAATCAACGAGCTTCAGCATGCTCTGCGCCTTGTCCTCATCAAGCGCGGTCGTGGTCGATGCGCGCCACACGGCTTTCGCGCTCACAGCCTCGCCGAGAGCGGCTTCCAGCGCCTTCGCGACCTCGTTCAGATCCTCGAATCCGCAGGTGATGACGTGACGCTCGTCGTCGGACTGCACATCCTCGGCGCCGGCCTCGATCGCGGCCTCCAGAACGGCATCGGCCGAACCGGCCTTGGCCGGATAGACGATCTCGCCGACATGGCTGAACATGAAGCCGACCGAGCCCGTCTCGCCCAGCGCGCCGCCGGATTTGGTGAAGTACGAACGCACCGCCGATGCCGTGCGGTTCCTGTTGTCGGTCAGCGCCTCGACGATGACCGCGACGCCGCCCGGGCCGTAGCCCTCGTAGCGCACTTCCTCGTAGTTCTCGCCTTCGCCGCCGAGCGCCTTCTTGATGGCGCGCTCGATATTGTCCTTCGGCATGGACTGGGCCTTGGCCTCGTTCACGGCCAGGCGCAGGCGCGGATTCATGTTCGCGTCGGGCATGCCCATCTTCGCGGCGACGGTGATCTCGCGTGCCAGCTTGGAGAACAGCTTGGACTTCTGCGCGTCCTGCCGCCCCTTGCGGTGCATGATGTTCTTGAACTGCGAATGTCCGGCCATGGCGTCCTCTGAAACGTTGGGCGCGTTATAGTGTCATGGACGGGGGCTCGCCAACCCTCTCCCGAACGCGTTTCCTCAGAGGATGAATCTAGCGCCCGCGATGCAGCCGGACATGCAAAGCGCGGATTTCCTCGGCGAGTTCCGGAGCCGGCCCCTCGACGAGGACATCCGGCGCGACCTCGCGGACAGGCAATGGACGAACCGGCCCGGGCGGCACACCGAGTTCCCGCAACCAACCCGACAACTGCTCGGACGATGAGGCATAGACGATGCGGCGAAGGCCGACCCAGGCATGCGCGGCGGAGCACATCGGACAGTGCTCACCCGACGTATAGACCGTCGCTCCGGCCCGTTCCTCCGGCGTCATGTGCGCGGCCGCCCAGCGCGCCAGTTCGAACTCCGGATGCCGGGTCTGGTCGCCGCCTGCAGTGCGGTTGCGGTCCTCATGGCGAACGCCGCCCTCCGCATCGACGAGGACGGAGCCGAACGGCTCGTCGCCGGCATCGAGCGCTTCCCTCGCCAGTTGGACGCAACGGCGCAGGATACGGAGATCGTCTTCGGTCATGCGCGCCTCCTGACAGTCAGTTTACGCAGTTCACCAGAATTTTGGCTCGACCGGTTCCAGCCGCGGGCCAATCCGCACCGGCGAGATATTCACCGCCAGCCCCGTCCTGTCGTCGGTCTCCACCGCGAAGCCGCACACCGTCGCCGCGGCCATCGCCGGCTCGAACCGGCTCGACGGGATCTTGCGCAAGAAGCGGCTGATCGGCTCTTCTTTCTCCATGCCCAGCACGGAATCGTAATCGCCGCACATGCCGGCGTCGGAGAGATAGGCGGTGCCGCCGTTGAGAATCTGGTGGTCGGCCGTCGGCACATGCGTATGCGTGCCGACGACGAGGCTCGCGCGTCCGTCGACGAAATGGCCGAAAGCCTGCTTCTCGCTCGTCGCCTCGGCATGGAAATCGATGACGACGGCATCGCAGGCCACGCCCAGCGGGCAGGCCGAAAGCTCGGCCTCGGCGCGCGCGAACGGATCGTCGAGCGCGTCCATATAGATGCGCCCCATCAGGTTCATCACGAGAACGCGCCGCCCGTCCTTGATCTCGATCAGCGCCGAACCGCGCCCTGGCGTGCCGGGAGGGAAGTTCGCCGGTCGGATCAGCCGCTCCGCGCGCTCAATGAAGACGAGGGTCTCGCGCTGGTCGAAGGCGTGATTGCCGAGCGTCACCGCATCGGCGCCAGCCGCGATCACCTCGTCGTAGATTGCCTCGTTGATGCCGAAACCGCCAGCCGCGTTCTCGCCGTTGACCACGAGGAGGTCGAGGTTCCAGCGCTGTCGGAGCTTGGGGATGATGTCGATCGCCGCCTGACGGCCGGACCGGCCGACGAGGTCGCCTAGGAAGAGAATTCGCATGCAAGAAGTCTCAAAGACCCTCGCGGCCCAAATTGCAACGAATGATCTCATCTTCCGTCACCACCGCGTCCAATGGCACGTCGTGCAGTTCGCGTGGGACCTCGTCGACTTCCTGCAGCGCGAAGGCATAAGCCGATCATCAGCGGCCGCTCGTGGCGGGCCAGCGGGCCGAGAGTCCGGTCGTAATGTCCCTTGCCATATCCGATGCGGAAGCCGCGCCGATCGAAGGCCGACAGCGGAACGATCACGACGTCCGGGACGACTTTCGGCGCTTGCGGATCCGGCTCGCGGACGCCGCCGTATCCCTTCGCCAGTGGATCGTCCTCGCGCCATTCGCAGAAACTGCATCGGCTTGGTGGCGATCACGACGCGCGGCAGGGACAGCGTCGCGCCCGCCTTCCGCAGCTCGTTCGGCCAGCGGCTCCGGCTTCAGTTCGCCAAGGATCGGCAGTAGAGCGCCACGACTCTCCGTCGAGTGCTCAGATCACATGCATCGCATGCTCGGCCGCACGCTCGGCGGCCCGATGCGCCGCCACCTCTCGGCAAAGCCCTGCGCGCCGCAATCTTGGCGGGTGCGGATTCGCAGCCTTTCCGGTATGCGCGGCGTCGGGGTGGAAGTCAGGAGAACACCCGAGAGAAGGAAAGCGCGGAGCCACAAAGCCGTCGGATTTTTCGATCCCGGGAACCTACCTATGTAGGTGGGCGCCATGTGCCTAAGCCCAGGGGTGAAGGCAGGGACAGCTCCCGTTGAGATCGATAAGGCCCCGGGAATACAGTTTCCTAACCAACCCAGCAGCACCGCTCGCTTAACTTAGGTCGTCGTGACCGTTCGCGCCAGAGAGATCGGCGCGATGTTTCTGCGACCTCAGATCGACCGCGAGGACTTCCAGCCGTTCGGAAACTCGGTCGAGCAGCTTTCGCTGCCTCTTCCTGCTCGGCCTCGTTGGCCGCCAGCGCGTTGTCGTCGGCATTCCTGAGACGCTCGATATCGTCTTCCAGCGTCTTGATGCGGCGGCGCGCTTCCGCAAGTTCGTCGGCAACAACGATCGACGCCATCACCGTCAGCCGCATGTCACCGATTTCGCCGAAACTTTCGCGCATATCGGCAATTTTGCCGTCGATCTGCTCCGCCAGGCCCTGGAGATGGGGTTCCTGCCCATCGTCGCAGGCCATCCGATAGCTTTTACCGGCAATCAAGAGGTTTACCTCGGCCATGGGACGTTCTCCTGACCTAGGCGTGAGGCTGTTCGGACAACACGTCACGTATCGTCTCCATCGCGGTATCGAGTCGGCGAGCGACATCGCGATTGACTGTTTCGAGACGAGATGCCCTCGCGTTCAACACGTCGAGTTCTTCGGCCATACGTGCGCGGTCGTCGGAGAGAAGTGCAATCTCGCTCTCGTGGTCGGCGCCTGTGCGCCGCGCTGCGAGAACGCGTGTTGCAGCCCCCTCCACCGCACCGACAGCCGCCTCCAGCCGTCGGATCGCCGCCGCGAGTGCGGTGGTGTCCCTCATACGCATACACTCCCCTGCCGCCGCCATGGGGTTACTTGACGGCACAAAGCGGCTTATTTCAGATTATGGAGGGGCAAAAAAACGCACGTCAATTGGCGTGGTTCCGCAATTCAGTTCCGATTTTGATGCACTGGCCTTTTTTGCTCCTCTCGACTACCTCTTCGCGCATGTTAGCTCACCGCCGTCGGTCGACCCGCTTGACCGGTTTCTTCCGGAACCCACCTTCGGCAAACTTCAGATCCTGAACTGAAAGACCGCGCCTATGACCTCTCGCGAAACTCATGATCGCATGGCCAATGCATTGCGTTTCCTCGCAATCGACGCGGTCGAGAAGGCCAAGTCGGGTCATCCCGGTCTGCCGATGGGTGCCGCCGACGTCGCGACCGTTCTGTTCACTCAGTTCCTGAAGTTCGATCCCAAGGACCCGCATTGGCCGGATCGCGATCGTTTCGTGCTCTCGGCCGGCCACGGTTCGATGCTGCTCTATGGCCTGCTTCATCTTGTGGGTTACGACAGCGTCTCGATCGAGGACATCAAGAATTTCCGCCAGCTCGAATCGGTGACGCCCGGTCATCCGGAGAACTTCAAGACGCTCGGCATCGAGACCACCACCGGTCCGCTCGGCCAGGGTCTCGGCAATGCCGTCGGCATGGCGCTCGCGGAACGCCTCCTCGACGCCCAATTCGGCGACGAGATCGTCGACCACCACAGCTACGTGCTGTGCTCTGACGGCGACCTGATGGAAGGCATCAGCCAGGAATCGATCGCCATCGCCGGCCACCTCAAGCTCAACAAGCTGATCGCGTTCTGGGACAATAACGGCATCTCGATCGACGGCCCGCTGACCCTGTCGGACTCGGTCGATCAGGTCGCGCGCTTCAAGGCCGCGAACTGGAACGCTTTCCACATCGACGGTCATGACCCGGAGGCGATCGCCAACGCGATCGGACCGCGCAGGCCGAGCGACAAGCCCACCCTCATCGCCTGCAAGACGACCATCGGCTTCGGCGCACCGAACAAGGCCGGCAAGTCCTCGGCCCACGGCTCGCCGCTCGGCAAGGACGAGATCGAGGCGACGCGCAAGGCGCTGGACTGGGAGCCTAGCCGCCGTTCGAACTTCCGAACGATGTGATCGATTTCTGGCGCGGCGCGGGCGACCGCGCCCAGGGCGACCGCAGCAGCTGGCTCAATCGCCTCGCGCTCGGCCGACGTCAAGAAGCGCGAAGAGTTCGAGCGCCGCATCAACGGCATCCTGCCGGGCGATCTCGGCTCGGCGTTCCAGCGCCTGAAGGACCGGTTGATCACCGAGCCGCAGGAGGTCGCGACGCGCAAATCCTCCGAACTCGTGCTCGACGCCATCGCCGACGCGATCCCCGAACTGCTCTCCGGCTCCGCCGACCTGACGCCGTCGAACAACACCAAGGTCAAGGCGTTCAAGGAAGTCACGCCCGGCGATTTCGCCGGCCGCTACATCCATTGGGGCATTCGCGAACACGGAATGTGCGCTGCGCTGAACGGCATCGCGCTCCACGGCGGCATCGTCCCGCTTCGGCGCGACCTTCCTCGTCTTCTCCGATTACTGCCGCCCGTCGATCCGACTCGCCAGCCTGATGGGCCAGCGCGTCATCTACGTCTTCACCCATGACTCGATCGGCGTCGGCGAAGACGGCCCGACCCATCAGCCGGTCGAGCATGTCGCGGCACTCCGCGCGATCCCGCATCTCCTCGTCTTCCGCCCGGCGGACACGATCGAGACGGCGGAAGCCTGGGAACTGGCGATCCGCCACGCCGACCGCCCGAGCGTGCTGGCGCTGACCCGCCAGAACCTGAAGCAGGCCCGGCTCGAACCGGCCGCGAACCTCACCGAGCGCGGCGCCTACGAGATCCGCGCCTCGAAGCACGGCGAGGCCGAGATCTCGATCTTCGCGTCGGGTTCGGAAGTCTCGCTGGCCGTCGAGGCATACGAGAAGCTCTCGGCCGACGGCATCGCGACCCGCGTCGTCTCGGTGCCGTGCATGGATCTGTTCGACGAACAGGACGCCGGATACCGCGCTTCGGTCATCGGCAACGCAAAAGTGAAGGTCGGCGTCGAAGCGGCGATCCGGATGGGCTGGGATCACATCATCGGTCACGACGGCATCTTCGTCGGCATGCCCGGTTTCGGTGCCTCGGGCCCCGCCAACCAAGTCTACGAACATTTCGGGATCACGACGGACGCGGTTGTTTCTCTGGCGCGGAAACGTTTCGGTCGCTAAGGAAATTCAGCAAATCTGGTCAGGAGGATATGACATGGCGGTTCGGGTAGCGATCAACGGTTTCGGACGCATCGGACGTCTCGTCCTGCGTGGCATCGTTGAAAGCGGTCGCAAGGATATTCAGGTCGTCGCCATCAACGATCTGGGTCCGGTCGAGACCAACGCCCACCTGCTCCGCTATGACTCGGTCCACGGCAAGTTCCCGGCCGAAGGTCACGGTCGAGGGCGAGTTCGATCGACGTCGAGGGCCATGGCAAGATCAAGGTCACCGCGATCAAGAATCCGGCCGAGCTTCCGCACAAGGAGCTCGACGTCGACATCGCGCTCGAATGCACCGGCATCTTCACCGCCAAGGACAAGGCCTCGGCCCATATCGAGGCCGGCGCCAAGCGCGTCCTGATCTCGGCACCGGGCGACGGCGCCGACCTGACGGTCGTCTACGGCGTCAACCACGACAAGCTGACCCGAGGACCACATCGTCGTCTCCAACGCCTCGTGCACGACGAACTGCCTCGGCCCGGTCGCCAAGGTCCTCAACGATGCCATCGGCATCGAGCAGGGCTTCATGACGACGATCCACTCCTATACCGGCGACCAGCCGACGCTCGACACCATGCACAAGGACCTCTACCGCGCCCGCGCGGCGGCCATGAGCATGATCCCGACCACGACCGGCGCCGCCAAGGCCGTCGGCCTCGTTCTCCCGGAACTGAAGGGCAAGCTCGACGGCACCTCGATCCGCGTGCCGACCCCGAACGTCTCGGTCGTCGACTTCAAGTTCAACGCCAAGCGCGCGACGACGGTCGAAGAGGTCAACGAGGCGATGAAGCGGGCTGCCGCCGCAGCAGCTCAAGGGCATCCTCGACGTCGTCGACGAGCAGCTCGTCTCGTCCGACTTCAACCACAACCCGGCCTCGTCCTCCTTCGCGCTCGACCAGACCAAGGTCATGGACGGCACCCTCGTCCGCGTCCTCTCCTGGTACGACAACGAATGGGGCTTCTCGAACCGCATGGCCGACACGGCCGTCGCGATGGGCAAGCTTATCTGAGACGCCGGTGTCCACCTTCGCACCGATCCGCCAGCGGACTGTCCGCTGGCGTCCGTCTCGGGGCGAAGGCCTGGAACATCTGACGATAACGCCGGGGGTAGACGGCTTCGTCGCCCTCGGCGTCGTCATCGGCTCGCGCGGAGGCATCCCCTATGGTGCCCGCTACCGCATCATCTCCGATGCCAATTGGCTCGTGCGGGAACTCATGATCGATACCTGCGCCGGCCAGGTCCTGCATCTCCTCTCCGACGGCGCCGGCCGATGGACAGGACCGTCCGGCGAGGCATTGCCCGAATTCGACGGCTGTCTCGACGCCGATCTCGCGGGTTCTCCCTTCACCAACACCTTTCCCATCCGCCGCGGCGAATGGCAGGCGGGCGAAGTACGCGAATTCCGCATGGTCTACATTCCGTTCACAGCTTCGAACCCGAGGTTGACGGCCAGCGCTATACCTGTATCGAGCCCGGCCGCCTCTTCCTCTATGAGGCTATCGACCGCAGCTTCCAGGCGCACTTGACCGTCGACGAAGACGGGCTCGTCGTCGACTATCCCACCCTGTTCACGCGTAGCCAGGATCTGAGCTGATGGCCGACTTCCGCACCCTCGACGAAGCCGACGTCAAAGGAAAACGCGTCCTCGTGCGCGTCGATTTCAACCTGCCGATGGAAAACGGCAAGGTCACCGACGACACCCGCATCAGGGCCGCGCTGCCGACCATCCGCGACATCACCTCGCGCGGCGGCAAGGCGATCCTCATCGCCCATTTCGGTCGCCCCAAGGGCAAGCGCGACGACACGCAGAGCCTGAAGCCGATCCTGCCCGCGGTCGAGGCCGTGCTCGGCCAGCCGGTCCCCTTCGTCGATGATTGCGTGGGCGAGAAGGCCGAGGCCGCCGTCGCGGCGATGAAGGACGGCGACGTCCTGCTGCTGGAAAACACCCGCTTCCATCCCGGCGAAGAGGCGAACGACCGCGGCTTCGCCGAGCAGCTCGCCCGGCTGGGCGATCTCTACGTCAACGACGCCTTCTCCGTCGCCCACCGCGCCAATGTCTCGACCGAGGCGCTGGCGCATGTGCTGCCGGCTTTCGCCGGCCGCTCCATGCAGCAGGAGCTGGAGGCGCTGTCGAAGGCGCTCTCCCACCCCGAGCATCCCGTGGCGGCCGTCGTCGGCGGCGCCAAGGTCTCGACCAAGATCGACCTCCTGTCGAACCTCGTCGGCAAGGTCGACACGCTGATCATCGGCGGCGGCATGGCCAACACCTTCCTCGCCGCCCAGGGAATGGACGTCGGCAAGTCGCTCTGCGAGCACGATCTCGTCGGCACCGCCAACGACATCCTGAAGACCGCGAAAGAGAAGAACTGCCGGATCGTCCTGCCGATCGACGTCGTCGTCGCCAAGGAGTTCAAGGCCCATGCCTCGAACCAGGCCGTGCTGGCGGCGGGCGTCGCCAAGGACGAGATGATCCTCGACGCCGGCCCGCAGAGCATCCTCGAAGTCTCGAAACTCCTCGAGAAGACCAAGACGCTCGTCTGGAACGGCCCGTTCGGCGCCTTCGAACTGGAGCCGTTCGACCGCGCCACTGTCGCCGTCGCGAAGAAGGCCGGCGCGCTGACGAAAGAGGGCAAGCTGCTGTCGGTTGCCGGCGGCGGCGATACGGTCGCGGCGCTCAACCATGCCGGCGCGGCCGACGACTTCACCTATATCTCGACCGCCGGTGGCGCGTTCCTTGAATGGCTGGAAGGCAAGCCTCTCCCGGGCGTGGAAGCCCTGCGCCGGCGATGAGGAAGATCCTGATCTTCGTCTGCCTGCTCATTGCCGTCGCATGGTTCGCGGGCGGCCGAGACTGGCTCTACGAAAAGATGGAAACCGACCGCTGTCTCGACGGCGGCGGCAGAATGGAAAACGGTGTCTGCGTCGGGATGCGCGACACCAAATGACACGCTAATCCGGAGAGACCGACCATGGCCCGCATCACTCTGCGACAGCTTCTCGATCACGCCGCCGAATACGGCTACGGCGTCCCGGCCTTCAACATCAACAATATGGAGCAGGCTCTGGCCATCGGCGCCGCCGCCGACAAGCTCGACGCCCCGGTCATCATCCAGGCCTCGCGCGGCGCCCGTTCCTATGCCAACGACATCATGCTGGCGAAGATGATCGACGCCCTCGTCGAGATCTATCCGCACATCCCGATCTGCATGCATCTCGACCACGGCAACAACGAAGCCACCTGCGCCACCGCCATCCAGTACGGCTTCACCTCGGTCATGATGGACGGCTCGCTCAAGGCCGACGGCAAGACCGCCGCCGATTACGACTACAATGTCGGCATCACCAAGCGCGTCGCCGACATGGCGCACTGGGCCGGCTGCTCGGTCGAGGGCGAGCTCGGCGTGCTCGGTTCGCTGGAGCATGGCGGCGGCGAGCAGGAGGACGGCCACGGGCTCGAGGGCACCGTCTCGCACGACCAGCTCCTCACCGATCCCGACCAGGCTGTCGATTTCGTCGCGAAAACGAAGGTCGACGCGCTCGCGGTCGCCATGGGCACCTCGCACGGCGCCTACAAATTCTCCCGCAAGCCGGACGGCGCGGTGCTCGCGATGAACGTCATCGAGGAGATCCACCGCCGCCTGCCGACCGTCCATCTCGTCATGCACGGCTCGTCCTCGGTGCCGGAGGACCTGCAGGAGATCATCAACAAGTTCGGCGGCCAGATGAAGCCGACCTGGGGCGTGCCGGTGGAAGAGATCCAGCGCGGCATCAAGCACGGCGTCCGCAAGGTCAACATCGACACCGACAACCGCATGGCCATCACCGGCGCCATCCGCAAGGTGTTCGCCGAGAACCCGTCGGAATTCGATCCGCGCAAATATCTCAAACCCGCCACAGACGCGATGCAGAAGCTCTGCATGGAGCGGCTGGAACAGTTCGGCACCGCCGGCAACGCCTCGAAGATCAAGGTGCATCCCCGTCGGCGTCATGGCCCAGCGCTATGCCAAGGGCGAGCTTGATCCGCGCATCGAAGGCGTCAAAGTAGCGGCGGAGTAATTCGGGGTCACATGCGGCAGCAGGCGGCATCATTGGCATTCTGGCGGCGGGCGCTGGTCGCGCTCGCCTGCGCATTGTCGCTGTCGCTCGTCACGCTCGCCATGGGCCATCAACGCGGAATGGTGGCGACGCACTATGTTGAGGCCGTCGCCATCGCGGCCGCGACCGGTCAGCCTTGCCCGGTCACCGGCCCGGCCACCACCGTCTGCCCCTTCGCCGGCCTCACCGCCACCGCCGACGCCGAGGCGCTAGGCCTGCGCGGTCCGGCCACCTCCGCCAAGGCCACCCGCCTTGCGGTCTCGAACGAAAACTCCCCTGCCTCGCGCGGCGGCGGCACGCCGTTCCGTCCTCCAAGAGAAGCCTGACCTCACACGTCAGCCCTTATCTCTCTTGGAGTTTCATTCGATGACCAGCACACCTGCGCGCGTCCTCACGCGCCGCCTGTTCCTTGCCGGCCTGGCCGGCTCGCTTGCCGCCTGCCAGCAGACCACCGCCTCCGGCTCGAAGCCCGCCGCGGCGCTACCGCCGAAATACGCCGCGCTCTATTCCCCGCTGCCGGACGAGCGCTTCCCCGTCCCCGGCGTTCCGGCCAACGTCATCAAGCCCGCCTTCGTCCGCCAGCAGGTGACCTATGCGACGACCGAGCCGCCCGGCACGATCGTCGTCGATCCGGGCGCGAAGTACCTCTATCTGGTGCGAGGAAGGCGGCACCGCCATGCGCTATGGCGTCGGCGTCGGCCGCGAGGGCTTCGGCTGGAGCGGCGCGGCCAATATCGCCCGCAAGGCCGAATGGCCGCGCTGGACGCCGCCGGCCGAAATGATCAAGCGCCAGCCCGAGCTCGTCGAATGGAAGAACGGCATGGACGGCAGCCTGTCGAACCCGCTCGGCGCCCGCGCGCTCTACCTCTACCAGGGCGGCCGCGACACGCTCTACCGCCTGCACGGCACCAACGAGCCGCGCTCGATCGGCAGCAACGTCTCCTCAGGCTGCGTCCGCCTGGTCAATCAGGACATCATCGATCTGTATCAGCGGACGCCGGTCGGATCGCGGGTCGTGGTGCTGGAGACTGCGGGGGTGGCCAGCGCGTGAGATGATGAGATGGCCGGCCGGGCGCGAGGGTACCCGGCCGCCCGCAAATCGAAGCGCGTTCCCCCTCTCCCCCACGAGGGAGAAGCCGACTCGCGCAAAGCGCGAGCGGGTGAGGGGCGCGCCGAAGGCGCGGTAAGGCTGCCCCGCCCCTGACCTCCCCCTCAACCCGCTCGCGGCTCACGCCGCGAGTCGACCTTCTCCCTCGTGGCGGAGAAGGAAGCGCCGCGCTCGATCGGCAGCAATGTCTCCTCGGGCTGTATCAGCGGACGCCGGTGGGGCATGCGGATCGTGGTCCTGGCGACGGCGGGTGCGGCGAGCGCGACGTCCGGCCGTCGCACCGAGATGCTGAACCTTTCTCTGAACGAGTTAATCTTACGCATCTTGCAACGAATCGTCGGAGCGAACGATGAAAGACATCGAGGGTATTGAGGAGGCCATCACGACCTTGCGACCTCACTGGAAGTGAAATTAATCAAATCTTTGAGTTCTGAAATCTAATTTGGTCGTAGAGCATTTTATTAACGAGTATATTCGAAATATATACTGTTTAGATGACCTCAATTCTATTAGGCTTTGGCCACACGCTGAATCATGGGATTGTCGCCAACGAGATCAGCGCAATTTACCAAGTTCTTCAGACGGTCAGACCGAACCAAGATTTTTCAGGCCCGATTGAAGCTATTGAAGCCTTTACGGCGGTTGCTTGCGCCTTCTTAACTGTTCCACCAAAACATCTTGAGGACGTTTTCATGAGAGCGTTTGCGAACGTGAAATCGTATCTTCCTGAAAGTGCAGCCTGATCATTCTGGTGGTGGCTCCGCCACTCCTCGCCTTCATTCCCTCGCCCGCGAGCACTGTTGAACCTTCCCGCCCGTCCCGTAGACCAACAGTCATCGGGGCAGGAAGCCGGACTTCCCGAAGCTCTCGCCCACAGGAAGGAAACGTCATGTCGCTGAAAACCGTCACAATCGCTTTCGTCGCCGCTTCGCTGGCTCTTGGCACCGCCGCTCCGGCCTTTGCCGGTCCGAACGGCCCGAAGGAATTCCAGAACAAGCCGAACCCGAAGCTTCCCGGCCCCGGCCCCGAGGATTTCAAGGCGCCGCCGAGCAAGGCCGGCCCGAAGCCGCACAATCATCATGGCGCCGCGTTCGGCGCGCTCATGGTAGTGGGCGTTTCACCGCCGCCGCCATCGCCGCCTCGCAGGATGACGAGGAGTGCTGGCAGGAGAAGCGCCGGGGCCGGATCGTCACCGTCTGCGTCGAGGATCGAGCCTCG
Organism: uncultured Alphaproteobacteria bacterium; assembly: GCA_963778835.1. Classification (GTDB taxonomy): domain Bacteria; phylum Pseudomonadota; class Alphaproteobacteria; order Rhizobiales; family Methylopilaceae; genus Flaviflagellibacter. The sequence goes on from CAVZVY010000006.1 coordinate 680,171, forward strand.
CCTCGGGTGCCTGCGTCACCCGAGGCGAGGCTCTGACCCAGGCATCCAGCGGCCTCTCCCGTGCCGCCCGGGGAGGCCGCCTCGCATTGTCGAGGCGATTACCCCACCCTCTCCCACAACTCCGCCCCCTCATTCCCGACCTTGTTCACCGCCGTGGACACCGGCCACATCTCCAGCCGCTCGGCCGGCAGCGGCTTGAGCAGGTCGGTCACGTCCTCGCCGGCCAGCCAGCGTTCCTGGTCCTCCGGCGGCACGATCACCGGCATGCGGTCGTGCAGCGGCGCGATCAGTTCGTTCGGGTCGGTGGTCAGCACGGTGAAGGTGCGCACCCATTCGCCGGTCGCTGGGGTCCTTCCAGTTCTCCCAGAGGCCCGCCAGCGCCATCGGCTCGCCGTTCTTCAGCGCCACCGCATAGGGCTGCTTCACCTTGCCCTCGCGCCGCCATTCGTAGAAGCCGTCGACCGGGATCAGGCAGCGCCGGTTCTTGGCCCAGGCGCCGCGAAAGGCGGGCTTGGTCGCCACCGTCTCGCAGCGCGCATTGATCAGGCTCGCGCCGATCTTCAGATCCTTGGCGAAATGCGGGACGAGCCCCCAGCGGATCAGATCGAGGCTGTTCTCCCCGGTCTCCGGGTTGCGCCGCACCACCATCAGCTTGTCGGTCGGCGCGCCGTTCCAGCGCGGCGGCGCGTTGAACAGATCGCCCTGCCGGACCTTGAACAGCCGCCGCATGGCTTCATGGGGAAGGGTTTGAACGACGCGTCCGCACATGGAATGAGAAATCGTCGCTTAGGAAGTCTCGTGCAAGAAGGAGCGATGGCGGACAGTCACGACCCGCAAATGAACCTGTTGAAGAGGGCGCTGAGATCCATCTCAGCAACCATCGCCAGCGCATGCCTCCTTGCATTCGCGATCTGGCACATTTCGACTGCCCTAGTCTCCAACGAGGTGAGGGTTCGCGGCGCCTTTCAAGGGCGACGTACCGTCGTCATCACCGACCGGCATCCCGATTTCTATTGGCACCTGTTCTTCCCCTACGCGATCATCGCCTGCTGCGCGGTGCTCGTGATCGTCGGCCTGATCGTGGAGAAAGGAAAAGACGATAGGCTACGGCAGCTCGTGTCCTGCCATTCCAGGCATTGCAGATCACACCCCGGTGATCCGCCGTAACCACCCCTCCCCTAACTCCGAACCCTCGATGAGCACGCCCGCAGTGCTCCATCGCAGTCAGTAACGGAGTACAAGATGCCCGACCGAAAGAACGGCGTTCTCGACCTTTTCCGCCATTTGCAGTTAGCGACCTGGGCGCCGATTCCGCTGCGCCTGATCGTCGGCTTCGGGTTCATGCAGCATGGCTATGCCAAGCTCGCTCGCGGCCCGGACGATTTCATCTCCATCCTGCATGCGATCGGCGTGCCCTTCGCGGCCCTGGCCGGCTGGGCGACGATCGCGGTCGAGCTTCTGGGCGGGTTCGCGGTCCTGATCGGCGCACTCGTCCCGCTCGCCAGCGTGCCGATGGCGATCGTGCTTCTGGTCGCGATATTCACCGTGCATCTGCCCAACGGGTTCAGCTCGATCAAGCTCCAGTCTGTCGATGCAGCCGGCCCGCATTTCGGCCAGCCGGGCTATGAGACGGACCTGCTCTATCTCGCCTGCCTCGCGGCCCTCGTTCTCGGTGGACCGGGCGTGCTCGCGATCGATAGCTGGCTGGAGGCGGGGAAGTCCGGTCGCTCTCCGGTCAAAAGAACACCTGCATCCGCCACAGATCGACCGCCAGCGCCGATACAACACCGAGGCTCATGATCGACACCGCGACGAGGAAGACGTTCTTCGCGTGGTTGTAGACCCGCCGCTCGATCGAGCGGAGATCGAGCAGCCGCGCCAGCGCGTAGATCTGCAGGATCACGCCGAGCGACAGGAGCAGGATGATCGGCGCGTCGATCGGCTGGGTCGGCAGCGGATTGCCGGCCCATTGCGACATGAAGCCGAGCGAGAACGCCAGGAAGATGCCGACCACCGTGACGGTACCGTTGCGGAAGACCGGTTCGACCGGCAGCTCGCTGTCCGAAGTGCTCACGGGCGCCTCCCGGGGTGGCAGCGCATCCAGAGCGTGCGCGGCGGCATCTTACCTCCGCCGCGAGCCAACCAAAAAGAATAAGTCGCGGCGCGGTCCTCTCTCCCATCCGACGTCGGCCTCGTGTTGCCGGAGGCCCAGGGCACCGCCGCGGCATAGATCCTCGGCAAGTCGGAGAACGAGGGCCGGGAACTCTCGCAACGAGGGAGAGAGCGGACTCGGCCGGGCACCAGCCGAGCCGAGTGAGGGGGGACGCCGAAGGCGTTCTGCGATCACGGCACAGCCTCGCCGCCATGCCCCCTCAACCCGCTCGCTGCGTGCCGAATGCGAGTTCGACCTTCTCCCGCCAAGTCGGGTGTTCCCGACTTGGTCATCATGCGAACTCGGCAACAGCCGAGTTCGTAGGGAGAAGGTATTGAACTTGACAATATTCCTATCTTCTGCTAACCCTCCGCTCATCCTCACCCTGCGAGGGGCGCCTGCCAGGTACCGGCCGGCCGGCGCGGGATGAGGAGCGGCGCCTGCGGGCGGGGTCCGGAACCCCGCTCCCGGGAGGCCGGAGGAATAGGGGCAACCGAAGGTTGTCTGAACGCGCGGGCCCGTCGGGCACCATGACCCGTCCGTGCCATGCACTGGGGACGGCAATGGTCTTCCGAAGGCTCTCAAACCTTCGGCGGCCATTGGCCGTGGAAGCGCCCGCCTCCTCCGGACAGAAACGCCGTGCGTGGGGATGCGGATCGCGTCAACACACAAACCATTTCAGAGGATGCGACCGCATCCCCCGCCCCTCCGAGGGGCGACCTTTCCGACATCGCTGGTGAAACGAGGCGAGGATCGAACGCGCCCGCTTGACACCACCCACAGGCCGTCGCTTAGAACCAATGGCAAGGGGTTATTCGCGATCACCCCGTGAGGCGGCAGCCGAACATCGCGTTCCACCTCCCAACAGGGATGGACGCCATGCCGTCGAACACCGAAATCACCACGTCCCAATTGTCCCGTCTGATCGGTCAGCCGACCGCGCCGGTCATTGTCGATGTCCGCGCTACCTGAGGACGTCGAGGCCGACCCGCGCACCCTGCCGGGCGCGGCGCCGAGAGATCATTCCACCGTGTCCCTCTGGGCACCCGACCTCGTCGGCAAGCCCGTCGTCGTCGTCTGCCAGAAAGGCCTGAAGCTCAGCCAGGGCGCGGCAGCCTGGCTCCGGCATGAAGGCGTGCCGGCCGAGACGCTCGAAGGCGGCTTCGAGGCCTGGCGAGATGCCGGCGGGCTCCTTGTCGACACCGAAGAACCTGCCGAAGCGCGACGAGCGCGGCCGGACCGTCTGGGTGACCCGCGCAAGGCCGAAAGTCGACCGCATCGCCTGCCCCTGGCTGATCCGCAGGTTCGTCGATCCGAACGCGGCCTTCCTGTTCGTCGCGCCAGCGAGGTCATGTCGGTCGCCGAACGGTTCGCGGCGACGCCGTTCGACATCGAAGGCGTGTTCTGGAGCCATCGTGGCGACCGCTGCACCTTCGATACGATGATCGAGGAGTTCGGCCTCAAGTCCGAGGCACTGGAGCGGTTGGCGCTCATCGTGCGGGCTGCCGACACCGCCCGCCTCGATCTGTCGCCGCAGGCGCCGGGCCTTCTCGCGGCCTCGCTCGGCCTGTCGCGCATGTTCCGCGACGATCTCGAGCAGCTCGACGCCGGCCTCCTTCTCTACGATGCGTTCTATCGATGGAGCCGCGACGCGGTCGAGGAGACGCACAACTGGCCCTCCCCCTCGAAGAGCGTGAGGGAGGCCGACATGACCATCGCTTCCACCGCCGCCGAAGAGGCCGTCTCCGTTCCGAAGAAACCCACCCTCGCGGAGGCCACCAAGGTCTGGGCCAAGATCGGCTTCCTGAGCTTCGGCGGCCCCGCGGGGCAGATCGCGCTGATGCACCGGGAGCTCGTCGAGGAGCGCACGCTGGATCGGCGAGCAGCGTTTCCTCCACGCGCTCAACTACTGCATGCTGCTGCCCGGCCCCGAGGCCCAGCAGCTCGCCACCTATATCGGCTGGCTGATGCACCGCACGCTCGGCGGGCTCATCGCCGGTATACTCTTCGTCCTGCCCGGCGCGCTGGTGATGCTGGGCCTCAGCATTCTCTACGTCTTCTACCGCGACGCCCCGCTCGTCGACGCCGCATTCCTCGGGGTGAAGGCCGCCGTACTGGCGGTCGTGATCGACGCCGTGCTGCGCATCGGCAAACGGGCACTCAAGAACCGCGTCATGGTGGCCATCGCCGTCGCAGCGTTCCTCGCGATCTTCGTCCTCCGCATTCCCTTCCCGCTCATCATCACGGCCGCGGGCCTCGTCGGCTGGATCGGCAGCCTGCAAGGCCCCCGAGCTCTTCGCCGGCAACGGTCAGCGAAGGGCTCGGGACCGGATGTCGTCGGCGTGGTCGATCGCATGTTCGAGCGGGGCGAGCTCCAGCACGCCCAGCCGTCGCTCGGCCGGGCGCTCACGGTTCTGGCGATCTGGCTTCCGCTCTGGCTCGGTCCCGTCGCTCTGCTCTGGCTCCTCACCGGACCGGGTAGCGTCTGGACGCAGATCGGGACCTTCTTCAGCTCGATGGCGGTCGTCACCTTCGGCGGCGCCTACGCCGTCCTCGCCTATGTCGCGCAGGCGGCGGTCGACGGCTTCGGCTGGCTCGCGCCGGGCGAGATGGTCGACGGTCTCGGCCTCGCCGAGACAACTCCCGGCCCGCTGATCATGGTTCTGCAGTTCGTCGGCTTCCTCGCCGCAATGCGAAATCCGGGCTCGCTCGATCCCCTGACTGCGGGTTGCCTCGGCGCACTGCTGACCACCTGGGTGACGTTCGCGCCCTGCTTCCTCTGGATCTTCCTCGGCGCTCCCTATGTCGAGGCACTTCGCGGCAACCGCTCGCTGGCGGCTGCCCTGACGGCGATCACGGCGGCGGTGGTAGGCGTGGTGATGAACCTGGCGCTCTGGTTCGGCATCCATGTCGTCTTCCGGGACGTCCAAAGGTTCGAGGTATGGGGGATCGGTCCGGACCTTCCCATCCTCTCGTCAGTCGATTGGTGGGCGCTGGCGTTGTCGGTCATTGCCGCGATCGCCCTCTTCCGTGTCCGCTTCGGCATGCTGTCGACGCTCGCGCTCTGCGCCGGACTGGGACTATTGCTCGGTCTCTGACGCGGTCTCGAAATTGCAGGCTCGCCACCCGCCGTCCCGTTCCCAATCTTGATGTCCGTCTGGATGACCCCGCCGCTTCCGGCACCATAATGAAAGGGGGTTCAGGCCCGCGTTTCGATGGGAGGTCAGCATGGTCAAGGCGGTGATGGTTCGTCTGGACGGCGGAAGAGGCGATGAGCTCCGGTTGCGCACGACCGGTGACCTCGCCGATAGGTTCGGTGCCCACGTCGTGGGCCTGTTCCTCAACAACTTGCCTGCCCCCCTCTCGATCGACGATGCCGGGGCCACCCTTTGGCCGCGGCTGATCGACGAGGCGCGGGAGCGCGGAAACGACACCGAGAAAGCGCTCGACACGAAGCTGGCGCAGCTCGGCGTATCCTACGAGGTCCGCCGCTTCGACGTCTTTTCCGACGCCGTCGCGGACACCACAGCACGGGAAGCGCGCACGGCCGACTGCCTCGTCGCGCTGAGGCTAGATCCGGACGATCCTGGCATCGAAAGCGAGCAGGCGGTGGAAGGCGCCCTGTTCGGCTCCGGACGTCATATCTTCCTCGCCGCCCATGATGCCCCTACCAAAGGCGTCATCGATCATGCCGTGGTCGCTTGGAACGGCAGCCGCGAGGCGGCGCGCGCTATGGGTGAGGCCTTGCCCTATCTGCGCGAGGCCCGCGCCACGACGGTGATGGTGATCGAGCGCGATTCCCCGGTCGAGAGCAATGCCGCGCTCGGGCAGGACGCGGTCGCCTATCTCAAGCATGAGGGCGTGCTGGCCGGGCTGCACCGCGTCCAGCGCCGCAACGGCGTCTCGTCCACCCTGATGGCGGAAGCCCGGACCCTCGATGCGGACCTCATGGTCATGGGCGGCTACGGCCACGCGCGCATGACCGAATGGCTGCTCGGCGGCGCGACCTACACGATGATGCGCCATTCACCTGTGTCGCTGGTCGTTGCCCATTGAGCGAGTGGTAGAGGAGAATCGTCAGCGGTCAGCTGCGTTCCCGCGTCACACAGCCGCTGGCCCCGTTCTTGCTTCGTTGCGTTCGCGTCCGTTATGAGCGGGCGCGAACCACGACACAGGAACCATCGAATGCTGGTACTTGCCCTCTCAGTTTGCCTCGCCCAAAGCCCGGACACCTGCAAGGACGTGCAACTCTCATTCGCCGCAGACAATGCGACCCCTTTCCAGTGCATGCGTTATGGACAGCCGGAGATCGCGAAGTGGAACGTGCTCCATCCGGAGTGGACAGTCAGGAAGTGGCGCTGTGTGCCCGCCGACCGGATGCCGCAGGACATCTGAGCGGCCGGGTTTCCGAATCTCTTTAGCTCTAGAGCGCCTGCGGCGCGCATAAGCGCTGGCTCCCCTTCACGCCGCGTCGGCTGCTTCGCCTCTCTTCGGCGCATCGAAGAGACTGCGGCCGACAGCCCGCGCGGCGTCCAGATGAGACGCCGGGAACCGCGTGTCCGATTGCAGCAGCAGTTCGGACGTCACGACGCGCGCGCCGCAGAAATCGAAGATCCCATGATCGATTTGCGTCTTCATGGCGCCGAAATAACCGTGCCGCGCATAGGTCCGCTCGTCGGCGCCACCGAGGGCGACCAGATGAACCCGCAGATGGCGAAGCTTTTTCACCACCCCCGCATCCGGGCTGTAGTCGTATGCCCAGCCATTGGCGAACACGCGGTCGATCCAACCCTTCAGAAGCCCCGGCATCGACCACCAATAGACGGGATACACAAGTACCAGGGCATCTGCGCGTTCGATCCTCGCCTGCTCGGCGACGACATCGGCCGAAGGCGGCGCCTCCTTGAGGTGGACCGCAATATCGACCGCCGTGAATCTCGGGTCGAAACCTTCCGCCGCCAGGTCTGCGATCTCCACAGTATTGCCAGGACCGGCGCGCGACACGCCCTCGGCGACATGAGCGGCAACGGCGTGACTGAGCGATGTCGGGTCGGGATGCGCGACGACGATAAGCGCGTGCATGTTCGAACACTCCTGTCCGTCGATTGCGAGCGGGCGATGCAAGTTATATACTTTTCGTAACTTACTTTTGGTATATAAGCATGTCAAGCCAACCGCAGACGCGCCGCCGCATGTCGAGGGAAGATCGGCGTCGTCAGCTTCTGGACGCCTCCTGGCGGCTTATCCGGGACGAAGGAACGGAAGCCCTGACACTCGGTCGGCTCGCCGAGCAGTCGGGCATCACCAAACCCGTCGTCTACGATCATTTCGAAACGCGGACCGGCCTGCTGGCGGCGCTCTACCGGGAGTTCGACGAGCGTCAGACCTCGCTGATGGAATCGGCGTTAGAGGCGAGCGGACCGACACTGGCGGACAGGGCCGCGGTTATTGCCTCGTCCTGTGTCCAATGCGTGCTCGCGCAGGGCCGCGAGATACCGGGCGTCATCGCCGCCTTGGCCAGTTCGCCGGCGCTCGAACAGGTTAAACACGAGTGCGAAGCGGTCTTCATGGAGAAGTGCCGGACCGCCCTCGCCCCCTTCGTCGGAACCGGTGCCATTGCCCCGGCCAGTCTCCGGGCGATGCTCGGTGCGGCCGAAGCCCTGTCCTATGCCGCCGCGAACGGAGAGATCACGGCAGCGCAGGCGCAGGACGAACTCTTCGAAACAATCATCGCGATGGTCGCCAGAACCGCACGCGGCGCGTCCGCTAGTGCGCGTACCGCAGCAGATGCATCCGCTCCCATTCCCAGCCGTCCTCGGGCTTGAGACCGAAGACCGGGTCTGAGGACGCGATACCGGTCGTGGTCGCGATGAAGTCGGCCGCGGGCTCGGCAAGCTTCGGATCGACACGCTTGCGGGTCACACGCTTGCTGCCGCCGAGATAGCGGCTGTTGACCCAGCGCGAGTCACCGATCTTCGACCAGCGACCCTGTTTCGTGGAAACGCTGACCCGCTGACCGCGGGCCAGATGACCGACGACACCATGGTTCGCGCCCGGACCCGCGCGGACATTGACGTCTGCCGTCGCGCGGAGGCGAGCCGCCTCCGCCTCGCCCGAGGAGAAGATCAGAAGTGCGGCGAGCCCCAGCCCGAGCAGGCGTCTACTCAAAGTCGGTCCTTGGCCACCGCGCGGGCCAGATCGCTCGGCCGCACCTTCAATATCTCGGTGAAGCCGGCGCGGTGGATTTTCACCTGGGTCCGCACACTGTGGTACGCCGTGAAATTGGCGCCCTCGATCAGTTCTTCTTCATTCTCGAAATCGTATGTGCCGGGCGGGCACATCTCGCCGCTGAGGAGAAAGGGTCGGCGGAAGATCAGGGTCTCGCTGGTGTATCGATGCATCGTCACTCTCCCGATGCTGCCAATGGCAGAATACATCATGGCGTCGCCGCGCGCGGCGGACAGCGGGACGCGATCACGACCTCGTGTACGGATGCTCGGCGGCATCGCGGATCGCCTGCCATTGCCGCCGCAGCACCGCGGATCGCTCCGGAAAGCGCTCGTCGAGGAAGTCGGCATGGCCGATCCTGTCGAGCCGAAAGCTGCGGAAATCGCGGCGGAGTTCGCACCAACTGACGACGATCCGCGTCGCATCCCAGTAGCCGAGGAGGAACGGCCAGATCGTTCGCGCCGTCTCCGCGCCCGCTTCGTCGCGATAGCCGATCGCGACCTTGCGCCCGGCCCGGATCCAGGCCCGCAGCATGCCGACGTCGAGGCCGTCCGCCGCCATCTCCCAGGCCGGCGGCGCCCTTGCCCCGGCATCGCTGATCAACGTCCGCATCTCCTCGGGCAGGACGTGGGCGATCTTGGCCAGCGCATTGTCGGCGGCTTTCGCAAGCGCTGGGTCGCCGTGCCCCATCACCCATTGCGCGCCGAGCGCCAGCGCCTCGATCTCCTCAATGGTCAGCATCAAGGGCGGCATGTCGAAACCGCCTTCGAGCACATAACCGATCCCGGCCTCACCCCGGATCGGGACCCGTTGGCCGATCAACGCGGCAATGTCTCGGTAGACGGAACGTTGCGAGGTTTCGAGTTCGGCCGCGATGAAAGTAGCGGTCACCGGCCGGTTCTCGCGGCGAAGGATCTGGACGATCTGGAAAAGGCGGTCGGCGCGGCGCATTTCCACCTTCTACTGCCATGCTGCTGACAGCACGTTGTCAGCAGCATGGCAGTATGTCCACGGCATCAATTTGGAGACTGACGATGCTGAAGACTTACCGGGGAAGCTGCCACTGCCGCGCGGTGCGCTTCGAGGCCGAGATCGATTTCGAGATCGGAACCGGCCGCTGCAATTGCTCGATCTGCGCCAAAAAGCGCGGCTGGGAGGCGATCATTCAGCCGGAGCAGTTCCGGCTCCTGTCCGGTAAGGACGTACTCCGCGACTACCAGTTCGGCACCAAAGTCGCCCATCATCCCTTCTGCGGGAATTGCGGCATCTCCTGCCACGGCGAGGGTTTCGTGGAAGAGATCGGGGGCGCCTATGTCGCCGTCAGCATCTCCTGCCTCGACGGCGTGCCGGACGAGGAGCTCGCCGCCGTGCCCGTCCGCTATCTCGATGGGCGCAACAACAATTGGTGGAACGAGCCGGAGGTGACGAATCATCTGTGAGCGCGCGCCCCGCATGCGGGGCTTCACGCAACCGTGACTGATTGCCTAAGAAATCCTGATGATCACGAAATAGATCGTTGAGCCCGTAACGCGCATCGTCGCTGAGCGCTGGAACAGCAGGGCTAGGATATGCGCAAGATCCAGCATGTTTACGCAGAGGAGCCGCGTCGCCTAAATCCAGAGGCAACAGCCATGGCTTCTTCTGTTGTGCCTGGCGATGGTCGCTTGGTATTTTGCGACCTACCGCTAGGTATTTCGGGGCATGAATGGGATCACCGTCCGTAGTTCACCTGATTGCATCACGGCTCCGTGATCGCCCAAATAAAATCAGCTCATGCGTTGCCGTTGCGGATGACGCGAGCCCAGGTGCAGCATGCCCGAACCGATCGAACTCATAATCGTCGACGATCCCGACATCGACACGCTGATCGAGAAATGCGTCACCGCGCGGCAGTGTGCCGACCGGCTCGGCCTCGACGTGACCTGCCATCTCCTCGATATGGCGCTCCTCGAACTAAGCTTCGTCGCGGCCCCTTCGCCAATGGTCGCGAGGCGGCCGAACTGAACCCGAACGCCGCTTGGCAGACACGTGAACCGGCCACCCGCAAGTCGCGGGAGGAGCGACCTTTCCCGCCCTTGCAACCGATGCGGCGGGTTGTCACATATGCGACTTCCTGACACACTCCCTTAGCGCTCATCAAGAAGCGCCGGGGAGGAATAGATGAGAGGTTCCGCACTCGCCATCGGCATGCTGATGGCATCAACCACCTGCGCCTTCGCGCAGGACAATCTCCAGAAACTCCAGAATTTTCAGTCGACCGGGACCAAGCTCGAAATCCCGACGATCCCGCAGGACGCCAAGAAGGTGGAGAACCTTCAGAAGGTCGCCAAGCGGATCAAAGTCTCGGCAGGCATGAAGGTCGAACTCTTCGCGATCGTTCCGGACGCCCGCCACATGGCGATCGGCCGCAATGTCGGAACGGTCTTCGTCGGCACCCGCAAAAGCAAGGCCTATGCGGTCACCGATCGCGATAAGGACGGCGTCGCTGACGAGGTGAAGGAATTCGCACCCTCGGTCGCGATGAAGGTGCCGAACGGCATGTGTTATTCGCCGGACGGCTTTCTGCACGTCGTCGAGCACAACCGCGTTCTCGTCTTCCCGGCCGCCGAATTCTTCTACGAGAGCCCGGATGTTGCGGTCGGCGTCGTCGCCGACAAGCTGATCCCGGAAAGCGAGGAGAGCTTCAATCACGGCGCCCGGGTCTGCGCGATCGGGCCGGATAACAAGCTCTACATCTCGCTCGGCCAGCCGCATAACGTCCCGCCGAAGGACAAGCTCGCGCTCTACAAGGAGCACGGCATCGGCGGCATCATCCGCATGGATCGCGACGGCAAGAATCGCGAAGTCTACGCGACCGGTGTCCGCAATTCGGTCGGCATCGCCTTCAGCCCGCAGGGCCAGCTCTGGTTCACCGACAACCAGGTCGACGGCATGGGTGACGACGTCCCGCCGGGCGAGATCAACCGTATCACCAAGCCCGGTCAGAACTTTGGTTTCCCGTGGTATGGCGGCGGCAAGGTCCGGACGGTCGAATACAAGGGTGACGAGGTCCCGCCGGACGTGACGGCACCGGAACATGAGATGCACGCCCACGCCGCCGATCTCGGCCTGAGCTTCTACACGGGCACCTCGCTGCCGGAGAAATACCGGGGTGGCCTATTCTCCGCCCAGCACGGTTCCTGGAACCGCACCAAGCCGGTCGGCGCCCGCATCATGTTCACCCCGGTGAAGGCGGACGGCACATCCGGCAAGCCGGAAGTGTTCGCGGATGGCTGGCTCGACGAGAAGACCGGCCAGTATCTCGGCCGCCCGGTCGATGTGCAGACCTATCTCGACGGCTCGCTGCTCGTTTCCGACGATCTGGCGGGAGCGATCTGGCGCATCTCGTCCACCGACTGACCCGAATAATAGGGGCCCGGTCCGCCGGGCCCCTAAGCTCTCTCAGGTTCCCCGCATGACCTTTTCCGTTCGCCTGCTTGTGTTGCCGTTCGCGCTCGTTCTCTCGCAACCCGCTTTCGCCGATGCCGTCGCTGGCAAGACCAAAGCTGCCGTCTGCACCACCTGCCACGGCGCCAACGGCATCAGCCAATTGCCGAACGCCCCTCACCTCGCCGGTCAGCCGGAAATCTACACGACTGAACAATTGAAGGCGTACCGGTCCGGCGCGCGGAAGAACGAGATGATGACCGTCATCGCCCAGCCGCTGTCGGACCAGGATATCGACGACCTGGCGGCCTGGTTCGCGTCCATTCAGGTGACCGCGACCGTTCCCTAGCCGATCGGTCGAAAGTCTTGCGCGGCTTTGAAAAATTGTCATCGAATGGCAATCAAATCGTCATATGCGGCGTCCGTCGCATTCTTTCGATCAGGCCGCATGTCCGACTTCTTCCATTACCTGAACATCCTCGCCTGGGTCGCCGCGGCGCTCAGCGTCATCGCGGCGTTCCTCCGCACCATGATCCCCCTGCGGCTGGTGTCGGTCTGGAGCAATGTCGCCAAGTTCAGTTACGCGACATCGATCGGCTCGATTCCGGGAATGGTCGAGTACTCGATCCTGCTCCCGCTCAACCTATACCGCCTTCTGCAGATGCGGCGCATGATCAAGAGCATCAAAGAAGCGCAGGCCGGCGATTTCCAGACCCAATGGCTCGAACCGTTCGCCGACACCCGCGACCTGGGTTCCGGAGAGATCCTCTTCCGCAAGGGCGATGAGGGAGACCGCCTCTACGTCCTCTGTTCCGGCCGCATCCGCTTCATGGAGATCAATGTCGAGATCGGGCCCGGCACTTTGTTCGGTGAACTCGCCTTCTTCACTCCTGAAGGCAAACGCACCCAGACGGCCGCATGCACGACCGACTGTCGGGTCCTGTCGATCACCGAGGATCGCCTGGAGCAGCTCTACTTCCAGAACCCGCAATTCGGCTGGTATCTGATCAAGCTCATTGCCCAGCGCCTCACCGAAAACACGCAGCGCGCCGAGGAGCTTGCCGCCAGACGTTCACAGAAGGTCGGCCTGCTCAACGAACCGGAAGGAATATTGCAGTAGCGGCAGTCACCCCTCGTTTCTACCGAGGCGCCGGCCACCTACTTTTTGCCACCGCGCTTTGCTAGAAGGTCGGCGATGTCCAATTCCCCCCGCCTCATGTTGATCACGCCGTTGATCGGCGCAGATTCCGACCTCACATCCGCATTGTCCGAAGCGCTGGGCGCCGCCGAAATCGCGGCCGTCATCCTGCGCGTCGAAACTTCGGCCGATGAACGCGCATTGCTGAAAGCGCTGAAGCCGCTGGTCGAAGCGGTACAGGATGCGGGAGCAGCGGCCATGATCGAGGGCGCACCCGATCTCGTCGGGAAATCCGGAGCGGACGGCATGCATGCGCTTGGAGAGCGAAACGGTCGCGAAGCGACATCGCGCTTCAAGCCCGAAAAGCTTGTCGGCATCAGCGGATTGCGTACACGCGACACGGCAATGGCGGCCGGGGAAACGGGTGCGGATTACGTCCTTTTCGGCGATCCCGGAAAGGGCGGCGAGACTCCGCCGATCGAAGCGACGCTCGAACGGCTGGCATGGTGGGCGGAAATCTTCGTTACGCCCTGTGTCGGCCAGGCAGAAACGCTTGACGCCGTTGCCCCGATCGCGGCGACCGGCGCCGAATTCGTCGCTCTCGGTCAGTTCGTATGGACACAGTCTCCTGCAGCCGCCATGCAAGCCGCCGCGGACGCATTGGCGAAGGCCGAGGCCATCTCGTGAAACGTTGCCTGCCGCTCGTAGCCCTGCTGCTCGCCGCGCCTGTCTATGCGGCGCAGCCGGACCTGCCGCCGATCGAAGTCCCGTTGACCACTCCAGACCAGATGACGGGCGCGGCCGGGGCCGCACCGACGGGCGACCTCGCATTCGCGGCGTTCCAGCGCGGCGAATACATGACCGCCATGAACGAAGCGCTGAAGAGGGTCGACAAGAAGGACGAGCCGGCCCCGGCGATGACCCTGATCGGCGTGATCTACGAGAACGGCCTCGGTTTCAACAAGGACGCGGCCAAGGCGGTCGAGTGGTACACACTCGGCGCCGAGAACGGCGACCACAATTCGATGGTCGCGCTCGCTTTGCTGAAACTCGAAGGCAGCGGCACGCCCAAGGATCCGAAGGGCGCCGCCGACCTTTTCGAGCAGGCTGCCGCCAAGGGCGACCCGATCGCCATGTACAATGTCGGTCTGCTCGAGCTTCAGGGTTCCGTCCGTCCCTATGACGTGAAGGCGGCCACCGCAAATTTCCGCAAGGCGGCGGATGCCGGATATGCGGATGCCCAATATGCGCTGGCGATGTCCCTCCGCCAGAGCAACACGCCGGAGGACCGCAAGGAGGCGACACGACTTCTCGGGCTGGCGACGAACCAGCACCATCCGGATGCGGCTGTGGAATATGCCATCGCCGTCTTCAACGGCGATGGCACCGAAAAGGACGAGAGCCGCGCGGCAAAGCTTTTCCTGCGGGCAGCGCTCAAGGGCAACGTCATCGCGATGAACCGTCTGGCCAGGATTTACTATTCAGGCCGGGGCTTCGATGAAGACCGTATCCGCGCCGCCGCCTGGCATCTGGTCGCGCGCGCCAATGGCCGCAGCGACTCCCTCCTCGACGAGGAATTGACCAAGCTCACGACCGAGGAGCGCGCTCAGGCCGACAGACTTGCGGGGCAATTCCGCCGCCAGCTTTCGGCCGCCCTTGACGCATCGGCGGCGGACAGGCAGTAGACGCCCTCTTCCCCCCGAACTTTCCCCAGGTCGAAATGCCCCGCTCGCCGTTGATGAACGTCATGGTCCAGGCCGTTACCAAGGCCGGACGCGGGATGCGGCGCGACTTCGGCGAGGTCGAACAGCTTCAGGTCTCGGTGAAGGGGCCGTCGGACTTCGTGTCGATCGCGGACAAGCGCGCGGAGGACACGCTGCGCGCCGAGCTTTCCAAGGCACGGCCGGACGCCGGCTTCCTGCTTGAGGAGAGTGGAGAGATCGTCGGGCGCGATCCGAGCCAGCGCTTCATCATCGACCCGCTCGACGGCACGACAAACTTCCTGCACGGGATTCCGCAGTTCGCGGTCTCGGTCGCGCTGGAGCGCAACGGCACCATCGTCGCCGGCGTCGTCTTCAATCCCATCACCGACGAATTGTTCACCGCCGAGCGCGGACAGGGCGCGTTCCTCAACGACCGCCGCATTCGCGTCGCCGCGCGCACCAAGCTCAACGACTGCGTCATCGGCACCGGAGTGCCGCACCGCGGCAAGGGCGATCACGACCTGTTCGGCCGCGAGCTTCGCAATGTACAGGCCGACGTCGCCGGCATACGACGGATGGGCGCCGCTGCGCTCGACCTCGCATGGGTGGCGGCCGGTCGCTTGGACGGCTTCTGGGAGCGCAATCTCAAGGCCTGGGATGTCGCGGCCGGTATCCTCTTGATCCGCGAGGCCGGTGGCTATGTCTCCGACCTCAACGGCCGCGACGATATGCTGGAGCGTGGCGATCTCTGCGCCGGCAATGAAATTATCCACCGCGCGCTCTTCGAGAGGCTGAAAAGCGCCTAGGCGATGATGTCCGGCGTCAGCGCATCTTCGATATGCGCGATGCGGTCCTTGAGAAAAAGCTTCCGCTTTTTCAGCCTCTGAATCTGCAGTCGATCACCCGTACCGAGCTTCTCGAGCGCCTCGATCGCTGAATCCAGATCACGATGCTCCTCTTCGAGCCGCATCAGTTCGGCGCGAAGCAGACCGTCTTCGTCATTATCCTGGATCATTCGGCCCGTGTGCCCCTGCAGCCGCGCTCTCGGCCCGCTGGCCTTCGCACGTGCAAGTATCGCGACAGCATCGACTTCATCAAGACCCCAAGCCTCTGCCTAATGTCCGCCACCCTCTTGGGGTCGAATCGACAGCGTGCGGCGAGCGTGTCATCGTTTCGTCGTCGTCAACCAGCTGGTCAGGAGGACACCGCATGTCTGTGGCATCGCATCTTTCGGCGCTCGAGCAGAAACACAAACTGCTGGAATCGCAGATCGAGCAGGAACAAGCCCAGCCCAGCGTAGACGCCGCGCGTATCACCGAGCTCAAGCGGCTTAAGCTCAAATTGAAGGACGAGATCGCCCGCCTGCGAACCACCGCGTCAGGCCAGACCCTCCACTAACCGGCAATCAATCAGTGGATAACGGGGAAAGAGCGCTTCTTAGCGCTCTTCCTCATCGCGGGGCAGCCCCTTCAGCTTCGCGAAGACCGAATCGACGTCGATCTTCTCTTCGTCGTCACGGCGGCGTTCAGGCCGCTCGAAGTCCGCGAACGGGCTCGTTTCCTCACGCGTGGTGACGTCGGCCGGCAGCAGCGTCTGGCCTTCCTCCTCCGGAGGACGGGGCGGCGCGTTCTTGGCCGCGCGGTTCACTTCGAAGTCGAGATCGAGCTGCGAGCAAAGGCCCAAGGTCACCGGATCGAGCGGCGTCAGAGTTCGCGATGTTCCAATGGGTCCGGTCGCGGATCGAGGCGATCGTCGTCTTCGTCGTGCCGACGAGACGCATGATCTGCAAGTCCTTCAGTTCCGGGTGGTTGCGGGTCAGCCAGAGGATCGCGCTCGGGCGGTCCTGACGGCGGGAAACCGGCGTATAGCGCGGACCCTGACGGCGCTTCACCTCGGGCAGGCGAACCTTCGATTCCTGCACCTTGATCCGATAGCTCGGATCCTTCTCGCCGCGCTCCAGTTCATCGCGCGCCAACTGGCCGCCCGAAACCGGGTCGATGCCACGGATACCCTGGGCGGCGTCGCCGTCGGCGATCGCTTTCACTTCGAGCTCGTGCAAATGGCAGAAGTCGGCGATCTGCGAGAAAGAAAGCGACGTGTTGTCGACAAGCCAGACAGCCGTGGCCTTCGGCATCAGCGGCGCATTCGACATGACAAATCTCCTCTGCGCTCCGCCCGCCGGGGCGAAGCAATGGTCTATTCACGATGACCGGAATGACGAGAGATATAAGGCGAGCTCCGGCCGGACGCAAACGTCCATATTAAGAACGCGCGAAAGTCCGGAAATAGACACCCTCCCCGTCGCGCGGCATGCGCGCTACAATGACGATCTTGCGACGGACAAGGAGGAGACCGGAAGATGGGCTTCGCCATTGAGGAAGACCGCCCGCGCCGCATCGGCGGCTACGAGATCGGACAGGATCTGTCAGTCTTTTCAATTGAAGAGATCGACGAGCGTATCTCTTTGTTGCGCGAGGAAATCGCGCGTCTGGAACGAAACCGTGACCAGAAAACGGCTCAACGCGCCGCTGCGGATAGCATATTCGCCAGTCGTTAGGGCACGTCAAAGGTCACGAATACCAGTGGACAGCTTTGGATTAACCTCGCGTTAAGCTTTCCACTGCATTTATGTAAATCATCCAGTCTCTGGATGCGGGCGGTTCGCCGCTCTGTTTTGACGCCTCCCTGTCATGGACTTAGAGCCGCACTCCAGCGGCTCTTTTTTCGGTCGAGCGTCCGGGCTCCACCCCCACCCTCCGTTTACCACTCGTTAAATTTCGGCTTCCGTTCGGACGCCTTCCGGGCCACAGTCTGGCAACGAGAGGCGGGGGCCTCGCGTTCATCGTTTTTCGTACTGGACCGAGGCTATGGCTGAACCTTCCGATCGGCTCGACGACACTGACGGCGCCTTCGTATCCTTCGGGCAGAAGTTGCTCTCGTCGGAGAGCTTCCGCACCCTGTTCCGCGAAGGCATGAGCCTGGTCGAGGAGACCGCCGGCTATCTCGACGGCGAAGGCCGCGAGGAGAGCCGAGGGCTCGCTCGCACGACGGCGCTCGCCTATGCCACCGAGAGCATGCGCCTGACGACGCGCCTGATGCAGATCGCCTCCTGGCTGCTGATTCAGCGTGCCGCGAACGAGGGCGAAATGAACCCCGAGCAGGCGCTGGCCGAGAAGCAAAAGGTCAAGCTGTCGACGGGCCGTTCCACGGTTCCGATGGAAACTTTCGCCGCCCTGCCCGAGCGCCTGCGTGACCTCGTTGCCCGCACCGAGCGCCTTCAGGAGCGTGTCATCATGCTCGACAACCAGATCAAGGAGCCGGCCGTGGACAACCACGACAACCCGATCGGCAACCAGCTCGCGCTCCTGCGCACGGCCTTCGCCTCCAACGGCTGAGGCCTGCAAGCAAGAAACAAAAAAACCCCGCCAAAGCGGGGTTTTTTGTTGTCCGTAAACTGAGATCAGCGCTTGGCGGCCCCGATCGAACCGAAGCGCTGCGCGAACTTCGATACGCGGCCGGCGCGGTCGAGAAGCTGGGCGGTGCCGCCGGTCCATGCCGGATGGGTCTTCGGGTCGATGTCGAGCTGGAGGACGTCGCCCTCTTTGCCGTAAGTCGACCGGGTCATGTATTCGGTTCCATCGGTCATCACGACCTTGATGAAATGGTAGTCGGGATGGATATCGCTCTTCATGGCTTCGCTCGCGGGCACGGGCGCGGAATGAACCCGCCCTCGGCTGTTCGAGAAATTGAAGGCGCCCCTATATCGGACGAGCCCGCCTCGCGCAAGGCTCGTACGGACGATCCGCCGCAATCGTCCGGTATCGACACGCCTTGCCTATCGCGCCAAGTGCGCGCCATGGTCCGCCTCACGCCATGACGATGACCGAAACCGCCTCCCCCGCAGGAAGCCGGCGCTTCCGTCCCCTCCTCGCACTCGCTCCCTTTGCGCTGAAGCACAAGGGCAGGATCGCGCTCGCCTTCGTCGCCTTGGTCGCCGCCGCGGCCGTGACGCTGGTCGTCCCGCTCGCGATCCGACGCATTATCGATTTCGGTTTCTCGTCCGAGGAGCGCACGCTCGTCGACCTCTATTTCGGCACCTTGATCGCGATCGCCGCCGGCTTGGCCTTCGCCAGCGCCTCCCGCTACTACCTCGTCATCTCGCTGGGCGAGCGGGTCGTGGCGGATGTCCGCGCGGCCGTCTTCGCCCATCTCGTGAAGCTCTCGCCGAGCTTCTATGACGACGCGCGCGCCGGCGAACTCGTCTCGCGCCTGACCGCCGACACAACGCTCATCAAATCGGCCTTCGGCGCCTCGGCCTCGATCGCGCTCCGCAATCTATTCCTGTTCGTCGGCGCGGCCGGCATGATGGTCTATACGAGCCCGCGCCTGTCGGCCCTCGTGCTCCTCGCCATCCCCTTCATCGTCCTGCCTCTCGTCGCGTTCGGCCGCGCTGTACGTCGCCGCTCGCGCTCGGCGCAGGATACTCTCGCCGATGCCTCGGCCCTCGCTGGCGAAGCCATCGGCGCGATGCGCACGATCCAGGCCTTCAATGCCGAGACCACCCTCGCCGGGCGTTTTCGCGCCGCAGCCGAGCATGCTTTCGAAAGTGCCCGCGCCGCCGCCGCGACCCGCGCTTTTCTCACTGGCACCGTCATATTCATGGTGTTCGCGAGCATTGTCGGCGTGCTGTGGTGGGGCGCGACCGACGTGCTGGCCGGAAATCTCAGCGTCGGCACACTCAGTCAGTTCGTTCTCTATGCGGTGTTCGCATCCGGCGCCCTCAGCGAGGTCTCTCAGGTCTGGGCCGAGATCGCGCAGGCCGCGGGCGCGGCTGAGCGCCTCGGCGAAATCCTCGCTGTCGAGCCGGAGGTGAAGAGCCCGGCGCTCGCCGCCCCGCTTCCAGTCCCGCCGCGCGGTGACGTGAAGTTCGAAGCGATCCGCTTCGTCTACCCCGCCCGCCAGCATTCGCCGGTTCTCAGCGATGTCGACCTGCACATCCGCCCCGGCGAGACCGTCGCCATCGTCGGCCCGTCGGGCGCCGGCAAGTCGACGCTCTTTCATCTTCTGCTGCGCTTCTACGACCCACAGGCCGGCCGCGTCCTGCTTGACGGTGTCGATATCTCGACCGCCGACCTGGAGGATCTCCGCAGCCGCATGGCGCTCGTCCCGCAAGACCCGGTGATCTTCGCCGCAACCGCTCGCGAGAACATCCGCTTCGGCCGTCCGGACGCAAGCGACGCCGAGGTCGAAGCAGCCGCCCGCGACGCTGCCGCCGACGGCTTCCTGCGGGCGATGCCGGAGGGCTACGAGACCGAGGTCGGAGAGCGCGGCGTCACCCTCTCGGGCGGCCAGCGCCAACGTCTCGCCATCGCGCGCGCCATTCTCCGCGATGCTCCGATCCTTCTTCTCGACGAAGCAACGTCCGCGCTCGATGCTGAAAGCGAAACCCTGGTTCAGGAAGCACTCGGCCGGCTGATGAAGGGCCGCACGACACTTGTCGTAGCGCATCGCCTCGCGACGGTGCTCAAGGCCGATCGCATCGTCGTTCTCGATGAGGGAAGGATCATCGAGCAGGGCACGCATGCCCAACTCGTTGCCCAGGATGGCCTCTACGCCCGCCTCGCCCGCTTGCAGTTCGACGACCGGGTGCTCACGACGGTCTGATCACCGTTCCGTCAGCTTCAGCTCCAGGCGCCGGTTACGCGCATAGGCCTCTTCGGTGTCGGCATTGTCGAGCGGCTGATACTCGCCGAACCCGGCGGCGACGAGCCGTTGCGGCGAGACACCCTTCGAGATGAGATACTTCACCACCTCGATCGCGCGCGCGGCCGACAATTCCCAGTTCGACGGGTAAAGCACCGAACGCTGCGGCCGCTTGTCGGTGTGGCCGTCGACGCGAAGCACCCAGTTGATCTCCGGCGGGATCTGCCCGGCGAGTTGCTGCAGGGCGCCCGCAAGCTTGTCGAGCTGCTGGAGGCCGGAGGCCGAAATCGAAGCCGAACCGACGTCGAAGAACACCTCCGACGGGAATACGAAGCGGTCGCCGACGACGCGGATGTCCGGACGGTCGGCCAGAATATCCCGCAGGCGACCGAAGAAATCGGAGCGATAGCGCGCCAGTTCCTGCACCCGCTGCGCCAAAGCGACGTTCAGACGCGAGCCGAGATCGGAAATCTTCGCCTGGCTCTCTCGCCCGCGCGCCTCGGACGCATCGAGCGCATCTTCCAGCGCGCCGATCTGGCGGCGGAGTGCTGCGATCTGCTGGTTCAGCAGTTCGATTTGTGCCAGCGCCCGCGCCGAGATCTCTTTTTGCTGCCCGAGCTCTGTCGAGAGCGTGTCGGCCCGTCCGCCGGCGTCGGCCGCAGCTCCTGCTCCCGCCGCGGCCTGCGTCTTGAGCTGGTCACGCTCCGCCTCGACGGTCGCGAGGCTCGCCTGGATGGACGCCAGTTCCTCGAGCGCCGAGCGCTTGCCGGTCCGCTCCAGCGCCAGCAACTGGCTGAGCTCGGCGAGCTGCGAATTGAGTCGCGCCAGAGCCGTGTCCTTGCCAGTCACCTCGCGCATCAGCACGAACTGCGCGACGACGAACACGCAGAGCAGGAAGATGATGACCATGAGAAGCGTCGACAGCGCGTCGACGAATCCAGGCCAGTAGTCGATCTGCCGCTCGCGGCGGCGGGCGCGGCCTGCCATCTCAGTTCCGCATGTCGCGGCCGATGACGCGCTCGGCGATCAACCGCCTGAGCTCGTCATTCTGCGCCGATTGCCGCTCCATCCAGTCGCGGATCAGCGCCTGCTCGGCGCGCAGATGCTGGATCAGCCCCTGCACGCCCTGCGTCAGCGGCTCGATCGACGGCATCGACGTGGTCGCAAGAGCAGGCTTCAACACGCCGTCCTCCTCGATGCGCGCATCGGCGACGGTGCCGGAAAGCCAGTCCTCAAGCTCGTTGTAGAAGCGATTCTGCGCCTGCCCGGCCTGGAGATCGAGGAAGCCGAGGATCAGCGATCCGGCGAGGCCGAAAAGCGATGACGAGAAGGCGATGCCCATGCCGGCTAGTGGCTGGCCGAGACCGCGCTTCAGATCCTCGAAGATCACGCCGGCATCGCCCTGCACCTGCAGGCCCGAAATCACGCCGCCGATCGAACCCACCGTCTCAAGAAGGCCCCAGAACGTACCGAGCAGGCCGAGAAAGACGAGGAGGCCGGTGAGATAGCGGCCGATATCGCGGGATTCATCGAGACGCGTGCCGACCGAATCGAGGATGGAACGCAGCGTCAAAGTCGAGATCGAAGCCCGTCCGAGCCGGTTCCCGAGGAGGGACGCCATCGGCGCGAGCAGCACCGGTGCATCGCGGAGCGCCAAACCCGGATCGGACACCCGGAAATCGTTCACCCACCGGACCTCCGGAAAGATCCGGATCACCTGCCGGAAGGCGAGAATGATGCCGATCCCGAGCACGCCGAAGATCAGGCCATTCAGGCCCGGATTGGCCATGAACGCGCGCGCGATCTGCTCATGCAGGATTAGCCCGACGAACGCCGCGAGAAGAATGAAAACCACCATGCGGACGAGAAAGCCGCGCGGCGAGGACAACTTGTAGGGATCAAATTCGGCGACGGTCATCGGGGCCTGCGATTCCGTTTGAGCGCCCCTCCGCCGGGAGGACGCGAACTCCAAGAGTCCGAGAAGCTTAACCAAGCCCCGGCGTCATTGAAACGACATTGGCGATCTATTTCACGACCTTGCCCTCGCCGAGGCCTGTCCATATAGTCCGCGCCTTCTTTTTAGGGGCTGGACCGAGGAGTTCCGCTATGGCGGAAGCGGGGCGACCTGTCGCCATCATCATGGGCAGTCAGTCGGACTGGTCCACCATGCAGCACGCAGCTGAGACGCTCGACACGCTCGAGGTCCGCTGGGAATCGCGCATCGTCTCGGCCCATCGCACGCCGGAGCGGCTGTTCTCGTTCGCCAAGAGTGCGCGCGACGAAGGGTTCAAGGTCGTCATCGCCGGAGCGGGCGGCGCCGCGCATCTGCCGGGCATGACTGCTTCGCTGACGCCGCTGCCGGTGTTCGGCGTCCCGGTCGAATCGAAGGCGCTGTCCGGCATGGACAGCCTGCTCTCGATCGTCCAGATGCCGGCTGGCATTCCGGTCGGCACGCTCGCCATCGGCAAGGCGGGCGCGGTCAATGCCGCGCTCCTCG
Organism: uncultured Alphaproteobacteria bacterium; assembly: GCA_963778835.1. Lineage (GTDB taxonomy): Bacteria > Pseudomonadota > Alphaproteobacteria > Rhizobiales > Methylopilaceae > Flaviflagellibacter. Next base: position 703,018 of record CAVZVY010000006.1, read on the forward strand.
CCGCGAGTGTGCTCGCGCTCAGCGATCCCGGACTCGCGGAGCGACTCGACGCCTTCCGCGCAGCCCAGACGGCGAAGATCGCCGAAACGCCATCCAACGAAGGCGTCTGATCGTGAACAGGACTGATCTGGACGCGCTCCGCCCGGGCGCGGTTATCGGTATTGTCGGCGGCGGACAGCTCGGCCGCATGCTGTCGATCGCAGCGGCCAATCTCGGTTTCCGCACACATATCTATTGCCCGGATGCCGACAGCCCGGCGTTCGACGTATCCTACAAGCACACGGTCGCCGCCTACGACGATTACGAGGCCCTGCTTCGCTTCGTCGCCAGCGTCGATGTCGTGACCTACGAATTCGAGAACGTGCCGCATCGCACGGCGCAAGTTATTGCCAATGAGCGGCCACTCTTTCCGGACGCCGAGGCGCTGGCGACGACGCAGGATCGCTATACCGAAAAAAGCTTCCTGCGCGATCTCGGCATTCCGCTGGCGGACTTCGCCCGGGTCGACAGCATCGCCGACCTCGAGCAGGCTGTCGCGACTTTGGGCCGTCCCTCGGTGCTGAAGACCCGCCGCTTCGGCTATGACGGCAAGGGCCAGGTGATGATCCGCGCCGAGACGGACCTCACGCAAGCATTCCAGTCGCTTCTGCAGCAACCTTCCGTCCTCGAAGCCTTCGTTCCTTTCGAGCGCGAGGTCTCCGTCGTCGCCGCCCGCAGCCGCGACGGCCAGTTCGCCGCCTTCGACGTCACCGAGAACCGTCACGAAAACCATGTCCTCCGGACGTCGACCGTGCCGGCCAGTCTTTCGGCCGCCGCTTCGAAGGAAGCGCTCGAGATCGCCAGGAAGGTCGCCGATGCGCTGGACTATGTCGGCGTGATCGGCGTCGAGATGTTCGTTGTGAAGGACGGCGGCAAGGACCGCATTCTGCTCAACGAGCTTGCCCCCGCGTCCATAACTCCGGTCACTGGACGCAGGACTGCGCAGTGACGAGCCAGTTTGAGCAGCATATCCGTGCCATCGCAGGCTGGCCGCTGGGCTCCCCTGCCCGCCTCGGCCGCGCCGAGATGACCAACCTCCTCGGCGAGGAAGCGCTCGACTGGCGGAAGATTGCCGCCGAACCGGGCGCGCATCTGCATCTCTACGGCAAGGCGCGGGTCAAGCCCGGCCGCAAAATGGGCCACGTGAACCGGCTGAAACCTGATTAGCAAATTTCCGACGCTTGGCGCGTGACAAATCGCGACTCGTCTGGTAGATGCTCCGCCTAATCGGCAGTTGCCTTGTTCGACGCTCCGGCGCGCTTGGCCTGCCCTGATCCGAAATACTCAAGGAAAGTGGCTGCCCGTGCAGGTTCTCGTTCGTGACAACAACGTCGATCAGGCGCTGAAAGCGCTCAAGAAGAAGATGCAGCGCGAAGGCATCTTCCGTGAGATGAAGTTGCGCGGTCATTACGAGAAGCCTTCGGAGAAGAAGGCGCGCGAGAAGGCCGAAGCCGTCCGCCGCGCTCGCAAGCTCGCCCGCAAGCGCGCACAGCGCGAGGGCCTCATCCCGATGAAGAAGCCCGCAGCGCGTTAATCCGCTGCTCGCAGACTGACGTCGCAAGAGCGCCCCGGACCATCCGCGGGCGCTTTTGTATTTTCGGCGAGGATGGCATTCTCATCCGACGCGCTGATTTGACTCCGGGGGTATCCGCCTGATGTTCGCAGCTCTGTCCGGTCTGACCGCCAAACGCAGCCTGCTTCTGGCCAGCTGCGCGGTTCTCCTCGCTGGCTGCGAAACAGTCTCGAATTCGACCCCAGGCTCGGTCGCCACGGAATCCGTCGCCGGCTCGCAGGTCAATATCGCCTCGCTGAGCGACGTCGTCACCCGTAATCCGCAGGACCCGGAAGCCTACAACACCCGTGGCTCCGCGCTGGCCCGCGCCGGCAAGTACAAGGAAGCGATCGTCGATTTCGACGCCGCGATCCGGCTCGATCCTAGCTTCGCCAAGGCCTATGCCAACCGCGCGCTGGCCCAGCACAGCCTCGGCCAGGACCAGATCGCGCTGCGGGATTATGAGCGCGCCATCAACGCCAATCCGAACTACGTCGCCGCCTATGTCGGTCGCGGAAACGTCTACCGCCAGGCGGGCCAGCTACAGCCGGCGCTGAACGATTATCAGCGCGCGATCGAGATGGACCGCCAGAACGCTGAGGCGTTCCACAATCGCGGTCTCGTTCAGCAGGCACAGGGCCAGCATATGTTCGCGATCGAGGACTTCACCCGCGCGATCGCGATCGATGCCTCCGCCCCGCCGCCGCGCATCGCCCGCGGCGTCAGCTATCTCGCGATGAACGATCCGAAGGCCGCGCTCGACGACTTCAACACCGCCATCGCCTCCGCTCCGTCGAACGTCGATGCCTGGCTCGGCCGCGGCGGCGCCTATGAGGCGATGAACGATCCCGAACGCGCCAAGGCGGCCTATGCCCGCGCTCTGCAGGTCTCGCCGAAGAATTCCCGCGCCCGAGACGCCTTCGCCCGCGTCGGCGGCAAGACCGGCGTTACGTACAATCTGGTGAACTGACATCCCACATAGTGGCGGCGCCTGAGGTCTTCAGATCGATTTTCGGAGAGGCCTGAAGGCATCTCCGATCTCGGCACTGAAGAGCTCAGGCTGTTCCCAAGCGGCGAAGTGTCCGCCCCTGTCGACCTCATGGAAGTAGATCAGGTTGGGATAGGCGCGCCGGGCCCATGTTTCTGGGGCTCGATAGCTCTCTCCCGGAAAGACCGTGATCGCCACCGGGAGCGCGATCTCGGTGGTCCGCTCCGGACCCGCAAGGGCAGGACTGCGTCCACCCCACTCCCAGTAAAGCCGTCCGGACGAGGTTGCGGTGTTTGTCAGCCAGTAGAGTGAGATTTCGTCCAGCACCTCGTCTGGCGACTTTTCGGGATCGTTGGCGTTGAAGGTCCATTTGGAGAAGCCTGGATGCCCGAGCATCCAGGCGGCGAGGCCCGCCGGGGAATCCGTTAGCGCATAGCCGATCGTCTGCGGCCGCGTGCCCATCATCGCGGCATAAGACCTGTTCCCCATTTTCGCGGCGGCGCTGAGCTCGTCGAACGTCGCGCGCTCCTTTTCGGACAGTCCCGCCGGCGCGGGCCCGCCGACCGCGAGTATCGCAGCCACGTCGGGCGGTACGATTGCCGGCAAGTTGATATGGATGCCCAGCAGACCAGCCGGCGCCTGGCGCGCCATCGCGTTGCAGACGGGTGAGCCCCAGTCACCGCCCTGGGCGACGTAGCGGTTATATCCGAGGCGCTTCATCAGTTCCGCCCAGGCTCGCGCAATGCGGTCGGGGCCCCAACCGGTTTCCGTCGGCTTGCCTGAAAAGCCGAAGCCGGGCATCGACGGAATAACCAAGTCGAACGCGTCCTCCGCGCTCCCCCCGACCGCGGTCGGATCCGTGAGCGGGCCAACGACCTTGAGCTGCTCCAACACCGACCCTGGCCAGCCATGGTTGATGATCAGGGGCAGGGCATTGGGATGCTTCGAGCGAACGTGAATGAAGTGGATGTCGACGCCGTCGATCTCGGTGACGAACTGCGGCAGGGCATTCAGCTTCGCTTCTGTCTTCCGCCAGTCGTAGCCCGTGCCCCAGTACTCAACCAGCGGCTTGATCTTCGCGAGCGGTATGCCCTGCGACTGATCGTTGACCGTCTCCTGGTCGGGCCACCGCGTCGCCGCAATACGGCGGCGGAGATCGACCAATTGCTCTTCCGCGATGTTGACGTGGAAGGGACGGATCCGATCACCTTCGGCTGCTTTAGCCACGGCCGCGGGAAGCACGTTCCATGCACCGACGGCAGCCGAGGCAATGAGAAGGTCGCGCCGGTTCGGGAATGATGGTGACTCCGCCATTGATCGCCTCCATTCGTTCAGATCGCCACGGACGGCGATCATCGATTTGGCGAGCTGACGACTGGAGCTCCGGCTGTTGCGATCAAGTCCTCGTTCCTCGGGTTAAGCAACCAGCCGGTTCACGAGCGACGTCGGCAAAGCCGTTGGTCAAAAGCGGCTCATCCGGAGCCCAGGTCCAGCACAGGGACGTTGACTGGTTGTAGAGGTTAGGCCTCGGAAACTCGCCCAGCAAGCGACGCCGTACGCCATCGGCGGTCGGGCACCCGAAACAAAAAGGGCGCCTCGCGGCGCCCTTTGTCATTTCTGCGATCAGGCTGGCTCAGTGGCCGAGGCCCTTGACGATCGCGTCGGTGACCTTCTTCGCGTCGCCGAACAGCATCATCGTGTTGTTGCGGAAGAACAGCTCGTTCTCGACGCCGGCGTAGCCCGAGCCCATGCCGCGCTTGATGAAGAGCACAGTCTTGGCTTTCTCGACGTCAAGGATCGGCATGCCGTAGATCGACGAAGACGGATCGGTCTTGGCGACCGGATTCGTCACGTCGTTGGCGCCGATGACGAACGCCACGTCCGCCTGGGCGAACTCGGCGTTGATGTCTTCAAGCTCGAACACCTCGTCGTAGGGCACGTTCGCCTCGGCAAGCAGCACGTTCATATGGCCCGGCATACGGCCGGCGACCGGATGAATGGCATATTTCACCTCGACGCCCTCCTTCTTCAGAAGGTCGGCCATTTCGCGGGTCGCGTGCTGTGCCTGGGCGACGGCCATGCCGTAGCCCGGGACGATGATGACCTTCTCGGCGTTCTTCATGATGAAGGCCGCGTCGTCGGCCGAACCCTGCTTGACCGGACGGGTCTCGACCTTGCCGGCGCCCGCTGCGACTTCGCCGCCGAAGCCGCCGAGGATGACCGAGAAGAAGCTGCGGTTCATGCCCTTACACATGATGTAGGACAGGATCGCACCCGAGGAGCCGACCAGCGCACCGGTGATGATCAGCGCGAGATTGCCGAGGGTGAAGCCGATGCCGGCCGCGGCCCAACCCGAATAGGAGTTGAGCATCGACACGACGACCGGCATGTCCGCGCCGCCGATCGGGATGATCAGGGTGACGCCGAGGACCAACGCGACGAGCGTGATCGCCCAGAACACCAGATGGCTCTCGGTGGCGAAGAAGATCGCGATGAGCAGGACGAGGCCGCCGGCCAGCGCGATGTTCAGCACATGACGAGCCGGCAGGATAATCGGCTTGCCCGACATCATCGCCGCGAGCTTGAGGAACGCGATGATCGAACCGGTGAAGGTCATCGCGCCGATTGCGACGCCGAGCGACATCTCGATCAGGCTCGACTTGTGGATCTCGCCGGGTTCGCCGATCCCGAACGCATCCGGAGCGTAGAGCGCGCCGGCAGCCACGAGCACCGCGGCGAGACCGACCAGCGAGTGGAAGGCCGCGACGAGCTGCGGCATGTCGGTCATGGCGATGCGCTTGGCGATCACAGCGCCGACGCGCGCCGCCGATGGCGATGCCGCCGACGACGAGCAGCCAGCCGAGGAAGTCGGCCGGAGGCGAGATCACGAGCGTGGTCACGATCGCGATGCCCATGCCGGCCATGCCGTACATGTTGCCCTGGCGCGAGGTCGTCGGGTGCGACAGGCCACGCAGCGCGAGGATGAACAGGATACCCGCGGCGAGGTAGAGGAATTGGGCGATGTTGATCACGGCGCTCAGCCCTTTTTCTTATACATCGCCAGCATGCGCTGGGTGACCAGGAAGCCGCCGAAGATGTTCACGGAGGCGAGTACCAGCGCGAAGAAGCCGAGGGCACGGGCCCAGATCGGGCCGTCGCCGCCGAGATCGAGGCTGACGCCGACCGACAACACCGCGCCGACCACGATGACCGACGAGATGGCGTTGGTGACGGCCATCAGCGGCGTGTGCAGCGCCGGGGTGACGCTCCAGACCACGTAATAGCCGACGAAGATCGCGAGCACGAAGATCGCGAAGCGGAAGACGAACGGGTCGATGCCGGTGGCGGCGTGTGCGGCTGCCGCCGCACCGTCAACAACGGCCTCGGACGGCACGGTCGCTTGAGCGAGCTGAACCATTATCAGGCGTCCTTGGGCTTGGGTGCGGACTTGGGAGCCGCGGGCTTCTTGGCAGCAGCCGGCTTTGCAGCGGCAGGCTTCGCAGCAGCGGTCTTGGTGGCGGTGGACCTGGCAGCAGCGGGCTTCGCCGCCGGCTTGGCGGCAGCAGGCTTCTCAGCAACCGGTTTTTCTGCGGCGGCGGGTTTGGCCGCCGGCTTGGCAGCCGTGGAGCCGCCCTTGAACTGGTCGTGGACCACGGCGCCATCGCGGGTCAGACCGGTCGCCTTGACGAGCTCGTCGTCCCAGTTGATCGCAAGGGTCTTCTTTTCCTTGTCGATCAGGGTTTCGAGGAAGGCGATCAGGTTCTTGGCGTAAAGTGCCGAAGCCGAGGCCGCAAGGCGACCGGCGACGTTGAGGTGGCCGACGATCTTCACGCCGTTATGCGTGACGACCTCTCCCGCCTTGGCGAGTTCGACGTTGCCGCCGCGTTCGACCGCGAGGTCGATGAGCACCGAACCCGGCTTCATCGACTCGACCATCGCCTTGGTGACGAGCTTCGGAGCCGGACGACCCGGGATCAGAGCGGTGGTGATGACCACGTCCTGCTTGGCGATGTGCGAAGCGACGAGCTCGGCCTGCTTGGCCTGATACTCCTTCGACATCTCCTTGGCGTAGCCGCCGGAGGTCTCGGCCTGCTTGAACTCATCGTCCTCGACGGCGATGAACTTCGCGCCGAGCGACTCGACCTGCTCCTTCGTGGCCGGACGAACGTCGGTCGCGGTCACGATGGCGCCGAGGCGGCGGGCAGTCGCGATGGCCTGGAGGCCGGCGACGCCGACGCCCATGATGAAGACGCGCGCGGCCGGAACCGTGCCGGCGGCGGTCATCATCATCGGGAAGGCGCGGCCGTATTCAGCCGAGGCGTCGATGACGGCGCGGTAGCCGGCGAGGTTCGCCTGCGACGACAGCACGTCCATGACCTGCGCACGGGTGATGCGCGGCATCAGCTCCATGGCGAAGGCGGAGGTCTTGGTGCCGGCGATCTTCGCCAGCTCGGCCTCGTTGCCGTAGGGGTCCATGATCGAGATCACGGCGGCGCCAACGTTCGCGCCGTCGATTTGCCCGACCGTCGGGCGGCGGACGGCGAGGATCACGTCGGACTTCGCGGCGACCTTCGAGGCGGTGCCTTCGATCGTCGCGCCGGCGGCTTCGTAATCGGCGTCGAGAATGCCCGAGCGAACGCCCGCGCCCTTCTGCACAACGATGTCAGCGCCAAGGCCCTTCAGCTTCTTGACGGTTTCCGGAGTGGCGGCGACGCGCCCCTCGTTCGGATCGGATTCACTCAGAACGGAAATGCGCATAGCAATCAGACCATCAATGCCCAGGCGAGCAATAGGAGAACAAGGAGGCCAGCGGGCGGAACCGCGCTGTCGCGCACCATGCCGATGACGAGGGTGACAACGGCGAACAGAACGCCGAACGCGGTCCAGAAGATGGAGCCGACCGTGCCCCAGATGCCGAGGGCGACGACAACGCAAAGGACGGCCACGGTGCCGACCTTGGTCAGCTTCATGACGTTGGCATAGGTCGCCTCATGCTCCGGCAGGTCGTTACCGGCAGCGGTGGCGTATTCGGTCCTGCCGTGTTCGGCCATGACTGTCCCCCATTGCGAATGGAATGAATTTCCACGCCGCCTTTATCGGAAAGGTTCCGTTAGGGCAACGGCGTTCGCCGTGAATTCGCCACCGTTCGGCAAGGCGTTTTCAGAGCGAAATTAATGGGTATTTCTACAGTTGTGCGACGTGATCGGGGAGCCCCGCCGATATGAGCGCGTCGTTTTGCCTCTCCGCCACCTTGGGTAGATAGAAATGCTCTATCTCTTGATTGAAAAGTCGATAGAAATTCATCTCGGCGCGCAGATGCAGGAAGACCCCGCCTAGTCCGATCGCGGCGCGGTCCATGAACACGAATTCGCGCGGCACCGTCACCGGCCCCTTCTCCTTCAGCGCCTTATGCACTTCGAAGGCCTGCTTGCGCCCATATTCCGTCGGCGAAATCCCCTTCCCCGCGATCGCCTGGACCTTGTCCTGCAGCAGCGGCCCGTAGATGAACCGCGCCCAGACATTCAGCACATCGATCAGGTCGTTCGACAGTCCCTTGAAGCCCCAGCTCTCATAGGCGCCGACGATCCTCGCCCGGTCGTTCTCGCGGAGGCCGTGATAGAGATCGACCACGCCAGCCACGAAGCGTGGCGGGAAGATGCGGATGCAGCCGTAGTCCAGCAGGTTGATGCCCGCCGGGTCGCCGTCCTCGCTGCTGAACACGGTGTAATTGCCGAGATGCGGGTCCCCGTGGATGACGCCGAAATGCGCGAATGGATGCCACCACGCCTTGAACATTGCGGTCGCGATGCGATTGCGGACCTCCTGCGAGGCATTACGGAAAGTCAGTAGCTTTTGGCCGTCGAGCCAGTTGAGCGTCAGCAATCGCCCGCTCGACAATTCGGCGTGAACGGCCGGGACCCGGACCTCGGGCGTATCACTCAACATGTTGGTGTATAGCGCCGCGTGCTTGGCCTCGCGGCGATAGTCCAGCTCCTCGCGGACGCGCGCACCGATCTCCTGCGCGATTTCGCGGGTGTCGATCGCCGGGTCCATGCGACGGTGGACCCCGAGCAGGATCCTGAGCTGCGCCAGGTCAGCCTCTACCGCCGACGCCATCTCCGGATATTGCAGTTTGCACGCGACCGCCTCGCCGCCGAGCGTGGTCGCCCGGTGCACCTGCCCCAGCGACGCGGCAGCCGCCGGCGTCAGGTCGAACTCAGCGAACTTCGAACGCCAATCCGGGCCGAGTTCCGACGCCATCCGCCGCTTCACGAACGCAGCCCCCATCGGCGGCGCCTCGCTCTGCAGCTTCATCAGTTCGGCGGCGTATTCGGGCGGCACCGCATCGGGAATGGTGGCAAGCAATTGCGCCACCTTCATCAGAGGCCCTTTCAGCCCACCGAGCGCCATTGCGAGGTCCGCAGCCGCCTTCCCGCGATCTGTTCCGCCGGTCAGCCGCGCACCCGCCACTCGCGCGGCCACGCCACCGATACCAGTGCCAACACGGGCATAGCGGGATAGCCGGCTGGAGAAGCGGTTCCGTTCGCGGTCGTCAGCCATTCAATCCTGCGATCTCACCCAGCACCGCTGCCACGCGATCCCGTCCCTCAAGCAGGGCCTTATACGTCAGCTGCGCCTCGTCGAGATGCAAGATGTCGTCCCGCAGGCCGGCGGCGAGCCGCGCGCCCTCCGGATGCCGTCGGAAAGCGTCCACCGGGTCCACATAGACGCGGATCGTGAACAGGATGTCGCCCGAGACCGACAGGCGACGAAGCGTCTGTCTCTCGACCCTCACGAAGGCCCGGAAGTCCCCCGCCTCATCGTCGAACCAATGCCGCGGCCGCTGCTTGGACGCGGGATAATGCAGGTCGTCGTCGGCATACAGCGACCAGTTGACCCGCTGTGCCGGCAGGTCGGTGCGGAGATTGGCGAAGATGCGGTTCATGCGTGGGCCGAAGCCAGCCGCATAGCCGGGCACGTTGTCGTGCAGTCCGTCGAGCGTCTTGCCGAATTTCTCGGCGAGCGACCATGACGACGGGAAGCAGAGAGAAGCCGCTGCCAACCGATAGCCGCCCGGACCGTCGCGCATCAGGCAGAGGTCTTCCTGGACGAGACGCGAGGCCGCCAGCAACGGCGGCTCACCGCCATCGAGATCGATCCAGCGATCGAGCGGCACGATCTCGATCCGCGAGCCGTCGCGGCAATAGGTTTCCGGAAAGCGCTCCGGCAGGAACTCGGCCAGCATGGCCAGCACTTCACCCTGCGCTGCCCGCGTCTCGGTCTCCTCGCGGAACACCACGTTCCGCGACGTGGCGAAAAGCTCATCCTTCTCGGCGAGATAGCGCCCGATATGGCCGTCGACCTCGATCCAATCATGCGGATCGAGCAGGCTCATGCCGATCGTGAACGGCTTTTGCGAACCGTCGTAAGGCGTGTGGGTCAGGGCGCCGGTTTCGGCACTCACGCCGTTTCGAGCGCCTCGAGCTCGGTGATCATACGGTCGATCAGACCAAGGCCAGTCTGCCAGAAGGCCGGGTCTCGCGCGTCGAGGCCGAACGGCTTCAGCAGTTCCGAATGATGCTTCGTCCCGCCCGCCGCCAGCAGCTCGAAATAACGCTGAGCGAAGCCCTCATGCGACTTCTCGTAGACCGCATAGAGCGAGTTCACGAGGCAGTCGCCGAAAGCATAGGCGTAGACGTAGAACGGCGAGTGGATGAAGTGGCCGATATAGGTCCAGAACGTCTCGTAGCCGGGGTTGAAGTGGATCGCCGGACCGAGGCTCTCGGCCTGCACTTCGAGCCAGATCTCGTTCAGCCGGTCGCTGGTCAATTCGCCGGTTTCACGGCGCTCCAGATGGACCTTCCGCTCGAACGTGTAGAACGCGATCTGCCGGACGACCGTGTTGATCATGTCCTCGACCTTCGAGGCCAGCAGCGCCTTCTTCTGCAGCGGATCGGTGGTGCCATCGAGGATCTTGCGGAAGGTCAGCATCTCGCCGAACACGCTCGCGGTTTCCGCAAGCGTCAGCGGCGTCGGCGCCATCAGCGGGCCATTTGGCGCGGCGAGCACCTGATGGACGCCATGGCCGAGCTCGTGGGCGAGCGTCATCACGTCCCGCGGCTTGCCGAGATAATTGACGAGCACATAGGGGTGTGCCGACGGCGTCGTCGGATGCGCGAAAGCGCCCGGCGCCTTGCCCGGACGGGCGGGAGCGTCGATCCAGTTCTTGTCGAAGAATTCGCGGGCGATGTCGGCCATGCGCGGCGAGAAGCTGTGATAGGCCGACAACACCGTGTCTTTGGCCTCGATCCACGGGATCGTGCGCTGCTCGACCTTCGGCAGCGGCGCGTTGCGGTCCCAGTGCTCCAGCTGCTCCTTGCCGAACCACTTCGCTTTCAATGCGTAATAGCGGTGCGACAGGCGCGGATAGGCCACCTGCACCGACGACACCAGGGCCTCGACGACATCGCGCTCGACGCGGTTCGCCAGATGCCGCGAATCTGCAACATCCTCGAAATTCCGCCAGCGGTCGGAGATTTCCTTGTCCTTGGCCAGCGTGTTGGTGATCAGCGTGAAGGTGCGCAGGTTCTCGCCGAACACCTTGGCCAGGGCGTCGGAGGCGGCCTTGCGGCGCTCTTCCTTCGGCTCCTGCATCAGGTTGAGGGTGGGTTCGAGCGTCAGCGTCTCGCCGTCGACCTCGAATTTCAGCGCGGCAATGGTCTCATCGAAGAGCCGGTTCCAGGCGCCGCGGCCTACCGTGTACTTCTCGTGGAAGAGCTGCTCGACGCGCGGTTCGAGCTGGTGCGGACGCTCCTTGCGGACATCGTCGAAGAACGGCTTGTAGTGGCCGAGCTCTGCGTCTTCGAGCGCGCGGTCCAGCACCGGGTCGTCGATCGCGTTCAGTTCGAGCGAGAAGAAGATCAGATGCGCCGAGGCGTCGGTCAGCTTCTCGGAGACGTCGCCGTAGAACTTGGCGTGCTTGGGGTCGGTCGTATCGCCAGCATAAACCAGGCCGGCATAGGAGCCGAGGCGGCCCATCAAGTCGTCGAGCGCCTCATAGGCCTTCACCGCCTCGATCAGCTTGCCCTGCTCCGCGAGCTCCGAGAGATGGCCCTTGAACTTCGCCGCAAACACTTCGGCATCGGCGTTCGCCTTCTTCAGGTCGGCGGCGACTTCCGGCGAGTCCATCGCCGGATAGAGATCGGCGAGATTCCATTCCGGCAGATCGCCGAGCGCGGGAGCGGAAGCGGGTTCGGCGGAATCACGCAGCGGGAACGTACGGAGCAAAGTGGAATCCTCGCGAAGGACGAAGCGTCTCCAACCATATCGCGTGGTCGCGGGGCATGATCAACCCGCCTGCGCGGACGTATCGTATGTCTGCTGCGCCGCGACGATGTGATCGAAGTTCGTTTCGGCCCATGTCCGGATCGCGCCGACCGCTCCAGCAAGTGAGTGACCAAGCTGGGTCATCGAATATTCAACTGTCACCGGAACGGTCGGTGTCACCGTGCGGTGCACCAATCCGTCGCGCTCGAGCTTGCGCAACGTCTGCGTCAGCATCTTCTGCGAAACGCCGCCGATCTGCCGCTTGAGTTGGCTGAAGCGCAGCGGCTGGTCGGTCAAAAGAATGAGCACGAGCACACTCCATTTGTCCGCCACCCGGTCGAGCACTTTCCGCGTCGGGCAGTTCTGATCGAGCACATTTCCGCGCATCGCGGTCTCCTGAAGCTGACTTGGTCACCTGAAAGTGCCGTCTTCTCAGATAAGTAACGTACAGCTACTTGGTTTCCAATAGGAACCTAACACCCAAAGGAGACCAACATGAAGATCGCTGTCGTAGGAGCAACCGGCAATATCGGCTCGCACATCGTGGACGAACTCGCGGAGCGCGGACATCACGTCACCGGAATCGCCCGGAATGTGGAGGGCAAGCCCGCGCCGTCGGGTGCCACCTTGATTTCAGGGAGCGTCGCCGATGCCGGCTGGCTGGCATCCACGCTGCGCGGCCACGACCTCGTGATCTCCGCGCTGCATTTCGAAGTAATCGACGCACCGTCCTACCTGGCGGTGCTCAGGAATGCCGGCGTCGCCCGCTCCCTCATCGTTGGCGGCGCCGCGAGCCTCTACTTGCCCGACGGCACGCGCCTGATCGATTCTCCGGACTTCCCAAAGGAATGGCTGTCGATCTCGATTCCGGGCGTGACCTTCGTCGATACGCTTCGCCCGGTCCGGGACGTAGACTGGGTGTTCGTCTCGCCGCCGGCCCTCATCGGACCCGGCGAACGCACCGGCAAATACCGGCTCGGCACGACCAAGCTTCTCGCGGATGCGGACGGCGAAAGCCGCATCTCCTACGCCGACTATGCCATCGCAATGACTGACGAAGCCGAGCGCCCGGCTCATCACCATGAGCAGATCACCGTCGCCTACTGACAAGCATTGCCCGCCCGGGAAAGGTAAGCACCTGTTTACCCTCTCGGGCCAAGGATGCGGCACGATTCCCTCGATCCGGACCCGCGCCTGCCAATGAGCGGCACACTCCTCATTGTCGATGACGACGCCGTCCAGCGCAGGCTGCTGGAGGCCATGGCGCGCCGGTTCGGCTATGAGCCGATCGTCATGGACGGCGGCGAGCAGGCGGTCGAACTCCTGTCACAGCCGGACCGCGGCGGCGTCGACCTCGTGCTGCTCGACCTCGTCATGCCGGACCTCGACGGCTTCGCCGTGCTGGAGCGGTTGAAGAAGACCGGAATCGATGTCCCCGTCGTCGTCCAGACCGCGAACGGTTCGATCGATACCGTCATCTCCGCCATGCGCGCCGGAGCCGCCGATTTCGTCGTGAAGCCGGTCGGCCCCGAGCGCTTCCAGGTCTCGGTCCGGAACGCCCTGCGCACGCAGGAACTCGAAGGCGAGGTCCGCCGGATCGGCAAACGGCAGTCGAACCGCCTGACCTTCGACGACATCCAGACCCGCAGCGAGACCATGCAGGCCGCGCTGCATCTCGGCCGCCGCGCCACGGGTTCGAACATCCCGGTCCTGCTGGAAGGCGAGACCGGCACCGGCAAGGACGTCTTCGCCCGCGCCATCCACGCCTCCAGCGAACGCGCCGGCAAGCCCTTCGTCGCCGTCAACTGCGGCGCGATACCCGCCAATCTGGTCGAGAGTGTCCTGTTCGGCCACGAGCGCGGTGCCTTTACCGGCGCCACCGAAAAACATGCGGGCAAGTTCGTCGAGGCCCATGGCGGCACGCTCTTCCTCGACGAGGTCGGCGACCTTCCGGCCGAGGCGCAGGTCAAGCTGCTGCGCGTCCTGCAGGATGGGGAGGTCGATCCCGTGGGCGGCAAGAAGCCGGTCCGCGTCGATATCCGGGTGGTCTCGGCGACGAACCAAAGCCTGCTCGACAAGGTAAAGCAGGGCTCGTTCCGGGAAGACCTCTACTACCGCCTCGGCGTGTTCCCGATCGGCATCCCACCGCTCCGCCAGCGCGCCTCCGACATCCGCATGCTCGCTCGCCACTTCCTCGCGCGGTTTGCCGCCGAGGAAGGTCGCCCTGTCCGCTCCATCGCCCCCGCGGCCCTTGCGTTGCTCGAGGATTATTCCTGGCCTGGCAATGTTCGCCAGCTCGAGAATGCGATCTTCCGCGCCGTCGTGCTGGCGGAGAACAGCGAGCTGACAACGGCTGAATTCCCGCAGATCGCCTCGGCGCTGGGCGTCTCGTCCGAATTGCCTATGCAGGCCGCACCGGAGCCCGAGAAACCGGCGCAACCGATTGTTCCCGCACACAATATTGTGCGCGGCCTCGCTTTGACGAAGCCGGATGGCCACGTCAGGCCCTTGGAAGAGATTGAACGCGATGTCATCTCGCACGCACTCAATCACTACGAGGGGCAGATGACTGAGATCGCCCGCCGCCTCGGCATCGGCCGGTCGACGCTCTACCGGAAGTTGAACGACCTCAACCTCACCGATACGCCATGTGGCGCACCGGACACGACACCGCCTGAAGCCGCCGCGTGAAAGCCGCTTTCGGATTCACAATGCGGGGCGGAACAGGCATAGATTAAGTCCCGGAAGGGCAATGGAGAACCCTGTATGCGCGCGTCTTATGGGATCGGCTTCTTGGCTGCGGTGCTGCTTGCCACCACGGCCTTGGCGCAAGAAACCGCTCCCATCGCCCCGGCGACGCCGGGCACTGAGGCGGCAGCATCCACTCCAAGCCCGGAGGCTTCGCCTACCTCCCCGCCGCCAGCCGTCGCCAACCGCCCGGCGGATGAGGCCACTCAGTCTCAGCCGGCCTTGCAGTCGACCGCCCCCGCCGAGCCGGCCGCTCCTCCTGTGGCTCCCGTTGAGCAGGCCCAAGAGCCGCAACAGCCTCCGGCTCCGGCCGTCACCGCCGAGCCCGCCGCCGCTCCGGTCGAGACGATCGAAAGCGTCATCGCGCGGAAGCTCGCGGAGTTGAAGGAAAACCCGGAAGTCGTCGCCTTCTATGCCCAGCGCAACAACGCGCCGCTCTGGATCGCCGACGGTCACCTCTCGGAAAAGGCAAAGGCCGTCATGGCCCGCATCGCCCGTGCCGACGAGGATGGCCTCGACGCCGCCGCCTTCATCCTGCCGGACGCCAACGCCACCGATAGCTCGCTGGCGCAGCTCGCCGCCGCCGAGATCACGCTCTCGCACGCGGCCGTCGCCTATGCCCGGCAGGCGCAAGGCGGACGCCTCATCCCGAAATCGCTGAGCCCGCTGATCACCGCCGAGCCGCAGCGTCCGGCGCCGGCGAGCGTGCTGACTACGCTCGCGGCGAACGATGGCGCCGCCGATTGGCTGGAGAGCTACAATCCGCCCCACGCCGGCTTCAAGGCGCTCAAGGCCAAGCTCGCCGAGATTCGCGCCAAGGCCGCCGAGCCGTCGGCCGTGCCCCCGCCGGAAGTGCCCGGCGGTGTCGTGCTGAAGCCCGGCATGACGGACGATCGCGTTCCGCTGCTGCGCGCCCGCCTCGCCCTCCCCGCCGGCACGGACAATGTCTTCGATCCGGCGCTGGTCGAAGCCGTGATGGCGTTCCAGAAGAAGAACGGTCTCAAGCCGACCGGCTCGGTCGGCAAGGCGAGCATCCAGGCCATGAACCGGCGTGACACGCCGACCGATTCGACCTCGACGATCCTGGTCAACATGGAACGCTGGCGCTGGCTGCCGCGCGATCTCGGCCAGACGCACATCATGGTCAACATCCCGGAATACACGGCCCGCATCGTCCGTGACGGCCAGGTCGCGCACGAGACCCGGGTCATCGTCGGCAAGCCGCAGAACCAGACGCCGGTCTTCTCCGATCAGATGGAATTCATCATCGTCAATCCGTCCTGGAACGTGCCGTACTCCATCGCGTCCAAGGAGATGCTGCCGAACCTGCAGCGCGATCCGACCTATCTGGCGCGCCAGGGCATGGAAGTGCTCGACGTATCTGGCAAGCGCCCGGTCGTGATCGATTCCACGATGGTCGACTGGTACTCGGTCAACATGAAGAGGATCCGCATCCGCCAGCCTCCGGGCGAGCGGAATGCGCTCGGGCACATCAAGTTCATGTTCCCGAACGAGCACGCGGTCTACCTCCACGACACGCCGAGCCGGAACCTGTTCGCCAACGCCGTTCGCGCCTACAGCCACGGCTGCGTCCGCGTGCAGGACCCCTTCGCTCTGGCCGACGTCCTGCTGGAAGGCACCGACTGGAACGCCGCCCGCATGAAAAAGCTGATCGGCGGCACCGAGCGTCGGATCGATCTCGCCCACAAGGTCCCGGTCCACCTGACCTACTTCACGGCCGATGTCGGCACTGACGGCCATCTGGTCACCCGCAACGACATCTACGGACATGACCGTAAGATGCGGGCCGCGCTCGGCCTCGGCGGTCAGATCCAAGCCTCTGTGAAAACTAACTAATTTCTCCTGTTTCCACCGTTGGGGCGGTGCGGCTCGGCTGCATCGCCCCAATTATCTTTCCCTTTCGCTCCTTTTTTGCCATTTTTGTCGGTGAGAAGCTGAAAGAGAGGGTTCCAGGTATTTCGCGCGCTTAAGGCGCCGTTTACCAAACGGGGGAACACTCGAACATCGTTGTTCACGCTCCTCACGGGGCGTTTGGGTGTGGGGAAAATAACGCGTGACGAAAGTCTCCGCAGGCAAAAGCCGCCTCGGTCACGAAGCTCTCGCGCTCTTCCGCTATCGTTGCGCTGTCCGTCGGTATTTTGATTGTTGGCTCGAGCGGCACCCAGAACGCCATCGCCAACGGCGATACCCGCACCCTCAGCTTTTATCACACGCACTCGAAGGAACGGATCACCGTCACCTTCAAGAAGAACGGCCGCTACGATCAGGCCGCTCTGAAGCAGCTCAACCACTTCCTGCGCGACTGGCGCAACCAGAAGGAAACGACGATGGAGCCCAGGCTCTTCGACGTCGTCTGGGAAGTGCAGAAGGACGCCGGCTCCAGGGAGCCGATCCAGATCATCTCCGCCTATCGCTCGCCCGAGACCAATGCGATGCTGCGGTCGCGCTCCAGCGGCGTCGCGAAGTTCAGCCAGCACACGCTCGGCCACGCAATGGACATCCACGTCCCCGACGTGCCGATGAGCAAGATCCGCGAAGCCGGCCTGCGCCTTCAGCGCGGCGGCGTCGGCTTCTACCCGACCTCGGGCACTCCGTTCGTCCATCTCGATGTCGGCAATGTCCGCATGTGGCCGCGCATGTCGCGGGACCAGCTCGCGAAGGTCTTCCCGGATGGCCGCACGGTCCATCTGCCGGCCGACGGCAAGCCGCTCAAGAACTATGCGCTGGCTTTGGCCGACCTGAAGCGCAACGGTGCGACCGTCAGGGGCATGCCGGCGGCTAGCCCGACCATGGTCGCGTCCAACACGTCCAAGAGCGGCGGCTTCCTCTCGCGCATGATCGGCGGCGGGGATGATGACGAGGAGACCACGGCTCCTGTGTCGGATACGACGCCGGCCTCTCCGGTCGCCAAGGCTCCGCCGCCGGCTCCAGAGGCCGCCCCCGCTCCGACGGCCGTTGCCGCGATTGCTTCCATCGCGCCGGTGCCGATGCCGACGGCTCGCCCGGCCATGGCCTATGCCGCGCCTGAAGTTCCCGCCGGCCCGCAAATGGCCTGGCAGGCTGGCCCGCAGGCTGCTGTCGGCCGCGCCTCCGCCGCTTACGAGCTTGCCGCCCTGCAGAGCGAACCGTCGGCTGCGCCGACGACCCCCGGTGCCCAGGTCGCCATGCCGATGCCGCGTCCGCTTTCGAGCACGACCCCGTCTGCTGTGACCGCCTCGAACGCCGAGGCTGTTCCAATGCCCGCCATGCGGCCGGCACCGGTCGCGGCCTCCGCAGGCGGTCTCGCCACCTCGGGCGCCGAAGCCGCCCGCCTTCTCGCTGCCGCCGTGCGCGACGTGACGCAACGCCGTCCGAAGCCGCAGCCGATCCAGACCGCCGCCCTGCGCTCCTCGTCCAACGTGGTCGACAAGGACGTCCCGGCGGTCGCTCTGTCGCCCAACCGCACCATGAGCGATCCTGAAGCCTCGATGGCCCATCCGGACTTCGCCCAGGTCAACGGCATGCTCTCGCAGCCGACCAAGGTGCTCGCCGTCACCTTCACCGCCAATCCGACCGGTGGTCTCGACAGCGGCGCATTCAAGGGCTCCTCGGTTGCCCTGCTCCGCACCCAGAGCTTCGGCCCGCAGCAGACCGCGACGCTCCTGCCGCGCGGCTGACGAGTTCACGGGGTCCATCGCGGCCCCGCCTCTCCAAACCAATCGATTTTCTTATACCTGCCCGGCGGAAAGTCGCATTTCCTGCTGGCAGTCTCGCGCCATGTCCCAGGCATCGAACGATGGCTGGAGGCCGAAAATGGCAGGTTTGGTTGGAAAGGTCGCCTTGGTCACGGGGGGATCTCGCGGAATTGGAGCCGCGATCGCCAGACGTTTTGGGCATGAGGGAGCGGCAGTCGCGTTCACGTATTTCGACTCGAAGGAGGCAGCGGACGTCGT
The DNA here is from genome assembly GCA_963778835.1 of uncultured Alphaproteobacteria bacterium. Taxonomy (GTDB): domain Bacteria; phylum Pseudomonadota; class Alphaproteobacteria; order Rhizobiales; family Methylopilaceae; genus Flaviflagellibacter. The sequence goes on from CAVZVY010000006.1 coordinate 721,625, forward strand.
CGTGCGGACGATCGAAGCCGACGGCGGTCAGGCTATCTCCATTCAGGCGGACAGTGCGGACGTCAACGATGTGAGAGCCGCCGTGGCGAAGACCGTCGAGGAGTTCGGCACCCTCGACATCCTCGTGAACAATGCCGGCATCTCCTATCTCGGCAAGATCGAGGACTATGCCCTCGAGGACCTCGATCAGATGATCGCGGTGAACATCCGGGGGCTCTTCGTCGCCACGCAGGAAGCCCTGCGGCACATGGGCCATGGCGGCCGGATCATCAATATCGGCAGCATCAGCAGCGATTTCATGCCCACGAGCGGCGCGAGCGTCTATGCGATGACCAAGGGCGCGGTCGCCAGCCTGACGCGGGGTCTTGCCCGGGACCTCGGACCGCGCGGCATCACCATCAACAACGTCCAGCCCGGCCGCATCGACACCGAACTCCTGCGTGAGGCCCGGCGGCAGGTTCAGCCGCAAGACTCAACGGGCGACAGGATGCGGGAGATGATCGCGCTCAAGCGATACGGCGTCGACGACGAGGTCGCGGGGCTTGTCGCCTATCTCGCAAGCCCCGAAGCGTCCTATGTCACCGGGGCAAGCCTGAAGATCGACGGCGGAACGTCCGCCTGATCGGTTCGGGCTTCCGTCGCGTCAGGTCGGCATTCCGAGCGCGCTGAGATAGAGCTCCAGGATCGCGTCCTGCTCCTGCCGCTCGGCCGAATCCTGCTTCCGGATCGAGATGACCTTGCGCAGCACCTTGGTATCGAAGCCGTTGCCCTTGGCCTCGGCGTAGACCTCCTTGATGTCGTCGGAGATGCCCTTCTTCTCCTCTTCGAGACGCTCGATGCGCTCGATGATCGAGAGAAGCTGGTCCTTCGCGACGTCCGTCGGGGAGGGTTCGGTCATGGCCATGCTCATGCGGGATACCTACTGGATACAAAAGAGGGAAGCCCTCGTTTGGGCCACCCGGCTGGCAGGGTCAAGAAAAGCTGAACGCCCGCGACCAGCCCTGTGGAAAGCGGGGGTTCGCCCTCTTAATTGGTGGTCAGTGGCCCTGGCGCTCCGCGAACGCCTTCTGCTGGTCCGTCGTCGCCTCGGCCTGGTGCTTGGCCTTCCACTCGTCGTAGGTCATGCCGTAGACGAATTCGCGGCTCTCGTCCTTGGTCAGCGGCACGCCCTTCTCGTCGGCGGCATCCTTCATCCAGTTCGACAGGCAGTTCCGGCAGAACCCGGCGAGGTTCATCATGTCGATGTTCTGGACGTCGGTGCGCTCGCGCAGATGCCGGACGAGCCGGCGGAACGCCGCCGCTTCGAGTTCGGTCATCGTCTTCTGGTCGATATCGCTCATCTCTGTTCCCTGTCGGCCGGCACCGGCGGTGCCCGACGCCCATCATGGGCCCGCGAGCCCCAATATTCGATCCGCGAAAGCGCCGGGTCATCCAGCATCGGCGGGATGATCCGCGCCAGCCGCTCCGCCCAGGCAATCGCTTGGCTCTCCCCGGAGATAAGGTCCTGCCTGATCTCGATCAACGCATGCGGCAGCCCGCGCATGGTTCCGTGGGTGTAAAGCGTGTCGCGCTCCAGCGCGCCGTCATAGGGCTCGTTGTCGCCCACCAAGAGATCGCCTTCGGTCTCGAGCGCATCGATCAGAGGCCGCGCGAACCGCGGATCCTTGTCCCACAGCAGCGCCGCATGCCAGTGCCGGGCGATCGTCTTCCAGTTCGGCGTGAAGCTGTGCACCGAGAGGATCACCGGCACATCGCCGGACGCCAGCATGGCATCGATCTGCCGCGCGATCGCGGCGTGATAAGGCGCATGATAGAGCCGGGTCCGCTCCACGACCTCGGCCTCGCCGATCCGGCCATTGCCGGGGATCACCGCTCCGTCGGACAACCGCATCACCAAAGTCGGATCGTCCGGGCCGCGATTGGGGTCGATCAGCAACCGCGAAAAGCCCGACAGCACGGCCGGCGCACCCAGTTTCTCGGACAGCGCCTGCGTGACCCAACGGGCGCCTATGTCATATGCGATGTGGCGGCGGAACTCGGAATCCGGTAGGCCGAGTGTGCCATAGGCTGACGGCAGCGCATTCGTCGCGTGGTCGCAGAGAATGAGAAGCCGGTTGCCCGGCCTGCCCGGCAGGACGTCGAACGGTGCGCGGTAGGGTTCGGTGGCGGGAGTATGAAGCATGAAGCCCGAGCATAGTAACCTAACCCGCGCCCTGCCATAGAAAGCCTGCTAGTCCAATGAGCGCATCCACCGAAGCCGGCGAAAGATCGGGCACGCATATCGGCGCCTTCGTCGCGCTCGTCGCCGGTGCCGTCGCCATGGGCGCCTCGCCGATCTTCGTCCGCCTCGTCGATGTCGGCCCGACCACCAGCGCCTTCTGGCGCGTCGCGCTCGCCCTTCCGGTCCTCTGGGCCTGGGACCGCTACGAAGCCCGAATCGCGCCCGCCGGATCGAGCCGCAAGCTGTTCAGCTTGCCGATCGTGCTCGCTGGCATCTTCTTCTCCTGCGACCTGTTCTTCTGGCACCTCGCGATCCTCAATACGACGGTCGCCAACGCCACCTTCTTCGCCACCACCGCGCCGTTCTGGGTCCTGTTCGGCACCTGGCTGATGAAGAGCGAGCATATCGGCCGCTCCGTCGTCGTCGGTCTGGCACTCGCGATGATCGGCGGCGGGCTTCTCGTCGGCGAGAGCATGCAGGTCGATCCGGAACGCCTCTCCGGCGACCTCTACGGTCTCATCACCGCGATCTTCTTCGGCTGCTATTTCCTGGCCGTTGGCGCCGCCCGCAAGACGCATGGCGCGGCCCGCATCACCTTCGCCTCGACAATCGTCACCGCCCTGATCCTCGGTGTCGTCGCCCTGATCCGGGAGCAGAACTTCTTCCCGAACTCGGCGGAGGGCTTTGCCACGCTTCTTGCACTTGCGCTCATTAGTCACGCGGCCGGCCAGGGCCTCCTCGCCTTCTCGCTCGGCCATCTGCCGGCGACCTTCTCGTCGCTCGTCATCTTCCTCGAGGCAATCGCCGCCGCTGTATTCGGCTGGATCATCCTCGGCGAGGCGATCTCAATCATCCAGGCGGTCGGCGGAGCGGTCATTCTGTTGGGAATTTGGATTGCGCGACCGCAAAGCGAATCAGTCGAAGAACGAGCATAGTGCCGCGATGCCGCCCTTTTTGGCGCGCTCTATCGCCTTGTCACCGATGGGAACGTTGACAGCGTAAGGGGGATGGGGAATGAGATTTAACACCGTAAGGCTGACGCGAGCTGTAATGGGATGAGGGTCCCCGCTCCGAAACGCCGGGTTGGGGGAAGCCGTTCGTTCCTCGCACTCAGCGTGCTGGCACTGAGTACTGCGTATGCAAGCGCGGCCTGGGCGGTCGATTTCCGCTTATGCAATGCGACGTCTAGTCGCGTCGGCGTAGCCATCGGCTACAAGGACGGTGAGACCTGGATCACCGAGGGCTGGTGGAATGTGGGCGGATCGAGCTGCGAGACGCTGCTCAAGGGTCCCCTCGTCGCCCGATACTATTACGTCTACGCCCTCGATTACGACCATGGCGGCGAATGGGGCGGCGGTGCCTTCATGTGCACCAAGGACAAGGAATTCACGATCAAGGGCATCGATAACTGCCTGCCGCGCGGCTATAGCCGCACCGGCTTCTTCGAGATCGATACCGGAGAGCAGCGCAGCTGGACCGTCCAGCTTACGGAAGGCTCGGGCAACGAGCAGACCCAGGTCAAGGCCAAGCCCGACGCGGCGATGGCCGACCGCAGCGTCCCGACCACCGGCACCACCCGCTAAATCAAAAGAAAATCAGAGTTCCTCGCCGCGAACCTTCGCGGTCAGGCGGGCCACTTCGTCCTTCAACCCGTCCATATACGGGTTGATTGCGATCGCGCGGCGATAGGCGTCGAGCGCCTTCCTGCTGTCGCCCGTCTGGTCGAGGATGCGACCGAGTCCGGCCCAGGCGCCGTAATGGCGCGGCTCATAGCGCAACGTCTCGCGGATATCGCGCATCGCAGGCGCGTATTCGCCCTTCATGAAGAACAGGGTCGCCCGCTTGTTCCAACCCTCGGCATAATCGGGCTTGGCTTCGAGCGCGGCGTTCAGCATGCGCAGCGCGCCGTCCTGGTCCTGCGCCTCAGTCAGCATGTCGACGGCACGGGCGCGAAAAGATCGGCGGTGTCGCTGCCGGACTGGGACCACAGCGCCTCGATCGTGTTCTCGAAGCGCTTGGCCTCGTCCGCATCCTTCGCGCCCGACAGGCTGTCGAACAGGCGATCGAGACGCGCCTCGCGGTTCTGCTGCGAGTTCGCGATCGGCGAGAACGGCATCTCTCGAGGCGCGGGCGTCTGGTCGCTTCGGCGTCGTCCTGTGCGGAAGCGACCGCCGGAATAAGGAGGAGAACGGAGAGGAGGAAAGATCGTGTCGCTGCGCTCATGCCCTGGAGGCTAGAGCGCGACCACGTCTCGCGTCAAAGGATAAGGGCGTGTCCGGTGGACAGCCGTCGCCAGGCAATCAGCCCTGGCGAGCCTTGAAGCGCTTCTGCGTCTTGTTGATGATGTAGACGCGGCCCTTGCGGCGGACGATGCGGTTGTCCCGATGGCGGTCGCGCAGCGACTTGAGGGAGTTGCGGATCTTCATCGGTCTTCGGCCTGCAAAAATCTTTGCCGCGTGAGCGGTCGTTACTGATGTCAAAGCATCGGCGGAGGCGGCTTACTATGCCAATCGCGCCGCGAAATCAACCACCCTGAGCCGGACCCGATTTGATACCTTTCGTCATGCTCTTGAGACTTTCGATCCGACACATCACAGTCGCCGCATTACCAAAAAGGGCCCGGCTGCATCATGTTCGGATTCGACGTCTTCGCCATCGTTCTCGTGGCACTCGTGGTTCTTGTCGTCGCCGCCGGCGTGAAGACCGTGCCGCAGGGCTACAACTACACCGTCGAGCGCTTCCAGAAATACACCCGATCGCTCTCGCCCGGCCTCACCCTCATCATCCCGTTCATCGACCGCATCGGCCGCAAGGTGAACATGATGGAGCAGGTGCTCGACATCCCGAGCCAGGAGGTCATCACCCGCGACAACGCCACGGTGCAGGTCGACGGCGTCAATTTCTACCAGGTCGTCGACGCCGCCCGCGCCAGCTACGAGGTGATCGACCTGCAATCGGCGATCCTCAACCTGACCATGACCAATATCCGCTCGGTCATGGGCTCGATGGACCTCGACCATCTCCTGTCGCAGCGCGACGAGATCAACGAGCGCCTGCTCAAGGTGGTCGACGCCGCCGCCTCGCCCTGGGGCGTCAAGGTCACCCGCATCGAGATCCGCGACATCCGTCCCGCCGGCCGATCTGGTCGCCGCGATGGGCCGGCAGATGAAGGCCGAGCGCGAGAAGCGCGCCGCGATCCTCGAATCCGAAGGCCAGCGCCAGTCCGAGATCCTGCGCGCCGAGGGCAAGAAGCAGGCGCAGATCCTCGAAGCCGAGGGCGCGCCGCGAAGCCGCCTTCCGCGACGCCGAGGGCCGCGAGCGTGCAGCCGAGGCCGAAGCGCGCGCGACCACCGTCGTCTCCGAGGCCGTGGCCAACGGAAACCTCACTGCGCTGAACTATTTCATCGCCGACAAAGTATGTCGCGGCGCTCGAGAAGCTCGCCACGTCGCCGAACCAGAAGACCCTGATCCTGCCGGTCGAAGTGACCGCCATCATCGGCTCGCTCGCCGGCATCGCCGAGATCGCCAGAGCCGCCATCACCGACGCGAGCGGAGACGCCCAGCGCCGCGCCCGCCGACACGCCGCGGTTCGGTGCCGCCGACCCATCCAGACGCCGGACGCCTGACATGATCCTCGGCCTGCTCGAACGTCTCGGCGACTGGACCTGGTTCGTCCTCGGCCTGCTCCTGCTCGGCGTCGAGATCTTCGCGCCCGGCACGCTTCATGCTCTGGCTCGGCGTGGCCGCCATCGTCACCGGCGTGCTGGCGCTGGTCGTCGATTGGAGCTGGCAGGGCCAGATCCTGGCCTTCGCGGTCTCTGTCGATCGTGGCCGTGGTCGGCTGGTGGCGTTTCTCGGCGCGGCCGGCGAGCGGCATCGCCGAACCGGTGCTGCATCGCCGCGCGCGAACTGCTATGTCGGCCGCGAGTTCACGCTGGACGAGCCGATCGTCGGCGGCTTCGGGCGGGTGCGGATCGACGATACCTTCTGGCGGATCAGCCGGCCCGACCTTGCCGCCGGGACGCGAAGTTCGCGTCGAGGGATCGACGGCCCGGTCCTGCTGGTGGCGCCGGTCGCCTGGACGTCTCTAGGGCTTCACGTTCGTCGGCACAGGCGGCGGCTCCGACATCAGCAGGATCGTGACGCGGCGATTGGCGGCCAGAAAGGGATTGTCCGGATAGAGCGGCTCGGTGTCGGCGCGGCCGACGATCGAGTGGAAACGGTCGCTCGGCACGCCGCTCTCGACGCAGCATGCGGCGCACGGAATTCGCGCGGTCGGCCGAGACCTCCCACGGCCCGTAATCGGGCGTGGACGCCGTCTGCGATTGCGACGTGTGACCGATGATGGCGATGCGTTCCGGCAGCGAGCGCAGCACCGGCGCGAGCGCGACCAGCGCCTCCCTCGTACGCTCGTTCGGCTCCTTCGAGCCTTCCGGCGAACATCGACCGCCCGTCCTGGTCGACGATCTGCATCGCGACGCCGTCCGGCAGTCTCCTCGATCATGACGTTCTGCGAGATCTCGGCGATTTCGGGCATCTGCTGCAGCGCCTGACGGAGCGTGGTCGCGGCCGTCTCGAATTTCGAATTCGCGGCCGGCATTCAGCGGCCCGTTGTCGAGCTGCTTCTCGATCGGACCCGGCCTCTGGGTCGACGTCCTCGGGATCGGCATGCGCGACGTTCTTCGGCTTGCCGCGGACCGGCAGCGCCGTCGATCTCCATGATGCCGGCTTGCTCCGGCTTCGCGGTCTGAACGCCGAACGCCTCGCGGATCGAGCCGACCATCGCGGCCATCTTGTCCTTGTCGGCGGACGAGGCCGCGGCGACGACGACGAAGAACGCCATCAGCAGCGCCATCAGGTCGGCGAAGGTCACATACCAGCCGTGACCGCCAGCCGTGGGCATCGCCTTTCTTTTTACGTGCCATTCGATCAGGCCGCGTCGTCGAGGATTTCGGCCGGTGCTTCTCGGGCAGGTAGGCCAGCAGCATCTCGCGCACGAGCGCCGGGCTCTTCGCATCGCGGATCTGCAGGATGCCGTCGATGATCAGCGTCAGGTTGAGGTCCTCCTCGGCGAATTTCAGGTGCAGCTTGTCGGCGATCGGAAGGCCGATGAAGTTCTGCACCAGCGCGCCGTAGAGCGTCGCGGTCAGCGCGATGGCCATATAGGGACCGAGCGTCGAAGGATCGCTGCATGTTGGCGAACATCTGCACCATGCCGATCAGCGTGCCGACCATGCCGAAGGCCGGGGCGCAGTCGCCGATCGAGCGGAAGATCTTCTCGCCTTCGCTGAGGCGCCTCAGCAGGAGATCGCGCTCGAGTTCGAGGCTCTCGCGGATGAAGTCGCCGTCATAGCCGTCGGCGATATAGCGGACGCCCTTGGCCAGGAAGGGATCGGAGACCTGCACGTTTTCGAGCGCCAGAGGTCCGCTCTTGCGGACGGTGTCGGCGAGTTGGCCGATCTCGACGATCAGGTCGCGCGGCGAGACCTTGCGCATCGTGAAGGCGTATTTCAGCCCGACCGGAACGCCGGAAGGATCGCGTGCAGGGGAAAACGGATCATGGTCGCGGCAAGCGCGCCGCCGAACACGATGATGGCCGAATGGCAGTCGAGGAAGATCGTTGGATCGCCGCCCAGCACCATCAGACCGCCGACCACGGCGATCGCAAGACCGAAGCCGAAAATCGATGCAAGATCCATCTACTCAAACCCCAATAACCCACGCGGGAACACTGGAGTTTATGCAGGCTTGTTCTAACCCGACGTTAAGTGGGGCGGTTTTTGGCTCACAAACTTGATATCGCTCAAGAAGCTTGCACGAAACTGAAGTCTTCAGGCGACCCCGGCGCGCAGCAGATCGTGCAGGTGCAGCAGTCCCGACCGGACGACCCTCCTCGACCACGAACAGCGCCGTGATCTTGCGCGGAGTTCATCAGTTCGATCGCCGCAGCTCGCGATCTCGTCCGGCGCGATGGTGTGCGGCGAGCGGGTCATCACATCGTCGATCGGCAGGCGGGCAGCGACGGGCAGATGTGGCGACGCAGATCGCCGTCGGTGACGATGCCGACCAGACACCCCTCTTTGTCCGTCACGCCGACGCAGCCGAAGCCTTTCGCGCTGATCGCCAGGATCGCCTCGGACATCAGCGTGCCGGTCGCCGACGAGCGGCATCTCCTCGCCGCCATGCATCAGGTCCTCGACATGGATGAGGCCGGCGCCGAGCTGGCCGCCGGGATGGAATCCGCGGAATTCGGATGCCGTGAAGCCGCGAACGTCGAGCAGCGCGATCGCAAGCGCGTCGCCGAGCGCCAGCTGCATCGTCGTCGAGGTCGTCGGCGCAAGCCCGTGCGGGCAGGCTTCCGGCGCCTTCGGCAGGCAGAGCACGATGTCGGCATTGCGAGCCGAGCGCGCTCTCCGGATTCGCGGTGATCGCGATCAGCGGGATCTTGTAGCGCCGCGTGTGGTGCAGCATGTCGCGCAGTTCGAGCGTCTCGCCGGACCAGGACAGCGCGATCACGACGTCGCGCGGCGTGATCATGCCGAGATCGCCATGGCTCGCTTCGGCGGCGTGCACAAAGCTCGCCGGCGTGCCGGTGGAGGCGAAGGTGGCCGCGAGCTTGCGGCCGACATGGCCGCTCTTGCCCATGCCGGTGACGATCACGCGGCCTTCAGTCGACTGCAGTTTGTCGACCGCCCGCAGGAGCTCCACCCCAAGCTCTCCGTCGAGCGCACGGGCGAGGAGCGTGAGCCCCCCTGCTTCGGTCTCCAGGGTATTGCGGGCTGAAATGAGCGCCGGTTCTTCCCGCGCTTCGGCACTGACGGGCTTCAGGGACAAAAACGCGTCCTCCTGCGACAAGACGCGTTTCTAGCCCCGCGCCGGGACGGCAGCAAGCGCGCCCACCGCAACCGCGCGTTAACCCTTCCCGTTCAATGGTTCTTAACCATGTTGGGAAGGCGACAGGCTCCGCTTCGCACCCGTCTGGGCGGAGTCTTGCCGCCTGGCCGGTCGATTCTGTGCGCCCTCGCTTTCGCGGCGATCGCCCATCCAGCCGCCACGCAGGAACTGCGGGGCACGCTGGCCGAGACGCCGCCGACATCGTCCGACGATGACCTGGGGTTTCCGGCGTTCGAAAGCGCGCCTGATACGAGCTTCGTCGAGCCACCCGTCGAAGAGATGATGCAGGCGCCACCTCCGGACGTCATCGAGCCGCGCCGCAAACGGCGACTTGAGGACGACCCGTACGCACCTCTTGGCATCCGCGCGGGTAGCTTCATCCTGCGGCCGAGCTTCGAGACCTCTGGCGGCTACGAGAGCAATCCGCGCGCCGAAGCCGGCGGAAAGGGATCGACCTTCACCCGGGCCGAAGCCGACCTCGACGTCGCGTCCGATTGGGCGCGTCATCAGTTCACGGCGAATATCCGCGGCGCCTACATCGCCTACCAGGACATGCACGACCTCGATACGCCGGATTTCGCCGGTGACATCGCGCTTCGCCTCGATGTCCGGCGCGACCTCGAGATCGATCTTGCGATCCGCGGTACGATCGCCAGCGACCGGCCGGGCGATCCGGAAGTACCGGAGGACGTCGTGGGTCGAACCGAGGTCTACACATCGGGCGTCAGCGTCGGCGCGACCTACAAACCGAACCGCCTGTCGATCGGCTCGACGCTCTCGGCCGACCGATACTTCTATGCCGACTCCAAACTGAACAACGGCGACACACTCGACAACTCGCCCCGCAACTACACCGCCTACGAACTGCGCGAGCGCATAGGCTACGAACTGAGCCCGGCGCTCGAACCTTTCGTCGAAGTGGCGGGCAATCGCCATCTCTACGAGGCGGACGATGTTTTCCTGCAGGAGAAGCGCAACTCGACCGGAATAGAAGCGCTCGTTGGCGCGCGCTTCGAGCCGAGCGCTCTCATCGCGATCGAGGGCAAGGCCGGCTATGGGCGGCGCGACCCGGATTCATCGAAACTCGAAACGATCGACGGACTGATCGCCGAGGGTTCACTGATCTGGCGTCCGTCCGCGCTGACGACTGTCACCATCACCGGTTCGTCGGAAATCGGCGAGACCACTCTCGACGGCGCATCAGGGACGACCGACAGCTCCGTATCCGCGAGGGTGGAGCATTCGCTCCGCCGCAACCTGATCCTGACCGCCCAACTCGCCTACGACCGCACCGATTACGACGGCGCGGATTTCGTCGAGGACCAGTATTCGGCCGATCTCGGGGTCGAATACCGGTTCACTCGTTCGGTGGCGCTTCGCGCCCGCATCGCGCACCTGAAGCTCGAAAGCTCGGTTCCCGGCGAGGACTACACGTCGGATCTTATCGAGATGGGACTGCGCTTCCGGCGTTAACCGATAAGCGCCTTGATCTCCGCCTTGAGCTGCGGCCCGAGGTCCTCGCGGTCCAGCGCATAGGCGATGTTCGCGGCGAGGAAGCCGATCTTCGAGCCAGTGTCGTAGATCTTGCCGTCGAAGCGATAGCCGAAGAAGTCCTGCGACTTGGCGAGCGTCAGCATCGAATCCGTCAGCTGGATTTCGTTGCCCGCGCCCGGTTCCTGCTTGGCGAGGAGGTCGAAAATTTCCGGCTGCAGGATATAGCGACCGGAGATCGAGAAGTTCGACGGTGCGTTTTCCGGCTTCGGCTTCTCGACCATGCCGGTGATCCTGAAGCCCGAGCCCCGGCTCTCGCCGACGCCGACGATGCCGTACGACGACACCTGCTCCTTCGGCACTTCGTTGACGGCGATCACGTTGCCGCCGGACTGGTTGTAGACGTCGATCATGCCCTTCAGGCAGCTCGGGCCGTGATGCAGCATATCGGGCAGGACCAGCGCGAACGGCTCGTCGCCGACGATGTCGCGGGCGCACCAGACCGCATGGCCGAGGCCGAGCGGCTCCTGCTGGCGGGTGAAGCTCGTCTCGCCCGCCGCCGGCAAGTCCGCCTTCAGCGCCGCGAGTTCCTTGGTTTTGCCGCGACGCTCGAGCGTCGTCTCAAGTTCGAAGCCGATGTCGAAATGATCTTCGATCACCGCCTTGCCGCGGCCGGTCACGAAGATGAAATGCTCGATACCGGCAGCCTTCGCCTCGTCTACGACGTGCTGGATCACAGGGCGGTCGACTACCGTTAGCATTTCCTTCGGAACCGCCTTGGTGGCCGGCAGGAATCGCGTGCCGAGACCGGCAACCGGGAAGACGGCTTTACGGATACGCTTCATAAGGAAACTCGCTGAGGGAGGGAAAAAGACAGCCCCGTTCGGTATTACAGCCCCATTCGGCATCTAGCCAAAGTTTTCCAAAAACCGGAAGCACGGAGCATCAAACATCGTTCAAACACATGACTAGCGGTGTCGTTTACCGGATACTAACCGCGTTCAGGCCGTCTTCTGGCTACAGTCTCCCTGCAAATCGGGTAAGACCATGACGACCAAAACCAGGTTCGCTGTCTCCCGCTCCGCCGTTGTTGCCGGCGGACTGCTGATCGCAGCCACGCTGCTACCGTCGGCCGCACTGGCCAATTTCCCGGCTTTCGTCGACCGGCTATGGCTCGACGCGCAGGCGCGCGGCATTCCGCGCCAGGTCTTCGTCTCCGCTTTCGCGGGCATGACGCCGGACCCGACTGTGATAGAGGCGACGCGCAAGCAGCCGGAATTCAAGTCGACCAGCGCGCAATACATCATGAAGCGCGCCTCCGACCTTCGCATCGAGAAGGGGCGGCTCAAGGCGCAGGAGTGGGACCAGGCGCTCCGCACCATCGAGCAGACCTACGGCGTCGACCGCTTCGTCGTGCTCTCGGTCTGGGGCAACGAGACCAATTACGGCGGCTTCCTCGGCGGCCATAACGCCATCCGTGCCATGGCGACCCTCGCCTATAACGGCTACCGCGCCGAATATTTCCGCAAGGAGCTCCTGCACGCGCTCGACATTCTGGCGCAGGGCCATACCGATCCCAAGCACATGATCGGCTCCTGGGCCGGGGCGATGGGCCACACCCAGTTCATGCCGTCGAGCTTCAAGGCCTATGCCGTCGACGTCACGGGAGACGGCCGCCGCGACATCTGGACCACGATCCCGGACGCGCTCGCCTCGACCGCGAACTATCTCAAGAAGTCCGGCTGGCGTCCCGGCGAGACCTGGGGCTACGAGGTCGTCCTGCCGCCGAACCTCAACGTCCAGCATGCCAAATCCATGGGCGCCGCGCCGCTGTCGCAATGGAAGGCGATGGGCGTCCGGCGCGCCGGCAGCCAGGATTTTCCACGCGCGACCGACCAGGGGCGCCTGCTGCTCCCCGGCGGCCCGACCGGACCGGCCTTCATCGTCCTGCCGAACTTCCGCGTCATCAAGCGCTACAACAATTCGGACAATTACGCGCTCGTCGTCGGCCATCTCGCCGACCGCATCCGCGGTGCCGGCCCGTTCGTCACTCCGTGGCCGGTGGACCAGCTCCTGACCCAGCCCGAGCGCGAGGAAATCCAGCGTCTCCTCGTCCAGCGTGGCTATCCGGTTGGCAAGGTCGACGGCCAGTTCGGAACCCAGACGCGCGATGCGATCCGCCTGTTCCAGTCCCGCCTCGGCATGTTTGCCGATGGAAACGCCACGCCGTCGGTGCTTGAGCGTTTGCGCGCGCCGAACTGAAGCTTTAATCAGGACACGGGGCTGAACACGGAAGGCCATGGGCCTTCACCGGGTGTCTGATGCGTTCGTTGCGGCTCGTTCTCGCAGGTCTGGTTGTCGCCGCGCTCTACGACGGCTCGCCTGCTTATGCCCAGTTCTTCGAGCCGCGCTACGAGCCTCCACCGCCGCGCTACCAGCAGCGTGCGCCGCAGCGCCAGCGGGCCTATCCGCCCGGCTACATCCCGCCGTCCGAGCGGCAATACGTCAATCCACGCCGCCAATATGTGCCGCCGCAGCAGCAGGAGGCGGCGCGTCCGCGTGTCGGCTTCTTCCAACGCCTGTTTCCGCGCCTCGGCCTGCCCGCGCCACGCTGGCCGTCCGGCGGCCAGCAGCCGCAGCAGGCCCCACAGCAACAATACGTCGACGCCCCCTCCGCGCCGCGCCCGGCCGCGCCGAAAAAGCCCGTCGTCCAGCAGACCACCTTCGTCGCGGTCATCGGCAACTCGCTCGCGGAGAACCTCGCCAACGGCCTGGTCGAAGCCCTCAGCGAACGGCCCGAAGTCGGCCTCGTCCGCGAAATCCGCCCCGGCGTCGGCTTCCTCAAGGAGACCGACAAACCCTGGCGCGACGTCATCGACGAGATCTTCCTGCGCGAGAAGCCGGTCACCGCCGCCGTCATCATGATGGGTCCGCACGACGACCCGCCGAAGAAGCCCGACCCCGATCAGGCCAACACATCGGCTTCCGGCGGCGCGTGGATGGACCTCTACGCCGCCAAAGTCGACGACGTCATCCTGTCCTTCCGCCAGCGCAACATCCCCATCCTCTGGGTCGCCCTGCCGCCGGTCGCCGACCCGAAGACCTCGACCGACTACGCCTTCGCCAATGAGCTCGTGCAGCAGCGCCTGCAGTCGCTCGGCGGCATCTTCATCGATGTCTGGGAAGGCTTCGTCGACGACGACGAGCAGTTCATGACCCAGGGTCCGAACCTCGAAGGCCGCACGGTCCGCCTGCGCATGGCCGACGGCGTCCATTTCACCAAGGCAGGCTCGGCCAAGCTCGCTCACTATGTCGAGCTGGAACTGCGCGGCTACCTGACGACCAAGGACGACGCCAACACCGACGCCGAGATCGCGAAGGAAATCTCCGCGCCGCTCGCACCCGGCTCCAGCCGTATCCTTCTCCTCGGAGAGGCTCCGCGCACACCGGGGGCCGTGCTCGTCCCGCTCGCTCCAGCCGCCCCGGCGCAGGCCCTGCCGGACGTCGAATTGGCTCAAAAGGCGATGAGGGACGGCGAGGTCGTGCCATCGAAACCTGGACGCGGCGACGATTTCAGCTGGACCGAGGCAACCGCGCCTGACGCGACGGTGACACCGGTCGCGAATTAACACGACCGGTATGGCGATCAGGCTTCTGCCGCCTCCCGCAGACTCCGGCCGATATTTTCAAGGAAATGCGGGATCGGTTCGTGGCTGCAGTGAATCATCCGCAGTGTGCCGCCCAAAGTCGCCACGCCGATAACCTGCTCCCCGGCCATGCGCGTCAGCACGGCCGGTCCCCAGAAAGCCGTCATCTCCAACGGGCCGAAATCGCCCCCGAACGGAAGCATCCCCAAATTGGAGACCATGGTTTCGGATTGCGCCACGAACGCCAGGAGATCAGCGGCCTGCCTATGGTCGGCGTCTGCCGGTAGATAGAACTCGAACGCGCCGGTCGAGGCGATCAGGGCTTCCGCGGAGCGATTCGGGGCCAATTCGTCCGTGGCATGACGGGCTATCTCCCAGAAATCGTTGCGGCGGTCGTTCCGGAAATGAACCCTCCCGGAATTGACGAACAGCCCGCAATCGTCGCGTCCCACACCCAGGAGACCCCGGACATCGATGGGGCTCATGATACGGAACGGGCCATCGCCCCGGATCGGTGCTGCAGCACCCATCACCGCGGCACAGATTGCGCCATGGATGGTGGTCTTTTCCCGCTGGCATCGTTTGGCCAGTCGTCCGGTCATTTCGCTTGTAAGCACGTAATCCTCGACGGACGGCCTTTGCCCGGAATTGTCCGACCACAGCAAGGGATCGGCCTGAGGAAGCGGCGGCGGCGTCTCGGCTGCCGGAGGTCCCACCTCTGGTCGGATGAAAGTCTTCTCGACCAGATCCGAACAGGGCGGCAAATCGGGCCGTACCTGTAACGGTTGGTCGGACAGTGCTCGCATCAGATCGCGGGCGACGACTGTTCCCGACAACCCGTCCGCGATCGAATGGTGGAACGTGATCACGATGGTGGCGTAGTCCACGGCATGGAGGACGGTGGCGCGAATGAGCGGCGCGACGCGTTGCTCGAACGGCCCCGCCAGTTCCTCGGCAACGATCTCCTTCCAGTCGCCGGCATGGGACGGAAGAATTCGAACCTGAATCCGCCGGCCGGATTTATGGAAAACGATCCTGCCGTTCTCGTCGGAGATATAAACGGACAACAGTGGGTGACATCGCTGTACGACATCGAAAGCATCGCGATAGCTTAGGGGGTCTATCTCTCCCGCTATTTTAAATACGACGCAGAAATGCGCTGGAAATTGCTGCGAATATAGATGAAAGGCCCTTTCCAGACCCCGCGCGTCACGTTTGAATGTTTCCGGCTCGGCCGGGTCGAGTTCTAGCAGGCTGTCTAGTTCGATCATTGGCACCATCCTGATGCCAGCCCATCGGGACTAAGACTGCTCCCCCATAACATCCGTCAGAATCATACGCGTGGGTCGCACAACCCACGCTTTAGGTTGGCTCGACCATACTCAGGTTTTGATGGCCTGCAGCCCGGGCAATCCTGCCCCTCCCGCTTCGCAGGAGAGGGGAAAAAGCCTCACACCCGCGGCAGAACGCTCGAACCCATCAGGAACGCGTCGACCGCATGCGCGGCTTGACGGCCCTCGCGGATCGCCCAGACGACCAGCGACTGGCCACGGCGCATGTCGCCGGCGGCGAAGATGTTCGGCACCGAGGTCTCGTAGTTCAGCGTCGAGGCGATGACGTTGCCGCGCGCATCGGTGCTGACGCCGAGTTCCTCGATCATGCCCTCGTGCACCGGATGCACGAAGCCCATCGCCAAGAACACGAGATCGGCCTTGATCTCGAACTCCGTGCCGGGGATCGGCTGGAACCGGGCATCGACCTTCACGCAGTGCAGCTTCTCGACGCGGCCGTTTTCGCCCGAGAACTTCTGGGTCAGCACCGCGAAATCGCGCTCGGCGCCCTCTTCTTGGCTCGACGAGGTGCGCAGACGCAGCGGCCAGTCCGGCCAGGTCATCAGCTTGTTCGGATGCACGGGCGGCATCGGCAGGATTTCGAGCTGCGTCACCGACAGTGCACCGTGGCGCGTCGAGGTGCCGATGCAGTCCGAACCGGTATCGCCGCCGCCGATCACGACGACATGCTTGCCGGTTGCGAGGATCGGATCCTGGACGTCGGTGTTTTCGCCGGAGACGCGGCGGTTGTTCTGGGTCAGGAAGTCCATTGCATAGTGGATGCCCGAGAGGTCGCGGCCCGGCACCGGCAGGTCGCGTGGCTTCTCGGCGCCGCCGGACAGCACGACGGCGTCATGCTCGGAGGCGAGCTGCTTCGCCGAGACGTCCTTGCCGACATTGACACCGTAATGGAACGTCACACCCTCGGCCTCGAGCTGCTTCACGCGGCGCTCGACGACGTCCTTCTCCAGCTTGAAGTCCGGAATGCCGTAGCGCAGCAGGCCGCCTGCCCGCGCGTTCTTCTCGTAGACATGGACGTCGTGGCCGGCGCGCGCGAGTTGCTGCGCGGCCGCGAGTCCCGCCGGGCCGGAGCCGATGACGGCAACGGTCTTGCCGGTCTTCGGACGCAGCGAGACGATGTCGACCCAGCCGCTCGCCCACGCCTTGTCCGCGATCGCCTGCTCGATCGTCTTGATCGTCACCGGCTGGTCGATGAGGTTCAGCGTGCAGCTTTCCTGGCAGGGCGCCGGGCAGATGCGGCCGGTGAATTCCGGGAAATTGTTGGTCGAATGGAGGTTGCGCGCGGCTTCCTCCCAGTCGCCGTGATAGACGAGGTCGTTCCAGTCGGGGATCTGGTTATTCACCGGGCAGCCGTTGTGGCAGTACGGGATACCGCAATCCATGCAGCGCGCAGCCTGGGTCTTCGTCCCCTCGTCGCCGAGCGGAATGACGAATTCCTTGTAGTTCCGCACACGGTCGGCCGCCGGAGCATATTTCCGGTCCTGGCGCTCGATCTCCAGGAAGCCCGTTACCTTGCCCATGTCCCAGTCCTCAAACGCTTTCCATGGCTGACTCGAGGCCCAACACCTCTTCGCAGCGTCCAATCCACTTTCTCACGCCCGGACGGGACGCGAGATCGAAACCGCCCTGGTGGGCAACCCTCGTATAGGCAACGAGGGCGATATCGGCGAGCGATAGCTCGTCGCCGATGAACCACTGACGACCGGCGAGCCTCGCTTCCATGAAGTCGAGCGCCTTCTCGCCCTTCTCGACCCGGATCGGCTCGCGTTCGCTGCTCGGCTTGCCGAGGTAGAACATCTGGAACCGGCACACCGCGACGTAAGGCTCGTGGTTGTACTGTTCCCAGAACAGAAGCTCGTCCATCTTCGCTTCCAGGAACGGATCGGCCGGGATCAACCGGCTGCCGCGCCCCAGATAGCGAATGATCGCATTCGACTGGGCCAGAACCCGCCCGTCATCGAGTTCGATGATCGGGATCTGGCCCATGTCGCTCTTGGCGGCGAAAGCCGGCGTCCGGCTCTCACCCTTCATGATGTCTACCGGCACGAGCTGATGCGGGATGTCGAGCAGGTTCAGCGTGTAGAGAACCTTCCGGCAATTTCCTGAATCCGCCTCGTAGTAGACCTTCATCACTCGGCCGCGACGAGCTCGCGCTTGGCCATTTCGGCAAGCGCGCGGCGGTATTCGACCGGCATCACCTTCACGAACTTCGAGCGGGCATTTGTCCAGTCGTCGAGGATCGCGCGCGCCCGGGCCGACCCCGTATAGCGTTCGTGATTGCAAATGAGCTGCATCAGCCGTTCGGCGTCGAGGCGCGTCATGTTGCTCATCAGCTCGACGCGCCCCTTGAACAGGAGATCGCCGCCCTGGTGATGCACGCGCTGCATCAGCTCTTCTTCCTCGGCCACCGGCTCAAGCTCGACCATGGACAGGTTGCAGCGGTCCTTGAACGAGCCGTCCTCGTCCCAGACGTAAGCCACGCCGCCCGACATGCCGGCGGCGAAGTTACGGCCGGTCTTGCCAAGGACGACGACAACGCCGCCCGTCATGTATTCGCAGCCATGGTCGCCCGTGCCCTCGACGACCGCGATGGCGCCGGAGTTGCGGACCGCGAAGCGCTCGCCTGCCACGCCGCGGAAATACGCTTCACCCGCGATCGCGCCGTAGAGCACCGTGTTGCCGACGATGATCGACTGCTCCGGAACGATGCCCGAATTGGCCGGCGGCTTCACGACGATGCGACCGCCCGCGAGACCCTTGCCGACATAGTCGTTGGCTTCGCCTTCGAGCTCGAACGAGACGCCCTGCGCGAGCCAGGCGCCGTAGGCCTGGCCGGCGGTGCCGGTCATCTTCACGAGGATGGTGTCGTCCGGCAGGCCCTTGTGGCCGTAGCGCTTGGCGACTTCACCCGACAACATGGCGCCGGCGGAGCGGTTGAGGCTGCGGATCGTGGTCTCGATCAGCACCTTCTCGCCGTTCACGATCGCGGGCTGCGCGTCGGCGATCAGGCCGCGGTCCAGCACCTTTTCGAGGTGGTGGTTCTGCAGCTCGGTGTGACGGATCGAGACGCCTTCTTCCGCTGCCGGCTTCTGGAACATGCGCGAGAAGTCGAGACCCTGCGCCTTCCAGTGCTCGATGACGCGGGTGCGGTCGAGCATCTGCATCTGGCCGACCATCTCGTCGAAGCGTCCGGTAGCCGAGCTAGGCCATGAGTCTCGCGCACTTCCTCGGCGACGAAGAAGAAGTAGTTGATCACGTGCTCGGGCTGGCCGACGAAGCGCTTCCTCAGCACCGGGTCCTGCGTCGCGACGCCGACCGGGCAGGTGTTGAGATGGCACTTGCGCATCATGATGCAGCCGGCCGCGATCAGCGGCGCGGTCGCGAAGCCGAACTCGTCGGCACCCAGCATCGCGCCGATCACGACGTCGCGTCCGGTGCGCAGGCCGCCGTCGACCTGCACCGCGATGCGGCCGCGAAGCTGGTTCTTCACCAGCGTCTGGTGCGTCTCGGCAAGACCGATCTCCCACGGCGAGCCGGCATGCTTGATCGAGGTCAGCGGGCTCGCGCCGGTGCCGCCCTCGAAGCCCGAGATCGTCACATGGTCCGCGCGCGCCTTGGCGACGCCCGCCGCGACGGTGCCGACGCCGACTTCCGACACGAGCTTGACCGAGACGTCAGCCGCGGATTGACGTTCTTCAGGTCGTAGATGAGCTGCGCCAGGTCCTCGATCGAATAGATGTCGTGGTGCGGCGGCGGCGAGATCAGGCCGACGCCCTGCGTCGAATGGCGCACGCTCGGCGATCATCGCATCGACCTTGTGGCCGGGCAGCTGGCCGCCTTCGCCGGGCTTCGCGCCCTGCGCCATCTTGATCTGGATCATGTCGGCGTTGACGAGATATTCCGCCGTCACGCCGAAGCGTCCGGACGCCACCTGCTTGATCGCCGAGCGCATGGTGTCGCCGTTCGGCAGCGGCTTGAAGCGATCCGCTTCCTCGCCGCCCTCGCCGGTGTTCGACTTGCCGCCGATGCGGTTCATGGCGATCGCGAGCGTGGTGTGCGCCTCGCGGCTGATCGAGCCGTAGGACATCGCGCCGGTCGCGAACCGTCTCACGATCGACACCGCGTCCTCGACCTCGTCCAGCGCAACCGGCGCACGGCCGTCGCTCTCGGCGGTCTTGAAGCCGAACAGCGAGCGGATCGTCAGCGGACGGTCGACGCACTCATTGATCTGCTTGGCGAATGCCCGGTAGCGATCCTCGCTGTTGCCGCGCACGGCGTGCTGCAGGTCGCGCACGGTGTCCGCGGTCCAGGCATGGTCCTCGCCGCGCATGCGCAGCGCATATTCGCCGCCGACATCGAGCGCGTGGCGATAGATCTGGATCGGGCCGAACGCCTGTTCGTGGCCGCTTCACCGTCTCCTCAGCGACCTCGTTGATGCCGATGCCGCCGATCGGCGCCGACGTGCCACGGAAATACTTCTCCACGAAGTCGGACGACAGGCCGACCGCGTCGAAGATCTGCGCGCCGCAATAGGACTGGTAGGTCGAGATGCCCATCTTGGACGCGACCTTGAGCAGGCCCTTGCCGATCGACTTGATGTAGCGCGACACCGCCTCGTACTCGGAGACCTCCGGCGGGAATTCGCCCGAACGGTGCATTTCCAGCATGGTCTCGAAGGCGAGATACGGGTTGATCGCTTCCGCGCCATAGCCCGCGAGGCAGGCGAAGTGATGCACTTCGCGCGCTTCGCCGGTCTCGACGACGAGGCCGACCGAGGTGCGGAGGCCCTTGCGGATCAGGTAGTGGTGCACGGCCGCGGTCGCGAGCAGCGCCGGGATCGCGATGCAATCCTTCGAGACCTTGCGGTCCGACAGGATGACGATGTTGCGGCCCTCGTCGACGGCCTGCTCGGCCTGGCGCACAGTTCCTCGACGGCGGCTTCTCCATGCCGGCCGCGCCTTCGGAGGCCGGCCAGCTGATGTCGAGCGTCACGGCCGAGAAGTCCGGCTCCACGTCCTCGATGTGGCGGATCTTCTCGAGATCGGCATTGGTCAGGATCGGCTGGTGGACTTCGAGGCGCTTCTTCTCCGCCGTTCCCTCGTGGTCGAGGATGTTCGGCCGGGGTCCGATGAAGGACACCAGCGACATCACCAGTTCCTCGCGGATCGGGTCGATCGGCGGGTTCGTCACCTGCGCGAACAGCTGCTTGAAATAGGTGTAGAGCGGCTTCGGCCTCAGCCGAGAGGGCCGAGATCGGCGTGTCGGTGCCCATCGCGCCGACCGCTTCCTGGCCGGTCACCGCCATCGGCGCCATCAGCAGCGTGAGGTCTTCCTGGGTGTAGCCGAACGCCTGCTGGCGATCGAGCAGCGACACGTCGCTCTGCCAGTCCGGCGTGGACGACACCTTGCCGAGGCTCTTCGAGCTGGATCTGCGTCTTGGCCGAGCCATTCCTTGTAGGGATGCGCGGCCGCAGAGCTGCGCCTTCACCTCGTCGTCGGAGACGATGCGGCCTTCCTGCAGGTCGATCAGCAGCATCTTGCCCGGCTGCAGGCGCCACTTGGTGACGATCTTCTCTTCCGGCACCGTCAGCGTGCCCATTTCGGAGGCCATCACGACGATGTCGTCGGTGGTCACGAAATAGCGCGCCGGGCGCAGGCCGTTACGGTCGAGCGTCGCGCCGATCTGGCGGCCGTCGGTGAACGCCATCGCCGCCGGGCCGTCCCACGGCTCCATCAGGGCCGCGTGATATTCGTAGAAGCTGCGGCGCTTCTCGCTCCATCAGGGGGTCGCCGGCCCAGGCTTCGGGGATCAGCATCATCGCGGCGTGCGCCAGCGAGTAGCCGCCCTGCACCAGGAATTCGAGCGCGTTGTCGAAGCAGGCGGTGTCCGACTGCCCCTCATAGGAGATCGGCCACAGCTTCTCGATGTCCTCGCCGAACAGCGGCGACGACACGCGACGCCTGACGCGCCGCCATCCAGTTGACGTTGCCGCGCAGCGTGTTGATCTCGCCGTTGTGCGCGACCATCCGGTAGGGGTGCGACAGCTGCCAGCTCGGGAAGGTGTTGGTCGAGAACCGCTGATGCACCAGCGCCAGCGCCTACTCGAACGCCGGGTGCCGGAGGTCGGGGTAATAGACGCCGATCTGGTCGCTCAGGAACATGCCCTTGTAGACGAGCGTGCGGCACGACAGCGACGGGATGTAATAGCCCTTCGTGCGCTCGTCGTTCGCGCCGAAGATCGTGTTCGAGACGCGCTTGCGCGCCACATAGAGCCGCCGCTCGTAATCGTCGTCGTGGCGACGCCATCCGGCCCGCGGCCGATGAAGACCTGCGCATGGTGCGGCTCGGTCGGCAGCACCGAATAGCCGAGCGTCGAATTGTCGGTCGGCACGTCGCGCCAGCCGAGAGACGCTCAGGCCCTCCTCGACGAAGACGCGGGCGAATGTTTCACGGATAATTCGCTGGCCTTCAGCATCGCGCGGCATGAACACATGGCCGACGGCATACTGGTGCGGCGCGGGCAGGTCGAAGCCCAGCTCGGCGCAGCGCGCCTTCAGGAACTTGTGCGGAATCTGGACCAGAACGCCCACGCCGTCGCCGGCGCGCTCGTCGGCGCCCACCGCGCCGCGATGCTCAAGGTTGGCGAGAATCGCCAGGCCCTTCTCGACGATGTCGTGCGAGGGCACATTCTTCATATGCGCGATGAAGCCGACGCCGCACGAATCGTGCTCGTTCTTCGGGTCGTAGAGGCCTTCGCGCTGCGGCAGTTCCGGGGTCGCGCGCGGCGGCGGCCAACGGCCCCCACGGCAGCGTGCTCTCGTCCAGAAGCTTCTTCACCATCGCTTGTCCTCCCGCGCCATGGGCGAAACACCCACGGGCGTATAAATGTCCCAGGATCGGCGTCCGTCACGGGCAAGCCCGTCCGGCCGTCTCAATCCCCAACCCCTCGCCTGCCCCGCCAACCGGCCCTAAAGGGCCGTATCTGCAAAGCAAACGTCTCGCCAACCCCGTAGTGGCAGTGCCTTACGCACGGGCCCGGCAAAACCAGGCGGCAAAACCCCGCCCGGTCCCGTTCACCGGGTCCGACAGGGTAACGCGCTTGCGCCTGGAAACAAATGGACAGCAAGACTGTCCTATTGCGCGGCAGAACCTACGCGAAACAGTTTTGGAACACAAGCAGGATTTGGAGGGATTTTAAGGTGGGATCCTGTCATTCCGCTAGCCAACTCGCGCCGAGCGAGCAGCCACACCCCGAGGGCCGGCATTGCGGCCCGCCAGCAGGCAATAGACTTCCCACCCTCCAATGCTATAGCCGTCCCGCGTGACATGGAGGCTCTGTTGGACTGCCAGGAACTGACGCGGATTCTGATGCTTTTGAAACCGGGCATGAAGCTCACCGTGCCCGACGAATGGCTGGACGAGAACATCGACGGCTCGCCGGCGCAGCAGGCAAGCCGCATCAGCGCGCTGGCCAGCGAGTTCAGCTGCGCCCACCGCCACGGGATGGGCTTTCAGACCTTCGAGCGTATCGACTATCCAAGGCTCGGCTGAGCGAACGCCCCCGCCCCCGCCAACCAAAAAGCGGGAACTACCCAGGCGCGGCGGCCCGTTCACACTGTCCGGCCTGCCGCTCCGCATGATCTGCCCCCGCTGCCGCTCCCGCGAGGTCGTCCTCGTCTTCCAGTCGCCCGAGATGCGGAAGGCGGGCTAGTCCCCGAAAGCCGTTCTTTTTCGAGGGAAAACGGCGCTGGACCGAACGCACGAAAGCGCTATGTACAAAATCGGGCTGGGTGGAGTCCTCGCTGCAGGAGAAACACCATGTTGAAGCCAATCTCCGAACAACTCTCCGAATTGTCGGTTTGCGCCAAGAATGCGGAGGAGCACGTGGCTGCGGCGCGGCAGGAAGCGCATGACAAGATCGTGGCACGTAGGGACGAAACTCGCGCCGCCGTAGAAGAGGCGATCAAAAAGGTCGATCAGGACATCAAGGACGTCGGCGAGACCGCCGCTGACAAATGGCGGGCGCTACGTGCGAAAATCGCCTCCGATATGGACATGCTGAAGACAAGCATTACCGAGCGGAAGCATGATCGAAGCGTCAAGCGCGCAGAGAGCCGTGCCGATCTGCTGGACAGGGAGGCGGAGCTCGCGGTCCACTACGCCGTGGCCTCGATCGAGCAGGCTGAACTGGCCGTCTTCGAAGCCATGATCAGCCGCGCCGAGCTCGAAAGAGCCAGAGCCTCCTGAACGCTGTGATTGCCTGAGTGACGGTTTGGTGGGCCCGCTCCCGCTTAGCTCGCGCGTCCGCTCCGCCCGAACTCCGCCCCACGGATTGCATAAACCCGGCGCCCCGCCAACCAGGGAGCGGGTACTACCCCAGCCGCGGCGGCCGGATCCGCTCTCCGCCGACGAGATTCTCGATCTGCGAGCGATGGGCGATACCGATATCCTTGAGTTCGCGATCGGACCAGGTCTGCAGTTCGCGCACGGCCTGGCGGCGTTCCCAGGCGGCGAGGAAGCTCCGCCACAGCGCCTTCAGGCTGGGCCCGGCGCTCCGGGCGGCCGGCGATTGCAGCTCCACGCTGGACGCATGGTAGTCTCCCGTTACGGGACGCAGGGGCTGGCGAGCTGCCTCTCCGTGCTGACGCCCGGCGTGCTCGGTCCCGGCTATTTCCGCGAGATGGCCGCGCTGCTTTCGGATGGCGCACCCGACACGGCGAAGCTGAAGGAAACCATGCTGCGCCACGGCCTGGTGCCGGCGTCGCCGGTTTAGACGGCGCTCTTTACGCAATCGCTACCATGGCGCGATGATACAATCGTATTTAACTTGTGGTTGCGCTAGATCAGTCACTCGCCTTCGCATTGCCTGCGCACTGCGATCGAAGAGTAGGGGTGTCATAACGAGACCCACGTGACGGCCTTTCCTGTCTCCGGCGGAGGACACATGAAACCACTACCTCTTCCCATCGCCCACCCGCTCGCCGGCCTGCGTTACTGGGCCGCCCTCTGTCCTCGCGACAGCCGCCCGCTGCTGCTCTGCCTGGACGACGATCCCCCGCCCCTCATGTCGCCCGTCCACTGCTTCCGCTGCGAAACGGGCCACACCTTCCTCGCCGGCGCGATCTTCAAGCTGACCTCCGACGGCTCGGAGCGGTAGGAAATCGGCGTCCAGGGCGCCGACAGAGCCCCGCCTTTCACCATGATCCGAGCCTTCGCTTGCGAAAGGCCGAAAGCGCGCCAAAATCTCTTAAAACTGAAGAGAAGGAAGGCCGCCATGACACGAGCATTGCTGGGAGCCGCACTGATCGCGCTCGCCGCCGCGCCGGCCTATGCGCAGTCCTACGAGACGCGCACCTACTACATGGACCCGAGCCGCACCTATGGTTCGCCCGGCAACCAGTACGAAATCATCGGCCCGAACAACCGCAAGGTAACCGTCATCGAGGGCCAGCCGCGCTGGGCGAGCCAGGAACGCACCGTCGTCGAGGACCGCCGCGGCGCCTATTACTACTCGAACGTCCCGCCGTACCTGCCGTATTGATTTCCCCCTCTCCCCAAGAGAGGAGGGTGCCTACTCCCCGAACTCCTTCGCCACGCGTGGCGCGTCGGGCAGTTCGCGCTCCAGCGACTCCCGGTATCTTACGCAGCCTCTGAGAAATTGCGGCCATTCCGGCACTGCGAGATCGCGCGGGATCGGCTCCGGCAACAGGCCCCAGAGTTGCGGGTGATGCCAGCAGAGCGAATGCATGCTGGAATCACGGTGTTCGCGGATGCCGGCGCGCAGCCGTTTAACCTCGGCGACCAGGGCCTCGCGCGACAGCGTTGAAATATCCTCGTCCATGCGCCGGATGTAGGACACCACACTGCAAAGTCGACGTCTGACAGAAAACCGCAACCAACTGAAACAACTATCGAAATAACGAAACGAAAAGACCGCAATGAAACAAGTACTTATCATTCTCAAGGATTTGTGATCGATCAAATTCTGGTAGTTCTACCTATTTAAGCACTCGTTAATCGAGCCGTTGCAAATGTCCAGACCGAAAAAACAAATAGAGAGCATCGGGGAAAATGGACGCGCGCAGCCTGAGAGTGCAGTTCGCGGAATACGCCAAGATGAACGACGCTCTTCTACAGGAGCTGTCGCAGCTCAAGGCCGGAAAGCTTCGAGTTTTCCAGCGGCGGAAGAATACCACCCAGTTGCACGACCGCACCGAGGACCAGATCGCCCTGATCGAGCGCGCCATCGCCTCGTCCAAGGTCATCATGGCCGCCCTCGCGGCCGCAATTTGATCACGAACGCGGCAAGGCCGTTCCACACTCCGGCAGGCGTGCTAGGCTCCGCCAATGCGCGCGGTGCCCTCTCTCTCGGCTGCCGTCTTGCTGGCAGCTTTCCACGGCCCGGCTTTCGCCGATTGCCAGTGCCGTGCCGGCGGTCGCGTTTTCGAGCAGGGCCAGACGGTCTGCCTCGCTTATCCGGACGGCAACAAGCTCGCCCGCTGCGATATGGTCCTCAACAACTCGTCGTGGAAAAACGTGCAGGACGGCTGCCCGGAAGCCGATGCGGGCACCTTCGCCTCCCCTGTCGCGCTGGCCGCGCCGGTGTCGCATCCCCACGCGTCGCACACGCACTGATCGCTCGCCAGAGATCCCTCTCCCAGAACGCCAAACGGGAACCCTCGCCTGTCTCGCCCGTTGCTTCGCAGGGCATTAGCTCAGGGAGAGACGACATGAAGACGCTAGTTCTCGGGGCCGCGCTCATCGCAGCAAGCGCCGGTACCGCCGCGGCCCAGGCCGTCATCGAAGTGACGCCCGAGGTCCGCTCCTATGTGGTCCAGGAAGGCCGCGCCTCCTCCGTCGAATATGACGGCGCGATCGCCGTCGGCACCGTCCTGCCGCCGACCGTCGAGTTCTACGCGATCCCGAGCGCGCGCAGCTACAACTACGCCGTGATCAACAACAAGCGCGTCATCGTGGAGCCGTCTACGCGCCGCGTGATCGAAGTGGTAGAATAACACCGAGCGCCCGGTCCGGCGTACTGCCGGGCCGGGCCTCACCGGAGGCCAAATGGTCGATGTGAACCGCCCCGTCTCGCTGTTCGGCGCCCGCATGGCGCGCCGAGAGCCGACCGACGCCGAGCGCAAACTCTGGGCGCTGCTCTCCGAAGAAAGTCTGGACGTCCTCGAATTCCGCCGGCAGGTGCCGATCGGGCCGTTCACCGCCGAATTCCTCAGTCACGATCCGAAGCTGATCATCGAGGTCGCCCCGACGCATGTCGACCGCCTGCAGGACCGCGACCGCCGAGCCTATTTCGAGCGCATGGGCTTCGAGGTCGCACGCTATCCGGCCGCCGTCATCCTGGCCGAGCCGGAACGCGTGCTGTCCGACCTCGCCGCTCGGATCGCGAACGCCTTCGCGGCGTCGCTCGCGGAGTGACCGCGATCAAAAATCCGCAAATTCGCCTTGCTTACTCCTCGCCCTGACCCGATCTAGAACACCGCCCCTCCCACGATTGCGGCGAGATCAAGCATGCTCATCACCCGGCGTTCCCTCACTCTCGGCGCGCTTGGCGGCGCGCTGGCATCGACCGTTTCGCTCCCTGCCCTCGCCAAGGCTCCGAAGCTCGGCGTCCAGGCGCCCGGCTATTACCGGACGATGGTCGGCTCTTCCGAAGTCACCGTGCTCGCCGACGGCTTCATCCCGCTCGGCGCCAAGCTTTTCACCGGCGATCCGTCGGCCCAGTCGGTGCTTGGCGCCGACACGGTAAAGACCTCTGTCAACGGCTGGCTGGTCAATACCGGCGACCGGCTGATCCTGATCGATTCCGGCGGCTCGGGCCTGACGGATTCGCTCGGCAAGCTGTCGTCCAATCTGCTCGCCGCCGGCTATGCGCTCGACCAAGTCGACGTCGTCGTCATGACCCATCTCCACGGCGACCATTGCTCGGGCCTCACCGCGGGCGGCCAGGCCGTATTCCGGAACGCGGTCGTCCGCGTCGCCGAGGCGGAGCTTGCCTTCTGGTCCAGCGCCGAGAACCTCGCCAAGGCGCCGGAGGGGATGAAGGGCCAGTTTAAGCTGATCGAGACCAAGCTCAAGCCCTACAGGGATGCCGGCCGGATCCAGACTTTCCGCACCGGAGAGGTGGTTCCCGGCGTCACCGCCGAGCCGGCGCCCGGCCATACGCCCGGCCACACCATGTTCCGCATCGCCTCCGGCGGCGCCCAGCTCCTGATCTGGGGCGACATCGCCCATAACGCGGCGCTGCAGATCCCCGAACCCTCGCGCTCGATCGCGTACGACGTTGACCCGGCCATGGCGGTCGAGACGCGCAAGAAAGTCCTCGACCAGATCGCGACCGACACGCTCGCCGTCGCGGGCGCGCATCTGCCGTTCCCGGGCGTCGGCAGGATCATCCGGATCGGCGGGACCTACGGCTATGTCGCCGAGCCCTGGAGCCAGTCGATCTGACAAATGAAAAGGGCCGCTCGCGCGGCCCTTTTTGTTCTCCAAGTGCTCGACAGTGCACATTGGTGCACGTGTCGGCTCACATCAGGCGGCGAGCTTCTTGACCTCGGCCTCGGCATTCTTGACGAATGCCTCGAATTTCGCCGGATCGTGAAACGCGCGGGTCAATTCCACCGCCCAGGTCGAATGACGCAGGGTATACTTCACGAACGCAGTCGCGCCGATCGTATGCGACAGATAGTTCTGGACGCGGAAAGGAATAGCCTCCTCGACCATGAAGTCGGAATCACGGTTGTCTTCTTCAAACTTCTTGAAGCTCTCCGCCGCCTCGCGAAACTTGCCTTCGTGGATCAGTCCGTCCAGCGTCTTGAGAAACTGGACCACGGGTGCCTTGTCGCCGGCGTACTTCGCCTTCACTGCTGCGCTCATCGTTGTTCCCAATCGTTTGTTACGGCCCGATCCGGCCAGTAGGAATGGTTGGCACAAATAGCGCCCGGCGGTCGAGGTATGAGAGCTGGCCGAAGTGGTCAAGATGGAAGTCCGATTTTGATGACCGACACCCCCACCCCGCAACATCCTGCCGCACCGCCCAAAATCACGATCTACTACTGCTACCAGTGCCAATGGCTGCTCCGCGCCGCCTGGATGGCGCAGGAGCTCCTCTCGACATTCGGCCCCGATCTCGGCGAGGTTTCTCTCGTTCCGCGGACCGGCGGCATGTTCCAGATCGCCTATGAGAACGAGGTGATCTGGGACCGCAAGGTCGATGGCGGCTTCCCCGACGCCAAGACATTGAAGCAGCGTGTCCGCGACCGCCTCGCTCCGTGGCGCGATCTCGGCCATATCGACCGCAGCTCTTCAGACCCGCTTCCCGAGTGATCCGTCCGTGACCAAGAGAATCCTGTTCCTGCAGCCGCTTGCGGCTGACATCGCCGCGCGCATCACCGCCCGCGTTCCCGAAGGATTCTCGTTCTCATTCGTTCCCTCGACCGATCCCGGCGTCCTCAAGGAACACATCGCCGACGCCGATTACGCCGTTGCGTTCGGCCTGGCCGTTCCCCCGGAGGTCATCCAGGCCGCGCCCAAGCTCAGGCTCCTGCACCGCTGGGGCGTCGGCGTCGACGGCGTGCCGCTGGAGACCTGCCGTGAACTCGGTATCGCCGTTCTTCGAATTCCCGGCAGCAATGCAGCGACCGTCGCCGACCACGCTGTGGGCCTGATGCTCGCCGCCCTTCGCCGCATTCCGAAAGCCGACAGCGCGCTCAGGGACGGCCGCTGGATCAAGCAGGCGCTGTGGCCGGAGCTTTCCCTGCTGACCGGCAAGACGGTGGGGCTCATCGGCTACGGCACGATTGCCGCCCTGGTCGCCAGACGGGTGAAGGGCTTCGATTGCGAGGTGCTCTACAGCAAGCGCACCCGGCTGCCGGAAGCGGAAGAACGCGCGCTTGGGATCGGCTATGCCTCGGTCGACGAGATATTGAAGCGGTCCGACATCGTCTCGCTCCACTGTCCGCTGACTTCTGAAACGCGCAATCTCATTGCGCGGCCGCAGCTCGAAGCGATGAAGCCGACCGCGCTGCTGGTCAACACGGCGCGCGGCGGCGTCGCCAACGAGGCCGACCTCCATTGGGCGCTGACCAACGGAGTGATCGGGGCAGCCGGACTGGACGTCTTCGAGAAGGAGCCGACGCCTGCGGACAATCCGCTGCTCAAGCTCGATAATGTCGTCTTCACCCCCCACAACGCGGCGAATGCGAGCGATACGATCGAGCCCGGCGTCGACTACTGGTTCGCGAACATCGTTCGCCATTCGAAGGGAGAACCGTTGCCGGCCAACGACATCGTCATTCCCGGAACGCGTTAGGTTCCGCAGAAGGTCTGCAATACCCGCTCCTCGGGCTTCGGTGGCTCCGCATAGCGCGCGAATGCCGGCGGATCGTCATAGGGACGCGAAAGCACGGCCAGGAGTTCGTGGAACGGCCCGAAGTCATCGTGGTCGACCGCGGCCCGTATAACCGCCTCGATGCGATGATTACGCGGTATGTACATCGGGTTCACCGCCCGCATCGCGCCCGCCCGCTCGGCGTCGGACTGCTTCTCCTCGCCGAGCCTGAGCTGCCATCTCTGCAGCCAGGGATCGAGGGCCGCGGGCACGATGAAACGGCCGCGCAGCGGAGCCTCGTTCCCCTCGGCCGCATCCGCCAAGGCCCGGAATGCCAATGTGAAGTCGGCTCCGTTGTCATTCATCAGATTGAGGAAGTCGCGGGCCAGGTCCCTGTCCGTGTCGCGCGCCTCGACCAGTCCGAGCTTGCGGGACAAACCGGCGAACAATGCGTCGGAGAAAACCGTCTCAAACACCGAGAGCGCCTCTTCCGCCTGTTTGACCGCCACCTCTGGTTCGGGTGACATCAGCGGCAGCAGGGTTTCGGCCAGCCGCACCAGGTTCCAGTGGGCGATGCTTGGTTGGTTGCCGTAAGCATACCGGCCATGGGCATCGATCGAGCTGAGGACGGTTTGCGGATTGTACTCGTCCATGAAGGCACAGGGGCCATAGTCAATCGTCTCGCCTGCGATCGACATATTGTCGGTGTTCATCACGCCGTGGATGAAGCCGATCAGCATCCATTGGGCGACGAGATCGGCCTGCGCGCGTACCACCGCTTCCAGAAGCGCCTGATACGGCCGTTCGGCCACTGCCGCTTCAGGATAATGCCGGACGATGACGTGATCGGCGAGGAGTCGCACCGCGTCGAAATCTCCCCGCGCCGCGAAGAACTGGAATGTACCGACACGGATATGACTGGACGCGACGCGCGTCAGGACCGCGCCAGGCAACGGGACCTCGCGCACCACCGTCTCGCCGGTAGACACGGCCGCGAGGGACCGCGTCGTCCTGACGCCCAGGGCCGCCATCGCTTCGCTGACCACATACTCGCGCAGCACCGGTCCGAGCGCGGAGCGTCCGTCGCCCGTGCGTGAAAAAGGCGTGCGACCCGAGCCCTTGAGCTGGATGTCGCGCCGCACCCCGTCTCGGCCGACAACCTCGCCCAGCAGGAGCGCCCGTCCGTCTCCAAGCTGCGGGACGAAATTTCCGAATTGATGTCCGGCATAGGCGGTCGCGATCGGCTCCGCGCCGTTGGGTATCGTCCGTCCGGCGAGAATATCGATGCCTTCCGTCGTCGAAAGCTGCTCGGGATCGAGGCCGAGTTCGACGGCAAGATCGCGGTTGAGCCTGATCAGCTTCGGAGCGGCGACGACTGCCGGCATCTGGCGGGCGAAGAAGCGATCGGGAAGGCGCGAGTAGGAATTGTCGAACGGAAAATGAACGGTCATTTGCGGATCCGGGCGGCACATCCGCCGAGTGCGGTCGTTACCATGAAATGGGGCCAATGACCGGCCACCGCAACCGCGGATCTCCGCTGCCAAGGGCGCTTTTTGTGCAGTTTCCGTCGAGGGATGGCCGGTTTCTCGCGGAGCGTGGACGAATGACGTATTGCCCGTCACGGATGTTACCGATCAAGTCGTGTCGAGCCGTCGTCCCGCCTGCAAGCCGGAACCGCGCTCGAGGGCCGTCGCCTTGTGGCTAAGGCGGCGGCCCGTCCTTTCGAGGATTGCCTGTCCACGTGGCTCGCGTCATGCTCCCGGATGGAGGCGCGTGACCATGCCCGGCACAATCATCCGGACGGCGGCTTTCGCGGCCGCGCTCCTGCTTTCTACATTACCGAGCCGTGCGGACGAAACCGTTGGCGATCTCTACCGCGCTAGGGCGAACGTGACCGGCCAGCGGGAGGACACGAGAAATCCGGCGCTCCTTCAGGGCTTCAGGGATGTCCTGGTGAAGGTCTCGGGGGACGCCCGGCTCGTCTCCGACCCAAGCATTGACCACCTGTACAGTCCGAAGGCGGCGAGCGGTTATTCCTATCGCGATTTGATGGCCGACATCCCGAAGCACGACGAGCAGGGCACCCGAGATCGGCCGTTCGAGATCACGATCGACTACGACAAGACCCGGATCGACAGCGCCCTCGCAGCGCTTGGGCGCCAGCCCTGGAGTGCTTCGCGCCCAAAGGTCGTCATCTTTCTCGCGGTGAAGATCGCCGACACGATCTATGTGCTTTCGGACAAGAACGATTACGGCGATCTGCAGCGGAAATCGTTCGGCCTGGCCGCGAGGCGCTACGGCATCCCCATAGAGTTCCCGAGCGACGAGCTACTGCAGAAATCTTCACTCGACTTCAATTCGCTGCTCGATCCCAAGCCCGATGCACTGGGCACCGCCGCGAACGAGGCCGGGGGAGACATCGCGCTCGCTGGCAGCCTGATCTTCAGCGACGAACTCGCCGGTTGGATCGCCGACTGGCGGCTAACAACTAATGGCGTCACCCATCACTGGGGCATCAAGGGCGTCAATTTCGACGAGGCATTCCGAACCGCGATCCGAGGAACAGCTCAGATCCTGTCAGGCAACGGAGACCCGGACTGACCCGCGGCAACCTGTCCTTCCATTCTGTGCTCCACATCGCCGCGTTTCATGCTTGAGTAATCAGGCGGCTCTCAAGCGGGATGAACCGACATGCAGACAGAAAGCTCAGCATTTGTCGCCGATGGCGCGGCCACCCACATCCAGGAAGCGCAGTACTGCAATCTTCAGGCGCAGCATTTCGCCGAGCTGGCGGAAGGTGCCAAAACATCCGACGAAAGCTCCTACTACCGGAATCTTGAAGAGCTCTGGCGCTGGCGCGCTGTCAGACAGATGATGGTTTCGGCGGACTAAGCCCAGGCACCGCGAGATCTCCTGCGGCGCATGCGGCGCCGACAGGAGGCTGAAGGTGGCGCTCAGGCTTTTTCAGGCTCGGCATCACAAGAACTTCGAACCCTGCTTATCCTTGCGATCGGCTACGGTCTGCTTGCCTATCTGATCCTTCCGGATATGTGGGCGCGCTACGAGCGGCGTCATGCCCTGGCCGAACTGCCATTCATCACTCGCAATGCGGATGGGATCCCCGGCGATCCGATCAATATCGGCCTCATCGGAACGAAGGCGGATGTCATCCGCAATCTCCACGACATTGGATGGAGCCCGGCGAATGCCATCACGCTGCGGTCGAGCGTAGGGATCGTCGAGAGCATCCTGCTCGATCGCGCCGACCCGGACGCTCCGGTCAGCAACCTCTTTTACGATAGCCGCCGTGAGGATCTGGCCTTCGAGAAGGCGTCGGGCATAAGCGCCGACAGCCGGCATCATGTTCGCTTCTGGAACGTCTACCAGACGCCGGGCGAAGAGCGCGCGATCTGGCTGGGTTCGGCAAGTTTCGACGAAGGCGTCGGCTTCAGCCACTACACCGGAGCGGTTACTCACCGCATAGCGCCGAACGTGGATCTGGAACGCGACACCCTGGTGAAGGATTTCATCAAGCTCGGAGTCGCGTCGGCCGTTTATCGACTGACTGTCGAACCCGCGGGAACCGAGAGCCGCAACGCGGAGGGCGACCGCTACGTCACGGACGGAAAAGTCGCGGTCGTTCAACTCGGCCCGGTGACTGCGTCCAGGAAGCCGCCGGAAGAAATCGCGATTCCATCCCTGGCTGCGCTGGACGATGTACTCGAAGGCGACGCCGTTCCAACGCAATGAGCAGATTTGCGAGCAGATTTGCACGCCCGAATTGGAGGCTTGGTCGCCTCAGGTCCCCCAAGCCAGGTAATTGACGATCGTGTCGGTCCGCACCAGACCTTTGCGGAATATCGCAGCAAACGGCACCCGGTCGGTGTAGACCGCGCCTGACCCGTGGGCGCCGGCGGGGATGCGAATGTTCGGGTCGTCCAGCTTCAGCACCGCTGCAAATCGCGGCGGTGCTGTCTGGCCCATGATCGTTGGGATCACGCCTCCGACGCCGATCTGGCCCCCACCGGTGATGTCGACCGCATAGAGCACCTTCGCCGGGAACACCTGCCCCGGATACATGCTGAAGATCACTTCGGCCGCGTCACCGGGGCGAACACCGAGGAAGGCCGATTGCGCGAAGGTCGCGACGACCTGGCCACGCTCGTCCGGTTCCTGATCGCAGACGAACGGCATCACCGCGGCGGCGCCACTGACGATCTGGCCGGGAAGGATGTTCACGTTCGACACGAAGCCGTCGCAAGGCGCCTTCACCACGGTTTCAGCAAGATCGTCCTGTGCCGAGGCAAGTTGCTGGCGGACCTGCGCGACGGACGTGTTGACCCCACCGATCGTCGATTCAAGCTGCAGCCGCGCCCCCTCCTCTCCGGCCGCCGCCGCGGCCTCGGACTGCCGGGCCGCGTCGAGGTCGCGCTGGGCGTTGTCGACCGTCGCCTGTGCCACGACCTTCTGCCGGAGCAGGTCCGACTGGCGCTGGTAGGTCATCTGCGCGAGTTCGAGTTGCGCCTTTGCCCGCACCCGCGAAGCTTTGGCTGCATCGAGCGCGCTCTTCAGTTCCGGCACGCTTTGCTCCGATGCGGCAAGCGCGGCCTCGAGCCTGTTGACTTCGAATTGGAACGGCTTGGGGTCGACGCGGAACAGCACGTCACCCTTCTTCAACGGCTCGTTCGCATCGATCACCACTTCCGACACTCTTCCCGGCTTGGAAATGCGCGGCGCGATCTGCACGACCCTGTGCAGCACCTGAACATCCGACGTTCCGGGATGGTAGAAATTCATCGCCATCAGAACGAAGAAGAAGATGATCGGTCCGGCCGCCGCGAACAGCATGGCCCAGGCGAAGGTCAGCCGGAGCAATCTGAGCTTCACGAAGATCAGCCAGACGATCACGGTATAGGCGATGAAGATCGGCCATTGCATCGCGCATCACCCCTTCTTCGTGAGGTGCCGCTGGATCGCGTCCAGCCGGGCATTGAGATCGACCAGCTCATCTTCGAGATCTTCGGCCGATCCGGGAACCGGCACGCCGGGCTTCGGCCGGCTCTCGCGCCAGTAGAGGAACATGATCGCCACGGAGGACAACAAAGCCGGGATCATCGCCCGCCTGCCTTTCCGGCCGGGATGCCGAGTGCCTGTTCGATGTCGGCAATGCGAAGCGCCGTCCGCCGCATCGTCGCTTCCAGATCCTTGAGATCCGGCGGTGGCTGAAGCGGCCGGTCACGCGGCGTGGTCCAGGCCCATATCAAAGCAATCGGCCAGAGCGGCGGAAACAGCAGGCCGAGCCAGCCGCCGACGGCAATCGCGGATGCCTGAGGATGGCCGCGCCTGTGCGCCGTCTCGCCCGGCAGCTTGCCGAGCCAGTAGATGACATAGACCATCGCGATGAAGAGGCCGATGACGATGACGAGGCAAAGCCACCAGAGCCAATCGAACCCTGCCATCTATCGCTCCTCTTCCTCGGGCCCGCTTTCGAGATGGCGCAGCCTTCTCGACCGGTCACGTTGCCGGTCGCGCTTCAGGAAACTTCCAGTTGCCCGTTGAGTATCTCGGCCCGCGGCCTGTAGAGCCGCACCATGTAGTTCCATCCCGCCATGGTCGGCAGGCAGTTCGGGATCTTTCCGTCGCAGTCGCCGAACTGGACCGATACGCCTCCGCCCGGGTTCTTCTTCGCCGTGATGCTGTTGAGTGAGTGGGCGTCGTACGGGTTCTTCCGCAGGTGACCGTCTCGTCGTAGACGATCACCGACCAGAAGGCGTCGACGGGCACGTCGGCCGGGATGTCGAGCCGATTGGCGGTCTGTCCGTCGTTCCGCGTCGGCGTCACATTGAGGTAGACGGCCTCCTTATCGGGATTGAGGCCCCACGCCGACGCGGTCGCGATCAGGTGGCGGACGGGATCGACCTCATCTTTGCGCCCGCCGGCGTTTCTCAGATCCGGCAAGGTCGTGTTGAGCACCAGAAGCGCGTTGCGTATCTTGTCCTGGCTGGCCCTGTCCCAATTCGGCACCTCGAACCGACCTGGCCCGCCCGGCTGCCGAACCGTGATCGCATCTTGCAGGGCCTGCGCCTGCTTGACGTCCTGGGGATCGGCAGGATCGACGAGAGTGCGCGCGGCAACGAAGAGATTGCGGGTACCGACCCGCTCCCGCGAATAGGTGTAGGCCTTCGGGGCATAGACCGTTTCCAGAGCGTAGTGGTCCTGATCGATCGCCATCAGCGACATGAAACGCTTGCCGGCATCGGGCAGGCTGATGGTCACCGGTCCTGCCTCGAGATCGAACACCGCATACGAATAGAGCGTGTCGCGGTTCGGCCGGACCCCGGTGTTCTCGAGCGGCAGCTCCCGGTGGTGGAAGAACTTCCCGAACGCGCCTTCCTTCGTGAACATGCCGAGATACATGTCCGTTTCGGCACGCTTGAAGTTCTCGACGGTAACGGGGATCTCGCCAACCGGGATCGGCGCGGCGGACGCGGCTTGTGCGGTTTCAGGCGCGGAGTTGACCAGCTCGATGTCGGGCAAAACCCAGGTCTTGTCGAACAGCGGCTTCTCGGGACCATAAAAGCAGAAGAGCACTTCGAACTTTCCATCCGCGCTAGTCGGCACCCAGTTGGTGTCCTTCCCGGGCGGCGCTTTCGGACCGAAGTAGACATCCACCGAACCGTCTTCGTTCTTCACGAGACCGGGGGTCGTGGATGCGCGGCTAGAATGCGGCTGGTTTCTGATGAGCGCGTGCGTGGCACGGTCGTAAACGGTCGCGGACCAGTAGAGTTTGACCGGCGCATCCGCCGGCACGTTGAGCCGATACGTGCTCCTTCCCTCGAGGGGTTTGCGATCCCTGTCCCGGATCGTCATCAGGTAGTATTGGCCAGTGCCGAGATGCTTGGCGCTAAAATAGGCCATGGAATAGGCAACGCCGCGTCCATCGACCGGATAGGAATCGGGATCGGCGAAGTTGGTCATCATTCCTTCGCCGACACCGGGTGGGGCAGGCAGTACCCATTGCTTTCCGTCGTTGAAGGAGGTCGTGAACACAGCCTCGTAGCGGCGGTCCAGCCAGCGGCGTGCCTCGGCGATGGCGTCGGTCAGAATGGCCTGGGTTTTCTGATCGGGATCGAACGTCTTGCCCTTCTCGGTGCCGATCGACTTCAGCATGTCCATCATGACCTTGTCGCGCTCGATCCAGGGCTCGTACCGGACGAAACGGTCGAGCGACCGGAAGAAGCTCAGGTCGTAGGGAATCGTGCTGTCGTAGACGACGTCGATCGCATCGACGAACGTGGTGGATGGCGGATTGCCGGCCCGCGACAGCGGATAGATCTTCACCCGCTTGCCGTAGGCGACCGCCTTGGACACATCCGCGTCGCTACCGCTCGCCAGGTTGGAGCGCAAAATGGCATAGCTCCGGTAGGTCGGCGACGGAAGCGCGAGATAACCCTCCGGGGTCTTGTCCTTATAGCCCGGTGGCAGGATGAGATATTTGCCGCCCTGCCCCTTGTCGACGCCGGCGGGACCGACATCCTCCAGCGCCGTCTGCCAGGCGTCATCGACGCTACCAGTGATCGAACCGTCGGGACCGGCGGGCGGAATCTCCATCACCATCGGCCCGGCCTGCTTCGTGTCGAAGAACGGGAAGACATAGATCACGTCGGGATTGGGCGTGAGCGTCTGGTTCTTCCAGTCTGGAAGGCGTGACCAATACACGACCTGGTTCCAGGAGCCTTTGGCCTTTGCCATCGCCTGATAAAGGAGATCGAAGTTGACCGCAGGCATACCCCAGATGACGGCTTCGACGGCGCGGCGATAGATGGTGCGGCGAGCGAGATCGTCGGTCGAGGATTCCTGCGCGTTCGCCGGTGCCACGGGCAGAATGGTTCCGGCGACCACGAGAAAAGCGGCAAAACAGAAAGCCCTCATCGAAGCCTCCGCTGCACTGCACTGGTGTCCACCTGCACCGCCATGAACGGTGCAGGTGGACCAGTCTCTACGGGCAGTAGTCCCAGAAGCCACTGCGGCGGCTCGGGCTGGTGTAGTACCAGCACATGCCGGGAGCCGGAGCGTTGGCCCAGGACACCGCCGCGGCTCCAAGGAAGCCGAGCGCGGCGCCCGCCGCGACCGCTCCACCTGGACGCCAGTAATACCGGCCGGGCCGAGCCCAGCGTCCGGGACGGTAGCCGGGCCTAACACCGGGCCGAACACCGGGCCTGACACCCGGCCGAACACCCGGCCGGACGACCGTCGTGCGCCGCGCGACGCCACCACGCGGGCCGCGAACCGTGGTGCGGCGCACCGTACGACCGCGGCGCTGGACCTCGGTATAGAGCGGCGTCGTCTGGCTCGCGATCGGAGCGACGAGAGGCGCCTGGTTGAGGGGGCCGGCAGTTCCGGCGCCAGGCAACCAGAAAGCGGAACCTGCCAGCAGCACCACAGCCAGCAACGACGTACGCGCCGTTGTCGGAAGACGTCCTGTCATTGTTCTCTCCTTCTAGGTCCCCACCCCTCGGCCGTTTTTCCCGCCTCTTAATTCCCTGCCGGCGCGACGACGGTCTTCCAGTCGGCCCTGATGCTGACGACGTGGAAGCCGTACTTGCCGGCCGCATCGAGCGAGTAATTGTCCGACTCCTCGTATGAGAATTCGCGCGCGGC
Source organism: uncultured Alphaproteobacteria bacterium (assembly GCA_963778835.1). Taxonomy (GTDB): domain Bacteria; phylum Pseudomonadota; class Alphaproteobacteria; order Rhizobiales; family Methylopilaceae; genus Flaviflagellibacter. The sequence continues at coordinate 760,239 of CAVZVY010000006.1, forward strand.
ATCGTCGTGATCGATGAGGAGTTGGAAGCTCGGGCCGATGCGGTCCTTCGACCAGCGCATCATTGCGATGTCGCCGCGGCCGCCCTCATTGCCGGCGACGAAGACCGGCCGCGTTCCGAGGACGAGATTGAGCGTGACCGGCTTGCCTTCGCGATCGTTCAAGTGGTCGATCCGGGAGTCGAAGACGAGGACACTGGTGCCGTCGCGCTCGACGAACTTGGTCTCGATATTGCTGCCCATCACCTGACGCGGCGGGATGCCGAACATCTCCTCCGCCATCTGGCGGGTGAACAGGACGGGGCTGCCGCTGCAGATCCAGGTCGAGAAGCCGTTAGCCCGCAGCAGCGCCAACACCTCCATCATCGGCTGGTAGACTGCCTTGCTGAACGGCACGCCGAATTTCGGATGTACGGCGCCATGCATCGAAGTCGTTACGTTCGCGGCGACCTCTTCGGTCGTCTTGCCATCCGTCACGGCGGCGATGATGTCGTTGATGCCCTGTTGCCCGGCGGCGCGGACACCCGCCTCGTCGCCCTTCAACAGGGCCGAGATCGCAGGTTTCTCCTGCAGGATCGGATTCTTCACGACCGCCTGCTTGAGGTCGGCGACGATCGGGACGACTGCGGCGGGCATAGGCCGCTCGGGGATCAGCGTCCCGTCCATGTCGAACACCGCGATGCGCTCGGCAGGCGGCACGAAACTAGGATTGCTCTCTGTCGTTGCCGCTGTGACGAAATCCAGGATCGCCTGTTTGGTGACGCCCTCGTTCCACGACGGCAGCGGATCTGTCTGCGCATAGGCGCCGAACGCTCCGAGCGACACCACCGTCCATGCGGCTGCCGCGCAGAAGGTCCGACAAGCCCTGAATGCCCGTGCCTTGAATGCGTACGACATGAGTATCGGACCGTCGCTGGGTAACGGTCCGAAGCTTTCCGCTTTTCGAGAAGGACGACCAGCTTCAGAGGGCTATGTTACGGTAACGAGACGTAACGAAATCCGCTCTTTTCAATGGCTTAGGCCGACTCCGGCGGAGCGTTCGAAACGCATCGAAACCCGACATGCGAGGTCGACGTGTCGACGGGCTCCGGATGCCGCGCCGCGGGACGGTAGCGGCGGCAATAATTCGGCGCACAGAGATGCGATCCACCCTTCAGGACCTTACGCGGAATCCGGATCTCCGGCTGGCAGCGATCATAGCTATCGCTCTCCCTCGGACCGCGCGGGTTGAGCGGCACGCAGCAAGCCTTGGCCTCGTCGGCGGGGTGATGATCGACAAACCAATCCGACGTCCATTCCCAGACATTGCCTATCAGGTCATGGAGGCCATAGCCATTCGCCGGAAAACTCCCGACCGGCGAGGTCCGCTCATAGCCGTCCTCGGCCAGGTTCTGCCAGGGGAACTGTCCCTGCCAGGTATTGGCCATCGCCTGCCCGTCCGGCGCGAACGTATCGCCCCAGGCGTAATCGGCATCTTTCAGACCTCCGCGCGCGGCGAATTCCCATTCCGCCTCCGTCGGCAATCTCTTGCCGACCCATTTCGCGTAGGCCTCGGCATCGGAATAGGCGACATGGACGACTGGATGATCATCCAGTCCGTCGATCGAGCTGCCCGGCCCATAGGGATGACGCCAGTCGGCGCCAGCCATGAAGTTCCACCAGTTGGCCCAGTTGCGCAGATCCACCGGTCCCGAAGGCTGCATGAAGACGAGCGAAGACGGCCGCAACATTTCGGGCTTCGCACCCGGATAATCTTCGGCGCGAGGCGGGATTTCGGCGAAGGTAATGTGGCCGGTATCCTCGACGAAGGCACGAAACTCGGCGTTCGTCACCGGCATCCGATCCATCAGGAACGCATGGACCCGCACGCGATGGACCGGCTTCTCCTCTACGTAGTGATGGTTCGAACCCATGTTGAACAGGCCACCGGGGACGCCGACCATGCCGGGCGTCGCGACTTCAGGCTCAAGCAGCATCGACATCGGCGATCTCTCCCTTGCGTGGTGTCAGCCCCTCGCGATTACGCTCGCGAACCTCGGCGAGATCGCGATCGAGGAAGTAATTCAGAAACGTCCGGATCACCGCGATCGCGCCCAGCCGGCCGAGTGTCTGCCAGTCGGGTGCGATCGAGGTCTCGAGGATATCGGCGGCGAGCTGAAAGGTCAGGCCGGCCACGAGCCAGCGCGCATAGCGCAGCCAGATCGCACGGCGCTCGGGACCGTCCGCCCGGGCCGTGACGACATGCAGGATGACCATGCATGCCGCCTCCACCGTGCCAAAGACGATGACGCCCAAAGCGATGAGATCGATCGCGAGCGTCGAAGCTTCGGTGAGGGAGACGAGGAGCTCACTCACGCGACGAACACCTCATTCGAGTCTCGCGCCATGTGGACGAGCGCGTTCAGCGTCTCTGCGGGATCGGCGCGGTCCGGTGTGTGGCGAAATCCACAGCGTCCGGGAAATAGCGGCGTATCGCCGCCAGCCTCTGGATTACCCACAGAGGAGAACCGAACTGGTCTTTGGAGACAGGGAGCGACATGCCAGCGTGGGAGAGGCGCGGCGACTTCGCAGGAGTTGGAATTTTGGCCTTTGACCCTATGCCCAGCAGCGGAAGCGGTCCGCATGGGCCTTGGTGCACGAGCTGCAGTGCGCCGATAACCAGCGACCAGCGCAGCGTTCACGTCCATTTTCAGAACGATCCGCACGGTTACCGTGGGCTGACAGGCGTGTATCACGAACCCTGCAGCAAGCCGTTCGCGTCGCTTGCACGCGTCATCAACATGAACCCGTTCGGTCGCCTCTAATCGAGCCATTGTTCGGCCTTTATGACGGTAGGGGCGGCGGACTATTCCGCCGCCCTCCGATGCCTGTCAGTCGCCACCCGCCGTTTCATGCATCTTCGCCATCGCGGCGTCGAGGTTGAAGCTTCCCGGATGCTGCGCCGGCGGAAACTCCTTGAACGTCTCGACGAACTGCGCTGCGCCGGCCTGCGCCACATAGAGGAAGTAGGCGTGGTGCAGGAACCAGTCGTAGTAGGTGTTCGACGTCACGTCGGCCCGTTCATACGGGTCCATGCGCAAGTTGAAGATCTTCGGCATCCGAAGCGGCGTGAACGGATTGGCCCAGACCGCCATCGTCCCCGGTAGCCGCTGTTCCATGAACACGACCTTCCAGTTGTCGTAGCGGATCCCCAGAACGTCACCATCGTCGCTGAAGTAGAAGTAGCCCTTACGTGGGCTCTCCTCGGCCTTGCCGGTCAGGTAGTCGAGCAGATTGAAGCCGTCGATGTGGTTCTTGTACGTCCGCCCGATCGCCTTATACCCGCCTTTCTTCAGCTTCTCGACGACGTCCGGCTCTCCCGCCATGGCGAGAAAAGTCGGCAGCCAGTCATGATGCTGGACGATGCCGTTGGCGACCGAGCCCGGCTCGATATGGCCCGGCCAGCGCACAAGGAGCGGAACGCGGAAAGCGCCTTCCCAATTGGTGTTCTTCTCGCTGCGGAACGGAGTCATGCCGCCGTCCGGCCACGAGTTCATGTGCGGGCCGTTGTCGGTCGAGTACATCACGAACGTGTTGTCGGTGATGCCGAGCTCGTCGAGATAATCGAGTACATTGCCGACCAGTTCGTCATGGTCGCACATCGTGTCGTGATAGTCCGACTGCCAGCGCCCAGCCCGTCCTTTGCTCTCGGGCTTCGGATGCGTGAACAGGTGCATGTGCGTGGTGTTGAGCCAGACGAAGAACGGCTTTCCGTCGCCGGCGGCGCGCTTCATGAAGTCTTTTGCGGCGGCAGCGAAATCATCGTCGCAGGTTTCCATTCTCTTCTTGGTGAGCGGCCCGGTGTCCTCGATTTTCTGCCTGCCGACCCGACCCCAGCGCTCCTCGACCGTCGGATCGTCCTTGTCCGTCGCCCATGAATGGATGACGCCGCGCGGTCCGAACGTCTTGCGGAAGTTCGGGAAGTCCTTCGCGTTCGGATAGTCCTCCATCTCCGGCTCTTCCTCGGCGTTGAGATGGTAGAGATTGCCAAAGAACTCGTCGAAGCCGTGATTGGTCGGCAGATGCTTGTTCAGATCACCGAGATGGTTCTTGCCGAACTGGCCGGTGACATAGCCCTGGTTCTTCAGCAAGGCCGGGATGCTGATGATGGTTTCCATCATCCCCTGCGGGGCGGCGGGGATTCCGACCTTGGAAAGCCCGGTCCGGTAGACGCTTTGCCCGGTGATGAATGCCGAGCGCCCCGCGGTGCACGACTGTTCGCCATAACTGTCGGTGAACAGCATTCCTTCCTTGGCGATGCGGTCGATATTTGGCGTCCGGTAGCCCATCAGACCATGCGTGTAGCAACTCAGATTGGATTGCCCGATATCGTCGCCCCAGATGACGAGGATATTAGGCTTGTCTGTCTTCTTCGGCTGTTGGGCCATCGACGGCCTCCTTCGTTGATCGCGTGGCGCGCCTCGGTCAGGCCGCGTGCAGGGTTTCCAGCTCCTTCAAGCGCTTCATCGCGTCCTGCTGCTTCAGCAGTCCGTAGTTGATCGCGCCGGCGTTCAGGGCGCTGCCGGTCTGGTACGGGTATTGTTCGAAGTCGGAAAAGAAGGTCTTGATCTGCGCCATCGCGGGCACGAGCAGCCACATCTGCCTAGCGAAGAAGTCGAGCGCGTTCCCGCCTTCCTCGATTCCCCGCTCATAGGGATCCATGCGGAGGTTGGTGATCAGCGCCCAGTTCGGGGTGGAGCGCGTTCCCGTGGCGATGTTGCCGTGCTGAACCGCGAAGGTCAGCTTCCAGTCCTGGAAGCGGATGGCATTCAGGTTGCCGCCTTGGTCGAAGTAGTAGATCGCCTGGCGCGGACCCTCGGCTTCCTTGCCCTGGAAGTACGGCATGAAGCTGAAGCCATCCAGGTGCACCTTGAACTGCTTCTTTCCGAGCGTGGTGCCCTTCGCCAGCTTCTCCTTGATGTCCGGCATGCCCGCCGCGGCACATAGGGTGGGGAACAGGTCGAGCAGCGAGATGATATCGTTGCAAACCGTGCCGGCCTTGATCGTGCCGGGCCATTTAATGGCAAGCGGGATGCGGAAGCCGCCTTCCCAGGTCGAGCCCTTCTCGCCGTGGAACATGGTCATCGCACCATCGGGCCACAGCGCGATCTCGGCGCCGTTGTCTGTGGTGTAGACGACGATCGTGTTGTCATCGACGCCGAGTTGTTCGAGCAGGTCGAGCAATTGTCCGACATGGCCATCGTGCTCGACCATGCCGTCGGCGTGCATTCCCTTGCCCGTCTTGCCAAGGGATTCCTTCTTCAGATGGGTGAAGACGTGCATGCGCGTCGTGTTGAACCAGACGAAGAACGGCTGGGCGGCCGTCACGCTCTTCTTGATGAAGTTCTGCGCGGCGCCGAGGAATTCCTCGTCGATGGTCGGCATGCGCGCGACGTTGAGCGGGCCGGTATCCTCGACCTTCTGGCCGCCCTTGCCGTCGGCCCAGGAATGGATCACGCCGCGCGGACCGTACTTCTTCTTGAAGGCCGGATCCTTCGGATAGAAATAGCCTTCGGGTTCTTCCTCGGCGTTCAGGTGGTACAGGTTGCCGAAGAACTCATCGAACCCGTGGTTCGTCGGCAGGTGATTATCCTGGTCGCCGAGATGGTTCTTGCCGAATTGGCCAGTGGCATAGCCCTGCGTTTTCATCGCGTCGGCGATCGTCGGCATCCAATCGGTTATGCCGTGTGGATCGCCGGGCATGCCGATGGTCAGGAGACCGGTTCGGAATGGCTCCTGACCAAGGATGAAGGAAGCACGTCCGGCGGTGCAACTTTGCTGACCGTAGGAATCGGTAAACAGCGCCCCCTCATTGAATATCCGATCGATGTTCGGCGTCTGATATCCCATCAAACCTTTTGTATAAGCGCTGATCTGAGGAATCCCGATGTCATCACCGAAGATAACGAGGATGTTGGGCTTTCCGGACTTTGCCATTACTGCCTCCTCCTGAATTGAGTTTGGACGTTCGACCGTTCAGCCGAACGGGCCGACGTGGAAGACCATGCTGAGGATCGCTGCGAGGCCGATCAGCAGCAGCAGGATCGCGGTGAACAATGTGAGCGATGGCGGGAACGGGCTGACGCCGCGGATCAGGCCCTGCTCGGCCATTTCCTCCCGCTCGACGCGGAGAGCCATCATGAATTGCAGGTGGTAGACGATGCCGCCAATCAGCATGACGATGCCGAGCGCGACCAGCGCCACGCCGAAGTTGCGCGCTGGCCCGGCAGCGGTCAGCACGTCCTGATCACGCAGTTTCTGGAAGAACTGGAAGATCGTGAAGCCGAAGCTGATCAGGGACAAAGATGTGCGTATGACCGACATCAGCGTCCGGTCCGCGCTCATGCGGGTGCGCTGGAACGACATCCCGGTGCGCCGGGACGACAGCAGGACGGAGAGATCGTCCTTGCCGTGCGGCGGGTCGAAGGCGAGGCTCTCGTCGATCATGGCCGACGCTCTTCATGCGGACGGTGAAGCCACCATCGGGTAAGCCGCCCAAACGGCCCACGCAGCAGCAAATAGGGCACGAAGCAGAGCAAGAGAACGATGAAGACGGTCTCCACCGGCGTGAACTTCGCCAGCACGAAATACTGGTAGGCGAAGTCCATCAGGAAGCCGAGGCCGATGACCCTGGCGGTCGCCTTCAGGCCTTCCATCAGGGAAGTATTGCGCCGCTCGGCGTCGTTCACGATGCTCCAGAAATATGGGGGTGTTCCGCCCTTTGCGTCCTTAATGCCGTCACGAAGAGCGAGCAGCGCAGACATCACCGGCTGAAGATAGAAGCGGAAGGCGAACGGCCCGTCCGGACGCTCGGCGATCTCCCTCCAGAATAGGCTCAGCGTGTCCGACAACGCGCTCATGCCCGCCACCTCGGATCAGGACGGGCATGGGCAGTAAAGGAGTCCGAGGGCGGCAGACGCGAGGACATGAGGGACACCGCTCGTCATGACGGGCCCGGCAAACATTTCGCGTTTCGGCAGCGATGACCAGATTTCGAAGGCTATGTTACGGTAACTGACCGGGACAAAATCATTATTCTCCTGATAGTTACGAATACAAATCGGACACTTCATCCGCCTTCAGAGCGGATCGAAATTGTAACCGTAACGGACTTCCTGAGCCTATCGATCCAACCAGATGAAGTGTTCGTTGTTGCGTTGTGCGTCCGATCCCTTCGCTCGCAGAAGCCGCTGTAACCGCGGACGTGTGAACCCTCGGATTGAAACCAGTCCGGGAGTTTTCTAGTCTTCGAAACGACTTCGTCGGCGCTTCGGGGAGACGGCGAACGGACGCTCGGGGGTATCATGCGTAACTTGCACGCCGCCTTGGCGCTGACTGCCGCTCTGGCGGCGATTGTCCCACATTCGGCTGAAGCAACCGAAGCGGTCGCGGGCCGATATGTTCCCGGCGCCTATGCCGCTCCCGGAGCCGGCATCGTGCCGCCCTATCCCGGCATGTACTGGGCGGAATCGAACGTTTTCTATCAAGGCAATGCGAGCGGACAGGTCCCATTTGGCAATCAGGTCATCGCCGTGGGCCTGGAAGCGACGCTGGTCCAGAGCGTCTTCGCCGGTCTCTATGTGCCGAAGCAGGATCTGCCCGGAAACTGGACCTATGCCTTCAGCGCCGCGATTCCCGTGGGCTGGAGCAAGGGAACGGCAGATGTCCTTCTATTCGAGCGCACCGACGAGGTCGCGGGGCTTGGCGACATCGCGGTGATGCCGCTTCTGTTCGGCTGGCACAACGACCAGGGCGACACCTTCTTCTCCGCCGGGCTCAACATCACCGCGCCGTCAGGCCGGTGGGAGCAGGGCTCGCTCGCCTTCATCGGCCTGAACTACTGGACGTTCACTCCTCTGTTCGGCTTCACCCATATCGACGCGACGAACGGCATCGACTACTCGGCCAAGCTCGGTTTCGATATCAACACGCCCAACGACGATACCGATTACTACAGTGGTGTGATGGCTCATCTCGACCTGTCGATCACGAAAAGCATTACCGACCAGCTTTCGTTCGGCGCCATCGCGGGCTTCCTGGAGCAAATCGAGGATGACGACGGCACATTCGCCGACAACCGCCCGGATGGGTTCAAGGGTCGTTCCATCGCGGTCGGCCCGCTGGTGAAATACAAGGCGAAATTCGACGAGACCGAGGTGGACTTCACCCTGAGCTGGGCACACGAGGTCGAGGTCAAGAACCGCACCAAGGGTGACGCCGTCTTCCTGAGTGCCAGCGGCAAGTTCTGACCGGTAGCGAGTTGGACCGGCCGGAAAGCCCCTCAAGGCAGCTTTACGCCACCGCTTACGGTGCTAGACTTCGCGCGCTGAAGTTGCGCAAATTGTACGCACAATTGAGAAAAACCGCCGAAACCGCGATGACGGTCCGGCAAAGCTTTGACACGACAAAGACAGGGGACGTGCTTACCGGGGCTGCTTGATTGATGCATGAAGAGGTGGTTCATGCCGCGGCTACAACGACAAGCAACGGAAGAATGCCTGCCGAAGCTCGCCCTGGTTTCCTCCGATAGCCATAGTCCGGCGGAAGCTGAGGAAGCTCATGCCGTCCTCGAACGACTTCTGGCCGACGATCGGCTCAGACTGTCCGAACGCAATCGCCGCTTTCTCCGCTTTGTCGTCGAGGAGACCCTCGCCGGTCGTTCGGAACGCATCAAGTCCTATACGATCGCGGTCGACGTCTTCGGCCGCGGAGAAGCCTTCGACGGGGGACAGGATCCGATCGTCAGGATCGAGGCAAACCGGATCCGGACCGCTCTCGCCGCCTACTACGACGGGCCCGGTGTCTCCGAGGATATCCGCATCGAACTGACCAAGGGCGGGTACGTGCCGACCTTCTCGCGGAGAGAGGACGAGCCGCAACATACCGCCGAGCCGGAGCAGACCCCGCTACACCCACCGATGGAAGCGCCTGCACCAGACGGCTCGTCCGTCGTCACCCCCCGCTGGTTTCTGGCATCATGCGTCGTTGCTTTCGCGGGACTGTTCGCCCTCGCCCTGGCAGCATCGACCTGGAGCGACCGGAGCCGCAATTCCGGTCCAGCTATTTTCGCGCTCCGCGAGGTTCGCAGCCTTACTCCCAGCGAAAACGGCTCTCAGGTCGCTCGTGGCCTGACGCAATCCCTCGTATCGAGCCTTTCGCGCTTCTCCGACATCCGCCTCGTCCTGATCGACGACCGGATAGACATTGAGAAGCTCAGTCTGCTGAACCCCTCTAATCGAATATATTCCATCGAGTCCACGGTCCGCATGACCGACGGCGAGTTGCGCTTCTGGTGGAATGTTTCCGACGCGCGCAATGGCGAGACGGTTTGGTCGGAGGCGATAGACCGCGGTCCGGCGGAGGAAGCAGCCGAGTCGGTGGAAGACCACATTGCCGGTCAGGTCGCCGCGAGGATCGCCGAGCCCATCGCCACTGGTCGCGCGGCCACGTTCAGCCTGGCAACCGCCCCGCCCGGCGAGAGTTACGAGTGCGTTCTCCAGGCTCGGGCGCAATTGTCGGATCCACAGCCCCGGCGTGGTTCACGGATCAGGCACTGCCTTGAACAGGCAGTAGGCTTCTCGCCGCAATATTCGGATGCCTGGGCGCTGCTGGCGATGACCTATGTGCGTGAGAGCACCGCGATTTCCGACCGCACCGGGATGCCGGACTTCGACCGGATGGCGATCGACGCGGCGGAGCGCTCGGTACAGCTCGCGCCGAGATCAAGCCTTGCTTATCTCGCGCTATTTTCAGCGCAGTTCCTTCTCGGGGATTTCGACGCCGCCGACCAGGCCGCTCAGCGCGCGATCGACCTCAATCCAAACGATCCGGAAATCCTCTACCAGAGCGGCGCGCGCACTTATGTACGGGGCGCCTATGCAGAAGGCCTGGCGCGCATTCGCCGCTCGATCGACCTCACCGCCCGGCCGCGGACCGGGACGCAGTTCTTTCTGGCGCTGGATTCATACCGGCTCGGGGACAATCAGCAGGCGCTCGACCTTTTAAGCCCGGCCCTATCGAGCGGCCTGCCGTTGCCGCAGACGCTGATGGCCGCGATCAATGCCTCGCTTGGTCGTTCGGAGCTCGCTCGCTCGAATGTCCGCGATCTTTTGGAAGCCCATCCCCACTATGAAACACGGCTCCGCTCGGATCTGATCCAGCTTCACCATTTCAATGACGAGCTGACCAATCTAGTCGTCGACGGGGCGCGAAGGGCGGGGTTGGCAGTGCCGTGACGAGGTCCCGCAAGCCGAAGAGCCCCTTTCTCCAAAGCCGGCACCACCACACCCAGGCGGCGGAATAGAACAACGGGCCTCGAACGCCGAAACCCGCCGTTTTTCTTGGAGTTTCCGCCGCAATCAGGTCGCAAGCGCGTCTTGAAACGGTCCCACGCGAGCGATGAGTTCCTTGCGGTTATCGAACCGGATGCGGGGCGCGCAAGAGATGCGCGAAATGGGAGATGCGGGCTCTTTGTATTGCATTGATCGCCGTGCTGGTGGCTGCGGGCATGGCCCGGGCCGCGCCGCCGATCCAACCGAATAGCAAGGAAGGCGTGCTGGCCTGGATCAATGCCTATGATCCGAAGCGCGATCTTGCCAATGCTCCGTCGGTCATGAAGACGGCGAGCGATCTCGGCGCGCTGAGCGATCCGGAAGGAGCGGGCATGTTTGTCGGCTTCATGGCCGGGATGATCGGCTCCAACCCGGAAAACACCGACGCCATCATCGAAAAGCTGCTCGCCATGCGCTCGGCCGATCATTGGGCGATCGTCCGCGCCATCGCCTATTCCGGTCACCCGGACTGGCGTGGGCTGATGACGCGGTTCTCGCCGAAAATGCCGACCCGGGAGCTCATGGCAGAGCGCTATCTCGAGGGCAAGCTGCCGACCCCGGATACGCCGGTAGCCGAGGAGAAGACCTCGTGGAGGGACCGCGCCAATCCGATGAAGTGGTTCGCGAAGAAGGACAAGGAGAAGCAGATTCCGCTCGAAGAGCGTCCGGAGATGCTCGACGTGCACTGGGGCTATTATTTCGCGACGCGCTCCAGTCCGCCGCTCGAGCGTATGATCAAGACGCTGCCGTGGTCGGAAGACCGCGACAGCGTCGAGAAGCTGACCATCGGAAGCATGGCTAAGTACACGATGGCGATGAACGCCTCGCGCGACTCCAAGCTGCTCTCCCTTCTCAAGACGCTGCAGACGCAGCAGACCGACAAGGAGACGTCAAAGCAGCTTGCAGAAACGATCGAAGCCGCCGAGACGGTCGAAATCTCGCCCCTGCGGAAGATCGCGCTTGGTCGGCTGGAAGATCTCAAGCGCATGGGCCCTGGCTACAAGCGCGACGTTGCATGGTGGGGCAAGCTCGGGCAGGGCGCGATCTCGCTGGGATGCGTCGCCGCAGCGGCGACCGGCCAGGTGGCCCTCGGCCTGCCCTGTGTGCTTGGAGGCGCGGCCTCGTCGGCTGTCCTATACTATTGGGGCGCGCCCTAAGGAGAAGGTGGGCCCGACGACTTCACGTCACGCTTAGGCTCGACTCGATTAGGTGTTGGCCGACGCGGGTTGATTTTCATCCTCTGTCGGTATGCTGCATCGCTCAGGCGGCACGTGTCCTAACGCAGCCAGCCAGTCACAAACCGCGTGGGATATGGCAGCCTCGCGCGACGGCTTTGGCTCGTCCTCTCCGGCAATCCACGCATCGAGAGACGCGATGATGTCGTCAGACAGTGTCACGCGGATCATCTCAGACATGATTTGCGCTCCTCTCCACTCCCTCTACGCATAATTATGGGCTGACCGAGGGCGTGCTAGGTCCGAACCATACTACTACGGGGTCAGCTCTCCTATCACGTAACCGGGCCATTAAGGCGGTCGAGGCTGCGCAACAGGCTGGGCAAAGAGAGCCCGAGTGGAGGGAGCGTCTGTCAGCCACGTGGAAGCGGCTTGTCGAGCTCGAAGCTGGCGAGCCGGGGAAATCAGCCGTCCAGACCGCGCAGCACATCGAGAGGTTCATCGCTGACAAGGGGCACGGCCAAGGTGTTTGCCGCCCGGCGCTCTGCTTGAGTGCGGCCGGACACTGGCGCACAATTCCTCCGTGCGGGGACTGTGAGTTCATTCCACTTGGGAGGAACGATCATGAACGCCTTGAGCCTCACGACACTGGCAGCAGGAAAAGCGACTATCCCCGCCTCGGCCATCGAGGCGCTCGCCGCGCAGTTGCGCGGCCGCGCGCTCGACGAGAGCGACGCCGACTATGACGACGCGCGCACGATCTGGAATGCGATGGTGGATCGCAGGCCCGGCCTCATCGTGCGCTGTGCGGAGGCCGCGGATGTCGCCGCCGCGGTGCGTTTTGCGCGTGACCACGGGCTGCTGGTCGCGGTGCGCGGGGGCGGGCATGGCATCGCCGGCAACGCGGTCTGCGATGGTGGTCTCATGATCGACCTGTCGCCGATGAACTCGGTGCGCGTCGACGTAGCGACGCAGCGGGCATGGGTCGAGCCGGGGGCGACGCTCGCCGAGGTGGACAGGGAAACCCAGGCCTTCGGACTGGTGCTGCCGACGGGGATCAATTCGACCACCGGCATTGCCGGGCTGACCCTTGGAGGAGGCTTCGGCTGGATTACGCGGAAGTTCGGCCTGACCTTGGACAACCTGATGTCGGTCGATGTGGTTACGGCCGACGGCGAGCTCAGACGCGCGAGCCAGACGGAAAACCCGGATCTGTTCTGGGCGCTGCGCGGCGGCGGCGGGAATTTCGGTGTCGTGACCGCATTCGAGTTTCAGCTGCACAAGCTCGGGCCGCAGGTTCTGTCGGGACTCGTCGTGCACCCGTTCGACCACGCCGAAATGGTTCTCAGGGAATACCGGCAGGCGCTCGAGGAGGCGCCCGACGAACTGACCTGCTGGGTCGTGATGCGCCAGGCGCCTCCGCTGCCGTTCCTGCCGGAGGAGTGGCATGGCAAGGAGATTCTGGTTCTCGCCATGTGCTATTGCGGCGATCTACAGGAGGGAGAGCAGGCCACCGCCCGGCTGCGTTCGATCGGAACGCCGATCGTCGATGTCGTCGGGGCCAATCCGTTCGCGGGGTGGCAGCAGGCTTTCGATCCTTTACTCGCGCCCGGAGCCCGCAATTACTGGAAGAGCCACGACTTCACCGAGCTCTCCGATGCGACAATCGGAATCCTGATGGGAGCGGTGCGCAATCTCCCGGGGCCCGAATGTGAGATCTTCATCGGCCATGTCGGTGGGGCAGCCGGCCGCGTCGCGCCCGACGCGACGGCCTTTCCGCAGCGGAGCTCCCATTTCGTCATGAATGTCCACGCGCGCTGGCGTGACCCGGCAATGGACCAGGAATGCATCGGCTGGGCGCGTGCGCTTTTTGAAGCCGCGAAACCGCATGCCGCCGGGACGGCCTACATCAACTTCATGCCTGAAGACGAAACGGACCGCGTCCAAGCGGCGTACGGAGGCAACTACCACCGACTTACCGAGCTGAAGCGGCGCTATGATCCACTGAACCTATTCCGCATGAACCAAAATGTGGCGCCGACGGAGAGTTCGCGGGTCGCGTAAGCACGGCCGCGTGAAGCACTGATTGAGACGGCAGGTCGCGAGGGTGGAACCGGGCACCCGGCTAGTGACGGGGATCCTCGGGAAAGCGCCCTCGCTGGCCGGCTGGCGCAGCGCGACCCTGAAAGCCTCAGCCTATAAACGCTAATGATTTCAAGTGGAAAATGGTGGGCGATACTGGGATTGAACCAGTGACCCCTTCGATGTCAACGAAGTGCTCTCCCGCTGAGCTAATCGCCCATTTTCCTGCGCGGAGGCGGCTCGTATACCGACTCCGTTCAGGGACCGCAAGCGCTGATCAGGCCGCAAGCATTTTCTGGACCTCGTTGACGAGGTCGCGGAGGTGGAACGGCTTCGAAAGCACCTTGGCTTCCTTCGGCGTATTCGAATCCGGATTCAGCGCGACCGCGGCGAAGCCGGTGATGAACATGATCTTGATATCCGGGTCGAGCTCGGCCGCCCGGCGCGCCAGCTCGATTCCGTCCATCTCGGGCATCACGATGTCGGTCAGGAGGAGCTCGAACGGCTCCTCGCGAAGGCGGTTATAGGCCGAGAGTCCGTTGTCGAAGGACACGACCTCATACCCGGCATTTTCGAGCGCCTTGGCGAGGAAGCGCCGCATATCATTGTCGTCTTCAGCCAGGATGATCTTGTTCATGTCCATCAGTCGTCCAGAAGCTCCGCGAGCACGTTTTTCCCATAAGCAACCGGAGGGGTAAACATCACGTTTGCGCTGAAAACGTGGACAGTCGCCGCAGGGCTTGGCACGATGTATGAATTGTCCGCCGCGATCTCAAACCAAGGGCGAAATGCCGCTTCTGATCGATACGCTCTCCGAACCGGCCTTTGAGATCGTGGAACCCGGCCGTGTCGTCGCGCCGGTCATCTTCAACTCGCCCCACTCCGGCGCCCGCTACCCGGCGAGTTTCCTCGCCAGCACGCGGCTTGACCCTTTGAGCCTGCGGCGCTCCGAGGACGCCTTTGTCGACGAGCTGTTTCTTTCTGCTGTGAATTCCGGCGCACCGCTGATGCGGGCGCACTTCCCGCGCGCCTTCCTCGACGTCAATCGCGAGCCTTATGAGCTGGACCCCCGGATGTTCGAGGGCCGCTTGCCGCCGAACGCCAATACCCGCTCGCTTCGAGTCGCGGGGGGGCTCGGCACGATCGCGCGCATCGTCGGCGATGCCCAGGAAATCTACGATCGCCGCCTGCCTGTCGAAGAGGCGATCCAGCGAATCGAAACCCTCTACAAGCCCTATCACCAAATGCTGGGCCGCCTGCTGGCCCGCACCCATGCCCGGTTCGGCTCCGTCATTCTCGTCGATTGCCATTCGATGCCGTCGCTCGGCGCTTCGAAGGAGGAACGCAACCGCGCCGACATCGTGCTCGGCGATCGCTACGGCACGAGTTGCGCCTCGGCCGTCCTCGATATGGCCGAGGTCTGCCTCCGCGGCCTTGGTTTCTCGGTTGCCCGCAATCGGCCTTACGCCGGCGGCTATATCACCGAACATTACGGCGCCCCGGCCGCGGGGGCGCATACTTTGCAGGTCGAGATTAACCGCGGCCTCTACATGGACGAGAAGCGCCATGAGAAGATCGCCAGCTTCTCCGTGCTTTCGGAGCAACTCGCGATCTTCGTTGAGCAATTGATCGCCTTCGCGGGCACGGAAATGCTGGTCAGGCGCGCTGCCGCCGAGTAAGCCCTTCTCACCATGACCGCCGTCGATTTCGAAGCCTTCGTCGAACGCCTTGCCAATGTCGCCGGCGAGGCCGTGATGCCGTTCTTCCGGACGTCGATCGGCGTGGAGAACAAGGCTGGGCGAGGCTTTGATCCCGTCACAGCGGCGGACCATGCCGGCGAAGCCGCGATGCGCCAGCTGATCAAGGTCACCTTTCCGAACCACGGCGTGATCGGCGAGGAATTCGGCAGCGAGGGTGACGGCGCCGAATATGTCTGGGTGCTCGACCCAATCGACGGCACGCGCGGCTTCATCACCGGCCTGCCGACCTGGGGAACGTTGATCGGGCTCCTGAAAAGCGGCGCGCCGGTCTACGGCATGATGAGCCAGCCCTTCACCAAGGAACGCTTCTTCGGTGACAGCGGCTCGGCGCGCTATCGCGGCCCCCTCGGCGACCGGCGCCTTCGCACCCGTCCCTGCGCGGCGATCGAACAAGCGATCATGTCGGCGACATCGCCCCGCATCTTCACGGGCGACGACCTCACGGCGTTCGAGCGGCTTGAGGCGGTGACCCGCACGACGCGTTATGGCGGTGACTGCTACGCTTACTGCATGCTGGCGGCAGGTCAGATCGATCTCGTCGTTGAAACTGATCTCAAGCCCTACGACATCGTCGCGCTGATCCCGATCATCGAAGGCGCCGGCGGTGTGGTCACCGACTGGAACGGTGGGCCGGCTTCGAACGGCGGCCGTGTGATCGCTGCGGGCGACAAGCGCGTCCACGCGGCGGCAATGGACATCCTCAACAAGGCCTAATCCGGGAACGTCGGCGTCCCTGGAATAAAGGCGTCGAAGGCGGCGAAGAACGCGTCACGGATGCCGTCACGCTCCATCAGGAGTTCATGACGTGCGTTCGGCAGCATCACCACTTCGGCGGTGCGCATCTGCGAGGCCAGAATCTCGATCGCATTGTTGGAAACAACCTTCTCATCTCCAGCGGTGATGAACAGGGTCGGCGTCCTGATCTCGGAGATCTTCTCCGGATCCTCGAACAGAGTCATTCCCCGGTGGGCGGCCCGCAGCCAGCCGATCGTCGGCGAGCCCAGGCATAGATGGGGCGCGGCCTCCGCGACTGCCCCGGTGCGCCTGAACCTCTTCTCGTCGCTCGTCAGCGGATTGCGCGCGAACTCGCCGTGATAGAGGTTGCCTTCATTGCCGCCCGGCACGAACAGGCCAGACAGGCCGAGCGCGGTGAATAGAACCGCGACCCGCCGTGCAAGCGGATCGGCGGCGAAACCGGGCAGCGAGATCATCGGGGCCGAGAGCACGACCCGGTCGAACCAGGTCGAACGCCGCCGCGCCGCCTCCAGAATGACCGCGCCGCCCATGGAATGTGCCAGCGCGAAGAACGGCGGCGGACATTCGGGCAGGGCGAAATCCTGCATGAAGATGTCCATGTCGAGCTGGAAGTCGTCGAAGTGGCGGACATGGCCGCGACGGGGATTTTTCAGTCTCCGCTGCGATCCGCCCTGCCCGCGCCAATCGAGCGTCGCAACGCAGAAGCCGCGTTCGTTCAGGTCGTCGATCGTCTCGTAGTATTTCTCGATGAACTCCGCCCTCCCTTGGAAAAGGCAGACGGTCCCCTTGAAGGGCACGCCCTTGCGCGCGGGAAACCGCGCCGCGCGCAGTTCGACGCCGTCCGACGTCACGAGCGTGAACGGCTCGCCGCCCTCCGGGATTGGATTCTCGGGAATCGAAATGAGCTTGAGGGTCATCGGGAGGTCTTGAACACGAAAATGGCCTTACCACATCGAGGGTGCACAGGCCCATATGGGGTGTGCGTTTGAAACAGGCTCGGCCGATTGGCGAGCTGAATTTGCATCGCTTCAAGGAGGATGTGACATGCGTACTTTCGATCCGACCCCGCTTTACCGTTCGACCGTCGGCTTCGACCGGCTTTTTACCCTGCTCGATCAGCTTGCGGGACCCGAGGCTGCCACCGCGCCCTATCCGCCCTACAACATCGAGCGCACGGGTGAGAACGAGTACCGCATCACGGTCGCCGTTGCCGGATTCGCCGAGAGCGACCTCAACATCGAAGTCAACGAAAACTTCCTCTCGGTGAAGGGCGAGAAGCAGCCCTCCGAGCAGAAGGGCGAAGTGCTTCACCAGGGCATCGCCGCCCGCGCCTTCGAGCGCCGCTTCCAGCTTGCCGACTATGTGCAGGTGAAGGGCGCGAGCCTCGAGAACGGCCTGCTCCATATCGATCTCGTCCGCGAGGTGCCGGAGGCCAAGAAGCCCCGCACAATTCAGATCGGATCGGGCTCCAAGCCCACCGCAATCATCGAGAACCAGGCCGCCGCGTAACCCACGCTTCAGGCTTATGAACAGGCGCCCCGGTCTTCCGGGGCGCTTTTTCTTTTGTAGCCCTTTCGCCAGCGCCGCGCGGCGCTAATCTGCGGTCATGTCCGACAAGTCTATTGCGTGGGATGATCTCGACCGCGGCAAATACCGCGACGAGGCAGAGGCCGTCCGCAGCCTCCTGAACGAGATTTCCCTTTCCACCGAGCAGCGCGACAAAGCGATGACCGAGGCCGCCTGGCTGGTGCGCACCGCGCGCTCCATCGGCCATCAGGGCTTGGTCGAAAGCTTCATGCAGGAATTCAGCCTGGGCACTCGCGAGGGGCTCGTTCTGATGTGCCTCGCCGAAGCGCTGCTGCGAACTCCCGACGACGATACCCGCGACCGGCTGATCGCCGAAAAGATCGCCTCCGCCGACTGGGCCAGCCATCGCGGCCAATCCGACAGCCTGTTCGTCAACGCCTCGACCTGGGGCCTGATGCTGACCGGGCGCCTCGTCGATGTCGGCGACGCCGAAAACGACATCTGGCGGCTTCATGCGCCGCATCGTCGGGCGCCTGGTGAACCGGTGATCCGCACCGCAATCGGCCGTGCCATCGCGATGATGAGCGAGCAGTTCGTGCTCGGCCGCGACATCTCCTCAGCGCTGCGTCGCGCCGACCGCGAGAATCTTCTCTGCTCGTTCGACATGCTCGGCGAGGGCGCTCGCACGGAGGCGGACGCCGACCGCTATGAGAAGGCCTATGCTCACGCCATCGCCGAGATCGGGCAAGGAAGCAGGCAAGGCGCCGGAGACGGAGCACGGCGTCTCGGTGAAACTGTCCGCGCTTTCTCCTCGCTACGAGGCGGTGCAGGAAGCGCAGGCGCGTCTGGGAGACGCTCTATCCGCGCCTGAAACGCCTCGCGCTCGAAGCCGAGGCGCTACGACATCAATCTCACCATCGACGCCGAGGAAGCCGACCGGCTCGCTCTGTCGCTGAGACTGCTCGAACGCCTGGCTCGCGAGGGCAACCTCGGAGCCTGGAAAGGTCTCGGCCTCGCCGTCCAGTCCTATCAGAAGCGCGCGCCGGACGTGATCGAGCGCGTCGGCGAACTGGCACGCCAGACCGAACGGCAACTGATGGTTCGCCTCGTCAAGGGCGCGTATTGGGATACCGAGGTGAAGCGCGCCCAGATCGCCGGGCGTCCGGATTATCCCGTCTTCACCACCAAGGCCGCGACCGACCTCTGCTATCTCGTCTGCGCGCGGAATGATCGACGCCGCGCCGCATCTCTTCCCACAATTCGCGACGCACAACGCACATACTCTGGCGGCAGTGCGCGCAATGGCCGAGCGCGCCGGTGTCGCCTGCGAATTCCAGCGACTGCATGGAATGGGCGAGAGCCTCTACGCCGCTGCGATGAAGAACAACAAAAAGATCTCTGTACGTACCTACGCACCCGTCGGCAGCCATGAGGAGCTGCTGCCCTATCTGGTCCGCCGGCTGCTGGAGAACGGCGCGAACACCAGCTTCGTCCATGCCTTCCTCGACGAGGAAGTGCCGGTCGACGCGATCATCTCCGACCCGTTCCGACGGTCCGGCAGCAACCGGGCCGACATCCGAAAATCCCGCCGCCTCCCGCGACTCTATCGGTACGGCGCGCAAGAACTCGGCCGGTATCGATCTGACTATCCGCTCCGAGCGCGACGAACTAGCCTTGGCGATCGGCAAGCTCGATCGAAATCCGCTGCATGCCAAGCCGCTCGGCGGCACGGACGCCAAGAAGCGTGACCAGAATGAAGTGAGATCGCCCGCCGATCACAGTCGCATCGTCGGCCGGACGAGCGACGCCAAGCCGAAGGATATCGATGCGGCGGTCGCCCGCGCCCGCAAGGCCCAGCGGGCATGGGATGCGGCGGGCGGAGCAGCGCGTGCCAAGGTTCTTCGCGCCATGGCGGATGCGCTCGAGGCCGATCGCGGCCGCCTGATCGCAATCCTGTCCCGCGAGGGCGGCAAGACCCTCGCCGACGGCATTTCGGAGGTCCGAGAGGCGGCCGATTTCTGCCGCTACTACGCGCATATCGCCGAAAAGCAGTTCTGGGGCCGGAAGCTCTGACGGGCCCGGCGGGAGAACGAAACCTGCTCTCGCTCCACGGCCGGGCGTGTTCGCCTGCATCAGTCCGTGGAATTTCCCGCTTGCGATCTTCACCGGCCAGATCGCAGCGGCGCTCGCCGCCGGCAATGCGGTTCTGGCGAAGCCGGCCGAGCAGACGCCGCTGATCGCCCATGCTGCGGTCAAGCTCTATCATCGCGCCGGGCTCGATCCCGACCTTCTCGCTCGATCCCAGGCGACGGCGCGACTGTCGGCAGTGCGCTCGTCAATCACCCAGGCATCGATGGCGTCGCCTTCACCGGTGGCACCGAGACGGCCTGGGCGATCAACCGCGTCACTCGCAGCGCGAAACGGGCCGATCGTGCCTTTCATCGCCGAAACTGGCGGTCTCAACGGCATGTTCGTCGATACCACCGCGCTGCGGGAACAGGTGATCGACGACGTCGTCCTCTCGGCCTTCGGTTCGGCAGGACAGCGCTGTTCGGCGCTCCGCCTGCTGTTCCTGCCCAAAGACACCGCCGACATGCTGATCACCGGCATCAAGGGCGCGATGGACGCGCTCGTCATCGGCGATCCAGCCAATCCCTCGACCGATATCGGCCCGATGATCGACGCGGAGGCTTGCGATGCACTCAAGACGCATGCTGAACGGCTTCGCCAGGAGGCCACCATCCTCCACCAGCTTGAAGGCACCGGAAGGCGGCACGTTCTTCGGACCGATTCTCGCCGAAATCCCAGCACCGGATTTCCTTCAGCGCGAGGTCTTCGGGCCTATCCTTCACGTCGTACGCTACGAGCCGGAGAAGCTCGAAGAGGTCGCGAGCGCCCTCGCCTCTCTACGCTACGGGCTGACGCTTGGCGTCCATTCCCGCATCGATGGCTTCGCCGACGAAGTCGCCCGTCTCGTCCCGGCCGGCAATGTCTACGTCAACCGCTCGATCATCGGCGCGGTCGTCGGCGTCCAGCCGTTCGGCGGTGAAGGCCTGTCCGGCACGGGCCCGAAGGCCGGCGGGCCGAATGCCCTGCTGCGCTATGCGGTCGAGCGTGCGACGAGCATCAACATCGCTGCACAGGGCGGCGACCCAGCCCTGATGAATCTCTAGACTATTCGGCGGGCGATACCGAGGTCCGCCGTACGAGGAAGCTTGCGAGGTCCGCGCGCACGCCGTCGATCCGGTAAAGCGCAACGGCCGTCGCGACGAGCCAGAAGACGGTCGTCAGCAGCAGAGCCAGGGCGGCCCCTTCCGCCCCCCATCGCGGCGCCATGACGGCGTTCCCGGCGATGAGGACGACTGCGGAAACCACGCAGATCATGGCGTTCGTCCCCTGCGCTCCCTTCACGGTGAGCAGCAGCGGCCCCGGTCCGGCGACGGCGCGCACGAACTGGGCGAACATCAGGATCGCCAGCGTATACTTCGCACCGCGAAACTCGTCGCCGAACAGGCCGAGCATATACTCGCCGAAAAAGACGCTGAGCAGGAAGCCTCCGACTGTCAGCGCCAGCGGGGCAAGGCTCGCCCCGAGTATCTTGACGCCCATCGAGCCGCTCGCGCCGGGCGACCGCATCGCCCATGTCCGGCAGCAGCACCTGGTGCGAGACCTGCACGAAGAAGCCGACCAGAAATGCGACCTTGAGGCAAAGGCCGAAGGCCGCGACGTCGAGCAAGGTCATGAAGGGCGTTGCGAGAACGACCGCGAGGTCGGTCAGCATGCTGGTGAAGATCGCAACGACGACGACCGGCCACGCTTCCCGCGCCCACCGACGCTGGACGCGGTGGTCGTAAGCCGGCTCGGTCGGCCCCCGATAAATCTTGCGGACGATGAAGAGCGAGACGGCTGCGACGCAGGCCCAGGATGCGAACTGGAGCGCCGACACCATGGCGAGGGATGCCGAGCCGCCCGTAAGGTAGACGGCGAAAAGCACGCCCGAGAAGACTATCGGCAGGACCACAAGGCTCGGCAGATAGCTGCCGACGAACATCCGGTAGGCACCGGCAATGCCGCCATAGATCCGGTAGAGGCACATCGGGATGATGGTCAGCGAGCCGAACAGGAATGCGGTGCGGAAGCGGTCCTCGATTCCCGGCGCGAACCATCCGGCCGCAGCAAGAACGAGCGCGCCAAGCACGCCCCATTTGATGCCTTCCCTTTGGGTCAGCCGCAGGAAGGCGCTGACATATTCCGGCCTTCCGCGCTCGGTGTAGCGCGAGACGAAACGCGTGAGGAGGCTGGGATAGCCGTGGCAGAGCACGAGCGGCGCGATCATCGCCACCGAGCTCACGAAATAGAAGATGCCGAGTTCGTCCGCATCCAGCAGGCGCGCCAGCACGATCTGGGCCAGAAAGCCGACACCGGCCGCGCCGACTCGCAATGCCGTCAGCAACATGGAGGTCGAGAACAGTCTGGACAGGGCGACCAAGGTTCGGAACTCCGCGATGCCTTCGGCGGCGCCGGGCACGGGCGCGATTATCGGCCGGAAGTCTTAAAGCCCGCCTTCCGCCTCAAGCCGATTTGAGAGCGGCTTCCGCCTTCTCCGACTGCGAACGCCAGTTCGCCACGTCGAGATCCGGATCGACGATCCAGGGCGCGTTCACCGGCCGGTTCACATTCCACTCGATCAGCGTCTCGAAATCTTCTCGGGCGACCGGCTTGAAACCAAGGCTTTCCAGATGAGGTGTCATCCTCTGGCCATCGCGAACAACGAAGCCCCAGTGCGCCAGATGGCAATGCAGCACGCCGACCGCGATTTTCGAGGCGTTGCGCTCGTGTGAGAACTGCGACTGGCCGAAGAAGACCGAACCCAGCGCGATACCGAACAGGCCGCCGATGAGGTCGCCGCTATCGCTCCACACCTCGACGGAATGGGCGAAGCCGGCCTCATGCAGGCGGATGAAGGCCTGCATCATCCGCGCCGTCAGCCAGGTCAGCGGAGCGCGGGCGCGGCGCGGCCCGGCACAGGCTTTGACCACCGCGCTGAAATCGCGATCGAAGGTGACCTTCCACTTGCCCTGCCTGGTGGTGCGGCGGGAGTTCTTGTCGATATGGGTCTCGTTGGGGTCGAGCAAGGCGCGTTCGGCCGGCGACCACCACTTCATGAACCCCATATGCGCCAGCGGATAGATGCCGCGGCGATAGCCGTCGATCATCGTCTCGACGCTCAGATCGTCGACTACGGCGACGATCTCCTGCCTGTTGGCTTCCTTCTGGGCATCGGCCAGACGGTGGCGCGCGGCCGCCGGCTTAAGGAGCCATTCGAGGCTCAGCAATAGAAGACGGGGGACCTGATGGATCCGCTTCGGCTTCAGCCCATAGGCGATCGCCATCGTCCAACGACCGAGCCTCTGGGGCAGCGGTTCCGCAACATGAGGCTCACGCGAAAGCCCGAAGGCCTCCTTGATAAACCGGGATGGCGAAGTATCGGTCATCACATCGAGCGACAATTTGGCCCAATTCCATTGCAATTTCTCTCATATTCTCACTCAAGCCAATATCGCAAATAAATATAATATTAAACTTTTGGCTAAACCCACCCCATTAACTCTTTTCTGACGACTGCCTCGATAACGTTAATGCCTAGATTATTAACGTTAAGACAGGGGATCGCCGAGAAATTCTTTCCTCCATTACGATGGAATATCTCCGCATTCTCCACGCCGATCTCTTCGATCGTCTCCAGGCAATCCGCGGTGAAGCCGGGCGTCACTACGGCCAGATTCTTCACGCCTGACTTCGCCAGAGCCTCGACCATCTTGTCGGTGTAGGGCTGCAGCCATTCCTCGGGACCGAAGCGGGACTGGAAGGTCATCCTCAACTTCTCGTCGTCCAGGCCCATCGCCGCCTGCAGGAGACGCGTCGTCTTGTGGCAGTGGCAGTAATAGGGGTCACCCTTTTCGTGGTAGCTCTTCGGAATGCCGTGGAACGAGGCGAGGATGACGTCCGGCTTCCAGTCCAGGCGCGAGAGATGCTCCTCGATCGAGCCCTTGATCGCCTGGATGTAGATGTCCTCTTCATACCAGGGCGCCGCGACGCGCAAGATCGGCTGCCTGCGCATCTCCATCAGCTTGTCGAAGACCTTGTCGCAGACCGTCGCTGACGTCGCGGCCGCGTATTGCGGATACATGGGCACGACGAGCAGACGCTCGCATCCCGCTTCCTGCAGCGCCTCGATCCGCGAGGCGATCGATGGGTTGCCGTATCGCATGGCCCAGTCAACCACGATCCTGTTGCCGAGATCGGCCAGCCGTTCGGTCAGCGCCGTCGACTGGTCGCGAGTGATCGTCATGAGGGGACCTTCGTCGAGCTCATTGTTCCAGATCGTCGCGTAATCCCTGCCCTTCCGGCTCGGCCGGGTCGTCAGGACCATCAGATTGAGGATCGGCCACCACTGCCAGCGCGGCGTCTCGATCACTCGGCGGTCCGACAGGAATTCCTTGAGATAGCGGCGCATCGGCCAATAGGATGTGCCGTCGGGCGTGCCGAGATTGACGATCAGAACGCCGATACGGCCGTGCTTGACGGGAGGATGGTCGGCGGGGAAGTGCTGCTCTGTGGTCATGACAACGGCTTAACCGCCAACCGGGGCTCCGGTCGAGAGCATTCCGCCGAGAAGCATCAGCCCGAAGGCCAGAACGATTACGCCGCCGGCCATCTCGACGCTCCTCACCGCAATGATCCCGGCACCGCCGGACATGCCGGACGCCAACCGTAGCGCCAGGCTCTTCGCGCCCACTGCGATCGCCGCGATCACACCAACGGTCAGCGCCGTTCCGAGCGCCATGGCGAAGGTCGCCGCTACACCGGTCCAGATCAGGCCCTGTGCCAGTGCGAATACGAGAATGAGGAGAGCCCCGGTGCAGGGCCGCAGGCCGATTGCCAGCACCGCCGAACCGGCCTGGCGCCAGTCGAAATTGCCGGCGAAATCGGCCGGCTCCGGCATATGGGCGTGATCACACTTCTCGTCGTGGACATGGCCGAGGCCGAGAATGCGTCTGCCGTTGCGGACGAGCAGTGAAATGCCGAGCGCGGCAATCAGGCCGTAGCTGATCGCCTCCAGCCACCACGTGGCGACGCCCATCATCTGGCTCGTCGCGCCGAGAATGATCGCCAGCACCCCTACGACTGCGACGGCGGTCACCGCCTGCGCCATGGCCGCCGCGAAGGAAATCACCACGCCACGCCGGAGCGTCTCGCCGGTGGCGAGCAGATAGGACGAGATCACCGCCTTGCCGTGTCCCGGCCCTGCGGCGTGGAAAACGCCGTAGAGGAAACTCAGGCCCGCGAGCAGGAACAGCGCGGTATTGCTGGTCTTGGTGTCGATCAGCGTCTTCGACATCGACTGGTAGAAGTTGGACTGCACGCCCATGATCCAGCCGAACACGCCATTCGGCGGCGCGCCCACGCTGTCGGGCCGCACCACACCGAAAGCACCGAGCGCAGCGGACGAGGATTTGGCCGGCGAAGGCGCGGCGCGTGGTTCAAGAGAGGCCGTGCGAAGCTGTGCCGCTGGCAGCTCACCGAGAGGCTGGTCCTCGGCGATCCGCTGTGCCTGCTCGACGCGGCTGACGACATCGGCGGCCTGTGCGGCGGACGCACCCATGCCGGCATCGCGGCCCTCGGGCAGTGGCTCCGCAGCGATATCCGCCTGGGTCAGCTCGGAAGTCTGTGACGTCTGCTCCTGCGGTGCTTTGGGCTGGTTCGCGAAGGCGATTGCATCGTCGCCGCATCGCACCGTCATGCGGTTGGCGAACTGCTCGCCCCAGCCGCTTTTCGAATCGAGATTGTTGAAGAAGTCCTCACCGAGCTTCTGACCGGGAGCCGGGGCGGCCGCCGCATCGTCCTTGGGCGGCCCCTGGCCGTCGATCCGGCACCCCGCCGGAGCGCCTTCGAGCCTGGCAGCATCCTTCTCGGCGAGATCGAAGGCGACGAAATAGGATGGGTCGTAGATCGCGAGATGGAAGGCGCCTGAGCCGGCCGACTGCACCGGAAGCGTGAAATGCAGCGTCAGTGCAGTGCCGTCATGGTCGAGCCAGTAATCAACCGGCGGCTTGAAGACGACGTCACCCTTGTCGGTCTTGCCATAGGTGAAATAGTCGAACTCCTTCAAAGAGTTCACGTTGACCTGCGCCAGATCCTTCAGCTCGTCGCGATCGAGCTTGCCATCGCCATTGGTGTCGAGGCCCTGCGTGGCGAAGGACGAGAACATCTCGTCGAAGCGCCAGGCATGCCGCACCTCCTTCGGAGTACCGTTGTCGTACACAACGGTACTCTTCACGGTGACGAACACGTGCGGATGTGCCCATGCGGGCACGGTCCACATCGCGAGGCACGCAGCAGCGATGGAAGACAGACGACGGATCATGGGCAACGCAGGGCGGATGACGGGCGGCAGTGTGTTGGTTACTGAGGCCGAAACAAGGCGTTGGCCGCGCTCAACCCCGAAGTTTTGCGCGTTCGGCAACGAAGAAGGGCCCGCCTGGATCCGGCTCGGCGAATACGGCGAGCGAGGAAAAGACCAGAGCCTCATCACCAACCTCATCCTCGTAAAGCCGCGTCAGCCCTTCAAAAGCTGCCTTCGAGCGGGCCTCCGGTAAAGAGCCTGCCAATGACATGTGAAAGACAAAGTCGCCTAGGACATAAGGATAGCCCCATTGTTCCAGATGCGCACGCTGGGTTTCGGAGAGGCCGCCGGCGCGCCGCCGATGCATTTCTTTCTCCGACGACGGAGCACGAAATGCATCGAGCGAGCGAACACAGGCGTCGCCGAGCGCCTGCACTCGCTGATCCGGCGTCGACAGCAGTAGCGTCACGTAGTTGCCGTGCAGCGCGACTTTCGGCGGCGCTACGGTGAATGCGTCTTCCTTGCCCGCGAATTCGCGAAACCCGGCGAGAAATTCGGCCTCGGTGGTTCCATCCCGCAGCGCGATCGGCGCCTTCATCGTCGCGTGGAAGCCGTACCGGCGCGGCGCGGCCGTCATCTCGCGCCATTCGCTCTCGCCGAAGCCGGGCGGCACAAGCTGTGTGACCTCGACCCCGCGCTCGGCATCATAGCCGAGGACGTTGCAGCCGAAATCCCAAAGCGCCGTGTCGTGCTCCGGCACGTAATAGATCGCGTAGCGCGCCATCAGTATACCCGCTGTCCCTCGACCATGACCTCGCGGACAACGGGCGTACCTTCGACCGTGCGGAACCGCACCAGATCGGCCCGCAGCCCTGGCTTCAGACGCCCGCGATCGTCGAGCTTCAGCATGTCCGCCGGCCGCCAGGTCGCGAGTTCGATCGCATCGTGAAGCGGCATGCCTTCGTCGGCGAGGCGCTGTACCGCCTGAAGCAGGCTCGCTGGCACATAGTCCGACGACAGCACGTCTATCAACCCGCTTTGGGCGAGCTTGCCGACACCGACATTGCCCGAATGCGACCCGCCACGCACCACGTTCGGCGCGCCGCCGACCGTTGCCATGCCGTGCTCCTTGGCGGCACGGGCGGCCTCGGCGGTTGTCGGAAACTCCGAGATCGTGCAGCCGGCCGAGACAGCCTGCGTGATGTGCTGCTCGGTCGTATCGTCATGGCTCGCGAGCAGGATGCCGCTGTCGCGAAAAAAGTCGATCGCCCGTTCGAAATTCTCGTCCGCCGTCTCGCGCCCGCGATGGATCTCAGCCTGGATGATGGCATCGATCTCCTCGTCGCTCCGACCTTCGCCGCGCACGAAGGTGCGGTAGAGCTCCAGGTTCTGCCACTGCCGCTGTCCCGGCGTGTGGTCCATCAGCGAAGCGAGTGAGATTCCCGCATCAGCGAAGCTTTGGAGGTGGTCCATCATGTTCTGCGAGGTCATCTCGCAGCGCAGATGCAGCCGGTGGTCGGCGCGCAGCACACCCTGCTCCCGCCCCGTCCTCACCGCCCCGATCATCGCCGCCATGATCTTCGGCCGGTGATCCTTGCCGTCGTCGTAGCCGCCGATGCAGACCGCGTCATAGACGGTGGTTATGCCGGCCGCGACGATCTGAGCGTCATGCGTCAGTGCCGCCGCCAACGGGTTCGGCCAGATCACCTTGGGGCGTGGCACGAAGTGTTTTTCGAGATTGTCGGTGTGGCACTCGATCAGCCCGGGGGAGATGAAGTCGCCCTCGGCGTCGATCGCGCCTGATGCCGAACTCCTCCCAGGCTGGACATCGACGATCTCGGCACCATCGAAAACGAGCGTGCCGTCAACGACTCCATCCTCGGTGAGGAGCCACGCGTTGGTCAGGATTGTGGTCATGGGGCGGGGTCTTAGCAGATCAGTGCGAAGGTCTGAACACGCGTCATAAACCGAGTGCGCCGCCATCGCCGCGCGGATCGTGGACACCTTCGATCCGACCGCTCGGATGAAGCACGACCATGCCCGCATGGCCGACTTCCGAAGAGAACGGCCGTTCTAGCACTTCGACTTCATGCCCCATCGCCGCGAGCCGTTCGATCAGCGCGCCGTCGAAGCGCGATTCCAGCTTGAGTGTCGTGTCCTCGGCGCCCCAGGTTCGACCCAGCCGCCAGCGGGGACGCGAGATCGCCTCGTCGATCGGCAGATCGTAGCCCGCATAACGGACGAATGTCGCGCCGAGCGTCTGTGGCTGCCCGTCGCCGCCCATCGTGCCGTAGGAGATCAGACGGCCATCCTTCAAGCGAGCCATGCCTGGGCTGAGCGTATGGAGGGGGAATCGTCCGGGTTCGAGCGGATTGCGCGCCATCGGATCGAGGCTGAAGCCGACGCCACGGTTCTGCCAGAGCACGCCGGTCGTCGGCAGGACGCAGCCCGAGCCCCATTCCCAGTAAAGGCTTTGGATATAGCTGACGGCAAAACCATAGCGGTCGATGCATCCCATCCAGACCGTATCGCCTTCGCCGAGCGGAGCCGACGGCCAGGGCAGCGCCCGGTCACGGCGGATCTTCTGCGCCTCACGCTCCAGCATGGCCGGCGACAGGAAGCTTGCCGGGTCGTGGTCGAGATGACGTGGGTCGGTCACGACCTGATCGCGGCGAAGAAAGGCTCGTTTCGTCGAACTCGACGAGACCATGGACGAATTCGAGACTGTCCACCCGGCCGAGATCGAGCCGTTCAGCAATACCGAGGATGAGGAGACTCGCCAGCCCCTGCGTCGGCGGCGGCGAATTCCAGACCTGGCCGAGCTTCAGCGAAAGCAACAACGGCGTGCGGATGCGCGCCTCGTACCTTTCAAGATCGTCACGAGAGACCGAACTTCCGATCTTGGCCAGTTCGGCGCCGATCTCGCGGCCGAGATCACCACGATAGAAGTCGTCGAGGCCGGCATAGCTCAGTTGCTCGAGCGTCGAGGCGAGAGCCGGCTGCTTCAGCAGATCGCCTCCCGCCGGCAGCTTCCCGTCAGTCAGGAAGTTGTCTGCAAAGCCCGGCGCCTTGAACAAGTCGTCACGGAGCTTCGGCACACTATCGCCCTGTCCGCGAGACACGGCATAGCCGTCCCGCGCATAGCGGATCGCGTCCGACAGCAGCACATCGAGCGGCAGTCGGCCTCGCGCCTCATGCGAAGCCTCCAGGGCCAGCGACCAGCCGGAGACGACACCGGCCACCGTGCAGGCGCCCAACGGCCCGCGTGGTGGCACCGCCTCGTGTCCAGCATTGTTGTAGGCCGCAATCGTCGCGCCGCTGCCCGCCGGTCCGGCGGCGTCGATAAAGCCGACCTTCCCGGACGGCTCGCGAATCATCCAGAAACCGTCGCCTCCGATCCCGCTCATATGCGGGTAAGTGACGGCGATGGTCGCGGCCATCGCCACCATGGCTTCGAGCGCATTGCCGCCCTCTTCGAGGATGGAACGGCCGGTCTCGACGGCCAGCGAGTGCGGAGCGGCGACGATGCCGCGGTCTGAAATGGCGATTGAGCGCATGATGGCCGCTTATATCGCCTCTCTTCCCTCTTGGCTCGCTTGCCGCTAGTTTCCGCGTTCGCAAGGAGAGGTCATGAACACGAAGAACGCCCTTACCGTCATCTCGGCGACGATCCTCGTCGGCGTCGAAGTGCTCGTCGCGGGCGTGGCTGGTGGCTGGGCCCTGGCCGGCATGTTCGGCCTCGGCGAAATTGGCGCCTGGGTGCTCGAAGCCGCCGGTGGCGCGTTCGCGCTCTATCTCGTCTATGGCTTCTTCCGCAGTGCCATCAAGCACGAGCCCATTTTCTAAGCGTGCCCCGGGACCGCGAAGCGGATCCCGAGGGAGACCGATCGGCCGCCCCGGAAGTCGCGGCTAAAGACTGAGCGAACCAAATCGCCGTCTTCGGGTTTGTCTCGGTTGTTAATCCGGAGACAGCCAATGGCGCCTGTCCTGCACATCAAGGAAAACATGGACGTCGTCGGTGCCGACGGCGTTCACATCGGCACGGTCGATTTTGTCGAGAACGACGAGACCATCGTCCTGACCCGCCTCGACGACGAGGACGAGACACGCCTCGCGATTCCTCTCGAATGGGTCGAACGGGTGAATTCACAGGTCCATCTGGACCGCTCCAGCGACGAGGCGAAGGCCGAGTGGGAAGAGCGGGACTAAAAAAATTCCCGCTGAGGCCTCTAAGGTCTTGTGTGTGACGGACGATTCCCCTATTTCCCGGCTCGCCCAAATTCGCACGTGCCTGTGGTTGCGTGCCGGTCAGACGGAAATCCCGTCGGGCAGACCGGTGGCCGGGAAGAGAAACCGGATCTAAGTCGACGCTCTGTCGGCGGACGCAGCTTAAAGCAACGACGTAGAGGGCTTTTTTGGTCTCTGCCGGCTCTCCAAAGGCCGGGGTTACTGAAGAGGCAACTACTTCCTTGCCGGGCGTGCGGACGGGATCTCCCCATCCAAGCGTTGGCTTGAACTGACCCTGACGCGGCATCCGCCGCCACGGAGCGATTCAGGCCATCGGCGCGAAACAAGAGCCGTCGGTTCGAGAGAACCGGCACGACGGCGCAGTTATCGGCCTTGGCGTTTCCACCGCGCCACGGAACGGGCGGCGTCTTCGACAGAGCCAACGCGTGACTTTGCGGGGACCCGCTGATGACCGAGCGTATCCAGAATTTCCTTGCTTCCCGACGACATGACGGCCCGTGCCTCGTCGTCGACCTCGACGTCGTTCGCGAGAACTATGACGCCTTTGCCCAGGCGCTGCCGGACACCCGCGTCTTCTATGCGGTCAAGGCGAATCCCGAGCCGAAGGTTCTGAAGCTCCTGGCCGATCTCGGCTCGTGCTTCGACACCGCCTCGGTCGTCGAGATCAAGCTCGCGCTCGAAGCCGGCGCCACCGCCGACCGCATCTCCTTCGGCAACACGATCAAGAAGGAGCGCGACATCGCCACCGCGCGCGCCCTTGGCGTCGATCTCTATGCCGTCGACTGCAAGGAAGAGGTCGAGAAGATCGCCCGTGTCGCTCCCGGCGCGCGTGTCTTCGCCCGCATCCTCTGCGACGGCTCGGGCGCCGAATGGCCGCTGTCCCGCAAGTTCGGCTGCGTGCCGGAAATGGCGATCGACGTGCTTGAGCACGCCCACCGCCTCGGCCTCGTCGCGCACGGCGTCTCCTTCCATGTCGGCTCGCAGCAGCGCGATCCGGCGATGTGGGACGGCGCGCTCGCCTCGGCTGCCATGATCTTCCATACGCTCGCGGATCGCGGCATCCAGCTCGCAATGGTCAATCTCGGCGGCGGCTTCCCCACCCGTTATCTCAAGGAGATCCCTGGCGTGGAGAGCTACGGCTCGGCAATCTTCAACGCGCTGCGCAAGCACTTCGGCAACCAGCTTCCGGAGACCATCATCGAGCCCGGTCGCGGCATGGTCGGCAATGCCGGCATCATCCGCTCCGAGGTCGTACTGATCTCGAAGAAGTCGGACGCCGAGGACGATGCGCGCTGGGTCTATCTCGACATCGGCAAGTTCGGCGGTCTTGCCGAGACGATGGACGAGGCGATCCGCTACCCGATCAAGACCGTCCGCGACGGTGCCGAAATGGTGCCGTGCGTGCTCGCTGGCCCGACCTGCGACTCGGCGGACGTGCTCTACGAGAAGGAGCCTTACTTCCTTCCCGTGAGCCTCGAGATCGGCGACCTCGTCCTCATCGAGGCGACCGGAGCCTACACGACCACCTATTCGGCGGTCGCGTTCAACGGCTTCCCGCCCCTCGAAACGATCGTCATCTGACGGTCTGACATCATCCCGCCCGGTCTCCGGGCGGTCCTCCAAGTCCAGAAGTCCCGGACGGCCCGAAAGGGTGCGAGGGCTGCGCAACCCTTCAGTGGGAGGCCCGGCCATGATTGTTATTCGTGATGAAGTGCTGGCTGACATCGACGCTCGCGAGGATCTCCTTGACGCGGCGTTCGGCGAGAGCCGTTTCCGCAAGACCTCCGAACGCCTGCGCGAGGGTCGTCTGCCTGCGCGCGGCCTGTCCTTGATCGCCGAGAACGACGGCCAGGTCATTGGCACCGTGCGTCTGTGGAACATCACAGCCGGCCCGGGCCGCGCCTCGCTTTTGCTCGGTCCGCTCGCGGTCGACCGGGCCTGGCAGAATTGCGGCCTCGGCGGCGGCCTGATGCGCGCCGCTCTGGAGCGCGCGGAAGATCTCGGCCACGGTTCGGTCCTGCTCGTCGGTGACGCGCCCTATTATGAGCGCTTCGGCTTCACCGCCGCACACACCGAGAAGCTCTGGCTGCCGGGCCCTTATGCCCGTGAGCGTTTCCTTGGCCGCGAACTCGCCTACGGCGCTCTCGACAGCGCTGCGGGCCTCGTCAACGCGACGGGCGTTCGTGTTCCGGAGCCGGCCTGGATCGCCGCCGAAGCAGGCTTCGGCCGCGCCGCCTAAACCCGTCCAGGCAGACAACCGACAGTCATAAGGGTTGACCTAGACTAAACCGCCCGGCTTCATCGCCTGGCGGCTTAGTCTAGTCGCGTGCAGTTTTCCCAACACGGAGTGATGAAGAATGGCGGATTGGCCGGTCTACGGGCACATTTCTGGACCTATTGTGATGATCGGCTTCGGCTCGATCGGACGCGGCACCCTGCCCATGATCGAGCGCCATTTCACCTACGATAAAGACCGTTTCTTCGTCATCGATCCGGACGATCTCAACAAGCACATCCTCGACGCGCACGGGCTGGGCCTGATCCGGCAGCATGTGACCAAGGAGAATTACCGCGAACTCCTCACCCCTCTCCTGACCATGGGCGAGGGACAGGGCTTCTGCGTCAACCTTTCGGTCGACACCGGCTCGGTCGACATCATGGAACTCTGCCGCGAACTCGGCGCACTCTACATCGACACGGTCAACGAGCCCTGGCTCGGCTTCTATTTCGACCAGTCCAAGGGTCCGAGCGAGCGCTCGAACTACGCGCTCCGCAATTTCACGCTCGAAGCCAAGGCCCGAAATCCAGGCGGCCCGACCGCCGTCTCCTGTTGTGGTGCCAACCCGGGCATGGTCTCGTTCTTCGTCAAGCAGGCAGCGCTCAACATCGCCCGCGACATGAACCTCAACGTGCCCGATCCAAAGACACGCGAGGAATGGGCGGCGCTGCTCCGGCAGATCGGGGTCAAGGGCATCCACATCGCCGAGCGCGACACCCAGCGGACGGTGCACCCGAAGCCGCCGAACGTCTTCCTCAATACCTGGTCGGTGGAAGGCTTCATCTCCGAGGGCCTGCAGCCGTCCGAACTGGGCTGGGGCACGCATGAGAAGTGGATGCCGGAAAGCGCCCGCCAGCACGAGGCGCATGACGCGCCGGCCATCTATCTGATGCGGCCCGGCGCCGATACCCGCGTCCGTACCTGGTGCCCGACGCACGGCGCCCAGTACGGCTTCCTCGTCACCCACAACGAGTTCGATCTCGATCTCGGATTATTTCACCGTGTTCGAGGATGGCCAGGCGGTCTACCGGCCGACCTGCCACTATGCCTATCACCCGGCCGACGATGCCATCCTGTCATGGCACGAACTGTTCGGCGCCTCCGGCAAGGTGCAGGACACATTGCACGTCCTCGACGAGGACGAGCTTGTCGACGGCATCGACGAGCTCGGCGTCCTCCTCTACGGCCACGGCAAGAACGCCTATTGGTTCGGCTCGCAGCTGTCACTCGAAGAGACCCGCCGGCTCGCGCCGTACCAGAACGCGACCGGACTTCAGGTCACCTCGTCGATCATCGCCGGCATGGTCTGGGCGCTGGAGAACCCGAATGAAGGCATCGTCGAAGCCGACGAAATGAACTTCAAGCGCTGCCTTGAAATCCAGTTGCCCTATCTCGGCCCGGTGAACGGCTACTACACCGACTGGACGCCGCTCGAAAACCGGCCTGGCCTGTTCCCCGAGGATCTGGATCTCTCGGATCCCTGGCAGTTCAGGAACATGCTCGTCCGCTGAGGATTTGGGCGGGAGGCGTCAGCCGCCTCCCGTCACCACCCGCATCCGACGGAGTTCTTTCTGGCTCAGCACGCGGATATTGCCGTGCTTGGTCTTGGCCGCGAGCGAGATCAGCTCCGGATTGACGCCCATCGCCTTGGCATATTCGCGCAGCAGCGCCAGGGTTTCGGCGTCTTCGCGTTTGTCGTTCGCGCTCAGTTTCTTGCCGGGCTTTCGGCCGATCGTGATGAATTCATGTACCCCGAACTGTGCACCGGTGAGCACTTTGCGGTTCACACCGCCGAGCAGAGCGTAGGCACAAGCCGAATAGCAGGCTCCGCCCGGCGCGACGCCGACCGTGCTCCCGCTTTCGCGGAATGCCACTCCAAGCAGCAGGCTGCCCGCGACATTGCCACCCGGCGAATGCAGAAGCACCGGCGTTCCGGATCCGGCGCGGCGGATCGCCGAGCGGAAAGCTCGCTCGGTTCCCATCACGATCTCGCCCTCGCCGAGCAGGACCGTGGAGCAGCTCTTCTTACAATCGCCTAGCTCGACTTCCCTGAACGTCATCGGATCAGCCTTGGCGAGCGAAGGAGCGACAAAGGCAACAGCAGCAACCGCGATAAGAGCAAGACGACGCATGGAGGGGCCCCCCTTTACGATTGAGTAAGCGTGGCAAAACTTATGCCCGCTTGTCCATCGGCCCCGATCGTTCTTTTGGATAAGTGCCCGTCATGCACAACTGCGTCACTCGGCCCCAATTCGGATGGAAAACCGAAAGGATTGTTCTAAAGCTGTTCACGGCGAATTTATCCCGGTCGCTCACTATATGGCCGGGCGTGAGGCGAAATCCGTGAACATTCAGAAGGCCGACCTGACGGGCCGGCGGGTACTCGTGGTTGAGGACGAAGTCCTCGTGTCCATGCTGGTCGAGGACATGCTCGCCGATATCGGTTGCATCGTGGTCGGGCCCGCGCCTCGGGTCGATATCGCCGTCGAAATGGCCTCGAACGAAGAAATCGACGCCGCCTTCCTTGACGTGAATCTCGCCGGCGTCCGCGTCTTTCCGGTCGCCGACGTGCTGGCGCAGCGCGGCATCCCGTTCATCTTCGTCTCCGGATACGGCGACCAGGCGACGATCGACGAGCCGCATCAGGGCCGGCCGATCATCCAGAAACCTTTCGTACCAGAAGCGCTCGAGGAAGCGCTTCTGGCCTGCCTCTCCGAAGCGAGCTAGCGCCTCACCGCCTCCGGCAATTGGTCTCCGACCGGAGCCGTTTTGGCGCGCCACGGCATCATGCTGCCGAAAACGCCGTCGCGGAGGATCAAACCGTGCAGCAAAGCGGCGCCCAGATGCGCAAGCACGGTGGCGAACAACAGATAGGCCAGCACGGTGTGGATGCGCCGCAGGGCGGCATACAGCATGGGATCATGCGGTAGGATCGGCGGCAGGACCAACGAGCCGAACATCTCGACCGGGTAGCTTGCAGCCGACAGCATACCCCAGCCGATGAGGGGCATAGCCACCATCAGTCCGTAGAGCAGGATGTGCGAGGCCTGCGCCGCGACGTGCTGGATCCGCGAGAGCGTCGGCGGCAGAGCCGGCGGCGGATTGAGCCGGCGGTTGATTATCCGGACGATGACGAGCGCCAGAATGGCGATGCCCAACACACGATGGATCGAGATGAGCCTGTGGTAGTCGCCGAGCGAAGCCACCATCGCGACGCCTATGAACAGCATCGCAAGGATCATCGTCGCCATCAGCCAATGCAGGACGCGCGAGAAGACGGGGAATTGACCGGTCATGAGCCTTCTCCCTGGCGGACTTCGGGGGCGGTCACCGCGCTCGGCGTCTTCGTCTCCCCGGCTCGCCGTGTATAGGATTCCGAGTAGGCCGCGGATCGGGCGCTGAGCAGCGGATCGTCGGAAGGCTCGATACCGTTCGGCAGGACCAGCGGGTCGTAATTGACGCTGCCGCAATCGCCGCTGTCCTCATCGGCGAGCGAACTCAGCGTCAGCGTGCCGACATCGACCTGCTGTCGGTCATCCGGCCAGGGCAAGGTCGCGTCGTTGGTGGGATCGCCGGGCTGGCCGACCGTGACGACGAGCCGCCAGCGCAACGGCTGCTGCGCCGACTGGTCGATCAAGGCGTCGAAGAGGCCGTTCTTGTCATCGGTCGCCGAGGCCAGCGCCTGCTGCTCGGGCACCACCGCCCAGCGGACGGGTGTGGGCTTTCCGTCTCCTGCCACGAAGCGGAACGCGTCGAGACTGCGAAAGGTCGCGTCGCTGAACCCGGCCGTCTTCGGTGCCGCCTTGATCAGCGCCATCGCCTTCACGGTTTCCGGATGGGCGGCGAGGAATGCCTGCATTTTCGCCGGATCCGGCTTGCCGGTCGCGGGATCCGGCTTTCCGGCCTCCAATTGGTCCCAGAAGGCCTGGGGTGTGTTCACTACGAAAACCGGCAGCGCGTTCATGCCGGTCCGCCATTCCTCGCCGCCGGGGAGAAGAAGCCGAAGGGCAAGACTTTTTACGGACGTCGCCGCATCGGCCGCGTAGGGCTTACCGCCAGCAATCGCGAAGCGAGCGCTCACCGGGAAGCTCGAGTTCGGGGCGAACACCGACGCCTTGGAAAGGCGCGCGCCCTCGCCATTGCTGGCGAAGGTGCCGGAAGCGCAAAGTCCCTTGGAGTGGTTCCGGCGGAAGCCCGGATGAACGCCGTTCACGTCCTGGAACGTGTCGACCATCGTTCGCTGGGTCAGCGCGTCGAGCGAGAACCAGCCGCCGGCATAGGCAAACGCGCCGCCCGCCGCTACGAGCACGGCGCCGATCGCGCCGAGACGAAGGAGAATGGAAAACTTCCCGAGCGCAGGCACGCGCTCGGTGGGCGGCTGATCATCTTGCATGGCTCAATCCCGATTGGTTCTCCGGGAGATAGGCAAGCAGGCCGCGTTTGGATGATCAGCAAATAGTCGAATTCGATCCCGGTCAGATCTTCGGCAGCGACAGGACGCCGGCGGCGCCTTCCTCGGTGCCAAATGCCAGCATCATGCCGTTCGCGTCCCACGACAGCGCCGAAACCGGCCCGCCGTCGCTGACCGGACGAACCTGCAGTCCGCCACCCTCGTCGTCCATCTTCACCAGCAGGATGAAGCCGTCACGATAGCCGATCGCCAGCACGGGTGCCTTCGGATGAAACGCCACACGCTCGACCCGCGTCGGCCGGATGCCGAGTTCGAGCGGCGGCTTGCCCATCGGCCCGTCCTTGGTGACGAACGGCCAGACGATCGCGGCGTCCGCACCGCTCGTCGCGAGCCATCGGCCGTCCGGCGACCAGGAAATCGAGCGCGTCTTTCCGGGATAGCCGGTCATCCGCATATGAGCGCCGTCGGCGACGCGCCAGCCGTGCAGCGAATTCTCCTGCATGGTCGAGACGACGAAGCGGCCATCGGCCGAGGCTGTGACGTCGAGGTGCGAGCCCTTCCAGGGCAATTCCTTGGCCGGCGCGGTCGATCGCGGGAACCACTGGCTGACGCCGTTGTAGCGGGAGATGTAGAGCTGGAAGCCCTTCGGCGCGAAGGCGAGCCCGCGGCCGCTCGATCCGACATCGATCGAGTATACGGCGCCCTTGCCGTCGCGGACGAAAGCCTTGCGGCCGGCGGCCCAGGCCACCGCCCCGTCGGGACCGGTCGCGACAGCATCGATCCAGGCACCGCTTTCGCTTTTCGCGATCTCCTCGGTGCGGCCGGCAGCCGACAGCCGAACGACACAGCCGTCATCGCCGCCGGTGACGAGATGCTTGCCATCCGACGCCGCAACAAGGATCGAGCCGTTCGGATGCACGTTCACGCGCGAGACGGTGTCGGCGTTGGCGAGCATCACCGATCCGTCGCCAAGCGCGAACGCCGCCGTCTTCTCGATGAATGCCGTGGCCGTGACGTGCGATTCCGCCAGGATCGGGCGGATGTAATCGGCGAGACTGGTGTCGGTGGAGGTCATAGCGGCGGTTTAGACCGGAGCACGGCGCGGGCCAAGTGCCTTCCCCTCTCCCGTTCACGGGAGAGGTCGACTCGCGAAGCGAGCGGGTGAGGGCATGTGTGAGGCAACGAGCACCCCGGAGCGCTGCCGCGCTCTCGACCCTCTCCCGGCTTCGCAGGAGAGGGGAACTACGCCGCGCAGGCCTCGAAGCCCTCGCGCAGGCGCTCCTCATCGAGCTCCTTGCCGATGAAGACGAGCTTCGACTGCCGCGTTTCGCCCGGCTTCCATTCGCGCTGCAGATCGCCGTCCAGGATCATGTGAACGCCCTGGAAGACGAAGCGGCGCGGTTCGTTCTTGAACGATAGGATGCCTTTCCAGCGCAGGAAGTTCTGGCCTTCGCGCTGCGCGAGATCCTGCACCCACGGCATGAACTTCGCCGGATCGACATCGCCCGGAATGGTGAAGGCAACGGACTTGATGAACTCGTCGTGGTAGTGCTTCAGCCCGCCATGACCGTGGTCGTGGTGGTCATGACCGTGATCGTGCCCATGATGATTATGGTCATGATGGTCGTGGCCGCAGTCCGGGCCACACGCCTCGCCATGTTCGTGATGGTGATGATGCTCTCCTTCGAGGAAGGCTGGCTCGATCTGCAGGATACGGTCGAGATCGAACGCGCCGCGATCCAGCACCTCGTTCAGCGGCACCTGGCTCTTCACCGTGCGGATCACGCGCGCATAGGGGTTCAGCCCACGGATGCGCGCCTCGACCTCCTCAAGCTCGGCCTCGTTCACGAGGTCGGTCTTGTTGAGCAGGATGACGTCGGCAAACGCGATCTGGTTTTTGGCTTCCGGGGCATCCTTTAGCCGCTCGGTCAGCCACTTCGCGTCGGCAACCGTCACCACCGCGTCGAGGCGGGCATTGTCCTGCACCTCCTCGTCGACGAAGAAAGTCTGCGCCACCGGAGCCGGGTCGGCGAGGCCTGTCGTCTCGACGATGATCGCATCGAACTTGCCCTTGCGCTTCATCAGCCCCTCGATGATGCGGATCAAGTCTCCACGCACCGTGCAGCAGATGCAGCCATTGTTCATTTCGAAGACCTCCTCGTCCGCGCCGACGACGAGTTCGTTGTCGATGCCGATCTCGCCGAATTCGTTGACGATGACCGCGTAGCGCTTGCCGTGCTCTTCCGAGAGGATGCGGTTGAGAAGCGTCGTCTTGCCGGCGCCGAGATAGCCGGTCAGCACGGTAACGGGGATCTTGTCGGACATGGAAGCCTCAGAAAGACGCTCATCCTGAACCAGCAAACCGGTCCAGGATGAGGTTGATAATCGCTTGCGTGTCAGCTCGAAAGAGCCGCGCTCAGCGTCCTTATATTGTGATGGAACATGTCGATGTAAGTGGCAGCCGGCCCGTCCGAGGGCGACAGAGCGTCCGAGTACAGCTCTCCGCCCACAACGACACCAGTTTCCTTGGCGATCCGGTCGATCAATCGCCGGTCAGTGATGTTCTCGACGAACACCGCCTTCACCTTGTCGGCCTTGATCTGCCTGATCAGCTTCGCGACGTCCTTCGCCGATGCTTCCGATTCCGTCGAAATGCCCTGCGGCGCGATGAACGCAAAGCCGTAGGCCTTGCCGAAATAGCCAAAGGCGTCGTGTGAGGTGATGATCTTGCGCTGTCCTTCCGGGATCGCCTGGATCGCCGCCCTCACCTCACCATCGAGTGCGTCGAGCTTGGCCGTGTAAGCCGTGGCATTGGCCTCATAGGCGTCCTTGCCGGCCGGATCGGCGGCGATCAGGGCATCACGGATGTTCGCGACATAGAGCTTGACGTTCGGGACCGACTGGAAGGCATGCGGGTCCTGGCCGTGCTTGTGTTCCTCGTGCGCGTGCTTCTTGCCCTTGGCGTGGTCATCCTCTTCCTCGCCGGCGAAGGCGATCGGAGTCACGCCCTTGCTCGCGGTGATGACCGTCGCCTTGGAGCCGGACGCCTGGACCAGCCGGTCCATCCATCCTTCGAAACCCAGGCCATTGATGAAAAGGATCTTCGCCGCGTTGACCGCCTTCGCATCGGCCGGCGTCGGCTCGTAGACATGCGCGTCGCCGTTCGGGCCAACCAAGGTCTTCACCTCGATCCGGTCCCCGCCGACATTCTTCACGAGATCGCCAAGGATCGAGAAGCTCGCGACCGTCGCGAGCTTGTCCTGCGCATAGGCCGGAGCCGAGAGCGCGAGACCGGCACTCACCGCCAGCAATGTTATAACGTTACGTACGATACGCATGATGAACCCTCTTTGCGAAACCGGACCGATTCAGGCTTCGAGGTGACGGACCGGCACAAGGCGCCAGATGAAACCGCCCTGCGCGCCGAAAGCCAAAGATGCGAGATAGAGCCCGCCCGCGGACAGGATGATGGCCGGACCCGCTGGTAGCGACCAATGATAGGAAACGAGAAGACCGATATAGCCAGAGACCGCGCCGCCGCCCGCAGACAGGATCAGCATGGCGGTGACGTCCTGTGTCCACATCCGCGCGGCAGCAGCAGGCAGCATCATCAGACCGACCGCGAGCAACGTGCCGAGCGCATGGAAGCCGGCGACGAGATTGATGACCACCAGCGCTAGAAAGACCATGTGCACCGGCGCCCCGGCATTCGACACCGAGCGCAGGAAGCCCGGATCGACGCATTCGAGCACCAGCGGCCGATAGATCGCGGCGAGCGCCAGCACGCTGACCGTCGCGATACCCGCAACCAGGAACAGGGCGGGGTCGTCGAGCGCCAGCACGGTGCCGAACAGCACGTGCAGGAGATCGACGTTCGATCCCCGCGCAGACACCAGAACCACACCGAGCGCGAGCGACAGCAGATAGAAGGTCGCAAGCGAGGCGTCCTCCTTCAGCGCGGTGAAGCGGGCGACAAGACCGGAGAGGAAGGCGACGGTGACGCCCGCGATCATGCCGCCGATCGTCATGGCCGGCAGCGACAGGCCCGCGATCAGGTAACCCACCGCAGCACCGGGCAGCACCGCATGCGCCATCGCATCGCCGGTGAGACTCAGGCGGCGGAGCATTAAGAAGACGCCGATCGGTCCCGAACCCAGCGCCAGAGCCAGCGAGCCGACCAGAGCGCGCTTC
Organism: uncultured Alphaproteobacteria bacterium; assembly: GCA_963778835.1. Taxonomy (GTDB): domain Bacteria; phylum Pseudomonadota; class Alphaproteobacteria; order Rhizobiales; family Methylopilaceae; genus Flaviflagellibacter. The sequence goes on from CAVZVY010000006.1 coordinate 801,441, forward strand.
ATGAAGTCGAATTCCGCGAAGGGCGCGATAAGGAAGTCGTAGATCACGCGACCTCCTTCACGCACGAGGTCGCGTGCGGATCGAAGGCCTCGATCATCCGCCGCGCCGCGAACAGGTTCTCCGCGCTCAGCGCCTCCGCCGTGTCGCCCCAGGCAACCGGAGACCGGGCCAGAAGCAGCGCCTGCGGAAAATGGCGGCGCACGGTGTCGAGATCATGCAGGACGGCGACGACCGTGCGCTTTTCCTTGTGCCAATGCTCGACGACGTCGATCAGGTCGGCCGTGGTGCGTGCGTCGATGGCGGTGAACGGCTCGTCGAGGAGGATGATGGGAGCGTCCTGCAGAAGGAGCCGCGCGAACAGCGCGCGCTGCATCTGGCCGCCGGAGAGCGTGCCGATCGGGCGCGTTTCGAAGCCGGTCAGACCCACCGCCGAGATTGCCTCGGCGATCGTCTCCTTGTCCTTCCTGCCGATGCCGCCGAAGGGGCCGGAGCGGGTCCAGAGGCCCATCGAGACGAGATCGAAGACCGAGAGCGGAAACGTGCGGTCGATATCCGCCGCCTGCGGCAGATAGGCCACCCGACCTTTCGGCGAGCCGCCGAGATCGATCCGGCCTCCGAGAGGCGAAAGCGTGCCGACGATGCCCTTGAGAAGCGTCGACTTGCCGGCCCCGTTCGGGCCGACGATTGCGGTCAGGCTGCCCGAGGCGATTTCGCCGGAGAGATGATGCACCGCTGGGTGACGGTCATAACCGAGCGTCACATCCTCGAAACGGATCGCGGCGCTCATCAGAATGCCGCCCAGAACACGGCGCCCCAGAGGAGCAGGACCAGAACCGCCGCGCTACCGATCCGCTCCACCGCCGACAGGCGCAGCAGCGAGAAAGACGGCGTCATCGCCGCGCGGTGCGTATGGGCATGACCATGCAAATGGCCATGATGGGTATGCGCGTGGGGGATCAGCGTCGGCGACATACGTTATGTTATAATGTTACACTTTGGGCTACGCAAGCGCGCTCGCAGAAGCCCCCCTTGGAAGTTCGGGCATTCGGCGCCAAACTTTCGTCTAGAGTGGCAAGTTCATGCCGCCACAGGGAGAAAATGCTCATGCAGAAGACACGCGGCCTGCTCGCAGCGGGCCTTGCCGCCATCGCATCACTGCTCGCTATCCCCGCCGAGGCACAGAATTTCCCGACGCGCGCGATCACACTGATCATTCCGTTTCCGGCCGGCGGTTCGACCGACCTCGTCGGCCGCCTCGTGGCGGAGAAGATGAGCGAGATGCTCGGCCAGCAGGTCGTGGTCGACAATCGCGGCGGCGCCGGCGGCAATATCGGCTCGGCGGCGGTCGCAAAGGCGGAGCCCGACGGCTACACGATCCTCATGGGCACGGTCGCGACCCACGCACTCAACCCGGCGCTCTATACCAAGATGCCGTATGACGCCGCGAAGGACTTCGCGCCGATCTCGCTCCTAGTCACGGTGCCGAACGTCCTCGTCGTCCACCCGTCGGTTCCGGCGAACAACGTCAAGGAACTGATCGATCTCGTGAAGAAGGAGCCCGGCAAATACTCCTATGCCTCGTCGGGCAACGGCACGCCGTTGCATCTGTCGGGCGAGCTCTTCAAGTCACTGGCCGGCGTCGACATCGTCCACGTTCCCTACAAGGGCGCGGGTCCGGCGCTGATCGATGTGCTTGGCGGCCAGGTGCCGATCATGTTCGACAACCTCCCCTCCTCCACCCAGCACATCAAGGATGGCAAGCTGAAGGGTCTCGGCGTCACCACCAAGGAACGCTCGGCCGTGTTCCCGGACATGCCGGCCATCGCCGAGACGCTGCCGGGCTACGAGACCTATACCTGGAACGCGCTATTCGCCCCGGCGAAGACGCCGGCCGACGTCGTCGCCAAACTGAACGACGCCGCCAACAAGGCAATCGCCGACCCGAAGGTGAAGGCCAAGCTCGCGGAATTCTCGGCGACAACCGTCGGCTCGACCCCGGAAGAACTCCAGAAGCACGTCGAGGCGGAACTCGCCAAATGGGCGCCGATCGTCAAGGCGTCCGGCGCCAAGGTTGACTGAATACGTAAAGTGGGTGCCAAGCCGGGCTTACCCGGCTTGGCTGCGCCTTAATCGATGGTGAGGTAATCCAAATAGGAGCGCCGCTCCTCTGCGGATTCACGCTTCTCCTCAACATGCGTCTCGGCACCGGACTCTGCCGGCAGCTGCAGCACAGTTGCGAACTGACCGTGGCGCAGGAGCGTCAGAAGCACCATCCTGCCGTCCGGCACTTCCAGCGCATCATGATGCATATGCGGGTGGCCTTCGTTGATGTGACGGAAGCGGGCGAGCGTCTGACCGAGTTTACGCGTCGCGAGGAATCCGAGTGCTCCCTCACATTCTATTTCCTTATCGAAGGCGATTTCAGTGCCTGGGAGAAGGCAGACGGCCATATTGGGTTCACCAACGGCCGCGAAGCCGCGTGTGGTGGTGCCGAGAAAGCTGGTGGAGACCAGCTTATCGCCGACTTTGGCCGGGCGGGATGCAACAGATTCGAGGCTATAGTCGCACATCGAAGAACCTCTTTGATGTGATCGGGGCAGCCGGAATGGTTGTCCTTCCAAACACTAAATAGGGTCCCGAAGTCGGCAAGCTTATGGTGGCGGGGGCTCGATCAACTGGATTTGAACTGACTTTAGGCGATTGACCCCGCTCGGAAATGGTCTAAAGAATCGTCGCCATAAACCGAGGGGAGTCCCGCGAAGGGACTGAGAGACCGACGGCCGTCAGGCAGCGCGGTGACCCTTTGAACCTGATCCGGGTCATGCCGGCGAAGGGACGGGCACGCGGACCAAGGTGAGATTCCTCTATCCGCACATCCTCCTCGATCGCCGGATCTCCCTTTGTGCGGACCGAGGAGATCCTCCGTGAACAAACCATTCTCTCCAAACGACTTCATCGAGGCCGGTGTCACAACCGGGCCGATGCCTGCGTCCGAGAAGATCTATGTGACGAGCGCCCACGCCTCCGACGTGAAGGTGCCGCTCCGCGAGATTACGCTCACCTCGCCCGACGAGCCGAAGCTCCGCGTCTACGACACATCCGGCCCCTATACTGATCCCGACTACAAGGTCGACCTTGAAGCCGGCCTGCCGCGTCGGCGCGTCGAATGGGTCAGGGAGCGCGGCGGCGTCGAAAGCTATGACGGCCGCATCATCAAGCCGGAGGACAACGGCAACGTCTCCGGCAGCCACCTCGCTCAGGCCTTTCCGATCGCCCACCAGCCTCTGCGCGGCATCGGCGATGCCCCGATCACGCAATACGAATTCGCCCGCGCCGGGATCATCACCAAGGAGATGATCTACGTCGCCGAGCGCGAGAATCTCGGCCGCAAGGAGGTGCTGGAACGCGCGGCTTCCGCGCTAGCCGACGGCGAAAGCTTCGGCGCCTCGCTGCCCGAGCACATCACGCCGGAATTCGTCCGCGACGAGATCGCCCGCGGCCGCGCCATCATCCCCTCGAACATCAACCACGCCGAACTCGAGCCGATGATCATCGGCCGTAATTTCCTCGTGAAGATCAACGCCAATATCGGCAACTCCGCCGTCTCGTCGTCGGTGGCCGAGGAAGTCGAGAAGCTCGTCTGGGCGATCCGCTGGGGCGCCGACACGATCATGGACCTGTCGACCGGCAGGAACATCCACAACACCCGCGACTGGATCATCCGCAATTCGCCGGTCCCGGTCGGTACCGTGCCGATCTATCAGGCGCTGGAGAAGGTCGGCGGCGACCCGGTCAAGCTCGACTGGGAGGTCTACAAGGACACGCTCATCGAGCAGTGCGAGCAGGGTGTCGACTACTTCACCATCCATGCGGGCGTCCGCCTGCCCTACGTGCCGCTGACCGCCAACCGCATGACCGGCATCGTCTCGCGCGGCGGCTCGATCATGGCCAAGTGGTGCCTCGCCCATCACAAGGAGAGCTTCCTCTACGAGCGCTTCGACGAGATCTGCGACCTGATGCGCCGCTACGACGTCTCGTTCTCGCTCGGCGACGGCCTGCGTCCCGGCTCGATCTACGACGCCAATGACCGCGCCCAGTTCGCTGAGCTCGAGACGCTCGGAGACCTGACGCAGATCGCCTGGAAGAAGGGCTGCCAGGTCATGATCGAAGGCCCCGGCCATGTGCCGATGCACAAGATCAAGATCAACATGGACAAGCAGCTCAAGGAATGCGGCGAAGCCCCCTTCTACACGCTCGGACCGCTCACGACCGACATCGCGCCGGGCTACGACCACATCACCTCGGGTATCGGCGCCGCGATGATCGGCTGGTTCGGCTGCGCCATGCTCTGCTACGTCACGCCGAAGGAGCATCTCGGCCTGCCTGACAAGAACGACGTGAAGACTGGTGTCATCACCTACAAGATCGCCGCCCACGCCGCCGACCTCGCCAAAGGCCACCCGGCGGCGCAGCTCCGCGACGATGCGCTATCGAAGGCCCGGTTCGATTTCCGCTGGGAAGACCAGTTCAATATCGGCCTCGACCCGACCACCGCGCGCGACTTCCACGACGAGACGCTGCCCAAGGACGCCCACAAGGTCGCGCACTTCTGCTCGATGTGCGGGCCGAAGTTCTGCTCGATGAAGATCACGCAGGACGTCCGCGACTACGCGGCCTCGCTGAACGACCCCCAGATGGATCTGGCCAAGGCCGAGTTCGGCATGGCGGAAATGAGCGAAAGGTTCATGGCCATGGGCGGCCAGGTGTATGTCGCCGAGGAAGCGGTGAAGGAAAGCAACAAGGCGCTGAACTGAGCTTAATCGCGGGGCCACGACGCGTGGCCCCGCACTTACACACCGTCGTCCTCCGGCTCGACCGGAGGGCCCATCTCCCGTCGACATGGATGCTCCGGTCGAGCCGGAGCATGACGGACTTTCAATCCTCCACATGAAGGAACACCGTCACCACGGCCAGCACCGCTGCGGCTCCGGCCGCGAACCACAACGCGGCGAAGCCGTAGAGCGGATAGACCGCAGCTCCGGCCGCCGCGCCGGAGATCAGTCCCACCCAGAGCAGCAGATAAGGCAGCCACGCCAAGCGGTTGCCGCCCAGAAATGCGCCGGTCAGCCGCTGGCCGAACTTAACCAGCGTGCCGGTCATGTAGGTCAGTCCGATCGAGACCTCGCCGTCGCGCTGAAAGACAGCGTTTTCCGCGCCCATCGCCAGCACCACCGCTCCGACGGTGAGATAGGCCGGCGCCAGATGGTCGAGCATCGCCCCGCAGCCGAGGAGCAGCGCGACTATCCCGAGCACCGCCGGACGGCGATGCCTGCCCGCGGCATGGCTGACGAACGAACCGAACACCACGCCCGTCACAAAGGTCGAAATGAGCGCCCCGGCCACCGCTGCGTCGGAGGCATGCTCCAGAAGCCCGACCGACATCCGGGTTGAATTGCCGCTCATGAACGAGACGAAGAAACCGCCGAGCTTCAGGAAGCCGAGCGCGTCGACATAGCCGGCAAGGGTCGAAAGGCTGATCGCCAGGACGTGGAGACGCTTCGTGTAATGGATCATAGGCGGGGATTTTGGTCAGTCCGCCACAGAATGCGCTTCAGCAGGCCGCCCGCCAAGGCTTTGGCCGACGTTGCCCGCCCTGTCGCAGCGAACGCACGTGTCCGTCCTTGAACTCCAGCCATTGTTCCGCGATGCCGAAGCCGAGACCAAGATGGAATTCCGAAAGCGAGCCGACCTCGGAAGCATAGAGCGCGGCCAGCGGGTCAAGCGGCATCTCTCCGTCGCGCGCTTCGACAAGGCGGACGATGCTTTCCGCGTATTTGACCAACACGTCACTCATTGAGAGCCTCTCGCCGCGCCGCCCGCGCGACAAGCGGTTATCCTGCACAGCTGGGCAAGGTTCGCCTACTAAGGCGGTATACGTATTTAGGTGAGAGCGCGCATCGATCTCCTCCATAAGCTGCATCAATTCAAAACACACCTGATTTACGGCTCCGTCACGTGGAACCCGAAGCGTCCGTAAGCGCTTGTCTTTCAACAAAGACAACAGGGAGGAGACGCGTTCATGGACAGACGTGTGTTCTTGGCGGGACTGCTGGGAGCAGCCGGCACCGCTGCACTCGCCACACTGCCGAAGCCAGCTTCCGCCGCTCTGAGCGGCGCCGCAGCTCAGGCGGTCCCGCCCGACGCGGACGTGGACGGCGACGACGAGCTGCAGGAGGCGCAGTATCGTGGGCGCGGCGGACGCCGGGGCTACCGTCGCGGCTATCGCAGAGGCTACCGGAGAGGTCGGCGTCGCGGGCGCCGCTGGTACGGCTATGGGCGTCGCCGCTATCGCCGCCGTTACTATGGCGGAGGCTACTATGGCGGAGGCTACCGCCGACGCAGAGTCTGTGGTTGGTACCGCAATCGCTGGGGCGAACTCCGCCGCGGCTGCTTCTGGCGCCGTTACTGGTAGCGTCTGAGTGAACGAGCGATGGACGGGCGCACTCCCGTCCATTGTTCCCCTTGACCGCGCCCGCCCTTCCGCAGAGCGTGCGCGCCATGCCGCGCCTGCGCCTTTCAAATCTTTCCAAACGCTTCCCGAACGGCGTCTCCGCCCTCGATGGCTTCGACCTCTCGATCAAACGCGAGGACGTGGTGACTTTGATCGGCCCGTCCGGCTGCGGAAAATCCACGGTCCTGCGGCTGATCGCGGGTCTCGACCAGCCGTCGTCGGGCCGGGTCGACTGGAGCGGTGTGCGCCCCGAGATCGGCTTCGTCTTCCAGGAGCCGACGCTCATGCCCTGGGCGAGCGCCTTCGCCAATGTCCGGCTGCCGCTCAGGCTTCGAGGGGTTTCGCGATCGGATGCGAACGACCGGGTCCATTCGGCGCTCGATCTGGTTGGCCTCGCCGATTTCGCCAAGGCTCGACCCGATGAGCTTAGCGGCGGCATGAAGATGCGCGTCTCGCTCGCCCGCGCGCTCGTCTCAAATCCCGAAGTCCTTCTCCTCGACGAACCGTTCGCTGCGCTCGACGAGATGACACGCTTCCGGCTCAACGACGAACTCCTGGCGATCCGCGAACGGCTTCGCTGCACGATCGTCTTCGTCACTCATTCGGTGTTCGAGGCGGTCTACCTGTCGAACCGCGTGGTCGTGATGAGCGCGCGGCCAGGACGCGTCGTCGAGGACGTCGCTGTCGCCGAGCCGTTTCCTCGCCCCGAAACATTCCGGACATCCGTTAGCTACGCAGAAACCGCACGGCAGATTTCCATAGTGCTTAGAGGGGATTCCGCCCTCGACAAGCCGGCCTTGCGGGTTCATTCCTAGCCCCCTTTCCGATCCCCTCCTGCGAGGAACCAAAAGTGGCTTTGCCGCTCGACCGCCTGCTTGTTGACGACGCCCAGGCCGCTCGACGGCTCAGGATGGTCGCCATCGGGCTGATGTTCGGTGCGGTCGCCACTTTCTCGGTGCTCGACACGACGGCGAAATATCTGTCGTCCTATGAGAGCCCGCTGCAGGTCGCGTGGCTCCGTTATGTCTTCCACGTCGTCTTCATCGGCATCCTGCTGAACCCGTGGCGGGCGCCAGGCGTCTGGCGGACGAACAAGCCTGCCATGCAGTTCGTCCGCTCGGTTCTGCTGGCCGGCACGACCGTGTTCAATTTCTCGGCGCTGCAGACGCTGCAACTGGATCAGGCGATCACGATCACCTTCACCACCCCGCTCCTGGTCGCCCTGCTTGCCGGACCGATCCTTGGCGAATGGATTGGAATGAAGCGGACGATCGCGATCGGCGTCGGCTTCCTTGGCGTGCTGCTGGTGACACGGCCCGGCGTCGGAACATTCGAGTTCGCCTATCTGCTCGCGTTCGCCAATGCGATCTGCGGCGCGTTCTACAACGTGGCGACACGCTTCGTTTCGGCCTACGACAGCGCCAAGACCTCGATCGCCATCACCGGCCTGTTCGGCGCGCTGGCACTGGCTCCGGTCATGCCTTTCGTCTGGCACTGGCCGGAAAGCCCTTGGATTTGGGTGCTTCACATTCTGACCGGCGGCCTCGGCGCGTTCGGGCACTATCTTCTCATCCTCGCCCACGGCCGTGCCCCGGCACCCATCCTCGCGCCCTTCGTCTATTGCGAGCTCGTCTTCATGACGATCACCGGCTGGCTGGTTTTCTCGGACGTGCCGGATATCTGGACATTGGCCGGCGCGGCGGTCGTCATCGGCGCCGGCCTCTATCTCCTGCTCCGCGAACGCGCGCCGAAAACGCAGACGGACATCGTCGACTGACACTCGGCGGTTAACCATTGGAGCGGAGCGGGAACGGACCGCGCACGAATCGCTGATCGGGCGGTGTTCCCGATGCGGTCCGTAGCGGAAAGGCGGGTCGGCGTCGGCGATCGGCTTCGCGAAACCGGTTTCAGTCCATAATCCGCGTTAACGCTGCGTCCCGAAACAGAACAGATCGGATGAAGCTTCGAACGCCGGCCGCTTGTGCGCGGCCCCCTCCGTGCCTATTCGAGAGATCATGAAGGTCCTGATCACCGGTTTCGGCCCGTTCGACGGCGGCAGCAATGCTTCCGAAATCTTGGTGCGCGCCTTCGAAAAGCACGGCGCGGCTGCCCCGGGCGTAGAAGCCGAAATGCTGATCCTGCCGGTGGACACCGAGCGCGCCGGCCCTCTGCTCGACGAAGCGGTACGTCGCTTCGATCCCGACCGCCTGCTGCTCTGCGGTCAGGCCGCCGGCCGGAACCGGCTGTGCCTGGAGAAGATCGCGACCAATCGCCGGGACTTCAACGTGCCGGACAGCACGGGCACCAAGATTCGCGACCTTCCTGTCCATTCGTCCGGCCCGGAAAGCTACATCGCGACCTGGCCGGACCTCGACGGCACCGTCGCCGCGCTGAACGCCGCCGGCGTTCCCGCCTCGGTGTCGGAGGATTGCGGCACCCACCTTTGCAATCAGCTGCTTTATCTCGCGCTTCACGCCGCGAAGACGAGCGACGCTGACGTCACCGCGACCTTCATGCATGTCCCGCTTTTGCCCGAGCAAGTGATCGCCGAAGAGCCCGCCGCCCTGCGCCACCCGGCCTGCCCTTACATGCCGCTCTCGATGACGCTGCAGGCGCTCGATCTGGTGCTCGCACGCGCCGGCAGCCTGGAGGCAGCCGCTTGAGCCTTCCGAAGCCCATCTGGTCGGACATGACCTGGCCGGAGATCCATGCGGCCGACACATCGTCCTGGATCGCGGTTCTTCCGGTCGCGGCCGTCGAGCAGCACGGCCCACATCTGCCGCTGTCGACGGATGTCGACATCATGGAAGGCTATCTCGCCCACACCCGCGCGATCCTGCCTGCCGATCTGCCGGTGACGATCCTGCCGACGCAAAGCGTGGGTCTGTCCCCCGAACACGTCGCGTTCCCCGGCACGCTTACGTTAAGCGCCGAAACTGCGATGCGATCCTGGAACGAGATCGGCGACAGCCTTGCCCGCGCCGGCATCAGGAAACTCGTCCTCGTCTCCTCGCACGGCGGCAACAACGCACTGATCGACATTGTCGCGCGCGATCTCCGCGTCCGGCACGGAATGCTCGCGGTGACGACGGCATGGGCACGCTTCGGCTATCCCGACGGCCTGTTCACCGCTGAGGAGATTGCCCACGGAGTCCATGGTGGAGAGATCGAGACCTCGCTGATGCTCGCCTTCCACCCGAATCTCGTCCGCAGAGACAGTCTGAAGAACTTCGTGCCCGCCTCGATCGCGATAGAGAAGGACTACCGCCATCTCCGGGCATCTCGTCCTGCCGGCTTCGGCTGGCTCGCTCAGGACCTAAATCCGGAAGGGGCGCTTGGCAACGCCGCTGCCGCGACCGCCGAAAAGGGAGAGGCAGCCGCCGAGTTCGGGGCGCGAGCTCTCATCGAGCTTTTCCAGGATATCGACCGCGTGCCACCGGATTTCCTCAAAAACGGCCCGCTCTCGTAAACTTGGCCTCGACCACGTCAAACAAAACTCAAAATGAGTATTGCTCGCTTCGCTTACTTTGCTGAAACGATCAATACATCGAACGTATAAATATACATAAAGGAACGAACCGACACCTCGCCCGTTTTTATCTTGGGTGCGGACAACGGTAGGCCGTGCTCAAATCTCCCACAGGAGGCAGTAGACATGGCTCAGAACCAGAACACGTCCAATCGCGGCTTCGCGTCGATGGACCCCGACAAGCAGCGCGAGATCGCGTCGAAGGGCGGATCGGAATCAGGCGGCAATTTCGCCAACGACCGTGAACGGGCATCTGAAGCCGGGCGCAAGGGCGGCCAGCAGAGCCAGGGCAACTTCGCCAACGACCGCGAGCGCGCGTCGGAGGCAGGCCGCAAGGGCGGCCAGCACTAACTCTTCCCTATAAATGTAATTGGAGCGGGGCCGGTGTTCGCATCGACCCCGCGTTTCTATCTCAGGCGACGTGCCGCCATTCGAGCAGCTTGCCCTCGAAATCCATGCTGGACATCGCGCGGCCGTAGAGGAAGCCCTGCCCCTCACTGCAGCCGTTTTCGACCAGCACCTCGTGCTGCTGCACCAATTCGATGCCTTCGGCGATGACCTTCACGCCGAAATTCTTGCCGAGATGCAGGATCGCCTTCACCACGGCCGCATTGTCCGAGTCACAGCACATCTCGCGCACGAAGCTACGGTCGATCTTCAGCTTGGTGAGCGGGAAGAGCTGGATCTGGCTGAGCGAGGCGAAGCCGGTGCCGTAATCGTCGAACGCCACGCCGACGCCGATCCGCTGAAGATCCTTCAGCTGCTTCAGCATCGCCCGTTCGTGGCGCAGGATCATCGTCTCGGTGATCTCGAGCTCGAGCGCGCCCGCCGGCAGCCGCGCCTCCGACAGCGCACTCTCGACGACTTCACAAAGATCGCCGCGACGAAACTGCGCACCAAACAGGTTCACCGCGACCTTGAAGTCATACACACCCGCCTCTCGCCAGGCCGCGGCCTGACCGCAGGCCGAGCGGATAACCCATTCGCCGACATCGGCCGCGATCGGCATCGTGTCGAGCACGCTGATGAAGCTAGGCGGCGTCATCAGCCCGCGTTCTGGATGGCGCCAGCGCAGCAGCGCCTCGGCGCCGATCATCGAGCTGTCGTTCAGGCGAACCTGTGGCTGATAGAACAGCTCGAACTCGCCACGCTCGTGCGCAGAAGTCAGCTCTACCTCGAAGGCGCTGCGGGCGTTCGCCGCCTGGCGCATGGGCGGAGCAAACAAATGCTGACGGCTGCGGCCCTCGTCTTTCGCGCGATAGAGCGCGAGGTCGACATTCGTCATCAGCTCTTCCGGCGTCGAGCCGTGCGCCGGTGCGATCGCGATGCCGATCGACAGGCCGAGATTGACCTTCTGGCCGTCGACCCAGACAGGCTTGTTGAAATGCTGGATCAGCCGCTCGCCGAGGTGGCTCGCGACGAGCGGGTCGCCGACGCCGCGCAGGACGACCGCGAATTCGTCGCCGCCGAGCCGCGCCACCATATCTCCGTCGCCGGCAAGATCGAGGATTTGCCGCGCCACGACCTGCAGAACGCGGTCGCCCCACATATGTCCGCGGTCGTCGTTCACTTCCTTGAAGCCGTCGAGATCGAGCATGAGCAGCGTCAACGGCTCCTCGGCCGCAAGCACATCGTCGAGATGCGCCCAAAGCGCGCCGCGGTTCGGCAGATCGGTCAGCGCGTCGTGGTTCGCCAGGCGCAGCAGCCGCGCTTCGTTGTCCCGCCTGTCCGATACGTCGCGGATGATCGCGCCGAAGCTCTGCTGGTGGCTATCGATCCAGCATGAGAGCGACACCTCGATCGGCAATTCCGTGCCGTTCCTGCGCTGGCCGCTGAACGCCGCCGTCTCGCCGATCAGGCCGGGCATTGCCTCGTCCATCAGACGCGCGAGGGTCTCGCGATCGCCCTTACGGCAATTCTCGCCGAGGATGATATGGAGGTTGCGGCCCATGACCTCGGCGGCGGTGTAGCCGAAGATCCGTTCCGCGGCCGCATTCCAGAACGTGATCGCGCCCCTTGCATTGGCGCAGACGATGCCGTCGGGCGACGTCGCCGCGATGTTCTGGAAAGGAGCGTGCGTCTCGTTGCGGTTGTGGCCGAGCCGGCGGACCTCGAGGCGGTCCATGACCAGTCCGGCGAGCTCACGCAGCGTATTGGCCTGTTCGCCGGTGAACTCCGGACGCGGCTTGGTATCGATCACGCACAGCGCACCGATGGCATGACCCGTCGGCGTGACCAGGGGCGCGCCGGCGAAGAACCGCGCTCCTTCCATGACGAAAGGATCAGTCGCGAAGTGCGAATCCTGCCTCGCGTCAGCTACGCAGAATATATCTGGACCTGCCAGGGTTTCGAGGCACAGCGAACCGGAACGCCCCCCCTCCCCCATCTCGGTTCCGACGCCCGCCTTGAAAACCTGGCGCTCACCAGCGACGAGCGCGATGACCGCAACGGGCGTTGAGAAGATGCGCGCGGCAAGCGCCGCGAGATGGTCGAAATCCTGTTCGGGAGGCGTATCGAAGACTGCGTAATCTTCAAGTGCCTTGAGGCGACTCGCCTCGTCGCTCGCGAGCGCGAACGGCCGTGGATCGGCTGGCATATGTACTTCCCCCGTTCCTTCTCAGGGGGACTACGGTGCCAGTGCGCGATTAAGCGCCGGTTCTGCGATTACCTAAACTTTGCAGTATCCTTCGCCCGCCATGTCCTTATCCACCGCATCCGGCCTCATCGCCGCACTGAAACTCGCTCCGCATCCCGAAGGCGGACACTTCGCCGAGACCTTCCGCGACGAAACGAAGCCGGGCGAACGCGCGGCCTCGACCGCCATCTATTATCTGCTGCAGGCCGGGGAGAGATCGCACTGGCATCGCGTCGACGCCGCCGAGGTCTGGCATTTCTACGATGGAGCGCCGCTCAACCTCTCGCTGTCCGACGATGGCGTGGTCTCTCGGACTCTAACGCTTGGGGCTGACATCCTCGCTGGACAGCATCCCCAAATCGTGGTGCCCGCCGGCGTCTGGCAAGCAGCCGAAAGCACCGGCGAATGGACACTCGTCGGCTGCACGGTTGCGCCGGCCTTCGAGTTTTCGGGCTTCGAAATGGCGCCGAAGGACTGGGAACCCGGGCGCTAAGAGCGGCTACATCGAGATCAGCCGCAACGACCAGCCCAGCCCTAACATTTATCTCACGGGCACGATCAATCGACCGAGAACCGCGGAGCCCAGCGGTGACCTTCTTGGACCGGAGCAGCCTGCTTTGTGAAATAGATCTTATGCTCTCCGGGCACGTTGCCGATCCCGATCTCGCAATGACTTTCAACTGCCAAGCTTCGCATGACCCCTGACTGCGTCATCTTCCAGGCCGGGCGGAAATATCTCGGCGAAGAGGTCGTAGCTGATGCCGAAGTGCCCACCGGGAGTAAGAGCGTCGAGATCGGCCTTGAGTTCATCCTTGGTCATCGGAGCTCCTCCATTTCTCGGCACACTAACGCCGAAAAACGACAGCAGGTTGCACCGCTCTGGGTCGGGCGGAAGTGCTTGATTCAGAATTCGTTAATCGCTGAAGCGCAATCTATGATTGCGAGCGGCCCAGACTACCCCTTAGCTCGCACGGCCGGTGCGGTTTGAAAAAGCCGTACCGGCCAGCCCCCTTCCCCGAAGCGCCGACGAAACAAAAAAGCCGCCCCGAAGGGCGGCTTTGATTTTGGTTGCGGGAACAGGATTTGAACCTGTGACCTTCAGGTTATGAGCCTGACGAGCTACCGGGCTGCTCCATCCCGCGTCAATCGAGGAATGCTTGGCTGGCGATGCCCGAAGGCACCGGACGCTTCCCGGGAAGCGCTTACATCATGAAGAGCGACTGTGCTTTGCAGGCCTGGCAACGACCTACTCTCCCGTGCCTTAAGACAAAGTACCATTGGCGCAGAGGAGCTTAACGGCCGAGTTCGGGATGGGATCGGGTTTTTTCTCCTCGCAAAGCCACCAGGCCGGCAAAGAACAGTTGAAGCAAGCTGAATGCGTCAGCGAAATCCTCTCGGAATAACCCGGAGGGACAAAGCTGAAGCAAGTTTTAGGTCTCTTATGATTGCTGACCGAACGGACATCGGTAATGAGAGCAATCAAGCCAATCGAGCAATTAGTACCGGTAAGCTTCATGTGTCACCACACTTCCACACCCGGCCTATCAACGTGGTCGTCTTCCACGGCTCTCAAGGGAAGCCTCGTTTTGAGGTGGGTTTCCCGCTTAGATGCTTTCAGCGGTTATCCCGTCCGTACATAGCTACCCTGCAATGCGGCTGGCGCCACAACAGGTCCACCAGAGGTACGTTCACCCCGGTCCTCTCGTACTAGGGGCAAATCCTCTCAAGCTTCCTACACCCACGGCAGATAGGGACCGAACTGTCTCACGACGTTCTGAACCCAGCTCACGTACCACTTTAATCGGCGAACAGCCGAACCCTTGGGACCTACTTCAGCCCCAGGATGTGATGAGCCGACATCGAGGTGCCAAACGATTCCGTCGATATGGACTCTTGGGAATCATCAGCCTGTTATCCCCGGCGTACCTTTTATTCGTTGAGCGATGGCCCTTCCACGCGGGACCACCGGATCACTATGACCGACTTTCGTCTCTGCTCGACTTGTCAGTCTCGCAGTCAGGCAGGCTTATGCCATTGCACTCAACGAGCGATTTCCGACCGCTCTGAGCCTACCATCGCGCGCCTCCGTTACTCTTTGGGAGGCGACCGCCCCAGTCAAACTGCCTACCATGCGCGGTCCCGGAGCCGGATAACGGCTCGCGGTTAGACGTTCGTATTTACAAGGGTGGTATTTCAAGGATGGCTCCATCACGGCTGGCGCCGCAACTTCAAAGCCTACCACCTATCCTACACATGCCAACACAAACGCCAGCGCAAAGCTACAGTAAAGGTGCACGGGGTCTTTCCGTCTGACCGCAGGAACCCCGCATCTTCACGGGGAATTCAATTTCACTGAGTTTACACTGGAGACAGCGGGGAAGTCGTTACGCCATTCGTGCAGGTCGGAACTTACCCGACAAGGAATTTCGCTACCTTAGGACCGTTATAGTTACGGCCGCCGTTTACCGGGGCTTCGATTCAAAGCTTGCACCTCTCCTCTTAACCTTCCGGCACCGGGCAGGCGTCAGACCCTATACGTCATCTTACGATTTCGCAGAGCCCTGTGTTTTAGGTAAACAGTCGCTACCCCCTGGTTTGTGCCCCTTCTGACCGGTTGCCCGAGCAGAAGGCCTCCTTATCCCGAAGTTACGGAGGTAAATTGCCGAGTTCCTTCAGTGTAGTTCTCTCAAACGCCTTGGTATACTCTACCAGTCCACCTGTGTCGGTTTCGGGTACGGTCTGATGTTGGAGCTATTTCCTGGAACCTCTTCGAGGCCCGGCCAATCCAATAAGGCCGAACAACTTACGAGATTCGTCACTACCAACTGGCTGGGGAATATTAACCCCATTCCCATCGACTACGCCTTTCGGCCTCGCCTTAGGAGCCGGCTAACCCTACGCAGATTAGCTTTACGTAGGAACCCTTGGACTTTCGGCGGGGGTGTCTTTCACACCCCTGATCGTTACTCATGTCAGCATTCGCACTTCTGATATCTCCAGCAGCCCTCACGGGTCCGCCTTCGCAGACTTACAGAACGCTCCGCTACCACTACAGTATTGCTACTGTAATCCAAAGCTTCGGCGCATGGCTTGAGCCCCGTTACATTTTCGGCGCAAGAACCCTTATTTAGACCAGTGAGCTGTTACGCTTTCTTTAAAGGATGGCTGCTTCTAAGCCAACCTCCTGGTTGTTTTGGGATCCTCACATCCTTTCACACTTAGCCATGACTTGGGGGCCTTAGCTGTTGGTCAGGGTTGTTTCCCTCTCCACGACGGACGTTAGCACCCGCCGTGTGTCTCCCGTACAAGTCATCCTGGTATTCGGAGTTTGGTTAGGTTTGGTAGATCGGTAAGACCCCCTAGCCCATCCAGTGCTCTACCCCCA
>CAVZVY010000006.1:822500-1026569 GCA_963778835.1 uncultured Alphaproteobacteria bacterium
GCGTGTTCGGCTACGATGCCGACTTCCAGCGCAAGGTGCAGAACGGTGACAGCTTCGAGGTCGTGTTCGCCTCGGACGAGAGCGGTCAGGTCGACGGCACTCCGGAGGTGATCTATTCTTCGCTAATCTCGGGTGGAGAGACGCGCCGCTATTACCGCTACCAGCTACCGGACGACGGCGGCTTTGACTACTTCGACGAGGATGGCCGCTCGGCCCGCAAATTCCTCGTCCGCAAGCCTGTCACCAACGCGGTCATGCGCTCGGGCTTCGGTCTGCGTCGCCACCCGATTCTCGGCTATTCGAAGATGCATACCGGTGTCGACTGGGCCGCCCCGCGCGGCACGCCGATCTACGCCGCCGGCAATGGCGTCGTCGAATACGCGAAAAAGTCCGGCGGCTACGGCAACCAGGTGAAGATCCAGCACGCCAACGGCTACGAGACCGCCTACGGCCACATGTCCGGCTTCGCCAAGGGCATCAAGGAAGGCACCCGAGTCCGCCAGGGCCAGCTCATCGGCTATGTCGGCTCGACCGGTCTCTCGACCGGCCCGCACTGCCATTACGAAGTCCTGGTCAACGGCCGCTTCGTGAACCCGATGCGCATCAAGGTGCCGCGTGGCAAGGAGCTGGAAGGTCCGGCGCTTGCTGAATTCCAGCGCGAGCGCGAGCGGATCGATACCCTGATCGGCCGCCCGGCGACGGCGGGCTCGGCCCTGCTGACCGTCAACAAGGAAGGCGGCTGACGGAACATCCGGCCAGACTTAACCGTCGTATATCCCGAACCTGAATTCGGAGAATCGACGCGATGGCCGGAAAGCTCGTCAAACCCGTCACCCCTCCTGCGTCCGTCGCAAAAGAAGCCAGACGCGGCCTCGAACTGCGCGAGCAGCACGGGCGCGGCGGCACCGAAGTCGGAGTCGAACGCGCCAGGGGCCTCGCCGCGCGCGAACCGGTTGATCTCGCCAATCTCAAGAAGATCCGAAGCTATTTCGCCCGCCACGAGGTCGACAAGAAGGGCAAGGACTGGGCGAACCGGGAACGCCCCTCCGCCGGCTATATCGCCTGGCTCCTCTGGGGCGGCGAGCCGGGTCGCGAATGGGCGGAGAAGGAAATGGCGAGGATAGGGGCTGAAGACTAGGCGCGGTTCACATGCCGCGGCCGTGCCAACCGCCCTTGCTGTGTCGCGACTCCGAACTCGAAGCTATCGGCGATCTGACGGGCACGCTGGATGAAGACCGGCGACGCTTCAGCCGGAAGAACCTCCCGTGCCGTTGCTTCGAACAAATCGAGCCAGCGGTCAAAATGCTGCCCCTCGATCGGCAGAAGCAGATGCGCCCGCATCGGACGCCCCTGATAGCGACCGGAGCGCAGGGTCAGCGAAGACCAAAAATCGCAGAGCGTCGCGAGGTGGTGATCCCAGTCCTCGACTTTTTCGTTGAACACCGGACCGATCAGATTGTCCTCGCGGACGCGGCCATAGAACGTATGGACGAGATGCCTGATGTCGTCCTCGCCGACCGGCGGCGCTTCGGGTGCTGCACTTTCCGCCATCTATTTCGTCCTTTGCGCTGGCACATGGGAGGACTTCTCCTGCCATGCAAGATTGACAATGCCGCGGAAGGCGGCATGCTTCAGGGCATGATCGACGCCGTGCCCCATCGCTGCTCGCATTTCCGCCGGACCAGTCCGATCGCGGGAATTTAGCCCCCGGGTCGACCCCTGCGCCCACGAGCCGAGGGGATCCGACCGATTTCGATCGTTTTCTAACCAGATTCAAAATCGTCCGTCACAGGGCGCATCTCCCGACAATTGCACACGCCGCGTGAGCGGCCGGCCCGCTTTGCAAAGCTGCGGGCCGCTGAGGAGGTGCATTCGTGCCCAGAAACCATCTGCCGAAGATCGTTATCGGCGAAACCGACCATGCGAGCCTGACGCGTCTCGCCACCGGAGCGCTCGATCGCCTGCCGGTCGTCGCCGAGGAACTTCTGACCGAACTCGAGCGCGCCAAACTCGTCTCCGACCATGCAGCGCCGCCGCATATCGTGCGCATGGGCTCGTCCGTGCTGTTCCGCGCCGAGGACGCCCCCGAACGGAGGGTCGAACTCGTCTATCCGGGCAGGGCCGACATCGCCGAGGGTCGTATTTCGATCATGACGCCGATCGGCGCGGCACTGATCGGCCTTGCCGAGGGTCAATCGATCGCCTGGACCGCGCGCGACGGGAAAGCGCATCAGCTGAGCGTCGAGCCGCCGGCCGCCAGTGCGGCCTAAGGAGGCGCCGTGTCGATCCGCATTCAGCTCACGACCAAGGACTACGCCCTTCTCGAAGTCATGCTGGAACGGCGCGCGGCGCGCCCCGATCCGCTGACCGCGATGCTGCGCCGCAAGCTGAACGCGGCCGAGATCGTCTTCCGCGACGATATCCGGCCGCGCACGGTGACGCTCAACAGCCGGGTGGTGTTCCGGGTGGATGAAGGCGCCGCCGAAACGCGCGTCCTGATTCACGGCGACAATGGAGGACAGGACCCTGTCGATCTCAACGCCGCGCGGCCTCGCTTTGCTCGGCCTGCAGGAGGGACAGAGCACGCGCGTCGATCTCGGCGACGGACGTTTCGAGGAACTGACGATCGAACAGGTCGCCCCCGAGCCCGAGACGGCCGGGCGCCTAACGGCGGGCACGGTCGCCTATCTCAACGAGCGCGTACGGCGCCCAGGATCTGGCCGCCCGCCGGAGGACGACGATCCCGGTCCCGCCGCGGCGTAACGACAAGAAAAAGGGCGGCCTAGAAGCCGCCCTTTTCATGTGTGCGCTCAGGCCGCGGCACCGACTTCGCGGTCACCGATGCGCAGTCCGTTCGGCCCGGCCGTGATCCTGACCGTCGATCCATCGTGGATTTCACCGGCGAGAATCGCCTCCGCCAGCCCGTCCTGGACGTTCTTCTGAATCACCCGCTTCAGCGGCCGCGCGCCATATGCTGGCTCATAACCCTTCTCGGCCAGCCAAGCCCGTGCGGACGGGTCGAGCTCAAGCGTGATCTTTCGATCGTCAAGCAGCTTCTGCAGCCGCGCCAGCTGAATGTCGACGATTGCGCCCATCTGCTCCCGCTTCAGCCGGTGGAAGACGACGATCTCGTCGATGCGGTTGATGAACTCCGGCCGGAAATGAGCCCGGACGGCACCCATCACCATCTCGTAGGCCTCCTTGTCGGAAACCACCTTGTCGCCCTCCTGTCCCGGCACCGCGAAGCCCATCGGCTGGCGGGGATCGGCCAGGAACTCAGAGCCGAGATTCGACGTCATCACGATCAGGGTGTTGCGGAAATCGACCGTCCGCCCCTGCCCGTCCGTCAGCCGTCCGTCGTCGAGCACCTGAAGCAGAACGTTGAAGACGTCCGGATGCGCCTTCTCGACCTCGTCGAACAGGACGACCTGATACGGTCGCCGCCGCACGGCCTCGGTCAACGCGCCGCCCTCGTCATAACCGACATAGCCGGGAGGCGCGCCGATCAGCCGGCTCACGGAGTGCTTCTCCATGTATTCTGACATATCGAGCCGGACCATCGCGGTCTCGTCGTCGAACAAATAGTCGGCCAGCGCCTTGGTCAGCTCGGTCTTGCCGACACCGGTCGGACCCAGGAACAGGAACGAGCCGATCGGCCGGTTCGGGTCCTGCAGGCCGGCCCGGGCACGCCGCACCGCGGTCGAAACGGCTTTCACCGCCTCTTCCTGGCCGATAACGCGATGGCTGAGCGCCTCCTCCATCTTGAGGAGCTTCTGGCGCTCGCCCTCGAGCATCTTGTCGACGGGCACACCTGTCCAGCGCGAGACGACGCTCGCGATCATGTCGGGTGTCACCGCATCTTCCATCTGCGACTGCTGTTCAGCCTCTTCGGTCTCGGAGAGCTGCTTCTCCAGTTGCGGAATCACGGCATAGGTCAGTTCGCCGGCCCGCTGGTACTCACCCTTGCGCTGAGCATTGGCGAGTTCGGTCCGCGCCTCGTCGAGCTTCTTCTTCAGCTCGGCGGCGAGACCGAAGTTTTGCCTTTTCGGACTGCCAGCGTGCGGTGATTGCCGCCGACTTCTCCTCGAGCGCGGCCAATTCCTTCTGCAGGCGCTGCAGCCGATCCTTCGACGCCGTATCGGTTTCCTTCTTCAGCGCCTCCGCCTCGATCTTCAGGCGAAGGATCTCGCGGTCGACCGAATCGAGCTCTTCCGGCTTCGAATCGACCTGCATGCGCAGGCGCGACGACGCCTCGTCGACGAGGTCGATCGCCTTGTCCGGCAGGAAGCGGTCGGTGATGTAGCGGTTCGAAAGCGTGGCGGCCGCGACCAGCGCCGAGTCCAGAATGCGGACGCGGTGGTGCTGCTCGTACTTCTCCTTCAACCCGCGCAGGATCGAGATCGTATCCTCGACAGTCGGCTCGTCGACGAAGACGGCCTGGAAACGACGGGCAAGTGCTGCGTCCTTCTCGACATACTTCCGGTACTCATCCAGCGTGGTTGCGCCGACGCAGTGAAGCTCGCCGCGCGCGAGCGCGGGCTTCAGCAGGTTGGACGCATCCATCGCGCCGTCGGTCTTTCCAGCGCCGACGAGGGTGTGCATCTCGTCGATGAACAGGATGATGCTGCCGGCGGCCGAACTCAACCTCGCTCAGGACACTCTTCAGGCGCTCCTCAAACTCGCCGCGATATTTCGCGCCGGCGATCAGCGAGCCCATGTCGAGCGCCAGGAGTTGCTTGTCCTTCAGGCTCTCCGGCACGTCGCCATTGACGATGCGCTGGGCGAGCCCCTCGACGATCGCGGTTTTGCCGACACCCGGCTCGCCGATCAGGACGGGATTGTTCTTGGTGCGACGCGCCAGGACCTGGATCGTGCGGCGGATTTCCTCGTCGCGGCCGATGACAGGATCGATCTTGCCGTCGCGTGCCGCCTGGGTCAGGTCGCGGGAATAGCGCTTCAGCGCGTCATAGGCGTTCTCGGCCGTCGCCGAAATCGGCGGTGCGGCCCTTGCGCAGTTCCTCGATCGCGGCGTTCAGCGCCTGCGGCGTCACGCCGGCCTTGGCCAGAGCCTTGCCGGCCTCGGAGCCCTTCTCGACAGCGAGCGCGAGCAGGAGCCGCTCGACGGTGACGAACTGATCACCGGCCTTTTCAGCGGCGGACTCCGCCGACTGGAAGACGCGCGCGGTCGACGGCGACAGATAGATCTGCCCCGAACCACCCTCGACCTTCGGCACTTTCTTGAGCGCCGCTTCGGTCTCCGCCAACGCCTCGCGCGAACGGCCTCCGGCGCGGTCGATGAGACCGGCGGCCAGCCCTTCGGGGTCGTCGAGGAGAACCTTGAGAATGTGTTCGGGGAGAAATTGCTGGTGGTTCTCGCGGAGAGCGAGTCCCTGGGCGGATTGCAGGAAGCCGCGCACCCGCTCGGTGTATTTTTCAACGTTCATTTAGTTCTCCCTCCCGCCACCGTCTTTCCCGAAGCCCGGCAGCGTCGCATGGATCCCGATCGCGAACCTTGCGGCCCCGCGATCTCCGGCGCCTCGAAAGGCCGCCGCTGTTGCCGAAGGTAGTGTTGCCGTTCAGCCACACAAGGGTTGCCCGCCACCACTTCGGATGATTTTGTGTCCCCGAGACAGGAAGGCCAGCATGCACGCCGAGGAAATCTACCGCTATCCGGTGAAGGGGCTATCACCAGACCCATTGCAAAGCGTCGACGTTCTGCCCGGCGAGACGCTTCCCGCAGACCGCAAATACGCGGTCGAGAACGGCCCATCGGGATTCGAGCCCAACGCACCGTCCTGGTTTCCGAAGATCAAGTTCCTCTGCTGGATGAAGAACCCGAAACTCGCCCGGCTTCAGGCCAGATTCGACGAAGCGGCCGGCACGGTGACGATCTCGGGCGGGAACGGCACGATCACGGCCGTTCTCGACGACGAAGCGGGCCGAGTCGCGATCGAAGCCTACCTTGCCGACTACATGGCGGAAGAGCAGCGGGGGCCGCTGAAGATATTGTCGACGCCGGGGCACAGCTTCTCGGACGTCCCGAACCGGGTCATCTCCTTCATCAATCTCGAAAGCGCCGCCGATCTCGGCCGTATCGTCGGCGCAGAGGTCGATCCCATCCGCTTCCGCGGCAATGTCCACCTGTCGGGGCTTCAGGCGTGGGAGGAGGCGACCTGGGTCGGCCGCACATTCCAGATCGGCGATCAGGCGACGTTCAGGGTCCGGAAGACGATCCAGCGCTGCCTCGCCACCCATGTCGATCCGGCACGCGGTGTCCGCGACCTCGACATCATGGGAACGATCCGTGCCAATCGCGGCGACATGGATTGCGGCATCTATGCCGAGGTCGTCACTGCGGGAACGATGAAGGCTGGAGATCCGGTCCGGCTTCTCGACTGACCAGGCCGAGATCCTTCTCGATCTGGTCGCGGTGCTGGTCGAGATAGGCGAGGGAACTCGCCTGCAACGCAGCCTCGTCCTTTTCGATGGTCGCGATCGCGGCGTCGGCATCGATGGTTTCCGGCAGTTGCGGGACGCGCCAGTCCCCCGCGTAGAAGTACAATTCCTCCCGCGTCGCCAGATATCCCGCCAGCCTCAGCCGGGTCTCGAAATCGGTGACGCCATAGCCGTCCTTCAGCCAGAACGCGCCGACCACTCCATAGATGTTGTTACGCATGTCCTTGTAGGACTCCGACTGGATGTCCGGCTCGTGAGCGAAATAGGCCTCGCCCCGCTCGTTCCATTCGCCGAAGTCGAGCGCAAGCCGTCGGCTCGTCTCGTCGGAGAAGAAGAGATTCAGGCGCGTATAGGTCTCTGACGCCGCGAATGCATGCTTGATCGCGTTGGCCCCGCCCCAGGCACGCCGCTCCTGCGTCTCGACCCGCGCGAAATGCGCGAAGGCGCGATAGGAGACGACGAGTGTCGCGACCGGCGCCGCGAAGATCGCGAGAAAGACCGCGAGTTTGATGAGGAGCCTACGCAACATCAGCCGCTCTTGGACGTGAAAAAGGCGCGGCATCATCTGCCGCGCCTTCTAACTAAATCATTATCTGGCGATCACTCGCCGGGAGCAACCTCGGGTTCGGGGGCCGGGGCATCGCCCTGCTCGGCACCACCGCGGCCGTAACGGCCGTAACGGCGACGACGACGACCATAGCCCTCACCGCCCTGCTCGTCGGATGGCGCACCGCTTTCCGCAACAACCTGATCGGTCTGGTCGGCCTGCGGCGCTGCGGGTACCACCGGCTGGCCGCCGGTGATGAAGGCCGGCAGAGCGGACCCTGTCTCCTCGCCGTTGGTCGGCTGGCGCTGGTCGAAGTCACGGCGCGGACGCTCACGACGGCGGCCGCCTTCGCGGAACTCGCCACGCGGCTGCCACCCTCGCGGTTCGGCCACCCTCGCGGTTCTGGCCACCCTCGCGATTATCGTCGCCGCGCGGCTCGCGCTGTTCGCGGTAACCGTTGCTCTCGCGACCCTCGCGGTTGCCGTTCTCACGGCCTTCGCGCGGCTGGTTCTGTCCGTTGGCGTAAGGCTGCGGCGCGTTCATCGGCATCGGCTGATAGCCGTTCTGGCCGCCCTCGCCGCCGTCGCCACCTTCTTCGCCCTCGTAATCCTCATCGCGCAACTCGTCGTCAGCGCGGACGAATCCGGGATGCGTCTGGAACTGCGGCTGGGCCGCGGCGAGGATGCGATAATAGTGCTCGGCGTGCTGGAGATAGTTCTCCGCGGCGACGGGATCGCCGGACGACTGCGCGTCACGGGCGAGTTGCACGTATTTGTCGGCGATATGTGCGGCGGTGCCGCGAATTTTCACGTCCGGTCCGTTGAACTCGTAGCTCCTGGAGAGCAGATTCGGACCCTTGCGGTTGTTGTTATTGTTACGACCGCGCATACGCTTCTGCTGATGCTGCTGACCTGGCCTCATGGCGTCTCAAATCTTTGCTGTAAGCGTGCCCCAACAATCCGGTGGCCTTGAGTGGCAGCCAACGGCCGCCCTCGGGCGGCACGTGACGACCCACTAAAAGTCGCCGGAATTCATGTCAGATTCGCAGGCCCCGTTTGCGAACCTCTGTCGCTCATCCCGCTTCGAAGCTCATAGGCTCAGACGATCAACGATGTGCGACATGTGTCTAGAACCGTGCCCAGCTTCCCGGGAAGTCACGCAGCCGGCGGATCGTTCGCTCTGGCACGTCATCGGTTCTCTATTGAGATTGAACCTAAACCCTCATTCTCTGATTTCCAAGTAGGTTTTTATCGGAGCGCCGCAAGGGCACGCGGCATTCCAGCCAAATCGGGCGCAGCCTTTTCCGGTTTCAGCCCCGCTTTGCGCATGATCGACGCGACGTCTTTTTCCTGCCCCTCGCCCAGTTCGACGATGACGATCCCACCCTCGGTGAGAAGCCGAGCCAATTCCTCGGCGACACGGCGATAGGCATCGAGCCCGTCGATACCGCCGTCGAGCGCCAGATGCGGATCGTGTACCGACACTTCCACGTCGAGACGGCCGATTTTCTCTCTTACGATGTAGGGAGGATTAGACACAATCAGATCGAAGCGCCCGTCGAGCGAAGAGGCCCAGTCGCCGACCACAAATCGCGCCCGGCCATTCATGCCGAGCCGCTCCGCGTTCTTCCGCGCGACCGCGGCGGCGCGTTCGGACTTGTCGACGCCGATACCCGCCGCTTCAGGAAATTCGCTCAGAACCGAGATCAGAATGCAGCCGGTGCCCGTGCCGAGATCGAGGACCCATTTCGGCGAGGCGCGACGGAATGCCGCTAGCGCGGTTTCGACCAAAATCTCGGTATCGGGCCTCGGCACGAGGGTCTCCGATCCGAGGTCGAAATCGCATTCCCCAGAACTCGCGATGGCCGATGATCCGCGCCACGGGCTCGCCGCGCGAGCGCCTCGCCACCATGCAGTTGAATGCAACCACGCCTTCCGGGGAAGCGGGTTCGTCGAGCTTCGTGATGACGTCGGTATCGCTGAGCTTCAGCGCTTCCTTCAGGAGAACGCGGGCATCCAGTTCGGGCGTGTCCCTTCGCGCCATGCGCAGCCGTTCGACGGCATCGGCAAGGACATCGCGCCGGGTTCTCATCCCGCTTCCTCCGCGGCCAGCAAGCGCGCCTGATGTTCGGCGACGAGCGCATCGAGCACCTGGCCAAGTCCGGTGCCTTCGATGATCTCGGGCAGATTGTAGAGCGTCAGCCCGATCCGGTGATCGGTCATCCGACCTTGCGGGAAATTATAGGTCCGGATTCGCTCGGAGCGATCCCCCGATCCCACCTGTCCCTTCCGATCGGCCGCACGCGCCAAGTCGAGCGCCTCGCGCTGCTGGTCGAACAGGCGGGCGCGCAACATGGACATCGCCCGCGCCTTGTTCTTGTGCTGGGAGCGCTCGTCCTGCACCGCGACCACCACGCCGGAAGGGATATGGGTGATGCGAACCGCCGATTCCGTCTTGTTGACGTGCTGGCCGCCGGCACCCTGTGCCCGGTAGACGTCGATCCGGAGATCGGCGTCACGGATTTCGATATCGACCTCTTCAGCCTCCGGCAGCACCGCGACCGTCGCAGCGGAGGTATGGATACGCCCCTGCGTCTCGGTCGACGGCACGCGCTGGACGCGATGTACGCCCAATTCGAATTTCAGCTTGGCGTAGACGCCCCTGCCGGACACAGAGCCGATGATTTCCTTGAAGCCGCCGGCCGTGCCTTCGCTGGCCGACAGCACCTCGACCGTCCAGCCCTGCCCTTGCGCGTAGCGCTCGTACATCCTGAACAGATCACCCGCGAACAGCGCCGCCTCGTCACCGCCCGTGCCCGCGCGCACTTCGAGAATAATGCCGCGTTCGTCGGCCGCGTCCTTGGGCAGAAGAAGCAGACGGAGGTTCTGCTCGGCGTCTTCGAGCTTGCCGACCAGTTCGTCGTATTCAGCACGCGCCAGATCGCGCATCTCGGAATCGGTCGCCAAATCCTCCGACATCGCGCGGAGATCGTTTGCCTCGCTCCGCATCTTCCGCCAGTCACGAACCGCCTCGACGATCGGTTCGAGTTCCGAGCGCTCGCGGGACAGGCCGATCAACGTCGCGCCATCAGGATTGCCGTGCGCCATCTCCGCTTCGATGGAATCGAAGCGCCTGACCAGAGCATCTAGCTTGTCGATTGGCAGCATCAGTTCAGATCGGCCGCCTTGGCCATTTCAGCCAGCCGCGCGCGCGCCGGCTTCGAGCCCAGCATCAACCCGGCGACCGTTTCCTCAATTTCGGCGAGCGTCGACTGGCGTAGCATCGCCTTCAGCGCGCCGATGGACGACGAGGACACTGAGAGCGACCGATAGCCGAGCCCAACCAGAGCCAGCGCGCCCACCGGCCGCGATGCGAGCTCGCCGCATACCGTCACCGGCTTGTTGGCTGTGATCGCCGCGTCGGCGATCGTCTTGAACACCCGCAGCATGGACGGTCCGAGCGGATCGAAGCGATCGGCAACGCGCGAATTGCCCCGATCGGCCGCGAACATGAACTGGATCAGGTCGTTGGAGCCTATCGAAATGAAATCGACCTTCGACAGCAGTTCGTCGAGCTCGAAGAGGAGCGCCGGAACCTCCACCATCGCACCGAGGAACATGCGCTCGGGAAGCTGGTGCCCCCATTTGCGAAGATGGGTCAGCTCCTTTTCGACGATGTCCTTGGCGTCGTCATATTCGTGTACGGCCGAAATCATCGGGAACATCAGCCGAAGCTCGCGCCCGGCTGCGGCACGCGCCATTGCGCGGACCTGCGAGCGAAGAAGACCGGGCCGGTCCAGACCGAAGCGGATCGCGCGCCAGCCGAGCGCCGGGTTCTCCTCGTCGATGGTGCGCATATACGGCAGCACCTTGTCGCCGCCGACATCGAGCGTCCGAAACACGACCGGCCTGTCGCCCGCCGCATCGAGCACCGCCGAGTAAAGCGCTTCCTGCTCGCCCGCGCGCGGCAGGCTCGGCGCCACCATGAACTGAAGCTCCGTGCGGAATAGTCCGATACCGGCCGCGCCAGTCTCCGCCACATAGGGCAGGTCGACGAGCAGGCCGCCATTCATCATCAGCTTGACCGGAGTGCCGTCCTTGGTCTCCGACGGTTCGTCGCGAAGGGCGAGGTACTGCGCCTGGCGCCGTGCCCGGAGCCGGACCTTGTCCGCGTAGGACTTCTCGACATCCTGCGGCGGGCGGACATGGACATCGCCCGTTCCACCGTCGACGATCATCGGATCGCCGGCCTCGACGAGGCTGGCGATATTCGGAATCTGGCTGACGGTTGCGATACCAAGCGCGCGGGCGATTATCGTAACATGGCTTGTAGGCCCTGCTTCCTCGATGACGAGGCCGCGCAGGCGGGAGCGGTCGTAATCGAGCAGCGCCGCGGGGGCCATCGTCCGCGCCACAAGGATCGCGTTCTCAGGCATCGTCCCGGCCGCGGGTCCCGAACTCGCGTCCGGTCAGGACACGGAGAAGGCGGTTTGCCAGATCGTCGAGATCGTGCAGCCGTTCGCGGATATAGGGGTCGGTCGCGCGCAGCATCCGGGCTCGCGTGTCCGACTGAACGCGCTCGACCGCGGCCTCGGCGGTCAGCCCCTGAAGCACCGCCTCGCGCATCCGCCGAGCCCAGCCGCGATCGTTCGCGAACATGCGGAAAGCCTCAAGCACCTCACGATGCTCGCCGGCAGGCGCGACATGGTCGTCCGAAAGAAGCTGGTCGAGCGAAACGCGCAGCCGTTCCACCGCCTCATCCAGCCGGTCGGCCTCCTTGGCCGGATCCTCCGCGATGAGGTTCTCGGTCGCCATGGTGCGCGGCTCATGGAGAACCGCATGGCCGAGGCCTATTCCGTCCGCGAGCGGCGTGCCGGTCGCATTCAACGGGCGGCGGACCGCAGGCTCTGCACCTGGCCGGGCAATGGCGGACAGTTCACCCGACGCTATCATCTCGGCCAATACCATGGCCGTCGTCTGGAGAGCTTCAATCTCCTCGTCGGAATAAGTTCGATGCGCCTTGTTCTGGACGACGAGGACGCCGAGCGTGTTGCCAGCCCGAAGGATCGGAACGCCCAGGAAAGAGTGATAGATCTCTTCGCCCGTCTCCGGCTTGTACGAGAAGGCCGGATGAGACTGCGCGTCGGAAAGATTGATCGCGTCCGCCTGCCGCGCCACGAGGCCGACGAGACCTTCGCCTCGCGCCATGGTCGTCTGGTGAACGGCTTCCGGGTTCAGACCTTCGGTGGCGTAGAGTTCCAGCTCTCCATCGACGCGCAGGACATAAGTGGAGCACACCTCCGCCACCATGTTGGCGGCGATGAGGACGACGATCCTGTCCAGCTTTTCCTGGGCGGTGACGGGCTCCGCCATGACCTCGCGGAGGCGACGCAGGAGCACGCGCGGGCCGCCGTACGCGCCTCGCATGGTCGGTTCTCTCCGGGTCGAAGCGGGTGTCGCTTCAGCAGTCATGGCGGAAGAATGGGGTTTCCTGCCGCGTTCCGCCAGCCGTCAGACCTGATCTAAGCCGTATACTGAATGGAGAGTCCGGACCGCAAGCTCGGTATAGGCGTCGTCTATCAAAACCGAGATCTTGATTTCCGACGTTGCGATCAGGCGAATGTTGATGCCGCGCTCGGCAAGAGCCGCGAACGCCTTGGCCGCGACGCCCGCATGGCTGCGCATGCCGATGCCGACGACCGACACCTTCACCACGTCCTTGGCGCCGTCGAGCTTGGTGTAGCCGAGCTTCTTCTCAAGCGACTTCAGGAGCGACATCGCGCGATCGTAATCGGCGACCGGCACCGTAAAGGTCAGGTCCGTCGAGCCATCGTCCGAGATGTTCTGGACGATCATGTCGACGTTGATGTTGGCCTCGGCGAGCGGGCCGAACAGGCTGGCGGCGACGCCCGGTTTGTCCTGTACTCCGCGCAGGGTGACCTGCGCCTCGTCCTTCGAATAGGCGATGCCGGTGACGACCTGCTGTTCCACGATCTCGTCCTCGTCGCAAATAAGGGTGCCTGGCGGAAGATTGCCAACGCCGACCTGGGGTGCGTCGGGCGCGTCGAAGGACGAGCGCACGAACACCCGGACATTATGAACCATAGCGAGCTCGACCGAGCGCACCTGAAGGACTTTGGCGCCGAGGGATGCCATCTCAAGCATTTCCTCGAATGCCACGCGGTCGAGCCGCCTGGCCTTGGGCACGATGCGCGGATCGGTCGTGTAGACGCCGTCCACATCGGTATAAATGTCGCAGCGATCCGCGTGGACACCGGCGGCGACCGCCACCGCACTGGTGTCGGAGCCGCCGCGGCCGAGCGTCGAGATACGGCCGTCCGGCGAAACGCCCTGGAAGCCGGCGATGACCGCGACCTGGCCCTTCTTCATGCCGGCGATGATCTGCGCGCCTTCGACCTCGGCGATGCGCGCCGAACCATGCGTTGAATCGGTCTTCAGCGCTATCTGCCAGCCCTGATAGGAACGGGCGTCGATGCCAAGACTGTGCAGCGCGATGGCGAGGAGACCCGAGGTCACCTGTTCGCCGGACGCGACCACCGCGTCATATTCGCTATGGTCATAGCTCGCCATCGCTTCTCTGCACCAGGCGACGAGCTGGTTGGTCACGCCCGACATCGCGGAGACGACGACCGCGACCTCATGGCCCGCGTCGACCTCACGCTTCACGTGGCGCGCAACGTTCTGGATGCGCTCGATATTGGCGACTGATGTGCCGCCGAACTTCATGACAATGCGGGCCATTGGGGTCCGGCAAGTGTTCGGATGGACGCGGCGCCGCTGGCCCCGCTCTGGAAAACGCGCGTATACATGCCGGGCAGAGCGAGGGCAATTCCCCGCGCATAGGATGTGACGGCGAGATGAATAGCGGAACCGTAGGGTCGGTCGACAGCGAGGAAGTCGCGCGCTTCGCCGCAACCGCCGAGGAATGGTGGAACCTGCGCGGGCCGTATGGCCCTCTGCACAGGCTGAACCCCACCCGCCTCACCTATATCCGCGATCGCCTCTGTGACCATTATGGCCGCGACCCAAAGAACCTCCGCAGCCTGAAGGGCCTCACAATCCTCGATGTCGGTTGCGGTGGGGGCATCCTGTCCGAGCCCCTTGTCCGCCTCGGCTCCAAGGTCACCGGCATCGAGCCGGCCGAGGAGAGCATCGAGATCGCCAAAGCCCACGCCGAGGTGAGCGGGCTCAAGATCGACTACCGCCCGACGACCGCCGAGGACGTGCTTGCCGCTGGCGAAACGTTCGACGTTGTCATCGCCTCCGAAGTCATCGAGCACGTTGCCAAACCGGCGAACTTCGTCCGCACGCTATCCGGCCTCGCAAGGCCCGGCGGGCTCGTCCTGTTCTCGACGCTAAACCGGACGCTGAAAAGCTATGCACTCGCCATCGTCGGCGCGGAATACATCCTCCGCTGGGTGCCGCCGAAGACCCATGACTGGCAGAAATTCGTGACGCCCGGCGAACTCCGCCGCTTCGTCCGCTCGGCCGGCCTCAACGTCAGCGACATCTCGGGAATGATCTACGACCCGTTCCGCGGCGAATGGCGTCTCGGCCAGGATACCGACGTCAATTACTGGATGACGGCGACGAAGTAGAGACGTCAGTTCCCCTCGTCCGGGAGACTCGGCAGCGGATGGAACTCGATGCCGTCGTCGGCCAGCGACTTGATCTCCTCCGGAGATGCCTTTCCGTAGACCGAGGCCTTCTCGATCTCGCCCTCGTGCATCTGGCGAGCGACCTTGGCGAAGCGCGGGCCGACATTCTCGGCGTTCTTCGTCACCTCGTCGCGCAGCTCCCGGATCATGGCGCGGAGCCGCTGTTCCTTGTCGCCGAGCAAGGCGACATCGCCGCTGTTCGGCAATTTCGCGCGCTCGTCTGGGGCGATGGGCAAGGATTCCGCCGCCTTCTCGGCAGTCCGCACAGCGGGCGCCATCAACGCTTTTTCCACTTTGGCCGATCCGCAAACAGGGCACGACAGAAGCCCTGACCCGGCCTGGAGATCGAAATCCCCGGACGAGCGGAACCAGCCGTCAAAGCCGTGCGAACGCTCGCACTGAAGATTGTAATGGATCACGCCGAGACCTCGCGGAGCGGCGTAACCTCCGGAGAAGAAACGGAAAACCGCCGCCCATTCTGAAGCACCGGGATCGACGAACGCGCTTTTGCGACGAGTTTCGTGTCAATTTTGGCCACGATAAAGCCTGGCTCGGTACCGCCCTCGGCGAGGATTCGACCCCACGGATCGACCACGAGGCTATGTCCATAGGTCTCCCGTCCATCCTCGTGGATTCCCCCTTGAGCAGCCGCGAACACGAAGCTCCCGGTCTCGATCGCCCGGGCACGCAGGAGGGTATGCCAATGGGCTTCGCCGGTCTGCTGAGTGAAGGCCGCCGGCACCGTCAAGAAATCCGCCCCGGCCTCAGCAAGGGCGCGGAACAGAGCCGAAAAACGCAAGTCATAACAGATCGCTAGGCCAATTCTGCCCCAAGGCAGGTCGGCCGCGACAGCGATTTCGCCGGGCTGATAAGTCTGCGAATTCCCGCCAGCTCTCGCCCTTGGCGAGATCCACATCGAACATATGGATCTTGTCGTAGCGAGCCCGAATCTCACCTTCCGGGGAGATCAGAAACCCACGGTTCGCCACCCTCTGATGGCCCGGAATTCGGATCGCCATCGAACCGATGTGCAAAAAAATCCCGAGTTCCCTGGCCAGATCGCGGAATGCCTTCAGGGCCTGATCGCGTTCCTCGTCAGCGATGCTCGTCATCAACCGTTCGCGATCACGCACCAGAAGCGCCGTCATCTCCGGCGTCTGGACGTACTCCGCGCCAGCCTTAGCGGCGTCGCGGATCAGCTCGCTCGCCGCCTCGACATTGGCGGCGACGTTCTGCCCGGTCCGCATCTGGACCAGACCGACCGTGAACTCTGTTTCCGATGTCATTTCCGTATCTTATCCCGCCAGGACCGGATCGAGCTTACCCGCTGAATCGAGCGCATAAATGTCATCGCAGCCACCAAGGTGGCGATCATCGACAAAAACCTGCGGCACGGTGGTCTGGCCGTTCGCGCGCTGGATCATCTCAGCGCGGACTTCAGCCTTGCCCGAAATATCGATCTCGGTGAAATCCACGCCCTTGCCGGTCAGAAGCTCGCGCGCCGCATCGCAATAAGGGCACCACGGCTTGGTGTAGATCGTAACGTTCGCCATTCGTCGCTCACGGGACACTCAAATCTCCCGGAGATATAGGAGGCTTAGACACGCTCCGCCACAAGAGCGAACACCACGGCATCCACCTCCAAGGCTCCTGCGCGCAGGAGTACGCGTGCCGCCGCATTGAGAGTGGCGCCTGTCGTCATCACATCGTCGACCAGAATCACGCGCCGTCCGGCGATCCGGCCCTGCGCCTCGTCCCTGATTTTGAAGGCTCCCGCGAGATTCTCCTTACGCTGCCGGGGCGTTCAGGCCGGTCTGGCTTGGCGTGGCCCTCACCTTGCGCAATACCTGATGATCGACTTCGAGCGCTTTCGCTCTGCCGATCACCTTGGCGAGTTCGCCGGACTGGTTGAATCGCCGCCGCCAGAGACGCGTCCGGTAAAGTGGGATTGGCACCAAGACGCTGCCCTCGGTTAGGACTTCGACGCCGGCGTGCGACATCCAATTGCCCATCGCGCCGACGATATCGAGCCGATCGGAATATTTCAGTCTATGAGCAAGTTCGCGCGCCGTTCCGTCGAACCGCGCGACAGCACGCGCTTGCCGAAGACAGGAGGCTCGGCAATCGCCTTCAGCGAGATCAATCCGTCTCCAAGATCGGCCTCGAACGGCGTGCCGAGGCGCTGGCAATAGGGAGGCGAGATATGATCCAGGCCCTGCCAGCATTCGACGCAGAGCGAACCGGGAGAGCCGACGGGCCTCGAACAGGCGAGGCAAAGCGGCGGCATGGCGAAGTCGAGCATCGCGCGCCCGAACAAGCGGGCGATCCGATGCGCGCGGGCACCGATTGACTGCGATATGCCTGCCTCACCATCCATGCCTGAGGAAGCTTAGCCTCAGCTGTGCCGAACGGAAGGTTTGACCGGCGTCTTCGGCGCATCCATATGACCGCTATGTCCGCCCCAGACCTCTTCGACTACGATCTCATCCGCGCCCGCCAGAGCCGCGCTCGCCTCGGCGGACAGTCGGACGACGTTCTTCTTCCGCGCGTGTCAGAAGAGATGGCGGAGCGGCTAGCAGGCGTTCTCCGGGATTTCGACAACGCGCTCGATCTGGGTACGCCAGAGCCCGGTCTGTCTGGACCGCTGTTGGCTTTGCCACGGGTCAGCAGCATTCGTCGGGCCAATACAGATCTTCTGACTCGCGACTATGTGCTGCCTTTCGCTGAAGGCTCGCTCGATCTCGTCACATCCGCTCTAGCCTTGCATTGGGTAGAGGACTTGCCCGGCCTTCTCGTTCAGATCCGCCGTGCACTGAAATCGGACGGCCTGTTCATGGCCGCTGTTCCCGGCGGCGATACGCTCATCGAACTCCGGGAAGCATTTTCCGAAGCGGAAGCCGATACCGCGGGAGGCGTCAGCCCGCGCATCATTCCATTCGCCGGCGTGCGCGATCTCGGCTCGCTCCTTCAGCGCGCGGGCTTCGCGTTGCCCGTCGTCGATTCGGATAAGATTACGGTCCGCTATGGCGACATCTTCGGCCTGTTCCGTGATCTGCGGGCGCTGGGAGCGACCAATCCGCTCCTCGCCCGCAGCAAGGTGCCGCTTCGCCGCGAAACCCTGGCTCGTCTGGCGAAAATCTACCAGGAACGTTTCTCCGATCCGGACGGGCGCCTGCGCGTAACGGTCGAGATCGTCTGGATGTCAGGCTGGGTGCCACACGAGAGCCAGCAGAAACCGCTTCGGCCCGGCTCGGCCCGCCATCGGCTGGCCGATGCGTTGGGAACGGTCGAAATCCCGAGCGGCGTGAAGCCCGGCTAGCCCGGGTTCTGAACGGCGGCCACGACCTGCTGGAAAAGCCCGTCGATGCTGTCGCTAAGGCCAGGAAGCGAGGCCACGATCCCGACCGACACGATGACGGCGATCAGCGAGTATTCGATTGCTGTCGCGCCGCTTTCGTCCCAACCGAAGCGCAGGACGAGCTTTCCGAATCGATGAACCATTTCGCCCCTCGCGAACCGTCAAAGAAGATCGATCAGAGCCGGGATCAGTGGTTCGTCTGCGGGCGGCATCGGGAAGCTCCTCAGCTTCTTCGGTTCCGTCCAGGTGAGCCTCTGGCCTTCCAGCGGCTGTACCATGCCCTCCCAGCGCCGGCAGATGTAAAGCGGCATCAGGAGGTGGAAGTTCTCATAGGCGTGGCTCGCGAATGTCAGCGGCGCCAGACAGTCTTCCTTGACCACAATTCCCAGTTCTTCCGCGAGCTCCCGGATCAATGTTGTTTCCGGCGTCTCGCCGACTTCGACCTTGCCTCCGGGAAACTCCCAAAGACCGGCCATCGGCTTGCCCTCGGGACGCTGGGCCAGGAGAATCCTGCCGTCGGCGTCGACGAGCGCGCCGGCCGCGACCAGGACAAGCCGGGTTGATACCGTTGCTGCTGTCATTTTGGGCTCAAATTCGTTAGCGAGCCGCCCGCGAGATACGAGACTCGCGGGCGCGCAAATTCTACGAGCGGTAATCCGCGTTGATGGCGATGTACTCGGCGGTCAGATCGCAGGTCCAGACGCGGCCCTTGCCGGAGCCCAGCCCGAGATCGACCCGGATATCGATGTTCTGATTCTTCATGTAGGCCGAGGTCGTGGCCTCGTCATAGCCGGGGTCGCGCTCGCCATCGACAGCAACGCGGATGTCGCCGAACCAGATCGCCAGCCTGTCGCGATCCGCCGCCTCGCCAGCCTTGCCGACCGCCATGACGATGCGGCCCCAGTTCGCGTCCTCACCCGCGATTGCGGTCTTCACCAATGGCGAATTCGCGATCGACAGGCCGATCTTGCGCGCGGCTGCGTCGTTTTCCGCACCCTGGACCCGGACGGTCACGAATTTGGTCGCGCCCTCGCCGTCCTTCGCGACCTGCTGTGCGAGATCCTCGAGGACGCCATCGAGCGCCTTGGCGAACACGGCCGCGCGCGGGTCGTTGTCGCTCTCGATCGGGCGCCCGCCGGCCACACCGGTCGCGAAGGCCATCAGCGTGTCCGAGGTCGAGGTGTCGCCATCGACCGTCGTACAGTTAAAGCTCGTCGTCGTTCCGCGACTCAGGAGCTTCTGGAGGACCGGCGTTGAGATCGGCGCGTCCGTCGCGACGAAGGACAGCATCGTCGCCATATCGGGCGCGATCATGCCGGCACCCTTAGCGATTCCGCAGATCGTCACCTGCACGCCGTCGAGATCGACCGTGGCGGTCGCACCCTTCGGAAAGGTGTCGGTCGTCATGATCGCGCGGCCAGCGGCTTCCCAGCCATCCTCGACGCCTGATCCCGCGAGCGTGTCCATCACACCAGCGAATTTGGTCGCGTCGAGCGGCTCGCCGATCACGCCCGTCGAAGCGAGAAATATCTCGTCCTCGGCGCAACCAAGAGCCTTGGCCGCAAACTCGGCAGTGAGCTTGGTCGCTTCACGACCCTTTTTGCCGGTGAAGGCGTTGGCATTACCCGAATTGACGACGAGCGCCCGCGCTTTGCCCGACAATAGAGCCGCTTTACACCAGTCGACCGCGGCCGAAGGACATTTCGACGTAGTGAACACGCCCGCGACGGTCGTACCCGGCGCGAACGTCATCAGCAGCACATCGGTGCGGTTCTTATATTTGATGCCTGCTTCGGCGGTCGCGATCGACACGCCGGCCACCGAAGGCAGTGCCGGAAATCTTTCCGGCGCCAGTGGCGAGATCTTGCCCCCCATCGCCGCGATTACTGCGCGGGCTTGGGTGCGTCGGGCTGTGCCGGAGCGTCCTTACGCTCGATCTTGGCGTCCGAGCGGAGCTTCTGGATCGCTTCCTGCTGCGCACGCCGGTTGGCGTACTGCTCGATCTGATCACGAACCTGATCGAGTGTCGGAATCGGCTTCTCGCGCTTCTCCTCGACCTTGATGACGTGCCAGCCGAACTGGGACTTCACCGGATCGGAGATCTTGCCGGGCTCCAGCTTGAACGCCTCGTCGGCGAACTCCGGAACCATCTGATCCTTGGTGAAGAAACCGAGGTCGCCGCCCTGAGCACCCGAGCCCGGATCCTTCGAGACTTCCTTGGCGATCACCGCGAAGTCCTCGCCCTTCTTCAGACGCTCCTCGACGGCCTTCGCCTGATCCTCGGTCTCGACCAGGATATGACGGGCATGGACCTCCTGCTCGGGCTTCAGGTCCTTCACGGTGTCGTCGTATATCTGCTTGACCGTCTGTTCGGTCACGGCGTCCTTGCCGCGCTTGTCGAGCAAGGCCTGCATCAGAGCCTTGTCGCGCAGGAATGCCATCTCGGTCTGGAATTCCGGCGTGTCCGCCAGCTTCTCTTTCTCGGCCGCGCGGGCGGCGAGCTTGATGTCGATCAGGAAGCCAATGATCTGATCGCGCTTCTCCGGATCGAGCGCGCCGCCGAGCGAGGGACCGATCTCGGCGACCGCGGCCTGCACTTCGCGCTCAGTCAGCGGCTGGCCGTCGATGGTCGCGACAACCGTGTTCGGATCGATCGGGGCGGCCTGGGCCGCGGGAGCAGGCGCGGGGGTCTGCGCGAGAGCAGGAACCGCGGCGCACAGGGCCAGAAAACCGGCTGCCGCCATGGTACGCGCGGCATGGCCAGAACGGCCTGAAATCTGAAACATCATAGAGACGGATACCTCGTCAGGCGGCTCTTAGGCCGCAGGCGGCGGAGATTGCTCCGAAAAGGGGCACATTGACAACCCTCGGAGGCGTTCATAATTCTGCCCGCGACCGTCTGTACTCCTGACGGAATTCTAGTTAAAGGGGATCACCGCATCTCCGCTCGCGCGCTACTTCATAAGGAAGCGTTCGGTGCAGCCGCGGGCCGTCCGCAGGCGTTTTCGTGAAAAAGACGCGACAATTCATGAGGCTTTGATGCTCGGCGCGCTAGCTCGCCTTTTCGGTTCTTCGAATGACCGCAGGTTGAAAGGCCATCGCTCCCGCGTGGCGGAAATCAATGCGCTGGAGCCTGAAGTCTCCGCTCTCACCGACGAGCAGCTGCGGGCCCGCACCGATATGTTCCGCCAGCAACTGGCGGAGGGTGCGACCCTCGACGACATCCTTGCCCCCGCCTTCGCGACCGTTCGCGAAGCGGCAAAGCGCGTCCTCGGCCAGCGCCATTTCGACGTCCAGTTGATGGGTGGCATCGTCCTTCACGAACGCGGCATCGCTGAAATGAAGACCGGCGAGGGCAAGACTTTGGTCGCAACGGCGCCCGTCTACCTCAACGCGCTGACCGGTCGTGGCGTCCACGTCGTCACGGTCAACGACTATCTGGCGACACGCGACGCCGGCTGGATGGGCCGGATCTACCGCTTCCTCGGCCTCACGACCGGTATGATCGTCCATGGCATGGATGACGACGAGCGTCGCGATGCCTATGCCTGCGACGTCACTTACGCGACGAACAACGAACTCGGCTTCGACTATCTGCGCGACAACATGAAGTACGACGCCGCCCACATGGTGCAGCGCGGCCACTTCTTCGCGATCGTCGACGAAGTGGACTCGATCCTGGTCGACGAAGCCCGCACACCGCTGATCATCTCCGGCCCGCTCGAAGACCGCTCGGAGCTCTACATCACGCTCGACGGCTTCATTCCGAAGCTC
This sequence comes from uncultured Alphaproteobacteria bacterium, assembly GCA_963778835.1. Taxonomy (GTDB): domain Bacteria; phylum Pseudomonadota; class Alphaproteobacteria; order Rhizobiales; family Methylopilaceae; genus Flaviflagellibacter. The sequence goes on from CAVZVY010000006.1 coordinate 844,314, forward strand.
GCTCCGGAACACTACGAAGTCGACGAGAAGCAGCGTACCGTGGCGCTGACGGAAGACGGCAACGAGTTCATGGAAAGCCTGCTGGGTGCCGCCGGCCTCCTGAAGGGCGAGAGCCTCTACGACGTCGAGAACGTCACCGTCGTCCACCATATCAACCAGGCGCTCCGCGCCCATCGCCTGTTCCAGCGCGACAAGGATTACATCGTCAAGAACGGCGAGGTCGTCATCATCGACGAGTTCACCGGCCGCATGATGCCGGGCCGCCGCTATTCCGAAGGCCTGCATCAGGCGCTAGAGGCCAAGGAGCGCGTGGCGATCCAACCCGAGAACCAGACGCTCGCCTCGATCACCTTCCAGAACTATTTCCGTCTCTACGAGAAGCTCGCCGGCATGACCGGCACCGCCCTCACCGAGGCGGACGAGTTCATGGACATCTACAATCTCGAAGTCATCGAGATGCCGACCAACCTCCCGGTCCAGCGCATCGACGACGATGACGAGGTCTATCGTACCCAGGAAGAGAAGAACCGGGCGATCATCCGCCTCGTCACCGACTGTCGCGAGCGCGGACAGCCGATCCTCGTCGGCACGACCTCGATCGAGAAGTCCGAGACATTGTCCGAAGCTCTCAAGACAGCCGGCGTTGAGCATCAGGTACTGAACGCCCGCTATCATGAGCAGGAAGCCTTCATCGTCGCCCAGGCCGGCGTGCCCGGCGCGGTGACGATCGCGACCAACATGGCCGGCCGCGGCACCGACATTCAGCTCGGCGGCAACGCTGACATGCGCATCCAGCGCGAATGCGAGGAGCTTCTGGAAGACACGCCGGAATTCGACGCCAAGGTCGCCGAAATCCGCGCCGATATCGCCGCCAAGAAAGAAGTCGCGCTGAAAGCCGGCGGCCTCTTCGTCGTCGGTACCGAGCGGCATGAGAGCCGCCGCATCGACAACCAGCTGCGCGGCCGTTCGGGCCGTCAGGGCGACCCCGGCCATTCGAAATTCTACCTGTCCCTGCAGGACGACCTGATGCGGATCTTCGGGTCCGACCGCATGGACGGCATGCTGCAGAAGCTCGGCCTCAAGGAAGACGAGGCGATCATCCATCCCTGGATCAACAAGGCGGTGGAGCGGGCACAGAAGAAGGTCGAGGCGCGCAACTTCGACATGCGCAAGAACCTGCTGAAATACGACAACGTGCTGAACGATCAGCGAAAGGTCGTGTTCGAGCAGCGCCACGAACTGCTTCAGGAGGACGATCTCGCCGAGACCGTCGCCGATATGCGCCATGGCATCGTCGACGACCTCGTCAACGCCCGCGTGCCCGAGAACGCCTATGCCGAACAATGGGACATCGAGGGTCTGAAGGAAGACGTCGAACGCGTCCTCGCCCTGGAACTCCCGGTTTCCGATTGGGCCCAGGAAGAGGGTATCGCCGACGAGGAGATTCGCGAGCGGATCAAGGACGCCGCCGACCAGGCGATGGCCTCCAAGGCTGCCCGCTTCGGACCGGACGTCATGCGCCAGATCGAGAAGGCGGTCGTGCTGCAGACTCTCGACGGCCTGTGGCGCGAGCACATCTCGACGCTCGACCATCTCCGTCAGGTTATCGGCCTGCGCGGCTACGGCCAGCGTGACCCCCTGAACGAATATAAGACGGAAGCGTTCGAACTGTTCCAGGCCATGCTCGGCCGTCTCCGCGAGGTCGTCACCGGTCAGCTGTCGCGCGTCGAACTTGTCCAGTCGCCGCCGCTCGCAATGGAAGACGAACTGCCGCCGATGCGGGCTCATCATGTGAGCCCGTTCACGGGCCAGGACGAGCTAGCGCTCGCGGAGCCGGATCAGGACGTGCTTGTTCTGCCGGAAGGCGTCGATCCGAACGACCCGTCGACCTGGGGCAAGGTCCCGCGCAATGCGATGTGCCCTTGCGGTTCCGGCAAGAAGTTCAAGCATTGCCACGGCCGGTTCTGACCGGCCTGGCAAGGGAACCCAACCGATGAAAAAGGCCGCGTGAGCGGCCTTTTTCATGTCCGAAGAAAGTTCGGGCTACTGAGAGAAACCGCCTGAACTCAGGATCGGCGAGCCGAAGCCATATGGATCGGTGTTGACCGGCGGTAGCCCATTGGGATGCGACGGCGCTGCCGCGGCGGTCTGCGGTGCGGAAGCGGGCTTCGGCGCGGGTGCGGCCGGCGCAGCAGAAGCAACAGGCTTCGGCACTGGCGCCGGGCGGGCCGCGGGAGCAGCCGCGGGCTTGGGAGCCGGCGTCGGTGCAAGCGGCAGCCCGCTTGCTGGAGCCGGCGCCTGTGCCTTTTCTTCCGAGCCGCCGAAGCTCAGCCAGCGCTTATAGAACGGTCTCTCGGACGATGTCGGAGCGAGCGAAGCGGTAATCGGCGCGGGACGGACTGGCGATGGGGCTGCCGCCGGACGGCTCCTCGTGGACGCCAAAGTCACAGCACCCGTGTTCTCGCTCGGCGTCGCGCTTGCACGCGCGGCCGGGGTCTGAAGCGTATCCAACTCGGCGGGCTTGTCGGATTTCCCACCACCCAGCCACGCGAACATGCCGCCCGAAGACTGCTGCTCCTGCGGCTTCGGCTGGGTCGAGGCATAAGGAGACGGAACCGGCGTCGGCACCGCGCCCTCGGCCATAGCCAGCGCGGTCGTCGGCTGCGGTGCCGCTGCCGGGCCGCCATTGTTCGGAATCGGCGTCATCGGCGCGGTCTGCTTCGCCGCGGCGATCATGGCCGGTGATAGGACGGGCTCTTCCAGGGTACGGCGGACACGGCCATTCTGCGGGATATAGGCCTCGGCAACCTGCACGCCGCCGTCCAGGAGCTCGGCGAACTTCTTGTCGTCCGCCTTCACCTTCTCGTCCGCCGCTTGAGCGATCGCCGAGTCAACCTGATAGGTCGGGCAGGCCGCATTCGGATCGAATGAGCCGTTTTCGGCCGTCGCGTCGAAAACGTATTTCTTGCCGCAAACGTCGACCTTGGGCTCCAGTCGGGAGACCTCGAAGTGGTCGGTGCCTTCCTTCAGATTCTTCCAGAAGGCCATGTTCGGGTTATCGCGGCGGCGCGCGATGTTCTCCGCCGTCATGCGGAATGGCAGCGCCTGGACCTGGAACGACCGCTGCCCGCCTTTGAAAGCCTCGCGGGCGAGTGCGTAGACGTCGGCGATCTGCTCGTCGGTCATCGCGTAGCAGCCCTTCGACAGGCAGTCGCCATGCACCATCAGATGCGCGCCCGACCGGCCGAGGCTGCGGTCATAGGCATTCGGGAAGCCGAGGTCGAAGGAGAGATAATAGCTCGACTTCGGGTTCATCTGCCCCGGAGTGATCGTATAGAAGCCCTCGGGAGACTGCCTGTCGCCCTCGGTCTTCTTCGGACCGAGATCGCCGGAGAAGCGGCAGATCTCATAGGTTTTCAGAAGAGCGTAGCGACCAGTGTCGTGCTTCTTCTTCCAGACTTCGAGCTGGGAGTCTTCCTTGTAAATGCGCACGAGGATCGGATCCTCCTTGCGCATGCCCTTCTTTTCCATGAGGGCGACGGTCTTCGGGGAGATCGCCCGCTGCTCTTTGGGACCGGTCGAGGCAGTCTCGGTCTGGCAGCCGGCGAGTGCGATCGTCGCGGCACCGAAAAGAACAGCCAAGGTGAGTTGACGCATCATGCGCTCTATCTCTCCGCGGCGGAAAATGACCCGCCGTGTCCCCCAGAATAAAGAGCCATAGCCTTACAAAGGCGTTACGGCAAGATCGCGCGGAATCGTGTCCTTATTGAGGAATGTTCCGCCCAATCGCCAGGAATTTCTCGCGGCGATGGCGGCGAACTGCGTCGCGATCCAATCCTGCAAGATTATCAAAGGCAAAGGCCACCGCGTCGCCGACCGAGGCCATGACGGCGTCGCGGTCGCGATGCGCGCCGCCGATCGGCTCCGGAATGATGCCGTCGATGACCCCCAGCTTCAACAAATCCTGCGCGGTAATCTTGAGGTTGGTGGCAGCATCCGCCGCACGCGCCGAATCGCGCCACAGGATCGATGCCGCGCCTTCCGGCGAGATCACGCTGTAGACCGAGTGTTCCAGCATCTGGACGTTGTTTGCGGTCGCGATCGCGATTGCGCCTCCCGAACCGCCCTCGCCGATGATGACGGAGACGTTCGGCACGCCGAGATTGAGGCATGCTTCCGTCGAGCGCGCGATGGCTTCCGCCTGACCGCGCTCCTCGGCGTCGAGACCGGGGAAGGCGCCCGCCGTATCCACAAGCGTCACGATCGGAACGTCAAACCGGTCGGCCATTTCCATCAGGCGGACGGCCTTGCGATAGCCCTCGGGGCGAGCCATGCCGAAATTGTGCCTTAGCCGGCTCTCGGTATCCGAACCGCGCTCATGGCCCATGACGAGAACCGGCGCACCGCGGAATCGGGCGAAGCCGCCGACAATCGCCGCATCGTCACCGAATTTGCGGTCGCCGGCGAGTTCGGTGAATTCGTCGAACAGTGAGGAAATGTAGTCGTTGAAATGCGGCCGGTTCGGATGCCGCGCCACCTGCGTTTTCTGCCAGGGGGTCAGCTTGGCGTAGAGGTCGTCCAGCGCCTCGTCCGCCTTGTGGCGGAGGCGACCGATCTCGTCCTCGATCTCCACTGCTTCGCCGGCTTGGCCAAGGGCCTGCAATTCGTCGACCTTGGCTTCGAGCTCGGCGACGTGTTTTTCGAAATCGAGATAGCTGCGCATGATCGGGTGCTTTTACCCCGTGGGCGCCCTCTGCGGTGCAGGGGCCTTTCTAGCGAGCGCGGAACCTGCTTCCGGGGAACAGCCGAGTCAAGCCTTCGGTTCGCTGTCGGACAGTGGATGCAGGTCGCGAACCATGGCGGCGACGCGCTCGTCGAGCACGTGGGTATAGATCTGCGTGGTCGCGACGTCGGCATGGCCGAGGAGTTGCTGGACCGATCTCAGATCGGCACCGTTCTGCAGAAGATGGCTTGCGAACGCGTGCCTTAGCACGTGCGGGCTGACCCGCTTCGGCTCTATCCCGGCACCCGCCGCGACCGTCTTGAGGTCGCGAGCGAATGCCTGGCGGGTGAGATGTCCGCTTTCCCCGATCGAAGGAAAAAGATGCGGAGAAATTTCGCCGCCCATTCCGTCGAGAAGGTCGAGATAGGCTGCCATCGCCCGCTTCGCGGCGTCCGTCAGAGGGACGAGCCTTTCGCGCCCGCCCTTGCCCTTGATCATGAGCACCTTCGTTCCCGGCCGCGCCGCGCTCCTGGGAAGCGCAACAAGTTCGGACACGCGAAGACCGGCGGCATAAAGCACTTCGAGCAACGCAGTCATCCGCGCACGGCGCAGCCTCTCAGCGAGCGGCTTCTCCGGATCGGCCAGTCCTTCGCCCGCCCGGTCGAGCAGTTTCTCGACCTCGGCCACAGACAGAACCTTTGGCAAAGCCCGGCCGCGCTTCGGTCCGGACAAAGCGGCGCCGGGATCATCGCCGCGGATATTTTCCGTGTAGAGAAAGCGGTGAAACTGCTTGGCCGCCGATAGGCGGCGCGCGGCCGACGAGGTCTTGAATCCACGGGTAGCGAGATCGCTCAGCCATGAGCGCAGGTCGTCCGACGTCGCCGACAGGGCGTCCCGCCCGCCGGAACCCAGAAAGTCGGCATAATCCTCGATGTCACGCCGATAGGCATCGAGGGTGTTCGCGGCGGCTCCCCGCTCGGCGGACAGCATTTCGAGGAAACTCTCGATATGCCGGGCGGTCATCGATCGACGTCGATCGGCACCGTCACCGACATCTCACGCGGGGTCGGCTCGACGAAAGTCGCGAGCGCCCACAGCCCGGCCCAGACCAGGGCGACGAGCAATAGGAGATTTCGCAAGAGGCGGAACGTGCTCGGCATCGAATCCGGACGCGGCGGCAATTGGATTAAGAATCACGCGTACGGGCCGAACGCAATCATGAAAACGGCCCCTCCCCTTGCGGGCTTTTCCCTTTGGTGGCAACCAACCCGCGACATGGACGCCGAGCACCTTCCGGAAAAGAACGACGCGCTGGACGCGATAGGCGCACGCATGCGTCCGTCGCTCGGCAAGCGCTCGGTCGTGCTGGTCGGAATGATGGGCGCCGGGAAGTCGTCCCTCGGCCGGCGACTCGCGCGAACGCTGGGCATGCCATTCGTCGACGCCGACAACGAGATCGAGAAGGCGGCGGGCATGTCGATCCCCGACATATTCGCCCGTCACGGCGAACCCTATTTTCGGGCTGGAGAGGCTCGCGTCGTTTCGCGCCTGCTCGAGCAAAGTCCGTCGGTCATCGCGACCGGTGGCGGCGCCTGGATGGACCCAATCACCCGCCAGCGGGTCGGCGAGCATGGAATCTCGATCTGGCTGAAGGCGGATCCGGATGTCCTGATCCGCCGCGTCCGCAAGCGCAGCAATCGACCGCTTTTGAAGACCGACGATCCGGAAGAGACGCTTCGTGCCTTGCTTGCGCAGCGCGAACCGGTCTACGCCACGGCGGATATCACGGTCGTATCGCACGACGTCCCGCACGAGACGATGATCGCGGAGACGCTTGCGGCGATCGACCGGTTCCTCAAAGGAAGCAGTGCCGAAATATGACCGTGTTCGCACCCGACGACCTGACCGTGGTTCCGGTTTCGCTCGGCGACCGGTCTTACGAGATCAAGATCGGTCCCGGCGTTCTCGCCGAGGTTGGCGACGCGGCGAGGGAACTCGGTGCCCGCAACGTCGCCGTCGTCACCGACCAGACGGTTGCGGGCCTTCATCTCGATCCGGTCATCGCTTCGCTTGAAACCGCTGGACTGAATGCCGCCCCGATCGTCGTTCCGCCCGGCGAGGCGACGAAGAGCTTCGCCCACCTCGAAAAGGTCTGCGCCGGGCTGCTCGCGGCGAAGGTCGAACGCGGCGATCTCATCCTCGCGCTTGGAGGCGGCGTTGTCGGCGATCTCGCGGGCTTCGCGGCGGCCGTGCTTCGCCGCGGTGTCCGCGCTATCCAGGCGCCGACCTCCCTTCTCGCGCAAGTCGAACTCGTCGGTCGGCGGCAAGACCGGCATCAACACGCCGGCCGGAAAGAACCTCATCGGCTCCTTCCACCAGCCGAGCCTCGTCCTCGCCGACACCGATGTCCTGGACACGCTATCGCCGCGCGAATTCCGCGCCGGCTATGCCGAGGTCGTCAAATACGGACTGATCGACGACACCGAATTCTTCATGTGGCTGGAGCGCAATTGGCAGGACGTGTTCGCAGGCGGCGCGGCGCGCACGCGCGCCATCGCGAAGAGCTGCGCCTCGAAGGCCTCGATCGTCTCCCGCGATGAGTTCGAGACCGGTGATCGCGCGTTGCTCAATCTCGGCCATACCTTCGCGCATGCGCTTGAAGGCGCGGTCGCCTATGACGGCGCGCGCCTCGTCCACGGCGAAGCAGTCGCCATCGGCCTCGCCCTGGCGTTCCGCTTCTCGGTGAGCCTCGGCCTCGTCTCTCAAGCGGAAGCGCACCGCGTCGTCGATCATCTGCGCGCGGTCGGCCTGCCGACAAAGATTTCGGATATTCCCGGCGACGTCGGCGATGCCGACCGGCTGATGGATTTGATGGCGCAGGACAAGAAGGTGAAGGCCGGACGTCTGACGTTCATTCTGGCACGCGGCATCGGCCGCAGCTTCATCGCAACGGACATTCCGCCGCAGAACGCGAAAAGCTTTCTGGAAGCCGAGCTCGCCGAGCCGGTTCCGAGCTTCGACGACTGATCAGGCGGCGCTCGTCCGCCGCCATTTCTGGGTCAGCACGCCCGATTTTCCTGTGACCGGGTCACTATCCGGTAGCGGCACGCGGGCGATGTTGCGCATCACCTCGTCGCGCTCCTCGGCCTTGCCGGTCCTGAGATCCCACGTCCTTCCACCGGCATAGGCGCCGACGATCAGGAGGTCCTGGCTGGCGCTCTCGCATTTATGGCCGGTTCCGGCCGGCAGGACGATCACGTCGCCCGGCTTCATCTCGATCGCCTGTCCGTGCTCGCCGCCGATCATCGCCGTCACCGTGCCCCGAGCAACGCCCAGCACTTCGTGCGCGGTCGAATGGAAGTGGTGGTAGTCGTAAAACCCGGCCCGCCAGGAATTGGTCCAGCCGTTGGCCCCGAAAAGGCTTTCGAGATGCGTGGCGAGATGATCACGTGGTGGAAAGACATCTCGGTAGAGCAGAACCGGAAGCGCGGAATTCGGAATGCGCTTGTCTTCTTCGAAAAACAGGATCTCGGGTTCAGTCATGTCGGACCGTGCTGCTGTCGTCGCACAACAGAAACGCACGAAAACGGGCTCCGGCTCCAAACACATTTCCGCGTCGTGCCAGACTGCGCGATCTGCTAACAGTCTGGCACGTTTCCATGACCTTCCTGTGAGCCTTCTTTGCCCGTCCACACCCTAGGCTCGCTCCGCGCCACTTTACCCTCCGACGGTACTTACTGGCTGGCTCCCGACTGCCGGCTGATCGGCGATGTGCGCCTGAGCGAGGGCGTGACGATCTGGTTCGGCGCGGTGCTGAGAGCCGACAGCGAGCCGATCACGATCGGGCCCGGCTCGAACGTTCAGGATGGCTCGATACTGCATGTCGATCCCGGATTTCCGCTGACTCTCGGGGAGAATTGCTCGATCGGCCACGGCGCCATCGTCCACGGCTGTACGGTCGGCGACGGTTCTTTGATCGGCATGGGAACGACCGTTCTGAACGGCGCCATGATCGGGAAGGGCTGCCTGGTCGGCGCCAATGCCCTGGTGACCAAAGGCTCGCAATTCCAGGACCGGACGCTGATCCTCGGATCGCCGGCAAAGGCGGTGCGGGAACTGACGGACGAAGAGGTCGCCGGCTGCCTGAAGACGGCCGCAGGCTATGTCCGCAACGTCAAGCGTTACAACGAGACCTTCGACCGCTAACGGCGCGAGAAGCCGAAGGCGCGGCGGGTGAAGACCTCGACGCCGAGCGTCTTTCTGGCGGCGATTGCCATCACCGCGGACTGGGCGATCATCGCCAGCGAGGTCGCGACCGCGGCGCCGCCGACGCCCATCAGCGGGATGAGAACCAGATTGAGAACTATGTTGAGAACCAATGTGCACGCGTGGATGCGTGCGGCCAGTTTCTGGGCACCGGACATGGACAGCAGACGTTCGACAGGACCAACCGCGGCCCGGCCGACAAGGCCGATCGCGATCAGCGGCAGCAGGAAATAGGAATCGACGAAGTCCGGTCCGAACAGCCACAGCAGCCATTCGCCGAAGACCAGCAATCCGATACCCGCTGCGACCGACGGCCAGAACGTCCAGCGGATGCTGTCCTGCAGGAAGCTCGACAGCTTCTCCCGTTCGCCGCTGACCGCATACTGGGCGAAGCGGGGCGCAGTCGCGGTCGACACGGCGAAGGAGACAAAGGACAGGATCGCCATGATCTTGGTCGCGGCGAAATAGTCGGCGACCTCGTTCGGTCCGACGAAGCGCTGCAGGATCAGGATGTCGGTGTAGGTCAGCAGCAGATAGAAGCCGTCGATCAGAAGAAGCGGCCAGGCGACTTCCATCCAATAGCGGATGTCGGCCTTATGACCGCCCTTCGGTACGACGTTCCGGAGCTTCTGCCGCAGAACGACGGTCTGCCCGATGCCGGCGACGAGGATGGAAGCAAGGGTCACCCACATCACGACGGTCGCCGACATGCTCATGCCGAGCATGACAAGGCAGCCTACGCCGGCCAGCAGGATCAACGGGCGGTAGAGATAGGGGGGCGCGAAAGCGAGGTTCGCCCAATGATAGCTGCGAGCGATGCCCTCCTGATATTCGACGAGGGCGTAGGCCGGCACGCAGACGAGCGCGAGATAGAGCGGCCAGTGATATTCCCGGTCGAGGAAGCTGTCCCCGGACAGCCAAAGAAGCGCACAGGCCGAAGCGGCGATCAGGATTGACGTGCCGAGCGTCAGCAGGCTGCCCTCACGGAGCACCCCGCGCAGGAGATTGAAATCGCCGCGCTCGGTATATTCGGGGACCAGACGCTGGATCGCGGTAGGCAGGCCAAGGCTCGCGAGACCGCCGAGCAAGAGCAGCCAGGTCCAGACATATGCGTAGAGGCCGTAATCGTGCTCGCCCATCCACCGGGCCAGTATGACCTGGGAGACGAGCGCCAGACCGGCATTCGCAACGCGCAGGAGAAAGGTCGTCGAGGCCATGCGGGTCGCGACGCCCTCATGGCTGCCATCGCGGCGCCATGCCATGAAGCGCGCCGCCAAAGCATTCAGGCAATTCGGTCGCAAGGTGGCTGGCTCGACGGACTGACTCACAGGCGGCCCAAGGCTGAAATTCAGCCCGGAGTTGTGCGCGAGTGAGGTTAAGAAACCTTGGCGTTCAACCCTGAAAACCACCTTCACGAAGATACCGCTCTTCCTCGGCGGTCGTCCGGCGGCCTAGCAGGACGTTGCGATGCGGAAACCGTCCGAACTTGTCGATGATCTCGCAGTGCAGTTCGGCCCAGCGCAAATTCTCCGTGTCACCTGCCAGGCGATAGAGTTCGACGCAGAGCGCCTGATCTTCCAACTCCTCGGAGTGCATGAACGGCAGGTAGAAGAAGCTGCGCAGCCCGTTCGGCACGCGGCGGTCGAAACCTCGATCGATGGCGTATCTCGCGAATTCACGCGCGGCGGCGTCCGTCTCGAAGGCACCGGCGGAACCGCGGAATATGTTGCGGGGCGCCTGATCGAGCAGGATGAGCAAGGCCAGCGATCCGGACGGAGTGGCGGCGAGATGATCGAGCGCTCCGATCGCCGCCCACGCGTGCAGCGTGCCGAGGCGGAGCCGGACCAGCGCGTCGAAGCGATCATCCTGAGTGAACCAGCGGGACGGGCCGGCCGCCTGCCAGAACGACACAACGGCGCGCGGATCGACCGCAACCGGCGAGCGGAAAGTGGTCACGGCCGCAGTTTTCCTGCCTGGACCTGCTCGAAGCGCGCCTTGTCGAGCGACTGATAGGCACCGCTCGCGGCATCGCGGATGAAGAGCTTGTCCCTCACCTTGTCGGGATCGAAGCCCTCTTTCCGCATCTCGACACGGCGTGGCTTGAAGGTCCCGGTAACGTCAATCGCCCCGGTGACTCGCAGGAAGACCGGACGGGCATAGTCCGGCAGCTCCTTTTTCACGTGCTCGGCGAAGCCCGAGAGGTCGAAGTCCTCCTTGACGACGAGGCTTGCCATTCCGGCCCGACCATCCGATCCCGGGACTTCGACGCCGTAGACCAGAGCATCCTCGACCTGCGGATGTTCCGTCAGTGCCTCGGCCACCTGGATCGTCGCGACGTTCTCGCCCTTCCAGCGGAAGGTGTCGCCGATGCGGTCGACGAAATAGAAATAGCCGTCCTCGTCCTTCTTCATCAGGTCGCCGGTGCGAAACCACATATCGCCCTGCTCGAAGACGTCGCGGAGAATCTTCGATTCGGTCGCGCCCTTGTCGGCATAGCCCTCGAAGCGATTGGTCGGCTTTTGCGGATCGTTGACGATCTGTCCGATCACCTCACCGGCCTCGCCCGGCTCCGCCTCGATACAGAGGCCGTCCAGACCGCGAAGCGGCGTCTCGCTGTCGATGTCGAATTTGACGATCTTCACGACGAAACGGCTTTCGAGCCACCACGGAATGCGGCCAACCGCGCCCGGCGTGCCGTCCCAGTTGAAGACCGCAACATTGCCTTCGGTCGCCGCATACCATTCGAGGATCTGCGGGATAGCGAAACGCTCCTTGAACGGCATCCAGATATCGCCGCGAAGCCCGTTACCGCAGCACAGGCGCACCTTGTGCGACTTGTCGGCGGGACCGGGCGGGGCGTTCAGCAGGTAGCGCAGCAGTTCGCCGATGTAGAAGACGAGCGTCGCCTCGCTCTGCGCCGCATCCGCCCAGAACTCCCTCGCCGAGAACTTCTCGCGAATCACGACCGAGCCGCCGCCTACAAGCGTCGCGCCGGTCGCCAGCACGCCGCCGTTCGAGTGATACATCGGCAGCGTGTCGTACATCCGATCGCTCGGCTGCACGTTCATGATGCCGCGGAAGCCGAGCGTCATCGCCATCAGGCGGTAATGATTGATGTTCGCGGCCTTCGGCAGGCCGGTGGTACCGCTCGTATAGATGAAAAGCGCATGATCCTCGATATTGAGGCCCGGTTTCTCGGCGGCGCTCAGCGGCGCGTCCGAGAAATCCTTCATAGCCTCATCGACGCGCGGATCGCCCCCAGCCTCGCCGCCGTGCGCCCAGATGGCCGGCTTCGTCTTCAGCAAGCCGCGGGCGGTGCCGAACGCATCGCCCAACCCGGCTCCAACGATCACGTGCTTCGGCGACACGATGTCCACGCAATGGGCGAGGCCCGCGCCGGACAGATTGGTGTTGAGCAATGCGACGACGCCACCGGCGCGCGTCACCCCGATCCAGAACACCATGTAATCGGGACGGTTCAACATCATCAGGGCGACGACATCGCCCTTCTTGACGCCGTTGGCCTGCGCCCAGCGGGCGTAGCGGTTTGCCCGCTCGTCGATCTCGCGGAAGGTGAAGCTCTCGCAATAAGCGATGAGGGCGGTCTTGTCGCCGTGCTTCCCAGCAAGTTCGGTGATGACATCCGGGAAAACCCGGTTGCGGTTTTTCATGATCGGCGCGAGCGCCTTCAGCGCGCGCAGCGCACCGGTCGCGAGCACCCAATTCTTGCGAACCCGGTCGAAAACGCCCAAGCCTGCCTCTTTGTTTTTGTTTCGTCCCTGAGCGCCATCAAGCCCATTGCGCGCGTCGCGCGCAAGCCGTTCAGCGGCTTATCGGATCATCCGTTGCGAACAGCACACTCCGGTCCGGCGCTTCTGCTCCGGGAACGCCTGCGAATGCGTCGTAGAGCCTTGCTATGACATCCGCATCAAGGCCGGCACCGATCACGACGATGCGGGTGCGGTGGTCGTCGTCCGGCCAGCTATCGAGACGCACCGGCGAGTGGAACAGGTGCTGCACGCCGTGGATGACGACGGGGCGCCCCGGGTCGTCCGAGGCCTTCACCAGCCCTTTGAGTCTAAGAATGCGCTGTCCCTGACCGGACTTCAGCAGATCGACGAACATCCCGAATGCCATTGGCGGCAGTGCTGCGTCGCTCCAGATCGTGGTCGTGCGGAAGCGGCCGTGTTCCGCCGCACCTTCACCCTTGGCCTCCGCGGCCAGCCATTCGCCGACGACCTTCGGCAGGCCCTGCGAACTCCAGGGCGTGATGCCGAACAATCGCTCCGACACGACCTCGCCTCTGGACGCATCGAGGACTGCAGCGTTGGGAGCAAACTCGGCGATTCGACGCCGAATCCCCGCTTCGTCGGCCTCAGGAAGATCGGTTTTGGTCAGCACGATCCTGTCGGCCACCGCGACCTGGCGGACTGCTTCCTCGTGCTTGAGAGCCCCCTCGCCCGTCACCGCATCGACGACGGTGATGACGCCGTCGAGCGCAAAGCGCATCGCGAGATAAGAATCGGTCTGGAGCGAATGCAGGACCGGGATCGGATCCGCGAGCCCTGTCGTTTCGAGGATCACCCGCTCGAAGGAGAGGTCGCCCGCATCGCGTTTTACGATCAAATCGGACAAAGTCTCGATCAGGTCGGTTCGCACCGCACAGCAGAGACATCCGCCGGACAGTTCGACGACGTCGCCCTCGACGCCCTGCATCAGGAGGTGATCGAGCCCGACCTCGCCGAATTCGTTGACGAGGACGAGCGTGTTCGCGAGCGCCGGCTGACGCAGCAGATTGTTCAGAAGCGTCGTCTTTCCGGCACCGAGGAAGCCGGTAAGGACAGTGATCGGAACCGCGCGGCCGAGGCCCGTCGTCACTTCTTCGCTTTGGCCGGACGCGGCCTCGGCATCGGGACAACCGGACCGGCAGTCTTGGCAGCCGGAGTCGTGTCCGATGCGGCAGGCGCCGGCGGAGCGGCCGGAGCCATCGTCGCGGCAAGCGCGATCAGCGCCGGAGGGCCATTCGGATTCGGGCCGAGGAAGGCGGGCACCGGCACGACCGGAGCCGGCCGATCCATTAGAAGCGGCCTGCCCTCGGCGGCAAAGGCACTGGTCACGAGGCCGGAAAGAACTTCATTCTTGCGCACGCCCACGACCTGCTGGCCGTCATCCTCGGTCTCGCCGATTTCCGGCGCTGTCTTTTTCTTCTTACCGCAGACTTCTGGGCGAAGGTCCGGCGGATCGCCGGCGACGGCGGGCAGCGTCTCGACGGACTGGCCCGTGCGCCAGAAGGAGAAAGAGCCGAAGCCGCTATCCAGGAGCTCGGCCGCGCGCTGGGTACGTTCGGCCGCGGTTTCGTGGCCAAGCACGACCGCGATCAGGTGGCGTTTACCACGCTGGGCGCTGGCGACGAGGTTGAAGCCCGACGGGCAGGTGAAGCCGGTCTTCATACCGTCGGCGCCCTCGAACCGGCCAAGGATGCGGTTATGGCCGCGAACCAGCCTCTTCCCGAGCATCAGCGCCTGGATGTCGTAATAGCCGGCCGATTGCGGGAAATCGCGATAGATGGCGCGAGCGAGGATCGCCATGTCGCGAGCGCTCGTATACTGCGCCGGATTATGCCAGCCGTTCGGGTTCTCGAAATGACTCTGCGTCATGCCGAGCTTGAACGCCGTGCGGTTCATGTCGGCGACGAACGCCTCGACACTGCCGCCGGAGCCTTCGGCAAGGGTGATGGCGACGTCGTTCGCCGACTTCACCATCAGAAGCTTCAGGGCATTGTCGACGGTGATGATGGTGTTGAGCGGAAAGCCCATCTTGCTCGGCGGCTCGCGCTGGGCGCGTTCGGTATAGAGCAAGGGTGTGTCCAGGCTGATCTGCCCGGCCTTCACCTTGGACAGCACCACATAGACCGTCATCAGCTTGGTGAGCGAGGCCGGGAACCATTCGCGCGTCGCGTCCTCGGCATGGAGGACACGGCCGGTATCGGCGTCGATGACGATCGCGGGACGTGCTTGTGCGCCTGCCGACCACAGACAAGTGGCGGCGGCAAAGACTGCGATGGCTGACCGGATCTTACTCAAAACTGGTCTCGGCTCCCCAGCGAGATTTCACTTCTACCGTCCCGCGAACCGCAAGGCGAGTCACTGAATGAGGCCGATGACCGATGGTCCCGGCATCATAGGCGTCGGATTGGTGTCCGGCTCGGCGACGACCATCGACCAGAACACCTTGTACTTGAAGCCCGGCGCCTGGGCGACGCCGATGCCGATACGGGTCGCTTTTGGCATAAGCATGTTCTTGTTGTGGTCGGGAAAGTCCCGCCAGCCGGAAAATGCCTCTGCGAGAGTTCTGGTAGCCGCCTGCCACATTCTCGGCGATGCGGGCATAGGCATAGCCTTCCTCCTTGGCGCGCTTGTCGAGCGGCCCGTCGCCGACATCGTGGCCGACCTTGGTCTTCCGGGCCATGGCCACCGCGTGCTGCTTGGCGAGCTTGTTCAGCGTCGGATCGAGCACGACGGGGCCGAGGCCCTTATTGGCACGATAACCGGAGATCATCGAGGCCGCCGCGACGCCGTCCACCTCCGAGCCCGGGGCCGAGAGGTTGCGGTAGAAGGTCGGCTTCTGGTCCGGCACGTAGGACGAGGTCGAGCAAGCCGCGAGCAGGCCGCCGGAGACCACGGCGCATGAGAGCAGCGCAAAGGCTGAAGACAGGAATTTCACGAAGCCCCCAAACGGTTGTATCAGGCCGCTGCCGACGCGGTAATCTTCACATTCTTCGCTTGCAGTCGTTGCAAAACCGCAAAATACAGTTCGCTGCAGAGTCGCGGCTACCTGTCGCGGCGTCGCGACCGCGCAGATGAGCGTCCATTGGACGCCGACATCGGTCGTGCCGGTGATCAGCACCTCGGGCGCCGGCGTTTTCAGCACGCCTGCGATCTCGGACGCCGAGGCCAAGAGGATCTGCTTGATCTCCGCGACCGGCGCCTCGTGTGCGGTCCCGACCTGCAGGGAGACGCGGCCGAGCGGATTGGAATGGGTGCGGTTGCGGACCGACTTCGTGATCAGGTCGGAATTCGGCACGATCAGGGTCGAGCGGTCGAACAGCTCGATGACGGTCGATCGCACGCTGATCCGTCGGACATTCCCCTCGTCGGGCCCGATGCCGACCCAGTCGCCGACCTTGATCGGGCGTTCGGCCAGGAGGATCAGGCCCGACACGAAGTTCGAGACGATCGACTGGAGACCGAAACCGATACCGACGGAGAGCGCACCGGCGACGATGGCGATGCGATCGAGGCCGAAGCCGAGCGAGGAGACGGCGAGGCCGATGGCGAGGATCGTTCCCGCATAGCCTGTCGCCGTGCGGATCGAGTTCTTGAGGCCGTCGTCGAGGCGCGTGCGCGGCAGATAGCTCGTATCGAGCCAGCGTTGCACGGCGCGGGTCAGAAGCAGGCCGCCGGCGATGAAGGCGATGGCGCCGAGGATCGCACCGGGCGACAGCGAAAAGCCGCCAAACGTGATGCCGGCGAGAGCGCGCCTGATCCAGGACGTCGCATCGCCCGACTGGATGCCCCACGGCGCGGCCGCGAGCATGATCGCGATGACGATGAGGATCAGCCTGAGCAAACCCGAAACGAGCGCGCAGATCTGGTCGAAGCTCTCCGAGCGCAGGCCGACAGCCCCGCGGGCGAAGCGCGACACGGCGCTGGTCGGCCCCCAGCCGGTGAAGAGGTCATCCACCAGCGCCATCAGGATGTAGAGCATCGCACCGAGCGTGCTCAGCCAGATGAGCTGGGTCGCCAGGAAGAAGCCAAGCGAGACGTAGCCGAGCACCAGCGCGCAGACGATGATGACGACTGCGACCCAGGCGACGAGGCGGAGCAGGCCGAACAGGCGGAACTCTTGGCCGGGCTCCGCCGGGTGTTCGCTCGCATGCTCTTCCTCCGCCGCCTTCACCGGGCGGATGGTCAACGCGAACATCAGGGTGATGAGCGCGGCGGCGAGGCCGTCAATCAGGATCGTCGTCGACAGGCCGACGCCGATGATGTCGAAGAAAGCCTGAATCGAGCGGGCGAGGGCAAAGACGCCAGCGATCCAGAGCGGATAGCGGGCGAGACGTACCGCCGTCTCGTCGGCGATCGGCGGGAGGCGCCAGGATGCGGAGCGAGGCGCGAAGATCGCCTGGCTGAGGCCGGCGATGAAGCCGACGAAGGCGACGAGCCGGACCAGGCGGCCGAGGAACGGCACCGCGCGCTCGGGCACGAAATCCCGGAGCGGTCAGGCCGACATAAAGCACCATCGCCGCGGCGATCGGAGCCGCCGTCGTGATGAGGATGACCCAGATGGCGGCGGCCGAGCGCCTGAGGCGCGTCGCCGGCACCTGTTCGGCTGCGTAACGCTGGCCGTAGCGCTGGATCCAGATCCTGACCGGGCCGAGAAGCAACAAAGCGAGCATGATCGCGACGCCTAGGATGGCGCCGCGCTGGACGTTCATCCGGTCGCTGATCTGCCACGCCCATTGCTGAAGGAAGCCGCGCGCGGCGGCCATCCGGCGAGGCGCTTCGTCGATGACATTCAGCCAGAGATTCGGATCGAGCAGCGAGCGGCTGCGGGAGAGGACGCGCTCGGCAAACTCGTCGCGCCGCTTCTGGGCGATGGTCTCAGTCAGTTGGTCTGTCTGGACGACGAGGGCGCTGGCGCGCTTCAGCGTTTCCTCGATCGGCTGCTTGGCCTGGGTCTGGGCCTCGCGCTCCTGGGTGAGCTCGGGGCTTTCCGGAGGAGCACCCTCGGCCGGCTTCGGTCCGAGCTGTTGCAGCCGCGTCTCGATCGCCTGGAGGCGCGGCGATATCCCCTGCGTGACCTTGTCGATATTCGCGCGCTGCGCGTCGAACTCGTCCGCCGATCTCGTTGAGCTGCGCGTCGTCGAGCACGCCCTGCGACAGGATCTGCTCGATCTGGGCGAGATCGGTCTTGATCGCGTCGAGCGTCCGGTTCTCGTCCTCTTGCGCATACGCGCCACCGCCCATCAGGACGACGGTCGCGAGCATCAGGACGCAGAGTAAATGCCGGAGCGGCGTGGGAATTTTCATGAATCCGTGCGGAATCGAAGGAAATCGGCGGGCTTGTTCTCGCACGAATGTGGCGAGGTGACGAAACCGCCGTTTATTCCGCAGGATTGTGGTTCGGCAAGCCGCCGCCTCAGGCGGCCGACGCTTTCTCCCGAAGCCCGAGGACCTCACTGGCGATCTCGAACGATCGCACTCGGGCCCGATGATCGAATATCTGACCCGTGATCATGAGCTCGTCGACGCCGGTGCGGGCGATGAAGGCCTCGATCTCGCGCTTGACAGTCTCGGGCGATCCTGCCGCCGTGCAGGACAAAGCCTGCCGCACCATCGCGAGTGCCGGACCGTCGATCTTCTGCAGGAATCCCGGAACCGGCGGCGGAAGCTGACCCGGATTACCGGTCCGCAAATTGACGAAGGCCTGCTGCTGCGAGGTCGCCAAGATGAGCCCCTCCTCGTCGGTGTCGGCCGCGAAGACATTGAAGCCGGCCATCACATGGGGCTTGGCGAGATGTTCGGAGGGCCGGAACCGCTCGCGATAGATCTCGATGGCGGACATCAAGTCGCCCGGCGCGAAATGCGAGGCGAACGCATAGGGCAGGCCGAGATGCGCCGCGAGCTGGGCGCCAAATGTGCTTGAGCCGAGAATCCAGACCGGAACATCGAGCCCCGCCCCGGGAACGGCCTGCACCCGCTGGCCGGGCTGCACGGCTTTGAAATAGGCAGTCAGTTCCACGACGTCCTGCGGGAACTGATCGACCTCGCCGGAGAGGTTCCGCCTCAGCGCGAAGGACGTGAATTGATCGGAACCGGGCGCGCGGCCGAGGCCGAGATCGACCCGGCCCGGGAAGAGCGCGGCGAGTGTGCCGAACTGCTCCGCGATCACGAGGGGCGCATGGTTCGGTAGCATGATGCCGCCCGCGCCCACCCGGATCGTCGAGGTGGCGGCCGCGATCTGGCCGATTAGGATCGACGTCGCGGCGCTGGCGATACCCGGCATGTTATGATGCTCGGCCAGCCAATAGCGCTTGTAGCCGAACCGCTCGGCGTGCCGGGCGAGATCGATCGAATTGCGGAGCGCCTGTCCGGCATTGCTGCCCTGCGGGATCGGCGAAAGGTCGAGGAGGGAGATCGGAATCATCGGCCCGATGTAGTGTCTCCTACAGAAATACCCAAGCCCTACCCCGTATCGAAACGGCTTGCGTTTTACTGTCCGCTTCTCCTTACCATTGGCGGTGCTGAACAACTCTCAAAATCGCCCTCGCGTCCTCCTTTCGGAAGGCGCCAGCACTTCAGCCCGCGAAGCCGTCACCGCGCTCGGTCTCGGCGGGTATCACATCGAATTCGTCGACCCGGATTCGCATTGCATCTCGCGGTTCTCGACTTTCGTGCGCGGCCATCACCGCTGCCCCGGCATCGGCGAGGATCCCGAGGGCTATTTCAATTTCGTCGTCGACCTCCTCCGTACGAGTCGCTTCGACGTCTTGATCCCGATCCACGAGCAGGGCCTCGTTTTCGCCAGATATCCCGAACGGCTCCCGTCTAACGTCGCGGTCGCGCTACCGAGCTTCGAGGCGTACTGGACCGCACTCGACAAGGCCCGGTTCTCACGGCTCCTGATCGAAATCGACGTGCCGCAGCCGCGCACGCAGATTTTCGGCGACATCAGCGAAGTCGGTTCGGATTTCGAATTTCCTATCGTCGTCAAAGTGGCGGTGGCGACGGCCAGTCGCGGCGTCACATTCGTCCGGACGCCCGAAGAGCTCGAAGCAGCCAAACTGGAAATCGGACCCGGCGAGGTGCTCGTCCAGCAGATGCTTGACGGGCCGCTCGAACATGCTCAGGCGGTCTTCGACCGCGGCCGCTTCGTCGGCATGCATGGCTACCAGCAGATCGTGAAGGGTGCCGGCGGCGGCGAGGCGCTGAAGGAAAGCATCTACCGCCCGGCCGTGCGAGAGGCCGTGTGCGCCATCGCAAGGAGGCTCGAATGGCACGGGGCGATGTCATTCGACTACATCATGGAAAATGGTGTTCCGCGCCTGTTCGACTCCAATCCGCGCCTCGTCGAGCCTATGAGCGCGCATCTCGCTGGCACCGACCTGATCGGCATGCTGATCGCGGTCTCGCGCGGCGAACATCCGCCTGAAGCGCCACCGACGAAAACCGGTGTTCGAACTTGTCTCGGCATGCAGGCGATGTTGGGAGCCGCACTACGCACCAATTCGCGGCTCGCCGTCGCCCGCGAGATGGCCGATGTCGCTTTCGCTTCCGGCGTCTACAAGGGCAGTCAGGAAGAACTGACGCCGCTAAGGCACGACTGGCTGAGCATAATTCCGGTTGCAATGACCGGTAGCGCGGTGCTTATCCGCCCGGCCCTGGCGCATACCTTGCCACGATGGGGTTGGGGCGCAGGACTTTTGACGCCGAAGTCCATCGCGAAAATCGCCGAGGGCTGGCCGGCGGGAGAGCCTCAAAATCAACCAGCAGCATAGGCCGTATGTCACGCGGCCATGATCCGGTCGATTGCTCGCGGAGGAGCCCGATCAGGCGGCGCGTTCGATCACCGAGCGGATCGAATAGCCGCGATAAAGGCTCTCCGAGCGCACCCGCATCTGACGCGACCGGGTGAGAACTTCCAGATCGCGCTGCAGGCTCAGCGCGGCGTGACATGGAACAGCGCCAGCCAGCGGTTCAGCGCCGTGCGGAACGGCGCGGCAGCCCGGCCTGATTGCCGAAATCGACGATGTGGATCGACCCTTCCGGCTTCAGATGCTTCATCGCGCAGACGAGCACCTTCTCCCAACCCGGCATCATCGACAGGGCGTAGGAGATGACGATGCGGTCGAACTGGCCGGTGCCGAACATGGTCCGGGCGTCGAACGCAGTCGCATCGGCCTGGGCAAGCGTGATCCGCGCCGACAACCCCGCCTTCGCGATCGAGCGCCGGGCCGTGGTCAGCATTTCAGAGGAGATATCGAAGCCGTAGCAGCGCGTCTCGGGATAGGTGCGGGCGATCTTGATCAGGTTGCGACCGGTGCCGCAGCCGATCTCCAGGACCTGTCCGCCGGCCGGCGGATCGAGCGCCTCGATGAGCGTGTCGCGGCCGAGCAGATAGAATTTGCGGCTGGCATCGTAGATGTGCCGCTGATGCCGGTAGATCTTGTCCATCAGTCCGGCTGCGTCGCTCATGCCTGACCTTCCGGCAGCGTGTAGAGGTGGAACGCTCCATAGATCGACGAGCGGTCCTGCAGACCGAGCCGCTGGCTCTTGTCGCACTCGTATGTCCAGGTGTTGAGGATGTCGGCCGGCACGCGACCCGGCAGGCAGCGCTCGTTGGCCGCGGTGCGGAAGATGACACGGGCGCCGGGACGCGCGGTCCGGGTGATCTCGCTCCAGAGGTCGGTCAGGTCCTGATCGCTCATCCAGTCCTGCGCGTCGAGCAGAACGAAGCAGTCGACGCTCGCCTCGGGGCTTTCGCGCAGGAAGTGCGTCACCGATTGCTGGCGGTAGGTGACACGCTCGCTACGGTCGCGCACCGCTTCGATAATTGCTGCGCTGCAGATAGGGCGGCAGCGACGCATCCTCGGTCGGCTGATAGCGGCGGCCGAAAGCCTGCCAGGCAAAATAGTTTGACTGGATGTCGAAGCCGCAGGCCAGGCGCTCCAGCCGCTCGCAGCAGAACCGTCTTAATGCCCTCGGGCGAGTCGCCCGAAAGGCTGCGATACTGTGCCGGCGGAATGCCGAGGCCATAGAGCGAGGCCGGCTGGTTGATCAGCCAGCGCACGAACTTCTTCTCGAAGATCGGCAGGAGGGTCTGCTCGAACAGCGCGCGCTGCTCCTCGCGCGGTCCGGGCCGTCAGGACGACGCTCGGATCGTAGCCATAGAACTTCGCGAGCCGGTGCCCGGCACCGATGAAGCCGCCGAGCAGGCCGTGGCGATAGAAGTTCTCGGCGAACAGTTCGATCCGGCGGCGGCGGTTGACGCGGCGTGCTTCCCAATAGGAGCGCGACACCTGATCGAGATGCGGCTTGATCACGGTATCGAAGGCCGTGACGTTGGCCTCGGAATCCGACTGGCCGAAGAAGCGGAAGAAGGCGTCGTAATCCGGCAGTGCCTTGAGAGCGGCGAGCTTCAACCGACCGAGCGCGACGTGCGCGCCATTGAGATCGACCGCGGTGATCTTCGCCGGATCGGCCGTCAGGTACGACAGGACATTGCAGCTGCCCGAGGCAATCGCGACGATGTGGTCCGTCGGCTTGATCTGCAGTGCCTTCATGTCGACGACCGGGTCTTCCCAGATCTGCGGATAGACCAGCCCGCGGAATGCCCAGGTGAACATGCGTTCCAGAACACCCTGTCGGGACAGCGCCCGGCTCTTGTGAACGGCGGTGCCGAGCCCGGCTTTGGTCTCGCGCCGAAGCGCCCTCGACAAATCAGTCATGGTTCCCGGATTCACCTTCAGCAGCCTGTCAAATGAGCGGCGTTAAAGGAGTCCGATGACTGCTCCATGACAATTGTGAACGCGGCGGGGGACAGCGCTCCGGCGTCTTGGTCGATCGGATTCTCGGCTGTGCTCCGGGATCAGACCATCTCGACGATCTCGAACCCACGATCGCGGTCGAGCATGTAAATCAGGCCGCGCTCGTCCACATCGACATCGTTGCTCTGCGGCGCGGCGTGGCCGGGGAACGGCTCCGGCACGTAGAAGGCGATCTCCTCCGGCTTCTCGGGATTGGCGATGTCGATGACTCGGAGGCCGCCGGCAAACCAGGTCGCATAGATGAGGCTGCCGATCTGCTTTTCCTGGAACTGGTGTGCGCCGAAACGCCCGCCCGCCCGCGAATAGGGCGAGTCCATCTCACTGACCTGGAAGGTCGAGATCGGCTTCAGGTTTGCAGGATCCGACGCGTCCATGATCCAGATGAAGCCGTGCGGCTGACCCGGCGTGTTATCATGCTCCTCGTCGATCATCAGCGCGATCTGACGACCGGCGATTGGCTCCGGCAGCGGCATGAGCGTGTGCGTCGGCTCCGGGAACGGCGGGTGGTAATTGTAGCTGCCGAGCGTCTTCGGTTTCGTGATGTCGGAAATGTCGATGACGTAACCGCCGGCGTACCAGCAGGCCGCCCACATCTTGTCGCCGACGCGCAGTGCGTGATGCAGCCTGTAGCGCTGGCCAGGCCAGGTCGGCTTCTCCCCTGCCGCGATGTTCTGGCCGGGAATCCACCAGCGCGAGACCTCGCGCGGGTTGGTCGGATCGGCGAGATCGTAGATGACGAGGATATTGCCGACGAACCCATCCATCTCGGTCGAGATGTAGGCGTAGTTCTCGTCCATATCGAAGCGGTGCACGCCGATGCCGCCGGTCTTCACGTACGACAGGAGCTTCGGGTTGGCCGGATCGGCGATGCTCCAGACCCGGAACCCGCCATCGCTGTAGCCGCGCGCATAGCCCTCGCGCAGATCGGCGAGATCCTTCGCCGCCACGCCCACCGCTTCCGCGACTTCCGCATCTGTCGGCGCGCGGCCGAGCTTTTCAGTCAGCTTCGCCGTCGCGCCGTCCAGCATCTCTCCCTTGCGGTAGAAGTGCCGGCGGTGGCGCTCGACATTGGTGATCATCAGATCACCCGCCACCCGCACCTTGTGGGTATGCGAGTACTGGTCGGGCGGCGCGATTTTCGCGATCACCTTCGGGTTGGCCGGGTCGCGCACATCGACGATCGAGGTGCCTTCCGGCGGCGACATATGGCCGAGGAAGGCCAGCCCGCCTTGAACGACGACCTGCCCTCCGCCCTGAATGTCCAGCCGCCCGACCTTGCGGGTACCGCGCATCATCGCGCCCGAACCGACCATCACGTTCATGCGAACTCCATTCAAACCGCTTCCGCCGTCTTTGACGGCGGATTGAGGCGCGCCTGCCGGTTCTTCCGCCACTGCACGAAGGTCGGAACGAACAGCGAGATGAACAGCAGGGCCCAGAGGATGTTCGCCACAGGAGACGAGAAGAACACCCACGGATCATTGCCGCTGATGCGGAGCGCCCGCATGACGTTCGCCTCGAGCAGCGGACCAAGGATCACGCCGATCAGGATCGCGACGACGTTGTAGCCGGTGCGACGGCAGATATAGCCGATCACGCCAAACAGCAGCGTCAGCCACAGATCGAACATGTATCCGCGCGGCGCGAAGGAGCCGACCATCGTGAAGGCAATGATGATGGGCGCAAGGACCGCGGTCGGAATGAGGATGAGCTTCGAGATGTAGCGCGTCAGCGGCAGCGTAGTGAACAGCATGATGCAATAGGCAACGAGCATGGTCACGAACACGCCGTAACCGAGTTCGGGCGTCTGGATGAAGAGACGCGGCCCGAGTTGCACGCCGTGATAGGTCATGACGATCATCATGACCGCCGCGGTCGTGCCGCCGGGGACTCCGATGACGAGCAGCGGAATGAGATCGCCCGAGGCGCACCCGTTGTTCGAGCTTTCCGGAGCGATGACGCCTTCCGGAATGCCCGTGCCGAACTTCTCCGGCGTCTTCGAGTAGAGACGCGCCTGCTGATAGGCGACGAAGGCCGCGATGGACGCCCCGGCTCCGGGCACGATGCCGATGATCAGTCCGACAATGGCCGTCCAGATCATCAACCCGGTGCGCTGGAAGGACCATTTGATGCCCTCCAAGGTCTCCTTCCAGCCGGCCCTGCGCACGATTTCCAGCCCCTGTTCGGAAAGCACCGAACGGCTCTCCATCATGATCAGCGCTTCGGAGATGGCGAAGACGCCGATCAGGACCGGAATGAGCGGCACGCCGTCGTAGAGTTCGAGGAAGCCGAACGTGGCGCGCGGGGTCGAATAGATGTGGTCCGCGCCGATGGCGCCGATGAGAAGGCCGAGGCCACCGGCGATCAGGCCCTTCAGCATGTTCTCCGAGGCGATCGAGGCGATCAGGGTGATGCCGAACAGCACGATCACGACCATTTCGACGCTGTGCAGGTAGTAGGCGAGCTTCGCCATGTATGGCAGCAGGAAGATCGACATGCCGGCCGTGACCATGCCGCCGACCTGCGAGGCGACGAAGGACAGGACGAGCGCCTGCTGGCCAAGCCCCTTCTTCGCCATCGGATAGCCGTCGAGACACGTCGCGGCCGAGCCGCCATTGCCCGGTATGTTGAGCAATATCGACGTGATGCCGCCTCCCGATTGCGAGGCGCAGAACAGCGACACCATGAAGATCATCGCGACATCGACGTCCACCGCCAGCGTGAACGGCAGAAGCATGATGATCGTATTTGCCGAGCCGAAGCCCGGCATTGCGCCGATGATGATCCCGATCGTCGTCGCGATCAGGATCAGCCACCAATAGGACAAAGCGTGCGCAAAAAGTTCGGCGACAAATCCGAGACTGGGTTCCATCGGGAAACGTCCGTTAGATGCCGGTCAGGGCTCGCACTGCGAGCTCGAACGGGCCCATTGGGAATGCGGTACGGAGGATCGCGATGAACAGGATGTAGCCTGACAGGGCGAGGGCGCCGGCCGTGATGACGGCCGTCTTCGGCGGCATGCGTTCAAGCCAGAGGAAGGCGGCAAGGAGGAAGCCGAACGTCGACAGCGTGAACCCAAGCCACGGCAGCGCCGCGACGGAGGCCACTGCGAGCCCGAACAGGAGCGCGCGGATGCGGAAGAGAGGTCCGTTTTCCCAGAGCGTGCTGAAATCGATCCTGAGCATTCCGCGCTTCAGCCCGAACACGGTCTTCAGCGCGAAGATGCCGATCAGGAGGTAGAGCATGACCGCGACGAACACGGCCGCGATCTTCGCCTCCCAGACGAGGTCCTTGATCGAGATCAGGTAGTAGGTGGTGAATGCGAGGGCGATGGCCGGGATAACCCAGTCACCGCCCGTCGCTTCGCGCCGGTCCCGATCCCCGGGGTCCGGCGCCTGCCCTTCATAGGGCTCGGAGGGCATGCTCATTTGCCGGCCGACAGCAGCGTCTTGTACTGCTTGGCGAGTGCGGCGAATTCCTTCGCTGAGGCGTCGCAGGCCGCCGCGTCGGCATATTGGATGAACTCCCACGGAGTACCGGCCTTCTCGGCGACCGTTTTGTATTCCGGATCGTCGAACACCGTCTTCATGGTCGAAATCAGCTTTTGCAGGCGGTCCGGGTATTTCTCGGCAACCGAGCGGTGGATTGCCCAGGCGCGCTGACCGGACAGCGGCGGCAGTTTGGTGCCGAGCGCCTGATTGACCGGCGGGGCGTTGTTGGTGAGGTCCGAAGCGCGGTTCTTGTCGTTGAAGACGGTCAGGAAGCGCGCCTGCTCGGAGAGACCCAGCGAGGACGACAGGAAGGTCGCGCAGCCGTCGACTTCGCCGGTGATCGCAGCGGCACGGGCGGGTCCGCCGCCGCCATAGGGGATCATGCGGACCTTCATGCCGGTAGCGTCGGCCAGCGCCAGAGCGCCGATCGTCGAGGGATGCGGCAGGCGGCTGGTCGAGAGCGTGATCTCACGCTTTTTGCCCTCTTCGACGAGGTCGTTGATCGTCTTGAACTTGCTGTTGGTCGCGACCCAGATGACGCTGTCGTCGGAGTCGATCGCCCCGAAATACATGATGTCGTCGGGGTACTTATATTTCACGTTCTGGGTCGCATACATGATCATCTCGGGACCGATATTCCCGAACAGAAGATTGTATGCGTTCGGCTCGCGCTTCCCGACGAACACCTCATAGCCGA
The DNA here is from genome assembly GCA_963778835.1 of uncultured Alphaproteobacteria bacterium. Classification (GTDB taxonomy): domain Bacteria; phylum Pseudomonadota; class Alphaproteobacteria; order Rhizobiales; family Methylopilaceae; genus Flaviflagellibacter. Next base: position 871,100 of record CAVZVY010000006.1, read on the forward strand.
CCTGACCCGAGGCGCCGGGGAAGTAGGAATATTCGAAGTTCGCGCCGAGGTGCTTCGCCCAGACGCGCGTGAAGGCACGCGCTGCCTGATCGACGCCGCCGCCTTCGCCGGTCGGAACGAGAACCTGGATATTGTCCGAGGGGAACGCGGCCCCCTGGCTCCGGGCCACTGCCGGAACACCGAAAGCGGCCGCAGCCGCACTGCCGGTCGCGAGGAAGCCGCGCCGGGTCATGCCCTTGCTGAACATTCTGCTCTCCCTGGGTCGCCGGCGTTTTGCCGCCTGGCTCTTGGTCTTGTCCGGCGCCCCCGCGAGGGAGCGCCGGGCTTACTCTTGTGGTGTTACGAGACGGGGGTGTGAAGCTCGCCCACGCCCTCGACGTAGCCGCGCATCACGTCGCCCTTCTTGATCGCGCCGACACCGGCCGGCGTTCCCGACATGATCAGATCGCCGGGCGCCAGCGTGAACAGGCCGGACAGGTAGGAGATCATCTCCGGCACCTTCCAGATCAGCTGGTTGAGGTCGCCGGTCTGCTTGCGCTCGCCGTTGACGTCGAGCCAGATCGCGCCGTTGTCGGGGTGACCGATCTCGGAGGCCGGAACGATCTCGGTGCAGGGCGCGGAGGCTTCGAAGGCCTTGCCGACTTCCCACGGACGACGGAGATCCTTTGCCTCGCCCTGGAGGTCGCGGCGGGTCATGTCGAGGCCGACGCCGTAGCCGTAGACGTATTCGAGCGCCTTCTCGACCGGGATGTCCCTGCCGCCCTTGCCGAGCGCGACGGTCATCTCGATCTCGAAATGCACGTCGCTGGTCTTCGGCGGATACGGGAACGGCTCGCCGCTGAGGATGATGTTGTCCGGGTTCTTCTGGAAGAAGAACGGCGGCTCCTTGTTCGGGTCGTGGCCCATCTCGATGGCATGCGCCGCGTAGTTGCGGCCGACGCAATAGATGCGGCGAACCGGAAAGCGCTCCTTCGTTCCGCGAACCGGCAACGAGGCCAGCGGCGGGACCGGGACGACGTATTCGCCGTCGACCGATGCGAAGAGGGTGGCGGCCTGGGTCATGCGTGTCTTACTCCAGCGTAGAAATCGATCTTGCGTTCAAGCATCGCGATCAGCTCGGCGGCGCCGAGCGCGAAGGCGAAGACGATGAGGGTGAGCGCCCAGAATTCCTCCATGAGGAAGTTGCGCGAATAGACTTCGAACAGCTCGCCGAGGCCGATGATCGAGACCAGCAGCTGGCCAATCACGACGCCCTTAACGCCGCGGATCACACCCAGCCGGATGCCGGCCAGGATCTCCGGCAGCGCCGCGAAGAAGACGATCTTCGTCAGCACCTGCCAACGCGATGCGCCAAACGATTTCGCCATTGCGAGCAGAGAAGGTGGCATGTCGCGGACACCGGCCCTTGTGTCGAGCGCGATGATCCAGACGGCGAACATGAACACGGTGACGATGATCGTCGCCTCGCCCATGCCGAACAGGATCATGATCACCGGCACCAATGCGGAGAGCGGCGCCGAGACGAACAGGTTGACCCACATGCCGAGCAGTTTATCGGCAGCGTCGGAGCGTCCCATCAGAAGACCGAGCGGGACGCCCGCGGCGATCGACAGCGCGATGCCGATGACGAAGCACTTCACCGTCATGATCGCGGCGTTGAGGAAGGTGGTGGAACCCACCACCTGCCCGAGCTCCATCACCACATAGCTGAGCGGCGGGAAGAGAAAGACGAGCCCTAGTCGCCCGACGATCTCCCAGACGATTGCCCAGAGAAGCAGCGAAGCGAGAGGAGGAATGCGGTAGCCGGCGATGGTCATGGCTCGCTCCTAATCCGCATAATCGCGCAGGCCGTGCCAGATTTCCTCGACGGTATCGAGGTAGGCCGGGTTGCGGCGGATGAGGTCCGGCGGTCCGCTGCGGTCGACATGCGGCTCGATGATCTCCGAGACGCGGCCGGGACGCGGCGAAAGTAGGACGATGCGGTCAGACAGGTAGACCGCCTCCTCGATCGAGTGGGTGACGAAGATCAGGGTCTTCTTCTCCACTTCGCGCAGGCGCAGCAGGTCCTCCTGAAACTTGCGGCGGTTCTGCTCGTCGACCGCACTGAACGGCTCGTCGAGCAGGAGCACGTCGGCGTTCACGGCGAGCGCGCGGGCAAGACCGACGCGCTGGCGCATGCCACCTGAAAGCTCGTGCGGATAGCGGTTCTCGAAGCCGGACAGGCCGACCTGATTGATGTAATGGCGCGCGGTTTCCTCGCGCTTCTTCTTGTCGACGCCCTGCAGCTCAAGTCCGAAGGCTGCATTGCGCAGCACGCTCGCCCACGGCATCAGCGCGAAGTCCTGGAAGACGAAGGCGCGCTCGGGGCCCGGACCAGTGACGGTCTTGCCCTTCACAACCACCTCGCCGCCCGTGGGTTCGAGCAGGCCGGCGATAATCTTCAGAAGCGTGGTCTTGCCGCAACCCGACGGGCCGAGAAGACTGGTCAGCTGGCCTGTCGGGAAAGTGAGATTGATATCGCGGAGCGCCTCAACGCTCGAACCGTAGCGCTTGGAGATGTGGCGGACTTCGACGATCGGCTGCGCCGTGTCGGACTGGGTCGTTTCGCGCAACATGCGGACTGCAGCCGTCATGCGGAATGTTCCTTCTTTTCGGGCCGGAAGAGAGCGATTTCGACGCGCTCAAGCAGTCCGACCGTGACGGCGGAAAAGAGAATGATGGTCGCGATCACCGCGTACATTTCGGCGTAGTCGGCGATCGAGCGGTGATAGGTGATCAGGTCGCCGATACCGGTCGGCGTGATCAGGAGTTCGGCCAGCACCACGCCGACGAAACCGGCGGAGATACCGAGGCGAAGACCGGCGAAGATCATCGGGCTCGCATCCGGCAGAACGATCTTGAATATCTCCTGCCTGCGGTTGCCGAGGAAGGACCGGCACATCGCCCGAAGCGACGGACTGACATTTCGCACGGCCTTGTAGCCGTTGAGCGCGATGACCGGCAGCGCCAGCATGACGACGGCGAGCACCTTCGCGGTCAGGCCGATGCCGTAGACGTAAGTGATCAGCGGAATGAGGGCCGCCATCGGCGCGGCCTGCATGACCACGAAAACCGGCACGCCCGCCCATTCCAGCTCGTCGCGAAGACCCATCCCGACACCCATGACGATGCCGATCACGGTCGCCACGACGAGGCCGATCGCGAGGGGCTGCAAGGTAATCAGGAATGCGGAGGGCAGCGACCCGTCGGCGACCATCCGACCAAACGCGGCGACGACGTCCGAGAACGGCGGGAATGCCACGTTGATCGGAATGCGACCGGCGATTTCCCATGCCAGACAGAACAGCACCACCGAGGCGATCCGCCAGAGAATGAGGGAGCCGCCGGACCGAGCGGAGGGGGCCGTTGTTCCGGCGGCTCCTGAGGCGGCCGCTTGCGCGGCCGCCTCAGTGTTCGAAAAGGCGGGTTGAACGCTCACTACGCTCAGCCCTGAACCGCCTTGCGGGCGTTATCGAGCGGCTCGAAGGTCCAGAAATCGACCTCCTTCAACGTACCGGGCTCGCCCGTGAGCTGGCCGGACACGGTGTAGAATTCGAAGTCGCTCTTCACCGCGGCAGCACTGCCGCCGTCATCCGGATAGAGCTTGGCCTTCACCGCATCGGCGAAATAGGGCTCGACCTCGGCGTTCAGGTCCTTCGGCAGATCGGGAAGCAGCTTGTATTTCTCGCGGAGGGCCACGACTGCCTTCGGATCCTTGTTGATCTCGCGCTGCGTCTTCAGCAGCTCCTCGACCAGGATCGACACGGCCTTGGCGTTCTTCTTCAGGAAGTCGGTATTGGCGTAGAGCGCCTCGTCGGTCGCGTTCACGCCTTCCATGTTGAGAACCTTGTACTTGCCGCCGCCCTTCTCCTCGATCATGCGGAGAGCACCTGAATCGACGATCGTCGCCTTCACATTGCCCTGGAGCAGCGCGCCGGCGCGGACTTCAGCGCCGGGAACGTAGGAATAGCGGGCGAACTTGATGCCGTGCTTCTGCTGCATCAGGTTCATGATCGCCTCGGTGCCCGAACCGCGCGAGTGAACCGCGAATTCCTGGCCGTCGAGATCCTTCCAGTCCTTGTAGAACTCGGTGTTGACCACCGGATAGAAGCGCAGGTTGCTGATCTGGTAGAACATCCGGATCGGCGCCTTGACCTTCTGCATCAACGCATAGGGCGTGCCGATGCCGACATCGGCCTGGCCGCCGACCACCGCCTGCGCGGCGAGATCTTCGGACTTGAAGAATGTGCTCTGAACGTCGACGCCGCGCTCCTTGGCGCGCTCGAAGGCGATCAGGAGATTGAGGCTTTCGACGCTTGCGATGTCGCCGAAGGCTACGCGGACCGTGTCCGCCGCCAATGCCGCGCCCGACATCGCAACCGTAAGGGCTGCCGCTGCCGCAAACCAAGTCGCACCTCTGATGAGACTGCTCATGGACGTTCCTTCCCTGCTATTTATTATTTGACCAATTTGGCCATTTATAATGATTGGTTAGCACGGGATTTGTGGGCGGTCAAACCGGATTACCGGCAAAACGGCAGCAAAACTTCCCCTCGTCCATACAGCTAGCTCTGAGAAAAACGCCCGTTGCCCTGGGCTCCGACTTTGGTGTAGACATTCGATCAATCAGGAATTGGTTAGACCAATGGATAAACCAATCGCCGATTTCGGCGACACTACTGATCGGCAGAGCGCGCATTCGGCGCTTACCCAATTGCGCGCCTTCATCGCCCAGAAGGACGTGGACGCGGATCCACGCCTGCCGCCGGAGCGCGAGCTCTGCGATAGCCTCGGTGTCTCGCGCGGCGAATTGCGCAAGGCGCTGGCGGTTCTGGAAGCGGAGGGCCATCTCTGGCGCCATGTCGGCAAGGGCACGTTCGTCGGCCAGCGGCCGCTCGAGGACAGCGCCGACATCTCGACGCTCTCAAGCCAGACCAACCCCTCGGAAGTGATGCGCACGCGGCTCCTGCTGGAGCCGCTGCTCGCCCGCGAGGCCGCGATGAACGCGACCTCCGGCGATATCGAGGAAATGCGCCTATGCCTGCGCCGGTCGCGTCAGGCCGAGACCTGGCGGCAGTACGAGAACTGGGACAATCATTTCCATCGCGCGGTGGCGCAGGCGGCGCGCAACACGCTGCTGCTCGGCCTGTTCGACACGCTGAACACCGTGCGCCGGGCCGTGGTCTGGGGCCGACTCAGGCCGAACCTGAAGGCGCCCTCGCCCGACCATCACAGCTTCGCGGAGCATGAGGCGATCGCGACCGCGATCGAGAACCGCGATCTGGACGGCGCCAGCCGGGGGATGCGCCAGCATCTGGAATCGGTGGCGCGGAAGCTCGAAAATCGCGGCGACGAACTCTGATCACTAGGCGGTGAAGGACACCTCGCCGCTGAACTTCTGCGTCTTTCTTTCCGGATCGGCGACCTCGTAGGCGCTCAGCTGATCGCTCGTATTTCAGGGATGAAACCGGGGGCGGAATAAGAGCAGCGCCACATCCGTTCTCTCCCGGGCCACAGATCGGCCCTCCAACAAGGGAGAAAGCGATGACATGGAAGCTTCCCGCCGCGCTGACGCTCGCGGCAGCCGCCCTGACCGCAGGCAATGCCACGGCCGCGCCCGCAGCGCCCGAACTCGGACGGATCACGTCCTACGCACCGCAACCGGCGGCTAACGACGCGATGCGTGAACTGCTCGGCGAGACCCACAATCCGGCGGGCAAGCCGGTGCAGCTCGCGGGCAATTCATCGTCGAACGGTTCTTCGAACTCATCGTCCAACGGATCTTCGAACTCATCGTCGAACGGTTCATCCAACTCGTCTTCGAATTCGTCTTCCAACAGTTCGTCGAACTCGTCCTCGAACTCTTCGTCGAACCGTTCTTCCAACTCCTCGTCCAACCGTTCGTCGAACTCCTCGTCGAACCGGTCCCGCAGCGGCAAATCGCCGTTCGGCAATTTCCGGTTCTGAACCGGAACAAAAGGAAGGGGCCGGAATTTCCGGCCCCTTTTTTATTGCCCTCAGCGTGCTGCCCGGGCTTTGAGGCGATACCAGCCGGCGCCGGCAATCGTATTGCGGTAGATCTTCTCCCGCTCCTCCACATCCTCACGTTTCTCGGCGCCGATCTCCGCTTCGATCGCAGCATCGTCGCGCCGAAACGGGATCACCTGGATGAGCGGCGTTCCCTTCTCGATGACGTGCACTCCGTCCGTCCCCGTCGCGAAGAACGGGAAGTGGATGTGCGCCGAATAGGTGTCGGTATCGACCACGCCGGAGACGCACTCGAACACCGGGTTCGGCCGGTTCAGCGGCGGCATGAAGAGACAGCTCCAGCCCGGCGGCGTCCGGATCGACCAGAAGTTATGAAACTTCGACGGCGGCCGGGGTTCGCGCGGATTGCCCGCGACCTGGTGCATGCCGTGGTTCGACACCATGACCCGGTCGAAGTCCCAGCCGGCATCGACCGTCTTGCCGCCGTCCTTGATCTCGAGCCTGACGGTGACCGCGAGCGGCAGAAGCCAGCCGGTCGCCATGGCGTCGAAGAACGGCATGCATCGCTTGATTGTGAGGCCGCTGTCGTTCGCGCCGACCGCGCCTTTGTCGACTGGCGGCAATGCGCGGAACCAGTCCGGCAGGGCAGCCCTGGCCTGTATCGGCGGTGCGATGACGCCCTCGTCCTCGGGCTCGCAGAGAAACCGGATGACCGGGGCGGTTCGGACCAAAGCTCGCAACATGATCTGCCTCCTCTTTGCCGAGGCAGAACGGACGGCACTCGAGATTTATTCCCAGCCGTTCCTGCGGAGCGCCTCCTCGTCCGCCGTGGAGAGCGGACTCTGGGCTTCGAGTTCGTCGAGAACGATGTCGAGACTCGCGGCGCCCGATGCCGGTTCGAAACTGCCATCGCCCGGCTCGGCAACGGCCGCGACGACCTGCCAGCGGCCGTCGTGACGACACCCAAGCCCGCGCACGGCCTCGACCCCGGAGGTCTGGAACATCCGGCATATCCCCTGCCGGGTGCGGAAGGTAGCGAGGAGCTTCACCGCTTCGTCGCCGGCGCTCTTGGTCTCGCCGGTGAGACCTGCATCGAGCGCGGCAACGAGAGCTTTGTCGGCACCGAGGACGCCGTCGCTGCCTCCCTGCCCAACAAAATAGCCGCCGATCCCAGCCGCGACGGCCAGGGCCGCCGCGAGTGGTAGCAGTTTCGACGCTGTCCAGCCGCGCGGAGTGGCACTGTTCGCGGGCTGCATGATCGCCGCCACGAGGCGCTCCGGGAGGGGTTCCTGAAGATCGGTCGACAGGGTGTCTCGGGCGAGGACCCGCGACGTCCGGAACAGGCCGACCCGACGCGCCAATACCGGATCGGCGGCGACTGCACGCGCGATGGCCTGCATTTCCTTCGGATCAAGCTCGCCGTCGGCATAGGCCATCAGCATCTCGTCGTTCACCTCCGTCATCGCGAAACCTCTCTTCGCGCGGTCGGCTCTTCCGCTTTCATCAACGCCAGTCTCGCCCGGGACAGCCGGCTCATCACCGTTCCGATCGGGATCTCCAATATCTCGGCCGCGTCGCGGTAGCTCATATCCTCGACGCAGACGAGGAGGAGCACTGCGCGCTGCTCCTCCGGCAGAGCGGCGATACGGTCGCGGACCGAGGCGAGTTCCAGCCGGCCTTCGGCGACGGCGCGGCCGTCATCTCCGGTGAGGTCGAACCGGTCCTCCAGCGGCTCCTCGGCCGCGATGCGGTGCTTGCGGACCTCGTCGATGTGGTGGTTTCGCATGATGCGGAACATCCAGCTATCGAGCCGCGTCCCCGGCGTCCATTGACCGAGCGAGCGCAGGGCCCGCTCGCAGGTCGCCTGCACCAGATCGTCCGCGTCGGCGCTATTGCCCGCAAGGGCGCGCGCGAACCGCCGCAGCCGCGGCAGGAGCAGGATCATCTGATGACGCGGATCGTTCGCCACTCGCCGTTCCCTGTGTGCGGACTGAGAACGGCCCGCTTCGGCCTTTATTCCATGGCGGATGCATTTTTCGACAGACGTGGGAATACTGAGGCGGAGGACTACGTTTCTGTCAGGTCCGCCCCCGGAGTGATGGTCCCCATGAAAAAGCCCCTGCTCGCGCTCCTGTATCTCGCGATGGCGTTGGCCTTCTGGTCGTTCCCGCAGATCGTCGGCATCGGCCCCGTGGCGGCATTGGCCGACGACGATGGCGGCGATGACGGGGGCGACGATGGTGGGGGCCGGAGTCGCGGGGGCGACAGGGGCGGAGACGGTCCGCGCAACTTCTCGCCCGGCCGAGGCACTGGCTTCTTCGACTTCCTGAGACCTCGTGAACGTGCTCAGCGGCGGCCCGCGAGGGCGACACCGATACGCTTCCTGCCCGATCAGATCGTCGTGGCCGGCGTGGACGAGCGGATGCTCGATCTCCTCGCAGCGGACGGCTTCGTGATCTTGGAGCGTGCTCCGGTCGGTCGCGCGGGACGGATGGTCGCGAGGCTGCGCGAACCACGCAACACGAGCTATGCCACCGCGCGTAACCGCATCCTGGCGATTGCGCCCGACGCGATCGTCGACCGCAACCATGTCTACCGGACGAGTGAGTTCGCCTGTCCGAAGGGAAGCTGCTCCGGGCCGGAATTCATCGCCTGGCCTTCGGACGGCTGCAAGGCGACGCCGCTGATCGGCATGATCGACACCGGCATCGATCTCGGACATCCGGCCTTCGCCGGCCGCGCAATCGAGGAAGTGTCGGTGATCGGAGCCGGGCGCAAACCGGTCGATACCTCGCATGGGACCGCGATCGCCGCGCTTCTGGTCGGCGCACCCGGGAGCCGCACGCCGGGCCTTGTCCCGGAGGCGCGGGTGATTGCGGTCGGCGCGTTCCATATCGAGGGCCGGGCCGAGATCGCCGACGCGTTCTCGCTGACGCGCGGGCTGGACCTCCTGATCGAGCGGCGCGTCGACATCGCCAATCTCAGCCTTGCGGGCGACCATAACGCGGTCGTCGAAGCCGCGGTCACCGCCGCGCTCGGTGCCGGCATTGCGATCGTTGCGTCGGCGGGCAATGGCGGCGCGGGGGCGGCACCCGCTTACCCCGCTGCCTATCAGGACGTGATCGCCGTCACCGCGGTCGACGTGAAACGGAAGCTCTACCGGCAGGCAGGCAGAGGCGAGCATCTCGACTTCGCCGCGCCCGGCGTGAAGCTTTGGACCGCCGCCAGCACCGGAGGCCGCTTCCGCTCCGGCACATCCTATGCCGCCCCCTTCGTGACGGCGGCGCTCGCCGTGAAGCTGGCACATGCGCCGGACCAGACGCTGGGCGTGATCGTCGAGGAGATGGCGCGCCGGGCCGACGACCTCGGCGCGACCGGCCGTGATCCGCTGTATGGCTGGGGCCTGATCCAGGCGACGGAACTCTGCACGCCTGCCACGGACACTACATCGCCGGGCTGACGAAAGCCCGGTTGCGGCAAGCCTCCGACCCCGGCACCATCGCCGGGTTGGAGGCCTCATGCGTATCCCCGCCCTTCTCGCGTTCCTCGCTCTTTCATTTGCCGCCCATGCCCAGGAAGCGCCGCTACCGACGGCGCCCGAAGGGCCGAGCGTAACCACGACGAAGCAGGCCGTCACCGCGAAGGACTGGATGGTGGCCGCGGCCAATCCGGTTGCCGCGGAAGCAGGAGCGAAGGTCATGCGCGCCGGCGGCAATGCGGCGGATGCGCTGGTCGCGATCCAGCTCACGCTCGGCCTCGTCGAGCCGCAATCCTCCGGTCTCGGCGGCGGCGCGTTTCTCGTCTACTGGGACGCCAGGGAGAGGCGTCTGACGACCTTCGACGGCCGCGAAACCGCGCCGATTGAAGCGACGCCAACTCTCTTCCAGGACGCAGACGGCAAACCGCTGAAATTCCTCGACGCGGTCATCGGCGGCCGCTCGGTGGGGACGCCCGGCACGCCGCGCCTCCTCGAAACGGTGCATCGCCGCTACGGCTCGCTGGCCTGGAGCCGACTTTTCGAAGAGCCGATCAAACTCGCGGAGGACGGCTTCGCGGTCTCACCGCGCCTGTCGTCTTTGATCACGGCCGAAGGGGATATTCTGAAGCGCGATCCGACCGCGCGCGCCTATTTCTACGACGCCTCCGGCGCGCCGCTCACGGTCGGGACCATGCTCAAGAACCCGGCCTATGCCGAGACGCTCCGCGCGATCGCCAATGGCGGCACCGACGCGTTCTACGAAGGCCCGATCGCTGCCGACATCGTATCGACCATCCGAAACGCTCCCGGCAATCCCGGATTGCTCTCCGCAGACGATCTCCGCAATTACCGGGTGAAGGAACGCGGCGCCGTCTGCGCCCCTTATCGCGAGCGCGAGGTCTGCGGCATGGGTCCGCCAAGTTCCGGAGCGCTCACCATCGGCCAGATCCTTGGAATGCTGGAGCGCTTCGACCTGAAGTCGCTCGGCTCGAACGCGACGTCGTGGCAGTTGATCGCCGACGCATCCCGCCTCGCCTTCGCCGACCGCGAACGGTACATGGCGGATAAGGATTTCGTGCCGATGCCGACTGCTGGTCTGCTCTCGAAGGACTATCTCGCCGAACGCGCCGGTCTGCTCTCTTCCGGCACGAAACTCGCCGAGGCCAAGCCCGGCAATCCAAAATGGAGCCACGCCTCGCTCTGGTCCGACGACGAGGCGCTGGAGCTTCCCTCCACGAGCCACATCGTCGTTGTCGATAAGGCCGGCAACGTCGCCTCGATGACGACGACGATCGAGACCGGCTTCGGCTCGCATCTGATGGTGCGCGGTTTTCTGCTGAACAACGAGCTGACCGACTTCTCGTTCAAGTCGCAGGCCGACGGCGTGCCGGTGGCGAACCGCGTCGAGCCCGGCAAGCGCCCGCGCTCCTCAATGTCGCCGACAATCGTGCTGAAGGATGGCAGACCGGAACTCGCCATCGGCTCTCCCGGCGGGAGCCAGATCATCGGCTATGTCGCGAAGGCCCTCATCGCCCATTACGACTGGGGCATGGACGTGCAATCGGCGATCACACTGCCAAACGTACTGAACCGCTTCGGCGTGATGGAGATCGAGAAGGGCACGCCGGCTGAAGCGATGGCGGCGACCTTCCAGGCAATGGGTTATGAAGCGAAGATCGACGACATGACGTCGGGATTGCAGGCCATCGCGATCGGGCCGGACGGGCTGACCGGCGCGGCCGACCCGCGCCGGGAAGGTGTGGCAATCGGCGAGTGATCAGGCCATCCGCATTTGTCCCACGGACCGAGGCAGGTAGACGAGGGCCACGCGAGACAGGAAACCCTTGAAAATCAAGATGTCCGGCGGACCAGACTGACGTGCAAACGCCAAGAATTGCGTCACCTGCCCGTAAATTGATCATGGGCCTTTTCCTATGCAGCAGGGTCGTGGCAGGCTTCGCTCTTGCGCCGCCGTGGCATCGCTCCTGCATGGGGAGCGGGTCATTCTTTCGGGGATCATCATGACACGCCGTTCGTTCGTCGCCTGCTTCTTCGCCGTCATTGCGCTCTGTGCGATGGCCCTGTTCTCCGCCCCGCCGGCCTCGGCCAAGGACAAGCCGCTCAAGGTCTCCGCCGTCTACACCGTGCCGGTCGAGCAGCAATGGGTCAGCCGCATCCACATCGCGCTCAAGGCCGCCGAAGCGCGCGGCGACATTACGTACAAATTCTCCGAGAACGTCGCGAACACCGACTACGAGCGCGTGATGCGCGAATATGCCGAGCAGGGTTCGGACCTGATCTTCGGCGAGGCGTTCGCGGTCGAGAAGGCGGCCCGCAAGGTGACCGCCGATTACCCGAAGACCGCCTTCGTGCTCGGCTCGTCGTTTGGTCCGGAAAAGCCGAACCTCTCAGTGTTCGACAACTACATCCAGGAGCCCGCCTATCTGACCGGCATCGTCGCGGGCAAGCTGACGAAGTCGAACAAGATCGGCATGGTCGGCGGTTATCCGATCCCCGAGGTCAACCGGCTGATGAACGCCTTCATGGCCGGCGCCAAGTCGGTCAATCCGGACGTCAAGTTCTCGGTCTCCTTTATCGGCTCCTGGTATGACCCGCCAAAGGCCAAGGAAGCCGCCTTCGCGATGATCGATCGTGGCGCGGACGTCATGTACGCCGAGCGCTTCGGCGTCTCCGACGCCGCCAAGGAGCGCGGCGTAAAGGCCATCGGCAACGTCATCGACACGGCGAAGGATTATCCCGGCACGGTGGTCGCCTCGGCGCTCTGGCACATGGAGCCGACCGTCGACTACGCGATCAAGCAGGTCCTCGCCGACAAGTACCAGGCCGAGAATGTCGGCCCGATGAGCGAGATGAAGCCGGGCGGCGCGAGCCTCTCGCCGCTCGACCCGGCCATCGTGCCGCCGGACGTGATCGAAATCGTCAAGGCGAAGGAAAAGGAAATCCTGACCGGCGCATTCAAGGTCGAGGTCGACGACAAGGAGCCGAAGCCGACCATGTAAGACGATCGGGGCCGCGTTCGCGCGGCCCCTGCCCGCATGTCCGACCAGCCCGCCCACAACCACGAGCCGCTCGCCCTCTCGATCGCGGGCGTAACGAAACGCTTCGGCCCGCTGGTCGCGAACGACGCGATCAGCCTCGATCTCCGCCGCGGCGAGATCCTTGCCCTTCTCGGCGAGAACGGCGCCGGCAAGACCACATTGATGAGCGTGCTCTTCGGCCACTACCTCGCCGACGAGGGCGCGATCCTCGTTGCCGACGGCAATGGATCGCTGACACCGCTCCCGCCCGGCTCGCCCAAGGCCGCGCTCGCCGCCGGTATCGGCATGGTGCACCAGCATTTCACGCTGGCGGACAATCTCCCCGTTCTCGACAACATCACGCTCGGCACCGAGAGCCTCTGGCAGTTCTGGAAGAACGACCGCGCCGCCGTGACCCGGTTGAAGGAATTGCAGCGGACATCCGGCCTCCACGTCGATCTCAACGCCAAGGTCGGCCGCCTGTCGGTCGGAGAGCGGCAGCGCGTTGAGATCCTCAAGGCGCTCTATCGCGGCGCGCGCATCCTCATCCTCGACGAGCCGACGGCCGTGCTGACGCCGCAGGAAAGCGATGCGCTGTTCGCAACGTTGAAGCGCCTGACCGCAGGCGGCCTCTCGGTGATCTTCATTTCGCACAAGCTGAACGAGGTCCTGGCCGTGGCCGACCGCGTCGCGGTGCTGCGCGCCGGCAGGAAAGTCGCCGAGATCGACGCGAAGTCGGCCAATCGCGCACTACTCGCCGAGACCATGGTCGGAAGCGCCGTGCAGCCAAGCGTGCGACGCGCGCACGAACCGGGCGCGACAATCATCGAACTGAAGGATGTCCGCGCTCCGGATCCGCGCGGCAGGCAGGCGCTGGAGCATGCCTGCCTCTCAATCCGTGCCGGAGAAATTCTGGGTGTCGCGGGCGTGGCCGGCAACGGTCAGTCGGCGCTTGCGGCACTCTTCTGCGGTCTCGTTGCACCGACTGAAGGTTCGGTTTCCATTGAGGGAGAAATCGTCAGCCGATTCTCGCCGCGCGACCTCATGCAATCCGGCGTCGGCCGCATCCCCGAAGACCGCCATCATGATGGTGTCGTCGGGACGATGAAGCTCTGGGAGAACCTCGCGCTGGAAGACATCCGTAGCGGCGAATGCCAGCAAGCGGGCCTTCTCCGCCAGGGCGCCCTGAAGGACCGTGCCCGAGCGGCGATCAAGACGTTCGACGTGCGCGGCGGGGGCCCAGAGACCGAGGCGCGTCTACTCTCGGGCGGGAATATGCAGAAGGTCATCCTGGCCCGCGTGCTCGACCGTGAGCCGCGCGTCATTCTCGCCAACCAGCCGACACGCGGCCTCGATGTCGGAGCCGTCTCCTTCGTCCACCAGCGACTGCTCGATGCCCGTGCCAACGGTGCCGCCATCCTGCTGATGTCGGAAGACCTCGACGAACTCCTCGCTTTGTCTGACCGTGTCGGGGTGATGTATCGCGGCACCCTCAGCGCCATTCGCCCGGCGGAGGAGATGACGGTTCGGCGCCTTGGCCTGCTGATGGCCGGTCAGAACGCCGATCTCGGGGATGCCGCATGATCCGGCTGGAACCGCGCCAGGAACGTTCATGGGTGATGGCCGTCGCGGCCCCGGTCGTTGCCGCCGTGGTCGCGCTCGCGCTCGCGGCGATCCCGCTTCTCAGTGCCGGAGCGCCTCTCGGAAAGGCCTATGCCGCGATGTTCGGCGGCGCGCTGGGCTCGCAGTTCGCGCTAGCCGAAACGCTGACCCGAACGACACCGCTGATCCTCACCGGCCTCGCGGTCGCCGTCGCCTTCCGTGCCCGCCTCTGGAACATCGGCGCCGAGGGTCAGCTCTACGCCGGAGCGCTCGCCGCCGTCGTGCTCGGCTCGGGCGCGATTGATGCTCCGTCCTGGATTCTGATCCCGACGCTCCTGCTCGCGGGTGCTGCGGCCGGCGCTTTGCTGATGGCGATCCCGACCGTGCTGAAACTCCGCTTCTCGGTCGATGAGGTGGTCACCAGCCTCCTGCTCAATTTCGTCGTCCTGCTCTTCGTCTCGATGATGCTGGAAGGCCCGCTGAAGGACCCGATGGCGCTCGGCTGGCCGCAGTCGGAATCGATCGTGGATGCCGGCACCCTGCCAGCGCTCATCGCCCGCACGCGCGTCCACGCCGGGCTGATCATCGCGCTCGTCATGGCGGTCATCATCCACGTGATCATGGCACGCACCGTCTGGGGCTTCGAAATCCGGGCCGTCGGCAGCAATCCCTCGGCCGCCCGCTTCGCTGGAATGTCGACAACGGCGGTGATGCTCCGCGTCGGCCTCGTCTCCGGCGCGCTCGCCGGCCTCGCCGGGGTCGGAGAGGTCGCCGGCCTCAAAGGCTATCTCACGCACGATCTGTCGCCCGGCTTCGGCTATTCCGGCATCGTCGTCGCCATGCTAGCCGGGCTGCATCCGCTCGGCGTCGTGGTGTCCGCCTTCTTCGTCGCGGCGGTTTTCGTCGGCGCGGACAGCATGAGCCGCGCGGTCGGCGTGCCGAGCTATATCGCCAATCTCACGGTGGCGGTTGCGCTCCTTGCCGTCCTCGTCGGCGGCGTTCTCACCCGCTACCGCATCCGCCTCCAGAAGCCGGGGGCGCGGATTGTCTGAGCTGTTCGACATGCTGACCGCCGCCGCCTTCTGGGCCGCCGCCATCCGTATTGCGACGCCGCTGATCTTCGGCACGCTCGGCGAACTGATCTGCGAGCGCGCCGGCGTGCTCAATCTCGGCATCGAGGGCATCTTCACCGCGGGCGCGATGTCGGGCTGGATGACGGTCTATTTCGGCGGCGATCTCTGGCTCGGCGTCCTCGTCGCGGCGCTCGTCGGCGCAGGTTTCGGCCTGCTGCACGCGATCCTCACCGTACCGCTCGGCCTCTCCCAGCACGTCACCGGCCTCGGCATTACGCTGCTCGCGACATCGGCCTCCTACTTCACCTACCGCATCGCCTTCCCGAACGTCTCCTCGCCGCCGCGCATCGAGCCGTTCCAGCCGATCTCCATTCCCGGCCTGTCGGACATTCCCTTCATAGGCCCGGCACTCTTCCAGCAGACGCCGCTCACCTATTTCGCGGTCCTGCTCGTCGTCGTGGTCGCCTATGTGATGGCGAAGACTCCGCTCGGCCTCGCCATCCGCGCCTGCGGCGAGAACCCGGCCGCTGTCGATGCGCAGGGCCTCAGCGTCTACGGGCTTCGTATCGGCGCAGTGATGGCAGGCTCGGCACTGATGGCGATCGGCGGCGCGTTCCTCACCCTATCCGCGTTCAACGCCTTCTTCTTCGAGATGATCGCCGGGCGTGGCTGGATCTGCATCGCGCTTGTCGTCTTCGCATCGTGGATGCCGGGCAAAGCGCTGCTCGGCGCACTTCTGTTCGGCGCCTTCGACGCTCTACAGGTCCGTTTGCAGCAGACGGTCGGCGGCGCGATCCCCTATCAGATCTTCCTGATGCTGCCCTATCTCCTGTCGATCCTCGCACTGGTGATCATGTCCCGCCGCGCCGCTTATCCTAACGCGCTCATGATCCCCTTCATCAAAGGCCAGCGCTCGTGAACCCCGATCTCATCATCCGCAACGCCACGCTTCCCGACGGCCGCACCGGCCAGGATATCGCCGTCTCCGGCGGCAAGATCGCCGAAATCCGTCCGGCCATCGAAGAGAAGGGCGAGCGGGAGATCGAGGCTCTGGGCCACCTCGTTTCTCCGCCCTTTGTCGACGTCCATTTCCATATGGACGCGACCCTGTCGCTCGGCATTCCGCGCCTGAACCGTTCCGGCACTTTGCTCGAAGGTATCGCGCTGTGGGGCGAATTGAAGCCCATCCTCACGCGTTGAGGCCGTGGTCGAGCGCGCGCTCCGCTATTGCGATCTTGCGGTCTCGCGCGGCCTGCTCGCCATCCGTTCGCATGTCGACGTTTGCGACGACCGGCTGACTCGGCGTCGAGGCCCTGATCGAGGTGAAGAAAAGGGTCGCGCCATATATCGACCTGCAATTCGTCGCCTTCCCGCAGGACGGCCTCTATCGGTCGCCGACCGCCGAGAAGAACCTCATCCGCGCTCTCGACATGGGCGTCGATGTCGTCGGCGGCATCCCACATTTCGAGCGCACCATGGCGGATGGAGCCGCATCGGTCCGCGCGCTCTGCGAGATCGCCGAGAAGCGCGGCCTCCTCGTCGATATGCATTGCGACGAGACCGACGATCCGATGTCGCGCCACATCGAGACGCTTGCCTACGAGACGCAGCGGCTCGGCATGGCCGGTCGCGTCACCGGCTCGCATCTGACGTCAATGCATTCGATGGACAATTACTATGTCTCGAAGCTCTTGCCGCTGATCGCCGAGGCCGGCGTCCACGCCGTCGCCAACCCGCTGATCAACATCCAGATCCAGGGCCGCCACGACACCTATCCGAAGCGGCGCGGCATGACCCGCGTGCCGGAACTCCGCACCCATGGCGTCAATGTCGCCTTCGGCCACGACTGCGTGATGGACCCCTGGTACTCGCTCGGCTCCGGCGACATGCTCGACGTCGCCCATATGGCGATCCACGTCGCCCAGATGACGAGCCGCGAAGCGATGAAGTTCTGCTTCGACGCGGTGACCGCCAACCCGGCGAAGATCATGGGTCTCGAAGGCTATGGGCTGGAGCCGGGCTGCAATGCCGACATGGTCGTGCTGCAGGCGGCAGACCCGATCGAGGCGATCCGCCTGAAGGCGAACCGCCTGTTCGTGATCCGGCGCGGCAAGGTCATTGCCGAGACCCCGGCGGTCGAGACGAGGCTGTCGCTTGGTGACCGGCAGAGCATTGTGAACGCTGCGACCTACGCGCCGGTTGAGGCCGGGTAGCTACTTCGTCCCGAACAACCGGTCGCCGGCGTCGCCAAGGCCCGGGCGGATGTAGCCGTGGCTGTCGAGCTGCCGGTCGATCGCAGCGGTGTAGACGGTCACGTCCGGATGCATTTCCGCGACCACGGCCAGCCCCTCCGGTGCGGCCAGCAGGCAGACGAAGCGGATGTTCTTCGCGCCCGCCTGCTTCAGCCGTCCGATCGCCGCCGTCGCCGAATGGCCGGTCGCCAGCATCGGGTCGACGACCACCGTCAGGCGCTCGCCGAGGTCGTCCGGAACCTTGATGTAATACTCGACAGGAACGAGCGTTTCGGGATCACGGTAGAGACCGACATGGCCGACGCGCGCCGAAGGCACGAGGTCGAGCATGCCGTCCAGGATACCGTTGCCGGCACGCAGGATCGAAACGAAACAGAGTTTCTTTCCCGCGAGGATCGGCGCCGTCATCGTCTCGAGCGGCGTCTCGATTTCGATCGTCTCGAGCGGAAGATCGCGCGTGACCTCGTAGGCGAGGAGAAGCGCCACCTCCGAGACGAGGCGCCGGAAATCAGTCGTCGGCTGGTCCTTCCGCCGCATCAACGTCAACTTGTGCTGCACCAGCGGATGATCGACGACGATCACATTGCCCGTTCCAGCCATTCCCCATTCCCCCCATCAAAATACCGTTCCGTCGCTCAGGACCTGTAGAGGCGGCCCGCCGCCCTCGCGTTTTTCCTTCGCGATCTTGCGCCCCGCCGCCCAGGTGCCACCCTCCAGCACCCGTGCCAGCGGCATCTCGTCCGCACTCTTGCCGAGCCTTGCACGAACCGGGCCCGCGATCCGGTCTAGCAATGCCAGGGTCAGCGCGCGCCATTCAACCACCGCCTCATGATCGACCGGCAGTGCGATTTCCGCCAGCCTTGGGTTGCGCAGTTCGAGCACGCCGAGATCGATGAAGAGCCCGCCATTGCGGTACTCCGGCAGGCCCGTCAGTTCGTCGAGGCCGGTGACCGGGATACCGGCGTCTTCGAAGATCTCGACCAGCGAATAACTGAGCCATTGCGAGAGCTTGTGGAACGGCACGAGCCCGTTCGTGGCGTCGTCGGCGACGATGACCGAATGCCGCCAGACATCGCCGAGGTTTTCGTTGCCGAGCGCAGTCCGCGATGGCCAGATCGGACCGAAGCCCGCGATCACCGCAGCCAGAATGGTACGGGCCGGCAGTTCGCCGTCGACGGTCTTGCCCTTCAGCGCATCGTAAAGCGAGCCGATCCTCGGTTCGTCGTCACCGAAGAGATCCGGACGTGCGCGCAATGCGGCGCCGAGCGAGCGCATCAGGTTCGCGCGGCCCTCGACACCGACGAGAGGATTGTTCGGCCCGACCTGGAAACACGCCTCGAGGTTCTCGGCCGATACCCTCTCCAGTCCCGACGCATCCGCCCGCAGCGGGCGCTCCGGGTCAGCGGAGAACGCACCGGCTCGAAACGCATGCAGGCTTGCGACGGCGAGCCCTTCCGAGCGTCCGATCGACAGATGCGTGCCGGGCTCCTCGAACATCCAATCGGGGCCGGCTCCGGCGTCCAGCAGCACGCTGGGGACGCAGAGATCGATCCTGATGCGGGCGACGGCATCGGCATCGAGATCGCCGAGGTCCGCCGCGATCCCTGCCCAGCGGTCCACGCCTCCGGCCGAGAAATGCCGCCAGCGCGCGTGATAGGGAATGTCGAGGTCAGGATAATTGGCGCGGATCACCTCGGCGACATAGTCAGCTGCGGGTTCCAGCCGCTCCAGATGCAGGGCGAAGTGGCTCAGCCGCCCCTGCTCCGCGACCGCGAGCAATGCGTGGCAACGCTCGCGGATCGCTTCCGGCGTGCGGAGCCAGCGAACGGCCGCTTCGGTATCGTCCTTGATCGCTGCTGTCACGCGTCGAGCCCGCGACCTTTCGCGATGCCGAGCTCCGCGTTGTCCGGAACCTGGTCGGTGAAGTAGCCGGCCGCTTTCTTGGCGTCCATCTCCACCCGCGCATCGGCTGGGATCAGTTCGTCCGGAATCGGGATGCGCTCGACGACCTCGATGCCGCTCGCGACGATCGGCGCGTACTTCATGTTGCTCATCGAGACGAGGCGGTCGATCCGGCTGATGCCGAGCCAGTGCAGCACGTCCGGCATCAGTTCCTGAAAGCGCATGTCCTGCACGCCCGCAACGCATTCGGTCCGCTGGAAATAGGCGTCCGCGCGGTCGCCGCCTTCCTGGCGTTTGCGGGCGTTGTAGACGAGGAACTTGGTCACCTCGCCGAGCGCGCGGCCTTCCTTGCGGTTATAGACCACCGCGCCGACCCCGTCCTCCTGGGCCGTCTGTACGCACACTTCGACGCCGTGCGCGAGATAGGGGCGGCAGGTGCAGATGTCCGATCCGAACACGTCCGAGCCGTTGCATTCGTCATGCACGCGGCAGGCGATGATCGTCTCCTTGCGCCCGAGCTTCCTCGGATCACCGAAGAGATAGACCGTGGTGCCGCCGATCGGCGGCAGGAAGATCTTGAGATCAGGTCGGGTCACGAGTTCGGGGAACATGCCGCCGGTGTGCTCGAAGAGATGGCGGCGGAGCTCGGTTTCGCGAATGCCGAAGCGGCGCGCGACCCCTTCAAGCTGCCAGACCGGTTCGATCGCGATCTTGGTGACGCGGATATCGCCGTTCGGAGCGAGGATCTCGCCGTCCGCCTTCAGCCGCCCGACTCGTATTGCGTCGCCGATCTCCGGCATGTTGATGTGCGCCTTGGTGACGGCGATCGACGGCCGAACGTCGGCACCGGCCGCGATGTCCTCGGCAAAGCCGCCGGGGACATGCCCCCAGGGATCGAGCGAAACGATCTTGCCGGCATCCGCCCATTGCGGGAACGGGCCGATTGGCTCCGCCGGCGCTGTGTTCGTCAGGTCGGGTTTATGGTCGGCGTCGAGCTGACCCGCCGCGACCGCCAGAGCGCGATAGAGCGAATAGGAGCCGGAATGGGCGCCGATGGCGTTTCGGCCGACGGATCGCGGCGTCGCAATGACGGGGCCACGGCTCTTCTGGTCGCCCGCACCCCAGAGAACGGGTCGCGGGGCGCTACTCGAGTTTCCGGGATGTGAGGTGAGGACGATCGGTTGCGGAATCTGCCGATCATTGCCGCGTGTCGGAAGGTCTTGGTCCATACACACTACTCGCGCCGGCAGGTAGGTCCGCCGGATCAAGCAATTCAGTGTACATGACCTTCAACGAACCGCAACAGAGGGTCAGCCATGCGCCCCGAGCGGTCATTTTCCCGTCCGCCTGCCCTTAAAAGTAAACAAACGACAAATATGTTTCTGGCCACGAAACATATTCCGTGGCCCGGCGACACATGCCTGCAATAGTCGAAGGCTAAAAAGCCCTCGCTTCAGACGAACTCCATTGTGATTCGAGTGCTGTCCAGCTTCACGTAGGCCAGCAGGAGGATCACTCACCGCCTTCAATAGCCAACCACGGAAAGGAGAACACTATGGCGCACGTCTCTATGCAGTCCGGTCTCTCCGAGACAACCGAAACCTCCGCCCTGCGCGACCTCCTGGTCAAAATGCAGACGGTATGGTCCGCCGTGGCCAACCGCTATGTCGCGGGGGGAATGCTCTCGCATCTCGACGACCGCATGCTGTCGGATATCGGCGTCAGCCGCGGCGATGTCGAAAGCGCGTTCGCGGAACCTGTGTGGCGCGATCCGACGACCCGGCTTGCACTCATGGTCACCGAGCGCCGCGTCGGCTCCCGCAATCTGCGCGCTGAAGCACTCGAAGCCGACAAGGCAGCATAATCCCACGACAAAGGACGAGCCTCGCGGCCCGTCCTTTTCGTTTCAGGTCAGCATGTCACGAACGAGCGGCATGACCTTCTCGCCGTAGAGTTCGATGCAGCGCATCGCCTTTTCGTGCGGCAACGTTCCCGCGCTGTATTTCATGTCGAACCGCGACACGCCGAGTGCCTTCATGGTTCCCGCGATCTTCCGCGCCACCGTTTCCGGCGAGCCGACATAGAGCGAGCCATGATCGGCCTCCTGGTCGAACTCGGCGCGTCCCATCGGCGACCAGCCGCGCTCGGCGCCGATCCTGTCGCGCATCACCTTGTAGTCCGGCCAGAGCTCTTCGCGCGCCCGCTCGTCGGTGTCCGCGACGTAACCCGGCGAATGAATGCCGATCGGCAGAAGCGGTCGATCGAGTTGCTCGAACGCGCGGCGATAGAGATCGACATACGGGGCGAAGCGCTTCGGATCGCCGCCGATGATCGCAAGCATCAGCGGCAGGTTAAAGCTTGCCGCGCGGACGACCGATTGCGGGCTCCCGCCGACGCCGATCCAGGTCTTCAACTCGCCGCCTTCGACCGTCGGGAACACCCGTTGATTGTTCAGCCCGGCGCGCGTCGTGCCGCTCCAGGTGACGGCTTCGTCGCGCAGCAGATGCACGAACAGGTCGAGCTTCTCCTCGAACAAAGTCTGGTACTGATCGAGGTCGTAACCGAACAGCGGGAAGGATTCGGTGAAGGAGCCACGGCCGAGGATCACCTCGGCGCGGCCGTTCGAGACCGCGTTCAGAGTTGAAAAGCGCTGGAACACGCGCACCGGATCGTCCGAGCTCAGCACCGTCACCGCAGAGCCGAGCTTGATGCGCTCTGTCCGGCCGGCGATCGCGGCCAGGACCATTTCCGGCGAGGATACGGCAAAGTCGGCGCGGTGATGCTCGCCGACGCCGATGAAATCGACACCGAGCCTGTCGGCCAGCTCCGCTTCGTCGACGAGATTGCGGATCACCTGCGCGTGGGGCAGCGGGCCGCCGTCGGCTCCTCTCGTCACGTCGCCGAACGTGTCGAGCCCAAGTTCAATCGCCGATGTCATGAATTCCTCGTTCAACCACGGCAAATGCCGCAATCCGCCATATGGGATCGCCTTATCCGCTGCGGAACCGTCCGCAAACTGCCTGGACGCCGAGCTTCCATGGCATTCCTGCAATTTGATAGCTGTTTCCTATCAATGCATCGCCATGATCAGTTTGACCGGTTGCGGCCGATCGACGAGATGGGCCGTCGATTGCAGGATTGATCTCGCACCGTGCTCGTTGAAACCATCGCCCGCCCTACTCCTCCAGCTCCGAGCGGCTGGGAGTTCACCTATGACCGGCTGGCGACGCTGGAAGGCGATTTCACGCCATTGCAGATCGATGCGATGGCGCTCAAGCCGCGCCATAGCGTGCTCGATATCGGCGCGGGCTCCGGCAGGCTCTCGCTGCCACTCGCCGAACGCGTCCGCAACGTGACCGCACTCGACCGATCCGCGGAACTGTTGCAGCGCCTCGGCCACCGTGCCGCACTCGAAGGTCTCGACAATATCCGCACCGTCCAGGCCGACTGGGACGACATCGTTCCCGGCAAAGACCTCCCGAAGCACGATGTCGTCATCGCCTCCCGGATATCCAGCGCGGCAGACCTGCTGAAGCTCGACCAGATGGCCAATGAGCTCGTCTACGTGCTGATGTTCGCCGGCCCGAGCACGATGTCGCTCTACCGCGCCCTTACAGACGGCATCGTGGCGGCACCGCAAGAGGTTCATGTCGCGCAGTCGGGCGTCAGCGCCACCTTCAACGAACTCTGCGAACTCGGTATCCAGCCGAACGTATTGCACATCGATGACGGCTTCAGTTCCTGGTACGCGAATCCGGACGAGGCCGTGGCCGACTTCGACTGGCTTGGCCTGGACGATGCGGCCTATCCGCTGCTCAGCCGCAATATCCGCCGCTTCCTCCGACCGGAGGACCGCGGCGTGCGCTTCTTGTTCGAGACCCGCAGCGCACTGATCTGGTGGCGCAAATAGGCCTGCCGCTCGGATGGAATGGTTCCCGTCCGCGTTTTTGAGAAGCGCAGGGCGAACCATTGACCAAAATCAACGGCCTAGCACCGTTCCGTCTCGCCCTCGCAATCTATTGATGTACGATATCCCGAGCGGGAGTCGTTCACGGCCCGCACTGAACGAGGGGCAGAGTGATCGTTCACGGCACACATGACGGATGGCTCGTCGCGCTGTCGGTCCTTGTCGCGATCGCTGCGTCCTACACCGCGCTCGACCTTGCCTCGCGTATACAGCACTCGATCGACCGCACCCGTCTGTCCTGGCTTGTGACGGCCGCGATCGCCATGGGCGGCGGTATCTGGGCGATGCATTTCATCGCCATGCTCGCTTTCAGCATGCCGATGCGGGTCAGCTACGATGTCGGATTGACGGTCGTTTCGCTGCTCCTGCCGATCCTCGTCACAGCCTTCGGATTCTTCATCGTCTCGCAGCGCCCGGGCAGCCTTTCCGCGCTGCTGGGCAGCGGTCTCGTCATGGGGATCGGCATCGTCCTCATGCACTATGTGGGCATGGCCGCAATGCGGATGCCAGCGTCCCTCAGCTACGACCGTTTCTGGGTGACAGTCTCGGTCTTGATCGCAATCGGCGCCGCGACCGTCGCGCTTTGGCTCGCGGTGCGAGACACCTCGACCAAAGTCCGGGCCGCCGCGGCGGTCGTCATGGGTTTTGCCATCTCCGGCATGCACTACACGGCAATGGTCGCGGCCACCTTCTCCGGCCATCATACGGTGGATCAGGGTCATGGCGCTGCGAGCATCAACCACACCAGCCTCGCACTGGCCGTCGCCGCGCTGACCTTCTTCATCCTCTTCCTCGCCTGGGCGGCAGCTTTGTTCGACCGGCGCTTCGCCGCGATCGCGGTGCACGAGGCGCTGGCCGGCGAGGAGCGTTTCCGGAACCTCTACAAGCGCACCCCGCTACCCCTGTTCAGTCTCGATGCGTCCGGCCTGATCGACCATGTCAGCGAGTCGTCGGAGCATCTGCTCGGATATGAACGTCAGGACATCATGGGCCAAGAGCTCGACCGGTTCATGACGGCGGAATCAGCGGAGACCTATCGGCGCGAGGACTGGCCGCAACTGATGGCGGGTCACGATCTGAACGATGTCGAACGCCACCTCATGACGAAGTCTGGCGCGATACTCGATGCCTGCATCTCGATCCGGGCCCAGCATGATCCTTCCGGCCAATTCCTGCGCGGTCTCGGGGGCATCGTCGACATGACCGAACGCCGACGCACCGAAGCCGCGCTCCTCCAGGCACAGAAGATGGAAGTCGTCGGACAGCTCACCGGGGGCGTTGCCCACGACTTCAACAATCTGCTGATGGCGATCACCGGCAATCTGGAACTCGCCATCAAGCACACAGGCGACGATACGATCGCGAGATATCTCGATCGTGCACAACAGGCTGTCTTTCGCGGCGCGAAACTGACCCAGCAGCTTCTCGCCTTTTCCCGCCGCCAGCGGCTGAAAGCCGAGACTGTCGACGTCAACAGGCTGATCGAGAACACGCTCGGGCTGATGAACGCAACGCTCGGCGGAATGGTCCGGGTTCAGGCCGCGCTAGCCCCCAATCTTTGGCCCGCACTTGCCGATCCGACACACCTCGACCTCATCATTCTCAATCTGGCGATCAATGCGCGCGACGCGATGCCGGATGGCGGCAACATCACTGTACGGACATCAAACGTCACCGTTCCAGTGCACACCGGCGCGACCGAGGCGCCGCCGCCGGGCGAACACGTCATGATCGCGGTGTCTGACACCGGCACCGGCATGGCGCCGGAGGTGCTCGCTCGCGTGTTCGAACCGTTCTTTACGACTAAGGATGTCGGCAAGGGGTCGGGGCTTGGCCTGTCGCAGGTGCTGGGCCTCGTCAAACAATTGGGTGGCGGCATCGAAATCGACACCGCGCCGGGACAAGGAACCGAGGTCCGCGTCTACTTCCCGCGCGCGAAGGGGATCCAAAGCGCCAAACCCTGCCCGGCGATCGAAGTTCCAGCCCTGAACGTCGGGCTTCGTGTGCTCCTTGTCGACGACGACGAGCCGGTACGGCAGGCGACGGCCGCGATGCTTCTCGATATGGGTTGCGAGGTCGTCGAAGCCGCAGATGGCCCCCGCGCGATCGAGATTGCCGAAGCGGATCGTCCTGACATCGTGCTGATGGACGAAGCGATGCCCGGCCTGACCGGCAGCGAGACAGCGGCGCGGTTGCGTACGACCTACCCCGATCTTCGCATCGTCCTGATCAGCGGCTTCGCGACGAGTTGGCAGGGACCCGACAAGCTCGGCCTGCCCCGCCTGCAGAAACCATTCGCCGGAGAAGAGCTGAAAGCGGTGCTGGCCGGCCAGCCGACTGGTGTCGGAGAAACGACCGCCGCCTAGATCGCCGCGCGCTGGTCGCGCCGGGCGAGCCGGCTCAGCAGATAATCGACCTCGGCCTTGGCGGCGGCGTTGAGCGCTGGGCCGGGCTTGCGCTGCGCATCCGAGGTGATCACGCCGCGCCGCCACAGCACATATTTCCGCACCGCCAGACCGACGCCCTGCTGCTGCTCGTAGCGGATCAGCGGCAGATGGGCGTCGAACAGATCATGCGCCTCGTCGCGCTTGCCGGCGCGGTGAAGCTCGATCAGCTCGACCAGCATGTCGGGGAAGGCATAGCCGGTCATCGCGCCATCGGCGCCGCGCTCGGGCTCGAAATCGAGGAACAGACCGCCATTGCCGCAGAGGATCGAGAATGGCTTCAGCGTCGCCCTCCGCCTGCAGCGCCCGGAGCTTCGATATCTTGTCGAGGCCGGGCCAGTCCTCGTGCTTGAGCATCAGGCAGGAGGGGTGGTCGGCCATGATCTTGGCGATCACCGGCACCGACATCACCACGCTCAGCGTCAGCGGGTAATCCTGCAGCACCCATGGCACATCGTCGCCGATCGCCTCCATCGCCTGGGCGAAATAGGAGGTGATCTGCTCGTCGGTGCGCAGGGTCGGCACCGGCGCGATCATCACCCCGGCCGCGCCGGCCTCCATCGAATCCCGCGCCAAGGACCGCATCGCCGCGAACCCCGGCGCCGACACGCCGACGATCACCGGCAGCTTGGTGCGTCCGACCACCTGTCTTACCAGTGTGCGGGACTCGGCCGGTTCGAGCTTCGGCGCCTCGCCCATAATGCCGAGGATGGTCAGGCCACTGCAGCCGCTCGCCTGGTAGAAATCGCTCAGCCGGTCGACCGACACCGTGTCGAGCGCGCCATTCGCGTGAAACGGGGTCGTCGCAATCGCATAGACGCCAGCTGACTCTGGACCGAAACTCATCCCGAAACCTCATACAGAACGGCTGCCGCGCCAGGGGGCCGGACACCCATACTTTACTTGCCATGAACCTTCCGACATGTGAGCCGGGAGTGATTGGAACCAATGACCGCCGGCGGCTTTAAATCGCGGCATGTCTCGCACGGCAATACCACATGAGGGGCCGGACGACGTGGAGCAGCATTCGGAAGACCAGACACTGAATGCACCGACCCGGAGTTCGCCTTTCCCCACCGGCGGGGGCGAGCTCGGTGCGCTGATCCGCGCCTTCGACTGGTCACGGACGAGCATCGGCCCGATCGACCACTGGCCACAGAGCCTGAAGACCGTAACGGGGATGCTGCTGCTGTCCCCGGTCCCGATCGTCCTCCTCTGGGGCGAGGAGGGCATCATGATCTACAACGATGCCTATTCGGTCTTCGCCGGCCAGAGGCATCCGCAACTCCTCGGCTCGAAAGTCCGCAAGGGTTGGCCGGAGATCGCCGACTTCAACGACCACGTCATGAAAACCGGCCTCGCCGGAGGCACACTCGCCTACCAGGACCAGGAGCTGACGCTCTACCGCCGCGGCCGACCGGAACAGGTCTGGATGAACCTCGATTATTCGCCGGTTATCGACGAGAGCGGAAAGTCGGCGGGTGTTATCGCCATCGTCGTCGAAACCACGGAACGCGTGAGGGCGGAGCGGCAGCTGCGCGAGGCGGGAGCCCGGCTGCGCTTTCTCGACGGGCTCGGCAAGGAGACCGCGAAGACCACCGACGCCGACGAAATCCTCGCAATCAGCACCCGAATGCTCGGCGAGTATCTCAACGTATCGTCTTGCGCCTATGCCGACATGGACCCCGACGAGGACGGATTCACCATTCGCGGCGATTGGGCGGCTCCGGGCTTCCACAGCATTGTCGGCCATTACAGCCTCGCCGATTTCGGCCGGCTCGCGATGAGGAACCTGTCCGCTGGCCTTCCGCTGATCATCAACGACAACATGACCGAAATCCTGCCGCACGAAGCTGCGACCTTCCAGGGCATCGGCATCACGGCCACAATCTGCATGCCGCTGGTGAAGGAAGGACAGCTGACCGCATTAATGGCCGTTAACGACAAGGTCGCGCGGCGCTGGACACCGAGCGAAGTCGCGCTCCTCGCCGAAGTCACTGAGCGCTCGTGGGCGCATATCGAGCGCGCACGATCGGAAGCGGAGGTCAGGCTCGGCGAGCAGCGATTCCGCGAGGAACTCGCCGAGAAGGTCGAGGAGCGTACCGCCGCTTTGCGGCAGGCCGAACAGGCGCTTGGCCAAGTCCTGAAGATGGAAGCGCTGGGCAACCTCACCGGCGGCATCGCCCACGACTTCAACAATCTCCTGATGGCGGTGCTCGGCAGCCTCGAACTGCTTCGCAAGCGCGTCCCGGAAGAGCCAGG
Source organism: uncultured Alphaproteobacteria bacterium (assembly GCA_963778835.1). Classification (GTDB taxonomy): domain Bacteria; phylum Pseudomonadota; class Alphaproteobacteria; order Rhizobiales; family Methylopilaceae; genus Flaviflagellibacter. Next base: position 899,145 of record CAVZVY010000006.1, read on the forward strand.
CATCCTGCGCCTGCTCGACAATGCGATGAACGGCGCCCAGCGCGGGGCCTCCCTGACCCGGCGAATGCTGACTTTCGCCCGACAGCAGGATCTGAAGTTCGAGCGGATCGACCTCAATGAACTCGTCAGCGGCATGAGCGAGCTTATGGAGCGCTCCCTGGGTCCGACGATTGCGGTCGAGATCGATCTCGCCCCCGATCTCCCGTCCGTCGAGACCGACCGGAACCAACTCGAATCCGCTCTTCTTAATCTTGCGGTCAACGCTCGAGACGCGATGGATGGCGAAGGTCGCATCGTGATCGCCGGGCATGAGATGACGCCGACCGGCCGGGCGGCAGCTCTCCAGCCGGGGCGCTATGTCTGTCTGTCGGTCACCGATAGTGGCCACGGCATGGACGAGACGACACTGAAGAAGGCGACCGACCCGTTCTTTACGACCAAGGAGGTGGGTCGTGGGACCGGCCTTGGTCTCTCGATGGTCCATGGCTTCGCAGAACAATCGGGCGGCATCCTCATCCTGAAAAGCACTCCGGGCACTGGGACAACCGCGGAAATCTGGCTGCCGGCCTTGGAGGATGAGGTTCCTGCCTACGACGACAGCGGGCCGGAGGCGGTCAGCGGCAGCCAGCGGACGCTCTCGGTCCTCGCCGTCGATGACGACGACATGGTGCTGATGAGCACGGTCGAGTTGCTCGAGGACCTCGGCCACAAGGTGACGTTTGCCCGCGGCGGCCGGGAGGCGCTCGATCGCATCGGGCGCGCACCGTTCGATCTCGTCATCACCGATCACGCAATGCCGGAAATGACCGGCGCCCAACTCGCGACCGCGTTACGCGCGAGCAAACCCGACCTGCCGATCATCCTCGCATCGGGCTATGCCGACCTGCCACCGGGTACCGCCGACGGCATACCTCGCCTGTCCAAGCCGTTTTCCCTTTCCGCTCTCGCCGAGGCGATCGACAAGGCGATACCGGCCTGATCGTCAGCCGACGGTGCCCGCCGCCCTGGCAAGACGCCGGGCACGCTCGGCCGTCCGCGCGTTCTGCTGGGCCTTCAGGCGGATCGCGACCGCCGACAGCACGACACCGATTACGACCAGAACGACACCGCCGATCAATCCTGCCGACAGGACCTCACCGAGGATCAGGGCGGACGAGATGAGGCCGAGAACTGGCACACCGAGAGTGATGTTCGACATCGCGAAGGTCGAGACGCGGCGGCCGTATTCCGACGAGACGACGAAGCAAACCGCTGTCGCAACCGGGCCGATATAGGCGATGAGCCCGATGAGCTGCGGCGTCCATTCGATCTGGGCTGGAGAGCCTTCGAAAATGACCGCCGCTATCGTCAGCGGGATCGTCGCGAACAGCATTTGCCAGGGCGCAATCTCGATCGGCCTTGCGGTCCAAACATGCCGGCGGACGTGGAGGATCACGACCGCCCAGCACATCGCCGCCACGAGCAGCAGTGCATTGCCGAGCAGGACCGCGGGCCGCGTCCAGTCCATGCTGAGCGGCGAGCAGATCAGCGCGATGCCCGATAGGCCGACCACGAGCGAAAAGAGCTGCCAGCGCGTCGGTCGCTCGCCGACGAGCAGCCAGGCGGCGACGACGCCCCAGAGCGGCGTCGTATAGGCGAGCACCGCCGCTCGGCCGGCATCGGTGAATTGCATCGCGATGAGGCTGAGCGCGGTAAACGCCATCATTTGCAGACCGCCGACACTGAGCAGGATCGGCCAGTCCGCGCGCGGCGGAACCCGAAGCTGTCCGCGCATCCAGCAGAGGGCGAACAGCAGGACGCCTGCAGTCGAGAACCGGAACGATGCCAGCCAGAGCGGCGGGATGGGCCCGAGCGCGGCCTTCATCGCCGGCCAGCTCAGACCCCAGAGCACGACCATGAGGCCGAGCCAGAGCACTGTCTGACGCGCCTCGGCGTCACGGGCAGGAACAGCCTCGGTGTAGGTGGTCGAGATGCTCACGAATGCCTCTGCCGCGCCGGCACCAATGCAACGCTTACAGAGTGATCCCAATCTGCCGGAAAGTTCGTGCTATTATGCGCCAAAACCGGTCAAATAGAGAAAACTTAACCTACTATTGGCCAGGTACGGGAATTTTATTCCGATGCAGAAGCTGAGCTTCGATGCTGCCTCCATCCGCATCATCGATGCGCTTCAGACCAATAGCGAGATCAGCCTCGCCGATCTGGCGAAAGATGTCGGACTGTCCCAATCGCCCTGCTGGCGCCGCGTCAGTGAGTTGAAGAAGAACGAGGTCATCCAGCGTTCGGTCGCGGTCGTCGATCCGGCAGCGCTCGGCCTCACCGTCAACGTCTTCGTCCATGTCTCATTGGAGAAGCAGAACAAGGAATCGCTTTCGATCTTCGAGCGCGCGATCGCAAAGCGGCCCGAAGTCATGGAGTGCTACCTGATGAGCGGCGATTCCGACTATCTGCTGCGCGTCGTCGCCGAGGATCTCGCGAAATACCAGGAGTTCGTGATCGACGTCCTGACCCAGATTCCGGTCGTCTCCAGCATACGTTCACGCTTCGCGCTGAGCCGGGTGAAATATACCACCGCCCTGCCGACCGCTCACCTAGTCTGAGTGCGCGTCGACATAGACGTAGGCACGCCTGCCGGAGCCGAGTTCGACCTCGACGCGCTTGTAGTCGTCGGCCTCGTATTTGTCGGCGTGCGCCAGTTCTTCCGGGGTGATCTCGAACACGGTGCCCGAGATCTGGTCGGAAGGATCGCCGGTCCGCCGTACGATCGGATGCTCACTCAGCCCGCTCGTTGCAACGACATCGGAATCGGTTATCGCGACCATCGAAATCGAAAAGCCCGGCAGTGTGTCAGGCTTGCCGGCAAGCTCCCGCCCGAATGTGGCCAGCTGGACGTCCCTCTGCCGTAGCGTCCCGTAAGAGAACAGAAAAACGCCTTTTCCCATTCGCAGCTCCCAAACGCGCATTTCAACGGCACGCGTGATATACGGATGAATATAGCGAATCCAGCCACCTGTCCGGAGTGTTAGCGTGACCGTCGCCATCGCCACAACCGAACCAACGCCCGGACGGTCGATGTCCTACGTTTCGATGTCTGCAGCGGTTTTTGATAGAACATCGATCAAGGAGCCTCGACTCGGGCTTCGTGGACGGTGACGGTATGTCAAAGCTGCAGGTTAGGCTCTACTTCGACGACAATAGCTGGATCGGTCCCGGCAAGGCGGCCCTGCTCGAAGCCATCGCAGAGCACGGGTCGATCTCGGCAGCGGGCCGGGCGATGGACATGTCCTATAAGCGCGCCTGGGATCTCGTCGCGGAGATGAACCGCATCTTCGGATCACCGGTGATTGCCGCGCAGCCGGGCGGCAAGAGCGGCGGTGGCGCCGAACTGACCAAGCTCGGGCGGGATGTGGTCACCCATTTCCGCGCGGTGGAAATCGGCGTCGATGGAGGCCGCTGGCTCGCACATTTCCAGCCTTGAAAGGATGCGGAAACAGAAGGCCTAGTCAGTCGCCGAGACATAGATCGCGGCGACGCGTTCGATCCCTGCGCGGTCATATTCATCGAAGCGAGCAAGCTCCGGACTGTCGAGGTCGATCACGCCGATCACCGCGCCGTCCCTCATCAGCGGCACGACGAGTTCCGACCGGGACGCGGCATCACAAGCGATGTGGCCGGGAAATGCGTGGACGTCCTCGACGAGCATGGTCTGCCGACGCTCGACCGCCGTTCCGCAGACGCCGCGACCGACCGCGATCCGAACACAGGCAGGCTTGCCCTGGAACGGTCCGAGCACGAGCTCGCCGCCCCGCATGAAGTAGAACCCCGCCCAGTTCAGCCCGGGCATCATCTGGAACAGAAGCGCGGAGGTGTTTGCGGCATTCGCGATCGCATCCCGCTCGCCTTCAAGCAGGCCGTGTAGTTGGCTGGCGAGGTCTTCATAGAACGCGGGCTTGTCGGCCGCGTCTGCTGCCTTGAGTTCGAACATTCTTATCCCGGGCGTTAAATCGACAGCCCGGGATATAGATGCGACGGCGCCCCTCGTCACGATGGGCGCCTTGCGCAGCCCGAGACGCCCGCTAATCCGCGAGTCGGTATCCGACGCCCGTCTCCGTGAGGATAATCTCCGGCCGCTCGGGATCGACTTCCAGCTTCTGGCGAAGCTGGCGGATATAGATGCGCAGATACTGGACGTCCCCGGCGGCGCCCCAGACCTCCTGCATCAGCATCCGGTGGGTCAGCACCTTGCCGGCATGGACGACCAGCATTCGCAGGATGTCATATTCCTTCGGCGAGAGCTTCACCGGCTCTCCGGCCCGCGTGACTTTGCGGCGCGTCAGGTCGACCGAGACCTCGCCGGTCTGGAAAACCGGGGTGCCGCCATCATCCTGCACCCGGTGGCGGATAGCCGCCCGGATGCGGGCGATCAGCTCGGCCATGCCGAACGGCTTGGTCACATAATCGTCCGCGCCAAGATCGAGCGCCTCGACCTTGCCCTTCTCGTCGCTGCGGCTCGACAGCACGATGATCGGCAGTTTCGAACCCGAGGCGCGAAGGCGCCGGATCACCTCGCCGCCGTCCATGTCCGGCAGACCGAGGTCGAGCAGCATCACGTCGGGTTTTTCATGAACGGCGAGTTTCAGTGCGCTCTCGCCGTTCTCGGCCTCGATGACGTGGAAGCCGTTCGGCCCGAGGCTCGTGCGCAGGAGCCGCCGGATCGGCGGTTCGTCGTCGACAATGAGAATTGGGACACCTTCGCTCATTCGGCCGCCTCGCCGCGCACGGCCGGCAGGAACAGGCTGGCGGGGAAGCGGACCGTGAAGATCGCGCCCGAACGGTCGGCTCGGTTCTCGACATTGATCGTTCCGCCGAGCGTCTCGACGAAGCCGCGGCAGATCGCAAGACCGAGGCCGGTCCCGGCAAGCCGGTGATCACGTTCCTGGAAGCGGTGGAACTTCTCGAAAATCTTCTCCTCCTCTCCATCCGGGATACCCGGCCCTTCGTCGATCACACGCAACGTCATTCCTGCATCGTCATGCTTCGCCTGGATGGCGATCAAAGTACCTGCCGGAGTGTATTTCGCCGCATTGTCGAGGAGATTCACGAGCACCTGTTCGAGCATTACCGCATCCGCCGACAGGAATGGCAGGCCGCTCTGTATATCGATCTGGGTGCGATGCTCCGCCAGTACGCGTTCCGTCCGGCGAAGCGAGCTTGCGATGACCTCGCCGACATCGACAGGAGAACGCTCGACGACGATCGCCCCCGAATCGAGCCGCGTCATGTCGAGCAGGTTGGCGACAAAGCGCGACAGCCGCTCGGTCTCCTCCTCGATCGTCGCGGCGAGTTCGTCGCGCGCCTTGGAATCGAACAGGTCGTTGTATTGCCGGAGCGAGGTGACCGCGCCGAGGATCGAGGCGAGCGGCGTCTTGAGATCGTGCGACAGGGAGGCGAGCAGCGAGGAGCGCAACCGCTCGGTTTCGGCTGCCAGCCGCGCCGCGTCCATGTCGTGCGCTAGCCTGAAGCGCTCTACCGCGATCGCCGCCTGGTCCATCAGCGCCTCCAGTAGGCGCCGTCCGTCTGGTGTCAGCAACGGTCCCGGTTTCGCCCGTGTGAGGCCGACCACGCCCGGTACCTTGTCGCCGGTCCGCAGCGGCAGGAACAGCCGCTTGGCGCCCGGCAAAGTGTCCGCGCCACGCCCGGCGGGAGTGCGCGCCTCAAACGCCCATTTCGCGGCACCGAGATCCGCTTCGTCCAGTTCGTCTTCGGGCGGATAACTCGACTTGAGCTGCAGGCCGCCGCCCTCGTTCAGCAGCACGACGACGTCGAGCTTCAGCATGGACGCCATCTGATAGGCCGTGGCCCAGAGCAGATCGTCGAGGGTGCCGGCGGCCGAAACCTTGCGGCTGAACGAATAGAGCGCCTCGGTCGTCTTCGCGCGGTTTCGGGCGATCAGGACCTCGGCCCTGACCCGCGCCGCGAGATTGCTGACGACCAGCGCGATGATGAGGAAGAAACCGAAAGCCGCGATGTTGGCGGGCGCGGCGATCGTGAATGTGTAGATCGGCGGCAGGAAGAAGAAGTTGTAGCAGAGCGAGGCGACGACGCTCGCGACCATGGACGGGACGAGACCGAACGTGACTGCGACCGAGACGACTGACATCAGGAAGACAAGGTCGATCGTCTCGAGACCAACGACCGGTTCGATCAGCTTGCCGACGCCGAGCGCGACGCCGACGGCGATCGTGACACCCGTATAGGTCCGGATCGGATCCGGACGGACGGGAGCCGAGGCCTTCACCGCCTTCTGCTTCGACCCGGTTTCCTCGCCTGCCACGACATGGACGCTGATCGGCCCGGCTCGCCGCACGAGATCGTGCACGACCGAGCCATGCAGGACCTCGAACCAGCGGGGCCGGTCGGATTTGCCGATGACGATCTGGGTGACATTGTTCGCGGTGCTGAAAGACAGCACCTCATCGACGACGCCTCGGCCCGGCACGGTCGCCTGCTCGCCGCCAAGCTCGCTCGCGAGCCGCAGGCAACCGGCGATCCGGTCGCGCTCGTCTTCGGAGAGGGAATGGCTGCGCGCGGTCTCCACATAGAGCGCCATCCATGGCGCATGCAGCTGGTCGGCGATCCGTTTCGTATAACGGATCAGGCTCGGGCAACGTGGATCTTCCGAGACGCAGACCAGCACCCGCTCGCCGGCCGCCCAGGGGCCGCGGATCGCATGCGAGCGCATATGGTCCAGAAGCTGTTCGTCGACCCGCTGCGCGGTTCGCCGCAAAGCGAGTTCGCGAAGCGCCGTCAGATTGCCGGGCGAGAAATAATGGTTCAGCGCCCGCTGCGCCTGCGCCGGCACATAGACCTTGCCCTCCCTCAACCGCTCGATCAGGTCGTCCGGCGAAATGTCGACGATCTCGATATCGTCGGCGCGGTCTAGCACGGCGTCCGGCACGGTCTCGCGCACCCTCACCCGGGTGATGCGGGCGACGACGTCGTTCAGGCTCTCGACATGCTGGATATTGACCGTCGTGAAGACGTCGATCCCGGCCTTCAGCAATTCCTCGACGTCGAGCCATCGCTTCGGATGCCGGCTGCCGGGCGCATTCGTATGGGCGAGTTCGTCGACGAGGACGAGCTGCGGCTTGCGGGCGAGGATCGCGTCGAGATCCATCTCCTCGAGCTCGTGGCCGGCATGGCCGATCTTGCGGCGCGGGACGACCTCGAAACCTTCGACCAGGGCAGCCGTCTCGGCGCGCCCATGTGTCTCCACCACGCCGATGACGACGTCGCAGCCGTCCTTCTGGCGCTTCTTGCCGTCGAGCAGCATCTCATAGGTCTTGCCGACGCCCGGCGCGGCGCCAAGCACGACCTTGAGGCGGCCGCGGTTGGCGGTCGCCTCAACATCCATGATCTCCATATCGTCGCCGATGATCGGGCTCATCCCTTCATCATAGCACCCAACGGATTTCCAAGGCGTTCGAATGCGAAGGTCAGTTCAGCACAGAACCATGAAGACGATGTCGCTGCTCTGAGCGCCGCGAGCATCGGCGCGTCCTGCGCGAGCTTCTCGAATATCCTGGCCGCCCGGCGTCCTGCCAGATCATCGCTCGCCGGCCCCACGACGGCGAAGACCAGATCGGCCGGCAGCCTACCCTGCTCGAACGTCACCGGCTGGATCAGCCGGGCGGCTGCCCAGCTCACGCTGCCGAATTCCGGCAGCGTGGCCATGGCGAGCGCGACGTCCTTGGACCCCCACCCCACGGGAGTTTTCAGACGAAACGCGCTCTGGAGTTTCGCGCGGTTCAGCGCCGTGATCTGTCCGAGCCGCGCCGAAAGCAGTCCAAGAGCATGATCATGATGAGCGACCTCGATCCCGAACAGCACATGTTTCGACTCCACCATGAGACCAGGAGACCGAACCGCGATCGTCATTACGGCTTCACTTCGTCCAGAGCGAGGTTCAGCTCGAGGACATTGACCCGCGCCTCGCCGAGCACGCCAAGCTGACGGTCCGTGGTGTGCCGGGCAACGAGATCTCGCACCACGTTGACGTCCATGCCGCGCGCCTGGGCGACGCGGGCGACCTGTACGTCCGCCGCAGCCGGCGAGATGTCCGGATCGAGACCCGAGGCGGACGTCGTGACGAGGTCGGCCGGAACCGGACCGGCCGGCACGTCGCCACGCAGTTTCTCGACATCGCCCTTCACGCGGTCGATCAGCTTGGCATTGGTCGGGCCGAGGTTCGCACCGCTCGATGCACCGGCATCGTAGCCGTTGGCGCCCGCGGCCGAAGGCCGGCCGTGGAAGTACTTCTCGCCGGCAAAGTTCTGGCCGATCAGCTCGGAGCCGATGACGGTTCCGTTCTTCTCGATCAGGCTGCCATTCGCCTGGTACGGAAACGCGACCTGGGCGACGCCAGTTACGGCGAGGGGGTAGAGGAGCCCGGTGACGACCGTCATCAGAACGATCATGACGAGGGCGGGACGGATCTGGTTCAACATGATGGACCTCAAGCAAGCCCGATGGCGGAGACGACCATGTCGATCAGCTTGATGCCGACGAACGGGACGACGAGGCCGCCAAGGCCGTAGATGACGAGATTGCGCCGCAAGAGCGCAGCAGCGCCGACCGCGTGATAGGACACGCCCTTCAGCGCGAGCGGGATCAGCGCGACGATGATGAGCGCGTTGAAGATGATCGCCGAAAGGATGGCGCTCTGCGGTGTCGCCAGCCCCATCACGTTCAGTGCGCCGAGCTGCGGGTACAGCGCGAGGAACATCGCCGGGATGATCGCGAAATACTTCGCGACGTCGTTGGCGATCGAAAACGTGGTCAGGGCGCCGCGCGTCATCAGCAGCTGCTTGCCGATCGAGACGATCTCGATGAGCTTGGTCGGATCGGAGTCGAGATCGACCATGTTGCCGGCTTCGCGGGCCGCCATCGTGCCGGTGTTCATCGCCACGCCGACATCGGCCTGCGCAAGCGCCGGAGCGTCGTTCGTGCCGTCGCCGCACATCGCGACCAGCTTACCCTTGGCCTGCTCATCGCGAATGAGTTTCAGCTTCGCCTCCGGCGTCGCCTGGGCGAGGAAGTCGTCGACACCCGCCTCCGCCGCGATGGCGGCAGCAGTCAGGGCGTTGTCGCCGGTGATCATCACCGTGCGGATACCCATGGCGCGCAAGTCGGCAAAGCGCTCCTTGATGCCACCCTTCACGACGTCCTTAAGGTGGACGACGCCGAGCAGCTTCGAGCCTTCCGCGACGACGAGCGGTGTACCGCCCGACTTTGCGATTGCCTGCACGGCCTTGGTGAGCTCGGTCGGCACATCGTTATTGCCGAGCGAGCGTGCATACGCACGCACCGCGTCCTCCGCACCCTTGCGGATCTGGCGGCCGTCGATGTCGACGCCCGACATCCGCGTCTGCGCGGTGAACGGGATGAACTCGGCCTTCAACCCGGCCATGTCGCGGCCGCGAATGCCGTACTTGTCCTTGGCCAGCACGACGATCGAGCGGCCTTCGGGCGTCTCGTCGGCGAGCGAGGCGAGCTGCGCCGCGTCGGCGAGGTCACGTTCCGTCACGCCCGGAGCCGGCACGAACTCCGTCGCGACGCGGTTGCCGAGGGTGATCGTGCCGGTTTTGTCGAGAAGCAGCGTGTCGACGTCGCCCGCCGCTTCCACCGCGCGGCCGGACATGGCCAGCACGTTGAAGCGCACCAGGCGGTCCATACCGGCGATGCCGATGGACGAGAGCAGCGCACCGATCGTGGTCGGGATCAGGGTCACGAACAGAGCGACGAGGATCACGACCGGAACCGCGCCGCCCGCATAGGAGGCGAAGCTCGGGATCGAGGCGACTGCGAAGATGAAGATGAGCGTCATACCTGCGAGCAGGATGTTCAGCGCGATCTCGTTCGGCGTCTTCTGCCGCTCGGCGCCTTCGACGAGCGCAATCATGCGGTCGAGGAAGGTCGAGCCCTGAGCCGCTGTGATGCGGACCTTGATCTGGTCCGAGATCACCAGCGTGCCGCCGGTCACCGCCGAACGGTCGCCACCGCTTTCGCGGATGACGGGCGCGGACTCGCCGGTGATGGCCGCCTCGTTGACGGAGGCCACGCCCTCGATCACCTCGCCGTCGGAGGGGATGATGTCACCCGCCTCCACGAGAACGACCTGGCCGGGCTCGAGCTCGAGCGCGGGGGTGGGGATCCAGGTGCCCTTCGCCTCATCGACGTAGAGCTTGGCCACAACCTCGCTGCGGGTCTGGCGCAGGCTTGCAGCCTGCGCTTTGCCGCGGCCCTCGGCCACCGCTTCCGCGAAGTTCGCGAAGAGGACCGTGAACCAGAGCCAGAGCACGATCTGGAACTGAAAGCCGACGTCGGCCGTCGCGCCGGTTACAAGGTCGCGAGCGAGCAGGACGGTCGTCAGCGCGGCAACGACCTCCACCACGAACATGACCGGATTGCGGATCATGTGCGCCGGGTTGAGCTTGGTGAAGCTCGCCCCGATGGCCGGCACGAGGATCGCGCTGTTGAAGGTACTTGATTGTTTACGGGTGCTCATCTGAGGTCACCGATCAAAAGGTGGTGCCGGACAGCATGGCGAAATGTTCGACCACGGGTCCGAGTGCGAGGGACGGCAGGAAGGTCAGGCCGCCGACGATGAGGACGACGCCGACGAGAAGGCCGACAAAAAGGCCGTTGTTCGTCGGGAACGTGCCGAGCGAGGGCGGCAGCGTCGTCTTCGCCGCGAGCGAACCCGCGACCGCGAGCATGGGCACGATCAGGAAGAACCGGCCGATGAACATCGCGATGCCGAGCGTCAGGTTGTAGAAGGGCGTGTTGCCCGACAGACCACCGAACGCCGAACCGTTGTTCGCCGCCGCCGAGGTGTAGGCGTAGAGGATCTCCGAGAAGCCGTGCGGACCCGGATTGGCGATACTCGCCACAGCCGAGGGCAGCACGGTCGCGATGGCCGTGAAGAGGAGGATGGCGAACGGCGAGCAGAGCACCGCCAGCATCGTCATCTTCACTTCGCGCGCCTCGATCTTCTTGCCGAGATATTCCGGCGTACGGCCTACCATCAGACCCGCCACGAAAACCGCGATGATCGCCATCAGCAGCATGCCGTAGAGACCCGCGCCGACGCCGCCGATGATCACCTCGCCGAGTTGCATGTTGACGAGCGGGATCAGGCCGCCGAGCGGTGTCAGGGCGTCATGCATCGCAATGACGGCGCCGCACGAGGCAGCGGTCGTGACCACGGCGAAGAGCGCCGATACGGCGACACCGAAGCGGACCTCCTTGCCTTCCATATTGCCCACGGTCGGATCGACGCCGAGCTGGGTCAGCAACGGATTGCCGTAGGCTTCGGCCCAGTAGCAGAACGCTACGCCGGCAATGAACAGCACGCCCATCGCGCCGAGGATCGCCCAGCCCTGACGTTCATCGCCAACCATGCGGCCGAACGTGTTCGTCAGCGCCGCGCCGATCGCGAAGATCGAGATCATCTGGATCAGGTTGGTGAGCGGGGTCGGATTTTCGTACGGATGTGCCGAGTTGACGTTCAGCGGACCGCCGCCGTTCGTGCCGAGCATCTTGATCGCTTCCTGTGAGGCGATCGGGCCCTGCGCGATGGTCTGCTGGCCGCCGTCTATCGTGGTCACCGCCGTATAGGCGTCGAAGTTCTGCGGCGTCCCCTGCCAGACGAAGACGAGCGCCATGATGAAGGCGATCGGCAGCAGGATGTAGAGCGTCGCACGCGTCATGTCGGTCCAGAAATTGCCGACCGTGCGCACCGACTTGCGGGCAAAGCCGCGGATCAGGACGACCGCGAGCGCGATGCCGGTGGCGGCAGACACGAAGTTCTGCACCGTCAGGCCGAGCATCTGGACGAGGTACGACATCGTCGTCTCGCCGGCATAGTTCTGCCAGTTGGTGTTGGTGACGAAGCTGATCGCCGTGTTGAACGACAGGTCGGTCGGCACCGCGCCGAAGCCCTGCGGGTTCAGGGGCAGCCCGCCCTGGAGACGCTGCAGCAGATAGAGCAGCAGGAAGCCCGCCAGGTTGAAGGCGAGCATAGCGATCGCATAGACGCTCCAGTGCTGCTCGGCATTGGGCCTCACGCCGGAGAGACTATAGAAGACGCGCTCTACCGGCCCGAGGACCGGCGAAAGAAAGGTGCGCTCACCCGCGAACAGGCGCGCCATGACGCCGCCGAGCGGCCTGACGCACACGAGCACGAGCACGCAGAAAATAAGGATTTGCAGCCAGCCGTTGAATGTCATCGTGCCCTCCTCAGAACCGTTCCGGCCGCACGAGGGCGTAGACGAGATAAACGAACAGGAACGCGGTCACGGCCGCGCCCAGGATGTAGTCGAGGAGCATGGTCAGATCCCCTCCGCCGCATTGGCGTAGGCGATCGCGAGCGCAAACAGCGCCACGCCAAGCCCAAGCATCAGAATGTCGAACATGGATATGATTTCCCGGCGCGGGAGGTCCGCGCTTACAACCGGGAATGTCGTCGGAAGGGCATAGGCGGGCGAGTTGGGGCTCCACACTCGTGTATAGGAATCCTATAGGGGTCCGGAGCCCCCGATCCCTATGCTTTGGCTATACCGCCGAACCGTTTGGCCAATCGCGCCTTGATGCGGAGGCTCATAGATTTCGGACCTCGGGCATGTCGCCCCTAGGTGCTGAAATGCGTCCGCGATCTCGCGTACAAGAGCAACTGAAGACCGTTTTTCTCGTCGGCCCCACCCCTAGGGGCCGCTGGCTCGTTCAGGAAACGAGCGGCCTCCTCGAAGGCCTGTTTATCTCGCAGCGCGCCGCGCTGAAGTTTGCGATGGACGAATGTCGCGCGCATCCGAACTCGATAGTGATCAGCTCGTCGACCCTGACATCCAGGCTTGAGCGGCATTAGGGACCGAGCCGACAGGCTCGCATCGAGCCTGTCGGCCGCCCCGTCTCGATAGCATCGCCGGCGCCACCGAAGCCGGATTTGACAGCCCAAGAAGCGGACTTTTGCCAGTCACATGACTGAAGCACTCCGCTCGTAAAGACACCTTGCCGTCTAAGTGGGCAGATCCTGGCCGCATCGATGGCGGGGATGGGCAGATCGATGCATCGAGAACGACAAAATTCGCAGGAAACGTCCCCGCTGCATCAGGCCCTGGCGCGTTGCCGTGTGGGCTTCATCGCCGTCGGACTGCTGACCGCCGTGGTCAACGTGCTGATGTTGACCGGCTCCGTCTACATGCTGCAGGTCTACGACCGGGTGTTGCCCTCGCGCAGCATCCCGACGCTCGTTGCGCTGTCGATCGCGGTCTTCATCGTCTACGTGTTCCTCGGCACCTTCGACTGGGCGCGCCAGCGTATTCTGTCGCGTATCGGCGCGGCTCTGGACGAGAGCCTGTCCGGTCCCGTGGTCGCCTCGATCCTGCGCATCGCACCGAAGGGCAAGAGCGCCGGGTCCCAGCCCGCGCGCGATCTCGACACGGTTCGCGGCTTCCTGTCGAGCATGGGCCCGACGGCGCTGTTCGACCTGCCGTGGATCCCGCTCTACGTTGGCCTGTGCTTCCTGCTCCACCCGTTGCTCGGCTGGACGCTCGTTGCCGGCGCCGTTCTGCTGATCCTGCTGACTCTCTGGTCAGAATTCGCCGGTCGAGCGCCGGCAAAGGACGCGGCTGCCGCAAGCGCACAGAAATCCTTCGCTCTCGAAGCCGCCCGTCGCAATGCCGAACTGGTGGCCGCGCTCGGAATGGAACAGCGGGTCGTCGACCGCTTCAAGGAGCACAATGCACGCCATGGCCTGGCGCAGCTGCGCGCCAGTGACGTCTCGCTCGGCATCGGATCAATCTCGAAGACGCTGCGCTTCATCTTGCAATCGACCAATCTCGGTCTCGGCGCCTGGCTCGTCGTGCAGGGTGAGGCCTCGGGCGGCGTGATGATCGCATCGTCCATCCTGACCAGCCGCGCACTCGCCCCGGTCGAACTGGCGATCGGGCAGTGGAAGCCGTTCCTCTCCGCCCGCGGATCCTGGTCGAGGCTCAACGACACGTTGAAGGCGAGCGCGAAAAAGGAGCCCGAGATAGCGCCGAAACCGGCGAGCTCAGAAGCTGACCGTGGAAGACGTGTATGTCGCCGCGCCCGGCTCCGCCGCGCCGATCCTGAAAGGCATCAACCTCGCTCTCGAACCCGGTCAGGCCCTTGGCGTGATTGGACCTTCCGCCTCCGGAAAATCGACTTTGGCCCGCGCTCTCGTCGGCGTCTGGCTTGCCAGTCGAGGAGACATCCGCCTCGATGGCGCAACCCTCGACCAGTGGCCGACAGAGGTCCGTGGCGGGATGATCGGCTATCTTCCGCAGGACATCGAACTTTTCGACGGCACGATCGCGGACAATATCTGCCGGTTCGATCCGAAAGCGACCTCGGCTGACATCCAGGCGGCAGCCGAAGCCGCCGGCGCGAACGAGATGATCCTGCGGCTTGCCAACGGCTACGAGACGCAGATCGGCGAGGCGGGAAGCACATTGTCGGGTGGACAGCGCCAGCGCATCGCGCTCGCGAGAGCGCTGTACAAGGACCCGTTCCTGGTCGTGCTCGACGAGCCCAATTCCAATCTCGATTCCGAAGGCGAAGTGGCGCTGGAGAAGGCCGTCGAGTCCATCCGGCTGCGCGGCGGCATCGCGATCGTCATCGCCCATCGCCGCTCCGCCCTCGCCAAGGCCGATCTGGCTCTGGCGCTCAATGCAGGCCAGCAGATCGCCTTCGGCCCCAAGGACGAGGTGCTGAGGAAAGTGCTCGCACCGGCCGCCGCCGCAGTTCCTCAGGAGGCGCCGGTGCTCAAAGCTGTCGCACCGCAGAGAGCCTGATCATGACCGAACCCCGTTCACCTCTCCGCGACATCCGATCCGTCAGCCTGCTCAGCCTTTCGGCCGCTGCGCTTCTCCTCGTCGCCGCGGGCGCTTGGGGCTCGACGGCGCCGATCGCCTCGGCGGTAATCGCGCCTGGCCAGGTCGTCGTCGAGACCAATGTTCGGAAGGTGCAGCATCCGACCGGCGGCGTGGTCGCGGAGATCCGCGTCGACAATGGCGATCACGTCAAAGCGGGCGATGTGCTGGCTCGCCTCGACGACACCGTGACCCGCGCCAATCTCGCGGTGATCGACAACCAGCTCAACCAATTGCTGGTCCGGGAAGCCCGGCTTTCGTCCGAACGGGACGCCCTGCCCGACTTCTCGCTGCCTGAAGAACTGACAGTCAGAGCCGACCAGGCTTCGATACGGAAAATCATTGCCGGCGAGCGCACGGTTTTCACCTCGCGGCAGACCGCGAAACAGGGTCAGACGTCGCAATTGCGCGAACGCATTTCCCAGACGCAAGAAGAAGTGAAAGGCCTCGAAGCGCAGGTCGCGTCCAAGCGCCAGCAGACGGGGTTCATCCAGACCGAGCTCGAAGGTGTGCGCTCGCTCTACAAGGACAATCTCGTTCCGCTCAGCCGCGTGACCGCGCTGGAACGCGAAGCGGCCCGGCTGCTTGGCGAGGAAGGCCAGCACGTCGCCGACATCGCCCGAGCCAAGGGCCGGGTGGCGGAAACCGAGATGCAGATCCTCCAGCTCGACCAGGATCTCCAGAAGGAAATCGCTTCGGAACTGCGCGACGCCGAGTCGAAAATCGCGGAACTGCGCGAGCGCTACACGGCCGCGCTCGATCAGCTGAACCGCGTCGATATCCGCGCGCCGCAGGACGGCATCGTCCACCAGAAGACAATCTACACCAAAGGCGGCGTCATCAGCCCGGGCGAGCAGATCATGCTGATCGTTCCGGAAGCCGAAGGCCTGGTGGTCGATGTCCGGATCGAACCGCAATTGATCGATCGCCTGAAGATCGGCCAGCCGGTGACGATGAAGTTCTCCGCGTTCAATTCCGCGACCATGCCGGACGTCTTCGGCACGCTCGCGCGGATATCCGCCGACGTCAGCCGCGACGAACAATCAGGCGCAGTGTTCTACACGGCGAGGATCGCCATCCAGGGCGAAGAACTCCGCAAACTCAACGGCAAGACGCTCGTGCCCGGCATGCCGGTCGAGACCTTCATCGACACCGGGTCGAGAACCGCGTTCGCCTATCTGACGAAGCCGATCAACGACCAGTTGTCGCGCGCCTTCCGCTACGACTAACCGGCCTTACTCGACCTCTTCGAGATAGGCACCGTAGCCTTCCTTCTCCATGTCGTCGCGATGGATGAAGCGGAGCGATGCTGAATTGATGCAATAGCGCAGCCCGCCCCGATCTGCCGGACCATCCGGGAAGACATGGCCGAGATGGCTGTCGCCGTGCAACGAACGGATCTCGGTCCGCACCATTCCGTGCGACGCGTCCCTCAGCTCGTTGATGTGCGTCGGATCGATCGGCTTGGTGAAGCTGGGCCAACCGCAACCGGACTCATATTTGTCGGACGAAGCAAATAGGGGTTCGCCCGACACCACGTCCACATAGATGCCCGGCTCCTTGTTGTAGAGGTATTCTCCGGTACCCGGACGTTCCGTGCCGTTCTCTTGGGTGACGCGGTATTGTTCAGGCGTCAGCTGAGCGATCGCGTCCGTTGATTTGTGGTAGGCGCTCACGATGGGATCCTCGGTTTCTTCCTCCTCAAAATAGGGGTTCCCCGCGGATCTCCCTAGTCGGGGACATGGCCGGCCAAGGATACATTATCGACCTCCACCGAGGTCATGGGCCGACCGCTTTCGTGATCGGCTCCGCGATTTTGCTTCGGCGGCGCGCGTCGTAGGATAGGACGATCGGGACGCAACGGTGGAGAACCGCTTTGCGCTTATGCGGCCTGCGGGCGACGATCTTGGTTGCGATCCTGCTATCGACGTGGCCGGCCTGCGCCGAACCGCTTCGCCTCGCGGTCTTCGATTTCGAACCGATCGATACCAGCCTTGAAGGCGAGATGTCGGGCATGCGCTCCGACGAGAAGCAGCGGCTTGCCATGATCAGCAATCAACTAACGCAGCTGCTCATCGAGAAGGGCTACACGACCGTCGACCTCGACCCCGTGGCGGAGACGATCGCGAAGTCGGGGTCCCTCAACAGCTGCAAAGGCTGCGCGGCGGCCATTGCCAAGCCCTTGGGCGCTCGCCTTGCGCTAACCGGCACGGTGCAGAAGGTCAGCAACCTGATCCTCAACATCAACGTCTCCGTATGGGATACGGAGAGTGGAAAGGAACGCTACCGAACCAGCGTCGACATCCGCGGCAACACCGATGAATCCTGGTCGCGCGGCGTGTCCCATCTCGTCCGCAACCGGTTGCTGTCAGCTCTAGCCAAGATCGAGCCGACTCCGTAACGCCCGCGTGGGCGTCCGGAGGTCAGTCGTCGATCCGGTCCAAGCTTCTCTGTGCATCAGGAACGGAAGAATCCGTGGATTCATTCGCATCATGGGCCATTAGGCTGTCCGAAGGGACTTCGTCGCGTTCGTTCATCCCGTAATCACGTACGACGGAGGCGACCCTGAGCCGGTAGTCGCGAAAGACGTTGTCCCTGCCCCTCGCCTGCGTCGCGCGGTGCGCGGGACGATTTCGCCACGTCCGGACCGCCTCTTCGTCCCGCCAGAAGGACAGGGACAACAGCTTCTTCGGCTCGACGAGGCTCTGGAATCGCTCAATCGAGATGAACCCATCGATCTGCACGAGCTCCTCCTTCAGAGCTGTCGCGAGATCGAGGTATTGCGGCCTTTCACCGTCCGCGGGCCACACTTCAAAGATAACCGCAATCATCAGGCGCCTCCCCCTTGCCGTGGAAAATTGCCAGCTGCGTTGGCTGTGGTCCTCCGTAGGCCCAGTCGAGCAGTTCGACCAGATGGAGGACCGGGGTTGATGTGCCGGCTGCGAGCTGGGTGATGCAGCCGATATTGCCGGTGGCGATGATCGGCGCGCCGGTCGTGGCGATGTTCTTCAGCTTGCGGTCGCGCAGGCGGCCGGCGATGTCGGGATGGAGGATGTTGTAGGTGCCGGCCGAGCCGCAGCAGATATGGCCTTCCGGGATCTCGCTGAGCGCGAACCCGGCCTGTTCCAGCAGGCGGCGCGGTTGGGCGATGACGCGCTGGCCGTGCTGCAGCGAGCAGGCCGAGTGATAGGCGACGGCGAGGCCGGTCGACGGCTGCGACGGCAGGTCGAGCGTCGCCAGGAACTCCGAGATGTCCTTGGTCCGCCGCGCGATCTCCGTCGCTCTGCCGGCATAGGCCGGATCGGCGGCGAACAAATGGCCGTAATCCTTGACCACGGTGCCGCAGCCGGAGGCGGTGATCAGGATCGCGTCGAGGCCCTGGCCGGCGATCTCGCGGCTCCAGGCGTCGATGTTCCTGCGGGCGAAGGCACGGGCGGATTCGTCGCGGCCCATATGATGGGTGAGGGCGCCGCAGCAGCCCTCGTCCGGGATCGCGACGACCTCGACGCCGAGCCGGGCGAGCAGCCGTTCGGTCGCCTGGTTGATGCCGGGATCGAGCACCGATTGGGCGCAGCCCTTCAGGATGGCGACGCGCGCTTTCGGCGCTGCCGGCAGGGCGAGCGGCGGGCTGTCGATCGGCGCATGCGAGGGGCCGGACGACAGCCGGAGCATCGCCGCCAGCCGCCGGAACGGGCCGCCGATGCGATCGAACAGCGGCGCCAGCGGCCGGGCGATCCGCGCCGCTGCGAGCGCCAGGCGGAAGCGGTGTGGATAGGGCAGCACGAACGCCAGCACGGCGCGCAGCAGCCGGTCGGCGCGCGGCCGTCGGTAGGTCTGCTCGATGTGGACGCGGGCGCGGTCGACGAGGTGCATGTAGTCGACGCCGGACGGGCAGGTGGTGGCGCAGGACAGGCACGACAGGCAGCGGTCGATGTGCAGCGTCACCTCGGCCGAGGCCGGCTTGTCGTGCTCCAGCATGTCCTTGATCAGGTAGATGCGGCCGCGCGGGCTATCGAGCTCGTTGCCGAGTTCGAGATAGGTCGGGCAGGTGGCGAGGCAGAAGCCGCAATGGACGCATTTGCGGATGATCCGCTCGGCCTCCTTGACCTCGGGATCGGCCAGCTGGGCCAGGGAGAAATGGGTCTGCATGGCTCAGCCCATCCGGCCGGGATTGAGGATGTTCAAGGGATCGAAGCCCTCCTTGAGCCGCTGCGACAGGCCGGCCAAAGCGGCCGGCTGCGGCTCGAAGCGCGGCACGTTCTCGGTCACGTTGGCGCTGCGGATCAGCGTCGCGTGACCGCCGCCGCGCGCCCCGATCGCGGCGCGGATCACCGAGGCATGGCCGTGCGGCGGCGCGTCGACCGGCTCGAGCCAGACCAGCCCGCCCGACCAGTCGTAGAGGTGGCGGAAGGCGAACTGGCGGGCGAGCGCGTCGACGATCGCCGGCGCTTCGGTCGGCGTCACGCTGAGCCGCCACAGCGGCGTCGCCGGGCCGGCGAACGGCGCGACATTGCGGATCGCCTGCCAGAGCCGCGCCGAGGCGGCGGCCTCGACGTGCACGAGCGCGCCGGCGGTGGCGAACATCTCGGCGACCCGGCCGGCGCGGTAGATCACCGACGGCGCGAAGCCTTCGAGCCGCATCAGGGTGCAGGCGGCGCCCCGCAATTCCGCGACCGGCAGATCGGCGGCGACGGCGGCGGGGATGTGCGCCGCGCCGGAGATCTCCGCCGCCGAGCCCATCGCGGCGCAGAGCGCGGCGATGCCGGCCCGGTCATCGAGGCCGATGATCGCGAGCGTCACTGAGGTCTCGGCGCGCGGCAGCACCTTGACCGAGATCTCGGTGATGATTGCGAGCGTGCCCCACGACCCGGCCATGCCCTTCGACAGATCGTAGCCGGTGACGTTCTTGACGACGCGGCCGCCCGACTTGAACGCCTCGCCGCGTCCCGACACCGCGTGGACGCCGAGCACATGGTCGCGCGCGCCGCCGGCCTTCAGCCGGCGCGGGCCGCTGGCATTCGCGGCGATCACCCCGCCGAGCGTGCCGCGGCCGGCCGGGTGGCCGAACAACAGGCCGTGGTCGATCGGCTCGAACGCCAGTTCCTGCTGCGCCGCCGCGAGCAGGTGCTCGATCTCGGCGAGCGGGGTGCCGGCCCGGGCGGTCAGCACCAGTTCGTCCGGTTCGTAGGCGATCACCCCCGCCAGGTCGGACAGATCGAGCACATGCGCGGCATCGACATGATGGCCGATGCCGCGGCGCGAGCCCTGGCCGACGATCTCGACCGGCTCCTGGCGTGCGACGGCCTGGCGGACGAGGTCGAGCACCTCGGATTGGGTCTTGGGACGGGACAGGACGGCAAGGTCAAGCATCAGAATCGGGGCAAATCGGGATGCGGCAACTGGCCCTTGTGAACGTGCATGCGGCCGAGCTCGGCGCAACGATGCAGGACCGGGAACATCTTGCCAGGGTTGAGCAAATGCTGCGGGTCGAAGGCGCATTTGACCCGTTGCTGATGGCTGAGATCGATATCGTCGAACATCTCGCCCATCAGGTCGCGCTTTTCGATGCCGACGCCGTGCTCGCCGGTCAGCACGCCGCCGACCTTGACGCACAGTTTGAGGATGTCGGCACCGAACGCCTCGGCCTTGTCGAGCTGGCCGGGGATGTTGGCGTCGTAGAGGATCAGCGGGTGCAGATTGCCGTCGCCGGCATGGAACACGTTGGCGACTTCGAGGCCGTAATGCGCCGACATCTCGCGCATGCTGGCGAGCACCCGCGGCAGCGTCTTCCTGGGGATCGTGCCGTCCATGCAGAGATAGTCCGGGGCGAGGCGCCCGACCGCCGGGAACGCCGCCTTCCGGCCGAGCCAGAACGCGGCGCGCTCGGCCTCGCTCTGCGAGACCCGGACATAGACCGAGCCGCAGGCCGTGGCGATCGTCTCGACCTCGCCGATCAGATGATCGACCTCGCCCTTCGGGCCGTCGAGCTCGACGATCAGCAGCGCCTCGACATCGAGCGGATAGCCGGCGCCGACATAGGCCTCGGTGGCGTGGATCGCCGGCCGGTCCATCATCTCCATGCCGCCGGGAATGATGCCGGCGGCGATGATCGCCGCCACCGCCGCGCCGCCGGCCTCCGAGGTGTCGAAGCCGAACAGCACCGCCCGCGCCGTCTCCGGCGCTTGCAGGATGCGGACGGTGACCTCGGTGACGACGCCGAGCAGGCCCTCCGAGCCGGTGACGAGGCCGAGCAGGTCATAGCCCTCCGGAAGTCGAGATGCTTGCCGCCGAGCCGCACCACCTCGCCGGAGATCAGCACCAGTTCGACGCCGAGCAGATTGTTCGCGGTCAGGCCGTATTTGAGGCAGTGCACGCCGCCGGAATTCTCGGCGACATTGCCGCCGATCGAACAGGCGATCTGCGACGACGGATCGGGCGCGTAATAGAACCCCTTGTCGGCCACCGCCTTGGTCACCGCGAGATTGGTGACGCCCGGCTGCACCGTCACCGCGCGGTTGTCGTAATCGATCTCGAGCACGCGGTTGAACCGGGTCATCGCCAGCAGCACGCCGTCCTCGAGCGGCAGCGCGCCGCCGGACAGCGACGTGCCGGAGCCGCGCGGCACCACCGGGATCGCGTTGTCGTGGCAATAGCGCAGCACTGCCGCGACCTGCTCGGTGGTCTCCGGCAGCACCACGACCAGCGGCATCTGCCGATACGCCGTCAGCCCGTCGGTCTCGAACGGACGCATGCCGTCATCGGTCGAAACAACGCCCTCGCCGGGCACGATCGCGGACAGGGCCCGCGCTATTTCAGCACGACGCGACAGAATGCCTGCGTCCGGGGCAGGCATGACCACTGAGGTCATATTGGCAAACTCCGAGAAAGGAAGGCGCCCGTGCAGGGCGCCTTCCGGAACCTCATTTCGGCAGTTTGCCGTCGGCTTTACGGGTGACCTCCGGGAAGAGCCACATGGCCGCAACCATGGCCACGCCGAGGAAGATCACCGCGTATTTCGGGCCGGTCTGTCCCAGCGCGTCTTGAAGGGCAAAGGCCGCAGCCGCCACAAGAATCACGACGAGCGAGATCGTCAGTTTCACTTTGATGGGCATGTTTCGCTCCGGGTTCTTTCTTGATTGGTGATTGGTTCTGCATGGCCGCGCCTCATGTCAGATGAGGCAGGAGGTGGCCCTCGGTCAGCATGTAGGCGACCATGAGACCCCCACCCTGAACGATCAGAAGAGCAGCAAGCACGGCACGCCCGTCACGCCATTTCTCGGGCCAGACCTCGAACGGTGTCGGCGCGAAAAGAAAGACGAGCCCCGCCACGACGATAAGCGTGGTGACGCGGAGTTCCAGGAAGCCGAAGGTCAGCGTGAGAGCCATCAGAACGGCCATCAGCGCCGCATTGCATAGGGCAAGCAGAGCGCTGCTCTTCCTGCCCCGTTCGCGGGTGACATTCAGCGGGAAGGACCCCGATAGAACGAGGAATCCGACACAGCACAGCGTCCAGAGCAGTGTGAACCAGAGGAGGGACGGAATGTTTGGTTCAATAGCGCTCATAGCAATTCCTCAACATGGGCTCGAGTGGACGGGCGGCTTTGGGCGCGCCGCCCGCCGAGGGATCATTCAGCCGGTTGGACGACGCCGGTCGTGCGGGAGGGCGTGCGTGAAGTTTTGCGCATGTCCTTCTTCACGAAGCGGGTGTCGTAGCCGTTGAACAGATGGCCGAGCAGGCCACGATTGAGGTCGGACGTACCGAACAGCCAATCCATGATCGGGAACGTCAGGTTCATGTTCCGCTCCATCATGATCGACTGGTTGTGGTGCGCCGCGTGGTGACGCCGGATCGTGTTGATGAACGGCATGTTGCGAACGAACCAGTTCTCTTCGATGTGCGTGCAGAAGTGCATGAACTCGTAGAGCAGGTAGACCGAGGTCGTGGTGATGATGAACAGCCACGCGACGTTCGCCGAGAACAGGTAGTAGAGAACGACCGATCCCGGGATCGACATCAGCGTGAACGTCACCAGCGCGTAGGGCGGGAAGAACGTCACGCGCCAGTCGTCGCTGTCAGCGAAACGCATCTCCTCTTCCGTGAAGAACTGGTGATGCATCAGCGTGTGGCGGTTGTAGACCGCGCGCAGCAGCGGATTGCTCGACGGCCGGTGCATCACATAGCGATGCAGCGCCCATTCGAAGAAATTGCAGCCGATGAAGACCGTCGGGACGATCAGCCATTCGAGCGGCTGCACGTCGTTGAGATTGGAAACGTACACATACAGGGCCGTGAATCCGATCACGTAGATCACGGTCATGTGCAGCCAGCCATTGTACCAGCCGGCCACGCGCTCACGATAAGTCGCACGATAGCGACGCTGCCTGTCGGTCATCGGGCTATGCGCCAGTTCCATGTCTTCCTCCCTTAGTCACACGCGATTCTCACCTGGCTAACCGCGCTTTTGTTCCACTAACATATCACTGCTATATCAATTGGCAATGGGCGATTGCCCGTTGCATCGACAAAAAACCATCTTGCAATCGATTCTAACATATCTAGAGTATGTCAAAACTATCCCACACATATACAACAAGATGGGATACGGGAGGAAGCCATGACGTTGACCCGACGCTCGCTGCTCACGGGGGCGGCGACCCTCGCCGCAACCGCCGCTTCAGGCTCCATCTTCGCCCCGGCGATCGCACAGTCCGGACCGATCCGGGTCGGCATCCTCGCCCCGCGCTCCGGCGTCGCCGGCACGGCCGGCGAATGCGGCCTGCGCGCCGTTCAATGGGCGGCCGAACGCTTCAACAAGGATGGCGGCATTGCCGGGAGGAAAATCGAGCTCGTCGTCGACGAGGAGACGAGTCCAAAGGACACGATTGAGCGCTATCGCCGCCTGATCCTCCAGGAGAAGGTCGACTGCGTGCAGGGCCTGATCTCGACCGGCGTCAGCCTCGGCATCGCTCCCATCGCCGAGGAGGAGGAGAAGCTCTTCGTGATGTGGGACGGCACCACGCAGGACGGCGTGAAGGAGACGATGCGGAACCCGCGCTATGTCTTCCGCAGCACCGACAATGAGTGCGAGGCGGTGATGGCGTCGCTGCTCGTCGTCAAGCACTTCAAGGGCCAGTTCAAGCGCGTGGCCGGCATCAATCCGGACTACTCATATGGCCGCAACAACTGGGAAGCGTTCCGCCAGATCCTGACCCGCTTCGGCATCGAATATGAGGTCGTGGCCGAGCAATGGCCCAAGGTCGGCACGATGGATCTCACCTCCCACGTCGCCGCACTGAAGGCGGCGAAGCCGGACCTGATCTTCTCGTCGCTCCTGTTCGCCGACCTTCCGGTCCTTATGAAGCAGGGCAGCGCGGCCGGCCTGTTCGACGGCGTCAAGGTCGCCCTTCCCGCGGCCGGCTGGCAATTGAACCAGCTCAAGAAGGATTTCATGCCCGAGGGCGTGATCTTCGGCCACAACACCCTCTACTTTGACCACCCGCAGGCCTCGCCCCTGCAGAAGGCGTTCGTCCAGGACTACATGGACCGCTACAAGGAAGCGCCGCACTGGGAGGCCGACCGCGCCTATTTCGCGCTCGCATCCTACAAAGCCGGCATCGAGGCCGCCCAGAAGGCGAAAGGCTCGTGGCCGGAGCTCGACGACGTCATCGAGGCGATGGTCGAACAGCCAGTCGAAAGCCTCGGCGGACAGGGGCACTTCCGCAAGGACAAGATCGCCGAACAGGTGTTCTACCAAGGCCCCTCGACCAATCAGAACAAGTACGATTTCCCAACCCTTGCTTCGACAGACACCTACAAATCGGAGCAGTTGCAGAAGCCGACGGGCGCGGACTTCTGGGACTGGATCAAGAGCGCGAACTTCCCGGCCTGACGCGGGATCATCGCGATGACGTCGGCAATCGACATCCTTCTCGGCGGCGTTTTTCACGCCGCCATCATCTTCCTCGTCGCGGCGGGCCTGCAGCTCGTCTTCGGCGTGCAGAAGATCGTCAATCTGGCGTGCGGCTCGTTCTACGCACTGGGCGCCTATTTCGGCATCACCGCGGTCGGCTTCGCGGATTCGATCGGCGTGCCGACCATCCTCGTCCTGCCGGTCCTGATCCTCTCCGGCATGCTCATTGGCCTGGTCGGTCTGCCGATCGAGCGGATGTTGCGCACGATCTATCGTCACGACGAGAGCTTCCAGCTGCTCCTGACATTCGGCCTTCTGCTGATGTTCCAGGACGTGTTCCGCTTCGTCTGGGGCCCGACCCCGCAGACGCTGAACAATGCCTATCTCGTCTATGGTCGGGTCGATCTCCTGGGCGTGCAGGTGCCGGCCTATAACCTGCTCGTCATCGCCGCCAGCATCCTGATCGCGGCCGCTCTCGGCACGGTGCTGCAACGCACGCGGATCGGCCGCATCGTCCGCGCGACCGCCGAGAACCGCGACATGACGGAAGCGCTCGGCGTCGACTCGAAGAAGATCTTCGCCGGGGTGTTCACGGTCGGCTGCATGCTCGGCACCATCGGCGGCGCGCTGGTGGTTCCGGCCGCTGCTTCCTCGCTCGAAATGGCGGTCGAACTCGTCGTCGAGGCCTTCGCCGTCGTCGTCATCGGCGGTCTCGGCAGCATGCGCGGCGCGATCGTCGGCGCCCTGATCGTCGGCCTGATCCGGGCTATCGCGATCGTCGTGTTCCCCGAACTCGAAGTGCTGTCGATCTATCTCGTGGTCATCGCAGTCCTTCTGCTGCGTCCGGCCGGACTGTTTGGGAGGGCCACCGCGTGAGCCAGAATACTCTGACAAATGTGAGCGTGGCACGCGTCGCGCCGCTCGCCCTGCCGAGGGCCAATGGCTACGGCGTCCTGATCCTCATTCTCGCGATCATGGCGGGCCTGCCCTTCGTGGCGTCGAGCTATGCCCTGACACTGATGGTGCCGTTCTTCGCATTCGCCATCGCGCTTCTCGGCTTCAATCTCCTGTTCGGATATGGCGGCCTGCTATCGTTCGGGCATGCGATGTTCGTCGCGGTCGGGGCCTACACGACGGCCGCTCTAACCTCGAAGTTCGGCATCGAACATTTCGAGGTCATTCTGCTGGCGGTTGTTGCGGCGGCGCTGGTCGTGGCCGTTCCGGTCGGCCTGCTCTGCGTCCGCTACACGAAGATCTTCTTCGGCATGCTGACGCTCGCGTTCGGCATGCTACTGCACTCCTTCCTGTTCAAGTTTTACGAACTGACGGGCGGCGACCAGGGCATGCGAGTGCTCCGCCCACTCCTGTTCGGCATGGACATCGAAGGCGGCAAGACGGCCTATCTCACCGGTCCGTTCTACTGGTATGCGCTCGGTCTCCTCGCCCTCCTCAGCCTCGTCATGTGGCGGATCGTTCAATCGCCGTTCGGGCTTCACCTGAAGGCCGTCCGTGACAACGAGCAGAAGGCCGCCTATCTCGGCGTCCATGTGCGGTGGATGCGGCTCGCCGCCTTCGTCATCTCGGCGATCTACGCATCGATCGGCGGCGCGATCCTCGCGATCAGTGTCGGCCTGGCCGATCCGGAGATGGCTTACTGGACCCAGTCCGGCAATCTCGTTTTTATGGCAGTGCTGGGCGGCAGCGCATCCTTCGCGGGCCCTGTCGTCGGTGCGCTCGCCTTCGTCCTGCTTCAGGACGAGATGATGAGCCTCACGCAGTACTGGCGCTTCGTCATGGGCGCGATCCTCGTCCTGATGGTGATCTTCTTCCCGCGCGGCCTGACCGGCATCGCCGACAGTCTCACCGCTCGTTTCAGGGGAGGCCTATGATGTCCGTGCTACTGCAAGCGAACGGCGTATCGAAGAGCTACGGCAGCTTCAGCGCCCTCAAGGATGTTTCGCTCTCGATCTCGGACGGCGAGTTCATCTCGATCGTCGGGCCGAACGGCGCAGGGAAGTCGACGCTCGTCAATGTGCTGACCGGGCTGTTGAAGCCGACGACCGGCGCAGTCCGCTTCCTCGACAATGACATTGCCGGGATCGGTCCCGTCGAGCTCGGCAAGCGCGGCATGGCGCGGGCGTTTCAGCTCGTGAACATCTTCCCCGATCTCAGCGTACGGGAAACATTGGCGGTGGCGGCCTCCTCGCGGCTTCGCCGGACCGGCAATCCTTTCCGCTCGCTGCGGCGCGATCGCGAGATTCAGGAAGAGGTCGAGGAGGTCGCGGCCGTCTTCGGCCTGACGCAGCGCCTGGAACGGCGCACCGGCACGCTGTCGCAAGGCGAGAAGAAGCTGCTTGACGTCGCCAGCGCATTCGCCCTGCGCCCGCAGCTCATTCTCGTCGACGAACCGACGAGCGGCGTCTCGACCGGAGACAAGCACGGCATCATGGAACTGCTCGTCCAGGCGGCACGCAAAGTGGGTGTCCGTGGCATCATCCAGGTCGAGCACGATATGGATCTCGTCGCGCGCTATTCGGACAGGATCATTGCACTCCAGTCGGGCGCGGTCCTGGCCGACGAGCCGCCGGAGACCTTCTTCCGCGACCCGGCGCTCATCAGCGCCGTTGTCGGCACCCGTACCCCCACCGTGAAGCGAAAGGGAGCCGCCTGATGCTCAGCGTCCACAAGCTTCGCGTCGATATCGGCGGGAGCTCGATCCTCAACGACATCGATCTGCACGTGAACCCGGGCGAGCTCGCCTGCCTCGTCGGGCGCAACGGCGCCGGCAAGACGACGACCTTCCGCACCATCATGGGATATCGGCGGCCCAAATCCGGCTCGATCACATTCCAGGGCTCGGAAATCACCAAGCTGCCGACCCACAAGATCGCCCAGCTCGGCATCGCCTTCTCGCCGGAGGAGTCGGAGATCTATGCCGACCTCACGGTCGCCGAGAACATCGAGCTCGCCACATGGACCCGGCCGCAGGGTCGGCCGGCGAGCGAGCGGCTTGAGCGCGCCTATGGCGTCTTTCCGAAGCTCCGGCAATATCTCGAGCGCGGTGGCACCCAGCTCTCTGGCGGCGAGCGGAAAATGGTTTCGATCGCCCGCGCGCTCGCGCTCGACCCGCAGCTCCTGCTCCTCGACGAGCCGTTCGAGGGTCTGTCCCCCGCGATCATCCCCATTATCGGCGAGGGCATCTGTTCGCTGCGCGAGATGGGCCAGTCGATCCTGATGGCGGAATCGAACGTCCATCACATTCCCGAATTCGTCGACCGTCTGTTCGTCGTCGAACGCGGCGAACTGATCTTCACCGGCACTCTGGAGCAGGCATTCCGCGATCGAGCCGTGATGCGCGTCATCGCCGGCGAGATCGACGAACTCGAACACGCCTGATCATCAACACCTGAAAGCCCATCATGTCACTCAGTTATCGCGCGGCGGTTCTGCACGCCGCGAAGCAACCTCTCACGATCGAAACCGTGACGGCCGCGCCGCTGCGGCCGACCGACGTTCTGGTC
Organism: uncultured Alphaproteobacteria bacterium; assembly: GCA_963778835.1. Classification (GTDB taxonomy): domain Bacteria; phylum Pseudomonadota; class Alphaproteobacteria; order Rhizobiales; family Methylopilaceae; genus Flaviflagellibacter. The sequence continues at coordinate 927,531 of CAVZVY010000006.1, forward strand.
CGCGATCCGCGCCGCCGGCCTCTGCCACACCGATCTCGAAGTCATCGAGGGCGGGCTCCGCTATCCGATGCCGATCGTGCTCGGCCACGAGGCCGCCGGGCGTGGTCGAGGAGGTGGGGCCGGACGCGCAAGGCGTCGCAGTCGGCGATCATGTCGTCCTGTCGTGGAACCCGCATTGCGGCCATTGCTTCTATTGCGACCGCAGCCTGCCGATCCTCTGCGAGGGCTACCTCGAAAAGGGCGCGAAGGCGGTCGCCTTCGACGGCGGGTCGCGCGCGCAGCCTCGGCGACGGCACCGAGCTGAAGCACCTGATGTTCCTCGGTTCGTTCGGCGAATACTGCATCGTGCCCGACCAGCAGGCGATCCGCGTGCCGAAGGAAATTCCGTTCGATCGAGCCTGCCTGATCGGCTGCGGCGTGATGACGGGCGCCGGCGCGGCCCTGAACATCGCCTCGATCAAGCCAGGGTGACGCGGCGATGGTGATCGGCTGCGGTGCGGTCGGCCTCGCGGCCGTCCAGGGCGCGCGCATGGCCGGCGCGGAGACCGTGATCGCGGTCGATCTGGACGACGCCAAGCTCGCCTCGCGCAAGGACATGGGCGCGACCGTCCTGGTCAATGCCACGAACGGAGGATGCCGTGCGCGATTGCCCGCTCCGCTCACCGGCGGCCGCGGTGTCGACGTGGTGCTCGAATCGGCGGGAAGCCCCGCGGCCTTCCGCACAACGGCCGAGGCCGTGCGACCGGGTGGCGAGATCATCTGGCTCGGCAAGATCGACGTCGAGAAGGACGTCGCATTCCGCTGGGGATCGCTGATGGGCGAGAAGCGCATTCGCCGATCGAGCTATGGCGGCGCCCGTCCCCGCCGCGATTTCCCGATGCTGGCGCGCGCCTATCTCGACGGTCGTCTGATGCTGGACGAACTGATTTCGCGGCGCATCACGCTCGACGAGATCAATCAGGGCTTCGACGCGCTGAAGAACGGCGAGACGATCCGCAGCGTCGTTGATCTTCTGATCGCTCAGTCGTCGAGCGTCTTGCGGGCGAAGCTCTCGATGTAGTCGATCAGCCGGTCGGACGCCTTGCCGGCGCGCTCGCTGTCGCGCTGCGCAATGGCCTCGGCCAGCTCGGCATGGAGCTTGGCGGCCAGCGGCAGATCGGCGACGCGCTTGTAATGCTGATACCAGAAGCGTCGGGATAGCGCGTGCATCAGGCTCATCGAACGCGCGGCGAACTCGTTTCGGCGACGCCTCCGAGACGAGGATATTCATCGACCGGTCGAGCCGCATGAACTCGATGTCGTCGGAGCGCTTCGGCGGCCAGCCGCATGCCCTGCGGCGATGTCGGCGAAGCCCTGGCACTCATCGTCGCTCGCACGTTCCGCAGCGAGCTCCGCCATCAGCCGCTCGAGAACACGGCGCACTTCCAGGAGACGCAGCTGGGTGCGCAGATTGATTTCCGACACGAGCACGCCGCGCCGCGGCAGGACGACGACGAGCCCGTCGCGTGCGAGACGCTGCAGCGCCTCGCGGATCGGCGTGCGGCCGATCTTCAGCCGCTGCGCGAGCATCAGTTCCGACAGCACCGTGCCTGGCGGCAGCTGAAGGGTCGCAATCAGCTCCTCGAGCTGGCGATAGGCCCTTTCAGTCAGCGAGGTCTCTTCGCCACCGAGATCTTCGCGTCCTCTTGCGACCGCGCCCTTCCGCTCGCCCGATGTTGAAACGGTGACCTTTTCTCGTTCCTGGGACTTTGTGCGGAGGGTGGGCATGCAATCACCTGACCGGATTCGAAACGACGGAATGGACTGTGCCCATCCGTACCACTGAAATATCACTGATTCGCAGCACACATATTTGTAGCGGCAAGCTTCTGTCGCCAGCACCTCAATTGTCGCGGCGAACCGGCGGGCATCTTCCGCCATCAGGTTATGGCCACGACCTTCCCAGATTTCGAGCTCCGCGCCCGGAATGGCGGCCGCAATCGCCTGCCCGTGCGCGACCGGACATTGATCGTCGTCCGATCCGTGAACCACGACCGTGGGCACCGGGATTTCTGGCCAGAACATCTCTGCAAATCGGCCTCGCGGACCGAAGCCCAGGCACCCGCTACCGCGACTGGACGGGCAAAGACGGAGAGGTTGAGCCGCTGCGCGCGCTCCGCCGCCTCCTCTTCGATTTCGCCTACCGCGCGGCCCTTGAACCAGACGGCCTCGCCGGCCGGATGGGCGGTGCCGCTCGCCAGGATCAGCCCGTCGATGACCGCCCGCCCCGTATTCCTCGACGCAGGTGAGCGCGACGAGCACGCCCATGCTCCATCCGACAAGAAGCGTCGGTCCTTCGATGGCCTGCAGTGTTGCATGGAGATCTCGCGCAAAGGCCTTGAGCGAGTAGTCGTCCGGATGGGCGGGAGCGAACGAACCGCCCGCGCCCGCGGAGATTGGGCCGCACGATCGCCCGCTGCGTATCGAGACGGCTGACGACACCATCCCAAGCCAATGACGTTCCCTGGATACCGTGCAGCAGGACGATCGCTCCAGCTCCCGGCGCGCCATCCTTCCGGATGACCTCGATCGGCCCGTCCGCTGTCTCGATAAACTCCACGGCACTCAAGCCGCCTTCACGCCGAGCGAAGCATCGATGTCGGCGCTCGTCATTTCCCATTCGTTGGCGAAATTGGCGACCACGTCGCGCATGAACGCATCGTAGTGGCGCAGTGCCTGCTCGGCATTGCCGAAATGATCGGCCAGATAGCGACAGCGCGAGCTGCGACGGGGCCTCGCCCTCATAGCTCCACTCGAATCCGTCGCGGCTCAGGGTCTTGATGTCGGTCCGGTTGGCCAGAGGCTGCCCGTCCACATAGACCTTGATGCCGTCGATGGTGCGATCGCCGCGATACGTCTTCATCACGAACCTCATAAATACCCGACAACTGATATGTTAGTTGTATTTTGCTGGCGGCGCAATGCGCCCCAAACATGAAAAGCGCGGTCCGGCACAAGGCCGGACCGCTTGTCAGCTCAGGTGGAAGGACCGGCGCTCGCCGGCACGACGCCGTTCGGCGTGAGACGCCGGATCAGCGCCGAGACCGGGCCCCAGAACAGCAGGACGAAGCTCAGGCTCATCAGGGTCGCGACGAGACCATTCTCCATGAAGACGTGGAGATTGCCGGCCGAGCCGATCAGCGCCTGGCGAAACGCATCCTCCGCGCGATCGCCGAGAACGAGCGCGAGAACCAGCGGCGCAAGCGGGTAGTCGAGCTTCTTGAACGCGTACCCGACCGCGCCGAACACCAGCATCAGCCAGATGTCGAATTCGGCATTGGCCACCGTGAATGCACCGATGGCGCAGACCATCAGGATGACCGGGGCGATCAGGGCGAAGGGAATGCGCATGATCGCGGCGAACAGCGGAACCGTCGCGAGAACCACGAACAGACCGACGATATTGCCGAGATACATGGAGGCGATGAGGCCCCAGACGAAGTCCTTCTGTTCGACGAACAGCAGCGGTCCCGGCTGAAGACCCCAGATCATCAGACCACCGAGAAGGACCGCGGCGGTGGCCGAGCCCGGGATGCCGAGGGCAAGCATGGGCAGAAGCGCCGAGGTGCCGGCCGCATGCGCGGCGGTCTCGGGCGCCAGCACGCCCTCGATCTCGCCCTTGCCGAACCGGTTTCCATTCTTCGAGAACCGCTTGGCGAGGCCGTACCCCATGAAAGACGCGGCGATCGCGCCGCCGGGGGTGACACCGAGCCAGATGCCGGTAATGCACGAACGCAGCAGGGTCAGCGCAGTAGCGGGGAAGCTGCGCCCAGGTCTTGATGACGACCGCGAGGTCCATCTTCGCCTTCTTGCCCTTGAATTCGAGCCCCTCTTCGAGCGTCAGCAGGATTTCGGAGACGCCGAACATGCCGATCACGACGACAAGGAAGTCCACGCCCGACATCAGATCGGTCGAGCCGAAGGTCATTCGCATCGCGCCGGAAATCGTATCGAGGCCGATCGAGGCGAGCAGGAAGCCGAGTGCCAGCGAAACAACGATCTTCGCCTTGTTCTCCTTACCCATGCCGACGAAGCTGCAGAACGTGAGGAAGAACACGGCGAAGAATTCCGCCGGGCCGAAGCGCAGAGCGAATTGGGCGACGAGCGGCGCGAGGAAGGTGATCAGGATGACGCCCGAGATCGCGCCTATGAACGAGGCGGTGAAGGCCGCCGTCAGCGCCTCGCCCGCTTTACCCTGTTGCGCCATCGGATAGCCGTCGAAGGTCGTTGCGACCGACCACGGCTCGCCTGGAATGTTGAACAGGATCGAAGTGATCGCGCCGCCGAACAGCGCTCCCCAATAGATCGAAGTCAGGAGAATGATCGCGCTCGTCGGGTCCATGCCGAAGGTGAGCGGCAGGAGGATCGCGACGCCGTTCGGTCCGCCGAGGCCCGGCAGCACGCCGACGACGATGCCGAGCAGCACGCCGATGAACATGTAGGCGACGTTGTGCCAGGACAACGCGACTTGAAAACCGTCGAAGAGAAGGCCGAAATTTTCCACGCTGCGCTCTCCTCAATATCCGAAGAAGGCTTCAAGCGGCCCCTTGGGCAGCGGGACCTGGAATTGCAGTTCGAACACCCAGAACGTCACGACCGGAATGAGCACCGACGCGAGCAGAAGCGACCACCAGCGGAACGAGCCGAACGCCAGCATGAATCCGGCGATGAACAGGGCCGATGACAGGTAGATGCCGACATAGGTGATGGCGAGCACGTAGAAGATCAGCGGCACGAAGACGAGCGCCACCTGCCTCAGTTGCGACCACGTCACGATCACATCAGGCTCGCGGCGAATGCCCTGGAACAGGACGACCGCCGAGGCGATCAGCAGGACCCACGCGACACGGGCTGGGAAAAAGCCGCTCTGCGGGCCACCGTTCCAACCGGCGCCGCGGCTGTAACTATCCCACAGCGCCATCGACGCGAGGGCGAGGAGGATCACCGCCACGCCGCATTCCGCCGCTCGCCTGGACAAGCCGCGTTCGTTCCCAGGATGCTCAATACTCGACATCGCCTGCTCCCGAATGAAAACGGACGGCCCACGAGTCGCGGGCCGCCTTTCAAGCACTCACTCAGTTGGTCTGGATGAACCCAGCCTTCGTCATGAGATCCTTGTGCTTCGCTTCGTCAGTCGTGAGGAAGTCGACATAGGCCTGCCCGGTGCGGACATCCGGAAGCAGCGCGTTACGCTGCAGATAATCCTTCCACTCCGGCGTCTCCGTGATCTTCTGGAGAAGGTCGACGTAATAGGCCTGCTGATCGGGTGTCACCTTGCCCGGCATGAACAGCCCGCGCAGCATGTTGTAGGTGAACGACAGGCCCTGCTCGCCGCAGGTCGGCACATCGCTCCACGCTTCTTCGACGGTGACCTTATCGGTGTAGCCGATACGCTTAGGCGAGAGCACGCAGAGCGGCCGGGTCATTCCCGCGCGCCAGTTGGCCACGTCCTCGGACGGATTGTTGGTTTCCGCCGCGATGTGGTTGCCGGCAAGCTGCGTCGATGCCTCGCCGCCGCTCTTATAGGGAATGTAGGAGAACTTGACGTCGAGTCCCGTCGATACGCCAAAGTTGACGAGCTCATCCTCGCGTTTCGATCCGCCCCCGCCCATCTTCAGCGGCGGCTCGGCGGTTTTCGCGACCGCCGCAAAGTCCTTGATCGTCTTGTAGGGGGCGTCCTTGTTGACCCAGACCAGGAACTCGTCCTGGGCGACCATTCCGATCGGCGTGAAATCGTGCCAGCTGACAGGCAGATTGGTGGCGAGCGGCGTCATGTAGATCGTGCTCGACGTCGTCAGCAGCTTGTGCGCGTCGCCCTGCGATTTCTTGATGTCCATCATCGCCTCGCCGCCGGTCGCGGCAGGCTTGTTGACGACGATGAAGGACTGCTTCGACAGATTATGCTTCTGAATGATTGCTTGCATGGTACGGGCCATCTGGTCGGACGCACCGCCAGGGCCGAACGGCACGATGATCTCGACAGCCTTGGTAGGCTCCCAGGCGGCGGACACGCTCGCGCTCGAGAGCAGCAGCGCTGCTCCCGCAAGGGATAAAATCCTCATTGTTTCCTCCAGCTTTCGGCGCGTGTTCCCGCACCTTGGAATCGTCCTAGTCCGTTTTCAAATGATGTGCAACTCATATATTTGAAATATGGCAGATGCCGATTTGTCATCTTTCGGATGAGAATGCGACGCGGCGGAGAGCTTGCGCAAGCCCTTCGAATAGGGCATCGTCGTAGCCAATAACATACAACAGATATCTCAGGGAGTACGCGTAAATGGCAGCAATATCAGCGCCTTCTGCAGAAGGCCGCATTTCCATTTCCGCCCTCTCGTTGCGCCACTGAGGGCCACGCGATGGATGGGTCCGCACATCGCGTTCAACCGCAGCGGAATACGCTTGCACTCAATTACGATGCACGCATGGCGCGCGGCGCGGCATTTGCAGACGGAAAGATCGTAAAGGCGGAAGACGGGACCGGCCTGCTCGGCGCGGTCATCGAAACGCACGACCGCATCTGCATCGAAGGCAACAACCAGAAGCATGCCGACTATCTGGCAAAGTGCCTCGCCGCCCTCTCTCCTGAGACAGTGCACGACCTCCATGTCGTGCAATCCAACATCGCGCTTGCGCCGCATCTCGACATCTTCGAGAGCGGGATCGCGCGCAAACTGGACTTCTGCTACGCCGGTCCGCAGGGCCTGCGCCTCGCTCGCCTGGTCGGCGAAGGTAAGATCGAGGTCGGTGCGATCCACACCTATCTCGAACTCTACAGCCGCTACTTCACCGACCTGACGCCGCGCGTCAGCCTCATCGCCGCGGAAGCCGCGGATCGAGAAGGCAATCTCTATACCGGTCCGAATACCGAGGACACGCCCGCGATCGTGGAGGCAACGGCGTTCAAGTCCGGTATCCTGATCGCGCAGGTGAACAGGATCGTCGACAAGGTGCCGCGCGTGGACGTGCCTGCCGACTGGGTCAGCTTCGTCGTCGAGGCGCCGAAGCCGCATTACATCGAACCGATCTTCACCCGCGACCCGGCGGCCATCACCGAACTGCAGATCCTGATGGCGATGATGGTCATCCGCGGGATCTACGAGAAATACGGCGTCACTCGCCTCAACCACGGCATCGGCTTCGATACTGCCGCGGTCGAGCTGATCCTGCCGACCTATGCCGAAGAGCTCGGCCTGCGCGGGAAGATCTGCCGATACATGTCAGTCAATCCCTGCCCGACCCTGATACCGGCGATCGAATCCGGCTTCGTCGAAGGGATCCATTGCGCCGGGTCGGAGCTTGGCATGGAGAAATACGTCGCCGAACGCTCGGACGTGTTCTTCATAGGCCGGGACGGCTCGATGCGCTCGAACCGGATCTTCTGCCAGCTTGCCGGACACTACGCCGATCTCTTCATCGGCTCGACGCTCCAGATCGATCTCGAGGGAAACTCCTCGACCGCCACGCTGAGCCGCATCACGGGCTTCGGCGGCGCGCCGAATTTCGGCTCGGAATCGCGCGGACGCCGGCATGGCAGCGAGAGCTGGCTCAAGGCCGGCCAGGAAGCCCATCGCGGCACAGGCATGCCGCGTGGCCGCAAGCTCGTCGTGCAGATGGTCGAGACCTTCCGCGAAGGCCTATCACCGACCTTCGTCGACAGGCTCGACGCATGGGAGCTGATGCGGACATTCGACATGCCGCTGCCGCCGGTGATGGTCTATGGCGACGACCTCACGCACATCGTAACCGAGGAAGGCATCGCCAATCTTCTCTTGTGCAACGGACCGGAAGAGCGCGAACAGGCAATCCGCGGCGTCGCCGGCTACACGCCGGTCGGCATGGCGCGCGATCGGGCGATGGTCGATCGCCTGCGCGAACGCGGCGCGGTGACCTATCCGGAGGATCTCGGCATCGACAAGCGCATGGCGACCCGCGACCTCCTTGCCGCCCGTTCGATCAAGGACCTCGTCCGCTGGTCCGACGGCCTCTACGACCCGCCCGCCCGCTTCCGGAATTGGTGAGGCTCGCAGATATGGAAAAGCTGGAATTCTGGTTTGCCGGTTCGGGCGAGCCTCAGCCGCCATCGGGCGGCGATGCGCTTGTCGGTGTGGTCGGCTCGGGCAATCTCGAGGTGATGATCGAGCGCGTCGATCTCGCCGGAAAATGCTTCGCGACCATCGACACCTCGGTGCGCGGCTTCGGGGACACCTGGAGGCGCGTGCTCGAGGATTTCTTTGCGCGTCATCGCCTCAGCGACATCGGCGTCTCGATCAACGACGGCGGCGCGACGCCCGCCGTGGTCAGTCTCCGCCTCGATCAGGCTTACGCCAATCTAGGAGCGCGCCCGGCATGATCATCGCCCGCCACAGCTTTCTCGAAGCCACTGCCCGCGCACGCCTCGCCGGCGTGCTCGACCCGGGTTCGTTCCGCGAATTCTGCGGCCCAAAGGCCCGCCGGACGAGCCCACATCTGCCGCCGCTCGGAATGCCCGTGGCGTTCGACGATGGCGTCGTGGTCGGCGAAGGACGCCTCGACGGCCGACAAGTGCTGATCGCCGCCCAGGAAGGCGGGTTCATGGGCGGCGCCATAGGCGAAGTGCATGGCGCCAAGATCGCCGGCCTGATCGAACGCGCGATCGATACCCGCCCGGATGCGGTCGTGCTGCTTCTCGACAGTGGCGGCGTGCGGTTGCATGAGGCCAATGCCGGCCTCGTCGCAATGGGCGAAATCCAGCGTGCTGTCTTCGACGCCCGATCGGCCGGCATTCCGTTCATTGCCGCGATCGGCGGCCGCAATGGCTGCTATGGCGGGACGTCGATCGTCGCCCGCTCCTGCGACTGGATCATCGCCAGCGAGGAAGGCCGACTCAGCATTTCCGGGCCGGAGGTGATCGAGGCTGTCGAAGGCATCGAGGAGTTCGACGCCCAGGATCGCGCCCTCGTCTGGCGCACGATGGGCGCCAAGCACCGGCGGCTCCTCAGCGAGATCGACACGATCGTTCCCGACGACATCGGCGCCTTCCGCGACGCGATCATAGACAAGCTCGGCCGAGCGCTGCCGATGAACCTCGCGGCTCTGGAAGCCGAACACTCCGTACTGGCCGGCCGCCTGTCCCGTTTCCGCGATTGCAAGGACGGCCGTGAGGTGTGGGCCAAGCTCGGCGTGAACGCTCCGGACCGCGTGACCGAGATGGAAGCCGACGACTTCAATGCCCTGGTCGATGCCCTCGAAGGAGAACGGCCGTGACCAATCTCTCATCCACCGAACGGCTGATCGGCGACTTCTTCGGCGCCGATGTCGAAACGCGGCGGGACGGCGACCTGATCACTGGCGAGGGCAATCTCGACGGTCGCGCGATCGCGATCCTCGGTACGGCCGACCGGACCTATATCGGCGCGGACGTCGCGCTCGCGATGGCGCGGCACGTGCTCGATATCATCCGCGACAAACCCAGGCAGCCAATCCTGATCATCGTCGACAATAGCGGCCACCGGCTCGGACGCTGGGACGAGTTGATGGCGAACAATGGCTGCATCGCCCATCTCACAAAATGCCTCGATCTCGCCCGCCGTAGCGGCCACCGCGTCATTGGCGTCGTCAACGAACTTGCCGTCAGCGCCGGCTTCATGGCGTTGGGGATGGCGACCGACACCTGCTACGCACTGCCCGACGCCGAGGTCCGCGTCATGGCGTTGAATGCGATGTCGCGCGTCACCCGCGTTCCGCTCGACCGCCTGACCGAGCTTTGCCAGACATCGCCGGTGCTGGGGCCGGGCGTGCAGAACTTCATGCGCGTCGGTGCGATCCGGGACCTCTGGGCGGGTGATCTTGCCGGTCATCTCCGAGCAGCACTAGCCGACGGCCCTCCCGCAATGGACACACGCCGCAGCATCGCACAGGAGCGCGGTGGCCGGCTCATGGCCCGCGAAGTCGCGGATCTCGTGCGCTCCGGCGCGGAGATCTAGCGCCCGATGGAGCTGGCGCGGCATCAATTGGTCTGGCTGGATCTGACGGATCCGGGAGCGCTTCGGTTTCAGAACGGGGCAGACCGCCCCGCCGCTGAAACCTGGCTGCAGAGCAACCCCGCAATCATCCGACGATGCGAGATTGGATTCGATTGGGGCCTGCCGCTCGGCATCCCCCTCCCGACGCGGCTCGACCGCAGGCGCATCGCGCTGTTCGCGCCAGCGGAAAGAATCGTCCGCACTGAACCGATGCCGCTGCTTTTGGATGTGATACCGACGGCGCCCGCCAATTGGCGGGCGGTCCTGCGGACGACCCACACTCAGCTCTCTCGTTGCGGTGCGATCACCCGGGTCTACGGTTCGCTCGGCTGGCAGCATGTGACCGGCGAGTCCTATCTCCGCGCACAATCCGATGTGGATCTCCTGATCGAGCCAGGCGCGGATTTCGACATCTTCGCCGCGCTGGAAACGTTTCGCGATCTGGCAGCTTGGAATGCTCCGCGTTTCGACGGCGAACTGCTGGTCGGACCCGATCGGACAGTCTCCTGGCGCGAGTTCGATACCGCAGCGCCCGACATCATGGTGCGCAGCCGGACGGGTCTCGCTCTCGAGGCCAAATCCTCGATCATCAAGCGCCTCTCGCGAGCCGAGGCGGCATGACAGCGATCCTCTCCGACACCCTTATCGAGGCCAGCGAGCGCATCGATGATCTCGCACGCTGGGCGCTGAGGACCGAGGTCGCGCTTTATCCCAAAGCCGGCCTCGTCAGCCTGGTGGACACTGGCAGCCATGACGACATGGATGCAGCGACTTTTTTTGCCAGCGCCGAGGCCCTGAAAGGATATTTCCGCGATATGGCGCGCGCCGGTGCGGACGGAGCGGACTTTCGCGAGCTCAATGCGATCGGCCGCGCTGCGGAAGCACGCATGTTCGCCGCGACCAGAGGCATCAACACCCATCGTGGAGCCGTATTCTCGCTCGGCCTGCTGTCGGCCGCGGCCGGATGGAACGCCGCGCGCGGCAAGACGGCGGCCGGCGGAATCTGTGGAACGGTCGCCGAGCGCTGGGGCCGCGACATCCTCGCCAGCCGGCCGGCCGATGACACGAGCCACGGCGCAAAGGTCCGAGCGAGATATGGCGCGCCCGGCGCGCGGGAAGAAGCGGCGGCGGGCTTCCCGACCCTCCTCCTGCACACGCTCCCGGCATTCAATGAAGCGTTCGCCGCGTCCGGCTCCATAGCCATCTCCGCGCTGCAGGCCTTCTATGCCAGCATGGCGATCCTTGAGGACAACAACCTTCTCTATCGCTGCGGCCCCGACGGCTTGGATGAGGCACAATCGCTGGCGCACGCCTTCATCCGGGACGGCGGCATGCTCACTCCCCGGGGACACCGGAGGGCCGTCGATATCCACCGTCGTCTCGTGGCCAGGCGGCTGAGCCCCGGCGGCTCTGCCGATCTCCTCATCGCTACCCTGTTCCTGATCGCTTTCGAGGATAGGATCGTGCCTTCATGGGGATGATGGTTCTGTGTTCCGGCCAGGGTGGCCAGCACCCGGCAATGTTCGCGCGGCTGGCGGACAATGATGCCGCAAAGCCCATTCTTGAAGCGGCGTCCGACCGGCTCGGCTTCGACGTCGTCGATCTGGAGCGGCAAGGCGACCGGCTCGACCTTTCCGCAAACCGCACCGCGCAGATCCTGATCACGGCGCATTCGCTCGCGGTCGCCGCCGCGCTGGGCGAGGACGTCATCGAACTCTGCGTCGGCTACAGCGTCGGAGAGATCGCGGCCTGCGCCTGCGCAGGCGCCTACGATCATCGGACGGCATTCGACCTGATCGAGCGCCGCGCTGCGATCATGGATGCCGTCCGGGATGCTGCGGGCGAGCCGCAGGGCATGCTTGCGGTCGTCGGCATTCCCCGCGCGACGATCAACGAGATCGCTCAGAACGCAGGCGCCGAGATCGCCATCGTCAACGGGGCCGACCATGTCGTCCTTGGCGGCACGGATGCGGTGCTGGACGAGCTTGAACAGGTCTTGCCGACACGCGGCGCCCGCAATGTCCGCCGCCTTCCCGTCCGTGTGGCCTCGCATACCCGTTTCCTTTCGGCGGCCGGCGAAGCCTTTGCACAGGTGCTCGACGAGATCGGATGGAGACGACCACGCGTTCCCGTCCTCTCCGGAATCGATGGCCGACCAATCTGGAACGAGGCCGATGCCAGAATGGCTCTATCCGGCCAGCTTTGGCGGCCGATCGACTTCGAACGCTGCCTGCAATCCGCGGGGGAACAGGGCGCGTCCTGCGCGCTCGAGATCGGCCCCGGCCGCGCGCTCGTGCGGCTGTCGGAAATCATTCTCCCGGATACGCCCGTGCGTTCGATCGACGACTTCAGAAGCGCCGATGGCGCCGCCGCCTGGCTTCGCTCTCGCGCGTGATACGGCCACGATCGGCGCCGCTCCGAGCCATCTCGGTTCCGCAATCAATGATTCTGTCCTAACGCGGCTGCGCGAGCATCCAGTTGATCTCGGTTCGCCAGTCGGTCATCCGGATCGGCGTGCCATGCGTGCCCGTCTGGAACCGGACGAAGCGTGTTGGATAGCCAGGTGCTTTTGCCTCTATAGAGCGGAAGAAGCGTTCCTGGCCGTCGACCGGGAACACAGTGTCTCCGCTGCCATGTCCGAAGAACACGGGCACCTTCGCCCGGAACGCCGCGCTGGCGAGAAAGCTTGCGTCCGATAGCGATCCCAGCAGCAGAAGCCCCCCGAGCCGCGGTCCGATCACGGGATCGCGGGCAAGCTTCCAGCACAGCGCACCACCCATCGACCCGCACGCGACGATGATCGGCGCCTCGGGAGAGCGCTGGGCATAATGATACAACAGAGCCGTGATCTCCGCCGCGCCGCGATCGCCGAAATCAGAGAAATCAGGCGAGAGATAAAGCCCGCGATTTGCCGCCATTAAATTCTTGATGCGGTTGAAATTGCCGCCAAAGCTGAAGTCGTCGACCCCCTGGCTGCGACTGCCGCCCTGGCCGTGCAGGTACATGGTGATGACCGCGGCGCCGTCCGGCTTCCCAACGGCGAAATGGCGGATCGTACCCATTCCGGTTTCGAGCGCGATGTCGCTTTGCACCTTGCGGACGCCCGTAGAGACAAAATGCCGGCTCGCACGGCGCTCCGGCACCTCATCTCGCTGATCGATGTCACGTGCTTCGCGATAGTCGACCACGCGGTAACGATCGCCGCCTTCACTCGACAAGATCGCGGGATAGACGAATAGGTCGTCCTTGTAAGGCTTCAGCTCCTGCGCCTGGCCCGCGCTGGCCAACGCACCGATCAAGACGAGGACGGCGGCGCCGATACCGCCGCATGAAAACGCGAACCGCATGTCAGCCCCATGATACGTGACGGCACGTTCCATCGCTTCCGGCGTGCCGGCATCTAACGACGCGGCCTTGGCATTGATAACAGGCGCCGAGCCTGAGTCCACAATGGTGCGTCATGCGCTGCGGTGGGGAGCCCATCAGTGGCATTAGTGATCGGGATGCAGCCGGATCAAAATAGCGCGTAATCCGACAGCTCGATCGTGACGGCGTTGAAATCCTGATCGAGGCTGCCGTCCAGCTTGAGCGTGAACACGCTGCGACGGGTGGTGTACTTCAGGCCTTCGACGTCGACATAGTCGGACATGAAGTGCGCGGCGGGCGTGTCCGCCCACACATCGACAGCGTAATCGTGGCGGCGGAGCAGCCCATCCGCGCCGAAATAAAAGCGGCGCTGTTCACGCGTGTGGCTGTGAACGCATTCGGGAAATCGTACCGCCACGCCGCGAAGCGACGCGCCTTCATGCACGATCGGGGCGATGTCGCGCGCGTCATAGCCCGGCTCGCCGAACACAAACGGCACAGCATGGTATGTCCACATGGCATAGCCGTTGAAATAGGCCAGGTTCAGCGGGTCCCATCGCCCATTGAAACTGCGATCGAACGCCTCGCGTCCATTGTCTCGCGCCGCGATAACCGAGCCGTCTCCGGCAGCGATCTCCACATGTTCGGGCGTCCGGGTCATTGTCCAATCGGGTTCGCCGAAAGGAGTGACTTGGGATTCCGACTTCTGGAAGCAGGCCGAAGAGCTTTCACAAGCAGATCCACACGCCGCTCAGGATCGTAAGGCAGAACGTAAACTGTATTGCCGCGACTTTCAACTTCGTGATTACTCTATTATCCACTCGCCGCCCTAATACGCACGACATTTAGTCGGCACCATCCGCCGTACGCCGCGCAAGTTTGCGTAATGAGCATTCAGATTTTCCTAACCTTGACGCTATCAGCTCTTTGGCTATTCTCTGATCCGCTTGATAAAGCGCTGCTCAACATAATGCTCGGCGACGAACCTAGCGGCCTCGGCCGCCAGGGGCGCAGGCATGGGCACCATCTCGACGATAAGATCGCCAGCTTCCGACATGGCCTCCCCCTCAGCTGGATCTGCAAGCACAGCTAGTAGGTCGATTTCTGTGCATCCCTGTCCCGCCTTGAGAACGATCCAAAGGTTCGGTTGTCCGCTGTTCAAATTGTCCCGGTAATTGACGCTCTCGATAGAGTGCAATTCTAACTCCGTGTTGCCGACGAAAACACTACGGATGCCTCCTTCTTCCCTGAGAACAGTTCCAGCTGGGATGTCCGGCGAATCCACCAAGACTTGCGCTACGCGCCAAGAGTATTCGGCCCATTGAGAAGTTGCTGGCCGCCGTTCAACAATCACCCCTACACGGAAGGTCACTGACGCCATCAGCTCGCCTCCACCAGCGGCAAACCGGTGATGAGGTTCTGCGGCTTTAGCCGGATCGTCTTGTCTGGTGCGGTCGCCAAGAACAGCCAGACCGGTCGTCCCGCGATTTCGGAACGCGCGACGGTACTTTCCTCAAAGGACAGGCGAAACAGTCCGACAATCCGGTCGAGAGCATCATCGCCGACCTCGTGACCGCGCCATAGCGCGTTGCCTATCCGGGTCGCTTCGGCATCGAGGCCGACGAACCACGCCCAGTCAGTGTCTTCCGCCTTCGCAACGGGTTCGATAGACACGTGGATACCCAGCAGATGCGCGATCCAGATCTCCAGAGCGCGGGCAAGCCCTGCCCTGCCCTCGGTACCGGCGAAGCTCAGGACCATGTCGAAGGCGTCGCTTCGTCCGAAATAGCCGTCCGCATTCGAAGCTTCCAGCACGTCGAGCTCAGTCACGGCCGGCCCGGCAAACATCTGCAGCAATGGGGCATTCGCACGCTGACCCTCGTGTTCCTCAATGATCTCCTGATCTGCGAGCAACAACATCTCGTCATGGACGCTTGCGCGTTGCGGACGGAAGAACAGCTCGGCCGCCCGAACGACATGAGGATCCTCACAGCCGTCCAGGGCGTTGCGGAGAACGACCTGGGTGAGCTGGTTCAGGAATAGCGACGGCGTTCCGGACAGATCACCCCGCACCAGATTGAGATAGGCCGCCTCGAGCGTCGGCTCGGATATCAGCCGGTTTCGGAAAGCGAGCATGACCCGCCAGTTCTCGCGCGCGTCCTCATCGTCGAGCGCATCGAGTTCGGAAGCGGATACCTTTCGCCGCGGCTCGGCAAGAAGGCTCGAATGCAGCGCCCGCTCCGCGGCGCAGGCGTCATCCGGCGGAACGAGTTCCGGACGCGCCAGATAGGCCTTCAGGAACTCGTCGGTAACGACCAGCCGGCCGTTTTCGTCATGGTCGAGCAGATGATGGCCGGACGATATCCAGAAGTCCTTCATTTCAAATCTGCCTTCGACAACGTGGCGAGATCGACGTGTTCGGCGATCTCGTCGGTTTCGTCCTCGACGATTACGAAAGCCTGGGTCGGCTTGGTGATGTCGTCGCGCTTGCGGAGGGTGCGGAAACGTTCGCGTATCCCTTCAGGCTCTGTCGATCGCTGGACGGCGAGGAGCGTGTTGACGGGATGGTCGCAAAGGGAAGACGCGAAGGCGATCTCCTCGGCCGCAGCGGCACGGGCCGCTTCGAAGCTCGGCGCGCCGAGATGATCCACCAATTGTACCGCAAGGCGGTCGATCGCGGCCTTCAGTTCGTCCTCCTTCGCATCGCTGACCACGACCAGCGTCGACCAGCCGAAGCTCTCGATGCCGAGAAGGCCCGCGCGGAAGGCCTGGCGGTCCTTGCCCGCGAGCGCGTCCGTATCGACGTCCCAGAAGCGAAATGCGCCTGAGACCGCCCATTCGCCAGGTTGTGCCGCAAGCGGGAAGACAAACTCGTCGGACGGGTCGAGCCGGATTGTGCGGGGAAGTTTCAGAGCCATGGCGCGCCTGTCTCGGGATCGAGCCACGACGGCCTGGCGAGAGCATTGCGGAGGCTACCCGGCTGCTCATTCAGATCGCCGTCATCTGCGATCCGGATCGTCTTTTTCGCGGCCCGGTCGAGCCAAAACCGCCGAACCGTCGAGAAACCTTCGGTATTCCAATCGTCCATCGCCCTGAGAAGATAACGACTAAAGCCGTCGATTACAGTGGCTGGACTCAGTTCCTCGAAGCCCTGTTCGTCCAAACCTCCGAGAAGCGGCTGCAACCCGGCTTCCCCGGCGCGCATCACGACCGTACGGATCATGATGCCGACGACGAGCCAATCGGGCACCACGTCTTCGCTCGATTGGGGCCAGGCCATCTGCAGCCCCCCGACGAGAGCCTCGTCGACACGGATCGCGTCCGGCCAGTCGAATGTGATCGGATATTCCGGAGGGGAATGTGCGGACAGGGAATCCGCGAGAGCATTGCCGCAGATATAGATCGCCCGCCGCGCAAGCCTGAGCGGCTCGTCTGGTTCGAGGACGACCGCGAATTCGGCGATATCGAACCGCCGGGCCCAGACGATGGTCCCAGCCCCGCTCTCCGCCGCGATGTTCCGGGCGTGTCGGAACGCATCTCCGACCTCCCGGAGGGAGATCAGCGAAAACGGCGACGGCAGGATCAGGTCTTGGTTGCTCACGTCACGCCAACACTGGTTGCGCCGGTCTATAGAAGTTCTAATCTATAACCAACGCGGGCGAGGAAGACCCGCTGGAGAAAGCGAATGGCCGAAAGGCCTACCGAATCCCCGAAGACGATAGCATTGGCGGCAATCGCAGCCGAACCTGCCCCCCCGGTGCCGATGATCCCGCTGCAAAGCGACGGCGTGGTGTTGATCTATGGCAGCGACGACCGGGCGATTCTCGCGGGACAGGAACTCGCCGATCGTCTCGACGTCACAGTTCTGATCGATGCGTCCGAACCGTTCGATGTGCCTCGCAGCCTGGAGTTTCCGGTTGCACGCGGCCGGATCGTCGCGGCGCGAGGCCATTTCGGCGCCTACGAACTCACCGTCGACGGCTATTCCGCTCCACGGACAAATTCGGACGGGGCGATCGTCCTCGGCGCTCGCCGCGACGGCGCGGTCTCCCGTTGCGACTTGATCGTGGATCTATCCGCCCGACCGGCGCTGTTTCCGGCACACGAGGCTCGCGAGGGATATTTCAAGGTCGACCCCGCCAATCCGGAACTTCTGGCCCGGGCACTGGACGAGGCCGGCGATCTCGTCGGCGACTTCGACAAGCCCCGCTATATCGCCTTCAACGAAGACATCTGCGCCCATTCGCGTTCGACGATCAAAGGCTGCACCCGGTGTTTGGACGTCTGCGCCATGCAGGCGATCGAGCCCGCCGGCGATCATGTCGAGATCGACGCTTATGTCTGCGCCGGCTGCGGCAACTGCGCGGCCGTCTGCCCGACGGGAGCCGCATCCTACACCTTGCCTCCAGTCGACAACCTGCTCGGCGCTCTCCGCACCTTGCTGATGTCGTATCGCGAGGCAGGCGGGCGCGATGCCGTCGTGCTGTTTCACGATGGCTATCACGGCGCACCGCTGATCGAGCAGGTCGACCTCCCCACCAACGTGCTCCCGTTCGCCGTCAACGAGATCAAGCAACTGGGTGTCGAGGTGTTCGCCGCCGCACTCGCCTACGGTGCATCGTCGGTTCGCGTGATCGCACGACGGGCTCCGAAAAATGGCATCGCCGCGCTGTCCGGTACGATCGTCACCGCCGATGCGCTTGCGGCTGCGCTTGGCTATGGAGCCGATGCCTGCGGCCTGTTCAATGTGGATACGCCCGACGATCTGGCGACCGCCCTGGAGCTTTCGCCGCTGGGTATTGCCGCTCCGGCGCCTTCGACATTCACTCCAAGCGGCGGGAAACGCAGCGTACTGGAACTCTCTCTGCGCATGCTCCACCGGGTGGCCCCGTCGCCGATCGATGTCGTTCCGCTTCCGAAGGGTGCTCCCTTCGGGACGCTGGCGATCAATACGGAGGGCTGCACTCTTTGTCTCTCCTGCGTATCTGCGTGTCCGACCGGCGCGCTTTCGGCGAGCGAGGAGCGGCCATCGCTGCGTTTCCAGGAAAGCGCCTGCGTTCAGTGCGGCCTCTGCGCCGCGACCTGCCCGGAACAGGTGATCGCGCTCGAACCGCGCCTCGACTTCACCGCATGGAACGCGCCTCGTCGGGTCATCAAGGAAGAAGAGCCGTTCTGCTGCATCCGCTGCGCCAAGCCGTTCGGCACGAAAAGCACGATCGAACGGATCATCGCCAAGCTCGAATCCAAGCACTGGATGTTCTCGGGAGAGAATGCGCGCAGGCTCGACGCGATCAAGATGTGCGAGAACTGCCGGGTCGAAGCCGCCCTGAACGAAGGCTTCGACCCCTATGCGGGCGCGGGGAGACCGAAACCCCGCACTGCCGACGACTATCTGTCCGCGGACAATGGCGAGTAGGCGCCGTTACTTCGTCACGCGTTCCAGAAACCTCACCAACGCCTCGCGGTCTTCGGGACGGTTGACCGTCTGCTCCGGCATCTTCGTCCCGGGCGTATAGGCATGGGGGCCGAGCTCGAACAGTTTCGCGACCGTCTCTGGTGTCCAGACGATGTTCATGGTCCGGAATGCCTCCGAATACGAATAGCCGGGAACCGAGGCGATGCGGCGTCCCATAATCCCATAGAGGGTGGGACCTGCGCGGAGCCCCTCGTTCGGGCGAAGCGTGTGGCAGGCGACGCAGGCCCGAAAGACCTGGGCGCCCGGGTCATCGGCATAAATGGCAAGAGGATCCGGCGGACTTCCGGCGACGAGGGGGCCGATAGCCTCGCCACTCTCGGCATTCCAGCGGCGGATCACCCGGTCGCCGCTACCCGTCAGGAGTTCGTCGCCGTTCGGCAGGAAAGCCAGCGACCAGACCGGAATACCGGGGCCGACGAGCGTCCGTTCGATCTCCAGTCTGTCCGCTGAAAGGATCGCCGAAACCCCGCCGATCACTGCGGCAGCGTGCCGATGAGCGCCGATCGCGATGGAGATCACGGGTGTCGGGCCGATCTCAATGTCTTTCATCTCTTTGGTCGCCAGGTCGACTACGCGAAGGCGGCCGTCAGCGCCACCGACAGCCACACGGCCATCGGGAAGGACCGCCAGTGCGTTGAGCGGCGTCGGGAACGTCATGACCTCCGGTGCGCTCGTCGCGGACCAGATCCGCAGGGTAGCGTCGTACCCGGCGGAGGCGATCCGGCCGTCCGGAAGAAAGCCGACGCCGTTCACATTACCCTGATGGCCCTCCAGGACCTGCGCGGCGCCGCCCTCGAGCGGCCAGGACCTTACGGTTCCGTCCCAGGCCGCAGAGGCGAGCCTGCGGCCGTCCGGCGAAACCGCGAGCGCGGCGATCGGAGCGGCGTGCCCTTTCAGAACGGTCTCGGGCAGCGAGGTGCCCGGCTTCCAGATCGCGATCCGGGCGTCCTCTCCGGCGGTGACGTACCGGCCGTCCGGCAGGATCGCCACGGCGTTCACCGAGCCGTCGTGAAACTGAAGGACGCTTTGCGCCGTGGCCCGTTCAAGCGACCAGACGATCGCGGTTGAATCGAAGCTGCCGGAAATCGTCGTCTTGCCATCGCTGGACACCGCGATCGCGCGAACCGGACCGCCATGGCCGCGTAATTCCTGGGCCTGGGCGGCGAAGGCAGAAAGCAGAAACAGTCCGGCAATGATGGCGCGGCGCATCGCGGCAGTGAAAGGCAATCGAAGCGCCGGGTGCAAGCTTGCAATCCGGGCTGGCCGCGCAAAGATGGTCTGCATGAGCGATAACTTCCTCTCCCGCTGGTCGCAACGGAAGCTGGCTAACGCCGAGCCGAGCATGCCGGACGAGCCGACGGCCGAAATCGCAGCCGTGGAGATCGCGGCTGAAGCGGCTCAACCGGTTCCGGCGGAAACCGAGATGACCGAGGAGGAGATTGCGGCACTACCGCCGATAGAGAAGCTTCATGCCGGCTCGGACATCGCCGGCTTTCTCAGGAAAGGCGTTCCGCTGGTTCTGAGGAATGCCGCGCTACGTCGAATGTGGACGGTGGACCCATCAATTCGCGATTTCGTCGGCGAAGCACGCGACTACTCGTGGGATTGGAACGTTCCAGGCGGGGTCCCGGTTTCGGGTCCGCTGAGCCCGACGACCGATGTTCAGGGCATGCTTCGCCGCATCATCGGTGAGGAAGACGCATCCCGGGCGGAGATACCCGAAATCACCGAGCAATCGGCCGGGAAAACGGTCGAGCCAACTCCGGTTCCGACCTCCCATGTTCGTCCGCCGCTGCCCGCTCCGGAGGCGGAAGTAGCCACGGCAGAGACGGATGAGGACGTCGAGTCGGAAGCGCCGCGCCCAAGTCGTCACGGCAGCGCCCTACCCTCTTAAAATTTCAGTTTTCCACCCTAGAATTGGTAAAAACACAGCTTGCAGCATGCTGGAAGCGCGATATGATTGGCATCAACTATCGGTCGATAGCCAATCCTTATCAGGTTGGGAATGGAAGACGGTAGACTGCCAATGTCCGAGCCAACGGACAGAGTGGAAGATCAGGGAATGGCTGAGCACCAGCCCACCCATGACGATTTTCTGCGTGCCCACGAATACAGCCTTCTCGCCGTTCTCGTGAGCCGCGCTCCGAGCGCCGAGGTGCTCGCGCAGCTCGCTGAGATCACCGGCGGCCCCAGCCCGCTCGGCCTTGCCCACATCGCTCTTGCCGACGTTGCCCGGACGGCCGATCCCGATGCGATCCAGCGGGAGTATTTCAGGCTTTTCATCGGAGTCGGGCGCGGCGAACTCGTGCCGTACTGCTCGTTCTATCTGACCGGCTTCCTGCAGGAACGGCCCCTCGCCCGCCTGCGCGCCGACATGGCCGCGCTCGGCATCGAGCGGTCGCCAGACCTGCGTGAGCCCGAGGACCATATCGCCGTTATCTGCGAGACGATGGCCGGCCTCATCCTGGGCCGGTTCGGAACGCCGGCCGGGTCCGAAAGTATGTTCTTCGACAAGCATCTAAAGCCTTGGGCCGCGCGTTTCTTCGCCGACCTCGAAACCGCCGAGGGCGCGGCGTTCTACCGACACGTGGGAGCGATCGGCAGGATGTTCATGGAAATCGAGGCCGAGGCACTCGCCTGGGCCGCGTGACAATGGAATGGACGGCCAACGCCGTCCAAAGGAGAGCACGATGACCAAGGACCGCGACGCGCTCGACCGACGCAGCTTCCTGCGTTCCGCGAGCGGAACGGCCACTCTTCTTGCGACCGTGGCGGCAACGACGCCGGTCTTCGTCAGCGAGGCCGAAGCCTACGATCCCGGCCAGGACGAGACGAAGTCGAAGTATCAGCCCGACGCGCCGGACGTGCAGGCCTTCTACCGCACCAACGGCTACGAAACCCTGACGAAGTGAGGCGGCGATGCTGATCAAACGCAAAGCCGGCAAGCCCGGACAAATCCGCTCCTCGAACGCCGCACAGGCGGCGAACGGGATGGACCGCCGTACTTTCCTTCGCAATTCCGGCCTCGCCGCCGGCGGGCTCGCCGCGTTCAGCACGATGATGCCGGGCTCGGTCCGCAAGGCGAATGCGATCGGCGGCGTCCACGAACAGGGCGTGCCGATCACCATCAAGAAGAATGTCTGCACACATTGCTCGGTCGGCTGCACCGTCACCGCCGAAGTGCAGAACGGCGTCTGGACCGGCCAGGAGCCGAGCTGGAACAGCCCGATCAATCGCGGCACGCATTGCGCCAAGGGCGCCTCGATCCGCGAGATCGTGCACGGCGACAGGCGGCTGAAATATCCGCTGAAGCTCGTCAACGGCGAATGGCAGAGGCTCTCATGGGATCAGGCGATCGACGAGATCGGCGACAAGATGCTGGAGATCCGCCAGAAATCTGGCGCCGATTCCGTTTACCTGCTCGGCTCGGCCAAATTCACCAACGAAGCGGCCTATCTGATGCGGAAGTTCGGCGCCTTCTGGGGCACGAACTCGGTCGACCATCAGGCGCGCATCTGCCACTCGACCACAGTCGCCGGCGTCGCCAACACCTGGGGCTACGGCGCCCAGACCAATTCCTACAACGACATCCGCAATGCCAAGACCATGATCATCATGGGCGGCAATCCGGCGGAAGCGCATCCGATATCGATGCAGCACGTGCTCGCCGGCAAGGAGATCAACCGGGCCAACCTGATCGTGATCGATCCGCGCCTGACCCGCACCGCGGCGCATGCCACGGAATATGTGCGCCTGCGCGGAGGCACGGACATCCCGGTTATCTGGGGCCTGCTCTGGCACGTCTTCGAGAACGGCTGGGAGGACAAGGAATTCATCAGGAAGCGCGTCTACGGCATGGACGACGTGCGCAAGGAAGTCGCGAAGTGGACGCCAGACGAGGTGGAGCGCGTCTCCGGCGTGCCGGGCGAGCAGCTGAAGCGCATCGCCTATCTATTCACGCATGAGAAACCCTCGACGCTGATTTGGTGCATGGGCGCGACGCAGAAAACGGTCGGCACGGCGAACGTGCGCGCCTACTGCACGTTCCTCCTGGCGACCGGCAATGTTGGCGCACCGGGCACGGGCGCGAACATCTTCCGCGGCCACACCAACGTTCAGGGCGCCACCGACCTTGGGCTCGATATCACCACCCTGCCCCTCTATTATGGCCTGACAGAGAGCGCCTGGAAGCACTGGGCGCGCGTCTGGGAGGTCGACTACCAATATCTCCAGGACCGCTTCGACGAGGTGCCGGCCAAGGGCGGCCGCAAACCGCGCTCGAAGAAGGATAATATGGAGACCCCCGGCATCACCTCCACACGGTGGTTCGATGCGGTCAACCTGCCTGCGGACGATGTCGACCAGCGCGACAATGTGAAGGGCATGTTCGTCATGGGCCACGGCGGCAACACCGTGACCCGCATGCCAGAGATGGTCAAAGGCCTCGAGAAGCTTGAGCTTTTGGTCGTCGCCGATCCGCACCCGACGACATTCGCGTCGCTGAAGCAGCGCCAGAACGGCACTTATCTCCTGCCGATCTGCACCTCGCTCGAAATGGACGGATCGCGCACCGCGTCCAACCGCTCTCTGCAATGGGGTGAGAAGATCGTGGAGCCGGCCTTCGAGAGCCGCAACGACTACGACGTCATGTACGATTTTGCGGTGAAGTTCGGCTTCGCCGACAAAATGTTCAAGAACATCAAGGTCGAAAGCGGACACGTCTCGGCCGAGGACATTCTTCGCGAGATCAACCGCGGCGGCTGGTCGACGGGTTATTGCGGTCAGTCGCCTGAGCGGCTGAAGGCGCATATGAAATACCAGGACAAGTTCGACCTGGTGACGTTGCGCGCTCCGAAGGACGTTCCGGAGGTTGGCGGTGACTATTACGGCCTGCCCTGGCCATGCTGGGGCAAGCCCGAGATCCGGCATCCTGGGTCAGCGATCCTCTACAACACCAATCTTCACGTGAAGGATGGCGGCGGCTGCTTCCGCGCCCGCTTCGGCGTCGAGCGAAACGGCGCCACGCTTTTGGCTGAGGACTCCTTCCCGCTCGGCTCCGAACTGACCGACGGCTATCCCGAATTCACCTACGGGATCCTGAAAAAGATCGGCTGGGAGAAGGACCTCACCGATGCCGAACGCGCGACCATCCTGAAGATCGGCGGCGACAAGCCGGACGGTGTCAGCTGGGCGGTCGACCTTTCGGGCGGCATCCAGCGCGTTTGCCTCGACCATGGCGTGATGCACTACGGCAACGCCAAGGCGCGCGCCAATGCCTGGAACCTGCCCGACCCGGTGCCAGTGCATCGCGAGCCGATCTACACGGCTCGGCCGGATCTCGTGGCGAAATATCCGACCCGACCGGACGAGCGGCAGTTCCGCATCCCGAACATCGGTATGACGGTGCAGAAAGCGGCCGTCGACAGCGGCGCCGCCAAGAAGTTCCCGATCATCCTCACCTCCGGACGCCTTGTCGAATACGAGGGCGGCGGCGAGGAGACCCGGTCCAACCGTTGGCTGGCCGAGTTGCAGCAGGACAGTTTCGTCGAGATCAACCCGGCGGACGCGACCGAGCGCGGCATCAGGGACGGACAATGGGTCTGGGTTTCGGGCGCCGAGAGCGGCGCGCGAAGCCGGGTGAAGGCGCTCGTCACTGAGCGCGTCGGCAAGGGCGTGGCGTTCATGCCCTTCCACTTCTCGGGCATCTACCAGGGCGAGGATCTTCGGCCGAACTACCCGCAGGGCACCGACCCGATCGTGCTCGGCGAGGCGGTCAATACGCTGACGACCTACGGCTTCGATCCCGTCACCGGCATGCAAGAAGCCAAGGTCACGCTCTGTCAGATCACGGCGGCGTAAGGAGAAAGAACTCAAATGGCCCGCATGAAATTCCTCTGCGACGCGGACCGCTGCATCGAGTGCAATGCCTGCGTGACCGCGTGCAAGAACGAGCACGACGTGCCCTGGGGCATCAATCGCCGCCGCGTCGTGACCCTCAATGACGGCAAGCCCGGCGAACGCTCGGTGTCGATGGCCTGCATGCACTGCACCGACGCGCCCTGCGCCTCGGTCTGCCCGGTGAACTGCTTCTTCACCACGGCCGACGGCATCGTCCTGCACTCCAAGGACCTTTGCATCGGCTGCGGCTACTGCTTCTACGCTTGCCCCTTTGGTGCCCCTCAATATCCGCGCGTCGGCAATTTCGGCTCGCGCGGCAAGATGGACAAATGCACTTACTGCGCCGGCGGTCCGGAGCAGGACATGAGCGATGTGGAGTACGCCAAATATGGCCGCAACCGCATCGCCGAAGGCAAGCTGCCGCTCTGCGCCGAGATGTGCTCGACCAAGGCACTGCTCGCCGGCGACGGCGAGATCATCGCCACGATCTACAAGGAGCGTGTGGCCAAGCGCGGCTACGGCACCGGTGCGTGGGGATGGAAGACCGCCTATCGCGAAACCGTGCAGACCTGAGGAGACGGCGATGAAGCAGACACGTCTCGTTCTCGCGGCTGCCTTTGCTGCGGGACTGTTCGCGGCCGCGCCGGCCTTCGCCCAGCACGGCCAGGACCCTCTCCCCCCGCCGGCGACGGAAAATCCGAGCGGCCAGAATCCCACGGCAGACGCCCCGACCGAGCAGCAGCTTTTCAACCAATTGCAAGGCGGGCGGCTCGAAGGGCGTGTCAGCATCCCGGATCACAAATCCGCCGTGCTGGAGCAGCCTGCGGGTCGCTTCGAGTACCGAGCCTTCCGTGAGGAATGGCTGCCCTGGATCGGCGGCATCGTCATGCTCGGAATGCTGGCCGTGCTGGCCGTGTTCTACATGATCCGCGGGCGGATCGAGATGCCGGACGGCCCCGACCGTGGCCGCAAGATCCTGCGCTTCACCGTCATCGAACGGCTGAACCACTGGATGACGGCGACGGCGTTCATCCTGCTGGCGCTGACCGGAGTGAACTACATCTTCGGCAAGAGACTGCTGTTTCCGCTGATCGGGCCGGACGCTTTCGCTACCTGGAGCCAGTACGCGAAGTACATCCACAACTTCGTGTCATGGCCATTCATGGTCGGCCTCACGATCATGATCCTGATCTGGATCAAGGACAATATTCCGAGCCGCGTCGACTGGGTGTGGATCAAGGAGTTCGGCGGCTTCGTCGGTGGCAAGCATCCCGGTGCGTGGCGGTTTAATGCCGGCCAGAAAGGTATCTTCTGGTCGGTGACGCTGGGCGGCCTGGCGCTGTCGATCACCGGCCTGATCATGCTGTTCCCGTTTACGGTCGCGGGGATCGAAGGAATGCAGATCGCGATGTACGTGCATGCGACGGTCGGCGTTCTGCTGATCGCGGCGATTTTTGCGCATATCTATATCGGTACCCTCGGCATGGAGGGCGCGTACGACGCGATGGGTAGCGGCGAGGTCGACCTCGAATGGGCCAAGACGCATCACCGCTTCTGGGTCGAGAAAGAGCAGGCCAAGACAATCGACGGTCCGCAGCTCACGCCGCGCGGCGGCGTACAACCAGCGGAGTGAGACGATGAAGAGCCATCTCCTCGCAGCGCTGCTCGCCGCGTCCACGCTCACGCCTCTGGCCGCCTTGGCGCAGACGCCACCGCCGGCAGATGCAGCCCAGCCCCCAGCCCCGCCTACTCCCGCTCCGGCACCAGTTGCTCCGGCAGTTCCTCCGGCGCCTGCTGTCGCCGCCACACCGACCGCACCCACGAGCGGACCGGCCAATATCTGCACTGAGCTGGTGGCTTTCCTGACGCCGAAGCCGCCGGCCCCTGCTCCAGCCGCAGCGCCCGCCGCCCCAGCTCAACCCGCAGCTCCACCAGCCGGGTCGGCACAGGTTGCGCCGCCGACCCAGGATCCGAACAAACCGACATCCACGCCCGGCGCTCCGCCTCCGGCCGCCGCCGCATCGGGCGGTTCGGCTCAGCAGGCATCGGGACAGTCGGGGACCGCGGTCGAAGCTCCGAAAGCCGGGCCGGCCCCCACTCCCGGACAAGGACAAAACGCACCGCAGACTTCCGGCATGAGCGCGCCCACGCCAAAGCCGCCGGACCCACCGAAGAAGCAGGCATCGATCAAGCTGGACGAAGCCAAGGCGATGGCCGACGCGAATGATATTCCGGCGTGCCATGCGGCGGCGCGGAAGACCCGTCGCGAGGGTGTCGACATGCCTCCGGCGCTGATGGCATTGGCGGCGCTCGATCTTAAATATCAGGCAAAGGCCGGCCCAGCCGCGCCGGCACAATGAGAGGCAAGCCGTGAGAACCATTCTGGCTGGAATTTGCGTGACGCTGGTATTGGCCGTGGTCGCCGCGTTCGCGCTGTCAGAAGCGCAGAAGGATTCTTTCCAGGTCTACGCCACCCAGAGCGTCCGGGTCGGTGATCCGGGCCACAATCTCGTCGGGCCCAACTGGAACGGCGAGAATTACGCGCCGGATCGCGAGCTTTAAGCAAGGCGTGTGCCTTCCCGGTCGCGCTTACATGTCCTTGCCGAAGGCAATTTGTTCTGCTTCCTATCTCTCACAGCCCCGTCAGGTAAACGACCGCTTTCAGGACATCCCCACAGAACGCCCGTTTTGATCGCAATCTGGACCCCGATCTGTCCTGAAACTATGTGTCGATTTCTGCAGTCACGAAAACGGTGACATCGATGGATCTGGGACATGCTGATCGGCTATGCCCGCGTTTCGACGATCGACCAGAACTAGGGCTGAGCCATACGAAGGGCCGTGTGTGAACGTCCTGTGCGAAACCAGGAGCGCTCTAAGCCATTGCAAGAGATCAAATATTTGCAGCGGCAGGGATATTTAGTGGTGATCCCGGGAGGGCTCGAACCTCCGACCTACGGTTTAGGAAACCGCCGCTCTGTCCAGCTGAGCTACGGGACCGCCGCAGTCTGGGTATCATAACCGCGCGCCGATTTGCAGCCTGTCATCGCGCCTCATCCGCAGCCTAAACTGCCCCTCATGCGGCTACCCGCAAGTCCAGTCCTGCTTGTCGCGCTCGTTCTGGGCGGAGGGCGGCCCGTATTCGCAGAATGTCCGCCTGCTCCCACTGAAACGATCGCGGGCCTCCAGCTCACCGGAGACGGGCTTCACTCGCCGGATGGCCGTGTCTTCACCCTTGCCGGCATGATCCTCAATTCGTCGGGACGCGATCGCCTGGCGAGGCTGGTCACCGACCGGCAGGTGATTCTGCGTCCTGCCGGCCCGATCGACCGCTGGGGTCGTTTCCCAGTTCACCCCGAGAGCGGTGGCGCCCTGATCGAGGAAACCCTGCTTGCCGAAGGGTTTGGCCATGCAGCCGCGCTGTCGCGTCCTGCCTGCCTCCAGACCCTCCTGCAAATGGAAGCGAAAGCGCGCGCCGCGCGGCTTGGAGTCTGGCGCGGCTCCGGCTATGTCATCAGGGCGACAGATGGCGACGCGTTGATCGCGAGACTGGGCGAGCGTGTCGTCGCGGAGGGGCAGGTGATCTCGACCCGTAAGGTTCGGGATCGCGTCTATCTGAATTTTGCGAAATATTGGCGTCGCGGGCTGAGCCTGATCGTCGCCGAAAAGGATTGGCCCGTGATCGCGGGCAACCGGCCATTCGATGAGATGTCCGGAAGGGCCGTGCGGGTGCGCGGCCGTTTGGAATGGCGTGGCGGGCCGGTGATCATGGCGGATCCGCGAGAGCCGATCGAACCGGTGGTGACTGGACAGGTGAGCAGGTGATGGTGCGGCGGATCGGGTCCGTGTTGCGTTTCGGTGTGCTGGCCGCGCTCCTCGTCGGCCTGGCCGCCTGCGCCGGCCTCGAATCCTCCTCGACGAGCGCCGGACTGGTACCCACGGTCGCTCCCCGCGTCGTCGGGGCCGACACGCCGACCCGTCGCGAGCACAGCCGGATCCTCGCGGCCTATGGCGGCGCCTACCAGGATCCTGCCCTCGACCTGCTGCTGTCGGAAGTCTCGGCGAAGGTCTCGGCCGCGTCCGACCGGCCGGACATCGCCTACCGCATCACGGTGCTGAATTCGCCGTCGATCAACGCCTTCGCGCTGCCGACCGGCGACCTCTACGTTACCCGCGGCCTCCTCGCGCTGGCGAGCGACACATCGGAGATCGCGGCCGTCATCGCCCACGAAATGGGTCACGTCTCGGCTCGTCATGCCTTCGACCGCGCCGACAAGGAGCGTGAGGCCATGCTGGTCAGCCGCGTCGTCTCGGACGTGCTGAACGACCCCGAAGCGGGTGCGACCTCGCTGGCGAAGAGCCGGCTCGAACTCGCCCGGTTCTCGCGCGAGCAGGAGCTGGAGGCCGACCGCATTGGCGTGCGCACGCTCGCCAAGTCCGGCTACGATCCGTACGGCGCCCCCCGCTTTCTCAACGCGATGGGCAGGAATGCGGCCCTTCGTGCCGCGAGCTTCGGTGGCGGCGAAGGGGAGAAGGTCGACTTCATGTCGAGCCACCCGGCGACACCGGAGCGCGTCGAACGCGCGACCGCCGCCGCCAGGGATGCCCAGGCGACATCGAAGCCCGAACGCGACCGCGACCGCTTCCTGACCGCGATCGAAGGCATGGTCTACGGCGACGACCCGGCGCAGGGTTTCGTCCGCGGCAACCGCTTCATTCATCCGGTGATCGGCTTCGTCTTCGAGGCTCCGCCCGGCTTCAACCTTGAAAACGCGTCCGAATCCATCGTCGGCATCGGGACGAACGAGACCGCGCTTCGCTTCGACAGCGTCAAGGTTCCGAGCGGTCAGCCCATCGGCAAGCATCTCGCGACCGATCTGATGACCGGCGTCGAGGTCAGCGGCGTGGAGGAGGTCACGGTGAACGGCTTCCCGGCGGCGCTCGCCGTAGCCCGCGGCCGCGACTGGAATTTCCGGCTCGCCGGCATCCGCTTCGGCTCGGACGTCTATCGAATCGTCTACGCCGCCCGCCAGCTGACGCCGGAGATCGACGCCCAGTTCCGCGCCTCGATCCAGAGCTTCCGCCGCCTCTCTTCAAGCGAGGGCACATTCGTTCGTCCGCAGCGGCTCGCGGTCGTCAAGGCGAAGGCGGGCGACACGATACAAAGCCTCGCCGCGCGCATGGCGACCCCCGATCGTCAGGTCGAGCGCTTCCAGGTGCTGAACGAACTGGCCCCCGAAGCACAGATCGTCCAGGGGGGACGCTACAAGCTGATTGTCGAGTGAGACGTCTCCCTCTCCCGCTCGCGCGGAAGAGGGATGAGATCAGGCAAAGGCCGCGGCGGGCTCCGCTTCGAGTGCCCTCTTCAGCTTCTCGAGTGCCCGGTTCTCGATCTGCCGTACGCGCTCCTTGGAGATTCCGAGCAGCTCGCCCAGCGCCTCAAGGGTCACGGCGTTATCGTCAAGCTTCCGGGCCCGGATGATCTTCAGCTCGCGTTCGGAGAGAACGCCGAGCGCCTTCCGGAGCCACATTGTCCGCCGTTCCTCGTCGATCCGTTCGCCGACCGCCTCGTCCGGCAACGGCGCGCCGTCGACCAGGAAGTCGACCCGTTGCGCGGCGTTCTCGCCGTCGTTCTCGGTTAGCGGCGCATTCAGCGAGAGGTCGGGACCGGACAACCTCGAATCCATCAGCGCGACATCGGCTTCTGAAACTCCGATGGCCTGTCCGATCTGCCGGTAAAGTTCGGCCGTGGTCAGCGCATCGTTGGTCTGGCCGAGCCTCCAGCGTAGCCGCCGCAAGCTGAAGAAGAGGGCCTTCTGGGTAGAGCTTGTGCCGCCGCGCACGATCGACCAGTTGCGCAGGATGTGGTCCTGGATCGCCGCCCGGATCCACCATGTCGCATAGGTCGAAAAACGTACTTCGCGCTCCGGATCGAACCGTGCCGCCGCCTCCAGAAGGCCGACATGACCTTCCTGGATCAGATCGGCCATCGGCAGGCCGTAATGGCGAAACCGCGCCGCGATGGAGATGACGAGCCGCATATGTGCGGCCGCGAGACGATGCAACGCTGCTTCGTCGCGTTCATTCTTCCAGCGCTGAGCGAGTTTGTGCTCTTCTTCGCGTTCGAGGAAGGGCGCGCTCATCGCAGTCTTCATGAACTGGTGGCGCAGACCATCGGCAGCAGCCATCGAAACCTCCTGATACGCATTAAGTGATCAAGAAACGTCCCAGTACTTGAAAGGTTGCGGGCGCGCCCTAACGCGTGGGTATGGGGAGCCCATACCTAAGGATGCATCCGGGCGGATAAGCCCTCCTAGAAGTCGTAGCCAGGAGTGTGACCCTCGTCGCCATAAGCGGAAACACGAGCGGCGCCGCGACTGCCCACCAGCACATCAGGAGATGACGAGCTTCTCGTCGACGGCTGGGCATCGCGGGTTCGCCGCTATGCGGATCAGAAGCAGCCGACTGCCGTGCGTCTCGATCGGTCGGGCGTGAGTTTCCAGCGGTCGAGATATTCAACGAACAACGGACTCCTTACTCTGTTGGGCCAAAAGAAAAGGCCCGGCTTTCGCCGGGCCTTTTCCAAATCCAGAACCTGAAAGAGATCAGGCGGCTTCCGCCTCGTCGCCATCGGCGTCGTCGGCATCCGTCTCGGCTTCCTCGCCGCGGGCGGCCCGCTTCGGGCCTTTCGCCAGCATTTCCTCGATCTTCTTGATCAATTCGGAGTATCGTCAGCTTCTCGACGGCGGCGAGTTCGCGCGCCATGCGGTCGAGCGCCGGCTTCGTAAAGCTGGCGCTCGCTGTAGGACTGCTCCGGCTGGGTATCGGCGCGGTGCAGGTCGCGGACCACTTCGGCGATCGCGATCAGGTCGCCCGAGTTGATCTTGGCTTCGTATTCCTGGGCGCGGCGCGACCACATGGTGCGCTTCACGCGGGCACGACCCTTCAGGGTCTCGAGAGCCTTCGCCATGACCTGTTCGTCGGCCAGCTTGCGCATGCCGACGCTCGCGATCTTCGAAACCGGCACGCGCAGGGTCATCTTGTCCTTGGCGAAGGTGATGACGAACAATTCCAGCTTGAAGCCGGCAACTTCCTGCTCCTCGATCGCAACGATCTGGCCGACGCCGTGCGCCGGATACACGATGTGCTCGTTGGTCTTGAAGCCGTGGCGGTTGCTGGTCGGCGTGGGCTTCTTGGCGGCAGTGGTCATAATAGCGCGCGCTCCGTGTCACTTGCGGCTCTGAGGCCGCTCGTCTTGGCCGGTCCGTCCCCACGGTCGCACCGGCAAATTTCCGTTCGCATATCCGTCCAGAGACGAACTGATGATTTACCGCTCAATCCAATGAGCGGTCGGCCACAGCTGCGAACCTCAAGCTTTGGTCGAAAAAAATGCCCCGTCTGGGAACGGAGCCGGCCCCGACGGGCACCTTTCAAGCATTCAGAGACCCTATCATAAAAATGTCTTTTCCGCAAATCCGCGTTGCCTGTAGCGCGAATACATCAGCTGACATTTGAGGGGTTCGTGCCGCTAGGTTTAACCGTGCTCAGGATGCTGCACTTGATCGTCCGCGGGCAAAGATATGGGATCGGGAACCATCAAAGTGAAGGCCTAGACAATAAGTCTATGGTCGCTCCGCGGCGAGACGAACGCCTAGACCTATGAACATCGCGCCCATAGCCTTCTGCATCCACCACCGGATCCGGGTGTTCGCGCGGGGTCTCCCGCTGATCCATGCTGAGATCGTCACCAGCACAAGATTGATCGCGATCGCAATCACGTTGACCGTGAGGCCGAGGAGCATGAGTTGCCAAACTGCTTCTCTTCCTTGTCCGTGCACGAATTGAGGAAGCAGCGCGAGAAAGAAAATCGCGACTTTCGGATTGAGGACGTCGCTCAGAAAGCCCTGCCAGAAAATTGCCGCGAGACCCCCACCTGAAACTCCGTCGGGCGCCGAATCTAGTGCTGCACTCCGGCTCAGGATCGCATTGATGCCGAGATAGACGAGGTAGAGAGCGCCCGCCCATTTGACGACAGTGAAGGCGGCGGCCGAGGTAAGCAGGATCGCCGACAGTCCAGATACCGCGGCCAGAAGGTGGATATAGCCGCCGGCATTGATACCCAGAGCGGCGGCGACACCCGCTCGGCGGCCCTGAGCAATACTGCGGCTCAGGAGATAGACCATGTCTGGCCCAGGAACGAGGACCAGTAAAACGCTCGCACCTACGAAGAGAAGATAGGTGTCCAGCGTCACAGCATGACCGGCTAGTCGCCTTCGCCCGGTTCGGGCGACAGCAGTTCGAGTTTGCCCGGCTTGCCGTCCCATTCCTTGGCGTCCGGCAGCGCGTCGCGCTTGGTGGTGACGTTCGGCCAGCTCTTGGCGAAGTTGGCGTTCAGTTCGAGCCAGGACTCAAGGCCGGCCTCGGTATCGGGCTTGATCGCCTCGGCCGGGCATTCCGGCTCGCAAACGCCGCAGTCGATGCACTCGTCAGGATGGATGACGAGCATGTTCTCGCCTTCATAGAAGCAGTCGACGGGACAGACCTCGACGCAATCCATGTATTTGCACTTGATGCAGTTCTCGGTCACCACATAGGGCATCGTCTACGCGTCCATCCTTAGTCTGTGCGCTGTCTGCCTAGTCGACGCATGACCAGCACGCAAGCTTCGAGGCTGCGTGCTGGTAAATGCCGACCAGCGTCAAAATCAATCCTCTTTTTCGAACCGATCTAACATTCGTCTGTCGCGCTTGGTAGGCCGGCCCGTGCCGGGGTCACGCTGAGGACCAACTCCCACGGGATCAGGCCGTTCCGGCGGCGGCGGGCTATGGTCGTCGAAGAGAGTGCCGGCGACGGTCGCGCTGCCGCGCCGCTCGGCGAACCCTTTCACTTCGAGCACCCTTACTCTGTTTTCAAGCGCGATGGTGAGCGTGTCGCCGACCTTCACCGGCCGGCTTGCTGCATCGATTCTGATGCCGTTCAGCCGAACGTGACCCGAAACGGCGAGTTCCTGGGCGAGCGTCCGGGTCTTCACGACCCGGGCGTGCCAGAGCCATTTGTCGATGCGCTGCCGGTCCGTACGCAAATCCGAACTCAGGTCCGGGTCTTGTCGCTTTCGAGCTTGGCCTTGAGATCGGCCAGAGCCGCGAAGGGCGAGCTCGGATCGATCGGCCGCTCGCGGCGTTCGGGACGACGCTGCTGCTGATCCGGACGACCGCCCTGACGGTCGTCGCGGCGCGGCGGCTTGCCTTGGCGCTCGCGACCCTCGCCGTTTTGGCCTTCGCGACGGTCGCCACGGTTCTGGCCTTCACGCTTGTCACCACCGCGCTGAAGCCGCGGCTTGCCGGAACGTTCGGGACGGCCTTCACCGCCCTCGCCCGGCGCACCCTGGCCGGGACGGCGATCGCGGTTGTTCGGAGCCGGACGGCGATTGCCTTCGAACCGGCCCGGGCGCCAGATATCGATCATGACCGGCTCGGCGGCAGCGTCGGACGAAGCAACGTCGACATCCGGAATGCCCAGGATCGCGTCGGCCAAGACTTCGCTGCTGGCCTCCAGCGTCGCGTCAATCGTCTCGGTCGCCACCGGCGCTTCGGGCTCGGCAGCCGCCTGCGTTTCGGGCCCGGCCGGAGCCGGCTCGGCGATCGCGGCATCGGCCAAAATCTCGCTGCTCGCTTCGGCGTCGACCTGGTCAGCCACCGGCGCATCCGCAGCCGTCTCGGTCGCATCTGCAATCGGCGCAGCCTCATTCGCAGCCGGTGCCGCCGTAACGGCCGGTGCCGGGCGGCGCTCGACGCGGTAACCCAGCGAACGCAGGATCGCCGCGAAATCCTCGCCGGCGCAGCCCGCGAGCGAGGTCATTGCGACCGTCACCGTGAAGCCGTTGCCCTCGGCCGCTCCCGCCGGAGCATCGCCGGGCGTGATGCCGGGCCGATAGGCGATGGCGGGGCGAATGAGATCCGCGAGTCGCTCCAGGATATCGACCCGGATCGCCCGGTCGTTGCAGAGGCGATAGCCGAGGGCGCGGAACAGATCCTTGGGTCCGTTCGGATCGGTCTTGAAGCTCGTCCGTCCGCTCGATGCGAGGCCGGCGACTTCGGCCGCGGCGGCGTTGTCGCGACTGTGATGCAGCGACCAGAGCTGCGCCGCCAGAGCACGCGGAGCGGGCTTCAGCAGCGCCGGGAGATACAGGTGATAGGCGCCAAACCGCACGCCCAGTGCACGCAGGCTCGCGCGGGCATCCTGATCGAGCCCTTTCACTTCGTCGGACACCTTGGCGCGATCGAGGACGCCAAGCGCCTCGACGATCTGGAACGCCAGACCGCGCCCGATGCCTGTCAGGGTCTCGGCTGCTTCAAGCGCCAGAAGCGGCCCGAGCAGCTTCTGGATGTTCGTCGTCAACCAAAGCTGAAGCCGCGCTTCCGCTTTCTCGCGATCCGGCGCCGACAGCACGTCATCGGCGAGAAGCCGGGCGCGCGGGGCGAGCGTCTTGTCGCCCGAGGCCAGCTTGCCGACGGGCTCACCGAGCCAGCGCAGAGTGCCGTCCGAGGAAAGGATGAGTTCGCTGTCGGGAGCGGAGGCCAGCCGGTCGGCCCGCCTCGCATATTCGCCGCCGAGTGCCTTTTGGGCGGCGGCACGCAGCGCCCGGCCATCCTCGCCCTCGGCGCTCTGATCCGCCGTGAACCGGAACGCGGAAAGATGTCCGACATGCTGTCCTTCGACCAGCACGTCCCCGCTTTCCGTCACTTGCGCTTCCAGCATGTCCTTGTCCCTCAGCCGCCTCATCAACACGCTCGAACGGCGATCGACGAAGCGTTGCGTCAGCCGCTCATGCAGAGCGTCTGACAATTTGTCTTCAACCGCGCGTGTTAATGCCTGCCAATGGGCCGGGTCTGCAAGCCAGTCCGGTCGATTGGCGACAAATGTCCAGGTACGGATATGCGCGATCCGCGCCGATAATGTGTCGATATCGCCGTCAGTCCGGTCCCCCTGATCGACCTGTCGGGCGAACCAGTCGGCAGGGATTTTACCCTCCCGCATCAGAAATCCATAGAGGGTCGTGACGAGTTCGCCATGCGCGGCCGGCGCGACCTTGCGATAGTCCGGCACTTGGCAGACGTCCCACAGCAGCTCGACCGCCTTGGCGCCTTTGGCGAAATCCCGGGTCTCGTGGTCTCGAATTGCGTGCTCCAGCGCCTCGATGTCCTCGCCGGTCGGTGCCCGTGTCAGTCCGGGCTCGGTCGGCGCCACCGCGAGACTCGCGAGCAAGGCAGCGGGCGAGGCGAAGTCGAGATCACGGCTTCGCCACTGAAGCAGACGCACGGGATCGAAATTATGCGTCTCGAGCCGCTCCACGAGTTCGGGCTCGAACGCTTCGCAACGACCCGTCGTCCCGAATGTGCCGTTCGACAAATGCCGTCCCGCGCGGCCGGCGATCTGGCCGAACTCGGCGGGGTTAAGACGGCGGAACTGGAAGCCGTCGAACTTTCTGTCACCGGCGAAGGCGATGTGATCGACGTCGAGATTGAGGCCCATGCCGATCGCGTCGGTCGCGACCAGATATTCGACGTCGCCGCTTTGGTAGAGCTCGACCTGGGCGTTGCGGGTGCGCGGGCTGAGCGAGCCGAGCACGACCGCCGCGCCACCACGCTGGCGGCGGATCAGTTCAGCGATCGCATAGACCTCCTCGGCCGAGAAGGCGACGATGGCGGAACGGCGCGGCAGACGGGTGATCTTCTTCTCGCCGGCGAAAGTGAGCTGCGACAGCCGAGGCCGGCCGAGAATGCTCGCGCCGGGCAAGAGCTTCTCGATCAGCCCGCGCATGGTGGCGGCGCCGAGCATCATGGTCTCGTGCCGGCCGCGGCGATTGAGAATCCGGTCCGTGAAGACATGCCCGCGGTCGAGGTCCGCCGCGATCTGGATCTCGTCGATCGCGACGAAGTCGACCTCCAGGTCCTGCGGCATGGCCTCGATGGTCGAGACCCAGTAGCGGGGGTTGGGCGGCTTGATCTTCTCTTCGCCGGTGATGAGCGCGACCTTGTCGACGCCGACCTTGTCGACGATGCGCTGATAGACCTCGCGCGCGAGCAGGCGCAGCGGCAGGCCGATCAATCCCGAGCCCTGCGCCACCATGCGCTCAATGGCGAGATGGGTCTTGCCGGTGTTGGTCGGCCCCAGAACTGCGGTGACGCCCCGGCCGCGTTCGGCCGGCGATAAGGTCTTCAATCTGTCCATTGGGTGGCGGAAGGCCTTCGGTTAAGCGAGCAGGCCCGCTGTTTTCCTTAATGGGCCGAATCTGGGAACGTTGGTGGAACGAATCCAGCCCGAATCGGTGACTCGCGCCTGAGTCACGGTCTGTTCTACTCGGCCCGCACGTTAACACTCGGCCTAACAGGGAACAAAGGTCGGCCGAATTGGAGACGCAACGATGTTCCCGGTTTGGATGCCCTATATGTTGATTAGCCTAGGCGACAACGACAACATCTGGATGTCTCCGAAACCGCCTGTGTGGATAAGTCACATAGGGATGGTTAACGCTGCGTCCCGTTATCGGACGGAGCGGCGATAGCCTCGCCGGCATCCGCGTGCTTGGTCGGATTTTGCGTCGCGGTGAATTCGCTCGCCTCGATCAGCATCGTGCCCATGCCGGTGACCAGCGAGATCTTCCAGGGAGCGACCATCTGGGTGCCCTCGATTGGCGCGAGCCAGGCTTCGATGGTCTTGTTCTGCTCCATATAGTTCGGCTTGCCGTTGTTGCGGTGGCCGGCGATCGCCTTGTAGGTCGCGCGGCAGACGACGACCGGGCCCTGATAGCCCTTGATCGTCTTCACGTTCTCGATGCGGAGATACGACATCTTGATGTCGAACCGTTCCGTACCCTCGAAGATCGGCAGGGTGCGGTCGCAGACGCTCGGCTCCAGCGTGTCCGACTTCTTGGCGACGGGCATGAGAAGCGCGCTGATCGGATCGATCACGCCCTTCTTGTGCTCCTGCGTCACCGGCACCCGGTCCGGGCGATAGGGCAGCGGCGGCGTGACCGTATCGCGGCGCACCCGGCCGCGCGACAACGCGATCCGGATCTTGCGGACTTCCGAGCTGTCGGCCGTGTCGATCGCGGCGCTCAGCGGCCAGACGCCGTCCGGATAGACCGTGCCGATGGCCTTGCCGCTCATCGCGAAGCCCATTCCGTCGGCGCCGAAGTCGACCACGTAGCGGCCTTTGTCCGGCACCGTCGCCTTCAGGGTTCCGCTCGCGAAGTTGATGGGAAGCACTGCGAGACGTGCGGTATAGGCGGCTGTGAACTCGGTCTCACCCGCGAGAGCCGGCATCGCCGTGACGCAGGCCACAACGGCGACCACCGCCATGCGGGCGGGCCGCGCGATCGGCAAACCTGAGAGCAATGACGGCACAGCGGTAATCCTTCGGCGTCGCAGATCGTGGCTGTTCAGGCCCGATTTAAGCATTGACAATGCTCCAGACGGGCCACTCCGTCGAGAGCGGGAGAGCAATTCCGGGTGGCCGTTGCAACCGGGACTCAGTTTCTGCCCGGCTTCGCTTGACGCAAAAGGGGGTTGGCGACTATACAGCGCGACCTTCGAGCGCCCTGGCTCTCGCGGCCCGTGCTGCTTTTGCTTTTCGGGCCCGGCCTGCTCGCCCCGTAATTCTTGTATATGGAGCACTGCGATGTCGCGGCGCTGCGAACTGACTGGAAAAGCCGTCCTCGTTGGCAATCTTGTCAGCCACTCGAATCGTAAGACCAAGACCCGGTTCCTGCCGAACCTCGTCAGGGTCACCCTTCTTTCCGACGCGCTCGGCCAGTCCGTGCGTCTGCGCGTCACCGCCCATGCCCTTCGCTCGGTCGAGCATCGCGGCGGCCTCGATGCCTTCCTCCTGAAGGCTTCGGAGAACGACCTGTCGCAGAAGGCGAAGGAACTGCGTCGCAAGATCGTCAAGGCCGCCGGCGAGGCCGCGGCGGCTGCATAAGGCAGCACCGATGCCTGCGAACGGTACTGTCCGACAGCTTGCCCTTCCGGTCGCCGCCATGGCGGCCGTCGTGGCGCTCTCGAACGTCGCGGTCCAGTATCCCGTCACGACCTTCGGCCTCGGCGATTACCTGACCTACGGCGCGCTGACCTATCCGCTCGCCTTCCTGGTCAATGATCTGACCAACCGCCGCTTCGGCCCCACGCTCACGCGCCGGGTCATCTATTGCGGTTTCGCAATCGCCGTCGTGCTGTCGATCGCCCTGGCTTCGCCGCGCATCGCGCTGGCATCGGGCACGGCATTCCTGTTCGGCCAGCTTCTCGACATCACCGTCTTCAACCGGCTCCGCCGGATGACCTGGTGGCATGCGCCGCTCGCGGGCAGCCTACTCGGCTCGGCGCTCGATACTGTGGTGTTCTTCTCGCTCGCCTTCGCCGGCGACGCGGCGATGTCCGATCCCGTCACCTATCCCGCCTTCGGCGTCACCGTCCCGCTCTGGGTCGGCCTCGCCTTCTTCGATTTCCTGGTGAAGGTGACGATGGCGCTGCTGCTGCTGGTGCCCTACGGCGCCCTGATGGGCCGCATCCGGCCGATAGACGCGGTCCCGGCGGGCCGCTGATTATTCCTTCAATCCGAACTGCAGCAGGATCGTCCGCTGAAACGGATTGAAATTATCGTCCGATAGAAGCGTCAGCACCGTCGTTCCATCCGCTGCTGTGGTAGCGGAGATCGCCTCCATATTGTCGATCTCCTGAGCCAAGCTCGCATCGAGCAGAAGCGGTCCGTCCAGCACCGCACCGGCTACCACGTCCTTCCCGGCGATGCGGCGGATACGGATCGACAGCATCGGGGCGCGGTATTTCCGCTCCAACACGACGAGGTCGCCACCCGGCAGGAAGGTGGCGTCGGTGACCGCGAAGCCGTCATGCTCACGAAGGCTGAGGGTCTCCGCGACGCCCCCTTTGCCGGGAATGAGCCAGCCCGGATGATTGCCGTCCTTTCCGCTCGGGTCCTCGCCGAGCATCAGGAAACTCCCCGCGTGCGGCTGGCCGTCCGGCACAATCGCTAGGGCTTCAAGACCGGCATTCGACGGCATCGCCGCCATCTCTTTGGGCAGACGGATCGCCTGGAAGCCTCTGGGGTGGGTGTTGCCCGCTCCGAAGTCGAACCGCAGAAGCTGCGGCACGCCCTCGGTCGTCACCCAGGCGGTCGTACCACGGACCTCAAGCGCCTCGGTATCGCCGCGCGACGTTCCGACCAGCGAGGCGCCTTTCGCATCCAGCACGTCGTCGATCGAGGCGTCAGCGATTGCGACAGGACGCGTGCCGTCATAGACGATGCGACCCTCCAGCCATGTCGCGCGATCCGAAAGCGCGCGGAACCGGCTACTGTCAGCCTCGACACGGAGCCCGGAATATCCGCCGAAGCTTCGGTCGCTACCCCTGAGTTCCAGCCCGCCGCGAAACGTCAGGGCGCCGA
Organism: uncultured Alphaproteobacteria bacterium; assembly: GCA_963778835.1. GTDB lineage: Bacteria > Pseudomonadota > Alphaproteobacteria > Rhizobiales > Methylopilaceae > Flaviflagellibacter. The sequence goes on from CAVZVY010000006.1 coordinate 967,770, forward strand.
ACTCAGTCCGTTCCGGATTCGCACGTTCGAAGGAGGCGATTGGCTTTGCCGTGACCGTGATCGGCTCGGCCAAAGCGGGTGTCGCCGCCATGGCCAGAGCGATCGACGCCAGAGCCCGCATCAGGCCCGGACAGTTGCGCGACGCGGAGCCGCGCTTCTCGGCGTCGACTTCTCGTCGAAGAGTTCGGCGAGCTTCTCGGTCATCACGCCGCCGAGCTCCTCGGCGTCGACGATCGTCACCGCGCGCCGATAATAGCGCGTCACGTCATGGCCGATGCCGATGGCGATCAGCTCGACCGGCGAGCGTGTCTCGATGTCCTCGATCACCGCGCGCAGATGCTTTTCGAGATAATTGCCGTTGTTGACCGACAATGTGGAATCGTCGACCGGCGCGCCGTCCGAGATCATCATCAGGATGCGGCGCTGCTCTGGCCGGGCCAGCAGGCGCTTGTGCGCCCAGTCCAGCGCCTCGCCGTCGATGTTCTCCTTGAGGAGACCCTCGCGCATCATCAGGCCGAGATTCTTGCGCGCCCGGCGCCAGGGCGCGTCGGCTGACTTGTAGATGATGTGGCGGAGATCGTTCAGGCGACCGGGATAAGGCGGCTTGCCGGCCTGCAACCACGCCTCGCGCGACTGTCCGCCCTTCCAGGCGCGCGTCGTGAAGCCGAGGATCTCGACCTTCACGCCGCACCGTTCCAGCGTCCGCGCCAAAATGTCGGCGCAGGTCGCGGCGACGGTGATCGGCCGCCCGCGCATCGAGCCGGAATTGTCGAGCAGGAGCGTGACGACGGTGTCGCGGAAATCCGTGTCGCGCTCGCTCATGAAGGAGAGCGGCTGCATCGGATCTGTGACGACGCGCGACAGGCGGGCCGGATCGAGCGTGCCCTCTTCGAGGTCGAAGTCCCAGGCGCGGTTCTGCTGAGCGAGCAGCCGGCGCTGGAGCCTGTTCGCCAGACGCCCGACCACGCCCTGCAGATTGGCGAGCTGCTTGTCGAGATAGGAGCGCAGCCGCGCGAGTTCGTCGGCGTCGCAGAGCTCCTCGGCGTGCATGGTCTCGTCGAACCGGTTGGTGAAGGCGCGGTAGTCGACAGCGATGCCCTGCGTGTTCGACAGTTGGCGGCGCGGCGGCTCGTTGATGTCCTCTGCGTCGCCCTCCTCCGCCTCGTCCGGCGTCTCGGACGGCGGTGCGTCGGCCTGCTCCATCTCGCCGAAATCGGGCTCGTCGTCGGTCGCCTCGGCTTCCGCCGACTGGGCGCCCTCGGCACTCTCCTCGCCGCGTTCGCCACCCTCTTCCTGGCCGGGATCCTTGTCGGTGTCCGCATCGCCCTCCTCGTCCATCATCTCGTCGAGATCGGAGGCGAATTCGTCGCCCATTTCGAGCGCGGTCAGGAGTTCGCGCATCGAACGCGCAAACCCGATCTGGTCGTTCAGGACGAGGTCGAGATCTTCGAGGTTCCTGCCGGCCTTTTCCTCGATCCAGCCCCTCCAGAGATCGACGACCTTCCGGCCGGACGCGGGCGGCTCGATGCCGGTCAGCCGTTGGCGGACCATCATCGCGAGCGCCTCCTCGATCGGAGCATCCTCGCGGGCGGACAGATCGTCATAGCTCGCGCGCATGTAGCGCTCATCGAGCATCGCGGTGATATTCTTCGCCACGCCCGACATCCGGCGTGAGCCGATCGCCTCGCAGCGCGCCTGCTCGACCGCATCGAAGATCGCCCGCGCCTCGGTTCCCCGCGGCACGAGCTTGTTGTGCAGCTTCGGGTCGTGGCAGGCGAGCTTCAGCGCCAATGCGTCGGCATTGCCGCGCAGGACAGCGGCATCTTTCGCGTTCAGTCGGCGGGGCGGTTCCGGCAAACGTGCGGTATTGCCGGAAAGCGACGCGCGCTCCTGCGAGAAGCTGATTTCGAGATCCGACTTGCCCGCGATCGCGCGCAGGGTCGCGGCCACCGAGCGCTTCAGGGGCTCGCTCGGCGGTTCGCGCGGTTTGGTCGGTCCGGAATTCGAGGCGGCCATGACGCGACCTAGCTCAGCTCAGCGCGACGTTCACCGCGGACTCGGCCAGTTCCTGGCCGAAGCAGCGCTGATAGAACTCGGCGACCAGCGGCCGCTCCAGCTCATCGCACTTGTTGAGGAAGGTCAGACGGAACGCGAAGCCGATATCGCTGAAGATGTCGGCGTTCTCGGACCACGTGATCACTGTGCGCGGGCTCATCACGGTCGACAAATCGCCGTTGATGAACGCGTTACGGGTCAGGTCGGCGAGACGGACCATCTTGGAGACGATCTCGCGTCCCTGCGGCTTCCCTTTGTAGTGCGGCGACTTGGCGAGGACGATGTCGACCTCGTTGTCGTGCGGCAGATAGTTCAGCGTCGTCACGATCGACCAGCGGTCCATCTGGCCTTGGTTGATCTGCTGGGTGCCGTGATAGAGGCCCGACGTATCGCCAAGACCGACCGTGTTCGCCGTTGCGAACAGGCGGAAGGCCGGGTGAGGACGGATGACGCGCTTCTGGTCGAGCAGCGTGAGGCGGCCCGAGACTTCGAGGACGCGCTGGATGACGAACATCACGTCCGGGCGGCCGGCATCGTATTCGTCGAACACGAGCGCGACGTTGTTCTGCAGCGCCCAGGGCAGCATGCCGTCCTTGAACTCGGTGACCTGCGCGCCGTCCTTCAGCACGATCGCGTCCTTTCCGACGAGGTCGATACGCGAGACGTGGCTGTCGAGGTTGATGCGCACGCAAGGCCAGTTGAGGCGCGCGGCGACCTGCTCGATATGCGTCGACTTGCCGGTGCCATGATAGCCGGTGACCATCACGCGGCGGTTCCGCGCGAAGCCGGCGAGGATCGCAAGCGTCGTGTTCTTGTCGAACAGATAATCGGGATCGAGATCCGGAACGTGGTCGTCGGTCTCGGAATAAGCAGGCACTTCCAGGTCAGAGTCGATACCGAACGTCTGACGCACGGACACCTTCATGTCCGGCATACCCCGGACGCCTTCAGCTACAGTCGTCATGAAACCTCCTGAACCACGACCCGCACGGCCGTGGGCCGCCCGCCATGGGCGACATGCCAGTCAGCAGAGACCAGCCTGTTTTAGGTAATTATAGGCTTGGATGACAGCGCGCAATTTGTCCTCGGTCGCACGGTCACCGCCATTTGCATCGGGATGCAGCCGTTTCACCAAGGTTTTGAAACGGGCCTTGATGTCTTCCCCCGACGCGCTTTCTTCCAGGCCAAGTTCGATCAGCGAATTCCGCTCGACCTTCTTGAGGGCGCGGCGCCGCGGCGCCTCGGATTCCGGCCGGCGTGCCTCGGCATCGCCTCCGAATACGTTGAAGGGGTCCGCGAAATCCCAATTGCCGAAGCGCGGATGCGACGAGTGCGGTCGTGGCGGGACTTTGCCGTCGGCGGCGCGGTTGACGCCCATCGTCCATGTCGGGCGATGGCCGGTCAGCGAATCCTTCTGCCAGGCCGCGACCGCGTCGTCCGGCATGTCGCGGAAATAATTGAACGACTGGTTGTACTCGCGGACGTGCTGGAAGCAGAACCGCCAGTACTGGCCCTCGTGGTCACGCCCCTTCGGCGCGCGAAAATCGCCCTTGTCGGCACAGCCGGGGTGTTCGCACATTCCGGGCTTCGCCTGTGCTTCGGCGGCCGTCGGCTTGCGCGCGGCACGGATGCGATCGAACCAGGGTGAATCAAGTTTCATGGCGTCGATTATGGGCGGGTCTGACCGGCGCGACAAGCGAACGCGGCCACTGGTCTCAGGATGCGATAGAAGGGTTGACGGATCGAGCACAACGGCGCGCGGAACGCTTCGTTCGACGAGCCGGAGCCATTATGTAGGCGCTATGAGCACGTTTAGAAACCGCATCGAATCAAAACTTCGCGCCGCCTTCGAACCCACCCGGCTGGAGGTCATCGACGAGAGCCACCAGCATGCGGGCCATGGCGGCTGGCGAGAGGGCGGAGAAACCCATTTCCGCGTCCGGATCGGCTCACCCCAATTTGCCGGCAAGAGCCGGGTCGAGACCCATCGCGCCGTCAATGCCGTGTTGGCCGAGGAGCTCCGCGAGCGGGTCCATGCGCTGGCGATCGAGGCTTCGGCGAACTAGCCGTCTTCAGACGGAATTCGTAGCAATCCCTGATCCGGGCATTGAAAAACTGCCCCTTCGACATCGCGTGGACAAAATCCTCGTGCACTTCGGGCTCGACGCCAAAATAGGTGTAGGTTCGGTTGCTGCCGACGAACGTCACGTCGAGTTCGCGATCGTCCGGCAGATAGACAATTTGTTTGATCGCGGTCGAGGGCACTTCTCGTCTCCGAATCCTTCAATTTCGAAACGCTGCCGGAGTCCTGCGGTTTCGTGCCGCTTGGATTTACAGAGACGAAGGCCGATATTAGGCGCCAAGGTTAGATGATGAACGCAAACCAACCCTTCGGCCTGTTCCGTCTTCGCGCAACCAAGATGCCGGCTTGGCAAATCGCAGTGATCGGTGCGATCGCTGCCGCCATCGTCGTGACGCTGGCGATCGTCGCGACTGGCGTCTTCCTCGTCGTGTTTCCGGCTCTGCTGCTGCTGGACGCCGCCTATCGCTGGCGCGCTAGGAAGAGCGCCCGCGCGCCGCGGCCCGCAAGCGAGACGATCATCGACGCGGAATACGAAGTCCTGCCGCCCGAAGACCGCACTCGCCGCTGATCTTTTACCTGGCTGGGCCGGGCGGCGCGTCGAGTCGCGACGGTTCCGCATTGTTCGGCGTCGCGTCGGAGCTCGGCCCGACCGGCTGCTGCTCTACCGGCACCGGCGGCGGATTCTGCACATTCGTCGACAGGAAGAAGAACAGCGCCACCACCGCGAGCGCCAGACCACAGATCAGAACCCACAGGACCGGAGTCCCTCTGGCGCCCTGACGGGCCTCGGTAGCGTTTTTGCGGGACGCGGCGTCGTGCGTGCGGTGGTCGGTCACGAAGATCTCTCCCTTTTGGAGACCAACGTGCGCGTCCTAGCCGGGTTCCGGCGTCGATCCTTTCCGAGCCAGCCGCACATCCTTCGCCTTCCTCCGGGACGCGAGTACCGCGTTGAGCTCGCCGCCGATAATGAAGGCGACCGAATTGATGTAGAGGAAGAAGATCACAGCCATGATGCCGCCCAGGCCGGCATAGGTGGAGGCGTAATTGCTGAAACGCGCCAGCCAATAGCCGAACACCGACGCCCCGATGAGCCAGAGCAGTAGGGTCAGCGCAGTGCCCGGCAAGATGAACAGGATCGGCACACGCTGCGGCGGCAGCCAGAGATGGGCGAGGATCAGCCCGCCCGCGAGGAACAGGCCGGTCGCGGTGTAACGGAAAAATTCGTCCGACCAGGTCGCCGCCCGGATTTCCGGGAAGTAGCGGACGGCAAACTCCCAGATCGGCGACCATAGGACGACAGCGACGGCAAGCACGAGCATCCCGGCCGCGCCGAGCAGCATGAAGCCGATACTCTGCAGACGATTGAAGTACCAGGTTCTGAGATCCGGAACGCCGTAGGCGCGGACGAGCGCGACCCGCATCGCCTCGACGGCCGAGGAAGCGGTCCAGAGCAGAAGCACGACGCCGACGGTCAGAAGGTCGAGGCGGCGGCCGGTCAGTACCCGCGTCACTTCGCCTGCCAACGGTGCCGCCAAAGTCTCCGGCCATCCCTCGAACGCCAGCCCAATCACCTCGGACGCGACCTGCGGCGTGCCGATCAGCGAGGCGAGCGCGGTTACGACGATCAGGAACGGAAACAGGGCAAGCAGGACCGACATCGCCACATGGCTTGCGATCGCCCACGCGTCATGCGCGGTGAAGCGCAGATAGACGTCATAGACGATGGCCCAGGCAGATTTCAGAGGGCTCCGAGCCAAAGCTGCGTTTCCTGCGTTCCGACAAAGAGGTCTGTACTCCATATGAGTACAGACCCTCAGCCATAAACAAAGGATCGGGGTGCTGTCACGATTCAACCCCAAGGAACCCCGCTCGCCGCCGATCGATCAGGCGGACTGAGGAAGACGCGCGATGACCTTGATCTCAAAATCGAAGCCCGCCAGCCAGTTCACACCCACCGCGGTCCAGTTCGGGTAGGGCGGTTCACCGATCGCCTTCAACCGAACGGCGGTAACCGTCTCGAACTGCGTGGCCGGGTCGGTGTGGAAAGTGGTCACGTCGACGACGTCGTCGAACGTGCAGCCCGCGGCCTTCAGAACTGCCGCGAGATTGTCGAAGGCGAGCTGGACTTGGCGTTCGAAGACCGGCTCGGGCGACCCGTCCTCGCGGCTGCCGACCTGGCCCGAGACGAACAGAAAGTCGCCGGAGCGGATCGCCGCCGAATAACGGTTGATCTCGTAAAGCGCCTGCCGACCGGCAGGGAAGATCGCATCGCGTCTGGTCATTGTTTTGCTCCTGTTCACGGTCCGGGGCGGTCATTGATATACGCGCCGTATGTCGGTATATCCGGACATACGCACCGTATGTCAATCCACATACGCGGCGTATGTCGCCTGCAGGAGATGGAAGTGGTCGCAACGCGACGCGCTCAGATGATGGAGGAGACCCAGGCCAAGCTCATTCGAGCCGCCCGAAAGGCGTTCGCGGCCAAAGGCTATGCGGCGGCGTCTATGGACGATCTGACCGCCGAAGCTGGCCTGACGCGGGGCGCGCTCTACCACAACTTCGGCGACAAGAAGGGTTTGCTGCAGGCCGTGATCGACCAGATCGACACGGACATGGTGGCACGGCTGCGCATTGCGCGCGATCAGGCCGAGACCTTATGGCTCGGGCTTCTCGACGAGAGCATCGCCTATATCGAGATGGCCTTGGAGCCGGAGATCCAGCGCATCATGTTGCTGGACGGGCCGGCCGTGCTCGGCGATCCATCCCGATGGCCCAACCAGAACGCGTGCCTTCGCACGACAACTCAGACGATCCAGGCGCTCATCGATGAAGGAACGGTCAGGCCGGTGAATGCAGAAGCCGCCGCCCGGCTGCTCAATGGAGCGGCGCTCAACGCCTCGCTCTGGATTGCCGCGGCTGACGATCCTCACGCCGTCTTTGCAAAGGCTGTTGAGGCTTTTCGGCATCTCGCGGCCGGTTTGCTTGCAGACCGAGGGATGACGGCGGCGTGAGGTCTCCTTCACGCCGACCCGATCCTTTGTCGATGGCCTCCTGATGCCTCGTCAGGCCGCCTGAACCTCGCGGAGGAAGCCGCTCACCGCCTCTTCGAGACGCTGGGCCTCCTTCGACAGGCCGGTCGCGAGATTGGCGACGTCGTCGGCGACCATGCGGGCGGATGCCGCCAATTCCTCGACCGAAGCCATGGCCGAAGAGCCGGACTGCGCCTCGTTCGACGCGCGGGCGACGTTGCCGGCAATGGATTGCACCGAGGCCGTCTGTTGCTCGACGGCACCGGCGACGGCGGCGGCGATCGACGAGGTCTCGGAGATGATGCCGCTGACGCGCTCGATGGCAACGCCGGCGTCGGCCGAGGCTTCCTGGATCGCGCCGATCTGGCGGGCAATTTCCTGGGTGGCGCTCGCCGTCTGAGAGGCGAGCGTCTTCACTTCCTGCGCAACGACCGCGAAGCCCTTGCCGGCCTCGCCGGCCCGGGCCGCCTCGATGGTGGCGTTGAGGGCGAGGAGATTGGTCTGGGACGCGATCGCCTCGATAAGGCTGACGACCTCGCCGATACGGGTTGCCGCCGTCGCAAGACCTCCCATGGTCTCGGACGTACGATTGGCTTCCGTCACGGCGCGGGACGAGACCTCGGTCGACTTCAGAGCCTGCTGCTCGATTTCCTGGATCGACAGAGCAAGCTCTTCGGCCCCGGTTGCCGCCGCGGTGACGTTTTCGGAGGCGCTATTGGCGGCGTGCCCGGCTGCGCGGGCTTCGTCCGTGACGCGGGTCGACGCTTCGATCAGGCTCGATGCGGTTTCCTCGAGATTGCCGGCGGCCGAACGGACGCCGTTGATCGCCGAGTTGGCCAGCGCCTCGAATTCCTGGACGAGAGCTTCCACGGCGCGGGCGCGGGCCTCGCGCTGGGTCGTACTCGCGGCCTGTTCGCCGGCGAGCCGTTCGCGTTCGATCGCGTTGTCGCGGAACACCAGGACCGCGCGAGCCATCTGGGACAGTTCGTTGCGGCCCTCCGCGCCTTTCACCTCGATATTGGTGTCGCCGTCCGCCAGCCGGCGCATGTCGGACGTCAGGTCGGACATCGGCTTGGTGATGCTGCGGCCGATGAAGAAGCCGAGCGTCGAACAGACCAGGATGGCGATGACGATGATGCCGATTGCGACCGCATTGGTCCACTGTTCTGCCTTATGGCGCACATCGGCGGTGGCGGTCTTGCCGTCGCGGGCGAATGCCAGCAGCGAGCTCGTGTTCAGTGAGACGTTCTCGAGCGTGTCGCTCGTCACATTGGCCGCCGTCGACTGCTTGTTGCGCGCAGCGCGCCAGTCCTTGAAAAGCTGCTGATAGTCCGTGATCGCGGCCGTCGCCTTGGCCTTCACGGCGTCGTCGAGAATGCTGGCGTTGAGCTGCTCGCTCAACGTGGCCGCGCCCTTGTTGAACTGGTCGAACAGCGACGACGTGCCGGAGATGATGAAACCCTTCTCGTACTTCCTGAGCTCCTGGACCGTCTTGGCGATCGCATAGCTGTCCTCGCCGAGGGCATTGAGCTCCTGATCCATCATCACTTCGAGGTCGTCGCCGGCCGTCTGCAACTTCTGATCGACACCGGGAGCCTGCTTGGTTCCGAGCACCGCCTGCGCCTTGACGATGTCGGCGAATGCGTCCGCGGTCTGGTTCAGACCATCGGAGAGAAGACCGACCGTCGCCAGGAAGTTCTCGTCGTCGACATTGGCGCGGATCGCCTCGATCGCGCGAGACGCCTCGGTCTTCGCCTGACCAAAGGCCGCTTTGATCGAGTCCGTCGGTTTCAGACGATACTGCGCGACGGAGGACGCCATCGTGGCGAGCTGACCGCGGAAGCGCTCCACCTCTGTCGAGATATCGGAATATTTATCGGCGCTCTGGACGGCCGTCGTCACTTCCTGCTGGCCGAAGCGGAACGTCCCCGCGACGATGAGCAGGGCGATCAAGGGAGCGATGCTGAGCAGGGAGACACGCAGGCGCACCGAAGTCAGTGCAGCCGGAACGCGCACGCGCTTGAACACATTCATTCGCTGAAACGCGGAGAAGATACGCATAACTTTGCTCCCCAGCCTTGCCCCATAGAGGTGGTTTTCCACCTTCGGTTGATTGGTACAAATACGCATTACCGCTTAACAGAATGTTGCGGCTAACGCCGGAACCCGTTGATCCTCTTGGGATTGAAATAGATCCCGTACACAGATGCGTGATCGGAAGACGCAGATGGACATGGACCGCAGCTTCAACATCGGCCGCGTGCGCTCCGGCCTCGCTCTTCTTCTGTCTCTCTTCATCTGCGCCACGGCGCTTCGTCTCGGCTCGACCCTGACCATGCCCAATCTCGGGTGGTATGCGGGTCTTGCGAAGCCGGCCTTCAACCCGCCGAACTGGGCGTTCCCGGTCGCCTGGACAATTCTCTTCTGTCTGATGGCGGTGTCGCTGTGGCTTGTTGTGCGCGCGTCGGGCGGATGGATCGCCAGCAACTGGGCGCTCCTGCCCTTCGGCGTTCAACTCGTACTCAACGTCGCCTGGTCCTACGCCTTCTTCGTGCACCAGAGCCCATACGCTGGCATCTGCGTCATCATTGCGCTGATCGCCGCAATCATCTGGACTATTGTCGCCTTCGCGCGCAGGGATCGCCTCGCCGCGTGGCTACTCGTCCCCTATCTCGGCTGGGTGATGTTCGCGGCCGTTCTCAACGTGACGATCTGGCGGCTGAACGCTTGAACTGGGAAAGTTGATGGATTCCGCGATTTTCTACCTGATCCCCGTCGCGATCGGCGCGGTCGCCGTCGTGCTCGTCATGGGACTCGTCAACATGATGAAGGGCGGCGACCCCAACCGCTCTCAGAGCCTGATGCGCTGGCGTGTCCTGCTGCAGTTCGTGGCCATCGGCGTCATCATGCTGTTCCTGTGGGTCGCCGGCGGGCGTGGCTGACAGGCAACGTCACACTTTGCGGCGAAAGCTGCATGTGATGGCGACGATCGAGCATCTTCCCAACGCTGATCTCTGCGACGACAATCGCGGTATTACCAACATTGGCGTGCGGGTCGACGATCGCTTTCGACCTCGGCTGAACTTTCGGAGAGACGATCTTGGTCTTCGTGCCGCTGAGCGACGAAAATCCAAGGCTCCTCATCCGCTATCCGTTCATTTCCTGGGCGCTGATCGCGATCAATCTCGGCGTCTACACCATCTTTCAGTCCGGCCTCGTCTTTGACAACAATCTGATCGCCACCTATGGCTGGGGGCTGATCCCCGCCGTCGTCTTCGGCCACGCCGCCTTGCCGGTACAGGCGGAGGTGCCGCCGGCCGCACTGACCTTCATCACCTCCCTGTTCCTGCATGGCGATCCGTTCCACCTGATCGGCAATCTGCTCTTCATCCTCGTCTTCGCCGACAACATCGAGGATTCGATGGGGCATTGGCGGTTTGCTTTGTTCTACGTTCTCTGCGGCACTGCCGGCGCCGCCGCGCACGCATTGGCGGTGCCAACCTCCGAGGCTCCCCTGATCGGTGCTTCGGGCGCGATATCGGGCGTGATCGCGGCCTATCTCCTGCTTCATCCCAAGGTGAAGATGTGGATACTCTTGTTCGGCCGCATCCCGCTTCGGGTCACCGCGTTCTGGATCATCATCGCCTGGTTCGTCGTCCAGCTCGGGAGCGGTCTTCTCGGATGGGACGACGCGATCGCGTGGTGGGCCCACACCGGCGGATTCCTTGCCGGTGCGGCCCTTATCCCGCTGTTCAAGCGTAACGACGTACCCTGGTTCGGGCGGCCGCCGAAAACGATCTGAGCTCCGGCGGATTTTTGCGCCCGCGGACACGTTGACCGGCCGCGGCTTGACTATTACCGTCGCCGGTCTTCTGGTCCGGCCGCGTTGCATGCGCCTTACACCCGAACCGTTCCTGCATCGCCGGTAACAGATCATGGTTCAGCCAATTCGCACGGTCGGCATCATCGGCGCGGGACAAATGGGCACCGGCATCGCCCAGGTCTGCGCGCTGGCCGGTATGGACGTGCTGTTGCACGACATCTCGGAAGAAAAGATCAAGGCCGGTCTAGCCACGGTCGGCTACCACCTTGCCAAGCAGGTCGCCAAGCAGCACATCACCCAGGATCAAAGCGCCGAGGCTCTCGCTCGCTTACGTCCGGCTGCGAGTTTCGGCGACCTTGCGCCGAGCGATCTCGTCATCGAAACCGCGACTGAGGATGAGGAGCTGAAGGCGGGACTGCTGTCGGAAGTCAGCAAAAGTCTGCGGCCCGATGCGATCATCGCCTCGAACTCGTCCTCGATCTCGATCACCCGCCTGGCTTCGGCGACAGACCGTCCGGAGCAGTTCATCGGCATTCATTTCATGAACCCGGTGCCGGCGATGCAGCTGGTCGAGCTCGTGCGCGGCATCGCCACCGGCGAGCCGACCTTCGAGGCGGCGCGGGATTTCGTCCAGCGGCTTGGCAAGACGACGACGGTCGCGGAGGATTTCCCGGCCTTCATCGTCAATCGCATCCTGATGCCGATGATCAACGAGGCGATCTACACGCTTTACGAAGGTGTCGGGACGGTCGAGGCGATCGACAACGCCATGCGGCTTGGCGCCAACCACCCGATGGGGCCGCTCCAGCTTGCCGACTTCATTGGCCTCGATACCTGCCTGTCGATCATGCAGGTGCTGCACGACGGCCTGGCGGACTCGAAATACCGCCCCTGCCCGCTGCTCGTTAAATATGTCGAGGCCGGCTGGCTCGGGCGCAAGACCCAGCGCGGTTTCTACGACTACCGAGGCGAGAAACCCATTCCGACCCGCTGATTATTCAGCCGGCGCGGACTTCTTCTTGTCGCTCAGCCGTTTCAGCATGTGCTTGCGCAGCACCTTGTTGATCGCCGTCTGATAGCGGTCCTCGCGGTTCTTGAACCAGGCGACCACGTCGGAATCCAGCCGGATCGTCACCGACTGCTTTACCGGTTTGTACAGCGCCTTGGCTTCGGCACTCTCGGCAACTGGAGAGGGGGCCGCGATATCGACAGCGGAAACAACGCTGTCGCTCTTCTTCTTGCCCTTCTTCTTCATGAGGTTCCCATCCCCGCACCGCCGGTACGTACATACCCATTGGGTATTTCTATACTAGAAAACTCGAATTTTGTCAGTAGCTATTCGGTAGCTATTCGTTAGTCAAAAAGGACGCTTTTCGGGATCGACCCACCCGTTTGGTGCATTTTCGCGAGGAACGGAGATGCGCCATGGACCCGATCACCACCAATGCATCGGCGGCAGCCATTCTCGAAGCCTATCGCCGGGCCATGTCGGACCAGACACCGATCGTGCAACCGGAGCCGGATGAGCTCACCCTCACCGACGTCCTCGAAAGCGCGACCGAACACGCCCAGGGGCTCGCCGGCTACCGGTTGGCCGGACAGGGCGAGAGGCTCGATCGCAGCGCCTGAATTCTTAACGGCGTGTTTACCCTGGTTTGTCAGGGTGGGCGCGAGGAGCATATCTTGGACACCGCATCTCTCGCTTTGACCATGACGTCGATGCAGGCCGGCAGCCGCGCGCAGCAGGTCTCGATGATCGCCTTGAAACAGGCGAACGAGATGGACCAGTCCATCGTCAACCTGCTCTCCTCCGCGGCGGAAGACATCAAGGCCCTGCTCCCCGACGGGGTCGGCGGCATGATCGACCGGGACGCCTGAGATGGGCGCGTTCCAGGTCAATGCCAAAGGCTATTATCTCTATACGCCGAGCTGGCAGCAGGATCCCGGCGCCACAATGCGGGCCGCGAACCGCGCGACCTACGACAACATGGTCGCCAATCAGAGCGTAGCGGCGGGCAATCTGATCGGCGGCAGCCTTGATTCGACCGCAGGTATGGTCCAGCTCACCATGCAGATCGCCAATGATCGCGTTCAGAGCCAGTTGCAGGCGAAGTACAGCTCCGCGCTCTCCGGTCTCGACACTCTCGCCTAGCTCAGGACTTCTCCGACGGCGGCCCTTATCAGCGCCTTCCCGTCCTCGGAATCCCACACAGCCGGACCCGGCAGATAGCCGATCTCGCAACCGGACCCGTCGATGATCAATGTCGTCGGCAGTCCGACCGCCCGGCCCGCTATCTTCAGCGCCTGAAACAGTTTTCCGGTCGGCTCGGCGTAATGATCGATATTCGCAAGCTTCAGCTCTTCGAGGAACGGCACTGATTTCTTGAACCCGTCAAGATCGATCGAGACGGCGACGACCTCGAACTTGTCGCTGCCCAGTTCCGACTGCACTCGGTCAAGATTCGGCATCTCTTCCCGGCAGGGCACGCACCAAGTCGCCCAGATGTTCAGGAGAACCGTTTTCCCTGCGAAATCGGCGAGATTCAGCGGCTTCTCCTGGGCATTGACGAAAGTCAGCTCAGGCAATGCGCGCGGCCGGTCCGGCACCAGAATGCCTGCGACCTCCCCTCGCGCCAGCGGCTTCATCCGCTCGATCGCCTTCTGATTGCCCGTGCAGGCGAGCGCTCCTTGATTGCTATCCGTCGCGCTTCTCACGTATATCGCCGCCACGCCGGCGGCGATGCCGAGCACGGCGGCCAGTGCGAGAAGCCGCACCGTCGATCCGGAGCGCTTTGTCTCATCGGTCATGGGCTGATCCGTATCCTGCCTCGAAGGGGCTTGTAGATGAGCAATAAGATGTGGGGCGGGCGCTTTGCAGAGGGGCCCGATGCCGCACTAGAGGCGATCAACGCGTCGATCGATTTCGACCAGCGCTTCTATGCTCAGGATATACGCGGCTCTCAAGCCCATGTCGCGATGCTAGCGAAGCAGGGCATCCTGCCCGAGGCCGACGCCCGCGCCATCGCCAAGGGCCTGAGCGATGTCCTGGTCGAGATCGAGGCCGGTGACTTCAAATTCTCGCGCGCCCTCGAGGACATCCACCTCAACATCGAGTCACGTCTCGCCGAGTTGATCGGCCCCTCGGCCGGCCGCCTCCACACCGCGCGTTCCCGCAACGACCAGGTCGCGACGGATTTCCGCCTCTGGGTGCGCGACACGATCGACTCGACCGACAAGGTTCTCGCCGGCCTCCAGAAAGCGCTCGTGACGAAGGCCCTGGCGCATGCCGGCACGATCATGCCGGGCTTCACTCATCTGCAAAGCGCCCAGCCGGTCACGTTCGGCCATCATCTTCTCGCTTACGTCGAGATGGTCTCGCGCGATCGCGGCCGGTTCGTTGATGCGCGCGCGCGCCTCAACGAAAGCCCGCTCGGCGCGGCGGCACTTGCGGGGACCGGTTTCCCGATCGACCGCCACGCCACCGCTGCAGCACTCGGCTTCTCCGGCCCGATGCGGAATTCCCTCGACGCCGTCTCATCCCGCGATTTCGTGCTGGAGACTTCTGTCGGCCGCCGCGATCGCCGCGACCCACTTGTCGCGCCTTGCCGAGGAGATCGTGCTCTGGACGACGCCGCAGTTCGGCTTCGTCCGTCTGTCCGACCGGTTCACCACCGGCTCCTCGATCATGCCGCAGAAGCGCAATCCGGACGCGGCCGAGCTCGTGCGCGGCAAGACCGGTCGCGTCATCGGCGCGCTGATCGGGCTGCTGACTGTGATGAAGGGCCTGCCGCTGGCCTATTCCAAGGACATGCAGGAGGACAAGGAAGGCTCGTTCGACGCGCTCGACACGTTGCGTCTCTGCACGATCGCAATGACCGGCATGATCGACGATCTCGAGGCCGACGCCGTGGCGATGAAGAAGGCCGCCGGTGCGGCCTATGCCACGGCCACCGACCTCGCCGACTGGCTCGTCCGGAATTGAAGCTTCCCTTCCGCGAAGCTCATCACGTCACGGGCCGCATCGTCGGCAAGGCCTCCTCGCTCGGCAAGGCGCTGGAGGAACTGACGCTGTCGGACCTTCAGGAGATCGAGCCGCGCATCACCGATGCGGTCTTCAACGTCCTCGGCGTCGAGCGTTCCGTTGAGAGCCGGACCAGCTTCGGCGGAACGGCGCCGGCGAACGTCGTGCGCGAGGCCGAAGCGTGGCAAAAGCGCCTCGCCGACGAAGGCTCCAGCGGTTGAGCGGCGACCCACTCTTGCGCCGAAAGCCTTCATCCACGATGTTGCGAACGGGATGGGGGCCGCCTCTGCGTATGATTCAGTTTCCGGGAACTCGGCTATGAACCGCCGCACGATCGTCACAGGCGTGGTTTTCACGGCGATCCTGCTTGTCGTAGCCGGCTGCGGCCGTCGCGGCGCGCTTGAGCCCCCGCCGGGCGCCCAGGTCGCTCCGCCGACTCACGTCCAGAAGTCGGCGATCACGGTTCCAACTCCGACGATATCGACGAACAGCGATGCCGCCGAAAGGAGCAGCAACGACAGCGATGCAGTCGAGGCGATGGCGCTCGGCACCGGTCCGGTTCTCGACAAATCGGCTCCGACCACGGGTGGCTACGTGAAAGGCTGGGCCTATCAGGCCAAGCCTGTGGTAACCATGGCGCCCCCGGCGCCAGGACGCACCAGGCCGATGAAATCCTCGACCAATTCGTTCCCGCTCGATCCACTCGTTCAATGAGCCCGAGGGCTCCAGCCCGTGCATCACTTCGCCTATCGTGACGGCATCCTCCATGCCGAGGATGTGAGCCTCGCCGCCATCGCGGAAGAGGTCGGAACTCCCGTCTACATCTATTCCACCGCGACCTTGGAGCGGCATTACCGCGTCTTCGCGGAAGCCTTCGCCGGAATGCCGTCGCTCGTCTGCTACGCAGTCAAGGCAAACTCCAACCAGGCCGTTCTCGCGACCCTCGCACGCCTCGGCGCCGGAATGGACGTCGTCTCCGGCGGCGAGCTGAGGCGCGCGCTCGCGGCCGGCGTCCCGGGTGAACGCATCACCTTCTCCGGCGTCGGCAAGATCGACGAGGAGATCGCGGCCGCGCTCGACGCGGGCATTCTCTGCTTCAACGTCGAGTCCGAACCGGAACTCGTCCGCATCTCCGCCATCGCCAGCGAGCGCGGCGCGACCGCCCGAATCTCGCTTCGGGTCAATCCGGACGTCGACGCCAAGACCCACGTGAAGATCTCGACCGGCAAGGCCGAGAACAAGTTCGGCGTGCCGTTCCAGCGCGCCCGCGAAGTCTATGCGGAAGCGGCAAAGTTGCCGGGCATCGCGGTCACCGGCGTCGATATGCACATCGGCAGCCAGATCACCGAGGTCGAACCGTTCGACGCGGCGTTCGCGCTGATGGCAGATCTCGTCGCCACGCTGCGCGCCGACGGCCACCTCATCGACCACATTGATGTCGGCGGCGGGCTTGGCATCCCCTACAAGCTCGACAACCAGCCGCCGCCGCTACCCGACGCCTATGCCGACGTGGTCAAGAAGCATCTCTCCTCGCTCGGCGCGAAGATCGTGCTCGAACCGGGGCGCCTGATCGCCGGCAATGCCGGCATCCTGCTGACTCGCGTGATCTATGTGAAGGAGGGCTCGGCCAAGAGCTTCGTCATCGTCGACGCGGCGATGAACGACCTCATCCGCCCGACGCTCTACGACGCCCACCACGATATCTGGCCGGTCGTCGAACCGGAGCCGGGCGCCGCTCGCATCACGGCAGACGTTGTCGGACCGGTCTGCGAGACCGGCGATTATCTCGCCCTCGATCGCTCGCTGACGCCATTGAAGCGGGGCGACCTCATCGCGGTCATGACTGCCGGCGCCTATGGCGCCACCCAGTCCTCGACCTACAATACGCGGGCGCTCGTGCCGGAAGTGCTGGTCCGCGGCCCCGACATGGCGGTGATCCGGCCGCGTCCACCGCTGGACGACCTGATCGGCCTCGATCGCGTCCCTGCCTGGCTTCGCTAGGTGCATATCGGCTCCGCACACTTGGTTACACTTTAGTCGGCTCTAGGACAGGCTGACGCCTCGTCTTCGCCAAAGTCCGTGCTACTGTTGTGCAGATGGAGAGTTCAGCCACGTGACGGGCGACGGCAGCTCCGCCCCGAAATCACCGCCTCCCTTCGGCGAAAGCCCAAGGGCGCTCGATGTCCTGATGCAACGCGCCCGTGCCGCGCTCCTCTGGGAAGGGCTTTGGCCTCCTCTCGCCGCCGCCGGCACGATCCTTCTCGGCTTCGCCGCAATCTCCTGGTTCGGCTTCTGGGACCTCATACCGCCCTATGGCCGCATCGCCGGTGTCGCCCTGTTCGGCGCCGTGCTGTTCTACGCTCTCTATCCGCTCACCCGGCTGTCCGCGCCGAACCGCGCGTCCGCCCTCGCCCGCATCGATCGCGCCAGCGGCCATACCCATCGCCCCGCCACCGCGCTCGGCGATCCTCTGGCGAACCAACCGGACGATCCGGTCACCCGCGCACTCTGGGCCGCACATCGCGCCCGCGCGCTGGAGGCCGCGCGCAATCTCCGCGCCGGCTTCGCCGCCCCCGGCCTCGCCCAGCGCGATCCCCGCGCACTTCGCTTCCTCGCGATCCTTGCCGCTCTGGTCGCGTTCATCGCAGCCGGCAGTGAGCGCGGAACGCGCCTTCTATCGGCTTTCGACTGGCATACTCCGGCGATCGGTTCCGCCCCGCCCCGCCTCGACGCCTGGGTGACGCCGCCGGCCTATACCGGCCGCGCGCCGATCTTCCTCACCGCCGCCAAGCAGGAAGACGCCGAACGAGCCGTGATGCCGGAGGCCGATCGCGTTCACAGCGTTCCGGCCGGCAGCATTCTGGTCGTTCGTACCGGCGGCGGCCGTACCGAGGTTTCCGCGCCGAATGCGCGCGTTCTGGACCCTGACGAGAAAGTCCCGGGAATGGCGAAAGCCCCGCCCGGCGCACCCGCCAATCCGGGCGAAGGGATCGCGGAACAGCGCTTCGCGCTCGACAACGACGCCGATGTCACCGTGACCCGTCCGACCGGCGAGCCGCTGGTTTGGCGGTTCTCGGTCATCCCGGACAATCCGCCGTCCATCGCATTCCGCACCGAACCGCGGCAGAACGACAACGGTGCGCTGACCGTCGAGTATTCCGCGTCCGACGACTACGGGATCGTCTCCGGCAATGCCGAGATCGCGCTCGCTCCAGCCCGCGCGCTTCCCGGCAAGGAGGCCAAGCCGCCTCGTCCGCTTTACGGCGCTCCCGAGGTGAAGCTTGCTCTGCCGCAAGGCCGGGGCGGCGATGCCGCGACTGCGGTCGACGTGATCGATCATCCCTGGGCCGGCGCACGGGTGCGCATGACGCTCGTCGCCAAGGACGAGCCGGGCCAGACCGCGCACAGCGAGACGCTCGAAACCGTCCTGCCGGCCCGGCCCTTCACCCATCCCGTGGCGCGCGCCCTGATCGAACAGCGCCGCCGTCTCGCGCTCGACGCCGAGCAGGGGAAAGCCGTCCTCAGCATGCTCGATGCGCTGACGCTCTATCCGGAGCGCTTCACGCCCTCGAACGGCGTCTATCTCGGCCTGCGCTCGGCCTATTGGCGCCTCGCCGGAGCGAAATCCGACGACGATCTCCGCGGCGTGGTCGACTATCTCTGGGAGATCGCGACACAGCTCGAGGACGGCGATCTGCCGGGCATGCAGAACGATCTCAAGACGGCCGAGAAGGCCCTTCGCGACGCGCTCGACCGCAATGCGCCGGACGAAGAGATCAAGAAGCTGATGGACGATCTCCGTGCCGCGCTCGACAAATATCTGCAGGAGATGGCGCGGCAGATGCAGCAGAACCCCAACCGCCAGACGGGGCAGCTTCCCCCTGGCGCCAAACTGCTGACGCCGCAGGATCTGGCGAAGATGCTGGATCGGATGGAAGACCTCGCGCGCGGCGGCAACAAACAGGCCGCCAAGGATCTCCTCGCCGAACTCTCGGAGCTGATGAACAACCTCCAGCGCAGCCAGCAGGCGCAGGGACAGATGGACGAAGAGTCCGAAGCCGCCGCCAAGGCGCTCGACGAACTCGGCAAGATGATCCGCGAGCAGAGCCAGCTTCGCGACGAGACCTTCCGCCAGCGGCAGCAGGGTCAGCGCGGTCAGCAGGGGCAACAAAGCCAACAGGGTCAGCAAGGACAACGCGGCCAGCAGCAGGGTCAGGGCCAGATGGGTCAGCAGGGCGAGGGCCAGCAAGGCGAGCCCGGCAGCGATCCTGGCCAGCAGGCCGGCGGACGCGAGGGCGGCCAAGGCGATCAGGGCATGGGCGGCCTCGGGGAGCGCCAGGGCGCGCTCCGCCAGCGGCTCGAACAGCTTTTGAAGGACATGCAGGCCCAGGGCCTTGAGGGCAACGACTCGCTTGGCGATGCCGGTAAGGAGATGGGTTCTGCCGAGGGCCAGCTTGGCGAGGGCGATGCCGGCCGTGCGTTCGGCTCACAGGGCCGCGCGCTCGACGCCCTCCGTCAGGGCGCTCAGAGCATGGCTGAGCAGATGCAGCAAGGTCAGCAGGGACAGGCCGGCAATCAGGGCCAGCCGAATGGTGGTCGCCGCCAGGGCCAGCAGGCCACGCAGGACGATACCGACCCGCTCGGCCGTCCGACCCGTTCGCGCCGCTACGATCCCGGTTCGACCGTCCGCGTTCCCGGCGAGATCGACGCCCAGCGCGCCCGTCGCGTGCAGGAAGAGCTCCGTCGCCGCGTCAGCGAACCGACGCGCCCGCAGGACGAGCTGGATTATCTGGAGCGATTGCTGAGGGATTGAGCGGAGGCGGCTCAGGCCGCCTTCCGCGACTCCAGCGCGCCGTCCACCGCACCGCGAATATCGGCCAGGCTGAACGGCTTCGTCACCACGTCGTGAATCAATGCTTCGAGGTCGGACGCGCGCTCACGCTGATCGGCGAAGCCGGTCATCAGCAGGATCGTCATGCCAGGGCAGTCGCGCGCGGCCGAAAGCGCCAGCGCGATGCCGTCCATCAGGGGCATGCGGATGTCGGACAGCAGCAGTTCGTACCCGTCCGGCTCGGCAATCAACTTGTCGAGCGCTTCCGCGCCGTCGGAGGCCGTCGTGACCTGATGGCCGTCGAGCTCCAGCGCGCGATGGACGAAGCTCCGGATCGAGTCTTCATCGTCGACAACGAGGATACGGGCCATCTTACGGTCCTCCGGTGATTGTCACGCCGTCTTCCTCGACGACGCCGACGAACGGCAATTGCCTATATGAATGAGCAACATCCATTCCGTAGCCAACCACGAAATAGTCCGGACATTCGAACCCGACGTAATCGGCGTTAATATCCACAGTACGCTTGCCCGGCTTGTCGAGCAGCACACAGGTCATAACCTCGCGCGCTCCCCTCTGCGTCAGCAGGTTTTTCGCATAAGCGAGCGTCCGTCCCGATTCGAGAATATCGTCGACGAGGATAACGTCGCGGCCGGTCACATCACTGTCGATGTCGCGCACGACATCCACCGAGCCCGTCGACGTGGTGCCCGTCTTGTAGCTCGAGAGCTGCAGAAACTCGATCTGCGGCGCGAGCTCGGCATCGTGCATCGCCCGGATCAGATCAGCCGCAAAGACGAAGCTGCCACGCAGGACCGCAATGACCAGAAGGTCCTTGTGGTCCGCCAGGGCGATCTCTTTCGCGAGTTCGTGGATCCGCTTAGCGAGAACTTCGGCTTCGAACAGCGGCCGGACAGTCAAACTCATTGAGTCACCTGGGCGGACGCATTGAACTGCGCGTCACGCGCATTGAGGAAGCGGACGGAAACGTCCCTGCCCCCGGCTGGCGGCGAAGCCAGCTGCGCGGTGAAGGGCAGAACGTCACCGGCCGCCAATTGAGGCTTAGAGGGCATCGCCGTCCAGACATAAATTTCGCGGCCGTTCGGCGCGCGCACCGCAAGCCGCACGCGCGGCACCTCGACCGTCTCCTTCGAGACATTCTCGATGGAGCCCGTGACGGCGAGAACCGGGACGCCATTCTCGATCGTTTCCGACGTCTCGACGTCCTGGAAATCGAGCCCGCGTAAATTCACCGGAATGCCGGCGAGAGCGTAGAGCGAAGCGAGATCGGGGAATACGGAGGCGACCCTGTCACGGCCGGCGATAAGCGCGATCGCCAGAGCGAAGCCTGCGATCGTTGCCGCCGTGGCCATCCGGGGCTTTCCGATTCGGATGGTCGGAATCCGGAATTTGAGCCTCTTCTTCGGTGATGGCGGGGCGGGCGCGGCGGCGACGGGCTCGGGCACGTCCTCCTCGTCTTCGTCCTCGTCGTCCTCCTCATATTCGGCATCGTCCCAGTCGAACGCAGCGACCTGCTCTACCTTCTCGGGCTCGACGTCTTCCTCCTCGGCGAGATCGGTCTCCGGCATTACGCGCCATTTCGCTCCGCATTCCGCGCAGCGCACCATGCGACCGTCAGGGCCGAGCGATTCGAGCTCGACCTCGTACTGGCTCGCACAATCCGGACACGTGATAAGCATGGCGTCGCGACTCGTCTTGGCGCATGAACATGCCGGCAGGCGGCAAATCGGTTGATGCCGCCCGCCATCCCGCGCGCGCGCGGTTAACAATCGGTTAAGCTGACTGGATATCTGCTTACGGAAGCAGGTGAAGTCCCTTCCGAGAGGTCGGAAAGAGTGGTCCGGTTCGAAAATGTCGGTTTGCGCTATGGGCCTGGTCCCGAGGTCCTGAGCGATCTCTCCTTCCAGATCGACGCGAACTCGTTCCAGTTTCTGACCGGCCCGTCGGGTGCCGGGAAGACCTCTCTTCTGCGCCTGCTCTTCCTGTCTCTCAAGCCGACCCGAGGTCTGATCTCGATCTTCGGTCGCGACACCGCCACGCTGACCCGCCGCGACCTGCCAGACATCCGCCGCCGCATCGGCATCGTGTTCCAGGATTTCCGCCTGCTCGATCATCTGACGACGTTCGAGAACGTCGCTCTGCCTCTCCGTGTCCTCGGCCGGGAGGAGAGCATCTATCGCGCCGAGGTCGTCGAACTGCTCCGCTGGGTCGGGCTCGGCGACAGGGTGAACGCCTATCCGCAGGTTCTCTCGGGCGGTGAGAAGCAGCGCGCCGCCATCGCCCGCGCCGTCATCAGCCGTCCTGAATTCCTGCTCGCGGACGAGCCGACCGGCAACGTCGACCCACATCTCGCCCGCCGCCTGCTCCGGCTTTTCGTCGAACTGCACAAATCGGGCACGTCCGTGCTAATCGCAACGCACGACATTGCCCTGATGGACCTGTACGACGCGCGCCGGCTCGTCCTCAGCGACAGCCGCCTTCACATTTACGATTGATGAGTCCGCTCGCCTCCCGCCTCTCCAGGCTTTCGCCGCTTCCGTCGGGCGAAGGCCGGCGCTCGCCGCCTCTGGTGCCGGGCGCATCCCTCGCGGGCAGCGCGCTGATCGTGATCATCGCGATCATGAGTTTTCTGGCCTCGCTCACGGTCGGCGCGGTCGACATCGTCCGCGACGCGGCGCGCGGCTGGCAATCGCAGGTCCTGCGCGAGGTCACGATCCAGATCCGCCCTGCCGACGGTCGAGACATGAACGCCGCCGTCTCGCAGGCTCTGGCGCTCGCTCGGGCAACGCCGGGCGTGACCAGCGCCCAGGTCTATAGCGATGCACAGATGGCGGCCCTGCTGGAGCCGTGGCTCGGCTCGGGTGTGAATATCCGTGACCTCCCGACACCGCGCCTGATCGTTGTGCGTACGGCTGAAGACCGGCAGCCTGACCTCGCGAGCCTGCGCAACCGCCTGTCGGCGGAAATCCCCGGCGCAAGCCTCGACGACCACACCGCCTGGCTCGACCGCCTGCGGCTCACGGGAAATACCCTCGCCGGTTTCGGTATTTCGATTCTCGCGCTGGTCATTCTCGCAACCGCACTCTCCGTGCTGTTCGCGACACGCGGCGCGGTCTCCGGCAACAAAGACGTCGTCGAGGTGCTGCATTTCTGCGGTGCCCGCGACGGCTACGTCGCCCGAGCCTTCGCCCGCCGCTTCCTCGGTCTCGGCCTGCGCGGGGCGATGATCGGTGGCGGTCTCGCCATCCTGTTCTTCCTGGCCGCCGACCTCCTCGGCGGATCCGGCGATGCGGCAGGAAGTCTGCTCTTTGGCCGTTACAGCATGAGCCTGAGCGGCTATATCGGCATCGTCGTTCTGGCGCTGTTCATCGGCGTCCTGACTGCCGCGACATCGCGGCTCACTGTGATGGCACATCTGAGGCGGCTCGATTGACCGGTGAAGAAGGCACGGGACCCAAACCCCGGCCGCCGTCCTTGCTGAAACGCCTTGTGCAGGTCGCCGTTATCATCGGCGGAATGGGCGCGCTCGCGCTCGTCGGCGGCTTCATCGCTTTCGTCGCCACGATCCCGCGGGACGAGCCCGCGGCCAATGTCTCCGGAGACGGCATCGTCGTCCTGACCGGCGGCGCCGAACGCATCGCAGAAGCGACCGAGTTGCTCGCCGAGGGCCGCGCCCGCCGCCTCCTGATCTCCGGCGTCGATCCGCAGACGACCGGCGCGGAACTCGTCCGCATCTATCCCCGTGCGAAGCGCTGGCTCGATTGCTGCGTCGATCTCGGCCGCCGGGCGCTCAACACCGCCGGCAACGCCGTCGAAACCCGCGAATGGATCCGGCGCCACGGCTTCCAGACCGTCATCGTGGTGACGTCCGGCTGGCATATGCGGCGCTCGCTGCTGGAACTCCAGCGCGTCATTCCGGAGGCGATCCTGCTCCCGTATCCGGTCATCACCGGCAATGCTGGCAGCGAGACATGGTGGCGCGAGCCTGCGAATTTCCGCCTGCTCGCCACGGAATATGTCAAATACCTCGCCGCCCTCATCCAGGTTCGCGTCGCCCCGCGGATCGCCGACGACGAACCGAAGAAGTCATGACCGTCCTCCGCGCAATCGCCTTCAACGTCCTGGCCTATTCACTGTTTCTGATCATGGCGGTGCTCGGCCTGCCGTTCCTGATCACCCGCGAAAGCGCGTTCTGGGTCGCTCGGGCCTGGGCGAACATCACGATCTGGCTGATGCACCACGTCGCCGGGATCAAGCTCGAGGTGCGCGGACTTGAACATCTGCCGGACGGCGGCTGCATCATCGCCGCCAAGCACCAGTCGGCGCTGGAGACGTTCTCAGCGGTTCCCTATCTCGGACAGTTCGCATTCATTCTCAAACGGGAGCTCAACTGGGTTCCCTTGTTCGGCTGGTACACTTGGCGCACTGGTATGATCCCAGTGAACCGCGGCGCCAAATCAGCCGCGCTGCGCGAGATCACGGTGAAGGGCCGGGAAGCGATCGCCGAAGGCCGCAAGATCATCATCTACCCAGAGGGTACCCGCCGGCCGCCCGGCGCGCCGCCGGAGTACAAGTTCGGCGTCATGCATCTCTATTCGGAACTCGATGCGCCCTGCGTGCCGATGGCGGTCAATTCCGGCCTCTATTGGCCCCGCCGTTCGCTCAGGCGCTATCCCGGCACCGCCACACTCGAATTCCTCGAGCCGATCCCGCCGGGCCTCGACCGCGACACCTTCCGAACCGTGCTTCAGGACCGGATCGAGACGGCAACCGCGCGTCTCATCGCGGAAGCCCGCGCGCGCGGCGAGGGCATTCCGGAAAGCGAGATCGCACCGCCGAAAGAAAAGAAGTCAGCCCGATAGCCGGCCGCCGGCGGCCAACGAGCACGGCTCGCTGCCCAGCCTCTCGGCCATCCATTCGAGCTCCGGGTCGCAGACGCCGAGATGGCGCAAATGCGTCACGGTGTTGATGATGTAGTCGCGGTTCAGCCCGCCCTCGCCTCGCCCGCGGGAGACAAGTTCAAGTCGCTCCTCCCGTGTCAGGCGCCCGGCATATTGATGGTGACGGCGGTCCGCGACATAGGCGAGCGCGACTTCACGGCTGCCGTCCTCGAACCGGACGGGCCGCATCACCTCGCGATAGACGTAATTCCTGAGTTCGCGCTCGTGCAGGTAGGCGCGCGTCTCGTGCGCCCGCTCGGCAGCCACCCGGAAGGCCACGCCACGGCATGAACCGCCAGCATCGAGCCCGAGTACCAGGCCCGGCTGCTCCTTGGTGCCACGCCAATGATTCGAAAATATGCAGAGCGACCGGTGTGCTCCGACAAGCCGAGCCGGCTTTGCCTCATCGAAGGCAAATCCCGGCTGCCACATCAGCGAGCCGTACCCGAAAACCCAAAGATCTGAAGAAGCGTCCATTACCTGCGGGGTGCGGAGCTTCGCGAATCTCCGCCTTTACCGAGCTAAGCCTCGGCTGACGGCGGGATCAAGGCAAACCACATGCCAGAACAGGCTTTTCACCGGTCTCAAACGTCGTTCCTCACTCCGCGGCCGGAGTGCCTGTTCCATGACGACGGCCGAAATCGGCCTCGGACGTGTCCTGCCCTATCTCGACGATGCCCCGACGGATCGCACGCGTCCTGGTGAACAGGTCGAACAACGAGTCGCCATCGCCGCGCCGGATTGCGCGCTGGAGCGCCGTCAGGTCCTCGGTGAAACGCCCGAGCATCTCCAGCACCGCGTCCTTGTTGTGCAGGAAGACGTCACGCCACATCGTCGGGTCGGACGCGGCGATACGGGTGAAATCGCGGAAGCCCGACGCCGAGAACTTGATCACCTCTGCGCGGACGCTCTCCTCCATGTCGGCGGCGGTACCGACGATGTTGTAGGCGATGAGATGCGGGATATGGCTCGTGATGGCGAGCACGAGGTCGTGGTGCTCCGCCGACATCACCTCGACATTGGCGCCGATGCCGCGCCAGAAAGCGGCAAGCTTGTCGACCGCCTTGGGGTCGGTGCCCTCCGGCGGCGTCAGGATGCACCAGCGGTTCTCGAACAGTTCGGCGAAGCCCGCATCAGGACCCGAATGTTCGGTGCCCGCGATCGGATGTGCCGGGACGAAGTGCACATGAGGCGGCAGATGGTTCTCCATCTGCTTCACGACCGAGGTCTTCACCGAGCCGACATCGGAGACGATCGCGCCCGGCTTCAGCACCGGCCCGATCGCCTTCGCGACCTGCTCCGACGCACCGACCGGAACGCAGGCGATGACGAGGTCCGCTCCATCGGCCGCCTCCGCAGGGTCGAGCGTGTAGGCGTTGCCGAGACCGAGTTCGCGCGCTCGGTCGAGCGTCTTCTGCGAGCGCGTCTGGACGACGATCTCCTTGACGAGACCGTTCTGCCGCGCCGCGTGCGCGATGGACGAACCGATCAGGCCGATGCCGATCAGCGCCAGCCTACCGAAAAGAGGTTCAGCCACGCGGCGCTCCCATGAATTCGGCCAGGGCCGCGACGACGAGGCGGTTCGCCTCCTCGCTACCGACCGTCATCCGCAGTGCGTTCGGCAGGCCATAGGCGGCGACGCGGCGCAGAATCAGGCCGCGCGCCGACAGGAAGTCGTCGGCATCCGCCGCCGTCCTGCCCGGCTCCTCGGGAAAATGGATCAGCACGAAATTCGTGACGCTCGGTGTTGTGTGAAGGCCGAGCTTCGACAATTCGAGCTCAAGCCATTCGAGCCATTTCGTATTGTGCTCGACCGACATCACGATGTGCGCCATGTCCTCGAGCGCGGCGACGCCCGCCGCGACGGCGGCGCCCGATACGTTGAACGGCCCGCGGATGCGGTTCAGCACGTCGACCACCGCCTCGGGCCCGTACATCCAGCCGATGCGGAGATTGGCGAGGCCGAATATCTTCGAGAAGGTATGGGTGACGACGACGTTCTCGAACTCGTCGACGAGTTCACGGCCATCGCTGTAGTCCGGCTTGCGGACATATTCCGCGTAGGCGGCGTCGAGCACGAGCAGGATGTCGGGACGCAGCCCTGCATGCAGGCGCCGCACCTCTTCGGTCGGCAGGTAGGTGCCGGTCGGGTTGTTCGGATTGGCGATGAAGACGATCTTCGTCCGCTCGGTGATGTTGGCGAGGATCGCGTCGACATCGGCGGTGTAGCCGGTCTCGGGCACGACGACGGGCGTGCCGCCCCGGCCCATGATCGCGATCTTGTAGACGAGGAAGCCGTGCTCAGTGAGCACGCCCTCATCGCCCGGCCCGACATAGGCATGGGCGAGCAGATTCAGCAGTTCGTCGGAGCCCGCGCCGCAGACCAGGCGCGCCGGATCGAGGTCGTTCGCCTTGCCGATCGCCTCGCGGAGCGCCTTCGAGGTGCCTTCCGGGTAAAGGAAGAGCTTGGCGCCGGTCGCGGTATAGGCCTCGATCGCGTGCCGGCTCGGGCCGAACGGCGTCTCGTTCGAGGAGAGCTTGAAGACGCGGTTGACGCCCGCCGCGGCGGAGGACTTGCCGGGGACGTAGGGGTCGATGTCGAGGATGCCGGGACGCGGGACCGGGCGGATAGGCTGGCTGAGCATGTCGGTCATCCTGCCGCGGCGGCAGGAGCCGCGGTGTCGGCGAGGTCGATCGGCTGGGCATAGCTGCCGACGCGGACCGCACCCTCGGGAACGCGTACGGAGGGGATAGCGACGAGCCCTCGCCATCGATCGCCGCCGGCGGTCTCGGTGATCACGTCGAACATGCCGGCCGGCGGTGCAGCAGCGAAATCGGCGGCAATTACCGCGATCTCATCGACGGCGGCATCGCCGAGCGGCTTCGCGATGACGACGGCAGGTGTCGCGGCCGGGCGGTCCGGATAGATCAGAAACGGCAGGCGCGCCATCACCTGCGGCTTGCCGGGTCCTATGTTCAACCACCACGGCGAGTGCGTGATGCCGAGCCCGATCAGACCGAGATCGCCCTGCGAGGAGGAGACGGCAGAAACCACCGCATCGGCGCTGTCGTGCGCGACGAGCGGTACATCGAAGCCCATCTGGAAGCGCGCGAGATCGCGCATGCCGGCTGCGTCGGCCGACATGTCGACATGCACCGCATACGGCGCCTGCACATGGGTGAAGCCGGAGATGATAGTCCGCCAGATGTTCTCGACCGCCGAGAACGGCAGCCGGCCGCTGTGACGGGCGACGAGGCGGCGCATCATGTCGGCCTCACGCCCCGGCCGGAACGCCGAGCCGGTCTCGCCAGTGCGCTTCACCCTGACGAGCGCATCGATGATGCCGCCACGTTCGATCAGCAGACGATGCATGGCATCGTCGATCCGGTCGATCTCGTGGCGCAAGTCGTCGAGGGTCTTGGGCGTGTCGTTCATGGCGTCTGGCGAAATAGCAGGGGCGCACTCAATACGCCGCTGATGCGGGAAGTCAAAGAAACGTTGACTTCGGTCCGACGTGACACCTTATCTGTCGCCCGCACTTAGGAAGGATGCCCGGCGCTATGGCCAGGCCGAAAGTCGTCGAGTTCGATCAAGGAAGCAGCCCGCCGGGAAGCGGACCTGCCGCAAAGCCATGTCGCACGCTTCGGCCCGGAAAGCCCGCTGAAGCTCGATTGCGGCATCAGCCTCTCGCCCTATCAGGTCGCCTATAAAACCTATGGCGAACTCAACGCCGACAAGTCGAATGCGGTTCTCGTCACCCATGCGCTGACCGGCGACCAGCATGTCGCCAACGAGCATCCGGTCACCGGCAAGCCCGGTTGGTGGGAGACGATGGTCGGCCCCGGCCTGCCGATCGACACGACCCGCTATTTCGTCATCTGCTCGAACGTGCTCGGCGGCTGCATGGGCACGACCGGGCCGTCATCGATGAATTCGGTAACCGGCCGCCCGTGGGGTGTGGATTTCCCGCTGGTCACGATCCCCGACATCGTCCGCGCCCAGGCTGCTCTGATCGACCATCTCGGCATCGACCAGTTGTTCGCCGTCATCGGCGGCTCGATGGGTGGCATGCAGGTGCTGGAATGGGCGGCGTCCTATCCGGACAAGGTCTTCGCGGCCATGCCGATTGCCACCGCCGCCAAGCATTCAGCGCAGAACATCGCCTTCCACGAGGTCGGCCGCCAGGCGGTCATGGCCGATCCGGAATGGCATGGCGGCCGCTATCTCGAGCACAACGCGGTGCCGCGGAAGGGCCTCGCGGTCGCCCGCATGGCGGCGCACATCACCTATCTGTCGGAAGCCGCCCTGCAGCGGAAGTTCGGACGTGAATTGCAGGATCGTGAGAAGCCGACTTTCACCTTCGACGCCGACTTCCAGGTCGAGAGCTATCTCCGTCACCAGGGATCGAGCTTCGTCGAGCGCTTCGACGCGAATTCCTACCTCTACGTCACCCGGGCGATGGACTATTATGACCTCGCGGCCGACCACGGCGGCGTGCTGGCCAATGCCTTCAAGGGCACGAAGACCCGATTCTGCGTGATGGGCTTCACCTCGGACTGGCTGTTCCCGACCTCGGACAGCCGCGCCATCGTCCACGCCCTGAATGCCGCCGCCGCCAACGTCTCCTTCGTCGAGATCGAGAGCGACAAGGGGCACGACGCCTTCCTGCTCGACGAGCCGGAATTCTTCGCCACCGCGCGCGGTTTCCTCGCCGGTGCCGGCAAGGCCCGTGGGCTTCCGGAGGCGGAGGGCTGATGGTTTCTCCCAGAATGGTCCGCGAGGGCGCTCCGATGCGAGCCGAACTCGCACCTGTGGTGGAGACCGCGCGTCCCGACCATCTCCTCATGGCGGAAATGATTCAGCGCGGTGCGCGCGTCCTCGACGTGGGCTGCGGCGACGGCCAGCTTCTGCGTCTACTCGCAGCGCGCAAGGGCGTCGACGGTCGCGGGATCGAGCTCAGCCAATCCGGCGTGAACAATTCCGTCGCTCACGGGCTGTCCGTCATCCAGGGCGACGCCGACAAGGATCTCGACCAGTACCCGGACGACGCCTTCGACTATGTAATCCTGTCACAGACGCTGCAGGCCACCCGCCATCCCAGGGCGGTGATGGAGAACCTTCTCCGCATCGGCCGCCGCGCCGTGGTGTCGGTGCCGAATTTCGGCCATTGGCGGATGCGCATGCAACTCCTCGCGCTCGGTCGCATGCCGGTGACGAAGACGCTGCCCGAGACCTGGTACGACACGCAGAACATCCATCTGTGCACGATCCGCGATTTCGTCGATCTCTGCGATGAGGTCGGCGCGCATATCGAGCGCGCCGTCGCGCTGGATGTGTCCGGCAAACCGGTCGGCCTGCGCCTTCCCTGGTGGTTCTGGAACCTGTTCGGCGCGCAGGCGGTCTTCCTGCTGTCGCGGTCCTAAGCCTCGTCGCGCCTAACCGGTATCCCGACGCCCGGCACCAGCACAGGCGAACGAACCCTGACCCGGCTCTCCTTCGCCGCCTTCCGCTTGGCGCGGACCGGCGTGTAGACCGACTTCACCGCCTCGACGATGTGCACGCCCGCGAACGGGCTCCAGAACTGGCCGCCCAGCCGCTCCAGCGCGACTGCCGAGCGCAACACGATGCCCTTGTCGATCGGCGGGAACATCAGCGCCTCGCTCCAGGTCACCGGAGCGAACTGGGCTTCGCGGAGTAGTGAAGAGAGCTGTGCACGGCTGTAGGGCCGGCCGTGTCCGAACGGCGTGGATTCGATCCGTGCCCAAGGTCCGCGCCGATTGGCAACAACGGCCAGCAGCCTGCCGCCCGGAGCCAGACAGCGCGCGCATTCGCGGAGCACTTCGCGCGGATCGCCCGCGTTTTCGAGCGCATGGATGAGGATTACCCTGTCGATCGCGGAGTCAGGCAGCGGCCAGATGTCTTCCTCGACCAGGGCCGAGGCCGTGCCGCGACCGGATTCCCAGGGCATCACGCCCTGCTCCGCCGGCATGAAGGTCATCACGCGTTCGGCGTCTTCTCTGAACGGTCCCAGGAACGGCGAGGCGAAACCAAAACCCAGAACCCTCAGCCCCGCGACATCGGCAAATCGCGCGCGCAATTTCGCGCGCAGGACGCGCCGGGCCATCTGCCCCAGACGGCCGTGATAAAAGGCACGAAGATCGACGACGTCGAGAGACAATAAGGGCCTCTTAGTAGAGCCCCTGGTTTCTTAGGATATCCGAGACGAGATTGTCGGGTTCGCGATCGAGGCAGCGGATGTTCTTCACCCAAACCCGGCGAGTACCGTACCGGCCATCAATAGCGACCAGCTTGGGATAGCAGCCGATCGAGGGGTCGTTGACGTAGTACGGCCGCTCGCTCGGCCAGATCGCCTCCGCTGCACGGCCCTCTTTGCCCTGGCGATGGCTCGCATCGGCGATCCCCGGCGCTGCCGTCACAGCGATCAAAAGCGCCAGACCGAAGGCGGTGGAGGTTTTCCGGATCATCGAAGCCATCCCGTAACTCGTCAGATACAGGAGATAGTCCTATAGCCCGGTCGTTCCAAGGGAAAAGCCCGCGGTTCGGCCGGCTTCTCGCCAATGTGCTTATCGATCGGTAGCGGAGCGAGGTTCAGGCCTCGCGCGCCGCGTCGTAGCTCCTGGACGATCAATCGCCGGCTGATGCAGCCCTGGATGAGCCAGTCGCCGGCCGAGGGCGCGCTGCCGACTTTGCTCGCCGCGACGGAGGGCGGGCCCGGCGCCTATTACGGGCCGAGCCGCCTGTTCGAAATGGTCGGCCCGCCCAAGCCCGCGCGCATCGCGAAGAAGGCGAAGGACGAGAACGTCGCCCGTCGCCTCTGGGAGGCCTCCGAACGCCTTACCGGCGTAGCCATTCCCGGCAAGGCCGCGGCGGACAACATCACAGGCATCCGGAAAGCATCATGACCGCCACGACGATCTGCGCACCAACCGACGCTATCTCCTTCTTCCGCGCCTGGCTGAGCGACCCGCTTCGGGTCGCCTCGATCACCCCGTCCGGTGCCGCGCTCTCGAATGCCATAACCAGCGAGATCACGCCGGCGTATGCGCCGGTGATCGAGCTCGGACCCGGCACCGGGGTCTTCACCCGCGCGCTCATCGCGCGCGGCGTGCCGGAAGAAAAGCTGGCGCTGATCGAGTTCGGCTCCGATTTCGCCCGCCGTCTCGAATTCCGCCACCCGTCCGCGACGGTGCTCTGGATGGACGCCTCGAAGATCGGCGACGTTCCACTGTTCGGTGGCGACAGGGCGGGCGCGGTCGTCAGCGGCCTGCCGCTCCTGTCGAGGAAACCGCGCAAGGTGATGGCGATCCTGCGCGCGTCCTTCCGCCATCTGCGCGAGAATGGAGCCTTCTACCAGTTCACCTATGGCCCGCGCTGCCCGGTACGCCGTCCGATCCTCGACCGGCTCGGCCTGGAAGCGACCTATCTGACCACGGCTTTCGCCAATATCCCGCTGGCAAGCGTCTATCGCATCACGCGCAAAACACGATCCTGATACATTTCAGGGTTGAAAAACTCCGGACATTCTCCGGAAACACCGGCCTGAGATCACTCCCCGCATCATCAGAAAATCGACCCGTCGCCACTCGTGGAAACGAGGGCGGCGGCGTTCGAGGGAGGATAGTGATGCGTGAAGTCGATCATCAGAAACTCGATACGCTCCTCGGCCGGCTGGTCGGCGAGGCCGGCGCCTGCTCGACCGGCGCGCTGACCGTGCTCGGCGACAGGCTCGGCCTGTTCAAGGCGATGGCCGACGGCACGCCGGTCACGTCGGACGAACTCGCCGGCAAGACCGGCACCCGCGAGCGTTACGTCCGCGAATGGCTCTCCGCCCAGGCCGCCGCGGGCAACGTCGATTACGACGACGCCCACGGCCGCTTCAGCCTGTCGCCCGAGCAGGCGGCCGCATTCGCCGACGAGAACAGCCCGGCCTTCTTCATCGGCGCGTTCGAGGTCATGCAGTCGATGTGGATCGACGAGTCGAAGGTCGCCGAAGTCTTTCGCAGCGGTGAAGGCCTCGGCTGGCACGAGCACAGCAAATGCCTGTTCAAGGGCACGGAGCGCTTCTTCCGCTCCGGCTACAATGCCAGCCTCGTCAGTTCATGGCTGCCGGCGCTCGACGGCGTCTGTTCGCAACTGGAAAAGGGTGCCTCGGTCGCCGATGTCGGCTGCGGCCACGGCGCCTCTACGATCCTGATGGCCAAAGCCTTCCCTAAATCGCGCTTCACCGGCTTCGACTATCACGATGCCTCGATCGAGACGGCCCGTGCCGCCGCCGACCAGGCAGGCGTATCGGACCGGGTGACCTTCGAGAAGGCCACGGCGCAGGACTTCCCCGGCGACAATTACGACCTGATCGCAATGTTCGATTGCCTCCACGACATGGGCGACCCGGTCGGCGCGGGCCGCCATGTCCGCGAGACGCTTGCGCCCGGCGGCACTTGGATGATCGTGGAGCCCTTCGCCCATGATTGCCTCAAGGACAATCTCAATCCGGTCGGCCGCCTCTATTACGGAGCCTCGACGATGATCTGCACCCCGGCCTCGCTATCGCAGGAAGTCGGGCTCGGTCTCGGCGCCCAGGCGGGCGAAGGACGGCTGCGGAAGGTCGCCCTCGACGGCGGCTTCTCGCACTTCCGGCGGGCGACCGAGACCCCGTTCAACATGGTGTTCGAAGCGCGCGCCTGAAAACGGCAAGAGCCGGCTCCCATGGGCCGGCTCTTCCATCCGCAACACTGGCCGGGATCAGTAGCAGATCTTCTTCGTCTTCCAGACGAACTGGTCGTACTTGTTGCTCCACACCTTCACCTTCTTGAAGGTGCAGAAGTCCGGACCGTAGTCGTAGGCCGGGTAATAGCCGCCGTAATACGGGCCATAGCCGTATCCGCCGAAGCCGATACCGATGTGGAGGCCCTTGGCCGAAGCGGCGGTCGGGGCGGCGGCAGCGGCGCCAAGAGCGGCGATCGCGGCCATGGAAAGCATGATCTTGCGGAGCATCGTGGTCATCCTCGTCTTTGGGGAGACCGTCCGGAACCATTCCCGCGGCCTCAATGACCATTGGTCGGCGCCGCCTCGAAACGGGTTCAATGCCCGATCGGCAGGGTGAATAATTTCTTTCCGGCCAGCGCCCGGTTGACCTTCAACCCGGCCAAGCCCAGTTTCCCGCGCAAACCGCAAGGAAACAATCAATGCCCGATATCCGCCTCGTCCCCTGCCTCGCCGACAATTACGCCGTGATCGTTCGCGAAGGCGATACCGTGATGCTCGTCGACGCGCCCGAGGCGGGTCCGATCCGGGAGCAGCTCGAAGCCGATGGCTGGCGGCTGACGCACATCTTGATCACCCACAAGCACGACGACCACATCGCCGGGATTGCGGAACTCGCCGCCGAATATCTCCCCGTGATCATCGGGCCGGACGCCGAGAAGTCGAAGATCCCCGGCCTCACCCGGACCGTCCGGGAAGGCGACAAGGTCGAGGTCGGCCCGATGGTCGCCGACGTCTACGAGACGCCGGGACACACATCCGGCCACGTCTCCTTCCATTTCCCGAAGGAGAAGCTGCTCTTCTCCGGCGACACTCTGTTCGCGCTCGGCTGCGGCCGCCTGTTCGAAGGCACCCCCGCCCAGATGTGGCACTCGCTGCTGAAGCTCCGCGCTTTGCCCGACGACACATCGGTCTATTGCGGCCACGAATACACGCTGTCGAACGCCCGCTTCGCGATCACGGTCGACCCGCACAACAAGGTCCTGCAGGAGCGCGCTGCCGACATCGCCCGCGTCCGGGATGCCGGCGAGCCGACGATCCCGTTTGAGCTCGGGCTCGACAAGGCGACCAGCCCCTTCCTGCGCGCCGACGATGCGGCCGTCGCGGCCGGCGTCGGCAAGCCGGGAGCCTCGCCGGAAACCGTGTTTGCGGAAGTTCGCGAGCGTAAGAACAATTTCTGACAAACCGCGTTGCAATGCGGAACGATCTTTGGCATAGAACGCGCCTCGCGCCGGGCACGCCCGCCGCGACGGGACTGAAGCGTGCGGGTGTAGCTCAGGGGTAGAGCACAACCTTGCCAAGGTTGGGGTCGAGGGTTCGAATCCCTTCGCCCGCTCCAGTTTCCAAAGACGCAAAAAGCCGCGGGAAACCGCGGCTTTTGTCGTTTCGGCCGGCATGTTTCCGCCTGTTGCGAGAACGTGCGGTTACCGCGTGGTTACATGTTGCGCCCGCTGCCGGAAACCGGGCGCATTCCGCTGTTGATCCCGGTCGGCCGCCTTTGCGTTGGCCGCCTCCACTCTCCAACATATCGGACATCACATTTGCCAACCTTCAGAGACGCTACCTTCGCTGACCGCCGCTCCACTGCCGCGACCGCCAAACGAGCGCTGCTCGAAAAGTTCAGGACCCGCCCGGCGGGGGATGATCCGGCCGAAGTAGCGCGCCGCGCCGAGCGCGCCCGCATTGCCGAAGCCCGCGCCACTCGCCTCGCCGAGAAGGAAGCCCTGCGCAAGGCAGAACAGGATCGCCGCGCCGCCGTGCGTGAGCAGGAAGAGGCCGAGCGCGTCGCTCACCAGGCGGCGATTGAGGCCGAGCGTCTCGCGGCCGAGCAGGCGCTAGCCGAGGAGAAGGCCGCCCGCGATGCCTCCAAGGCTGCGCTGATCAAGCGGGTCGTCCTCGACGAGGCGGCGCTCAAAGCCGCCCGCGATGCCCGCTACGCCAACCGCAAAGCGCGGGTGGCGCGCGGCTGAGCTGACGGGGTGGTTCATCGCTTGAGTGCGGCCTCAGCGACAGGCGCCCTAAGCAGCGCGCCAGTTTTTAGCAGCCCCAGAACTCCGCAACCTGCTCGGGCGTCAACGGTCGGTCAGGCGCCCTCGTCTTTCATTTGGAAGGTTGTTCCTGTGGCAAATCCCGCTCGCGCAAGGCGATACCGCACCATTGATTACCTCTATGAGTTGTATCATCATGCCCTCTTTCCTGAGAGGCACACCATGCGAGCGCTGACCACATTCGGACTGGCCTTCGCCATTGCAGCGATGGTGGCCCCGCCAACCCTTGCCAAGGGAGGACCTAAGGGCCCGTGTTGGTCCGAAGCTAAGAAGTATTGCGGTGGCGGCAGCCCCGAACCGGAGAAGGCCAAGTGCCTCACATCTCGGATGGAACAACTCGTACCAGCTTGTCGCGCGTATATTGAAAAGGCGCAGAAGCAGTAAGTGGCTACCCGCCGGCTTTGATTTCCTTTTTTGGGGTCGAGGGTTCGAATCCCTTCGCCCGCGCCATTTCGGTTCAAAGGCACGAACGCCTAGCACCGCCGCCCCTACGCCAGGGGCGGCGGTTAGCGTTCGGAGTAGCTCGCTGCGCAGGCTGCGGATGCAGACCTCTTTCCGGCTCACGACTTGCACCCTCTGGGCAACCGCCCGAATTTGATCGCGGGCGAACGTGCCGTTGCCGTTCCGCAGCTTCTTGCGCAGGGCGGCCGCAAAGGCGCGCAGGGTCTCCAGCGTGATCGCCGGGCCGATCTTCACGATATGCGCCAGTGCCCGCTCCGACGGGTCGCCTACGTCGATCCCCCCGTTTCGGATCGCGTTATAGAGGCGCTTGAGCTTCGCTTCCACCTCGGTCGTCCGCTCATGCGGCCTCTCCAGTCGTGCGCGCCAAGCCGTCCAGCAGTGCCATGTCACCTGAAGACAACTCGACGCCGGCAGCGCCGACATTCTCTTCGAGATGCGCGAGCGAGGACGTGCCGGGAATGACGATCATCACCGGCGACCGGCGCAACAGCCACGCAAGCGAAACCAAAGCGGGTGTCGTGTTTTCGCGCGCGGCGATCGCCTTCAAGGTCTCCGCTTCGGCAAGCTTGCCGATCTGCTGCGGATAGAACGGGATGAATCCGATCGTCGTGGCGCTCGCAGAAGGTGAGAACGTCTTCGTGCTTGCGACTGGCGAGGTTGTACTCGTTCTGTACGGTCGCGATGTCGATGACGGTGCGCGCCCGCTCGATCTGCTCGACGCTTACCGCCGACAGTCCGACGTGGCGGATTTTCCCCTCATCGCGCAGCCGGGAGAGCACGCCCATCGTTTCCTCGACGGGAATCTTGGGATCGATCCGGTGGAGCTGGTAGAGGTCGATTCGCTCGACGCCGAGGTCGCGGAGGCTGCCTTCGACGCCCTGCCGCAGGAACGGCTCGCTCGCGTCCAGCTCGATGCCCCAATTCTCAGGGGTCGAGGGGCCCGGTCTTCCTCATGCCGCCCTTGGTGCCGATCACGAGGC
This sequence comes from uncultured Alphaproteobacteria bacterium, assembly GCA_963778835.1. Taxonomy (GTDB): domain Bacteria; phylum Pseudomonadota; class Alphaproteobacteria; order Rhizobiales; family Methylopilaceae; genus Flaviflagellibacter. The sequence continues at coordinate 1,004,851 of CAVZVY010000006.1, forward strand.
CGGCCGGGTATGGGCGCAGGGTGTCGCGGATCAGCCGCTCGTTGTCCCCCGGCCCGTAGGAGCCGGCCGTGTCGATGAAATTGATGCCCAGCTCGATCGACGCGGCGCAGAACGGCCTGAGCGGCCGGCACGTCCTCGGGCGGCCCCCATACGCCTTTGCCCGTTAGCCGCATTGCGCCGAACCCGAACCTTCGGACGCGCAGTTCGCCGCCGATCAGGAACTCGCCGGCTCTTTCTACTTTGGTCATCTCGCAATCCGTTGTGAATGGGATTGCCTTGTGATATAACTGTGTAGTGCGCTACATGGTCAACATATAAATGCTTATCTCCGAATTTTCCCGGCGAACTGGTCTCGCGCGTGAGACGGTGCGGTATTACGTGCGGATGGGCCTGCTTCAGCCGCAGCAGACCCAAAAGGGCGGTCGTCACCCCTATCTGATGTTCACCGAGGACGATGTGCATTCGGCCGACGTGATCCGCGTCGGCCAGATGCTCGGCCTCTCGTTGCGTGAGATTGGCGATCTGCGGGAGGCGCGGCGCCGGGGCGACCTGCCGCTCACCGACCGCATCGCAATGATGAAGGATCAGCTCGCCAAGCTGGAAGCGAAGTCGGCGGAGCTGGAAAAGCTGCAAGCGTATGTCCGCGCGAAGATCGCGTGGCAGGAGAGTGGCGAAAAGAGTGCAGAGCCGCAGCTCGGCGCCTTCTTGGACGTGACGACGGAGGCAAAACCCGCGTGCTGAAAATGACCACCCTGATCGTCGGCATTGTCCGAAGCGCGCCTTACCGCGACCTGTTGCTTGTGCAGTAGCGCTTACGGTCAGGGGCGACGGCCAAGGGGACCAAGGGTCGGCCGGAGGCGGCCCTATAGTAGTGCAAGCGGCAATACATATTCGTTATGTTTGTCCTGCGCGGGGCTCTAGTCTCATCAAATACTTAGCTGAATTGCGCTGGTGTCTCACTCCTGCTCGGGAAGCAGGGGCGAAGCATCACACGCAGTTTCGACGCCCTTCGCATCTTCGCTGGTGGATCGTTGCTCTGCGGCAGGCTGCATCAGCCAAGCTGCCCGGAATGCCTCTGCTCTCGTTTCGAGCGGTCCAGCGACCTGCTTGTCGGCATCCCACGCGAACCAGCCGAGAGGCAATTCCTGGATGATCCGATATCCGTTCGCTCGAAAGACAGGCCGGGAGGGAATGGGCATGGTTCACGACTGACCGAGTTGAGGCGTCCTCACCAAATCACAAGTGTTTGTCCCAGCCGCCCTAGGAGCTTTTGTTTGCGTTCGCTGCGGCGGGGTCCAGGATCAACGGTCGACCGGCTGTCGCTTTCCGGGCCAGCAAATGCCTGGTTCATTGAGTGAGCAGCAGAACTGCCTGAAGCACGAGCGCTGGCACTCCGACCAATTCTGCGGCTGCCAGCATCGGCGCTTTAGACAAGCGCGAAAGGGCGGCTGCCGCACCACGAAATCTGCTGCTCGTCGGCGATGGCCCCGCCCGGCAAGGATGCCGCTATGAAGCAGGCGAATAGAGCGCGGCCAGATTTCATGTCGTCGCCAATGCGCAGGACTCTAGGGAGCCTCGCCCTCAACGCACCGGCGGAATTCAGGATGCATTGTTGATGCAAGACAACCTCTGCTTGCACTTCTTCAGCGGAATGAAAAGAGGCGCCGCCTTTCGTCCGGACAACCTGGGAGCGGGCAGTCTTCGTCAGATCGACTTCACCTCGCCGCCGTCCATGCGAAGCGTCGAGCCGGTCATCCAGCGCGCGCCGGGCGACACCAGGAACGCCATCAGCTCGGCGATCTCCTCCGGCTCGCCGTAGCGGGCGATGCCGGCCTCCTTCGGGAAGTTGGCCGTCGCCTCCTCCACCGTCATGTCGTGCAGCGGCGCCCAGTGCTGGAGATAGGAGCGCCGGCGGCCGGTCATCACCGGGCCCGGGCAGGACGCTGTTGACCTGCACGCCATCGGCGATGCCGCGATCGGAGAACGCCTTCGCCAGCGCGACGATCGCGGCGTTGATCGTGCCCACCGCGGCATAGGGCGCCTTCGGGAACAGCGCCGAATTGCCCGACATCAGCACCACCGCGCCCTTCGCCGCCTTCAGCGCCGGCCAGGCGGCGATCGTGAGGCGCCGCGCGCCGTGCAGCTTCAGCGCCAGGCCGCCTTCCCACTGCTCGTCGGTCATCTCGAACAGGTCGATCTGCGGCACCGCGCCGGCGATGTTGAGCAGCGCGTCGATGCGGCCGAAGGCGGCAAGCGTCTGATCGACCACGGCCTGCGCGGCCGTCGGGCTCGGGCCAGGTCGGCATCGATGACCAGCGCTTCGGCGCCGGCCGCTTCGACCGTCTCGGCGGTCTGCGTCGAGATTGGCGCGGTTGCGCGCGACCAGGACCAGCGCGGAAAAGTCGCGCGCGAGGCGGATGGCGGTGGCCTGGCCGATGCCCTGGCTGGCCCCGGTGACGATGGCGACTGATTTCGACATCTGAGTTCTCCTTGATTCCGAGCGGTGGCGCGTCAGTCGTGGACCACGACCATCTTGCCGCGCGGCCTCGTTGGCCTCCATGACGCGGTGCGCCTCGTGGATCTCGTCGAAGCGGAAGATCCGGGCCGGCTTCACGTCGAGCCGGCCGGCCGCGGCATCCGCCGCGATCTGCTGCAGCGGCACGTCCGAGAGCGGGAAGCCCGGCGTGCCGAACACGAAGCTGCCGAAGAAGGTCAGATAGACGCCGCTCGCCATCTGCAGCAGCGGGTTGAAATCGGGGATCGGATCGAGCCCGCCGAGCCAGCCGGCGAGGCAGGACGCGGCCGCCGCGGCGCAGCATGGCGAGGGAATCGAGCACGACGCTGTTGCCGACCAGGTCGAGCACCGCGTCGATCTGCTTCGCCTCGGCGATGTGCTTCGACAGATCGGGGCGTTCGATCTCGCAGCGTTCGGCGCCCGAGCTTTTCCAGCATGGCGAAGCGTTCGCGGCTGCGGGTCGTCGCGATCACCCGGGCGCCGGCATTGACCGCCATCTTGAGCGCGGCCTGTCCGAAGGACGAGGTCGCGCCGCGGATGACCAGCAACTGCCCTTTCTGGATCTCCAGATTGCGGAACAGGCAGGTCCAGGCGGTCGCATAGGTCTCGGGAATCGCCGCGAGCTCGGCCCAGGGCAGGTCGGCCTCGATCAGCGCCACGTTCGACACCGGCGCGCGTGTGTATTCGGCGTAGCTGCCGTTGATCGTGCGGCCGAGACCGCCCATCAGCGCCGCCACCTTGGCGCCGACCGGGAATTCGCCGCCGGGGCAGGATTTCACGATGCCGACGCATTCGATGCCGCTGACCGGCGCCGCCTCGGCCCACTCGCCGCGGCGCATGTGCATCTCGGCGTGGTTGATGCCGAACGCCTTGATCTGGATGACGACGTGGCCGGCCTTGGGCTCCGGCTCCGGAATGTCCTTGTAGACGAGGCTGTCCAGCCCGCCGAATTTCTCGAGAACGATGGCACGCATGATGACTCTCCGACAATTGCGGCCGCTCGCTCGACGCGAGGGGCGGTCGCCGAGTTGCAAGTCAGCGGGAAAGGAAGTCGCGGATCGCCGCCGCGATCTCCGCGGCGTGGGTCTCCAGCGCGAAGTGCCCGGTGTCGAAGAAGCGCACGACCGCGTCCGGGATGTCGCGCCTGAACGCCTCGGCGCCCGGCGGCAGGAAGAACGGGTCGTTCCTGCCCCACACCGCCAGGAAGGGCGGCTTGTGGGTCCGGAAATAGGCCTGGAAGGTCGGGTAGAGCGCGACGTTGCTCTTGTAGTCGCCGAACAGGTCGAGCTGCACCTCGTCGGCGCCCGGGCCGGGACAGATAGTAATTGTCGAGCGAGTAGCCGTCCGGCGAGACCTGCGTCGCGTCGGGGACGCCGTGCGTGTATTGCCAGACGGTCGTCTCGGGCTTCAGGAAGGCGCGCAGCGCCTCGCGGTTGGCCGGCGACGCGTCCTGCCAATAGGCGCGGATCGGGTTCCAGCCGTCGCTCAGCCCTTCCTCATAGGCGTTGCCGTTCTGCGAGATGATCGCGGTGATCCGGTCCGGATGCTTGACGGCGAGCCGGAAGCCGGTCGGCGCGCCGTAGTCGAACACGTAGACGGCGTAGCGATCGAAGCCGACGATCTCGGTGAAGCGGTCGATCGTCTCCGCGATCCGGTCGAAGGTGTAGCCGCGGCCCGGCATGTCGGACTTGCCGAAGCCCGGCAGGTCCGGCGCGATGATGTGGAAGCGATCGGCCAGCAGCGGGATGAGGTCGCGGAACATGTGGCCGGCGCTCGGGAAGCCGTGCAGCAGCAGCAGCTTCGGGGCGCCCGGTGGGCCCGCCTCGCGATAGAAGATGTTGAAGCCGTCCACGTCGGCGGTGCGATAGGTGATGGCAGTCATGGTGCTTTCCTCGGCTGCGACGAAAACCGTCTTGTTTCCAGTTGAGAGGTTATCGTTGATCGGCGTGATCGATCGCCTCGCGGATGACGTCCAGGACGACAGCCGGCGCGCTGACGAGCGGCGTGTGATCGACCGGGTGCGAACGGACTCGGGCCTTCATGCGCTCGGCCATGAAGCGCTGGTTTTCGTGGACGATCATGCGGTCCTGCTCGGCGACCAGGAACCAGGACGGCCGGTCCTTCCAGAGGGGCCGCTCCACCGCGACGGTGATGCAGGCGGGCGAGATCGGCCGCTGGACCGCCGCCAGCACGGCCAGTTCCTCCGCGGCTGCATTCTGCGCGAAAGCGGCCGCGAAGGCCGTCTCGGGCAGATAGATCAGTCCATGATCGTCGGGCGCGAGCTTGGGCGCCTGCGGATGCGGTTCGGTGCGGTAGAAGACGTCCGCGACGGTCTCGCCCTCATCCGGAGCGAGTGCGGCCACATAGACGAGCGCCTTCACCTTCTCGCTGCGCGTCGCCCCGATCACAGCGCCGGCATAGGCGTGGCCGACGAGAACGACCGGCCCCGTCACACGCTCGAGGGTTCGGTCGAGCGCCGCCACGTCGTCGGCGAACGAGGTCAGTGGCAGCGGCGCGGCCACCACCTCGATGCCGTCGGCCGCCAAAGCGGCCGATGACCTTCGCCCAGCTCGATCCATCGGCCCAGGCGCCATGGACGAGCACAACGCTCACATCGTTCGACATTGGGGTCCTCCTTCCGATCACCACATAACCGTCTAAATCGATTTATGATGGTTATGTTCCTTGAACGTAACTTGTCAATAGTCGCTGGAGCGGTTACGTCTCGGTTATTGGTAGTGCTCGGGATAACCGCCCGCGCCGATTGGAGATTTGATGAACCGCCCTCCTGCGATTTTTGTCGCCGATGCGCCTGGACTGGATTTCCTGAATTCGATCGCGACGCCGGTCGATACCCCCGTCGACTGGATCGACGACGGCGAGGGTTTGCTGAGCTGGCTGGAGCAGGCACGGCTCGTGCCGGCCGATACGCTCGACAGCATTCGGACCAACGCCCTTCCAGGCGAGCTGGACAAGGTGGCCGATCAGGCGAGGAGCCTGCGCGAATGGTTCAGAGGCTTCGCGCGGCAGCACAAGCGGCGGCCGCTCACTCCCGGGGATATTGCCCAGCTCGATCCGCTCAATCGCCTGCTGGAGCGCGACGAACTCTTTCAGGCGGATCGTCCCAGCGGGCGCAAACGGTCCTCTCCAGCTTCAGATGGTTCGCCGATGGCGAACTCCGGAAGCCCTTCTGCTACCGATCGGCGAGGCGCTGGCGCAGCTTGTCTGCACCGAGGACTTCTCTCATGTGAAAGCCTGCGAGGGCCCCGCCTGCACGCTGATGTTCGCCGACCACACGCGAGGTCACATGCGCGCGGTGGTGCAGCATGGCGATCTGCGGAAACCGGGCGAAGCAGGCCGCTCACCGGCAATCGCCTCAAGCAGCAGCATTAGGTTGGACGCAAAAACCGCGGGAAATATGCTCGACCTAAAGCCACGCTTCCTTCAGCGCCGGCTGAGGTTCGTAGTCGTCCGGTTGCTCGGCTGCCGTTTAAACCCGGGACAATTGGCGTATTTCTGTCGGCACAGGCGTGTGGCGAACAAGCACGACGGCGCTCTGTGCCGCCTGGTCTCCTCGAGCAGTGCGAAAACGGCTGCGCACTACGCTTGAGCGATGGTGAGTTCTCAATGGTGACGGTCAGGCGTTCTCCTTCATCATCGATGTCATAGCTATCGATCACGCCTTCTTCGAGCAGTTGCTCTAGTATCGCGCGCATCTCGCCTCCAGGGCCGCAGTCGCGGCAAAACAGTCCACCCTCATGGCGAGAAACTAGTCGAAGCGGAATGAACTGCTTCTGAGACTGCGGTTCATCCGGGGTTCATGTCCAAAGACACCAGACACGCGCTCTCAGCGTTCGCCTCAAGCGCCGCAGACCGCCGTTATTTAATTGAGCGCCGCGCCCAACCCTATGGCGATTCGAGTCAAAAGGCGGGTAGACCAGCCACCAGACGGCGACGAACTCCGTCATACATGGATGGACGGATAGGTATGACCGAGAGGCACTGGACGCTCATCACCGGAGCGTCGGCCGGCATCGGCGTCGAGTTCGCTCGACTGTTTGCCGGCGACGGCGATAGTCTGGTCCTTGTCGCTCGGCGGAAGGACCGGCTGGATGCGCTCGCGACCGAGCTGCAGTCGGCGCACGGCGTGCCGGTGATGACGATTGCTCTCGATCTGTCCGATCCGTCGGCTCCGCAGGCGCTATTTGACCGCCTCGCGAGTGAGGGCATCCAGATCCAATCTTTGGTCAACAATGCGGGCTTTGGCCTGCAAGGCCATTTCCATAAACTGCCGGCCGACCGGCTGGACCAAATGGTGCAGGTGAACGTCGGCGCCCTGACTGCTCTGTCGCGGCTGTTCCTGCCGGGCATGATAGAGCGAAGGACCGGCGGTATCCTCAATGTAGCGTCAATGGCGGCGTTCCAGGGCGGGCCGCATACGGCGGTCTACGCAGCCACCAAGGCATTCGTGTTGTCGCTGTCGGAGGCGCTGCATGAGGAGGCGCTGCCTTATGGCGTCCACGTCTCGGCAATCGCCCCCGGCCCGGTCGCGACCGAATTTGCCAGGGTTGCTGGCCTGGAACGCGCCAAACTTTTCAAGAACGCGGCCGATCCCGCTTGGGTCGCGCGCGTCGGGCACGCCGGATATCGCGCCAACAGAGCCGTTGTTATCCCGGGCTTCTTCAACACTTTGGGAATCGTGCTTGCGCGATTTGCGCCGCGAGCGGTCACTCGCAAGGCTGCCGGAAGACTTCACAAGCTTGATCGCTAGGATCTCGGATCTCAGCACGGGGGCAGGGGGTGGAAAGTGGCGGACAAGTCCGCCACCGCCAGATCAGCTGGCCTTCTTGGTGACCAGCGTCAGCGTGCCATCCGGACCTAGGCTGGCAACGATGACCTGGGCCGAGGTCAGGCCCTTGGCTTCGAGTTCAGATTTGATCTTGGGGGAGGCGTCGATCGAAGCGCGCAACTTTTGAAGATCGGCGTCGCTGCGCTGTGCCACCACTTTGTTGACCTGCGTCTGTGTGGATTCAGGCAGCTCATTAACATCGACAATATCGATACTTTGGATCGTCGGGGCCGCCGCAGGGGGAGATGTCGGCGCGGCCGTAGGAGGCTGCACCGATGGCTGCTGCGCGGATGGCGCTTGCGCGTTGGCCACCGTGGCGACGGCGAGAGTGGCACCCGCTGCCAGAATTGCGATCATGCGCATGGGGATTCCCTTCCTCGGTCATGGTCACTAGCGACCACCCCGACACCTCACACGCCGAACGCGGTTAGAAGTCGGGCGTCGGATGGGTCATTCTGTGGTTATGTCGAGCCAGAAATGTGCGGCATGTGTCGCGGCGGACGTTTCCACATCTCGCGGGCGGCGGGCCTCCGCGGCCTCGAAGCAGCTCGCGAACGCCGACAGGCCTCTGAAGCGTCACAAGTTCTCGCCGCGTTCGCGGTGTTACAGGCTCTTCGATTGAAGCATCACTGTTTGAGCGCCAATCCTCGAAGGATTGATTTGGCCCGGGGCCGATCGCCTGCTGCAAATGCTTTGCTTGCGCGGAGAGCTGCGCTGGCTGTGGCGGGCGCCAGGGCGGCGAAGCAACCGAAATAAACGAGAGCGCCCCCCAACACCGAGGCTGAGATCATCACCCACGGCGTCCAGACAAAGAGTTGCTGAAGGCCGAGGATGAAGGCCCCCATGACACACGCCGCGATGAGCGCCTCGACCCCCACGCGCGCCTGCGTCCAGGCCGGTAGCCCGGTCAATCGCTGAATATGGGCAGCGCCAATAGGCCACGTCAAAAGGCTGCGCGCCAGGATTGCACCGCCTACCGGCGGCAATACCGTAAGGCGCGGCAATCGGAACCATCAGCAGCGTCGCCGTGGCACCCACCGCAAGCATGCCAAGTTGAAGATCCGGGCGGCCGAGCCCGCGCATGACGCCCCCGTTGAAGGCGGAAATAGCGCTCCTGATGCCAATCAGCAGCAGGATCTGAACCGCGGGAACGGCGGGGCCCCATTGGCTTCCGAACAGAAATGGAACGGCGACGGGCGCGATAGCGGCGGCGCCGATAAAGGCCGGGTATGCGATTGAGCTCGTCGCTCTTGTCGCGCCTTCGAGGATCGCACGGAGCGTCGGCAGGTCATCCTGGGCCAAAGCGGCGGCCGGCATCGCGACATTGGCCATGGGCGCGACCAGTACGCGCTGGATCTGCTCATAGATCCGCCAGCCCAGCGAGTAATAGCCGACGGCAGTTTCGCCGAGCACAAGGCCCAGGACCGTGACCGGAGTCATCCTGTCGACATACTGAAGCAGCCTGATCGCTACGACCTTCCGCCCAAAAGTCCAGATATCCGCAATGGCTGAGCGGCTCGTGGTAAATCCCGGCACCCAGCGCGCAACGCGCATTAATACCGTGCTGCGTACAAAGACACGGATGGTCTCCATCGCGACCAGGCTCCAAACACCGAAGCCGCCGATCGCAAGTCCAATGCCTGTCAAACTTGCGATCATTCCCGCGCTATTGTCGATCATCACGAGCTTGCGATGGTGCATCTCGCGCTCGAGCAGTGCCGCCGGCACAGCGCCGATCGCTGCAAGAACGACGACACCACTCATTGCCGGAAGAACCACCGCCAGCTCGGAGGAATCGAAGAGATCGGCCAGCGCCCGCCCCCCGAGGATCATAGCCGCGGCAAGCGCGACCGCAGGCATGAGCGACATTGCAAAGGCCGCGTTCTCGTGATGGCGCTCTAGGGCTCTGCGCGGAATCAGCGCTTCGGCAAACGCGCCGTTCACCAGCGCATCGCCCAGTCCGACGGCGACATAGCACAGCGCATAAAGCCCGTAGACTTCGGGACCGAGAAACCGCGCCATGACAGTCAGCGTGACAAGGCTGAGCGCGAACTGGCTCCACCGCCCAATCAGCAGCCATAGAACGCTGGCGATCGTGCGATCGACCGGCGACGCAGATTGCGTCACGTCAAAGCTCTGGATTCAAGCGTCGTAGGCGGTCGGCGCGTGCGGTCATCGCTGCGCCGGCGGCGGAAACGAACGGCGCAACAAACACGCCCGTCGCTCTGCTGAGAAAACGGTTCCGATTGATCCCTGGCAGTTTCTTGACGAGCGGTTTGACCACGCCTTCCTTGTATCGCCAGGTCAGCATACCTGCCCGCGTCGCAAAATAAGGCTGGTCAGGCTTCAACCCCCATTTGTCCTTGAACCGATCGAGACTGCGGAGCTGCCACGCTTTCGACCAGCGCACGAGAAAAAACGGCCAGTCGCGCGGCGCGATCGGCCGCAATCGGTTGGGGAAGAGATAGGTCACCACCGAGCGCGGCTCGAGCAGCACCGTCCCACCATGTTCAAGCACGCTCATGCAAAAATCGAGATGCTCCTTCGTAGCCAGCATCTCGATGTCGAGCTCGCCAATCCGGTCAAAAACCGATCGTCGAACGAGCACGCAATGGAACTCACAGCACTGGGTCTCGACCAACTGTTTTGGAATGTCGTCGATCTTCCGGCCCTGATGGTGCATCACCTCGTCGATAATTCTTTCCCCACGGGGAGCGGCGAAAAAGCTCTCGATATCCTTGGTGAAAAGGCCGCCTGCTTGATGGATTTCGGTATGCACGGGCAGGCCCTGGCAGGTGAGCGGGGCAACCACATCGGCGTCACTGCTCTCTGCGCTTACGATCAGCGGTTCGATCCAGTTCGGCGAACAAATCACGTCATTGTCGATGAATACGACAAAGGGCGTTTTTGCGCGCCGCACCCCGGCGTTCCGCGCCTCGTTCGGCGCCAGAATGCGGGGGAAGGACAGATGCTGGAAGCCACGGGCTTTGGCTTGTTCCGCAATCCACGCTGAAAGGTCCTTGGGCCCTGCCGCATCCACATAGATCAAGTCGAAGGGGACCGTCGTATGATCGAAAATGCTCTGCAATGACTCACGCGCGACACCGAAACGCTCGCGCGGCGTGACGATCAGAGTGACCTTGGCTTGTTCCAATGCATCCATCGTGACTCTCCCAGTGTTGCGCCTCGCGAGTGATGGCGCTCCGCAGCGATCGCGTAGATATCGAGGACCTGTCGTGCGATGAGAGCGAGCCCAAAACGGTTCTCGACAGCTGCTCTCCCCGCTTCAGCAAAGCGGGGCCAGCTCTCAGGCGCACGGATGAGTGTTTGAAGATGGTCGGCAAGGGCTGCCGCGTCGCGCTCGGGCGCCAGCAGTCCCGAGATCCCATGCTCAACGAGCTCGGGAATTCCACCATGCCGGGTCGAGACGACGGGCACGCCGCTCGCCATCGCCTCCTTGATCGTGTTGATCGCGGCATCGGCCGCGCCATCGACCGCGTGCACCGAAGGGGCCAGGAACAAATGCGCTTGCGCGAGCTCGCTTGCGATCATTTCCTGCGACCGCTCGCCCAACAGAGTGACGATCTGGCCGAGATCGAGAGCGTCGATCAGCGCTTCGAGCCTTTGGCGCTCTACGCCTTCGCCGATAATCCGATGCTCGACGGCAAAGCCCCGATCGCGCAGCAATCCGACGGCTTCGATCGCGTAGGCAATTCCCTTTTTTTCGACGAGCCGTCCAACCGTCAGAATGCGTATGGGTTGCCCGGGCCGGAGCGTACGTGGCGTAAGCGGAAAAATCTCCAAATTGACCGGGGATTCGACAACCGTGATCCTGTCCGCCGGGCAGCCAAGAGCGATCGCACGCTCGCGGAAAAATGCTGAGTTGGCGATGAAGGCTTCAGCCTCGCCGAAGACCCGATCGTAGCAGCGCGGCCCCACTTCGGCGACATGCGAGCTGATGTCGTGGCCACGAAAATGGACGATGAGCGGGCCACGCAAACCTCCTGCCCGCCGGTGCCGCAGAACCGGCTCGGCCAGCGTCCCGAAATGACAATGCAAGGCATCGTAACGCCCGCTGGACTGAAACGCTTCAACTTCATGAAGCGCGCGCATCACCAGACCGCGATGCCGATGGACAAGAAGGTTTAGTCCGCTCGTCGCAGCCCGAAGTCCCGAAGTCTGCGTGATGCGAGCGAACGCACGGGGAGCTTCCCACCAGCGGCGTACGATTTCACGTCTCTTGGGAAAGCGCGGCGAGAATGCTCGCGATAACAAGCCGCGCTGCTCGGCAAGCGCATGGCGAGCGGTCGATGCGGACTTTCCGAACAGGCCATACAGGTCAACATCATGGCCGGCATCGATCAGGCCCACCGCCGTATTCGCGATGAACGTTTCCGAAGCGACGGGAAAGTGGTTCGTGAAGAAGGCTACCCGCATCAGTAAGCCCCCGTTTCAAGCCGAATTCACTTGTACCCAAGGACGCGGCAATAATGTGGCCGAAGTTGAGCGGAGCGGTAAGTCCAAGCCAAGGCGTTCGCCTTCCTTAACGTCAGGTCAGATCAGGGCCGTAGAAAGACCGTAGTAAAAATCCAGCGCAGTGGCTTCTTCCACGGAAACCATCATCTGCCTAATCTTTGTTCATTGCGCAACAAACCGCCAACAAAACGTTGTTACGCGTGACGGCAAATAAAACTGAAGAATGAATTTGTCGAATTTCAAATTTTCGCCTTAGTTCGAAGCGGGACTAACGGGGAGGTAGTCCCATGGTCGAAACTGGCATCGATGTATCCGTGATCGTTCCTGTCTGGAACGACGAGCCGCGTCTCGCCAGCTGCCTGAAGGCGCTCAATTCGCAGACCCTACCCAGTGAGAAGTACGAGATCATCGTAGCCGACAATGGATCGGACCGACCGCCGGACCAATTGGTACGTTCCTTTGGCGCTCGCCTGATTACCGTGCCTCGACCAGGATCATATGCGGCGCGAAATGCTGCCGTCAGAGTGGCTCGCGGCAGGATCCTTGCGTTTACAGATGCTGATTGTCAGCCGGAGCCCAACTGGCTGGAAACGGGAGTGAATCTCATCGTTTCATCCCCCAGGAATATCTTTGTGGGCGGTCGCATCGAGGTGTTCTCGAATTCCAGTCAATTCACCGCCGTCGAAGTCTACGATCAGGTCGCGACGTTTCAGCAGCATCGGAACATTCACGAAGCCAACTACGCTATGACCGCGAATATGTTTGTGCCGGCGTCGACCTTCAGATCAGTGGGCCTATTCGACGAAGAGCTGAAGTCGGGAGGTGACTCAGAATGGTCTTTGAGAGCCGTGAGCGCCGGTGTCGAGCCAGTGTATTGTCACGATGCGGCCGTTCGCCATCCAGCTCGCGGAACGCGAGCTGCGGTGCAGAAGAAACTTCGTCGCCTTGCTGCGGGTCATCGGGACAAAGCACCGTCCTGGGTTAGCTGCTGGAAATTCTCTCTTCGTCAGGCGATTCCGCCGAGGCGAGCAATCCTAGATATCGTTGAGCTGAAGAACCCAAATATAAGCTGGCGCACAAAGTGTCTTGCTTGTGTCTTTTCATGGGAGGCGCGGCTATATTACAGCTGGTGCCGTATCGCCTTTCAATTCTCGAAAGAAGAATCGCCGCGCGCGTGAAGTGATTACTGCGACGCTCGATAACCTGAGCACCCAGCAGATCGCTGACATCCGTAGCTTTTATCGTTCCCGAGCTCAGCTCACTCCGCCGCGTTACCCGCCACCGGTACGGCACATACCTCCGAGCGCGTGAGAAACCGCCGTTCCCGCCCGTTATCCAGCGAGAACATGCCGCCGCGTCCCGGCACGACGTCGATGATCAGGTCGGTGTGCTTCCACATCTCGTATTGCGGGCCGCCGATATAGAACGGCATTCCGCCGATATGGCCGAGCAGCACGTCGGCGTCGCCGACGATGAAGTCGCCCTGCGGGTAGCACATCGGGCTCGACCCGTCGCAGCAGCCGCCCGACTGGTGGAACAGCACCGGGCCGTGATCGGCCACGATCTCCTCCAGCAGGCCGAGCGCCGCCGGTGTCGCTGTCACCTTGTCCGCCATTGCATCGCACCATCGCTGAATGGGGCGGCGGCGCGCCGATCGCGCCGCCGCCCGTTCGTCTTAGAAGAAGCCGAGCTTCTTCGGGCTGTAGCTGACCAGCATGTTCTTGGTCTGCTGGTAGTGGTCGAGCATCATCTTGTGGTTCTCGCGGCCGATGCCGGACTGCTTGTAGCCGCCGAACGCCGCGTGCGCCGGATAGGCGTGGTAGCAGTTGGTCCACACGCGGCCGGCCTGGATGGCGCGGCCGAACCGGTAGCAGCGGTTGGCGTCGCGGCTCCAGATGCCGGCGCCGAGGCCGTAGAGCGTGTCGTTGGCGATCGCCAGCGCCTCGTCGTCGTCCTTGAACGTCGTCACCGACACCACCGGCCCGAAGATCTCCTCCTGGAAGACGCGCATCTGGTTGTTGCCCCTGAACACGGTCGGCTTGACGTAATAGCCGCCGGCCAGATCGCCCGGCAGCATGTTGCGCTCACCGCCGGTCAGCACCTCGGCACCTTCCTTCCGGCCGATGTCGAAATAGGACAGGATCTTCTCGAGCTGCTCGGTCGAGGCCTGCGCGCCGATCATCGTGGCGGGGTCGAGCGGATCGCCCTGGACGATCGCCTCGACGCGCTTGAGCGCACGCTCCATGAACTGGTCGTAGATCGATCTCATGGACCAGCGCCCGGCTCGGGCAGGTGCAGACCTCGCCCTGGTTGAGCGCGAACATGGCGAAACCTTCGAGCGCCTTGTCGAAGAAATCGTCGTCCTCGGCCATCACGTCCTTGAAGAAGATGTTCGGCGACTTGCCGCCGAGTTCCAGCGTGACCGGAATCAGGTTCTGGCTGGCGTACTGCATGATCAGCCGGCCGGTCGTCGTCTCGCCGGTGAAGGCGATCTTGGCGATGCGCGGCGAAGACGCCAGCGGCTTGCCGGCCTCAAGCCCGAAGCCGTTGACGACGTTCAGCACGCCCGGCGGCAGGATGTCGCCGATCAGGTCGACCAAGAGGAGGATCGAGGCCGGAGTCTGTTCGGCCGGCTTCAGCACCACGCAATTGCCCGCCGCGAGTGCCGGCGCGAGCTTCCAGACCGCCATCAGCAGCGGGAAGTTCCAGGGAATGATCTGGCCGACGACGCCCAGCGGCTCATGGAAATGATAGGCAACCGTGTCGTGGTCGATCTCCGATATGCCGCCCTCCTGCGCGCGGATGGCGCCCGCGAAATAGCGGAAATGGTCGATCGCCAGCGGCAGGTCGGCCGCCTTCGTCTCGCGGATCGGCTTGCCGTTGTCCCAGGTCTCCGCATTGGCCAGGAGATCGAGATTGTCCTCCATGATGTCGGCGATGCGGTTGAGCATCAGAGCCCGCTCGGCGACGCTGGTGCGTCCCCAGGCTTCCTTGGCCGCATGCGCTGCGTCCAGCGCCGCCTCGATGTCCTGCGCGTCGGACCGCGCAACCTCGCACAGCACTTGGCCGTTCACCGGTGACGGGTTGTCGAAGTACTTGCCGGATAGCGGATCGGTCCACTTGCCGCCGATGAAATTGCCGTATCGCTTGGAGAACGGCGATTTCGCGCTGCGAGAAAATTCGGCCTTGTTCATTGTTGTTCCTCCCGAAACACGCCGCGAAACGCAGCCTGTCGGCAGGAAAGTCCGGTGGCGGGGCGTCGTTGAACGATACGCCGGCGGGACCGAAGCCCTGTATGCCTGCCGATACGCCGTTTTTCTTTATGTCGTGCGTCGTCACACGGCTGAGCCATCATGTGGGCCCCGCTCGGCTCGTGTCCAGCCCGCGCCGGCGCATGGCGCGGCGCGCGTGCGATGCAGCCAGGGTCGAACGGTAGCGGGACGCGGCACACATTCGCCGTTTCATCGGTGCCCGGGAACGGCCATAACTCTGCAACGTTGTCGGCTCACTGTCGCTCGACGTCACACCGCAACACAGAGAACACCGAGACCGTCATGGCCAAATTCACCAGCCTGCAGATCGACGCCAAGAGCGAGGACGAAATCGAAATGACGTTCGAGACCGGCGATGGGGCGACTTTTACGTTCACCGCCTCCGTCGACGACGTGGAAACCATCCAGGACGCTCTCGACGAGATGTTCGAGTACGAGGAAGACGACACGGAAAAGCCCGACGCGGGAAAGAGCTCCGCCTCGTAAGTTTCCGCTGTCCGGACGCCCACGTTTCGTCCGGACAGCTTGAGATCGCGGCGGTCTTCGGGTTTCTACAATCAACGCCAGTGATGGATCCCGATGACCACCGACACCACAACTCTCACCCAGCTCGGCCGCGCCGCCGAAGCGCCCTCGTCTCCCGACGCCGCGACGCTGGAGCGCGTCCCCAATCCGCATCCGGACACCGATTACGTCGCCCGCTTCACCGTGCCGGAATTCACCTCGCTGTGCCCGGTCACCGGCCAGCCCGATTTCGCGCATCTGATGATCGACTACGTGCCCGACGCCTGGCTGGTCGAATCGAAGTCGCTGAAGCTCTACCTCACCTCGTTCCGCAATCACGGCGCCTTCCACGAGGATTGCACCGTCGGCATCGGCAAGAAGCTCGTCGAGACGCTGAAGCCGCGCTGGCTGCGCATCGGCGGCTACTGGTATCCGCGCGGCGGGATACCGATCGATGTCTTCTGGCAGTTCGGAGCGGTTCCGGAAGGCACCTGGGTGCCCGACCAAGGGGTCCCTTCCTATCGCGGAAGAGGCTGATAAAAGGGGCCTCCGCGACATACTCGGCCTTTCGTATGAGGCCGGTTGAAAAACATTTCCATTTCCGCCACTAAGGCGGCTCCCCTGGTGGAAGGTCTCCATGGCACCGGGCCAAGTCCAAGCTCAGATCAAGTCCAATTCCGCTCCGAGTGCGACGCTGCGCGCGATGTTCGACGCAGCGGTCGCAGCGGCTTTGCCGTCGGTCATCGTTCCGCAGCATCTGCCGCCGCTCCCGAAGGGGCGCACCATCGTGATCGGCGCCGGCAAGGCCTCGGCCGCTATGGCCAAGGCCGTCGAGGACAATTGGCAGGGACCGCTCGAAGGTCTCGTCGTCACCCGCTACGGCCACGCCGTCCATTGCGACAAGATCGAAATCGTTGAGGCCTCGCATCCCGTGCCTGACGCCGCGGGCGAAGCCGCCGCGCGCCGCATCCTTGAAAAGGTTCAGGGCTTGACCGAGGACGACCTCGTCATCGCCCTGATCTCGGGCGGCGGCTCCGCGCTGATGGCGCTTCCGGCCGAGGGCCTGACGCTCGCCGACAAGCAGGCGCTCAACAAGGCCCTGCTCGCCTCCGGCGCATCGATCGACGAGATGAACTGCGTCAGGAAGCATCTCTCGGCAATCAAGGGCGGCCGCCTCGCCGCCGCGGCCTATCCCGCGACCGTCGTCTCCCTGCTGATTTCCGACGTTCCCGGCGACGATCCGTCGGTCATCGCCTCCGGCCCGACGGTTCCGGACCGTACCACCTTCGCCGACGCGCTCGCGATCGTCCGCAAATACAAGATCGAAGAGCCGCGCGCGGCGATCGAGCATCTTGAGCGCGGCGTCGGCGAAAGCATCAAGCCCGGCGACGCGAAGCTGTCGCGCGCGAGCCTTAAGATGGTCGCAACGCCCCAGATGTCGCTGGAAGCGGCGGCAGAGGTTGCCCGTCAGGCCGGCCTGACGCCCGTCATTCTCGGCGACGCCATCGAGGGCGAAGCCCGGGAGGTTGCGCGTGTGATGGCCGGTATTGCCCGTCAGGTCGTCCAATACGATCAGCCGGCGAAGAAGCCCTGCGTGCTGCTGTCAGGCGGCGAGACCACGGTCACCGTGCGCGGCAAGGGTCGCGGCGGCCGCAACGCCGAATTCCTTCTTGCGCTCACCGTCGCGCTCGACGGCCTGAAGGGCGTCCACGCGCTCGCGGCCGACACCGACGGCATCGACGGCAGCGAGGACAATGCGGGCGCGATCGCGCTCGACGACATTCTTTCGCGCGCCGCCGACAAGGGCGTCAGCGCCAAACTCAAGCTCGCGGACAATGACGGCTACGGCTTCTTTTCCGCGCTCGACAGCCTTGTGACGACGGGACCCACGCTGACCAACGTCAACGACTTCCGCGCCATCCTTATCACTGACTAAAGAAGGGAGGCGGGGTCGGGACCCCGCGAGATCGCATGCGTGATCGCAAAGCCAAGATTGTTGCTACCGTCGGCCCGGCAAGCTCGAGCCCGGAACAGCTCCGTGCCCTGTTCGAAGCCGGCGTCGACATGTTCCGTCTCAATATGAGCCACGGCACTCACGATGACCATCGCGCCCGTTTCGAGGCCATTCGCGCGCTGGAAAAGGAAACCGGCAAGCCGATCGGCATCCTCCTCGACCTGCAGGGCCCGAAGCTCCGCGTCGGCACCTTCGCCGACGGCCCGGTCACGCTGCAGAACGGCACCCTGTTCCGCTTCGACCTCGATCCGAAGCCGGGCGATGTCAGCCGCGTCTACCTCCCCCACCCGGAAATCTTCGCCGCCGCTCGCCCGGGCGTGCAGCTTCTCCTCGATGACGGCAAGATCCGCATGGAGGTGCAGGAGCACGGCAAGGATTACGCGGTCGGCAAGGTCATCACCGGCGGCGTGCTGTCCGAGCGCAAGGGCGTCAGCGTCGTGGGCGCCGTCCTGCCGCTCGACGTCATCACCGAGAAGGACCGCCGCGACCTCGAATTTGGTCTCGGCATGGGCGCCGACTGGGTCGCGCTTTCCTTCGTCCAGACCGCGCAGGACCTGCACGACGCCCGCAAGCTGATCGGCGACCGCGCGCTGATCATGTCGAAGATCGAGAAGCCGGCCGCCGTCGACGTTCTGGAAGAGATCGTCGAGGCCTCCGACGCCATCATGGTCGCCCGCGGCGATCTCGGCGTCGAGATGCAGCCGGAAGAGATCCCGGCCGTGCAGCGCCGCATGATCAAGCTGTCGCGCCAGTACGGCCGCCCGGTGGTCGTCGCGACCCAGATGCTGGAAAGCATGATCCATTCGCCGACGCCGACCCGCGCGGAGGCCTCGGACGTCGCGACCGCCGTCTATGAGGGCGCGGACGCCGTCATGCTCTCGGCCGAATCCGCCTCGGGCAAGTTCCCGATCGAGGCGGTGACGATGATGAGCAAGATCGTAGCCAACGTCGAGAAGGATCCGGAATACAAGCGCCTGATCATCAACTCGCATCCGGGCTCGCGCGCCACGATCGCCGACGCGATCTGCGCCTCGCTCGGCACCGTTGCGAGCGTGCTGCCGCTGACCGCCGCCGCGACCTACACGACGTCGGGCTCGACCACCTTGCGCGCCGCCCGCGAGCGCCCGCTCGTTCCGATCTTCTCCCTGACGCCGAGCATCGAGACGGCGCGTCGCATGTCGTGCGTCTGGGCGTCACCCCCGTCGTCATCCGCGACATCGAGAAGGTGTCGGAGATCGTCGCCTTCGCGACCGAAGTCGCCAAGTCGAACGGCGTTGCCAAAGACGGTGACATCATGGCGGTGACGGCCGGCATGCCCTTCGCACAGTCGGGCACGACCAATCTGCTCCGCATCTTCCAGGTCGGCGGCGTCTGACCGCGTAACAGTTCAAGGGGGACACGCCAGTGGCCAAATGGGTTCGTTTCACCCATCAGGGTAAGACGGCGTTCGGAACGCTCGACGGCGACAACATCGCCGTCCATTCCGGCAATATGTTCGACGGCGCCAAGCCGACAGGCGAGACTGTCGCGCTCTCGTCGGTGTCGGTGCTGGCGCCGACCGAGCCGACGAAGATCATCGCGATGTGGAACAATTTTCACGCGCTCGCCGCCAAGCTCAACGTCGCCGAGCCGGCCGAGCCGCTGTTCCTGCTGAAGTCGATCTCGTCGGTGACGACGCCCGGCGCGGTGGTGAAGAAGCCGAAGGGCTATGAGGGCCCGGTCGTGTTCGAGGGCGAACTCGGCATCGTCATCGGCAAGACCGCGACACGCGTCTCCGAGGAGGAGGCCGCCTCGCACATCTTCGGCTACACCTGCGTGAACGACATCACGGCGGCGGCGATCATCACCAAGGACCCGACCTTCCCGCAATGGGCGCGCGCCAAGGGCTATGACGGCTTCGGCCCGTTCGGCCCGGTTATTGCGACCGATGTGAAGCCGGAGACGCTGGTGGTGAAGACGGTCCT
Organism: uncultured Alphaproteobacteria bacterium; assembly: GCA_963778835.1. Lineage (GTDB taxonomy): Bacteria > Pseudomonadota > Alphaproteobacteria > Rhizobiales > Methylopilaceae > Flaviflagellibacter. The sequence goes on from CAVZVY010000006.1 coordinate 1,024,445, forward strand.
GAACGGCCAGGAGCGCCAGAACTACCCGATCGCCGACATGATCTTCCCGGTCGCCAAGCTGGTGTCGCTGCTCTCGCACGACATGACGCTCTATCCCGGCGACCTGATCGAATGCGGCACCTCGGTCGGCGTCGGCTCGATGAAGGAGCCGGTAAACACGGTCGAGATCACGATCGACGGCATCGGCACACTGACCAACACGGTCGAGCTCTGAGTTCTCGCCTCTCCCGCAAAGCGGGAGAGGTCGAGTCGCCGGAGGCGAGCCGGGTGAGGGCCTGCGCGGGCCTTTGGATATCTCGGCCGGTGGTCAGGTCGGATTGATCATCCCCGTATCGAGATAGTAGATCGCCATGCCGGCTTGGCCGGACTGAGGCTGTTCGCCGGATGCGGCCAGCTTTTCGAGCTGTCGGCGAGCCTCCTCCGGCGCAACCGCCAACGTCGCCCTGATCGCCTTGAGGCGAACCTGCGGGTCGAGGTGTCCGTAGAGCGGCATCAACGCCCGCCGCTGGTCGCTATACTCGGCCGTTATCAGCCAATGCTTTAACCTCGGAATTCTGACGAGATTATCCGGCCCTTCGATCCACTCTTCCGGAAAGCCCGCTTTCCTGGCTGCTTCTTTCTCCACGATATGGTGGATGTCATAACCGTCTTGCGGATTCCGGACATTATACTGCAGCTCTTCAAGCGATTTCGGCTCGTCCCAGGAGGCGTGGATGAGCGGGCTCAGTTCCTCAAAGAGCCAATGGCCTATCGTTAACGTGATCCGAATGTGCGGATGCAGACGGAGCAGCGCCAATCCCCATCGCGAGACCGTCTTCGCAATCGTATTGCGAGCTCGCGTCGTCGGCGGCTTTTCGGCCGGTATTTCGGGCTCTTCCCGAAGCGTCGGCGGGATGCCCTCCTCGGGATCGCCCAGCTGATCGATGTCGAGCCGGCTTTCGTCGCGAGGCCGGGCCTCGATCGTCACCCGAAGCGGCGGCTGATCGCCTGAGTCCGGCGGCGGCGCGTCCGAACTGGCCCGCCCGGTTTGCAGGCGCGTCGTTCCCGCACTGCCTCCCGAGTTTGTCCATTGCCCACCGTCTGAATTTCCGGCCGGCTCCCGCGGCTGGTTTGGGTCGAAATTCGCCTTTCGGTCGAGTGCCCGGAGCGCGTGGTGAAGGTCGCGGACGGTGAGGCCAAGCTGTCGGCTCGTTGCGCTGTGGCGTTCGACGAGGCCTAGAGCCGGAGGATCAAGGCGTGCGGTCGCCATCAGGCCGCGTATGTCCAGGCGGAGCAGCAGGAGCTTCTCTTGAACCTCGGAAAACTGCCCCATGCCTGTCTCCGCGCCACAGATAATATGTCTTTATTCCTATTTCTCGGGCGGCCTTGATGTCAAGGACTAAATCCCTATCCTTAATGAAGTCGACGGAGGCGGAATGGCTGACGTCTTGCCTCCACGGCACGGGGGCCGAGTCGCGAGAACCGCGAGCATGGGGTGGGGCTGCGGACGCTCGCCAACCACCACGCTTGGAAAAGTCGTCCCAGCCCCGCTCGGCCTGTCGGCCTTCTTCCTTTGCGAAAGGGTGAAGCGCGGAGGCTGTGTCTAAGGTGAGATGGTGGGCACGGCGTTCCGTGCCTTTACCCAACGGACAAACAAAAGAGGGCCGCCTCTCGGCGGCCCTTTTCTATCAGTCAGAGCCTGAGCTCAGACAGCCTTGGCTTCGTGAAGCTCGGCGATCTGTTCCTGGCTGTAGCCGAGGTCGGCGAGCACTTCGTTGGTGTGCTGGCCGAGCAGCGGCGAGGCGGTGACCTCGACCTTCAGATCCGAGAACTTGATCGGGCTGCCGACTGTCAGGTACTTGCCGAGCTTCGGATGATCAACCTCGACAACGGTGCCGCTCTCGCGGAGCGACTTGTCGTTGGCGATTTCCTTCATCGACAGGACCGGCGCGCACGGGATGTCGAACTTGCGCAGGATGTCGACCGCCTCGAACTTGGTCTTGTCCGACAGCCACTCCTCGATGAAAGCGAAGATGTCGAAGATCTTGTCCTGGCGAGCTTCGGCGGTGTTGTACGCCGGATCCTCGATCCACTCTTCCTTACCGAGAGCGCGGCAGATCGGCGCCCAGGCATGGCCCTGGATGGT